>NZ_JBPIZB010000002.1:0-843897 GCF_051172315.1 Serratia sp. B501
CGTAACCGATCGGCCGCTTGCGCGGCTCGTCCCAGCGGGCGCTGAGCGTGGTTTTGCAGCGCGGGCATACCGCTTTGCTGCCATAGGCCAGCGGCGGCAGCGCCACCAGCATGTCGCACTGCGGGCACAGCATCAGGTTATCCTGGTGCGCCGCCGAGGGTGCGGAATGACTATGCTGCTGATGATTGTTGTGGGAACACACCATATTCCTCCTAAATAACGTTGCTCACCGGCACGTCGATACCGCCCGCAGCAGCGCGCGGGCGGTATCGCAACGGTCAGCCGTTTTTCATCGCTTCCAGCTCTTCCCAGCGGGCGAAGGCCTGCTCGAGCGCCTGCTCGGCGTTAGCCAACGCCGTCAGCACTTCTTGCGTTTCGCTGTGCGGCCGCGTGAAGAAGTCGGCATCGCTCATCTGCGCCTGCAGCGCTTCGATTTCCACTTCCAGCTGTTCAAGCCGCTGCGGCAACTGTTCCAGTTCGCGCAGCAGGTTGTAACTCAGCTTGGCCGCCGCTTTCTTCGGCTGTTCGGCCTTTTTCTCCGCCGCCGGTTTGCTCGCGCTCGGCGCCGCCTGACGAATCGGTTTCGCTGTCGCGCGCTGGTGATGCGCATCGTAGTAACCGCCGACGAAGGCGTTGATCACGCCATTGCCTTCGAAGATCCAGCACTCGGTCACCGAGTTGTCGACGAACTGACGATCGTGACTGACCAGCAACACGGTGCCCTGATAGCCGTCGATCAGCTCTTCCAGCAGCTCCAGCGTTTCGACGTCGAGATCGTTGGTTGGTTCATCGAGGATCAGCAGATTGCTCGGTTTCAGAAACAGCTTAGCCAACAGCAAGCGGTTACGCTCACCGCCCGACAGCGCCTTCACCGGCGTCATCGCGCGTTTCGGGTGGAACAGGAAGTCCTGCAGGTAGCCCAGCACGTGGCGAGGACGGCCGTTGACCATCACTTCCTGCTTGCCTTCCGCCAGGTTGTCCATCACCGTGCGCTCTGGATCGAGATCGGCGCGGTGCTGGTCGAAATAGGCCACTTCCAGCTTGGTGCCGCAGTGCACGCGGCCGCTGTCGGCTTTCAGCTGACCGAGCATCAGTTTCAGCAGCGTGGTTTTGCCGCAGCCGTTCGGCCCCACCAGCGCAATCTTGTCGCCGCGCTGCACCTGGGCGGAGAAACCGCGTACCAGCACCTTTTCGCCAACCTGATAATTGACGTCTTCCAGCTCGAATACGATTTTGCCGGAGCGGGTCGCCTCTTCCACCTGCATCTTGGCGGTGCCCATCACTTCACGGCGCTCTGAACGCTCGACGCGCAGCGCCTTCAGCGCGCGCACGCGGCCTTCGTTGCGAGTGCGGCGCGCCTTGATGCCCTGACGGATCCAGACCTCTTCCTGCGCCAGCTTGCGGTCGAACTCGGCGTTTTGCAGCTCTTCCACCCGCAGCGCTTCTTCTTTGCTCTGCAGGTACAGATCGTAGTTACCCGGCCAGGAAACCAGCTTGCCGCGATCCAGATCGACGATGCGCGTCGCCATGTTGCGGATAAACGAACGGTCGTGCGAGATGAAGACAATGCTGCCGTCGAACTCTTTCAGGAAACCTTCCAGCCAGTCGATGGTTTCGATATCCAGGTGGTTGGTCGGTTCGTCGAGCAACAACACGCGCGGCGAGCTCACCAGCGCGCGGCCCAGCGCCGCTTTGCGCAGCCAGCCGCCGGACAGCGAGGAAAGCTCTGCGTCGCCGTTCAGCCCCAGCTGCAGCAGCACTTCGCTGATGCGGCTGTCGAGCTGCCACAGCCCCTGGTGATCGAGGATCTCCATGATTTGCGCCATGCGCGCCAGGTTTTTCTCGCTCGGATCGCTTTCCACCAGGTGAGAGATCGCGTGATACGCCTTCAGGTGTTCCGCCTGCTCCGCGACGCCTTCCGCCACGAAGTCGAACACGCTGCCGCCGATATTGCGCGGCGGATCCTGTTGCAGACGCGCCACGATCAGATCCTGTTCGTAGATCACCCGGCCGTCGTCCAGCGGGATCTCTTTGCCTAGGATCTTCAGCAGCGTGGATTTGCCGGCGCCGTTGCGCCCGACCAGACACACGCGCTCGTTGTCTTCGATATGAATTTCGGTGTTGTCTAACAATGGCGCATCGCTGAAAGAGAGCCAGGCGCCGGACATGCTGATTAACGACATAGTAATTATTTTCCTTCGCCGGCGTGAGTCACCAGCCAGCAGTTGTGGATCTGACGGTTACGGGCAAAATCCTGCGACAGCGTCTTGGCGGTGATCTCTTTCGCCTCCAGGCCCAGCGCGCTCAGCCCTGCCATATCCATTTGGAAACCGCGCTTGTTGTTCGAGAACATGATGGTCCCGTTGCGGCGCAGCAACCGTTTCAAATCTTTCATCAGCGCCAGGTGATCGCGCTGCACGTCAAAGGTGTTCTCCATCCGCTTGGAGTTGGAGAACGTCGGCGGATCGATGAAGATCACGTCGAACTGTTCATTGGCATTGCTCAGCCACGACAGGCAGTCGGCCTGGATCAGCCGATGCTGGCGGCCGGTCAGGCCGTTGGCGCGCAGGTTCTTCTCCGCCCATTCCAGGTAAGTGCGCGACATGTCCACCGTGGTGGTGCTGCGCGCGCCGCCCAGCCCGGCATGCACGCTGGCGGTGCCGGTATAGGCGAACAGGTTGAGGAAGTCCTTGCCGCCGCTCATCTCGCCCAGCATACGGCGCGCAATGCGGTGATCGAGGAACAGGCCGGTATCGAGATAGTCGGTCAGGTTGACCCACAGCTTGGCGTTATACTCTTCCACCAGCAAGAACTCGCCCTTCTGCGCCAGTTTCTCGTACTGGTTTTTGCCCTTCTGCCGCTCGCGGGTTTTCAGGATCAGCTGATTCGACGGCAATTCCAGCACCGCCAGCGTCGCGTTGATCACATCGAACAGGCGCTGACGCGCCTTCTGCGCATCGACGGTTTTCGGTGGCGCATACTCCTGCACCACCACCTTGCTGCCGTAACGATCCACCGCGACGTTGTATTCTGGCAGATCGGCATCGTACAGGCGGTAGCATTCGATGCCTTGTTGCTTCGCCCACTTGTCGAGCTTCTTCAAATTCTTGCGCAGACGGTTAGCAAAATCTTCCGCCACCTGCACGCCGCCGGTAGCGTTGCCGGCCGGGCTTGCCGCCAGCTGATAGTTTTTCTGCACGCACTCCAGCGGGCCGTTCTTCGCCTTGAACTGGCGCTCGGCGCGCAGCTGCAGGCAGCTCAACAGCTCCGGCGAGGCGCTGAACAGCGACAGCTGCCAACCGCCAAAGGCGCTTTTCATCACGCGGCCCAGCATGTTGTGCAGCGCGATCAGCGCCGGTTCGCTTTCCAGACGCTCGCCGTACGGCGGGTTGCTGATCACCGTGCCGTGCGGGCCTTCCGGCAGCGGGTTGGTCAAGCGCGCGACGTCGCCGACGTTGAAGGTGATCAGCTCGGCGACGCCGGCGCGGCGGGCGTTGCCGCGCGCCATCTCAATCACCCGGCGATCGATATCGGAACCGAAGAAGCGAGAGGTAGTTTCCTGCAGGCCGCGACGCGCGCGCACCTGCGCTTCGGTGGTGACTTCACGCCACAGTTCGGCGTTGTGACCATTCCAGGCGCTGAAGCCCCAGTGTTGACGGTGCAGGCCCGGCGCGCGATCGGCGGCGATCATCGCCGCTTCGATCAACAGCGTGCCGGAGCCGCACATCGGATCGAGCATCGGCGTGCCCGGCTGCCAGCCGGAACGCAACACGATGGCGGCCGCCAGGTTTTCCTTCAACGGCGCCTGGCCGGTGAGATCGCGGTAGCCGCGCTGGTGCAGGCCTTCGCCGCTCAGATCGAGCGCCACGCTGGCCATATCGCGTTGCAGGAAGACGTTAACGCGAATGTCCGGCTGCTGTTTGGCAACCGTCGGGCGTTGGTCGAGCTTACGGGTGAAGCTGTCAACGATGGCGTCTTTCACCTTCAGCGCGCCATACTGGCTGTTGCGGATCTCTTCGTTCACGCCGCTGAAATGCACGGCGAAGGTTTTATCCACGCCAAAAATGCTCGGCCAGTCAATCGCCTGCACGCCGAGGTACAGATCCAGGTCGCTGTGCACGCGGAATTCGTTCAGCGGCAACAAAATGCGCGAAGCCAGGCGGCTCCACAGCAGGCTTTGGTACAGAAGACGATCGTCACCCTGAAAATGTACCCCGCCCTGCACCACTTTGCAGTCGTGAGCGCCAAGCGTTTCCAGCTCGCTTTTTAACAGTTCTTCCAATCCACGCGCCGTGCTGGCAAACAGAGAGTTCATATCGTACTTATCACCAAAAAGAAAATTGTTGCGCATTATAGCTAATCCGCACCGCTTGTCATAAAGTTGCTCCCTTCTATTTAATCATCGCACGGAGATAAGGGTGATCACGCTTTCCAGACTCTACGTCCATCCGGTTAAATCACTGCGCGGCTTGCAGCTTTCCTACGCCCAGGTCGGCAGCAGCGGTCTGGCCTTTGACCGCAACTTTATGATCACCGAACCGGACGGCACCTTTATTACCGCGCGCCAATATCCGCAGATGGTGTTGTTCACGCCGGCGCTGTTGCCGGACGGGCTGTTTCTGACCGCGCCGGACGGTGAAAGCGCCGCCATTCGCTTCAGCGACTTCGCGGCCACGCCGCAGCCGACCGAGGTGTGGGGCAACCATTTCACCGCGCTGATCGCGCCGGATGAGATCAACCGCTGGCTGAGCGGCTACTTCCAGCGCGACGTGCAGCTGCGCTGGCTGGGGCCGGAGCTGACCCGCCGGGTCAAGAAACACCCTGAAATCCCGCTGACGTTTGCCGACGGCTACCCTTATCTGCTGATTAACCAAGCCTCGTTCAACGACCTGCAGCAGCGTTGCCCCGGCAGCATCAAGCTGGAACAGTTCCGCCCCAATCTGGTGGTGAGCGGCGCTACCGCCTGGGCTGAAGACGGCTGGCAGGTGATCCGCGTCGGCGACGTGATGTTCGATCTAGTGAAACCCTGCAGCCGCTGCGTGCTCACCACCGTCAGCACCGAGCGTGGCCGCAAGCACCCGAGCGGCGAACCGCTCAGCACGCTGCAAAAATTCCGCTCCGCCGACAACGGCGACATCGATTTCGGCCAGAATATGATCGCGCGCAACAGCGGCATCATTCGCGTGGGCGATACGGTGGAAGTCTTGTCAACCAAGCCGCCGCGCCCTTATGGCGCAGGTAAAGTGGTGGAGAGCGTGCAGGCGCCGCAGGACAGCGCGCACAGCGTCACTATCGAATATGAAGGAAAGGTATTTACCGGCAATAACCAGCAGATCCTGCTCGAACAACTGGAACAGCAAGGCATTCGCGTGCCTTACTCGTGCCGCGCCGGGATTTGCGGCAGCTGCCGCATTACATTGCTGAGCGGTGAAGTCGCGCCCCTGAAGAAAAGCGCGCTGGGCGACAACGGCACCATCCTGTGCTGCAGCTGCATCCCGAAAACTGATTTGACGTTGGCGTAATCCGCCTTATACCGCCCTGTCGTAAGCCGGGGCGGCGCTTTCATCCTGCGCGCAGGGTTTCAGCCGATCGTGCATCACCTTGATGGCGTCGCCCAAGACCATGGTACGGCCGGCGACCGTCAGCTGATTTTGCGCCAGCAGGCACAGGCTGGCGTTATCCCCGGCCTCCACCACCAGCAGGCGCGCTTCCGCGCCGCTTTCCATCACTTTCACCGCCGCCAGCTCGCCGTTTTTCGGCTGCAACGGGTAGTGCTGCTGCGAGAAATGCCAGCTCTTCGGCATCAGCGGTTTCAGGAAGCGATAGGCGACCAGCGCATTCAACACCAGCTCGGCGCGCTGTTCGTGGCTCAGCTTGACCTGCTTGCACTGTTCTTCATAGGTGAAATAAAGGGCGGCGTCATCCACGCAAAAAGCGCATTCATCGAAGGCGTCCGGCGTTAACATTTTGGCCGGGAAACGTGAACGAAAGATCATACCATTAGCTAAATCCAGCATTAGCCGATCGTGTTCGGCATCAAAATACCAACGCCAATTATCGTCAGGTTTTATCTTCATTTCGTATCCTTCTCGCTGCCCATGCCAACGCCGCACTCACCCTAAAAGGCGATTTTATCACCGATGAAATAGCTTAAACATCGGATAATTCCGCGAACGATATTTAAGCTAACGAACAAAATATAGACGAGCCGGGGGCAGAAATAAACCCCCGGAATAAAATGAGAGGAAAAATATTAGATATGGGTAACGATATCTTTAATCAAACGCGGGCCGTGATAGATAAATCCGGAATAAATTTGCAGCAGGCTCGCGCCGGCCTCCATTTTTTCGCGCGCCGCCGTCAGCGAATCGATGCCGCCTACGCCGATAATCGGCAGACGTCCTTGCAGCTCGGTGGAGAGGCGACGGATCACTTCGGTGCTGCGTGATTGCAACGGACGCCCACTTAACCCGCCCGCTTGTTCGCAGTAATTCAGCCCTTGGATCAATTTTCGATCCAACGTGGTATTGGTGGCGATCACGCCATCGATATTATGCCGCATCAGGCTATCGGCAATTTGGATCAATTCTTCTTCAGAAAGATCCGGCGCGATCTTTACCGCCACCGGCACATATTTGTGATGGCGCGCATGTAATTCCTGCTGCTTATTTTTAATCGCAGCCAAAAGATCGTCCAACGCTTCGCCATACTGTAAGGATCGTAACCCCGGCGTATTCGGTGAAGAGATGTTAATCGCGATATATCCGGCATACGGATAAACTTTATCCATGCAGATCAAATAATCGTCTTTGCCCTGCTCGACCGGCGTGTCTTTATTCTTGCCGATATTGATCCCAAGAATGCCGCCGAAATGGGATTTCTTAACGTTTTCAACCAGATTGTCCACACCATGGTTATTGAACCCCATGCGGTTAATCAGGCCTTCCGCCTCAACCACGCGGAACAAGCGCGGCTTGTCGTTGCCCGGTTGCGGACGCGGCGTCACGGTGCCGACTTCCACATGGCCGAAGCCCATCGCGCCGAACGCATCGATGCATTCGCCGTTTTTATCCAGACCGGCGGCCAACCCCAGCGGGTTTTTAAACGACAGCCCCATGCAGCTGACCGGTTTGGTCGGCACGGACTGACGGACAAGAAACGCTAATGGGGTGCCGGTAATACGGCTGAGCTGACGAAAGGTCACTTCGTGCGCGCGCTCCGGATCGAGCTGGAACAACGCTTTCCTGATGAGGGGGTAGTACATGGACTCTCCTGATTTCCCGGTTGCAAACCGGGGGCGTATTATCCGGTATCCCCCGCCTAATTGGAATTGATTAAAGGCAAAAAAAGCCGTTTTTACGCAATCGTTTTCCCTCTTCATCGCCAAATCGGCGCCAATCCGCTTTTACGCATATCCAAATCAAAAAATGAGATTTAAAAAACGCGCCCGGTTGCTGGTAGGTTTAAAACACTTCCCATTAATTTTCTAATTAAACCTAACTTTTAGTTATAAGGAGTGGCAATGCGCGTTATATCACTGGCCGGTAGCCCACGCATCCCATCACGTTCCGCCGCGCTGCTCTCGCTGAGTCAGAACTGGCTGCGGCAACAAGGGGTGGAGGTGACGGCCTATACCCTGCACGACTTCGATGCCGAAGATCTGCTGTACGCCAACTTCAACAGTCCGGCGATCAAGGCGTTTGCCGACCAGCTGGCGCAGGCCGACGGCCTGCTGATTTCCACGCCGGTTTATAAAGCGTCGTTCTCCGGCGCGCTGAAAACCCTGCTGGACCTGCTGCCGGAACGCGCGCTGGACCATAAAGTGGTGCTGCCGCTGGCGACCGGCGGTTCTGTCGGTCACATGCTGGCGGTGGACTATGCGCTGAAACCGGTGCTGGCGGCGCTGAAAGCGCAAGAGGTGCTGCACGGCGTGTTCGCCGACGACAGTCAGATCCAGCTGACCGGCGAAAGCGCCACGCTCACCGACGCCGTGGCCGCCCGGTTGGAAGAAGCGCTCGCCAGTTTCTATCTGGCGCTTGGGCGCCGCAAACCGCCCGCGCTGCGCGTCGCCTCGCCGCTGACGGCGCGTCAAACCGCCTGAAATGCCTGGAAAAGGAGAGCCTGAATGAAACAACGCAACGCTTTGCGACGTTGGCTGAACGCAGCGGCCTTCACCGGCCTGCTGTCGCTGGTCTGGGCCAACGCCGCCGTCGCGCAGGATCCGGCGCAATTTCGCATCGGTTACCAGAAAGGATCGGTGAGTCTGGTGCTGGCGAAAAGCCACCGGCTGCTGGAGGAGCGCTTCCCCGCCACCCGCATCAGTTGGATTGAATTTCCCGCCGGCCCGCAGATGCTGGAAGCCTTGAACGTCGGCAGCATCGATCTGGGCAGCACCGGTGATATTCCGCCGATCTTCGCGCAGGCCGCCGGGGCGGACCTGCTGTATGTCGGCGTTGAGCCTCCCAAACCGAAGGCGGAAGTGATCCTGGTGCCGGAAAACAGCCCGATCAAAACCGTCGCCGATCTGAAAGGCCATAAGGTCGCATTTCAGAAAGGATCCAGCTCACACAACCTGCTGCTGCGATCGCTGCAAAAGGCCGGCCTGAAATTTACGGATATCCAACCCGCCTACCTGACTCCCGCCGATGCGCGCGCCGCATTCCAGCAGGGCAACGTCGATGCCTGGGCTATCTGGGATCCTTATTATTCCGCCGCGCTGCTGCAGGGCGGCGTTCGGGTGCTCGGCGACGGCACCGATCTGAACCAGACCGGTTCCTTCTATCTGGCGGCGCGCCCTTATGTCGAAGCCAATGGCGCCTTTATCAGCCAGCTCCTGACGGTGCTGACCCAGGCCGATGCGCTCACCCGCAGCGACCGGGCGCAAAGCGTGACCTTGCTGGCCAACGCCATGGGGCTACCGGAACCGGTGATCGCCAGCTATCTGGATCACCGTCCCCCGACCGCCATCACACCGCTCGATGCGCATACGATCGCCGCGCAGCAGCAAACCGCCGACCTGTTTTACGCCAACCGGCTGGTGCCGGTGAAGGTCGACATCTCGCAACGCATCTGGCGCCCAAGCGCGCAATAAATACGGGAGAGCATTGACGATGAGCCTGAACGTTTTCTGGTTTTTACCCACCCACGGCGACGGCCACTATCTTGGCAGCGCACAGGGCGCTCGCAGCGTCGATCACGGTTACTTGCAACAAATCGCCCAAGCGGCGGACCGGCTGGGATTCGGCGGCGTGCTGATCCCCACCGGTCGCTCTTGCGAAGACTCCTGGCTGGTGGCCGCCTCGCTGATCCCGGTCACCCAGCGGCTGAAATTTTTGGTCGCGCTGCGGCCGGGTATCATCTCCCCTACGCTGGCGGCGCGTCAGGCGGCGACGCTGGATCGCCTGTCCAACGGGCGCGCCCTGTTCAATCTGGTCACCGGCGGCGATCCGGAAGAGCTGGCGGCGGAGGGGTTGCATCTCAGTCATGAAGAGCGTTACGAAGCCTCGACCGAGTTCACTCATATCTGGCGCCGGGTGCTGGAAGGTGAAACCGTCGATTTCCACGGCAAGCATATTCAGGTGAAAGGCGCCAAACTGCTGTTCCCGCCGGTGCAGCAACCGCGCCCGCCGCTCTATTTCGGCGGATCCTCCGCCGCCGCGCAGGATCTGGCCGCCGAGCAGGTAGAAATGTACCTCACCTGGGGAGAGCCGCCGGCGCAGGTCAAAGAGAAGATCGAAGAGGTGCGCGCCAAAGCGGCGGCGAAGGGCCGGCAGGTACGTTTCGGCATCCGTCTGCACGTCATCGTGCGGGAAACTACCGAAGAGGCCTGGCGCGCCGCCGATCGGCTGATCGCTCACCTCGATGAGGAAACCATCGCCAACGCGCAGCAGGCCTTTGCCCGCTTCGACTCCGTCGGCCAACGGCGCATGGCGGCGCTGCACGGCGGCAAGAAGGATAATCTGGAGATCAGCCCGAACCTGTGGGCCGGCATCGGCCTGGTGCGCGGCGGCGCCGGCACCGCGCTGGTGGGCGATGGCCCGACGGTCGCGGCGCGCATGCAGGAATACGCCGATCTGGGCATCGACACCTTTATTCTCTCCGGCTATCCGCATCTGGAAGAGGCCTACCGCGTCGGCGAACTGCTGTTTCCGCACCTCGACCTGGCACAGGAGGAAACGCCCGCGCGCCTTCAACCGGTGCGCCCGCAGGGCGAAGTGGTGGCCAACATCTATGTTCCGCAAAAAGTGTCGCAGAGCTGAGGAGCGCCCCGATGGCAAAGAACGCGCAACGCATCCTGTACCGGCTGGCCCCTTGGGCGCTGCCGCTGGCGCTGGTGATCATCTGGCAAGTCGCCGTCGAAACCGGCTGGCTGTCCAACCGCATTTTGCCGGCGCCGAGTGCGGTGCTGGCCGCCTTCTGGCGCCTGAGCCAAAGCGGCGAACTGTGGCAGCACCTGAGCATCAGCAGCCAGCGTGCGTTGTTAGGCTTCGCCATCGGCGGCAGCATCGGACTGATTCTCGGCTTTATTACCGGGCTGTCGCGCTGGGGTGAACGCCTGTTGGACAGTTCGGTGCAAATGGTCCGCAACGTGCCGCACCTGGCGCTAATCCCACTGGTGATCCTGTGGTTCGGCATCGATGAATCCGCCAAGATCTTTCTGGTGGCGCTCGGCACGTTGTTCCCGATTTATCTCAATACCTATCACGGCATCAAAAACATCGATCGCGGCCTGCTGGAGATGGCGCGCAGCTACGGTCTGAGCGGTTTTCGCCTGTTCACGCAGGTGGTGCTGCCGGGCGCGTTGCCGTCGATTATGGTCGGCGTGCGTTTCGCCCTCGGGTTCATGTGGTTGACGCTGATCGTCGCCGAAACCATCTCGGCCAACTCCGGCATCGGTTATCTGGCGATGAACGCGCGTGAATTTCTGCAAACCGACGTGGTGGTGGTGGCGATCGTGCTGTACGCCCTGCTCGGCAAGCTGGCAGACGTGGGTGCGCAACTGCTGGAACGCGTCTGGCTGCGCTGGCATCCGGCCTATCAACTGAAACAGGGAGAAGCGCTATGACCCTTCCCGCTCGCCTTGCGCAAGGCACGCCGGTGACGCTGGAGTCCATCGGCAAACGTTACGGCAACCGCACCGTGCTGGATAACATTCAGCTACGCATCTCTGCCGGGCAGTTCGTGGCGGTGGTCGGCCGCAGCGGCTGCGGCAAGAGCACCCTGCTGCGTCTGTTGGCCGGCCTGGAACAGGCCAGCAGCGGAGCGCTGCTCAGCGGCAATGCGCCGCTTGCCGCCGCCAAAGAGGATACCCGGCTGATGTTTCAGGATGCGCGCCTGTTGCCGTGGAAAACGGTGATCGACAACGTGGGTCTGGGGCTGCGCGGCCACTGGCGCGACGCGGCGCTGCAGGCGCTGGCCGCGGTCGGTTTGGCGGATCGCGCCCGCGACTGGCCGGCGGCGCTGTCCGGCGGACAAAAGCAGCGGGTCGCCCTGGCACGCGCGTTGATCCACCGCCCCCGCCTGCTGCTGCTGGACGAACCGCTCGGGGCGCTGGATGCCCTGACGCGCATCGAGATGCAGGGGCTGATAGAATCGCTGTGGCAACAGCACGGTTTTACCGTACTGCTGGTGACGCACGACGTCAGCGAAGCCATCGCGCTGGCGGATCGGGTGATCCTGATTGAAGAGGGCCACATCGGACTGGATCTGAGCATCGATCTGCCGCGGCCACGCCGCAAAGGCTCGGCCAGGCTGGCGGAACTGGAAGCTGAAGTGCTGGAGCGGGTGTTATCGCCGCCGGTCACCGCGGCCAGCCCACGCCAGGCGGCGAATTGAACGAAAAAAGGGACGGCACAGGCCGTCCCTTTGGGTATTCACGGTGAAAAGATTAGGCGTCGAGCGCCTTGCTGATCTTCTCGTACAGATCGCCGGACAGGTTTTCCAACCCTTTCAGCTGTTCCAACGCTTTGCGCATCAGCGCCTGGCGACCGGCGTCGTAACGCTTCAGACGAATCAGCGGTTCGATCAGGCGCGCGGCGATCTGCGGGTTGCGCTGGTTGAGATCGCTTAGGATCTCCACCAGGAATTGATAACCGCTGCCATCCGCCGCATGGAACGCCGCCGGGTTGCCGGAAGCGAAGCCGCCGATCAGCGAGCGGGTGCGGTTCGGATTGCTCAGGCTGAACGAGCGGTGTTGCAGCAGCGCACGCACCTTGCTCAACACATCCGCCGACGGGCTGCTCCCCTGCAGCACGAACCATTTGTCCATCACCAGGCCATCCTGATGCCAGCGCTCGTCGAACGCCTCCAACAGCGCATCGCGACACGGCAACTGGGCCGCAACCGCGGCGGACAGCGCCGCCAGCAAGTCGGTCATGTTATCCGCCTGGCGATACTGTTCGCTCACCAGTTGGTCCGCCAGCGCCGCATCTTCGCCGAACGCCAGATAACCCAGGCACACATTGCGCAAGGCGCGCTTGGCGATGTCGGCGTGCTCCACGCGGTAGCCGTCGGTCTTGTTGGCGTGATACACCGCCAGCCACTCATCGGCCAACTCCCGCGCCAGGCAGCGAACGATCGCTTCGTGCACCGCGGCGATCGCTTCCGGATCGATGGTGGCGAACAGTTCAGCGATTTCGTTCTCCGACGGCAGCGTCAGGATCTGCGCCGCCAGCGCCGGATCCAGCGTCTCGTTCAGCAACACCGCACGGAACGCGTCGGCCACGTGCAGCGGCAGCGACAACGGCTGCTTCTGCTGGTGCCGCGCCACGTTCAGTTTGATGTAGGTCGCAAGCAGGCTCTGCGCCGCATCCCAACGCGCAAACTCATTGCGCGCGTGCTGCATCAGGAAGGTCAGTTGCTGATCGCTATACGGATAATCCAGTTTCACCGGCGCAGAGAATTCACGCAGCAGCGACGGCACCGGCTTGTGCGCCACGCCGTCGAACACGAAGGTCTGCTCCGCTTCGGTGACGTTCAGCACGTTGTTGACCGGCAGGCCGCCCTTCTGCAGCGCGATGACGTTACCTTCGCTGTCGTACAGCTCGATATCCAGCGGGATATGCAGCGGCAACTTCTCAGGCTGATCGGCGGTCGGCGGGGTTTTCTGGCTGACATGCAGGCGATATTGCTGAGTTTCCGCATCGTACTCGTCGCGCACCGTCAACAGCGGCGTGCCGGACTGGCTATACCAACGGCGGAAGCGCGACAGATCCACGTTGGACGCGTCCTCCATCGCCTGTACGAAGTCATCGCAGGTGGCGGCGCTGCCGTCGTGGCGTTCGAAATAGAGCTGCATCCCTTTCTGGAAGTTCTCTTCCCCCAGCAGGGTGTGCATCATGCGGATCACTTCAGAACCTTTCTCATACACCGTCAGGGTGTAAAAGTTGTTCATCTCGATGACTTTATCCGGACGAATGGCATGCGCCATCGGGCTGGCGTCTTCGGCGAACTGCGCGCCGCGCATCACGCGCACGTTATCGATACGGTTGACCGAACGCGAGCCCAGATCGGAACTGAACTCTTGATCGCGGAACACCGTCAGCCCCTCTTTCAGGCTGAGCTGGAACCAGTCGCGGCAGGTGACGCGGTTGCCGGTCCAGTTGTGGAAGTATTCGTGGCCAATCACCGCTTCGATGTTCAGGTAATCTTTATCGGTGGCGGTTTCCGCCTTCGCCAACACGTATTTGGAGTTAAAGATATTTAACCCTTTGTTCTCCATCGCGCCCATATTGAAGAAATCGACCGCCACGATCATATAAATGTCGAGATCGTATTCCAGACCGAAGCGGGTCTCGTCCCACTTCATCGAGTTTTTCAACGAGGTCATCGCCCAGTCGGCGCGATCCAGGTTACCGCGATCGACAAACAGCTCCAGCGCGACCTTACGGCCGGAACGGGTGGTGAAACTGTCGCGCAGCACGTCGAAGTCCCCCGCCACCAACGCGAACAGGTAGCAAGGTTTCGGGAACGGATCCTGCCATTGCACCCAGTGGCGACCATCGGCCAATTCACCCTGGCCAATACGGTTGCCGTTCGACAGCAGGAACGGATAGCGCGCCTTGTCGGCCACGATGCGGGTGGTAAAGCGCGCCAGCACGTCCGGGCGATCCTGGTAATAGGTAATATGATGGAAGCCTTCGGCTTCGCATTGCGTGCACAGCGCATCGCCGGACAGATACAGCCCTTCCAGCGCGGTGTTTTTCGCCGGGTGAATATCGTTGACGATGGTCAGAGTGAATTGTGCCGGCAACGCTTCGACGATCAGCTGGTTATCCTGCTGACGATAGGCGCTCCACGGTTGACCGTCGACCTGAATGCTCACCAGCGTCAGATCCTCGCCATCCAGCACCAGCGGTGCGCCGGCCGCGCCTTGACGTTTGATTTTACTGACGGCGGTCACGCGCGTGGTTTCCGCGTCCAGACTGAAGTCCAAATCGATGTCGGTCGTGGTGTAATCGGGCGCGCGATAATCGTGGCGATATTTTGCCTGTGGCTGTTGTGTCATAAAAACCCTTAAACGTCTCAGTGAGTTATAGGTGCCAGGCCGCTCTTCTCCTCCGCGCCGTCGCTGGAGATTTCCCCTGCGGCGCTCGGCGAACCTGATTGTGAATAAACTGTATCACAGCTGGCTGAAAAGCCCAGATCCGCCGGGCAAGCGCGATAAAGAAATCAGAGGCAAATCATAGTTCACCCACCAGATGGCAGCGCGGGTGACCAATGGATAAATAAAAATCAGCATTTAATGCTAAAAAACCGCCTTCGCGGCGCTCGGGCATTGTTGAGGCGGCACAGGCGGCATGATGGTATAATTGCCGAATCAGGCTCAGGGATGACTCGCACTATGAAAATCAAATACGCAATCTATTTTTTCACCCTGTGCCTGATGACCTCCTTCTCGCTGTTCATCGTCGAGGAACTGCTCGAAGCCCATACCGAGTACCGCGATAACCAGCTCAACCTGTATAAGATCGATCGCGCCAAAGAAATCTCCGAGGCCTTTCAGGCTTCGCTGCAGGCTCACCGTCTCAAACGCTTGAGCCTGATCGATCCGCAAATCACTCGCGCGCAGTGTCTGGCCGCCGATCGGGTGGCGCGTGAGAAAATCGCCCGGATCCGCGAGCATCTGAACGACACGGTCGCCAGGGAGCTGGGTGTGCGGCAAAAAATCGCCGCGCTGTCGATGATCGGCCTGATGGAACAGTTGCTGGATAACGACAACCTGCAGCTTTCGCAGGTCAACAACGCCAACGCCAACCTGTTCAACATCAACAGCGCCTATTACATCTCGCAAACCAGCAAGAGCTATTACCGCTACACCTACGATACCCGAATGGTGGATACCGACTCCTTTATGTTTCTCGAGGCCATTCGCCTCAACAACCGGCTAAATATGTCGCTGACGGAGTTAAGCGATCAGATTATCGACGTCAACGTCAGCCCGCTCGATCGCAAAGACGCCTATCTGAAGTCCATTCAGTTGACCGGCGTCCTGAACGCGCTGAGCACCCGGTTGATCTTCATGAAGCTCAACTACGACGACGTGCAAACCACCAGCATCGTCAATCAGTTGCTCAGCCAGGTGTCTACCGAACGCCTCAAGCAGATTACCGATGGGCTATACACCGCCATCAATACCCAAAAGCCCTATCCCGCCGCGCTGATCTCGCGCTATGTCGACGAGTTGAGCGGGCTTTCGCAGACGCTGTATCAACGCAGCTTCGAGCTGGAAACCGTCGCTTCGCGTCACAAGATTTATGACAGCCAGACCACCATTTACGGCATGATCGCGCTCGCCGGTCTGGGGGTGCTGCTGTTCATTTTGCCGGCGCTGGTGTTCTGCACCAACATCAACCGCTGGTTGACCAAAACCCACAACAATATCGTGCGGCTGTCGCGCGGCGAGATGAATATCGATCGCAACGACGCCTTCTACAGCCGGGAACTGATCGCCATCAGCGACGCCATTCAACAGCTCAGACAATATCAGTTGGACAAGGTCTCGCTGGAAAGCGAGAAACAGCTGCTGATTAAAGAGCTTGAGGCCTCTTCCTTCCTCGATCCGCTCACCAACATTTATAACCGCCGTAAATTCTTCCTCGAATGCCAGCTATTGGGCGACGGTAGCTACCCGCAGGCCTTTTGCCTGATCGATATCGACAACTTCAAACAGCTCAACGACAGCTACGGCCACGATGTCGGTGACCGGGCGCTGGTGGAATTCGGCCATCTGTTGCAACGCGCGTTTCGCGCCAGCGACATCTTCTGCCGCTACGGTGGTGAAGAGTTCGCGGTGCTGCTGGGCAACTGTTCGTTGGACAACGCGCGGGACATCATGGAGCAATTGCGCGCCCGCACCCATCGCCTGACGCTGAATCTGACCGACGGGCGGCAAGTGCGTTTCACCACCAGCTGCGGCATTGCGCCGGTCAACGCGTTCACTGCGCTGCAGGCGGCGATCAAACAGGCGGACGAAGCGCTCTATTTTTGCAAAAAGAACGGCAAGGATCGGGTCAGCGTGCACACCCAGGCCGGGTTTATCTGATTTGTTGTTTAAAATAATTAACATTATAATTTTTATGACTAATTAGGCTAAGTCATTCACCTTACAGGCATATCTGGCTTTTTTCCCCCGCCGCCGTCGCCAGCCCGCCATAAAGGCACGTTTAATCCTCGACCCGCTTCGGTGATTTATGGTGTGATGCAGCTTCAATAACAGGATAATCCGGGTATACTCCACCCCCACTTTTATGATTATCCGGATTTGGACACGCGCCTGACGAGGATGCTGTAACGCGCTATGACTCAATACGCTTCCCCGATTTTGACATCACTGCTTGATACCGATGCTTACAAGCTTCATATGCAGCAAGCAGTGTTCCATCGCTATCCCGCGATCAGCGTGGCGGCGGAATTCCGCTGCCGCGGCGACGAACTGCTGGGCGAATATGCCGACGAGATCCGCGCGCAGGTCGCCCTGATGAGCCAGCTGGCGCTGACCGACGCCGAATTCGCTTACCTTTCGGGCCTGCCCTTCTTCCGTCAAGATTACCTGAGCTGGCTGCGCACGTTCCGATACGATCCGCAGCAGGTGACCATCGACAACCGCGACGGCAAGCTGCAAATCCGCATCGCCGGGCCGTGGCGTGAAGTGATCATGTGGGAAGTGCCGCTGCTGGCGGTGATCAGCGAAGTGGTGCACCGCCGGCGTTCTCCGCTGGCGACGCCGGAACAGGCGGTAGCCCACCTGCAAACCAAGTTGGCGCAGTTCAAGACGCTGGCGGGCGATTTGGATCTTTCACGCTTCAAGCTGATGGACTTCGGCACCCGTCGCCGTTTCTCCCAGGGCGTACAACAGGCCATCGTCAGCACCTTGCAGGCCGAATTCCCGTACCTGTCGGGCACCAGCAATTACGATCTGGCGCATCAGCTCGGCCTGGCGCCGGTCGGCACGCAGGCGCATGAATGGTTCCAGGCGCATCAGCAGATAAGCCCGGTGCTGGCCAACAGCCAGCGCGCCGCATTGCAGGCCTGGCTGGATGAATACCCCGATCAGCTTGGCATCGCGCTCACCGACTGCATTACCATGGATGCTTTCCTGCGCGACTTCGGCCCGCAGTTCGCCGAGCGTTATCAGGGGCTGCGCCACGATTCGGGCGATCCCGTCGAGTGGGGTGAGAAAGCCATTGCCCACTATCAGAAACTGGGCATCGACCCCATGAGCAAAACGCTGGTGTTCTCGGACAACCTGGATCTGGAAAAAGCGCTGGCGCTCTATCGCCACTTCTATCAGCGCATCAATCTCAGCTTCGGTATCGGCACGCGCCTGACCTGTGATATTCCCGGCGTTAAGCCGTTGAATATCGTGATCAAGCTGGTCGAATGCAAAGGCAAACCGGTGGCTAAGCTCTCCGACAGCCCCGGCAAGACCATCTGCCAGGACCAGGCATTCGTGCGGGCCTTGCGCAAGGCCTTCGATCTGCCGCTGGTGAAGAAAGCCAGCTGAACCTTCTCTATATAGAGAGAAAGAAAGCCGGCCCGGTTTACGCGCCGGCTTTTTTGTTTTTATCCCGAACGCCCTCTTTTCAGTCAGCCGCGATAAATGTTGCGACAATCCGATGATTTCTGCTTGTGCTCTGCACCGCGGCAAGTAACATAGCCATTACCCCCATATTCTTGGGTTGTAAGCTATTTCTAAACCAAATTATTAAAGAGAGAAATCTATGAGCGTAGTGCCTGTAGTCGACGTACTGCAAGGTCGTGCTGCGGTTGACAGTGAAGTCACCGTACGCGGCTGGGTACGTACCCGGAGAGATTCAAAAGCTGGTATCTCCTTCCTGGCCGTCTATGACGGTTCCTGCTTTGATCCGTTACAGGCCGTCGTTAATAATTCTCTGCCGAATTATCAGGATGAAGTGCTGCATCTGACCACCGGTTGTTCGGTTGAAGTCACCGGCAAAGTCGTCGCTTCACCGGGCGAAGGCCAGAGCTTCGAACTGCAGGCTACCGCAATCAACGTGGTCGGCTGGGTCGACGATCCGGACACTTACCCGATGGCGGCCAAGCGCCACAGCATCGAATACCTGCGCGAAGTGGCTCACCTGCGCCCGCGCACCAACCTGATCGGCGCCGTGGCGCGCGTACGTCATACTCTGGCGCAGGCGATCCACCGCTTCTTCCATGAAAATGGGTATTTCTGGGTCTCTACTCCGCTGATCACTGCCTCCGATACCGAAGGCGCCGGCGAGATGTTCCGCGTGTCCACGCTGGATCTGGAAAACCTGCCGCGCACCGACAAAGGCACCGTCGATTTCAGCGAAGACTTCTTCGGTAAGGAAGCCTTCCTCACCGTTTCCGGCCAGCTGAACGGCGAAACCTACGCTTGCGCGCTGTCGAAGGTTTACACCTTCGGCCCAACCTTCCGCGCCGAAAACTCCAACACCAGCCGCCACCTGGCGGAGTTCTGGATGATCGAACCGGAAGTGGCCTTCGCTACGCTGGACGACGTCGCCGGCCTGGCCGAAAGCATGCTGAAGTATGTGTTCCAGGCGGTGCTGGATGAACGTGCCGACGATCTGAAATTCTTCGCCGAGCGCGTGGATAAAGACGCTATCGCTCGTCTGGAGCGCTTCGTGTCTTCCGATTTCGCCCAGGTGGACTACACCGACGCCATTGAGATCCTGCTGGCTTCGGGCCAAACCTTCGAAAACCCGGTTTCCTGGGGCATCGATCTCTCTTCCGAGCATGAACGTTACCTGGCGGAGAAACACTTCCAGGCGCCGGTGGTGGTGAAAAACTACCCGAAAGACATCAAAGCGTTCTACATGCGCATGAACGAAGACGGCAAGACCGTCGCGGCCATGGACGTGCTGGCGCCGGGCATCGGCGAAATCATCGGCGGCTCGCAGCGTGAAGAACGCCTCGACGTGCTCGATCAGCGTCTGGAAGAGATGGGGCTGAATAAAGAAGACTACTGGTGGTATCGCGATCTGCGCCGGTACGGCACCGTGCCGCATTCCGGTTTCGGCCTGGGCTTTGAACGTTTAATCGCCTATGTCACCGGCGTGCAAAACGTGCGCGATGTGATTCCATTCCCGCGCACGCCGCGTAACGCAAGCTTCTAATTTATACGATCACACGTTTTTTAAACGATTTCGTTACAAAACAAAGGCCAGCATCGCTGGCCTTTCGCATTTTTTAATATTGACGCACGTCACAAAGTTCCCGAAAAATTACATTTGGTTACACATACTTTCCTTTTGCAACCTGATTGGGACATTGGTATCATTTTCGTCCTAGATTAACCCGCCTGTGAATGGAACACTGCGTTCAGACACAGGACGACACCAATCTATCAACAATAGTTCCCAAAGAATTATTGGCGGCAGTGGCAAAGGTGTCCGAATAACACCAATGAGGGTAATAATGATGAAGCGCAACATTCTTGCAGTGGTAATCCCGGCTCTGTTGGCTGCTGGTGCAGCAAACGCAGCTGAAATCTACAACAAAGACGGCAACAAGCTGGATCTGTACGGCAAAGTTGACGGTCTGCACTACTTCTCCAAAGACAAAGGTAATGACGGCGATCAGACCTATGTTCGTTTCGGCTTCAAAGGTGAAACCCAGATTACTGACCAACTGACCGGTTACGGCCAGTGGGAATACAACGTTCAGTCCAACCACGCCGAATCTCAGGGCACCGAAGGCACCAAAACCCGTCTGGGCTTCGCCGGTCTGAAATTCGCTGACTACGGCTCCTTCGACTACGGCCGTAACTACGGCGTACTGTACGACGTGGAAGGCTGGACCGATATGCTGCCAGAGTTCGGTGGCGATACTTACACCTACTCCGACAACTTCATGACCGGCCGTACCAACGGCGTTGCGACCTATCGTAACAACAACTTCTTCGGTCTGGTTGACGGTCTGAACTTCGCCGTTCAGTACCAGGGTAAAAACCAGAACGACAGCCGTGCTCTGAAAAAACAGAACGGCGACGGCTGGGGCCTCTCCTCTACTTATGACATCGGCGAAGGCGTAAGCTTCGGCGCTGCCTATGCGTCCTCCAACCGTACCGACGATCAGAAGCTTAACGCTACCGCTAAAGGCGACAAAGCTGACGCATGGACCGTGGGCGCGAAATACGACGCCAACAACGTCTACCTGGCGGCGATGTATGCAGAAACTCGCAACATGACCCCATACGGCGAGTCTGACTTGACTATCGCTAACAAAACTCAGAACTTCGAAGTGACCGCTCAGTACCAGTTCGACTTCGGTCTGCGCCCAGAAGTGTCTTACCTGCAGTCTAAAGGCAAGGATCTGGCTGGCCGCACCGCGAACGGCGCTCGCTTCAACGGCGGCGACGCTGACCTGGTTAAATATGTTTCTGTTGGTACCACTTACTACTTCAACAAAAACATGTCCACCTACGTTGATTACAAAATCAACCTGCTGGATGACAACGACTTCACCAAAGCTAACGGCATCGCAACTGACGATATCGTAGGCGTTGGTCTGGTATACCAGTTCTAAGTTGTCTCGCTTATCGGCGGTTCACCGTCGGCTAAGTTAAAAAAACAGGGCTTCGGCCCTGTTTTTGTTTGTATCAGCCGGTAACTTTTTATCCTGCCGATTCCCCCTTCCCCATCATTTTTTCTGTCGAATCCTTCACGTTCATAAGATCGCGGTGTTTTTATCGCAAACGGTTGGCAAAGCCGATAACTGGCGCTACCCTGATGCTTCTGTCTGCTTAACTCCGAGATTTGGAAGCACCTGACATGTTTGAAAAAATCACCGCCGCACCCGCCGACCCGATCCTGGGCCTGACCGACATTTTCCGCGCCGACGCCCGCCCGAATAAAATCAATTTAGGCATTGGCGTTTATAAAGACGAAACCGGTAAAACTCCGGTGCTGACCAGCGTAAAGAAAGCTGAACAGTATCTGTTGGAAAATGAGACCACCAAAAACTATCTCGGCATTGAGGGCATCCCGGCGTTCGCCAGCTGCACGCAAGAGCTGCTGTTCGGTAAAGAGAGCCCGATCGTCGCCGATCGCCGCGCGCGCACCGCACAGACACCTGGCGGCACCGGCGGCCTGCGCGTGGCGGCAGACTTTATCGCCAACCAGACCAGCGCCAAACGCATCTGGATCAGCAACCCAAGCTGGCCGAACCACAAGAACGTCTTTAGCGCCGTGGGCCTGGAAGTGCTGGAATACGCCTACTATGACGCCGCCAACCACGCGTTGGATTTTGACGGTCTGCTGAACAGCCTGAAACAGGCGCAGGCCGGCGATGTCGTGCTGTTCCACGGCTGCTGCCATAACCCGACCGGTATCGATCCAACGCCGGAACAGTGGGCGCAGCTGGCTGAACTTTCCGTCGCCAACGGGTGGTTGCCGCTGTTCGACTTCGCTTATCAGGGCTTCGCCAACGGCCTGGAAGAAGATGCGCAGGGCCTGCGTATTTTCGCCGCCAAACATAAAGAACTGATCGTCGCCAGTTCCTATTCGAAAAACTTCGGTCTGTACAATGAGCGCGTCGGCGCTTGCACTATTGTAGCCGCCGATGCCGAAACCGCCGATCGCGCCTTCAGCCAGGTGAAAGCGGCCATTCGCGCCAACTACTCCAACCCGCCGTCACACGGCGCCGCCGTTGTCGCCACCATTCTGGGCAACGATGCGCTGCGCGCGATGTGGGAACAAGAGCTGACCGATATGCGCCAACGCATTCACCGCATGCGTCAGCTGTTTGTGAACACCCTGCAGGAGAAAGGCGCGCAGCAGGACTTCAGCTTCATCATCCAGCAGAACGGCATGTTCTCGTTCAGCGGCCTGACCAAAGAGCAGGTGCTGCGTCTGCGTGAAGAGTTTGGCGTTTACGCTGTGAACTCGGGCCGGGTGAACGTGGCGGGCATGACGCCGGACAATATGGCGCCGCTGTGTGAAGCCATCGTCGCCGTGCTCTAAGCGCGTCGGCGAAAGCCACCAGTTTGAAGGGGCGCGCTATGCGCCCCTTAATTATTTCTGCCGGGAAATGATCGTTACCACACCGCCGGCTCTTCGCGCAGGAACGGGTTGGTCTGGCGCTCGTGACCGAAGGTCGACATTGGACCGTGGCCGGGAATAAAGCGCATGTCGTCGCCTAACGGCAACAGCTTGGTGCGAATAGAGGCGATCAGCGCCTGATGGTCACCGCGCGGGAAGTCGCTGCGCCCCACGCCGCCGTTAAACAGCACGTCACCCACCAGCGCCAAACGCGCCTGCTCATTGATAAAGACGATGTGGCCCGGTGTGTGCCCAGGACAATGCAACACCTTGAGCTTCATCTCGCCCACCTGCATCTCATCGCCTTCCGACAACCAACGGGTCGGGGTCAGCGGCGCACACTCTTCCAGCCCGAACATCCGGCTCTGCGCCGGCAAACCATCCAGCCAAAAAGCGTCCTCTTTATCCGGGCCGTAAATCGGCACCTGATAATGTTCCGCCAGCTCCGCCGCCGCGCCGACGTGATCCAAATGGCCGTGCGTCAGCAAAATCTGCGTGATTGTCACACCCTGCTTCGCCACTTCCGCTTTGATTTTTTCCGCTTCGCCGCCGGGATCGACCAACGCCGCCTGCTGCGTGTTTTCACACCAGATCAGGCTGCAATTCTGGCTAAAAGCGGTAACGGGAATAAGATGGTATTTCATAAGGCTCCAACGACAATAACGCCGCCTCCGCAAGGAGCGGCGTTATTCACTGAGGGCACCGCGATTACCAGCTCCGAACCGGGCCGGTATCGATGTGCACGAAGTTGCTACGTGGGTAATATCCTACACCACCAGCGCGCATTTTTAACGCCGCTTTACGGATATTACTCAATTGGATACCTTCAATATGGAAATCCATCGCCTGGCCCTTGGTATGGTAGCTGTGCTTGGCCACACCACGGCTGTGCGCGCGCAATTCGTTGTTGGTATCTACGGAACGGTAACCGGAGATCAGCTGCACCGGCTTGCTGGTACCCAGCAGCCCCTGCAGGCGATAGAGGTGATCAAACAAACTGGGATCGATCGATTTAACCTTGTTGGCGCGATAATCGCGGAACAGATGATTTAGCCGAACCAACTCTTCTTTATTGTAGCCTTTGCCGTCAAAGAACTCGGCTTTAATAGATTCACCGGTATTCAGGTTATTCAACACTAAAATACGCGGTCGAGCGGTGGAAAGACTGGCAAACGCCTGCCCAGGGAGCAGCGCTATGCCCATAGCTGCGCCGCCTAGCGCCAGCCATTTACGGCGATGATGATCAATTTTGTCCATGACTCTGTTAAACCCGGCAAGAATGTCAAAATAAATGCACAAAGCAGCGCACTGTCCGAACCATAACCGCCTGCGTATGCTGAGTCAACCCGCGATACGCCTAGGTTTACAGGCCCCCCAGGTAAGAGGGCCTGCGGTATAGCCAAACATTCTGACCGTTATTTATTTATAATTACTGCATTTACTGCATTAATTTTTTGGCCTGAGCCAAAATTTGTGCGCCCGATCTCACCGTATTATCATAATTGTAAATATCTGTACGGAATTGCGGTTGGCCGTCATCCGAAACCCAGGCGGTCAGATAATACAGTTTTACGGGAATACGCTGGCGAATATTCACATAAGTAGTATTCCCCTCTTTCAGCGTGGAGGAAACGCGGCTATTGTTCCAGCCGGCATCCTGCAGCAGCATATTTGCCAAATCGGAAGCCTTGTTCACCCGCACGCAGCCGGAGCTGAGCGCGCGAATGTCTTTCTGGAACAGGCTGTGGTTCGGGGTATCGTGCAGGTAGATCGCGTCCGAACTCGGCATATTGAACTTGAAACGCCCCAGCGAGTTGGTGGCGCCCGGCGCCTGGCGCACACGATACGGGAAGTTGCGCGCAGAGACCATGCTCCAGTCGATCATCGCCGGGTTGATCACCTCCGCATCGTTGCTCCAGCCCGACAGCACGGTATAGCCGTGTTTCTGGAAATAGTTACCGTCGCGCATCGCCTTCGGCACGATATCCTCACGCACCAGCGTAGTCGGTACGTTCCAAGGCGGGTTGACCACCACGTTGTTCAACGCGCTGCTCATCAGCGGTGTCTTGCGGCTCGGCCGCCCGACGATAACGCGGGAGGACAGCACTTCGTTGCCGTTCTGGTAGTAGGTCAGCGAGTAGTTGGGAATATTCACCATAATGCCGGTGCCGACATGCCCCGGTAAAATTCGCAGACGTTGGATATTCAGCGCCAGCAGCGCGGCGCGGGTTTTCGGTGACACGTTGAGCCACTCGCGAGTACGCACGCCGATCACGCCGTCCGCCGTCAGCCCCTGCCATTTCTGGAAACGTTTGACGCCCTCCACCAGCTCGTTGGTGTAGAGGTTGTCGCTCACCACGCTGCCGACCTGCGGCGGCGTCTGTTCAGCGGTCAACTCCGTCACTGGCGCCGCCGACGGACTGACCGTCACACGCCCCTTCTCTTCGTCTACCGTCAGCCCGCCGTCATCAGGCTCATTGCTCTTCGCCGAGACTACCGCCGGCTCCGGCTCGGCCTCCGGTGCCGAAGCGGCCAACATGCCGGTGCGCGTCAGGATCTCACGCAGCGCAGGAATATCGTTGCTCATTTGTCCTGGGCGCAGGCTCGGGCCGCTGCCCACCTGCGGCCAGGGGCGGTTATCCGCCAGCATATCGCGCAGCGCCTGATGCATCTTGGCGTATTGCGGGTGCTGCGGCGCGAGCGAATTCACGTAGCTCAGCGTGCGCGCCTGACGCACCGCCAGCTGCCATTGGTTGATCACCGCAGTGGGCGGCAAGCTAAGCTTGTAGGGAATATTGCTGTACAGCCAACTGGTGCCGTTGGCGCCGATAGCGGACACGAACTGCAAATAGCCCAACATCGCATCGGACAGCACCACATCGCGGCCTACGTCATTGAGCGCCGGATTGGTCAACATCTTCACCCATTGGGTGAACTGCGGCTGCACGCCGGACATCGCCAGCTCGGCCAGCTGCTGTTGAAACTGCTGAACGGCCTCGCGATCCTGCCACATCGGCTGCATATGATTCGCCGCATACAGCGGCGCCAGCGTGGAAAGGTAGTGCAGATCCATGCCGCGCGGCAACGCGGCCAGCAGTTCAGAACGGCTCTGCGCAACGGACATGCCTGCTGATGCCACCGGTAACGCCGTTACGGTGGCCAATGCGGAAAACGACGACACAAGACTACAGGCGATAGCGCCACTCAGCGCCAAACGTCGTAGAGAGTTTCCCTTTTTAAGCAACATCCCTTGCCCCCTGTATGCTCACAAAAAAAAACGTCAAAAAACTGCATATAGCTTCAGTATACAAACAGAAAGGCCGTTTCGCCCTGCGGACGTCGAATTACTGTTTATCTGATTAAACTAACCGCTTTTCAACGGATAAAAAAGCAGGACTATCATCCACGCGCACAAAAAAATAGCCACCCTGCGGCGGCTATTTTCAGATTTTTAGGGCGTTTTTCTGCGTTACGGCGTTTCGACCGGCGCAGTGCCCAGCGCCGGCGGCTCGCTGGCGAAACCGCGCAGCCCCACCACGTGCACATGCTCGTGGTTCTGGAACACCTTACGCACCAGTTTATAGGTGGTGCCCTTCTCAGGACTGATGTTTTCCGGCGCCGCGATAATCAGCTGCATCTCCAGACGGTCACACAACTCGAACAGCGTGGCGATCGATTTGGCATCCAGACGCGCCGCTTCATCGAGGAACAGCAAGCGACATGGCGAGATGTCTTTACCGCGCAGGCGGCGGGATTCTTCTTCCCAGCTCTGCACCACCATCACCAGAATTGACATCCCGGTACCGATGGCTTCACCGGTAGACAAGGCGCCGCTTTCCGCACGCAGCCAGCCGTCGGAGCCACGATACACTTCCACTTCCATCTCCAGGTAGTTGCGGTAATCCAGCAACTCCTCACCGATGGTCTGCGGCGTGCGCTGCCCCATATCGATCTGCGGATTCAGACGCTGATACAGCTTGGCCAACGCTTCGGAGAAGGTCAGGCGGTTGCTGTTGAACAGATCCTGATGCTGTTCCTGTTGCTCGGAGAGCACGTCCAGCAGGGTGGCGTGCGCTTCGCGCACGTTGACGTTCAGACGGACGCTTTTCACCTGGCCGAAAGCAACGGCCTGCAACCCCTGGTTCAGCATGCGAATGCGGTTCTGCTCGCGCTGAATGGTTTTGCGAATGATGTTGGCCACGCTTTTCGAACTGATCGCCAGCTTCTGCTCGCGCGCGGTCAGTTCTTCGGTCAGACGGCCCAGCTCAATCTCCATCTGCTCGATGGCCTCGACCGGATCATCGGTACGGATGATGTCCTGGCGGATACGTTCACGCAGGTGTTGGTACACCGCGATATAGAACTGAATCTTACGCTCTGGCCGCTTCGGATCTTCCGACAGACGCAGCACGTCGCGCAGGTGTTCGTTGTCCGCCACCGCCAGACGCAGCGCGCCGAGCGCCTTATCCGACATCGAGCGCAGCTCGTCGCCATCCATATACGCCAGCTCGCGGCGGTGCAGGCGGCGTTCCACGCCGTTGTCTTTCACCAGACGCATCACCGCGCACCAGCCCGCCTTGGCGGTCACCACCTGCTCGCGCAGCTGATGGTAGTCGCGTTCCAGCTTGCGCAGTTTCTTCTGCAGGCCATCCATTTCGGCTTCGCAGAAGGTCAGCTGTTTCTCCAACTGATTGCGGCGAGCGCGGTTGTTGCTCAGCGCCGCATGCAGCTCGTCGCGGCGCTGACGCGCGCGCGCTTCCGCGTTGGCGTCGGCCTGCACGCCGATATCCACCAACTCCTGGCTCAGCTCTTTCAGCATGTCGCGCTTGGCGTCATACGAGCTTTTCAGCGAGGCCAGCACCTGACTGTATTGGGTGAACTGGGTTTGATATTGACGCAGCTGCTCACGGGCGCGGGCGCGTTCGGCTTCCGCCTGTTCCAGACGCTGGCGCAGCTTGTCGTTGAGATCGTTGTTGGCATTCTGCATGCCGGCGGAGTCGGTATAGCTGAAGTGCGCGCGACGCTGCACCACTTCTGTCAACGCGAACGCCTGCTGTTTGGCCTGACGCTGCACGCTTTGCGCCTGCGCGTAGTCCTGCTGCAGCTGTTCATGCTGCTGCGGATCGCTCTGCAGCACCGACAGCAGCGGCTCCAGTTTGGTCAGCGACACCCCGTGCTGTTGAATGTGGCGCGCGGCGTCCTGCGCTTCTTCCAGCTCTTCACGGATCTCGTCGACGCGATCCTGCAGCGTTTCATCGTTCAGCAACGACACCAGCGGCATCAGGCGGTTGAGCGCGGAAATGCCCTCTTTGGCCTGATCGTACTGCTGGCGCTGCTGCTGATTCTGCGCTTCGTGATTGTTCAGCGCACGTTCGATCTCGCCGCGACGGGCGTTCAGATTGCGGATCTCCGCTTCCGGGTCAGCGTCGAACGCCACCGCCAGATGGGTGCCGATAAAGCGGCTGAAGGCCTGATGCGAACGCTGGGTTTTCTGCACGTCGAACGACAGCGTGGCATAGCGCTCCGCCAGCGTTTCACGCTCGGCATGCAGCACTTCCAGGCGGTTTTCGCGCGCCGCGCGGCCGAACAACGGCACTTCCGGGTAGCGGGAATAACGCCACTGGCGATCGGCGATCTTCACCACCACCGCTTTGTCCTGCTCTTCGACGGCGAATACGCTGTCATCGAACGACTGCGGATCCCCTTCGATCAGGTAAAGATCTTCCGGGCAATCTTCCAGCCCTTCCAGCATCTCGCGCACCAGCGACAGATCCGGCACCACGATGGCGTGGCGCGAAGGGCCGTACAGCGCCGAGAAGTAAGGCGCGTCGTCGATGGTGACGTCATCGTAAATTTCCGACAGCAACACGCCGCCGAAACGTTCGGCCAAGGTGACCAGGCGTTGATCTTCCGCGCCGCCCGGCTGGCTGAGACGTTCGATCTGCGCTTCCACTTCGCGCTTGCGGGCCGCCACTTCGTCGCGCTCGACGGTGGTTTCACGCTCGCGCTCCAGCAGCTGCTGCATGTATTCGGTCACCTGCTGGCTATTTTCCAGCGGCTCTCCGCTCTGATCGCTGAGCTGGCTCAGGGCGTCCTGCGCCGCCAGCCAAACCGGCGCACGCGCCGTCAGCTCACGGATGCGCTGCTGGATCTGCTCCAGCTCCTGGCGCATCTCCATGCGGCGTTCACCGGCTTCGCTGACGTTCTGCGACAGCGCTTCCAGGCGCTCTTCCAGCTCCTGCTGCAGCATGTCGAGATCGTCCGGCTGGTACTCCTGACCATGGCGTTTGCAAAATTCTTGCAGCAGCCGCTCGGCGTCCTGCTGCGAGCGCAGGCGCTGTTCCAGTTCGCTCAGGCGCAAACGTAGCGGCTGAACGCGCTCGGCGAGGTGTTGCTGCGAAGGCCAGTCGCGCAGCAATTCGCGCGCACACTGCCAGGCTTCGCTGCGGCTGACCTGGCCGGCGATTTTACCCACCAGCTGATAGGCCTGCTCGAACTGGCCGTGCGCGGCGTCGGCCACGCTCAGCTTCTGCTCCAGCATCAGCAGCGCTTCGGTCGCCTCCTGCTCGCGAGCCTGGAAGGTGTCCAGCCACTGTTCAGCGTTGTCGGCGGTCAGGTCCGGCAGTTGGCACAGCGCGCGCGCGCGCTCCAACGCCTGCAGCGCCTGTTGGTACTGAATGGCGCGGGTCTGCTGCACGTCAAGCGCCTGCTGGTAGTCGGCCAGCTGGCTCTTCAGCTCATCCACTTCCAGCTCGGCCGCTTCGGCGCGCGCTTCGTTCTCGGCCTGCTGCTCGCTCGCCTCGGCCACCACTTCGTTCTGCTCTTCCAGACGGTAGGTCAGCTCTTCCAGATCGGCTTCATAGCGTTCGATCTTCTCCTGCTGACGCATCGCCGTCTGCACCAGGTTCAGGTGGTCGCTGGCGGCCTGGTAATCGGTTTCCAGATCGGATTCGGCGCCGCTCTGCTCGCTCAGCTCACGCGCCATTTCCACATGGCGATACTGTTCGGCGGCCAGCTGCTTGCGGCTGCCCAACAGATCGCTGCGCAGCGCCAACGCGCCGTCCAGGTGGATGCGGCGTTCGTTGGCGTGGCGCATATAGTCCGCCGCCACATAAGAGGTGGCCTCGGAGATCAAATGCTTGAACAGGTCGCGATCCGACTGGGTAACGCGGATCGCTTCCAGCGTCATGCGGTTTTCGCGCAGCGCCGCTTCCATGTCCTGGAACGCCTTGCGCACGCCGCTGTTTTCCGGCAACAGGTAGTCGCGCAGCGAGCGGGTGATGGCGCTGGAGATGCCGCCGTACAGCGACGCTTCAATCAGACGATAGAATTTGCTGCGATCGGCGGACGAACGCAGGCGTTTCGGGATCACGCCCAGATCGAACATCAGCGAGTGGTAATCGGTGATCGAGTTGAACTGCTTGAACTGCACGCCTTCCATCTCTTCCACGCGCTCTTTCAACTCTTGCAGCGACAGCACGCGCGCCTGGCGCTCACCCACGGTCTGGGTCAGCAATTCAGTCGGCTGTACCGCTGTCGGCAGGCCCTGGATGGTGAAAGGTTTGATATCGACCTTGCGATCGCGTCCCGCCACCTGCTGCAGACGCACGCCAACCACCACGCGCTGGTGGCGCGAGTTGACGACGTCGAGGGTGGAGTAACACACGCCGGCGCGCAGCTTGCCGTGCAGGCCCTTGTCGCGCGAACCGCTGGTGGCACCCGCTTCGGTGGTGTTACGGAAGTGCAGCAGCGTCAGATCGGGGATCAGTGCGGTGACGAAGGCCGCCATGGTGGTGGATTTCCCCGCCCCGTTCCCGCCGGACAGCGTGGTCACCAGCTCATCGAGATCAAAGGTGCGGGCAAAGAAGCCGTTCCAGTTAACCAGCGTCAGCGAGCGAAATTTACCGCGTTCAATCATTCCTGTTCATCCTCTGCACCGTCAGGAGCGTTATCAACCTGCTGATCCTCAGCGTCATTCTCATCGTTAAGCGACAGGCTGGTTTCAACCGGCATCGCCTCGCCGTCGCGAATCATGCGCAGCTGCGCTTCACGCGGATCGTCGCCGCTGCGCACGTCGGCGCCGAAGCGGAACACCGCCTCGGTAATGCGGAACTTGCTGCTGTCATTGCCCATGAAATAGACCATGCCGAGGCGGCGCAGGCGGTTCAGCGAGGTGCGCACCTTCTCGTGCAGCTTCTGCCGATCGAGATCCGAACCGGTGGAGCGCTGGTTGACGAACTTGAGCAGCTTGTTCTCATCCGCCAGGCTCAGCAGTTCATCGTACAGCTCCTGATGGCTGAAAATGCCTTCGTGCGCCAGGCGCTCGGGGCTGAGATACAGGTAACACAAGATCTTGCCGACCATCATATCCAGCTCGGACAGCACCGACCGCGGGATCAGCGTGGTGGAGCGCGGGCGCAAATAGAAGAAACCTTCCGGCGCCCGAATCAGCTCGACGCTGTAACGGTTGTAAAACTCTTCCAGCTCATCCTGGAAATCCATTAAAAAGGCGTGGTTGTCCAGCTCATCGATACCGATGTGACGACCCGCGCGCAGTTGGCTGTCCAGCGCCGGGAACAGCGAGTTGGACAACGCTTTGGCCAGCTTGACTGGCATTACTTGTTCAATATTTGTCGATGACATGGGCCTGGACCTTGGCTCCGTAATCATTGATTGCCTGCCATTCCGCCGGCAACCCTGAGAAATCTGCTTCAGCCACACCGAGGCGCACTGCCTGGTCGACCACTAAACGTGCCACGTCGAAATGACGCGCACGCGGATATTGCACCAGGTAATCGCGCATCACCGCTGCAAGGTTGAGCGGCATCTGCTGTTCCTGGTACACCTTCAACGCCTCTTCGATCATCGCCGCCAGCTGTTCGCGAATCTCGCTGAACTCTTCGAACTCCAGATCTGGCGGCAGTTCCCCGGTCACTTCCTCGCTGCGCAGCGCCAGTTCTTCGTCGCGCATGTCCAGCAGACGATCGGCATTGGCATGAGTCAGCGCCCACGGGTGGTCGAAATAGGTTTGCACCGACTGGCGCAGGCGTTGGGCGAACACGCGGTTTTTATCCATATCGATAGCGGTACGGATAAATTTGTGCACGTGACGATCGTAGCCGATCCACAGGTCGATCGCCTGCTGGCCCCAGCTGATGATGCGATCCAACTTGCTCTGCAGATCGAACACCAGCTTGTCGACGAAGCCGAGCTCCACGTTGCCGAGGGTTGCGTCCTGGATGCGCAGCAGATTGGCCTGCAGCTTGTCGCCCGCCGCATCCAGCGTATCCTGCAGTTCGCGCAGGGTGCCTGAGGTTTCCGACAGCAGCATTTCGCAGCTGGAGATCGCCGCCCGCCAGTCTTTGCTCAGCAGCGCCGCGATGTCGTTTTTCACGCTCTGCTGCTGCTCGTCCATCACGCGTTGCGTCATGTCGATGCTGTCGAAGATTTCCGCCACCGAATATTTCAACGGCGCGAACACGTTGCGGTGCCAATGGAAATCGTCGCCGCCCTCGTCGGCGGCATCGGCGGCGCGCTTCAGTTCCTGCGCCACGATCGACAGCTGCATCGACAGACGCAGCGTGGAGAATTCGCGTTGGCGAATATAGTAATCGGTAATGCCGATACCCAGCGGCGTCAGGCGGTAAATCGCGTTACCGTCCGCCAGTTCGCTGGTAAAGCGGTTCAACAGGCGCTGGCGCACCATGTCGTTGATCGCATTGTTGGCGCGCATCGCCACCGTTTCATGCGTCTGTTCAAAACCCTTGCTGACATGGCGAAATGCATCAACCAGCTCACCTTCGCTCATCTCGCCGTCCAGCCGTTCGCCATTCAGGGTGGCGATAGCGAGCAGAAATGCGAGACGCTCCGTAGGGAGCGAAATAGAGAAATCATTTTTCCGTGCCCAGGCGACCAGTTCGGGTACTGTCTGGGAAAATTCACTCATAGTTCGTCCTTCAGGTTTGGTTTATGCGCCATGACGTGAATATAGCGCCCCAAACTCACGTACGGCTCCTGCCGGCAATAGTGCTGTTCAAGCGCCAGTAACTCTTCAAATTTTTGGGTTTGCAGCTGTCTGCTCTGCAGATAGTCGTGGAACACCCGCACGCCGGTTTTGCCGCTGATGCGCATGCCCAGCTGTTCCAGCCAGCCGTAGACCAATAGCGGATCGTGCGGATATTGCGGCGACAGCGAACGCTTGCGGCGCCGTCTGACCTCGGGATCCACCAATTGGAAGTTACCCAACACCACGTTACGCATCAAGAGACCGTTGGCGTTGAAGAACATCAGCGACAGCGCGCCGCCCGGCGTCAGACAATCACACAACGCCTGCAGCGCCGCCACGGGTTCAGCGATCCATTCAAGCACTGCATGAAACAATATCAGATCAACCGGCTGTTCCAAATGTTGAGCGATATCCTGCGCAGAACTTTGTACGAATTGCATGTTCTGGCTCACACCTTTCTGCTCCGCCAGCTGCGCGGCGCGCTGGATCATCTCACCAGAAAGATCGCACAACAACACCTGATGTCCTAATTCTGCCAGTTGGCAAGCCATATGGCCTTCACCGCCCCCGGCATCGAGGATGCGCAGCGGCCGCTGCGGCAACTGGGCCAGCAGCCCGGTCAGATCCTGCCAAACCACCGCCTGGCGGATTTTTCCTTTCGTGGTGCCGTAAATATTACGCGCAAATTTTTCAGCAATATCGTCAAAATTACGATCCTGCATGGACAACGGCTCCGCTGATCTCAGTCTTGTCGGCGGCAAAGCGCACGCCCATTCAAACCTGCTATTTTGGCACAGACTGGCTTAGAATGTATCTTCTTGCGGCCTGTTTATGCCTGGATGCCGTTTTTTCACTCAAAAGGATCTGATTTTCGATGCTGTTCAACCTGAAAAAGTTCTTTGGCGCTCTGCTGATGCCGCTGCCGCTGTTGATGCTGCTGATGGGGCTGGCGCTGCTGCTGCTGTGGTTCACCCGCTGGCAAAAAAGCGGTAAGACGATTTTCACGCTGAGCTGGCTGTTTTTACTGCTTTTCAGCCTGCAACCGGTGGCCGACCGCCTGCTGCGGCCGATCGAAGCCGAATACCAGACATATCGCGGCAACGATGCGGTCAGCTACATCGTGGTGTTGGGCGGAGGCTATACCTACAATCCCGACTGGGCACCCAGCTCGAACCTGCTCGGCAACAGTCTGCCCCGCGTGACGGAGGGCGTGCGGCTCTACCTGGCGCACCCTGGCGCCAGGATGGTGTTTACCGGCGCGCCCGGCGGACGCATGCAGAGCAACGCCGCCACGGCAGCGCTGGTAGCGGAAAGCCTGGGCGTGCCGCGCAGCGACATGGTGATCCTGGGGGAACCGCGCGATACCGAGGAAGAAGCCGCTCAGGTCGCCAAGCTGGTCGGCGAACACCCCTTCCTTCTGGTGACTTCCGCCAACCATCTGCCGCGCGCCATGCGTTTCTTCGAGGCTAAGGGCCTGCACCCGATCCCGGCCCCGGCCAACCAATTGGCGATCGACTCGCCGCTGAATATCTGGGATCGCGCCACGCCGTCGTCCATGTTCCTCGGCCATACCGAGCGCGCCTGGTATGAAACGCTGGGCAGCCTGTGGCAACGGCTGAAAGGCGCGGATAGCGCCGGCGCCGAGTAAGGCCCCGTTCAACCGGCCAGCCAGGGCAGCAGCTGTTGCGACGCATAGTCGAACGGCTGCCGCTCCAGCTTGCCGGTATGGATCAAACGCCCTACCGCTTCCCACACCACGTACAGCCAGCGCCGCGCCAGGAAAGCGTCGGCGACCGGCGCCCGCTGCAGATAGCTGAACAACAGTTGGCTGGGCATGCCCGCTTCACAGAGGCGGAAAAGATCGTATTCGCGCGGCGCCCACAGCACCACACCGGGATTAAGCATCGCCAACAGCTGATCGCTTTTGGGATCTTTCAACATGCTGCGCAGCGACAGGTTACCGTGCACCAGGACGCAGGGATCGTCGAAACCGACGAAGAAATGGGTCAGCGCTTCGCGCGTGCGGTACAGCAAACGCCGATCTGCCATGGTCAGCTGTGGGGTTGTGAGATTGACCACCGTCGCCCATAGCACTTCGACCCGCTGTTGATACCAGCAAAACCAGTCATTCTCCTGCGTACTGTCAACGGTGCCGACGCTGCCATGGCTGTCGATGCGGTGCCAGGCCAACATCCCGTCAACGATCTGCTCCATTAACATGTTCCAGCGATCCGGCGAACGCGTTGGCGCTTCGGCCGACACGCCGCGCAGACGCTCGATCAGCAGGATTTCCGTATACGGCGCCTGGTGGGTGCATACCACGCCGTACACCGTGGGCAGGCGGATATCCCCGTCGCGCGCCAGCATCGACAGCTTGTACGCCTCCTGCTGGGCGATGCCCTGGCAGATAAAACTTTTCGCCATCAGCGGGATAGCGTTGCCCTGGCGATCGTACAGTGAATACATGTGCGCATAAGGCTGTTCGCTCACTCGCTCCAGCCGGCTGACGGACTCACCCAGCACGATGCTCAGTTCGGCGCGTAACTGCTCCATAAGGCATTCACCTCAGGCTAATAAGGGGGTATGCGTAACATCATCGAACGGTGAGCGGAAAAATTCTTCAACGCAGATCAACAAAACGGGGATCAATAATGGGAGGTATTGCATCGTCGGCGCGTTGCGCGCCGCGCCGACGAAATCAGGCTCAGGGTTGAATGCTGTCGCGCACGCGCTGGAGATCTTCCGGCGTATCGACCCCCACGCTCGGGACCGCTTTCGCGACCGCCACGTGGATTTTTTCACCGTACCACAGCACGCGCAGCTGTTCCAACAGCTCGATCTGCTCCAGCTGGCTCGGCGCCCAACTGACGTAGCGGCGCACGAAACCGGCGCGGTACGCATAGATGCCGATGTGGCGCAGCAGGCTGTCGCCGATGCTCTCCTTCGATGCGGCGAAACGCTCGCGATCCCAGGGAATGGTGGCGCGCGAGAAGTAGAGCGCGTAGCCCTGCGCGTCCATCACGACCTTCACCGCATTGGGGTTGAATGCCTCTTCGGCGCTGTCGATCGGCACCGCCAACGTCGCCATGCCAGCCTGGCTGCCCGCCAGATTTTCCGCCACCTGCCGCACGATAACGGGTGGGATCAGCGGCTCATCGCCCTGCACGTTAACGATGATCTGGTCGTCGGCAAAGCCGTAGTGCGCGATCACTTCCGCCAAACGCTCGGTGCCGGAATGGTGATCCGGGCTGGTCATGCACACTTCGCCGCCGGCGGCTTCCACCGCTTTGGCGACTTCAGGGTGATCGGTCGCCACGATGACGCGGCTGGCGCCGGACTCACGGGCGCGTTCCATCACGTGCACCACCATCGGCTTGCCGTGAATATCGGCCAGCGGTTTGCCCGGCAAACGGGTTGAGGCGTAGCGGGCGGGAATAATAGCGATAAAACTCATGCGTGCTTCTCGTCCAGCGACAGCGCACGCGCTTCATTTTCCAACAGCACCGGAATGCCGTCGCGCAGCGGGTAAGCCAACCCGTCCGCTTTGCACACCAGCTCCTGGTTTTCTTTATTGAAATAGAGTTTGCCGTTGCATACCGGGCAGGCAACGATTTCGAGTAAACGGTGGTCCATGCATCCTCCGCAAGGGGATAGGTCATCTGGGAAGGCTGTGAGGATAGCATAACGCCCGGCCTCAGGTTAATCATCGGCGGCGCCAAGCCGCCGATATTTCCTCATGGCGTCCGCGCAACGGCTTGAACTGCGGCGCCACACGGCGTAGAATTTTGTGATGAAAATCACAAAAAAGACCGTAATACGTGATCAAACGTCTGCATAAAATCATCGCTCTGTTCGCTAACTTCAGCCACTGAGCCCCCTTTGTAACGAGCGGCGCTTAACTTCGTTTTACCCCACCGACGGCGTCGCTCGTTATCCCACTTCCCAGCCGGCTCCCCATTCAGCGGCCAACGCCGCCGGAATGTCGCCCAGCGCAACGCGTTGCGCGCCGTGCCAATGAGCCGTGCGCGCGATGGCTTGCCGGATATCCTGCGTACGCTGTTTACCGAAGCGCACCTGCGGCTCCGCATGGAAACTGATGATCTCGAAGATGCCCTGGCGTCGGTGAGCCTTGGCGTCAATCCGCCCCACCAGATCGCCCCGATGCAGCACCGGCAACGTGAAGTAACCGTAGCGGCGTTTTTCTTTCGGCGTGTAACACTCCAGCCGATAGTCAAAGTTGAACAGCTCCAGCGCCCGACGACGATCCCACACCACCGGATCAAAAGGCGACAACAGGCTGGTGACCGTCGATTTGAGTTTGCCCTGCTCCGCCAGCGGCAGCAGTTCCGCCAGTGATTCATGCACATAAAACGGCCCTTCCAGCCCCTCGACCCGCACCGGCGTAATCTCGCCCTGCTCCTGCAGCGCTGCCAGCAAGGCTTTTGGCGCCACGCGCTTCAGCCGATAGTAGTCCGCCAACCACTCAGCGCGGAAAATGCCCAGATAGCGGCAGGTGCGGCACAGCATCTGCCGGCGCGCCTGCTCCACGGGCAGCGCATGCCGCGCATCGTCCCAGGCCGGCAGCAGCCTTTCGGTCAGATCGTAAACCCGGTGGAAATTGCGACGTTCGGCCACCATCAGCTTGCCGGCGGTAAACAGGATCTCCAGATGCCGTTTCTCCGGTTTCCAGTCCCACCACCCGCTGTTGCCCTTCTTCTCGGCGCTGAAATCCGCGGAGCGCACCGGCCCCTGTTGTTCGATGTGCCGCAGCAAGCTGTCCATCGCGGCCTGGTGCTGCTGCACCCAGTCGGCGGAGTATTTCCAGCCCATATCATGCGGCGCCAGCATGCGATGGCGCAGCAGACCAAAATCTTCGATCGGCAGGAAACAGGCCTCGTGCGCCCAATACTCGAACAGCTTGCGGCCGGCGAGCGCCTGCTCAAGCCACTCCGGCTGATAGGCTCCCAAACGGCTGAACAGCACCAGATACGGGCTGCGAGCAACGACGCTAATGGTATCGATTTGTAACAGCCCCATGCGCTGGATCGCACTCACGACGTCATCGGGCCGAGCCTGGCGTTTAAGCGGAAAAAGCAGCCCCTGGGCGGCAAGGTGCAGCGCGCGAGCGGCGGTAAGGGAAATGGTCGGGGTGGTCATCCTGATATCCGTGGCGAGTAGGCAATGGCCTGATAATAGTGGATATCGCGGGATTTATCTTCGCCAGTGCTTGCGGGTGGCGACACCGGCACTGGCGAGGAAGGAGGATGCGATCAGAACGCGATAACGTCTGCCGCGGACAGCCCATGCGAGCTGCGATAGATCGAGAACTCAACGTTCTGACCTTCGTTCAACGACTTATTTTTGGTGTTGGCGATAGCGTTGCGATTGACATAGATTTCGTCGCTGCCATCTACCGGTGAAATAAAACCATAGCCTTCGGCCTGATTAAACCATTTCACACGGCCCATTTTTAACACAGTATTTTTAAACATAACTTATATCCTTTTACTTGAGCGTCCTTGACAACGTCATTTTTTATATTGTCTGGACGCTACCAGCCCATCCTAAAGTTTTTCGTAACAAACCTCTCGTGAGCAAAAAATTAAAAAACCCGCACTAAGGCGGGCTTGTTGAACTTAATATCTTCCGCATGACTCAGCGCTGAGCGTCACCATGGTTGTATTAAGATCTCTTTATACGCGTTCCCTGTCTTCTTACAGAGCAACTACGTTGGCGGCAGCCGGCCCGCGCGGGCTGTCCTGGATGGTGTACTCGACGCGCTGGCCTTCAGCCAGGGTCTTGAAACCGTCGGTCATGATTGCGGAGAAGTGTACGAATACATCTTTGCCGCCATCGTGCTGCTCAATGAAACCAAAACCTTTGCTTTCGTTGAACCACTTAACTTGACCCGTCTTCTTAGACATTACTTTTACCTTTAAATATATTTACAAAATCTGCCATAAGAGGCAATTGCGGCCATTTCAGAAACATTACTTATGGGAGGTACTTAGAAGGTTCGTCTTTGAAGCGGAATCGGATGATAACGTTTTTGGAGGAACTGCTTAACTCTAAACTCGAACATAAATAGGTCTGGATCACAGGCCGACTTGCATTTACTCATAAAAATGGTGAATGCACAAGGGGTTTATTGCATTAAATTCATAAATACGTCGAATTTATTTTTATCCCCCTGAATATGCATGACTTAATTTAACGCTCGCCGCGGCCGATCCATCGCGTTCCCCTCCTCACCGGGGCATCATTTGTCCGTCCGTGCGCTGCAAATGAGAGCTAACGCATAAAACTCTAATATGCTTGCCACGTCTATAACAAATCCCAAATCAGATGGCTAAACTTGAGGGGAAAACAAGGCAGACGGCTTTTTCGCCAGCACTTTTGCCGCTAAAAACACTATTTTTCAGATTATGCTGAATCAAGGAGCTATGCGCATGACCGCCCAGCAGTTCGTTTCACCTAATGAAATCCGCGCCAGATTCTCTCACGCGATGTCGGACATGTACCAAAAGGAGGTACCGCTGTACGGCGATCTGCTGGAACTGGTGGCGGAAACCAACCGACAGGTTCTGCGCGAAGATGCCGCACTGGCTCATCAACTGCAAATCACCGGCGAGATCGAACGCCTTGCGATGGAGCGCCACGGCGCGATCCGGGTCGGCACGGCGGACGAACTGGCCACCCTGCGCCGTCTGTTCCAGGTGATGGGCATGGCGCCGGTCGGTTACTATGATCTGTCGGTGGCGGGCGTTCCCGTGCACTCGACCGCCTTTCGCGCCGTACACGAAGACGCCCTGCAAATCAGTCCGTTCCGCGTGTTTACCTCCCTGCTGCGCCTGGAGCTGATAGAAGATCCCGCGCTGCGTGAGCTGGCTGAGCGCTTGCTGGCGCGCCGCCGCATCTTTACCGATCGCGCGTTGGAACTGATCGCGCTGCAGGAAGCGCAAGGCGGGCTGAATGAAGTGCAGGCGCAAGAATTTGTCGAACAAGCACTGGAAACCTTCCGCTGGCACAACCAGGCGACGGTCAGCGCCGAAGAATACCGGCAGTTGCACGATCAGCATCGCCTGATCGCCGACGTGGTGGCGTTTAAAGGGCCGCATATCAATCATCTAACACCGCGCACGCTGGATATCGATCGCGTTCAGCAGGCGATGCCCGCCCGTGGCATTACGCCCAAGGCGGTCATCGAGGGGCCGCCGCGTCGCCGTCGCGCGATCCTGCTGCGCCAGACCAGCTTCAAGGCGTTGGAAGAACGCGTCGATTTCGTCGAGCATGACGGCCGCGTCGTCGCCGGCCATCATACCGCGCGCTTCGGCGAGATTGAACAGCGCGGTGTGGCGCTGACGACTAAAGGAAGAGAACTCTACGACCGTCTGCTGAAGGCCACCAACGATGCGCTGCAGGCGCCGCCGAGCGAGAAAAATGCCGAACGCTATTATCAGCTGCTGGAAGAAAACTTCCGGGCGTTTCCGGATGATTACGCCACGCTGCGCGAGCAACAGCTGGCCTGGTTCCGCTATTTCCCGACCGAATGCGGCCTGGCGGCCAAAGAATCACTGGATAAGCACAGCACCCTGGAGCAACTGATCGAGAAAGAACACGTTCGCTTCCAGCCACTGGTATATGAAGATTTTCTGCCGGTCAGCGCGGCGGGGATTTTCCAATCGAATCTGGGGGACAGCCGCCATGCACAGTACAATGCGGCGTCAAGCCGGGCAGCGTTTGAACAAGCGTTGGGCAGTGAAGTGATCGACGAGCTGGCGCTGTATCAGCAAACCCAGCAGCGCTCGCTGGAAGCCTGCGCGCAAGCCTTGGGGCTTGTCACGCTGGCATCCTGAGATTACTTGGACAGCAGGGACTCGATATCCTGCAGCAGTTGCTCAGCCTGAGCGGATGGTAGCACCGCATCAACCGGTAGATACCACCAATTGGGCTGGGCAAAGGCGCGACACTTCACCGCGTCCTTCTCCGTCATCAACAGCGTTTGATCTGCATTAACCAACGCCGCCAGCTGCGCCTGCTGATATTCCTGATGATCGGCAAACGCCACTTCCTGCACGACTTCGACGTTCAACTTTTCCAACGTCGCGAAGAAACGCGGCGGATGGCCGATACCCGCCATCGCCACCACGCGCGGCAGCTCGGCCGCCGGGCGACGTTCACCGCTCAGCAGGTTCACCGCATCACGCGCCTGCAGACGCATGGCAATTTCCCCGGCCTGCGCCACGCCGCCATTGGCGACGCGCGCATCGACGCTGCCAAGCCGCGCAGCGCGCTCGCGCATCGGCCCGGCCGGCAACCACCAGCCGTTACCGAAACGACGCACACCGTCGATGACCACCAGCTCGAAGTCACGCTGTAAAGCGTAGTGCTGCAAGCCGTCGTCGGTGATGATCACATCCAGCGGCTGTTGTTGCAGCAGAGCCTGCACCGCCTCGGCGCGCTTGGGCGCGATCGCCACGGGCGCCCCGGTACGCTGATAAATCAGCACCGGCTCATCGCCCGCCTCGCGGGTCGACGTATTCTGACCCAGCACCAGAGGATAAACCGCTGACTTGCCGCCGTAGCCGCGCGACACCACCCCAACGCGGTAGCCCCGTTGCTGCAGGTGCTCCACCAGCCAGATCACCATCGGCGTTTTGCCGTTGCCGCCGGCGGTGAGGTTACCCACCACCACGACCGGCACCGGCGAACGCCAACTTTTACGCAGGCCGCAGCGGTAACTGAGGCGGATCAGCCAACTGAACAGGCCATACAGCCACGAGAGCGGCAATAGCGCCAGATAAAGCAGCGAACCGCCGGACCAGATGCGCTCAATCATTATTGACCAAACTGCATGCGGTGCAGCTGCGCATAGGCGCCCTGCCGCTCAAGCAACTCGGCGTGCTCACCGCGTTCGACGATGCGGCCGTCTTCCACCACCAGGATCTCGTCCGCCTTTTCAATGGTCGACAGACGGTGCGCGATCACCAGTGAAGTTCGGTCTTTCTGCAGTTCGTCCAGCGCGGCCTGAATGGCCCGCTCGGACTCGGTATCCAGCGCAGAGGTCGCCTCATCCAGGATCAGGATCGGGCAGTCACGCAGCAGCGCGCGCGCGATGGCGATGCGCTGGCGTTGGCCGCCGGACAGCATGACGCCGTTTTCACCGATCACCGTATCCAGACCGTTTTCCATCTTGTTGATGAAGTCCATCGCGTACGCCATTTCGGCCGCTTTCTCGATCTGCTCGCGGCTGTATTCGCTCTCACGCGCATAGGCGATATTGTTGGCGATGGTGTCGTTGAACAGGTGCACGTTTTGCGAAACCAGGGCCACCTGATTACGCAGTGAGGCCAGGGTGTATTCGCGCAGATCGTGGCCATCCATCAGAATTTCGCCTTCCTGGATATCATAGAAACGCGTCAACAGGTTGGCGATGGTCGATTTCCCCGAACCGGAACGGCCCACCAGCGCTACGGTCTTGCCTTCGGCGATGTTCAGGTTGATATCACGCAGCGCCGGCGTTTCCTTGGACGGGTAGTAGAAGGTGACATTGCGGAATTCGATATCGCCTTTCGCGCGCTTCACTTCGCGGGTGCCGGTATCTTTTTCCTGTTCCATATCCAAAATGGAGAACAGCGTCTGGCACGCCGCCATCCCGCGTTGGAACTGGGCATTGACGTTGGTCAGCGACTTCAGCGGACGCATCAGCGCAATCATCGACGAGAACACCACGGTAATGGTACCGGCGGTCAGGGTTTCCATCACGCTTGGGAAGCTGGCGGCAAACAGCACGAACGCCAGCGCCAACGAAGCGATCAGCTGAATGATCGGATCGGAAATCGAAGACGCGGAAACCAGCTTCATGCCTTGCTGACGCATGCGGTTGCTGACCGAATTAAAGCGCTCGGTTTCCACCTGCTGGCCGCCGAAGATCAGCACTTCTTTATGGCCTTTCAGCATCTGTTCGGCGCTGGTTGTCACCTGCCCCATCGTGTTCTGCATGTTCTTACTGATGTTGCGGAAACGCTTGGACACCAGGCGAATGGCAATGGAGACGATCGGCGCCAGCACGATCAGGATCACCGACAGCTGCCAGCTGTAATAGAACATCATGATGAACAGGCCAATGATCGAAGCCCCTTCGCGCACCACGGTCACCAGCGCGCTGGAAGAGGAGGAAGCCACCTGTTCGGAATCATAGGTAATGCGCGACAACAGGGTCCCGGTGGACTGTTGATCGAAGAAGGCCACCGGCATTCTCATCATGTGGCCAAACAGGCGGCGGCGCATCTGCATCACCACCATGCCGGAAACCCAGGAAATGCAGTAGCTTGAAACAAAGCTGGTTACGCCGCGCATCAACATCAGCGCGATGACGGCCAACGGCATCCACACCAGCACGCTGCTGTCGGTTTTTCCAAACCCATCGTCCAATAGCGGTTTAAGCAGAGACAGCATCAGCGTGTCCCCCGCTGCGTTCATAATCAACGCAATGGCGGCTACAATCAGCCCGGTCTTAAAAGGAGTGATCATCGGCCAGAGTCGACGGAATGTCTGCCAGGTCGAGAGATCTTTATCATTCATCATGCAAATACCAGCATCGGAAGAAATAGCGGCCTATTTTACTCATTATCACCCTCTACGCCAAACCGCTGATGGTACCAACGGGGCATTAATTGTTCGCGAAAGCCCTTAATTTGCCAATCGTTGTCGAAAAAAAGTACCGATAACTGGCCGGAGCGCGTCGTATCGCGCCATATAATGCCATTTGCCCGGTATCTGGCGACCACTTTACGCGCCGGCAAACGCCATTTGTTGTAACGAGATGCTGACGCCAATGCCGCCTGAGGATTGACCGCGCGCAGAAACGGCGGCGTGGAAGAGGTTTTGCTGCCATGATGCCCCACCTGCAACACCGTCGCCGCCAAGCGATCGCGCCGCAATCGGAGCAGCTGCGCCTCCGCCTTTTTTTCCGCGTCGCCGGTCAGCAGCAGGCTGTGTTTCCCGTCGTCGATACGGATCACGCAAGAGTCGTCATTGCCCGGCTTTTTACGCGTTTTCGGCGGCCACAGCACTTCGAATTGCAACCCTTGCCAGCGCCAGCGCTCACCGGCGACGCAGGGCAAGTGCCCCTCCCCGCGCATCGGGCTGCGTACCGTAGCCCCTGGAAACGCCCGTCGCACCGTCGGCAGGCCACCGGTATGATCGAGATGATCATGGCTGATAATGATCTGTTCCAATTCAATTCCCCGCCAGTTCAACATTGGCAAAATATGCCGTTCGGCGGCGCTGCCGCCCGGCCAACGATCGCCGGTATCGTACAGTATTCCCTTGCCGTTTCGCTCAATGACCACCGCCAAGCCGTGCCCGACATCGAGCATATCGACTCGCCAGCGGTATCCCGGCTCTTTTTCCCGCCACAGCACACAGCATATCGCTATCGTCGCCAGCCCCGGTGCATAACGCCGCCACCAATGAAAGCGCCAACAGACGACGATGAGCCACCCCGCCGCGCTGGCCAGCAGCGAGGCAGCCCCCAGATCCACCCAACCGCGTTGCAGGTAATGCAGCGGCACAAACACCCAGTACAGCGTGAAGTCCGCCAGCCACCATAGCCCGTAGCTTAACGAGGGAAAGAAGCCAAATATCACCGCCAGCAAAATCAGCGGCACCGTCACCAATGAGACAATAGGTACCGCCCACAGATTGGCGGGTAGCGAGGTCAGCGTCAGGCCCAGAAACAGCGCGGCCTGCATCGGCACCAGCAGCAGCGTCATGCCGAGCTGAATATGCAGCCAGCGCACCGGCGCCCAATACCAGGCCGACCGGAATCGCTCGCCGAGCGGCGCCCATTCAAACCAAAAAATCAGGCAACCTACCGCCAGCACCGACAGCCAGAAACTGTCTGACAATACCGCCAGCGGATCGCACAGCAAAATCAGCCCGATACACCATAGCCACACCTGCCAGGAAGAACAATGAACGCCGCGCAGGCGCAGCAACATCCACAATGTCATGGCCAACACGGTACGCACCGCCGGCGGCTGGGCGCCCACCAACCAGACATAGATCAGCGTCGCCACCCAGCCCGCGACCAGAGGAAAACGATAGCCAATCAGATGGGAGGGCAGAAAAAACTGCAGCGCCCGCAGCGCGGCCCAGAACAAAATGGCGACCATCGCCACATGAAGCCCTGAAATGGCCATTAAATGCGCAATGCCGGTTTTCAGCATCAGCGTGCGTAAAGGCTGTTCCAGCGCGGTTCGCTCCCCAAACGCCAGCGCCAACAATACCGCCTTGTAACGCAGCTCACCGATGTTGGTTTCCGCATGGCTGATTATGCGCTGACGCAGGCTACAATCGCCATCCAGCAAACGGGCCTGCCTGACCAGGCCCGTCAACGGCTGGCGCTGTGCGATCGCCCAACGTTGGCTGTCGAAGCCCCCTTCATTGAGCTTGCCGTGCGCCGGCCGCAAGCGCAGTTTCAATTGCCAACGCTGCCCGGCGCACAGCCGCTGCTGTTCCGGGGCCCATAGTGTGGTAAACATCAATGCAGGCGCCAGCCAATGGCCATCGATCCGCTCGATACGCATCAGCGTCTGCTTGCTGGCGGCCGGATTCAACGCGATGCTGCTTACCTGCACCACCGCCGTCACTTCCGGCCCGCGGCTCAAACGCTCCATTTGCCCTATCAGGCTTCCGGCATTGAAAACCGCCCACGCGAACCCCAACCCCAGGCAGGCCAAATAACGGCAGAATGGCCTGCGCGTACGCAGCAGTAAACAGACAACAAGCAAAAGCGGCCACAGCTGCCATTGCTCAGGCAACTGCGGTAAAACCAATAGCGGCAGGATGCCGCAGATAACGGCGAATATCGCCAGATCCAGCGAAATTTTGATCGCTTTTCTCCCATCGGCTCCGCCATGAGCAAAGACGCGTCACGGCAAGCAAGCAGGATCATTCAGGCGACACGTCGCCGCCAGCGGGCTTTAACGAAGATGCGCTGAACATGGCAGGATAAGAGAGATCTATGCAGGAGCCACATCGTCAATGCGGCGCAGTACGCAACTCGCGAGCGTGTCGCGGCGAATTGCAGGCAAAAAAAACGGCGCCTTACAGGCACCGTTTTATATTCTTTTCAAGCAACAACGCTATGAGCAGTCAGCGACTAGCCATAGATATTGGCGCGGTCACGCAACTCTTTGCCTGGTTTGAAGTGAGGAACGTACTTGCCGTCCAGCTCAACTTTGTCACCGGTTTTCGGGTTGCGACCTACACGCGGGGCACGGTAGTGAAGAGAAAAACTGCCGAATCCGCGGATCTCAATGCGTTCGCCCTCGGCCAGCGTAGCGGCCATGTGCTCAAGCATCTCTTTCACTGCATCCTCAACGGCCTTCGCCGGAATATGAGATTGCTGGCCAGCAAGTCTTTCAATAAGTTCAGACTTGGTCATAGTACCTCCAAGCTTTGCAGCTAAACTACCGTATCGGGGCGGTCAGAGACCGCCCCCCGTCATTACTCGCCTTTAGCCGCTTTGAAAGCTTCAGCCATTGCGTTAGAGAAGTTGCCTTCTTCCTGTTTGTTGTTAACAGTTGCGATGGCGTCTTTCTCGTCAGCTTCGTCCTTAGCACGTACGGACAGGCTTACAACGCGGTTCTTACGGTCAACGCCGGTGAATTTAGCTTCAACTTCGTCACCTACGTTCAGAACCAGAGTTGCATCTTCAATGCGGTCGCGAGAGGCTTCAGATGCACGCAGGTAACCTTCTACGCCGCCTGCCAATTCAACTGTAGCACCTTTGGCGTCAACTGCAGTGACTTTACCAGTAACAATAGCACCTTTCTTGTTCATAGACAGGTAGTTATTGAACGGGTCTTCAGCCAGTTGCTTCACGCCCAGGGAGATACGCTCGCGCTCTGCGTCAACTTGCAGAACAACCGCAGCGATTTCGTCGCCTTTCTTGTATTCACGTACTGCTTCTTCGCCTGCAACGTTCCAGGAGATGTCAGACAGGTGAACCAGGCCGTCGATGCCGCCGTCCAGGCCGATGAAGATACCGAAGTCAGTGATAGACTTGATTTTACCTTCAACGCGGTCGCCCTTGTTGTGGGTCTCTGCGAACTGCTGCCATGGGTTGGATTTGCACTGCTTCAGGCCCAGGGAGATACGACGACGTTCTTCATCGATGTCCAGAACCATCACTTCCACTACGTCGCCCACGTTAACAACTTTGGACGGATGGATGTTTTTGTTGGTCCAATCCATTTCAGAAACGTGTACCAGACCTTCAACGCCTTCTTCGATTTCTACGAAGCAGCCGTAATCAGTCAGGTTGGTTACACGGCCAGTCAGCTTGGTGCCTTCTGGGTAACGTTTCGCGATAGCAACCCATGGATCTTCGCCCAGCTGTTTCAGGCCCAGGGATACACGAGTACGCTCGCGGTCGAACTTCAGCACTTTAACAGTGATTTCATCGCCAACGTTGACGATTTCGCTTGGATGCTTAACGCGTTTCCAAGCCATGTCAGTGATGTGCAGCAGGCCGTCTACGCCGCCCAGATCAACGAATGCACCGTAGTCAGTGAGGTTCTTAACGATACCTTTAACTTCCATGCCTTCCTGCAGGTTTTCCAGCAGTTGATCGCGCTCAGCGCTGTTCTCGGATTCGATAACCGCACGGCGAGAAACGACAACGTTGTTGCGCTTCTGATCCAGCTTGATGACTTTGAACTCAAGCTCTTTGCCTTCCAGGTGCAGAGTGTCACGTACCGGACGCACGTCAACCAGGGAACCTGGCAGGAACGCGCGGATGCCGTTCAGCTCGACGGTGAAGCCACCCTTCACTTTGCCGTTGATAACACCGGTTACAGTCTCAGCTTCTTCGTAGGCTTTTTCCAGCGTGATCCAAGCTTCGTGACGCTTAGCTTTCTCACGGGACAGCAGGGTTTCACCGAAGCCGTCTTCAACAGCATCCAGAGCAACGTCAACTTCGTCACCAACCTGGATTTCCAGCTCGCCCTGGGCGTTTTTGAATTGCTCAGCCGGGATGGCAGACTCAGATTTCAGACCGGCGTCAACCAGTACGATATCTTTGTCGATAGCAACAACGACGCCACGAACGATGGAACCCGGGCGGGTTTCGATTTCTTTTAAGGATTCTTCAAAGAGTTGAGCGAAAGATTCAGTCATGTTGTTAATCTTCAGGGTTCTTTAGTTTAACGTCCATTTAGCGTCCCGCCGAATGGGGTTGTTTCACATACCCCGCCATTGGCTCCATGCCGACAGGGTTTAAGGTTACAGGGGTAAAATTTTACCCGATATATTGCGATACCGCTATGACAAATATGACAAAAAGCCAATAGCGCCGCCGCGCTTATTGCTGCGGCAACGCCAACACTTTCTGTGCATACGTCAACGCCTGCCGGATCACTTCTTCGATCGACATGCTGGTAGAATCCAGCACGAGGGCGTCAGAAGCGGGCACCAGAGGCGCGATAGGCCGATTACGGTCACGGTCGTCCCGTTCCTTTATCTCGGCTAAAAGACGTTCAAAGTTAACATTAAAGCCCTTTTCCTGCAACTGCAGCATGCGGCGGTGCGCGCGCTCCTCCGAGCTGGCGTCGAGGAAAATCTTGACCGGCGCGTCCGGGAACACCACTGTGCCCATGTCGCGGCCATCGGCAATCAGGCCGGGGGCCTCGCGAAACGCGCGCTGGCGGCGCAGCAGCGCCTCGCGCACGCGCGGAAACGCCGCCGCTTGCGACGCGGTGTTGCCGACGGTTTCGGTGCGGATCTCATTGCTGACGTCCTCACCTTCCAAAATCACTTGCAGCTTGCCGTCCTGGGCAACGAAGCGAACATCGAGATGTGCGGCCAGCGGAACCAGCGCTTCCTCAGAAGTGATATCCACCTGATGATGCAACGCCGCCAGCGCCAGCACGCGATAGATCGCGCCGGAATCCAGCAAACGCCAACCAAGGGACTCGGCCAACGCTTTACACAGCGTGCCTTTGCCTGCGCCACTTGGTCCATCAACGGTTATCACCGGGGCTGTAGCCGTCATTTCTCTCTCCTTCAGGTAGAAAACCTCACAGAGGCACGGCGCGCTTCGACTCGAAGCCCGGGTGCTCTGTCACCTGCCCAATCAGGGGCAAATACGGTGGCGTATTATACGCTGCCCTACGGCGATCTGTTACCCTGGAACTGTCCGGTTGTTGAAAATAAGCGCACAACCGCGAAAAAGTATAGAAGAAACGCCGGTCGCCGGGGGTTAAAAACGATAAAGGCCCGCAAAGGGGCCTTAAAAGAAATGATCTGACGGTTACGCCGGCTGGCTGATGCGCGCCAGCTGTTCGAAATAGTCCGGGAAGGTTTTCGCGGTGCACTTCGGATCGAGGATCGTGACCGGGGTATCCGACAGCGCCACCAACGAGAAGCACATCGCCATGCGGTGATCGTTGTAGGTGCCGATCTCGGCGAACTGCAGTTTGGCCGGCGGCACGACGTGAATGTAGTCTTCGCCCTCGTCAACTTCCGCCCCCACTTTACGCAGCTCGGTGGCCATCGCCGCCAGACGGTCAGTTTCCTTCACCCGCCAGTTGTAGATATTGCGGATGGTGGTCGGCCCCTCGGCGAACAGCGCCGCGGTGGCAATGGTCATCGCCGCATCCGGAATGTGGTTCATGTCCATATCGATGCCGCGCAGTTCACCGCGGCTGCACTCGATAAAATCGTCGCCCCAGGTGATGCGCGCCCCCATCTTCTCCAGCACATCGGCGAATTTGGTGTCACCCTGCACGCTTTTGCGGCCGATGCCGGTCACGCGCACGGTGCCACCTTTGATCGCCGCCGCCGCCAGGAAGTAGGACGCGGAAGAAGCGTCGCCTTCAACCAGATAGTCGCCCGGCGCGATATACGTCTGGCGCCCCTGAATATGGAACACCCGGTAATTGTCGTGGCTCACCGATACGCCGAAGGTGCGCATCAGGTGCAACGTGATGTCGATGTACGGCTTGGAAACCAGCTCGCCTTTGATGTGGATTTGCGTATCCTGCGGCGCCAGCGGCGCGGTCATCAGCAACGCGGTCAGGAACTGGCTGGAGACGCTGCCGTCAACGGTGACGTCGCCGCCCTGGAAGCCGCCACGCAGGCGAATCGGCGGATAATCGGTCTGTTCGAGGTAATCAATTTGCGCCCCGCCCTGGCGCAACGCGTCCACCAAATGGCCGATCGGACGTTCTTTCATACGCGGTTCGCCGGTCAGCACCACGTCGCCTTCGCCGAGGCACAGCGCCGCCGCCAGTGGGCGCATCGCGGTGCCGGCGTTGCCGAGGAACAGTTCCAGCGGCTGGTCGGCCACCAGCGGCCCGGCCACGCCGGTGACTTCACACACGGTGCGGTCGGCGGAAAGCCGGTAGTTCACGCCCAACGCCTGCAGTGCATTCAGCATATGACGCACGTCGTCGCTGTCCAGCAGGTTGGTCAGCCGGGTCGTTCCCTCCGCCAGCGCCGCCAGCAGCAGAGCACGGTTGGAAACGCTCTTGGAGCCGGGTAAGTTGACGGTGCCATTGACCAAGGCAACCGGTTGTAACGTCAGGGAATCCACCATGTGAACAAAACTCTCCAATTCTGATAAACGAAACGGCTCCGGAATAATGCCGGAGCCGCTTTAATGCAAAAGGACAACAGCCTGAGCAGCCCGCGCCCGGCGAGCTGACGGGATCAACCGTGACGACGCTCGAAATCGGTCATAAAGTCGGTCAGCGCCTGTACGCCGGCCAGCGGCATCGCATTGTAAATAGAAGCGCGCATGCCGCCAACTACCCGGTGACCTTTCAGCGCTTGCAGGCCGATGGCCTCGGCTTCGCTGAGGAACACCTTATCCAGCGCCGCATCGGTCAGCTGGAACGGCACGTTCATCCACGAGCGGTTGGCGATCGCCACCTGGCTGCGGTAGAAGTCGGATTTATCGATGGTCGCGTACAGCAGCTCGGCCTTGGCCTGATTGCGTTTTTGCATCTCTACCAGGCCGCCCTGCTCTTTCAGCCATTTGAACACCAGCCCGGACAGGTACCAGGCGAAGGTCGGCGGGGTGTTGAACATCGAATCGTTCTCGGCCAACACGGTGTAATCGAGGATCGACGGCACTTCTTTGCGCGCCTTGCCCAACAGATCGTCACGCACGATCACCAGCGTCAGGCCGGCCGGGCCGATATTTTTCTGCGCGCCGGCGTAAATCACGCCGAAACGGCTGACGTCGAGCGGGCGGGACAGGATGGTCGAGGAGTAATCGCCGATCACCACTTTGTCGCCGAAGTCCGGCGTTTCATCGATGGCCACGCCGTCGATGGTCTCATTCGGGCAATAGTGCACGTAAGCCGCGTCGTTGCTCAGCTGCCACTCTTTCATCGGCTTGATGCCACTCAGGCCGTCGATGCGGGTTTTCACGTCGATGACGTTCGGGGTGCAATACTTTTCCGCTTCCTTGATGGCGCTGTGCGCCCAATAGCCGCCGTCGATGTAGTCGGCGGTGGCCTTGTCGCCCAGCAGGTTCAGCGGCAGCGCGGCGAATTGCGCGCGGGCGCCTCCGTGGCAAAACAGCACTTTGTAGTTGGAGGGGACTTTCAGCAGATCGCGCAGATCCTGTTCCGCCTGCTCGGCAACGGCGATGAATTCTTTGCTGCGGTGACTGATCTCCATCACTGACGTGCCCAGGCCGTGCCAATTGCACAGTTCCTGTTCCGCACGACGCAACACTTCCACCGGCAGCATCGCCGGGCCAGAGCTAAAATTATAAACCTGAGTCATTTCCCCTCACCACATTCACTGTTCGCCGCAGAAAAGCGACCTGTCGAAAAGACGCCCGAAGTTAACGCTCGCGTTAACCAACCCATCGGTTTTATCACTCACGCCCCATGGCTGCAACGCTTATTCGCCCGTCGGCGGCAAACGGTCGCGCCGGGTGATGACAGGCTCTGCGGTCGGCGCGTTTTTTTGGACGATAAAACCCTGCGACATGGGGAAATTCAGCGGGTTAACGCGGTATTTTATGCTGTATTCAGCCGAGATGGCTGCGGGAGCCCGGACGGCCCCCGCAGGAGAGAAAACGATCAGTACTGGTTGAACATCTGCTGGATCTGCTTCGCGTCTTTGGTTTGCGTCAGCGCCAGCTGCAGCAGAATGCGCGCTTTTTGCGGATTCAGCGTGCCGGCGGCCACGAAGCCGTATTTGGCGTCGTCCACTTCCGCATCCTCGGTGGTGGCGCCGGTCGGCACGCGCGAAGAACGCACCACCGCCACGCCGTTGTGCGCCGCCGTCGCCAGGGTGTCGAACACGGTTTTATACAGGTTACCGTTGCCGACCCCGGCGCTGACGATGCCCTGGTACCCTTCGGCGATTAGCGCCCTGGCCGGCGCATCGGAGGCGTTGGCGTAGTTGTAGACGATGCCGACCTTCGGCAGCTCGTTCAGCTTGCTGACGTCGAACGGCGTCTCCCGGGTGTGCTTGCGCTGCGGCGAACGCTGGTAATCGATCTTGCCGTTGTGGATGTACCCCAGCGGGCCGAAGTTCGGCGACTGGAAGGTCTGCACGGCGGTGGTATTGGTCTTGGTGACATCTCGTGCGTCCAGCACGCTGTCGTTCATCGCCACCAGCACCCCGCGGTTGGCCGATTGCGGATCCGCCGCCGTCACTACCGCGTTATACAGATTGAACGGGCCGTCGGCGCTCATCGCCGTCGCCGGCCGCATCGCCCCGACCAGCACTACCGGCTTGTCGCACTTCACCGTCAGATCGAGGAAATAGGCCGTCTCTTCCAGCGTATCGGTGCCGTGGGTGATGACGAAGCCGTCGGTTTTGCCGCAGTCGGCGTCAATTTTCTTCGCCAACGTCAGCCAGACCTGATCGTTCATGTCCTGCGAGCCGATGTTAACCACCTGCTCCCCCTGCACGTTGGCGATGTTCTTCAGCGCCGGCACCGCATCGACCAGCGCCTCGACGCCCAGTTTGCCCGCGGTATAGTTGGATTTCGTCGCCGAATCGCCGCCGCCGGCGATGGTGCCGCCGGTCGCCAGCAGGGTGATGTTGGGCAGCGCCAGCGCCGAGGCGCTGACGCCGGTCAACAAAAGGGTTAACACGCTGAGTTTCACTGATTTCATTAGATTTCTCCGTGACAGATAACTCGCTGAATTATGGCCTTTATCCTTAAAAAAACTGTGACTTTGCCGCCGCTTTAGGAATACGTGGAGCTCCAGCGTAAAACCCCGTATCATTGCGCGTTTTTAGTACGCGCAAAAAGTGAAGACAATGACGCAAACTTTTATCCCCGGTAAAGACGCCGCCCTGGAAGATTCCATCGCCCGTTTCCAGCAGAAACTGAGCGATCTCGGTTTCAACATCGAAGAAGCCTCCTGGCTGAACCCGGTGCCGCACGTATGGTCGGTGCACATTCGCGATCGCGATTGCCCGCTGTGCTTCACCAACGGCAAAGGCGCCAGCAAAAAAGCCGCGTTGGCCTCTGCGCTGGGTGAATACTTCGAGCGCCTGTCCACCAACTACTTCTTCGCCGATTTCTATCTGGGCAAGCAGATCGCCGAAGGCGACTTCGTGCACTACCCGAATGAGAAATGGTTCCCGATCCCGGCGGACGATGCGCTGCCGGCCGGCATCCTCGACGAGCGTCTGCACGCCTTCTACGATCCGCAACAAGAGCTGAGCGCCAGCGATCTTGTCGATCTGCAGTCCGGCAATGCCGATCGCGGCATCTGCGCGCTGCCGTTCACCCGTCAGTCCGATCAGCAAACGGTGTACATTCCGATGAACATCATCGGCAACCTGTATGTTTCCAACGGCATGTCCGCCGGCAACACCGCCAACGAAGCGCGCGTGCAGGGCCTGTCGGAAGTGTTCGAGCGCTATGTGAAAAACCGCATTATCGCCGAATCCATCAGCCTGCCGGCGATCCCGGACGAGGTGCTGAACCGCTACCCGGGCGTGGTGGAAGCCATCGCCAAGCTGGAAGAGGAAGGTTTCCCAATCCTCTCCTACGACGCCTCGCTGGGCGGCAACTACCCGGTGATCTGCGTGGTGCTGTTCAACCCGACCAACGGCACCTGCTTCGCCTCGTTCGGCGCGCACCCGGACTTCGGCGTGGCGCTGGAGCGTACGGTGACCGAACTGCTTCAGGGCCGCAGCCTGAAAGATCTCGACGTGTTCACCGCGCCGACCTTCGATGACGAAGAAGTGGCGGAACACACCAACCTGGAAACGCACTTCATCGACTCCAGCGGCCTGATCTCGTGGGATCTGTTCAAGCAGGACGCGGACTATCCGTTCGTTGACTGGAGCTTCAGCGGCAGCACGCAGGAAGAGTTCGCCACCCTGATGAGCATCTTCGACAAAGAAGACGCGGAAGTGTACATCGCCGACTACGAACACCTGGGCGTCTACGCTTGCCGCATCATCGTGCCGGGCATGTCCGATATCTACCCGGCGGAAGACCTGCTGCTGGCCAACAACAGCATGGGCGCGCACCTGCGCGATACGCTGCTGGCGTTGCCGGGCAACGAGTGGGAGCCGGAAGAATACCTGGCGCTGATCGAGCAGTTGGACGACGAAGGGCTGGACGATTTCACCCGCGTACGCGAACTGCTGGGCATTGCCAGCGGCAAAGACAACGCCTGGTATACCCTGCGCGTGGGCGAGCTGAAGTCGATGCTGGCGCTGGCGGGCGGCGATCTGGATCAGGCGCTGATTTGGACCGAATGGACGCAGGACTTCAACGCCTCGGTGCTGAGCCCGGCGCGCAGCAACTACTACCGTTGCCTGCAAACGCTGTTGTTGCTGGCGCAGGAGCCTGAGCGCGAAGCGACGCAATACTATACCGCGTTCGTGAAAATGTACGGCCAGGAAGCGGTGGACGCGGCCTCGGCCGCCATCAGCGGTGAAGAGCGCTTCAACGGGCTGTTCGCCGTCGATGCCGATCTGAAGGCGTTGCCGGCCCATCAGGCGCTGCTGGCGGCCTACGAGAAGCTGCAGGCGGCCAAGCGCCGTCACTGGGCCAAGGCCTAATCGCCATTGGGGGTACCGCCACTTTTGGGGTACCCTCCCCGGTCAAACGCCGCACTCCGCTGCGGCGTTTTCATTTTGCGGTTTATTTCAACGCATTCTGTTTTATTTTCCCGCAGGAAAATAGGTGGTTAAACGAGCATAAGAATAAATAAACCGGCGATTGTTGCCGGACGGTGAAATAATAATTAACCGATAATTAAACTTTCAGCGACGAACGGCGACAAAACGCCTAAAAATTTAACTTTGACACCCTCGGCACATCGGGTGGATTCAAAAAAAATTGCAAACATTAAAAAATTGTTTTTTGTTTAAATTCAATAAATTAACAATAAAAACCACACATAAAACATGCCATTTTGGCGCTCTACTTCCCCGCCTTATGATCCAAATCAAATTTTCCCCTATACTGCTTTGCTAGTATCTCATTGCGTTGTTTTAACCCTTAAGAGCGAGAGTTAGTTTGAAAACTGACAGCCCATTCGATCTGATTTTACCTGCGGCAACGGCGAAAATCGCTGAAGATGCCGGCGTGTATAAAGCCACCAAACATCCGCTGAAAACGTTTTATTTGGCGATCACCGCCGGTGTCTTCATTTCCATCGCCTTCGTTTTCTACATCACGGCGACCACCGGCACCGCCGGCGTGCCTTTCGGACTGGCTAAACTGGTCGGCGGCATCTGTTTCTCTCTCGGGTTAATGCTGGTGGTGGTGTCGGGCGCCGACCTGTTCACCTCTACCGTGCTTATCGTCATCGCCAAGGCCAGCGGCCGCATCAGCTGGGGCCAACTGGGCGCCAACTGGCTGAACGTTTATCTCGGCAACCTGGTCGGCGCGCTGTTCTTCGTGGCGCTGATCTGGTTCTCCGGCGAGTATATGGTCGCCAACGGCCAGTGGGGCCTGAATGTTCTGCAAACCGCGGACCACAAGCTGCATCACACCTTTATCGAAGCCGTCTGCCTCGGCATTCTGGCTAACCTGATGGTCTGCCTGGCGGTCTGGATGAGCTACTCCGGCCGTACCCTGACCGACAAGATGCTCGCCATGGTGCTGCCGGTCGGTATGTTTGTCGCCAGCGGCTTCGAACACAGCATCGCCAACATGTTTATGATCCCTATGGGCATCGTGGTCAAACACTTCGCCACGCCGGAATTCTGGCAAGCCGTAGGGGCGGTACCTGAGCAATTCGCTCATCTGACAGTAAGCAACTTCATCATCGACAACCTGATTCCGGTCACCATTGGTAACATCATCGGCGGCGGTCTGCTGGTTGGGCTGACTTACTGGGTAATTTATCTGCGTGGGGGCCGCGAACAGCACTAAGCTGTGAGTTACCGCGCGCAGAGTTAGAAATCCACAATCAAAGGTAGGTGTACAATGACCGAACTTAACGAGAAATTAGCCAACGCTTGGGAAGGTTTCAGCAAGGGTGACTGGCAGAATGAAGTCAACGTTCGTGACTTCATCCAGAAAAACTACACGCCTTATGAAGGTGACGAATCCTTCCTGGCTGGCGCAACTCAAGCCACCACCACCTTGTGGGACAAGGTTATGGAAGGGATCAAACTGGAAAACCGCACTCATGCGCCGGTTGATTTCGACACCAACGTTGCTTCAACCATCGTTTCTCACGACGCGGGTTACATCGCCAAAGAGCTGGAAACCATCGTGGGTCTGCAGACCGACGCCCCTCTGAAACGCGCGCTGATCCCGTTCGGCGGCATCAAAATGGTCGAAGGTTCGTGCAAAGTGTACGGCCGCGAACTGGATCCGCAGCTGAAAAAAGTGTTCACCGAATACCGTAAAACCCACAACCAGGGCGTATTCGACGTTTACACCAAAGACATCCTGAACTGCCGTAAATCCGGCGTGCTGACCGGTCTGCCAGACGCTTACGGCCGCGGCCGCATCATCGGCGACTACCGCCGCGTGGCGCTGTACGGCATCGACTTCCTGATGGCCGACAAGCTGAACCAGTTCAAATCGCTGCAGGAAAAACTGGAAAACGGCGAAGACCTGGAAATGACCATCCAGCTGCGCGAAGAGATCGCTGAACAGCATCGCGCTCTGGCTCAGATCAAAGAGATGGCCGCCAAATACGGTTACGACATCTCTGGCCCGGCCACCAGCGCCCAAGAAGCGGTGCAGTGGACCTACTTCGGCTACCTGGCCGCGGTGAAATCCCAGAACGGCGCCGCCATGTCCTTCGGCCGCGTGTCCACCTTCCTCGACGTGTTCATCGAACGCGACATCAAGGCGGGCAAACTGACCGAAGAGCAAGCGCAGGAACTGATCGACCACCTGGTGATGAAACTGCGTATGGTGCGCTTCCTGCGTACCCCTGAGTACGATGAACTGTTCTCCGGCGACCCAATCTGGGCGACCGAATCCCTGGCCGGTATGGGCGTCGACGGCCGTACCCTGGTCACCAAAAACAGCTTCCGCTTCCTGAACACCCTGTACACCATGGGGCCGTCTCCGGAGCCGAACATGACCATCCTGTGGTCTGAGAAGCTGCCGCTGAACTTCAAGAAATTCGCAGCGAAAGTGTCCATCGACACCTCTTCCGTACAGTACGAAAACGACGACCTGATGCGTCCTGACTTCAACAACGATGACTACGCCATCGCCTGTTGCGTCAGCCCGATGATCGTCGGTAAGCAAATGCAGTTCTTCGGCGCCCGCGCCAACCTGGCGAAAACCATGCTTTACGCCATCAACGGCGGCGTTGACGAGAAACTGAAAATGCAGGTCGGCCCGAAAGAAGCGCCGATGATGGACGAAGTGCTGGACTATGACAAAGTCATGGCCCGCATGGACCACTTTATGGATTGGCTGGCCAAGCAGTACGTGACCGCGCTGAACATCATTCACTACATGCACGACAAGTACAGCTACGAAGCTGCGCTGATGGCGCTGCATGACCGTGACGTTTATCGCACCATGGCTTGCGGCATCGCCGGTCTGTCCGTGGCGGCCGACTCCCTGTCCGCCATCAAGTACGCGAAAGTCACCACCATTCGCGACGAAGATGGCCTGGCCATCGACTTCAAAGTGGAAGGCGAGTACCCGCAGTTCGGTAACAACGACGCCCGCGTCGATGACATCGCCTGCGACCTGGTGGAACGTTTCATGAAGAAAATTCAGAAACTGCGCACCTACCGCAACGCGGTACCGACTCAGTCCGTACTGACCATCACCTCCAACGTGGTGTACGGTAAGAAAACCGGTAACACCCCGGATGGCCGCCGCGCAGGCGCACCGTTCGGCCCAGGTGCCAACCCGATGCACGGTCGCGATCAGAAAGGTGCAGTCGCCTCCCTGACCTCGGTAGCCAAACTGCCGTTTGCCTACGCGAAAGACGGGATCTCCTACACCTTCTCCATCGTGCCTAACGCGCTGGGTAAAGACGACGACGTGCGTAAAGCCAACCTGGCGGGCCTGATGGATGGTTACTTCCACCATGAAGCCTCCATCGAAGGCGGTCAGCATCTGAACGTCAACGTAATGAACCGCGAAATGCTGCTGGACGCGATGGAAAATCCTGAGAAATACCCTCAGCTGACCATCCGCGTCTCCGGTTACGCCGTGCGCTTCAACTCGCTGACCAAAGAGCAACAGCAGGACGTCATTACTCGTACCTTCACTCAAACGATGTAATAACGCCGACCGGGCGGGAAACCGCCCGGTGCCAACGTCGGGGCCGGTTCTGCCGGCCCTTTTCTCCCACCGCTCTCCCCTGACTCTGTGCGAGTCTGTTTTGCCGGATATCTATACTGAATGGATAGCCGGCAAAACAGTTATCCGGCAACTGACCGGCCGACAGGCATCATTACCCCCGGTGGCGGATCTCCCGCCGCTGCATCGCAGATACCTGGCCGGCGGCCACGCGCCTATTTTTAGACTGCGTTTGACAGTCCATATTGGAGAAAACCCCGCAATGTCAGTAACTGGTCGCATCCACTCCTTCGAATCCTGCGGCACCGTCGATGGACCCGGGATCCGCTTTATCGTCTTCTTCCAGGGCTGCCTGATGCGCTGCCTCTATTGCCATAACCGTGACACCTGGGACACCCACGGCGGTAAAGAAGTGACCGTCGAAGAGCTGATGAAAGACGCGGTGGCCTACCGCCACTTCATGAACGCTTCCGGCGGCGGCGTGACCGCGTCCGGCGGCGAAGCGATCCTGCAGGCTGAATTCGTGCGCGACTGGTTCCGCGCCTGCCATGCCGAAGGCATCAACACCTGCCTGGACACCAATGGCTTCGTGCGCCGCTACGATCCGGTGATCGACGAATTGCTGGACACCACCGATCTGGTGATGCTGGATCTGAAACAGATGAACGACGAGATCCACCAGAATCTGGTCGGCGTCTCCAACCACCGCACGCTGGAATTCGCCCGCTATCTGGCGAAACGCAACCAGCGCACCTGGATCCGTTACGTGGTGGTGCCGGGCTGGTCAGACGACGATAAATCGGCGCACCTGCTGGGCGAGTTCACCAAAGACATGACCAACATCGAGAAAATCGAGCTGCTGCCTTACCACGAGCTGGGCAAGCACAAATGGATAGCGATGGGGGAAGAGTACAAACTGGACGGCGTACATCCGCCGAAGGCCGAGACCATGGATCGCGTCAAAGGCATCCTGGAAAGCTACGGCCACAAAGTGATTTACTGACTGACGCAGCGCCAAAGAAAAAACCGGCTCATGGCCGGTTTTTTTTTATGCTCAGGCGGCGGCGAACGGCGTGTGATGGCGATCCGGCTTCTGCTTTTTCAGCAGCATCAGCAGGTAAACCAACGCCACGGCGGCAATCATCACGAACAGCACGCGGTCGGAATAGTTCTGCATCAGCAGCGCCGTCATCGATGGGCCCAGCAAGCTGCCGATGGTGTAACTCATCAGCAGCGCCTGGTTCATCGCCACCAGTTCGTGCGGCATTGCCTTCTCACAGGCCCAGGACATCGCCACCGGATACAGGGTAAAGCCGGCGCAGCCGAGGATGAACAGTGAAGGTGCCATGGCGTAGTTGCCGAGCATCGCCACGCTGGCGAGGATCACCACAAACACCTGAATCCGCAGCACCAGCAGGCGCCCGTAACGATCGGCCAGGCGCCCGACCGGCCATTGGCCGACGATGCCGGAGCTGACCAACAGCGCCATCCAGTAACCGACGTTAGCGTCGCTCATGCCCTGATGAGAGAGATACAGCGGCATCAGGCCATACAGCGAACCGAGCACAATGCCGGAGATGATGCAGCCGTTGATGCCCAGGCGCGCGCTGCGGCGTCTCAACATTGTCCATACCGCCGCCTGCTGCGGCTCGTCTTCATGGCGGTTTACCCGCGCGAACAACATCGGCAACATGGCGCTGATCACGATCGCGGTCACCCACGGCACCACATGCAGCAATTCGGTCGAGGTCATGCTCAACAGTAATTGGCCGGTCACCGTACCGAGGTAATAGACAATCATATAGGCCGCCAGCAGCTGGCCGCGGTTGCTCAAATTGCCGCTGCGCAAAAGCGCGCTCTCCACGATCACCCAGATCCAGGCGCAACCGACGCCGGCGAAGAAGCGCCAGCCCAGCCAGCTCCAGAAATCGATCGACAGCACCATGCCGGCGGTCGCGGCGGCGAACAGCAAACAAGAGAGATGATAGCTGCGGGTGAAGCCGACGCGCTGGATCAGTTTGCCCGCTACCAACGTGCCCAACAGGTTGCCGCTGAAATAAGAGGAGCTGACCATACCCACTTGCCAGGTCGACAGCTGAGCATGGGTTAACCAAAGCGGCACTAACGTATTCAAAACGGCAATGGATACCGTGAGCAGCAAGAGGCCGCAGAGCAATAAGAGCACCGGGCGGGAGTAAGCGGACATAGTGAAATTGTGACCGAACGCGCAATGAGAGTGCGCGCATCATGCCACTGGCGATAAAAAAGTCAATCGCCTCTTATCATTCCAGCGCACGATTTGTTTCCGGCTAAGCGGCTGAAAAAGCGCTATGCTCAGCGCAGAGCGGATTTAACGACGGAGAAGCGAGATGAGTCAGGCAAATAATGCGGCGGTCGAGACCTTGCTGGCAGACATCGGCAGCACGCACGGTGAGCTGCTGGAGATCGTACAACAGGTGCGCCGGGTCGCTGCGGCGAGCGGCAGTGGCATCACCGAATCGGTCAAATACGGCGGCATCATGTTCTCGCATACTCAATTTTTCTGCGGCGTTTTCGCCTACCGCAATCACGTCACGGTGGAATTCGGCCAAGGGCACCGACTGGAAGATCGCTATCAGCAACTTGAAGGCAACGGCCAATATCGGCGGCACATCAAGCTCCACACGCCCGCCGAAGTGAAAAGCAAGCACCTGGCGGACTACATTAAACAGGCCTACGCACTGGCGACAAACTGAATTTCCGACATAAAAAAAAGCGCCCGCAGGCGCTTTTTTCAAATGCTTTGCCGTTTAACCGATGTATTCCAGGCCGCCCATATAAGGACGCAGCACTTCAGGCACCTGAATGCGACCGTCGGCCTGCTGGTAGTTTTCCAGCACCGCCACCAGCGTACGGCCGACCGCCAGGCCGGAGCCGTTCAGCGTGTGGACCAGACGCGGCTTCTTGTCGGCCTTGCTGCGGCAGCGAGCCTGCATGCGGCGCGCCTGGAAGTCCCACATGTTGGAGCAGGACGAGATCTCGCGGTAGGTGTTCTGCGCCGGCAGCCACACTTCCAGATCGTAAGTCTTGCAGGCGCCGAAGCCCATGTCGCCGGTGCACAGCAGCACCTTGCGGTAAGGCAGGTTCAGCAGCTGCAGCACTTTCTCCGCATGGCCGGTCAGCTCTTCCAGGGCATCCATCGAATCTTCCGGACGGACTATCTGCACCATTTCGACCTTGTCGAACTGGTGCATACGGATCAAACCGCGGGTGTCACGGCCGTAAGAACCGGCTTCCGCACGGAAGCATGGCGTGTGCGCGGTCATCTTCAGCGGCAGAGTTTCCTCTTCCACGATCTCGTCGCGCACCAGGTTGGTCAGCGGCACTTCCGCCGTTGGGATCAGCGCGTAGTTGCTGCTGTCGGCTTCTTCTTCCAGCGGGCGGGTATGGAACAGGTCTTCGCCGAACTTCGGCAGTTGGCCGGTGCCGTACAGCGTGGCGTGGTTGACCAGGTAAGGCACGTAGGCCTCCAGGTAGCCGTGCTGTTCGGTGTGCAGATCCAGCATGAACTGGGACAGCGCGCGGTGCATGCGGGCGATTTGCCCTTTCATCACCACGAAGCGCGAACCGGTCAGCTTAACCGCGGCGGCAAAATCCAGCCCGCCGGCCATTTCGCCCAGATCGACATGATCGCGCACCGCGAAGTCGTATTGGCGCGGTTCACCCCAGCGGGTGACTTCCAGGTTTTCGCTGTCGTCTTTACCGTCCGGCACGGCGTCGTCCGGCAGGTTAGGCAGCGTCAGGGCATAATCGCGGATCTCGCTCTGCAGCGCATCCAGTTCCGCCTTGGCGGCATCCAGCTTGTCACCCAGCTCGTTCACTTCGCGACGCAGCGGCTCGATGTCTTCCCCACGCGCTTTGGCCGCGCCGATGGATTTCGATCGGGAGTTGCGTTCCGCTTGCAGCGTTTCAGTTTCTACCTGCAGAACTTTGCGGCGTTCTTCCTGCGAACGCAGCAGATCCAGATCGAGTTTAAAGCCTCGGCGAGCCAGTTTGACGGCGACTGCGTCTAGCTCATTACGCAGCAGATTGGGATCGAGCATGCTAATCCTGTGCTTGTTGTTATTGAAAGAAGTGTTGTTGTTCTATGCGGCTGATTTATAGCCGCATAAAAGAAGAGTGATACCCGCTAACCTTACCGCAACGGCCACGCTAGCGGTAGCGTTTTGTCGGGCTATTTTGATCCTGCTCAGCCAGCCATGCCAACTTTTCGCCGATTTTCCCTTCCAGCCCGCGCGAGGTCGGTTGGTAGTAGCGCGTGTTGGCCATTTCGGGCGGGAAGTAGTTCTCGCCGGCGGCGTAGGCGTTGGGTTCGTCGTGAGCGTAACGGTATTCCGCCCCCAGCCCCATCTCCTTCATCAGCTTGGTCGGCGCGTTGCGCAAATGCTCCGGCACGTCATAATCGGCCTGCTCTTTGGCGTCGCGCATGGCGGCCTTGAACGCGGTGTAAACCGCGTTGCTTTTCGGCGCGCAAGCCAGGTAAACAATCGCCTGCGCAATGGCGCGCTCGCCCTCTGCCGGCCCCACGCGGGTGAAACAATCCCAGGCGGCGATCGCCACCTGCATGCCGCGCGGATCGGCGTTGCCCACGTCTTCAGAGGCAATCGCCAACAGACGGCGCGCCACATAGAGCGGATCGCCGCCGGCGGTAATGATGCGCGCATACCAGTACAGCGCGGCGTCCGGCGCCGAACCACGCACCGATTTATGCAGCGCGGAAATCAGGTCGTAATAACGGTCGCCCTTGTTGTCGAAGCGCGCGCTGCGCTCGCCCGACACCTCCTTCAGCAGCTCCGGCGTCAGCACCCGTACGCCTTTGGCGTCGAGCTCCGCCATGTCCGCCATCATTTCCAGGCTGTTCAGCGCCCGGCGCGCATCGCCCCCCACCAGCTCCGACAGCAGGCGGCGCGTTTCCGCCGGCAGCTCGACGTTCTGGCCGCCAAAACCGCGCGCCTTGTCGTTCATCGCCTGATCCAGCACCTGGCCGATGTCTTCGGCCGTCAGCGCCTTCAACAAATAGACGCGGGCGCGCGACAGCAGCGCCGAGTTCAGTTCGAACGAAGGGTTTTCGGTAGTGGCGCCGATAAAGGTGATGGTGCCGTCTTCAATGTGCGGCAGGAAGGCGTCCTGCTGACTTTTGTTGAAGCGGTGCACTTCATCGACGAACAGGATAGTGCGGCGGCCGGCGTCGCGGTTTTGCCGCGCCCGCTCGATCGCCTCGCGGATCTCCTTGATCCCTGAGGTCACGGCGGATATCCGTTCGACGTCCGCCTGACCATAACGGCCGATCAGCTCTGCCAGCGTCGTCTTCCCGGTGCCCGGCGGCCCCCATAGAATCATCGAGTGCAGCTGCCCGGCCTCGATGGCGCGCGGCAGCGGCTTGCCGGCGGCCAGCAGGTGCTGCTGGCCGATATACTGCGCCAGCGTGGTCGGCCGCATACGCGCGGCCAACGGCTGGAACTCGTTCTGGGAAAAATCGAGCGACAGATTATTACTCACTTGCACCTCACTGGCGCTGGTCGTCCAGCGTCACCCCCTTCGGCGGGGTAAATTTGAATTTGGCCGGATCGGCGGTGACGTTCTGCTGGCTTTTCAGCGTATAAGCGCTGCGCTGGCCGTCCTGCTCCACCGCGGCGAAGCTGCGGATGGTGCCGCTGTTGGTCACGCTGATGGCGAACTGCTTCAGGTTGCCGCTGGCGGATTTCGGTGTCAGCTCGAAATCATCGCCCTTTTGCTTCACATTGTACTGCTTCCAGTCGCTGGCATTGTTGCGGGTGATCAGCATAAACGGCGTATTGCCGGTGGCGTTCTTCAGCCAAGTCGCCGTCACCTGCTCAACGAACGGGTTATAGAACCACAGGGTTTGGCCATCGGAGACCAGCACGCTCTCATCGGGTGACGTCATGTGCCAGTTGAACAGGTTCGGCCGCTTCACCCACAGCTCGCCTTCACCCTGTTGCACCGCGGCACCGTCGGCGCTGGTCACGGTTTGCGAGAAGCTGGCGTGGAAACTGTTCACCTTCGCCAGGCGACTTTGCAGATCCTGTGCGGCGTCGGCCAGCACGGAGGTAGAAGCGAATCCCGAAAGCAGACAGCAGGCAACTAACAGTTTTTTCATTATTCCAGATACCTTATGAAATGCGTTAACCGCAAGGCGGCGCCGTGCGGGTCAAATCAACCCTTTACCCCGTTACTTTACCCGAAGCCGGCGAACGGCCGGTAGGCCAATGTTCCGAGAAGAAACGGGTTTACGCTTCTTTGCACAAGGGCCGCTTAAGCGGCCCTTTCTTATTGAGTTGCAATGGCTAAACGACCATCAATCGTGCCGCGGCGGCGCCAGCACCTCGCGGTTGCCGTTGTGCCCCTGCTCGCTGACGATGCCCTGCGCTTCCATCTGTTCGATGATGCGCGCGGCGCGGTTATAGCCGATGCGGAACTGGCGCTGTACGCCGGAGATGGAGGCGCGGCGTTTATCCACCACGAAATCCACCGCCTGATCAAACAGCGGATCCAGCTCTTCGTCACCGTCCATACCGCCGCCGGCACCGCCCTCGCCGTCTTCACCGCCGCTGAGAATGCCCTCTTTATATTGGGGCCGCTCGCGCGCTTTCCAATCCTTGACCACCGCGTGCACTTCCTGATCGCGCACGAATGCGCCATGTACGCGCACCGGGATCGAGGAGTTCGGCGCCAGATAAAGCATATCACCCATGCCCAGCAAGGACTCGGCGCCCCCCTGATCGAGGATGGTGCGGGAGTCTATCTTGCTCGACACGGTAAAGGCGATACGCGTCGGGATGTTGGCCTTGATCAGGCCGGTGATCACATCCACCGAAGGACGCTGGGTCGCCAGCACCAGGTGGATGCCCGCCGCACGCGCTTTTTGCGCCAGGCGAGCGATCAACTCTTCAACCTTCTTGCCAACCGTCATGATCAGGTCGGCGAATTCGTCGACCATCACCACGATGTACGGCTCTTTCTCCAACACCGGCGGCGTGATGTCCATGCTGTCGGTCGGTTTCCAGAACGGATCCGGGATCGGACGCCCCATCGCTTCGGCCTGATCGACACGCTCGTTGTAGCCGGCCAGGTTACGCACGCCCAGGGCAGACATCAGTTTGTAGCGGCGTTCCATCTCACCCACGCACCAGCGCAGCGCGTTGGCGGCGTCTTTCATGTCGGTGACCACATCGGTCAACAGGTGCGGAATACCTTCGTAAACCGACAGCTCCAGCATTTTCGGGTCGATCATGATAAAGCGCACTTCTTTCGGCGTGGCCTTATACAGGATGCTCAGGATCATGGCGTTGACCCCGACCGATTTACCGGAGCCGGTAGTACCGGCGACCAGCAAGTGTGGCATTTTGCCCAGATCGGCCACGACCGGTTCGCCGGAGATGTCTTTACCCAATACGATGGACAGCGGCGACGGATTGTCGCGGAAGGCCGGGCAGTCCAGCACTTCGCGCAGATACACCGTTTGCCGCTTGGCGTTCGGCAGTTCCAGACCGACATAAGGCTTACCGGGGATCACTTCCACCACGCGCACCGCCGAAGTCGACAGCGAGCGCGCCAGATCGCGCGACAGGTTGGAAATGCGCGCCGCTTTGACGCCCGGCGCCAGATCCAGCTCGAAGCGGGTGATGACCGGCCCCGGCAGGATATCCACCACGTCGGCTTTTACGCGGTAATCGGCCAAACTGGCCTCCACCAGGCGCGCTTTCTGTTCCAGCGCGAAGGAGTCGACCGGCTCCACCTCTTTCGGCGCTTCGGTCAGCAGGTCCAGCGTCGGCAGCGGCGTAGTCGGCTTCTGCAGCGGCTGATCGTTGCGCATCAGGAACGGGTGAATCAAGCTGTCCATCGCCGGGTGCGGCTCGGCCGGAGCTTGCTGAGGCTGCTGCTGCACCGGTTGCTGTGGCTGCTGATATTGCTGCTGCGACGGCTGTTGATACTGCTGTTGTTGCTGCGGCTGCTGATAAGGTTGCTGCTGCGGCTGTTGGTATTGTTGCGGTTGCGCATGCGGTTGCTGAGGTTGAGCAGCCGGCGCCGCAGGCTCAAACTGGCCAAACGGCACGTCGTCCTCTTGCTCGCTTTGCTGTTCAATGCGCTCTTCAAGCTGTGGGGACAGCGTGAACATCGGCTCGCTCGGGCCATCGTCCACTAAATCCGCCATCGGCGAGAAGCTGAAAGCATTGCGGGTATCGACCGGGCTGGCGGCCGGCGCCTGCGGGGCAGTCTCTTGCTGGCCATAACGCGCCTGCTGCTGCTCGGCGAAAGCCTGACGCAGCGCAGCCTCTTGCCGCGCCTCTTCATCGTCCTGTTGGACTTCACCGTAACGTTGATTCTGTTGTTCGGCGAACGCCTTGCTCAGCTCGGCTTCCTGCTGAGCATTTTCATCATCCTGCTCCGGCTCGTAGCTTTCGCCATAGCGCTCGCTTTGCTGCGTGGCGAACGCCTGGCGCAGCGCGGCTTCCTGCAGCGCCTCTTCTTCCTGCGGATTTATCGCCGTCGGCTGTTGAGGCTCCGCCTGGCGCTGTTCCTGTTCGGCAGCACGCTGCGAAGGCAGCTTGATGCCGTAGGAAGCCAGCTCACGACGGGTCGGAATACGCACCGGATTCGGCCGCGGCAACTCAGGGCCGATACCCTGTTTAACCTGAGAATTGCCGTCGCTGGTCGCCGTGAAGGCCGGCATAAAGGTCGCCGCCGCGGCGCCCGCAGCGGCAGCGGCTGCCGTATCCAGTTGTGGCTTGGCGCCGGCGGCGCTGAAACCACCTGCTCCGCTGACGTCGGCACTGTCGCGCTGCGCGGCGGTAAAATCAAAGGGAGAACGCGCTGCCGGCTGCGGGGCCGGCTCTTGCCAATTGCCCAGGCGCGGCTCATCGTCATCCTGATAAGGATCGACAGGACGCGTCGCCTTAGGCGCAGGCGTTTCTTCCGGGATCTCGAAGGAATACAGCGGCGGCGTAGCGTCTTGCGCCGGCGCACTTACCGGGTGCTGATTGACCGAGGCCGGCGCGGCCGGCGCCACCGTTACCGACGGCGCCTGAGCGGCGATCGGCGCAGCAACGGGCTCGTGGATCTCTGCCTTCACCGTCGGTGCAGGCGAAGCCGCCGGCGCGCTGGGTGCGGCTTCTGCTTCAAACTCGCCATCGTCGGCGCGCAGGCCGCTGAGCAACGGATCGGCGGCGTCTTCCGCCGCCGCTTTGGCGCTTTCGGTGACCGAAGGCGCGGAGAACAGCACGTCGTCATCGGCGGCCGCAGCTCCGGCGGCGGTCGCGGCAACCGCTGCGGCGGCGCCCTTCCCTGCCTGCTCAGGCTCGTCGTCAACGTAACGCTCGTCATCCTCGAAATAGCGCTCTTCGCGACGTGAGCGATTGGTCATCACCGTCGCAACGCCCAACACCGCCCCGCCGATCTTCTCGGCGATCACCAGCCAGGACCAGCCGGTAAACAGCGTCAACCCCGCCGCCCATACGCACAGCAGCGCCAGCGTGGCGCCGATGCCGTTGAACCACGGCAACATGGCGTTGCTCAGCAGGCTGCCGATCACGCCGCCGGAGGCGAAGTAATAGAGATCGTCGACGTTCAACGCCGCCAACCCGCAGGAGGTGAGCACTAACGCCAGGGTGCCGATCAGGCGCAGGGAAAGCGCGAAATAGTCGATGTAGTCTCTGTTGCTGCGTTGGCGATAAGCCGCCCAGCACAGGACCAGCATGATCGGCGGTATCGCGTAGGCGAGCACCCCGAAGGTGAAGAACAGCGTATCGGCCAACCAGGCCCCGACACCGCCGCCCAGATTGTGAATCGGCTCATGCCACGCGGTCTGCGACCAGCTTGGGTCAGACGGGTTGAAACTGACCAACGCAGCCATGAGGTAAACGGCAAAAATCGCTACCACGATAAGCACAGCTTCCAGCAAACGCCGGCCACTGCTGAGTCTTTTCAGGGTAACTTCTTTATCTTCTGTATATTCCTGGCTCAAGAAAGGCTCTCCAGGTTCCTGTTAGCTGACATAGCAACAGCGCCGAGAAACTGCCCCGGCGCCGAAACTGTATGAATAAACAGGAGTGTAACCAATTTAATCAGGTTTTGCACCTGCACCTTACCGTGTTTTGATAACCAGACGGTTACTCTGTTTCACTTCTTCCATCACTACGTAGGTACGGGTGTCGTTAACCCCCGGCAAACGCAGCAAGGTTTCGCCCAGCAATTTGCGGTAAGCCGACATGTCCGGTACGCGGGTTTTCAACAGGTAGTCGAAATCGCCGGAAACCAGATGACACTCCTGAATCTCTTCAAGCTTCTGCACTGCCGAGTTGAATTGCTCAAACACATCCGGCGCGCCGCGGTTCAACGTGATCTCCACGAAAACCAGCAGGGACGCATCCAGATAATGCGGGTTCAGCAATGCGGTATAGCCATGAATGAAACCCTGGCGCTCGAGACGGCGCACGCGTTCCAAACATGGTGTCGGGGATAACCCCACGCGCTTCGAAAGCTCGACGTTCGAAATACGCCCATCCTTCTGCAGCTCATTCAGGATGTTGCGGTCGATACGGTCAAGATCTTTACCCGGGCGTTTCTTGTTGTCTGCCATTATTATTGTCTCTCTTATTTTCTTCCGTGCACTTGCCACACCCTAGCCAACGTCAATGTGTAAGGGTTCGTTCCAAGCGAAGACCCGATGCCTGTCATGTGCTTCTTCACTACCATCATTCCACGCCGCGCAGCCTGTCTGTCCAACTCCGCGCAGCGCCGGCAACGATATTTCGGTCGAGAAAAAATCAGCAAACGCTTGCGCGCCCTGCTCCGCACTCCCGCTGCGTATCGTCGCCTTGCGGCGCAAATACGTACGATTTGCTGGTGTTACGGGGATAATTTCTTCTTCCTATGATGTTTTCGCAAATGCGCAGCGGATTGTCAAAGTAAAAGAAGCAAAATCAGAACAACGTACCGTCATGAAAAGTCTGCATCCCATTTTTGATTATGAATCGCTGGCTGATAAACCCCGGTCGGGAGCGGCGGAAGCCGCAGAGTGCGCCGTTTTTGCACGGTTGGCGATTCGCTGGCCGAATGCGGCTTTGATAAGTTAAATTTCTGCGTTCGACGACCGATTTACCGACAACGGATGCATTAATAGGCGACAACTATCATACAAATCGTTAACAACGTCGCCCGGCGCTTTTTTTACTGCGCCATTTTCCCTACAATCGGCTTCATTGTCCGCCATTGTGGAATAAAGAGGTTATTCATGGGCACGGCTAAACATAGCAAATTACTGATTCTGGGTTCCGGCCCGGCCGGTTACACCGCCGCCGTCTACGCGGCGCGCGCCAACCTGAACCCGGTGCTGATCACCGGTCTGGAACAAGGCGGCCAGCTGACCACCACCACCGAAGTGGAAAACTGGCCCGGCGACGCCGAAGGCCTGACCGGCCCGGCGTTGATGGAGCGCATGCGCGAGCACGCGGAGAAGTTCCAGACTGAAATCGTCTTCGACCACATCAACAGCGTCGATCTGCAGCAGCGTCCGTTCCGACTGTTCGGCGACAGCGGTGAATACAGCTGCGACGCGCTGATCATCGCGACCGGCGCCTCCGCCCGCTATCTTGGCCTGCCTTCCGAAGACGCGTTCAAGGGCAAAGGCGTTTCCGCCTGCGCAACCTGCGACGGTTTCTTCTACCGCAACCAGAAAGTCGCGGTGGTCGGCGGCGGCAATACCGCCGTTGAAGAAGCGCTGTACCTGTCCAACATCGCCGCCGAGGTTCACCTGATCCACCGTCGCGACAGCTTCCGTTCGGAGAAAATCCTGATCGACCGGCTGATGGAAAAAGTGAAAAGCGGCAACATCGTGCTGCACACCGACCATACGCTGGACGAAGTGCTGGGCGATGAAATGGGCGTGACCGGCGTGCGTATCCGCAGCACCAAAGCGGAAAACGAAACCCGTGAGCTGGAACTGGCCGGCGTGTTCATCGCCATCGGCCACAGCCCGAACACCGGCATCTTCGGTGGTCAGCTGGAGCTGGAAAACGGCTACATCAAGGTGCAGTCCGGCATTCACGGCAATGCGACCCAAACCACTATCCCCGGCGTCTTCGCCGCGGGCGACGTGATGGATCACATCTACCGTCAGGCGATCACCTCCGCCGGCACCGGCTGCATGGCGGCGCTGGACGCAGAGCGTTATCTGGACGGCATCGCCGGCGCAGAAGTCTGCTAAGACTTACTCGCCATCAGCAAAAAGCGGCTCTCGAGCCGCTTTTTTTGTTTCTGGGTTCAGCAATCTCTCCCTCCCATCTGTTATAGCCATATTTGCCCGCTTTATTCTTTTCAGTCTGCCGGGTCACGAGGTAACATGAGGCCTCGCTTGTTTGTCGCCGATTGCGCCAAACACTATTATTTAACAGTACGTTAACCCAGCCCGTAACAAACGGGCGCCGGCGACGCAGACGCATATCTGATGAAAAAAACCAGACAGCAACAGTTAACCCGTTGGCTTAAAACCCAGAGTTCGTTAGCGCAGCGTTGGCTGCGCCTTTCCATGCTGTTGGGGCTGTTCAGCGGCCTGCTGATCGTGGCGCAGGCGTGGCTGCTGGCCAGCCTGCTGCACGCCCTTATCATCGAACACACCCCGCGTGAGCAACTGATCCCTTCGTTTATCTGGCTGGCCGTCGCGTTCGCGCTGCGGGCGCTGCTGAGCTGGCTGCGGGAACGGGTCGGTTTTCTGTGTGGGCAGGTGATCCGCCAGCGTATGCGCCGGCAGGTGCTGGATAAGCTGCAGCAGCTCGGGCCGGCCTGGATCCAGGGCAAACCGGCGGGCAGTTGGGCCAGCATCATCGTCGAACAGATCGAGGATATGCAGGACTATTACTCGCGCTATCTACCGCAGATGTATCTGGCGGTGTTTATCCCGCTGCTGATCCTGATCGCCGTCTTCCCGATCAACTGGGCCGCCGGTTTGATTCTGTTGGCGACCGCGCCGCTCATCCCGCTGTTTATGGCGCTGGTGGGCATGGGGGCAGCCGACGCCAACCGCCGCAACTTTGTGGCGCTGGCGCGATTGAGCGGTAACTTCCTCGACCGCCTGCGCGGCCTGGACACCCTGCGGCTGTTCGACCGCGCGCAGGCCGAAACCGCGCAGATCGCCAAATCCTCCGAAGACTTCCGCAGCCGCACCATGGAAGTGCTGCGCATGGCCTTCCTCTCCTCCGGCGTGCTGGAGTTCTTCGCGTCGATCTCCATCGCCGTAGTGGCGGTGTATTTTGGCTTTTCTTACCTCGGCGAACTCAACTTCGGCAGCTATGGCCTCGGCGTAACGCTGTTTTCCGGTTTTCTGGTGCTGATTCTGGCGCCGGAGTTCTTCCAACCGCTGCGCGATCTCGGCACCTTCTATCATGCCAAGGCGCAGGCGGTCGGCGCGGCGGAAGCGCTGGAAACCTTCCTCAGCGCCGAAGGCGAGCAGATGGGCAACGGCACGCGGAAGTTGCCCGCCGATCAACCGCTGACGCTACAGGCGAACGAATTGGAAATTCTGTCGCCGAACGGCGTGCTGCTGGCCGGGCCGCTGAGTTTCACCCTGCAACCGCAGCAGCGCGTGGCGCTGGTCGGGCTGAGCGGCGCCGGCAAAAGTTCGCTGCTCAATTTGCTGCTCGGTTTTCTGCCCTACCGTGGGTCGTTGACCGTCAACGGCATCGAACTGCGTGACCTGTCCGCAGAGAACTGGAGGCAGCAGCTGAGCTGGGTCGGGCAAAACCCGCACCTGCCGGCGCAAACCTTGCGCGCCAATATCCTGCTGGGCTGCCCGCAGGCCGACGAAGCGCAGCTGCAGCAGGCGGTGGAACACGCCTACGTCAGCGAGCTGTTGCCGTATCTGCCGCAGGGGCTCGACACCGAAGTGGGCGATAACGCCGCCCGCCTGTCGGTCGGCCAGGCGCAGCGCGTGGCGGTCGCCCGGGCGCTGATCGGCCCGCGCCGCTTGCTGCTGCTCGATGAACCGGCCGCCAGCCTCGATGCCCATAGCGAACAACGGGTGATGCAGGCGTTGAATGCCGCTTCGCATCAACAAACCACCCTGCTGGTGACGCATCAGCTGGAAGATACCGAAGACTACGATCAGATTTGGGTGATGGATAACGGGCGTATCGTGCAACAGGGCGATTACGCCACCCTCAGCGCCCAACCGGGCCTGTTCGCCACTCTGATCGCCCACCGCCGCGGGGAGCTTTAATCATGCGCGTGTTGCTGCCGTTTTTGGCGTTGTATCGCCGCCATAGCCTGCTGATTAGCCTGGGCATCATTTTGGCGATCGTCACCCTGCTGGCCAGCATCGGCCTGCTGGCGCTCTCCGGCTGGTTCCTGGCCGCCTCTTCGCTGGCCGGATTGGCGGGCCTGCTAACCTTCAACTACATGCTGCCCGCCGCCGGCGTGCGCGGCGCGGCGATCTTCCGCACCGCCGGGCGCTACGCCGAGCGTGTGGTCAGCCACGACGCCACCTTCCGCGTGCTGTCGCACCTGCGGGTGTTCACCTTCAGCAAGATCCTGCCGCTGACGCCGGGCGGCATCGCCCGTTTCCGCCAGGCCGACCTGCTCAACCGCCTGGTGGCGGATGTGGACACGCTGGATCATCTTTATCTGCGGGTGATCTCGCCGCTGATCAGCGCGGCGGTGGTGATCCTGGTCGTCACTTACGGCCTGAGCTGGCTGGATCCTGCACTCGCCCTGACGCTGGGTGGCATTCTGCTGCTGCTGCTGCTGCTGGTGCCGCCGGTGTTCTATCGCGCCGGCAAACCGATCGGCGGCCAACTCACCGCGCTGCGCGGTCAATACCGCACCGACCTGACCGCCTGGCTGCAGGGGCAGGCGGAACTGGTGGTGTTCGGCGCCGTCAACGACTTCCGCCAGACGCTGAACGCCACCGAACAGCGGTGGCAACGCCGCCAGTGGCAGCAGGCCTCGCTGAGCGGCAAGGCGCAGGCGCTGATGATCCTCGCCAGCGGGCTGACGGTGACGCTGCTGCTGTGGCTGACCGCCGCGGGCATCGGCGGCGATACCCAACCCGGCGCGTTGATCGCGCTGTTTGTCTTCGCCGCGCTGGCGTCGTTCGAAGCGCTGATGCCGGTGGCCGGCGCCTTCCAGCATCTCGGTCAGGTGATCGCCTCCGCCACGCGGGTCAAACAGATCATCGATCGCCAACCGGAAGTCACCTTCCCTGCCGCCGGCCCGGCCGCTGCCGATCGGGCGCAGCTCAGCCTGCAGCAGTTGAGTTTCACCTACCCCGATCAGCCGCAGCCGGTGCTGCGCGACGTTACGCTCGAGGTGGCGGCCGGCGAACACATCGCCTTGCTCGGCCGCACCGGCTGCGGCAAGTCCACACTGCTACAGCTGCTGACCCGCGCCTGGCGCACCGACGGCGGCAAAATTCTGCTCAACGGCGAACCGCTGGAGGATTATGATGAAACCACGCTGCGCCGAATGACCACGGTCGTCAGCCAGCGAGTGCATATCTTCAGCGATACGCTGCGGGAAAACCTGCGGCTAGCCGCACCGGATGCCGACGACGCTCGTTTGAGTGACGTCCTGCAGCAGGTGGGGCTCGGCAAATTGCTGGCCGGCGACGGCGGACTGAACGCCTGGCTCGGCGAAGGCGGCCGGCAGCTGTCCGGCGGCGAACAGCGCCGACTGGGCATCGCACGCGCGCTGCTGCATCCGGCCCCGCTGCTGCTGCTTGACGAACCGACCGAAGGGCTGGACGCCGAAACCGAACAGCAGATCCTGGCGCTGCTGCGCCGGCATTGTCAGGGCAAGACGCTGATCCTGGTGACGCACCGCCTGTATGGCTTGGAACATCTCGACCGCATTTGCGTGATGGACGACGGCCAAATTGTCGAACAGGGCGATCACGCCACCCTGATGCGCCAGCAGGGCCGCTATGCCCGCTTTCGCAACCGTATCAGCAACCTGGCGCCTTAATCGGCCCGTAGAGGACGCAGAGACCCTGTATGCGCATCGTTAAGCTTTCCCCCCAGTCGCTGGCGTTTCCCTCGCCTGAGGGCGCCCTGCGCGATCCCAACGGCCTGCTGGCGATCGGCGGCGATCTCACGGCGCCGCGGCTGCTGGCGGCCTATGAGCGCGGCATCTTCCCCTGGTATTCGCCGGGAGAGGCCATCCTGTGGTGGTCGCCCGATCCGCGTGCGGTGCTGTTCCCGGCCGAGTTTCATCTTAACCGCAGCCTGAAACGCTTTCTGCGCCACGATCCGTTTCGCATCACGCTCAATCACGACTTCGCCGCGGTGATCGCCGCCTGCGCCCAGCGGCCGGATGAAGGCACCTGGATCGGCCCGGAGGTGCAGCGCGCCTATCAGCATCTGCATCGCCTCGGCTACGCGCACTCGGTGGAGGTCTGGCAGGATGATCAACTGGTTGGCGGCATGTACGGCGTGGCGCAGGGCGCGTTGTTCTGCGGCGAATCGATGTTCAGCCGCGTCACCAACGCCTCAAAATGCGCATTGATGGCCTTTTGCCGCCATTTTGCCGCTTATGGCGGGGAATTGATTGACTGCCAGGTGCTGAACGCTCACACTGCCCGCCTTGGCGCGCGTGAAATTCCGCGCCGTCAATTCTTGCAGCAGCTCAGCACCCTTCAACGGCGGCCTTTGGCACCGGCGTGCTGGGAGCCGCAAGTCATATCCCCACAGCCGGTTGAACCGCCCTATCCAGTAAACTAATTGATGGAAACGGTGCAATGTTCACCGACACATCTTTACATAATGGGGGTTTTTCGGCATTATCTTGCCGGTTAAAAACTAAGGTAGTTAGACCTAGAGGATTCGATGGCCAAAGAAGACAATATTGAAATGCAGGGCACCGTTCTTGATACGCTGCCCAACACCATGTTCCGCGTTGAATTGGAAAACGGGCACGTGGTAACCGCACACATCTCCGGTAAAATGCGTAAAAACTATATCCGCATCCTGACGGGCGACAAAGTCACTGTAGAGCTGACCCCGTACGACCTGAGCAAAGGCCGCATTGTCTTCCGTAGCCGTTAATCGGCTCACCGCGCGCCACACGCTGGCGGCATCGAGGATGTAATCCCTCGGGAGCCCTTTCCGTTTACCCCCGCAGCGACGTTAAACAACGGGTTGCAGGTGCGCAGGTAAACTGAGAGGGCTCACTCGTTTCTGTTGTACGGTGAATCTCACCCATAAAAAAAGCGATGCCGAAGCATCGCTTTTTCTTTGCCTGAAGGCAGCCTTAGTGCACCGCGCCCTCGTCCGCCTTGCGCTTGGCGGCGCTGAGGAAGTGGTAAGTCAGCTGTTTCTTGTCCTTGTCCAGCTCGACCTTCACGGAACCGCCGTCCACCAGCGAACCGAACAGCAATTCGTTGGCCAACGGTTTCTTCAGGTTTTCCTGCATGACGCGCGCCATCGGACGAGCGCCCATCGCACGGTCGTAGCCCTTCACCGACAGCCAGTCGCGCGCTTCGTCGCTCACTTCCAGCGAGACGCCCTTCGCATCCAGCTGCGCCTGCAGTTCGACGATAAACTTGTCGACCACCTGCTGGATCACCTCGGTAGACAGATGGTTGAACCAGATGATGTTGTCCAGACGGTTGCGGAATTCCGGCGTAAACACCTTCTTGATCTCTTCCATCGCGTCGGTGCTGTTGTCCTGCTGCACCAGGCCGATCGACTTGCGTTCGGTTTCCCGCACACCGGCGTTGGTGGTCATCACCAGGATCACATTGCGGAAGTCCGCCTTGCGGCCGTTGTTGTCGGTCAGCGTACCGTTGTCCATCACCTGCAGCAGCAGGTTGAACACGTCCGGGTGCGCCTTCTCGATCTCATCGAGCAGCACCACCGCATGCGGATGCTTGATCACCGCATCGGTCAGCAGCCCGCCCTGATCGTAACCGACGTAGCCCGGAGGCGCGCCGATCAGACGGCTGACGGTATGCCGCTCCATGTACTCGGACATGTCGAAACGCAGCAGCTCGATATCCATCGCCTTGGCCAGCTGTACGGTGACCTCGGTTTTCCCGACCCCGGTCGGCCCGGCGAACAGGAAGGAACCGACCGGTTTGCGCTCGTGGCCCAGACCGGCGCGGCTCATCTTGATCGCTTCCGTCAACGCTTCGATCGCCTGATCCTGGCCGAATACCAGCATCTTCAAGCGATCGCCCAAGTTTCTCAGCACGTCGCGATCGCTGGCCGACACGGTTTTCTCCGGGATGCGAGCGATACGCGCCACCACGGATTCGATATCGGCCACGTTGACGGTTTTCTTGCGCTTGCTGGCCGGCATCAACCGGCTGCGGGCGCCCGCCTCGTCGATCACGTCGATCGCCTTGTCCGGCAGATGGCGATCGTTGATGTATTTCACCGACAGCTCCACCGCGGCGCGGATCGCCTTGGCGGTATAACGCACGTCGTGGTGCGCTTCATACTTGGTCTTCAGGCCGTTGATGATCTGAACGGTCTCTTCCGCCGTCGGTTCGGTGATATCGATCTTCTGGAAACGGCGCGCCAGAGCGCGATCCTTTTCGAAGATGTTGCTGAACTCCTGGTAGGTGGTCGAGCCGATCACCCGGATCTTGCCGCTCGACAGCAACGGTTTGATCAGGTTGGCGGCATCCACTTGCCCGCCGGAAGCCGCACCGGCGCCGATGATGGTGTGAATTTCATCGATGAACAGGATGCTGTTCTGATCCTGTTCCAGCTGCTTGAGCAGCGCCTTGAAGCGTTTCTCGAAGTCGCCGCGGTATTTGGTGCCGGCCAGCAGTGAACCGATATCCAGCGAATACAGCGTGCAGTCCGCCATTACTTCCGGCACGTCGCCCTGCACGATACGCCAGGCCAGGCCTTCGGCGATGGCGGTCTTGCCCACGCCGGATTCGCCGACCAGCAGCGGGTTGTTTTTACGACGACGGCACAGCACCTGAATCGCGCGCTCCAGCTCACGATCGCGGCCGATCAGCGGATCGATGCCGCCCACACGGGCCAACTGATTGAGGTTGGTGGTGAAGTTTTCCATACGGTCTTCCCCTCCGGACTGCTCTTCGTTCACCGGGTTTTCCGCATTCGGCGCTTGGCCCGGCTCGTCTTTACGCGTGCCATGTGAAATGAAGTTCACCACGTCGAGACGGCTGACGTCGTGCTTGCGCAGCAGATAGGCCGCCTGCGATTCCTGCTCGCTGAAAATAGCCACCAACACGTTGGCGCCGGACACTTCGCTGCGGCCGGAGGATTGCACATGGAAGACCGCGCGCTGCAGCACGCGCTGGAAGCTGAGCGTCGGCTGAGTGTCGCGCTCTTCTTCGCCGGCGGGCAGCGTCGGTGTGGTTTGTTCGATGAAGGCTTCCAGCTCCTGGCGCAACGCGGCCAGATCCACCGTACATGCCTCAAGCGCTTCTCGCGCGGCAGGGTTGCTCAGCAACGCCAGCAACAGGTGCTCCACGGTCATAAACTCGTGTCTGTGCTCACGCGCCCTGGCGAAAGCCATGTTGAGACTGAGTTCCAGTTCTTGATTGAGCATAAGCACCTCCCCAATAGATTGCCTTATTCAGGCTTTTTCCAGCGTACAAAGCAACGGATGCTCGTTCTCCCTTGCGTACCGGTTCACATGGACGACTTTGGTTTCCGCCACCTCGGCGGTAAAAACACCACAGATCGCCTTGCCTTGATAGTGGACCGTGAGCATCAGTTGCGTTGCGCGTTCAATATCATAAGAAAAGAACTTTTGCAGAACGTCAATCACAAATTCCATCGGTGTGTAATCGTCGTTGTTAAGTATAACTTTATACATAGACGGCGGTTTTACCGCATCGATTTGTTTTTCTTCGGCCAAGTGTTCAAAGTTTAGCCAATCGTTGTTATTGCCCATCGCTGCTCATCTTCTCTGCTCTGCCCTCTGATATGGGGACAGGTTTCGGTTATTCAAAGTGGGGATAGTTACTATTTTATCATCTTCGGCATCGTCCCGCCGCACTGTAACGTGCGCAAAAAAACGGGCCAATTGTGACTGAATCGTGGCAATAGCGTTACCTGCTTCAAACTTTGGTGAACTGCTCCCCGCCGACAAAAGCCGATCCCTTGACGCCCCGATCATTTGCTCTAGAGTGTAAATTCGTGGCTGGTGGTCTTTTAACCACCCCTTGTCCACCCTGCTACTCGCCCACGGCGAGTGCGAAATCAGTTATTCATCTCACTTAAAATAGCGTTGCGAGGGATGTAAAAGCATGGAGACGGGTACTGTTAAATGGTTTAACAACGCCAAAGGTTTTGGCTTCATCTGCCCAGCCGGCGGCGGCGAAGATATTTTCGCGCATTATTCCACAATCAAGATGGATGGTTACAGAACGTTGAAGGCGGGCCAGCAGGTCAGCTTTGACGTGCATCAAGGGCCCAAAGGCAACCATGCCAGTCTTATTGTGCCAGTGGAAAGCGAGGCGCTGTCCTAAACGCTTCCGGCAGCGTCGCGCTGCACTGACTCTGACTGCGATAAAAATGCCAGCCGCCGTGTGACTGGCATTTTTTATGCCTGTGACTTACTCGCGCGCCAGCGCATCGATCGGATTCAGCCGCGCGGCATTGCGCGCCGGCAGATAGCCGAACACCACGCCGATGCCGGTGGAACAGAGGAACGCGCTCAGCAACGCCGCCGGCGGGAAACTGATCTGCCAACCCGGCAACACCAGCTGCACCGCCAAACCGATAGCGAACGACAACGTAATCCCCAGCGCGCCCCCCACCAGGCAGACCAAGACCGCCTCGATCAGGAACTGCTGCAACACATCGCCCGAACGCGCGCCCACCGCCATGCGGATGCCGATCTCGCGCGTGCGCTCGGTCACCGACACCAGCATGATGTTCATCACGCCGATGCCGCCCACCACCAGCGAAATCACCGCCACCAGCGTCAGGAACAGCTGCAGCGTGCGAGTGGTTTTCTCCGCAGTTTGCACCAGGCTGTCCATGTTATAGGTGAAGAAATCCTTCTTGCCGTGGCGCAACGTCAGCAGACGCGACAGCTGTTGTTCCGCTTCCTTGCTGTCGTAGCCGTCGCGGATGCGCACGGTGATCGAATCGAAATAGCTGTTGCCCATCAGCCGGTTGGCCATGGTGCTGTACGGCACCCACACGTTCAGCGTCTTGCTGCTGCCGAACATCGACTGCTTCTCTTTAGCCACGCCGACCACCGTCGCCGGCATGTTGCCCACCAGGATCACCTCGCCTACCACGTTTTTTTGGTGCGGGAACAGCCGCCGTTGGGTATTGGCGTCGATCACCACCGTCTGCGCCTGTGACTGCACCTGCATCGGGTCGATGCCGACGCCCTGGGTAAAGCTCATGCCGTACACGCGGAAGAACTGCTCGCTGACGCCGTTGACGTTGGCCGCCGCGTCGACGTTACCCAGCCGCAGCCGCATGCTGCTGCTGATGCTCGGCGACAGCGCGCTGATGTACGGCTGTTCGCGCAGCGCGTCGAGATCGCCGTATTTCAACGATTGCCGGTAGGTCGGATCGTCGTCGCCGAAGTCCTTGCCGGGGTAGATATCGACGGTGTTGGTGCCGATCGATTTGATGTCCGCCAGCACCATCTGCTTGGCGGCGTCGCCGATCACCAGGATCGATACCACCGAGGCGATGCCGATAATGATGCCGAGCATGGTCAGCGCAGTGCGCATCTTGTTGGCCGCCATCGCGCGCCAGGCCATGACCAGCGCTTCGCGAAAGCGGCCGCCCATCTGCCGCCAGGAAGGCGCCGCGGCGGCCAGCGCCAGCGGCTTGGCCTGGGCATCCTCCGACGGCGCCGGACGGGAATCGGCGATGATTTCGCCGTCGCGGATCTCGATGATCCGTTCAGCCTGGCGCGCCACCGCCGGATCGTGAGTCACCAGGATCACCGTGTGGCCCTGGGCGCACAACTGTTTGAGGATCGCCATCACCTCTTCGCCAGAATGGCTGTCGAGCGCGCCGGTCGGCTCATCCGCCAGGATCACCTGCCCGCCGTTCATCAGCGCGCGGGCGATACTGACGCGCTGCTGCTGGCCGCCGGAAAGCTGGCTCGGCCGATAGTTGACGCGCTCCCCCAGCCCCAGACGGCGTAACAGTGCCTCCGCCCGTTCGCGCCGCGCCGCTTTGCCCAGCCCGGCGTACACCGCCGGCACCTCGACGTTATGCGCCGCGCTCAGGTGCGGCAGCAGATGATAACGCTGAAAGATAAAGCCGAAATGCTCGCGCCGCAGTTGCGCCAGCGCATCGTCGCTCAGCGTCGCCACGTCCTGGCCGGCCACCCGATAGACGCCGGCGCTCGGCTTGTCCAGGCAGCCGAGGATGTTCATCAGCGTCGATTTGCCGGAGCCGGAAGCCCCCATGATCGCCACCATTTCACCGGCGTCGATGCTCAGACTGATCCCCTTCAGCACCTCCACCGTCTGCTCGCCGGAACGGTAGCTGCGGCGGATGCCGTTCAGCTGCAACAGCGCCGCCATCAGCCGGCCTCCACGCCGCCGCGGCTGACGATCACCTCATCGCCCGCCTCGAGCCCGCTGAGGATCTGCACATCGATATTGTTGCGCAGGCCAATGGCCACTTCACGCTTCTCTTCCTTGCCCTGTTTCAGCACCGAAACGTGGTAGCGATTGTCGGCGATCTGATCGCCCAGCGCCGCCAGCGGGATCACCAGCGCCTGCTGGACGCCGGCCAGCTGAATGTGCACCTGCGCCGTCATTTGCAAGCGCAGCAGCCTTTCCGGGTTGGGCACTTCGAAACGCGCGTAATAGAAGATGGCGTTGTTGACCTTTTCCGGCGTCGGCTGAATGTCTTTCAGCACGCCGTCGAAGCGCCGGGTCGGATCGCCCAGCACCGTGAACCAGGCCTTCTGACCCGGTTTGAGGTTAATGACGTCGGCCTCCGAGACCTGCGCCTTCACCAGCATGGTGCCGAGATCCGCCAGCGTCAGAATGTTCGGCGCCTGTTGCGCCGCGATCACCGTCTGGCCCTGCAGCGTGGTGATCTGCACCACGTCGCCATCCATCGGCGCTTCGATGCGGGTATAGGCCAGATTGATCTTGGCGGTATCCAGGCTGGCCTGGTTGCGGGCGATCTGCGCATTGATGGTGCCTACCTGCGCCTTCTTCACCGCCAGCTGCGTCGCCGCCTGATCCAGATCCTGACGCGATACCGCCTGCAGTTTGGCCAGCGCCTGGTTGCGCTGCAGCGTAACCGCCGCCAGCTGCTGTTCCGCCTGCGCCTGCAACAGCTGCGCATGCAGCTCGCGCAGCGTCGCCTCGCCTTCACGGATGCTGTTCTGCGCCTGTTGCGGATCGATAACCCCCAGCAACTGACCTTTTTTCACCTTGTCGCCGATCTCGACATACAGCTTTTCCAACTGCCCGCTGACCTGCGCGCCGACGTCAACCTTGCGCACTGCGTCCAGCTGGCCGGTCGCCAACACGTTCTGCTGCAGGTCGCGCTTGGTGACCTTTACCGTTTTGAAATCGGTCGGCGCCGGATGGCGGAAGTGCCAAACGGCCGCCGCGGCAATCGCCGCAATCACCGCCAGTGCGAGTATCCAGCGGCGTTTATGTCCTTTAAACCCTGTCAAAATTGACCTGCCTGTGCTTGTGAATATCGACCGCCCATTGCGGCGGCGGAGCTAAATTAGCACGCACCGTAGGGAATAACTAAACCTTAGCTCAACACAATGTGGAGACACGCTTGGTTACAGTTCGGCATTGAACTCCCGTTTAGTGAAGCCTTGATGAAATAGCGCCATTCAACACAGCCAAGGATTTCATCATGTCACAGCTCAGCTACCCACTCGCCTCCGCCCGGCCGCTTAACGGCTGGCAACTGATGACGGCGCTGATCAATGGCGAAAAGGCACCGAGCAACGCCTGGAAAAAAACCTCGTTTCGCCTGAAGTTTCTCGGCCGTTCGCTGCTCAACTGGCGCACCACCAGCGGCCTGCTCAGCACCCTGGCCAGCAATCCGCTGCTGGAGGAGATCCTGAGCGCGCAGCCGAACCTGCCGTGCAAACTGCATCGTCCCTACCTGGCGGCCAACATGAGCAAGATCGAATGCCTGTTCGCCCTGCGCGATCATTACGATCTCATCGTACAGCGCATGCCGCTGAAGATGCGCCTCGGCCACCTCGGCCCGCACGCCTTCGTGCTGGCCAGCGCGATGGGCAAGAACGAAGCGCCGATCACGCTGGAGCTGGCGGCGATCGACAAACTGAATAAGGAAGGGGAAGCCACGCTGCTGCTGCGCAACGCCAACGGCGTGATGCTGGCGGAGATCACCTTTGCGCTGATGCATTATCAGCAGCAGCCGACGTTGTTCATCGGCGGCCTGCAGGGCGCGAACCATGACGTGCCGCACGCCGAGATCCAGCACACCACCAAAGAGTGTCACGGCCTGTTCCCTAAACGGCTGGTGCTGGAAGGCATCTGCACGCTGGCGCGGCACCTCGGCATCCGCCAGATCGTGGCGGTCGGCAACGCCACCCATATCTATCAAAACTGGCGCTACCAGAGTAAGAAGAAGGACAAGCTGCACGCCGATTACGATCAGTTCTGGCTGTCGATGGGCGCCAAACCGCTCGACAGCGGCTATTTCCTGCTGCCCGAACGCATCGCCCGCAAGCCGATCGAAGAGATCGCCAGCAAGAAGCGTGCCGAGTATCGCCGCCGCTATCAGCTGCTGGACGAGCTGGAACAGGGATTGGCGGCGCACTTCTGCGCCCGATAACGCCCGGCGGGCCGTCAGTCCGCCCGGCCGCGCGCCAGCCAGATCACCCGTGAGAACATTTTCTTCAGCAGCGGCGGCACCGAGTCCGTGCCCCATTCGCCGGCCTGCATCGCGACCTCGATCGCCAGATCCGGCTTCGAAGAGTGGTGGACCGCTTTCAGGATCACCTTGCGCACCGGCATCTGCGCGTTGATCGGCACCGACGCCATTCGGTGATAGACCGGGGCGAACCCTTCGCGGAACATGAAGTGTTCCATGTCCGGCGCCGGCAGCGCGGTCAGCCGATCGCGTTCGTTGTCTTCATGATTGTCCAGCAGGCTGCGCACGGTGTTGGCGTACTTTTTGCCCGCCTCATCGCCGTCCACCAGCGCATGCCACTCGATGCCCATGCGACGGGCAAAGCGCAGCAGCGGCTTCAGGCCGCACTGAGCGAACTCGATGACCCTTACTCCTTCCGCCTCGAAATGATAGCCGCACTGGCGCGCCAGTTCGTTCAGCAGCCACACTTCGGTCTCGCCCTCCACCAGCAGCCAGCAGCGGGCGAACAGCGACGACGGCCGGTTGAAACGGATGTGAAACGCGATGCGCCGCCCGTCTTCGGCGCTCAACCCTCGCGGCCCGAGACGATAGGTCGCGACGCGGCCCGACTCGCGCACCAGCCGGCACACGTGCTCCACCGGCACCAGCGACACCAATTCGCTGGAGTTGGTGGTGGTGATGCGCTGCAGCGGCAGCTGATTGAGCAGTCCCCAGGCCACCGACAGCATGATCGGATGCAGGCGAGTTTCCGGGTCTTCCACCAGCAGCAGCGGCCGGGCGTGCGGATCCAGCTTGACGTCGCCCTTGGCCTGCAGCAGGGTGGAAAACATGCCCAGCAGGATCAGACGCATGCTGCGGCTGTTCGGCTCGGCGACCATGCGGTTGATGCCGTCCAGCGCGCGCCAGGCGTCCTGCTCCGGTTCACCGCCGCGGCGGCGCGGCCGCGCCACCTGCGAGCTCTGCTCGGCAAAGTAGTGCTCGAGCAACTGCTGCATCGCCGCCAGCCCCTGACGCAGCTCGCCGTTGGTCAGCTTCTGTGGATTGCGCACCAGCTCGCGCGTCAGCTGATCCAGCTGCTGCGCCAACGCCTGCGTATCGGGTTTGCGTTCATCGCCGAGGCTGCTGGGGCGCAGGCGGCGAATAAAGCGCGCGTCGCGCAGGCGCAAAACCGGGTGGATGCGGATGATGGCGTGGGCCAGCTGTTCGATATGGTGCAGTTGAAAGGCGTTGCCGTCGGCGTCGAGAAAACCGCGCCAGGTGCACACCGTGCCGTCATCGGCCAGCTCGCCCTCGCAGCGGTAATGAATGCGGCTCAGGCCGTCTTCCCCCTTGACCCACAACGGCGTCAGATGGCGGTAGCGCGGCAGGTGCGCGTGGCCGATGTCTTTCTCGCAGAAGGTGAATACCACCTGCAGGTGGCGCTCTTTGGCCGCCTCCTCACCGGGGGGAAAATGGAAGTCGTGCGCTTCAAATCGATACAGTTTCTGCTCCGGCGCCAGCAGCAGCGTCAGCGCATCCAGCAGGCTGGATTTACCCCAGGCGTTTTCGCCGAGCAACAGCGTATTGTCGTCCAGCATCAGGGACAGCCGATTAATACCGCGAAAACCTACAATTTCGATACGCTCCAAGAACATCTGCCGCCTCCCGTGCGCGCCGTCGCCTCTTCAATGAGGAGACTTTCACAGAGCATGGTCAAAAAACCCCTTGCAGGTCAAGCGGCCAGCGTCAAATCTGCCGCTTTACTCCGGCCGGGCTTTTGGTTAGCGTGTGCTCCTCGCCGCCGTTCGTCGCGCATCAAAACTCAAGGACACTCGTTGCACCATGTACTCAGGACTGTTGATTATTCTGTTACCGCTGATTGTCGGTTACCTCATTCCCTTACGCCATCGCCCGCTGCTGGTGCTTATCAACCGGCTGCTGAGCTGGATGGTGTATGTGATCCTGTTTTTCATGGGCATCAGCCTGGCGTTTATGGAGAATCTCAGCAGCAATCTGATGCTGATCTTCCAGTACAGCGCGGCGTTCTTCTTCTGCATTCTCTGCGCCAATCTGCTGTTGCTGGCGCTGCTGGAGCGGCGCATGCCGTGGCGCAGCAGCCATAAACAGGAAAAGCTGCCTTCGCGCGTGCATATGGCGCTGGAGTCGCTCAAGCTGTGCGGCGTGGTGCTCGGCGGCTTCCTGCTCGGCCTGACGCAGTGGCAATGGCTGCAGTTCGCCCATAAAGGCAGCGAATATGCGCTGATCTTCCTGCTGTTGCTGGTCGGCATTCAGCTGCGCAACAGCGGCATGACGCTGCGCCAGATCGTGCTCAACCGCCGCGGCACGCTGGTGGCGCTGGCGGTGGTCGTCGCGTCTCTGGCCGGCGGCGCGCTGGCGGCGCAGCTGCTGGGGCTGCCGGTCAAGGCCGGGCTGGCGATGGCCTCTGGCTTCGGCTGGTACTCGCTGTCCGGCATTCTGATCACCGACGCCTACGGCCCGGTGATGGGCAGCGCCGCGTTCTTCAACGATCTTGCGCGCGAGCTGGTGGCGATCATGCTGATCCCGACGCTGGTGCGCCGCAGCCGCTCCACCGCCCTCGGCCTGTGCGGCGCCACCTCGATGGACTTCACCCTGCCGGTGCTGCAGCGCAGCGGCGGACTGGACATGGTGCCGCCCGCCATCGTGCACGGTTTTCTGCTGAGCCTGCTGGCGCCGGTGCTGATCGCCCTGTTCTCCTGATCCTTTCCCCTTGGGGGTCACCCGGCCCCCAAAGCGTAATCATTCCCATCCGCACGGCAAAATTGCGCTAAATCAAACTTGCCCGCAGTAGTCGCACAAAACCCTTTTGCAACCCCGATCGCCGATCTATGCTTTTAAACAAGCATTATAAATGCAACTTTAAAAATAAAAGGAAGCGACTATGTTCTGTGTGCAATGTGAACAAACCATTCGAACCCCGGCAGGCAACGGCTGCGCGTATGCTCAGGGCATGTGCGGCAAAACGGCGGAAACCTCCGATCTGCAGGATCTGCTGGTGGCGGCGCTGCAGGGCCTCTCCGCCTGGGCGCTGCAGGCGCGTTCGCTGGGCATCGTCGACCACGAAATCGACAGCTTCGCCCCGCGCGCCTTCTTCTCCACCCTGACCAACGTTAACTTCGACTCCCAGCGCATCATCGGTTACGCGCGGGAAACCCTGCTGCTGCGCGACTCGCTGGCCGCCCGTTGCCGGCTGCTGGATGCCGGCGTGCGCGTCGATCACCCGATGGCGGCGCTGCAGCTGGCCGGCGACGCTATGCCTGCGCTGCTGCAGCAGGCGGCGCAGTTTGCCCTCGACAGCGACAAGGCCGAGGTCGGCGACGACGTACACGGTTTGCGCCTGCTGTGTCTGTATGGCCTGAAAGGCGCGGCGGCCTATATGGAACACGCGCACGTGCTCGGCCAGTTCGACGAACAGCTCTATGCCGACTACCACGCTTTCATGGCCTGGCTCGGCACCCGGCCGCGCGACGTCGACACCCTGCTGAACAACGCCATGGGCATCGGCAAGATGAACTTCAACGTGATGGCGATCCTCGATCGCGGTGAGACCCAGGCCTACGGCGATCCGCAGCCCAGCGCGGTCAACGTGCGCCCTGTAGCCGGGAAAGCCATTCTGATTTCCGGCCACGATCTCAAAGATCTGCGCATGCTGCTCGAGCAAACCGAAGGGCAAAACGTCAACGTCTACACCCACGGTGAAATGCTGCCGGCGCACGGCTATCCGGAACTGAAAAAATTCAAGCACCTGGTGGGCAACTACGGCAGCGGCTGGCAAAACCAGCAGACGGAATTCGCCAAATTCCCCGGCCCGATCGTGATGACCTCCAACTGCATCATCGATCCTAACGTCGGCAACTATGGCGATCGCATCTGGACCCGCAGCATCGTCGGCTGGCCGGGCGTCAACCATCTGGAAGGCGACGACTTCGGCGCCGTGATCCGCCAGGCGCAGGGCATGAACGGCTTCCCTTACACCGAGATTGAGCACCTGATCACCGTCGGCTTCGGCCGCCAGACGCTGCTGAACGCCGCCGACACGGTCATCGACCTGGTGTCGCAGAAAAAACTGCGCCACGTCTTCCTGGTGGGCGGCTGCGACGGCAGCCGTGACGAACGCAGCTATTTCACCGACTTCGCCCGCAGCGTGCCGCAAGACTGCCTGATCATGACGCTGGCCTGCGGCAAATACCGTTTCAACAAGCTGGATTTCGGCACGCTGGAAGGGCTGCCGCGCCTGCTGGACGTCGGCCAGTGCAACGACGCCTACTCTGCCATCATGCTGGCGGTCAAGCTGGCGGATACGCTCGGCTGCAGCGTCAACGAGCTGCCGCTCAGCCTGGTGCTGTCGTGGTTTGAACAGAAGGCGATCGTCATTCTGCTGACGCTGCTGTCGCTGGGGGTGAAAAACATCGTCACCGGCCCGACCGCGCCGGGCTTCCTGACCGACAACCTGATGGCGATCCTCAACGAGAAATTCGGCCTGCGTCCGATCACCACCGTCGAGCAGGATATCGCAGCGCTGCTCGCCTGATGCCGTTACGTTATGGGGCCGCCTGCGCCGGCCCCTTTGCTTTTTGAGGTGCCCGATGACTCAACCCACTCCGCTTTGCCCGAACCGCATGCAGGTGCATTCCATCCGGCGTGAAACCGCCGACGTCTGGACGCTGAACCTGATCTGCGATGTTTTCTATCCTTACCAGGCCGGCCAGTTCGCGCTGGTCAGCATTCGCAACAGCGAGGAGACGCTGCGCGCCTATACGCTCTCCTCCTCGCCCGGCCAGAGCCGCTTTCTCAGCATCAGCGTGCGCTGCCTGCCGGACGGCGTCGGATCGCGCTGGCTGACGCAAGAGGTCAAGCCCGGCAACACGCTGTGGCTGTCCGACGCGCAGGGCGAATTCTGCTGCGAGCGCCACCCGGCCGATCGTTATCTGATGCTGGCGGCCGGCTGCGGCGTGACGCCGATCGTCTCGATGTGCCGCTGGCTGACCGCCAACCGTCCAACCTGTGATATCGCCGCGATCGTTAACGTGCGCACGCCCGCCGACACGATTTTCGCCGATCAGTGGCGCGCGCTGTGCGCCGCCCATCCGCAGCTGCGCCTGACGCTGATGGCCGAGCAGGATCTGCAACCCGGCTACCTCAGCGGCCGCATCGATGAACAGACGCTGCGGCAGGCGGCGCCGGATATCGCCGAACGCACGGTAATGACCTGCGGCCCCGCGCCCTACATGGATCAGGTGGAGCAACTTTGTCGCCGGCTCGGCGTGCCGGCCGAGCGTTTCCATAAGGAGCAGTTCCACACGCCGACGGCACAGGCTGACGCAACCGAAGGGCTGACGCTGCGCGCCGCCCGCCCGCTGCGCGAATTCCGCGTGCCGGTCGGCAGCACCCTGCTGGCAGCGATGGAGGCCAATGCCCTGCCGGTCAACGCCGCCTGCCGCGCCGGAGTATGCGGTTCGTGCAAAACCCGCATCCTCGAGGGCGACTACACCACCACCAGCACCATGACGTTGAGCGAGGAAGAGGTAGCGCAGGGCTACGTGCTGGCCTGCAGTTGCCAGCTGCAGGGCGACGTCACGCTGGCGTGATCCCTGGCCCCATCGCCGCGATGGGGCATTTATCGGCAAGTTCCCCGTGGCCAGCCCGGTTACACTTTTCCCCGTCCTACGCTCTTTACCCTTCCTGACCGCATCTCGTCCACAGCCGGTAAGCTATGCTTGCAGTTGTTCTGCTGCCACTCACCGGATCGAGTCCACATCGTTTTTCAAACCATGTTTGGGGGAACCATGAAGCAAACCGTAGCCACACTGATCGCCAAAACGCTGGATCAAGCCGGCGTAAAACGCATTTGGGGCGTGACCGGCGATTCGCTCAACGGCCTCAGCGACAGCCTGCACCGCATGGGCACCATCGAATGGCTGGGCACCCGCCATGAAGAGGTGGCCGCCTTCGCCGCCGGCGCCGAAGCCCAGCTCACCGGCCAGTTGGCGGTGTGCGCCGGTTCCTGCGGCCCCGGCAACCTGCATCTGATCAACGGCCTGTTCGACTGCCACCGCAACCATGTGCCGGTGCTGGCGATCGCCGCGCACATCCCTTCCAGCGAAATCGGCAGCGGCTACTTCCAGGAAACCCATCCGCAGGAGCTGTTCCGCGAATGCAGCCACTATTGCGAACTGGTCTCCAACCCGGAACAGCTGCCGCGCGTGCTGGAGATCGCCATGCGCAAGGCGATCCTCAATCGCGGCGTGTCGGTGGTCGTCTTGCCGGGCGACGTGGCGCTGCGCATGGCGCCGGAAGACGCGGCCGTGACCTGGCATACCCCGGCGCTGCCGCTGGTGCAGCCGCCGATGAGCGAGCTGAACAAGCTGGCGGAAACGCTGAACAAGGCGAAGAACATCACCCTGATGTGCGGCAGCGGCTGCGCCGGCGCGCACGATGAAGTGGTCAAGCTGGCCGAACTGCTGCAGGCGCCGGTGGTGCACGCGCTGCGCGGCAAAGAGCATATCGAATGGGACAACCCCTACAGCGTCGGCATGACCGGGCTGATCGGTTTCTCTTCCGGCTACCACGCGATGATGAACGCCGACACGCTGGTGCTGCTCGGCACCCAGTTCCCCTATCGGGCGTTCTATCCCACCAACGCCAACATCATTCAGATCGACATCAACCCCGGCAGCATCGGCGCGCACTGCCCGGTCAATATGGCTCTGGTAGGCGATATCCACACCACCCTCACCGCCCTGCTGCCGCAGCTGGAGCCGAAGCGCGATCGGGCGTTCCTCGACAAGGCGCTGGAGCATTACCGCAACGCGCGCAAGGATCTCGACGGGCTGGCGACCGCCGGCGACGACCAACCGATCCACCCGCAGTATCTGGCGCAGCAGCTCAGCCACTATGCCAGCGACGACGCCATCTTCACCTGCGACGTCGGCACGCCGACGGTGTGGGCCGCCCGCTACGTGAAAATGAACGGCAAGCGTCGCCTGCTCGGTTCGTTCAACCACGGTTCGATGGCCAACGCCATGCCGCAGGCGATCGGCGCTCAGGCCACCGCGCCGGATAAACAGGTGATCGCCATGTGCGGCGACGGCGGCTTCACCATGCTGATGGGCGATTTCCTGTCGCTGGCGCAGCTCAAGCTGCCGGTGAAAATCGTGGTGTTCAACAACAGCGTGCTGGGATTCGTGGCGATGGAGATGAAGGCCGGCGGCTACCTGACCGACGGCACCGATCTGCATAATCCGGACTTCGCGGCGATCGCCAACGCCGCCGGCATCAAGGGCATCCGCGTGGAAAAAGCCTCCGTTCTGGACGGCGCGCTGCAGGAGATGTTGGCGCACCCCGGCCCGGCGCTGCTGGACGTGGTCACCGCCAAGCAAGAACTGGCGATGCCGCCGCAGATCAAGTTCGAACAGGCGAAAGGCTTCAGCCTGTACATGCTGCGCGCCATCATCAACGGCCGCGGCGACGAAGTGGTCGAGCTGGCGAAAACCAACTGGCTGCGCTAAGCAAGCTGCCCCGGTGAAATAAAGGGTATATGATGCCATGTACCCTTTTCCTCTCCCTTATATTCCAGGAACCCTATGCTTATCGATCTACGCAGCGACACCGTCACCCGCCCCAGCGCCGCCATGCGCCAGGCGATGGCTCAGGCAGAAGTCGGCGACGACGTCTACGGCGATGATCCGACGGTCAACGCGCTGGAGGCGGAAGCGGTGCGTCTGTCGGGCAAAGAAGCGGCGCTGTTTCTGCCCAGCGGCACCCAGGCCAACCTGGTGGCGCTGCTGAGCCACTGCCAGCGCGGCGATGAATATCTGGTCGGCCAGCAGGCGCACAACTACAAATACGAAGCCGGCGGCGCAGCGGTGCTGGGCAGCATCCAGCCGCAGCCGATCGAGGCCGACGCCGACGGCACGCTGCCGCTGGACAAGCTCGCCGCCGCCATCAAACCCGACGATATCCACTTCGCCCGCACCCGACTGTTGAGCCTGGAAAACACCATCAGCGGCAGAGTCTTGCCGCAGGACTACCTGCAGCAGGCGTGGCAGTTTACCCGCGAGCGGCAGTTGGCGCTGCATATCGACGGCGCGCGCATCTTCAACGCCGCCGTGGCGCTGAACCTGCCGCTAAAAGAGATCGTGCAATACTGCGACACCTTCACCATTTGCCTGTCGAAAGGGTTGGGCGCGCCGGTCGGCTCGCTGCTGTGCGGCAGCGAGGCTTTCATCCAACGCGCGCTGCGCTGGCGCAAGATGACCGGCGGGGGGCTGCGCCAGGCCGGCATTTTGGCGGCGGCCGGCCTCTACGCGCTGGAGCATAACGTCGCGCGGCTGCGCGAAGACCATGACAACGCGGTCTGGCTGGAGCAACAGCTGCGGCAGATCGGCGTAGAGATCGCCGATCCCGGCGCGCAGACCAACGTGCTGTACCTGCGCCAAACGCCGGCGCTGGCGGCCAAACTCGGCCCGTGGATGCGCGAACGCGGCGTGCTGATCAGCAGCGGCCCGCTGACGCGCATTCTGACCCACCTCGACGTCAGCCGTCAGGATCTGCAGCGGGTGGTCGAACTGTGGCGGGAGTTTCTTCTGCAGCACGCCTGATCGCTCGGGGCGCAGACCGCGCCCCGCACTCAGAAGATCCAGCGGCCGTAAACCCAGTACCACAGCCCCAGCACCGCCGCCAGATTGAGCGCCACGCTGAGGATGAACCAGGTTTTAAACGGCTGCTTCTGGGTCTTGTGGCGAAACAGCTGCTGCGCCAGCAGCGCGCCCAACCAGCCGCCCAGCGCGCCGAACAGCAACAGCGTCGTCTCCGGCACCCGTCGCCATCCCTTGTGCGCCGCCAGCTTATCGCCGCCGTAGATCAGAAACGTCAGCAGGTTGGCCGACAGCAGCCACATCCACACCGGATGCGGCGAGAACAGGCTGGCGATCAGCGCCAGGCCCAGCAGGGCGTAACAAATCACATTGAGTTTCATGGCATTCGGTTTTTCGTGCGATAAGGGGCGCGTAGTGTGAACTCGCGCCGCGGCGGATGCAACCGGCTTATACCCATACAAAAAGTGCATTTAAACCCTGAATTTGGCATCCTGTCGTTCTGCCAATCCTCTACCGCACAAGGCGGCCCGATGACACCCCAACGCGTACTGGTTCTTGGAGCCAGCGGCTATATAGGCCAGAACCTGATCCCGCACCTGATCGAACAGGGGCACCAGATTACCGCCGCCGCGCGGCGCATCGAGTGGCTGCAGGAGCAGAACTGGCCGCAGGTCAACTGCCTGTATGTCGATCTGTACCGCCCGGAAACCCTGAGCGCGGCGCTGTGGGAGATAGATACGCTTTACTATCTGGTGCACGCGATGGGCGACGGCGACGACTTTATCGAGAAGGAACGCCAGGCGGCGGAAAACCTGCGCGACGCGCTGCGCAATACCGGCGTCAAGCAGGTGATCTTTCTCGGCGCGCTGCAGCCGAACGACGACAGTTCGCCGCACCTGGCGGCGCGCCGCCTGACCGGCGAGATCCTGCGCCAGAGCGGCGTGCCGGTGACCGAGCTGCGCGCCGGCATCATCGTCGGCCCCGGCTCGGCGGCGTTCGAAGTGATGCGCGACATGGTCTATAACCTGCCGGTGCTGACGCCGCCGCGCTGGGTGCGCTCGAAGTCCTCGCCGGTGGCGCTGGAAAACCTGCTGGTTTATCTGGCCGATCTGCTGGCGCACCCGGCGGAGGAACACCGCATCTTTGACGTCGCCGGGCCGGAATACCTCAGCTATCAGGACATGTTCCAACGCTTTATCGCCATCAGCGGCAAACGGCGCTGGCTGATCCCGATCCCCTTGCCGACGCGGCTGATTTCAGTGTGGTTCATCAGCCTGATCACCTCGGTGCCGACGCCGATCGCGCGCGCGCTGATTCAGGGCCTGAAGCACGATCTGCCCGCCGACGGCAAACCGTTGCAGGCCCTGATCCCGCAACGTCTGCACACCTTCGATCAGGCGGTCACCGCCACGCTGCAGCGCGAGCTGGAGGTGGTCGATTCCGCCGACTGGGGCTACGATCCGGCGGCGCGGGCCCGCTGGCGCCCCGGCTACGGCTATTACCCGAAACAGGCGGGGTGTTCGCTCGACACCGCCGCCTCCAGCCAGGCGCTGTGGCAAACGGTGCAGCAGTTGGGGGGCGAGGAAGGCTATTTCTACGCCAATATCCTGTGGCGGATCCGCGCCCGCATGGACGACATGATCGGCAACGGCGTGGTCTATGGCCGCCCTGCGCGCGCGTCCCTGGCGCTGGGCGACGAGATCGACGGCTGGAAAGTCATCACGCTGAAGCCGCTGCGGCAGCTGGCGCTGCTGTTCGGCATGAAGGCGCCGGGGCTCGGGCGGCTGAGCTTCACCATTACCGATCGCGGCGATCGCCGCACGCTGGACGTGCGCGCCTGGTGGCATCCGGCCGGCTTCAGCGGGCTGCTGTATTGGTTCGCCATGATGCCCGCGCATCTGTTCATTTTTCGCGGCATGGCGAAGCGCATCGCGACGCTGGCCGAGAACCTGGACCGCCAACAGCGCTGAATGCCGTTCATTTGTCGATCAACCGCACAGTTTGCCGCTGTGCTTCGGGGCTTTCCGATTGCATAGCGCACGAAATCACGGAAGAATGGCATCTTATTTGCTGGGAGCGCCGCAAGCGCCCGCCGGTATTCCGATTTTGGGTGAGAATAGAGTCCGTTATGAAGGTATTGGTCACCGGTGCAACCAGTGGGTTAGGCCGTAACGCCGTTGAATATCTGCGCCGCCAGGGCATCAAAGTGCGCGCCACCGGTCGTAATCAGGCGATGGGCGGCCTGCTGGAAAAAATGGGCGCGGAGTTCATTCATGCCGATCTCACCAACCTGATCTCTTCGCAGGCCAAAGCGATGCTGGCGGACGTCGATGTGCTGTGGCACTGCTCCAGCTTTACCTCGCCCTGGGGCACCGAAGAAGCCTTCGAACTGGCCAACGTCCGCGCCACCCGCCGCCTCGGCGAATGGGCGGCGGCCTATGGCGTGGCGCAGTTCATTCACATCTCTTCCCCGGCGATCTATTTCGACTACCACCATCACCGCAACGTAACCGAAGACTTTCGCCCGCAGCGTTACGCCAACGAGTTCGCGCGCAGCAAGGCCGCCGGCGAGCAGGTGATCCAGCAATTGGCGCTGTCCAATCCGCAGACCCATTTCACCATTTTGCGCCCGCAGGGCCTGTTCGGGCCGCACGACAAGGTGATGCTGCCGCGGTTGCTGCAGATGATCAAACGCTACGGCAACCTGCTGCTGCCGCGCGGCGGCGCGGCGATGGTGGACATGACCTATCTGGAGAATGCGGTGCACGCCATGTGGCTGGCGACGCTAAAAGAAGACACGCCGTCCGGCCGCGCCTACAACATCACCAACCAGCAGCCGCGCCCGCTTCGCACCGTGGTGCAGCAGCTGATCGACGATTTGGGCATGAAGTGCCGCATCCGCTCCGTCCCCTATCCGATGCTCGACATGATAGCGCGCGGCATGGAGCGCCTGGGCAGCAAAAGCGAAAAGGAGCCGGTGCTGACCCATTACGGCGTCGCCAAACTCAACTTCGATCTCACGCTCGATACCACCCGCGCGCAGCAAGAGCTGGGCTATCAGCCGATCGTCTCGCTGGAAGAAGGCATCGCGCGCACCGCCCGCTGGCTGAAAGATCACGGCAAACTGCACGGCCTGTAATCAACGCCACGCGCCGTACTTCAACAGCAGCGCATCGATAATCGCCTCACTCTCTGCATCCGGCTCGCCGCGAACATCGTCGGGCCGGAAATGCATCTGAAACGCCGCCAGCACATTGCGCTGCTGCCGCGCATCCCACGACGGGTCGATCGCGTAGCCGTAACGCGCCAGCTTTTCGAGCAGCGGTGCCAGCGGCACCGGCGCCTGTCTGTCTCGCCCCGCCAGCAGCCGCTGCACGTCTGCCTCGTCCGGCCATGCGCCGATGCCGGCCTGCGCCAGTTGCCGCCAGGGGAACAGCGGGCCGGGATCCTGTTTGCGCTGCGGCGCGATGTCGCTGTGCCCCACCACGTCCTGCGGCTGAATGCCATAGCGTTGGATAATGTCGCGGCTCAGCGGAATCAACACGGCGATCTGTTCCGCCGTGTAGGGCTGCCAGCGGGTGAACAGCATGCTGCGGGTGAAACCCTTGTTGACGATTTCAATGCCGATCGAGGTGTCGTTGAGATTGCTGCGCCCGCGCCAGCCGCTGGCGCCGGCATGCCAGGCGCGCATCGCCTCCGGCACCAACCGGTACACCGTCGGTTTGCCGTGTTCGCGCTGCGGGTGCGCCGGCAACAGGTAGTGTGCGCTGACGTGTTCATCGGTCAGCGTTTTCAGTGATGAATGAAAGTCTTCCGCCGTATAGTGCATCACCAGAAACCGAATGCGCTGATCGGCACCCTGCGCCTGATGCAAGGTTTCGAGCTGGTAAGCGCCACGATCAACGAGCGTGTCCTGCTGCGGATTTTGGCATCCCGCCAACAGCGCGGCGGCGATGATCCCTGGCCAAATTTTCACTTATCCTCCTGATTGACGTCCGTGAAAGATGTAACGCGACGCGATTGATCTGTATCCAATCATCACGCTCATCGAGAAATAATGACAGATAGCGCCGATGTGCAAGCGAGTGTTGCTCCCGGCTGGCGGCCTTTCCCGCCCATGATAGTCTCAAAGTATCATCTGCGCTGAAAGAGCGGAGTCGAACATGTTCACGCCACGCTATCTGTCCTGGTTGCTCTGTGCCGCCATGCTGCCGCTCAGCGGCTGCGATCGGCAAAAAGTCGCCGATGCGATGGGCGGGAGCGCCCCGCCCTCGGCCGCGCCCGTCGCGAGTGCCAGCGCGCCGGCCTATACGCCGCTGAGCGCCGATCAACTGTACCAGTTGGTCAGCCCGGTGGCGCTGTTCCCCGACAAGCTGCTGGCGCAGGTGTTGGCCGGCGCGGGCTATCCTGACCAAATCAGCGCCGCGGATGCCTGGCTGGCGCAAAACCGCGGATTGCAACCGGCGGCGCTCAGCTCAGCGGCCGACGCTCAGCCCTGGGATCCCAGCGTGCGCGGCCTGGTGCAATTCCCCGACGTGCTCGATCAAATGGCGAAAAACATCCCCTGGACCACCGCCCTGGGCAGTGCCTACCTGAACGATCCCACCGACGTGATGAACGCCATTCAGGTGATGCGTCAACGGGCGGCCAACCAAGGCACGCTGAAAAACACCCCGCAGCAGCGCATCGTCGTGGCGCCGACGACGCGTTATGTCGAACAGCAGCCCTATCGCCAGCGCGTGGTGGCGGCGCCGGGCGAGACCATCGTTATCGAACCCAGCCAGCCGGATACGGTTTACGTCCCGCATTACGATCCCTGGCAAGCCTACGGCACGCCGGTCCCGGCCTATCCGAGCTATCAGTATCAGCCCTCGGGCTACAGCGGCGGCGACATGCTGGCGGCCGGCGTGATCAGCTTCGGCGTCGGCATCGCGGTGGCTACCTTGCTTAACCAGCACGACAGCGGCTGGCACAGCTGGGATATGCGCTGGGACGATCGCCGCCAGCCGGTGGTCTACCGCAATGCGCCCTATGTCTCACACTCCACCACCGTGGTGAATCGCGTCACCAACATCAACCAATATAACAACGTGAACACTGTGAATCGCAGCAGCACCAGCACGGTGAACAACTACAATACCGCCGCCGCGCCGGCGCCCCGCGTCACTCAACCGACGCCCATCGGCGCGCCGCAACAGCCGCACGTCGCGCCTGCGGCCCATGCGCCGATGACGCTGCCGAACTTTGCGCATACCCAGCCGGTGGCGCCTCACGTACAGCAGCCGGTAGCCATACACCAGCCGGTAGCGGCCGTCCCGCACGTGCGACAGCCGGTCATCGCGCCTCATGCACAGCAGCCGATGAGCACGCCGACGTTCACGCATGCCGTTCCGACGGCACCTCACCCGCAGCAGCCGACAGCCGTACATTCAGCGCCGCTACAGACGCATCCGATGCCGGCCGCTGCGCCGGTGCATCCAGCCGTCGCGCGCCCGCAGGTTCTGCAGGCCCCGCACGTCGCTCAGCCGGTGCTCCGCGAACCGGCAGCGCCGCAGCATCCGGCGGCGATAAGCCCGATGCCGGCGCCGCAACAGCGCATCATGCCGCATGCGGCCCCGGCGCCGCAGCGCCATCAGACGTCCGTTCAGCCGATGCCGCATCGCCAGGAGCCGGTGCCCACGAAGCCGCAGGAACACCGCCCAATCGTCGAGCAGCACAAGGTGGGATAAATCAAGAGGATGTCGCCCCGGCGGAATGGCCGGGGCGAAAAGAAAGCATGGCGTTAGCGGCTCACTTTCACCGCGGTGCCGCTGACGGTCACCATCAGCATGCTGCCGTCTTTGCCAACGGTTTCATAATCGATATCAATGCCGACCACCGCGTTGGCGCCCAGCTCTTTCGCCTGGTCTTCCAGCTCTTCGAATGCGATGAGGCGCGCCTTGCGCAGCTCTTTCTCATAAGCGCCCGAGCGGCCGCCGACGATATCGCGCACGCCGGCGAAGAAATCACGAAAAATGTTGGCGCCGAGGATCGCTTCGCCGGTGACGACGCCGCAGTATTCGGTGATGGTAAACCCTTCCAGGGTCGGGGTAGTTGAAAGCTGCATCAGAACTCCTTGTTTGATTAATTCAACGTATCTATGACCAGAAGATTGTCATTATGTTCGCTTAATCAATGGCACGCAGTACGAATGCAAGGCCAAAAAACGCATTTATACTGTAAGCTATCGGTCTTCATGGTAGAGACTTTCACATAAGGTAATAAGATGAAAACAAAAACGATTGCGGCTGTTTTACCCTTAGCGCTGTTGCTGAGTGCCTGTACCACGGTGGAACCGGCATACAAGGAAATCGGCACCCGCAGCGGCAGCTGTGTGGAAGGCGGCCCGGATACGGTCGCGCAAAAGTTCTATGACCTGCGCATCCAGCAAGGTTCCAGCCTGCCGGACAGCAACCGCCTGGCGCAGCTGCAGCCTTATCTGAGCAAAGTGCTGTATCAGGATCTGGTCAGCACCGCTCAAAATCCGGGCAAGCATCAGATAACCGGCGATCTGTTCTCCGGCAACGCGCAAGGGCCAAGCAGCGCGTCCGTCGCCAGCGCCTCGACCATTCCCAACACCGACGCGAAGAACATCCCGCTGCGCGTTGACTTGAGCTACCAGAAAGACGCCAACAGCACCGTGAACTGGCAAGACGAAGTGCTGATGGTGCGCGAAGGCACCTGCTGGGTGGTTGATGATATTCGCTACCTGAATGTTCCAGCGCACGCCACCAACGGCAGCGTGCGTCAGGTGCTGGAAAACCGATAACCCGCACTCCCCGGCCGACGCGGGCCCGCCGCGTCGGTCGTTCCCGTCGCCCCTTGCGCCGCTCAGATTTCGTCCGATAGAAAAAATTTCGCTACCGATCTCACAGCCTGCGCCACAAATCCCCTCCCTCGGCCTGAGTCGCGGTATCTTGTGCTAATCTTTTACTGTCCCGCCGCACACTCATAAATTTTAACGCACAAAGATTGCATAAGTATTCTGTGGAAGTTAACATTTGCGGCATCAATGTCTATTCAATTCTGGCGCATGAGTATTCAACTTAACGGTATCAATTGCTATTACGGCGCTCACCAGGCGCTGTTTGACATCACGCTGGAATGTCCAGCCGGGGAAACCCTGGTGCTGCTTGGCCCAAGCGGCGCCGGGAAAAGTTCATTGCTGCGGGTGCTTAACCTGCTGGAAATGCCGCGTTCGGGTCAGCTAAAGATCGCCGGCAACCAATTCGATTTCAAGCAGGCGCCGGGCGAAAAAGCCATTCGCGAACTGCGGCAAAATGTCGGCATGGTCTTCCAGCAATACAACCTGTGGCCTCACCTCACCGTGGTCCAGAACCTGATCGAAGCGCCTTGCCGCGTGCTGGGTCTGACCAAGGCTCAGGCGATGGAGCGCGCCGACAAGCTGCTCAAGCGTCTGCGCCTGACCGACTTCGCCGATCGCTTTCCGCTGCACCTTTCCGGCGGCCAGCAGCAGCGCGTAGCGATCGCTCGCGCCCTGATGATGGAGCCGCAGGTGCTGCTGTTCGATGAACCGACCGCAGCGCTGGATCCGGAAATCACCGCCCAGATCGTCAGCATCATTCGCGAACTGGCCGGCACCGGCATCACTCAGGTGATCGTCACCCACGAAGTGGAAGTGGCGCGCAAGACCGCCAGCCGCGTGGTGTACATGGAAAACGGCCATGTGGTGGAGCAAGGCGACAGCAGCCACTTCACGCAGCCGCGGACCACCGAGTTTGCCAACTACTTATCACACTAACAATTAACTTGCTGTAATTTGGGGAGTTTGCGATGAAAAAACTAATAATCGCCGCCGTTCTGGCCGGCATCAGCGTTTCCGCCTCCGCAGCCGAAACCATCCGTTTCGCTACCGAAGCCTCCTATCCTCCATTTGAATTTATTGACGCCGGCAACAAAATTCAGGGTTTTGATGTCGATCTGGCCAACGCGCTGTGCAAAGAGATGCAGGCCGAGTGCACCTTCACCAATCAGGCGTTCGACAGCCTGATCCCAAGCCTGAAGTTCAAGCGTTTCGATGCGGTCATGGCCGGTATGGACATTACGCCGGAGCGTGAAAAGCAGGTGTTGTTCACCAAGCCGTACTACGATAACTCGGCGCTGTTCATCGCGCAGAAAGGCAAAATCGCCGACGTGGCGGCGTTGAAAGGCAAGAAAGTCGGCGTGCAAAACGGCACCACTCACCAAAAATACCTGACCGACAAGCACCCGGAAATCACCACCGTGCCTTACGACAGCTACCAAAACGCCATTTTGGATCTGAAGAACGGCCGCGTTGATGCGGTGTTCGGCGATACCGCGGTGGTCAACGAGTGGCTGAAGCAGAATGACGCGCTGGCGACAGTAGGCGCCAAAGTAACGGATAAAGACTACTTCGGCACCGGCCTCGGCATCGCGGTACGCCAGAAAAATACCGATCTGCAGGGCAAGTTCAACGCCGCCCTGGACAAGATCAAGCAGGATGGGACCTATGAAACCATCTACAAAAAATGGTTCCAGCAGTAATACGCCCCGATGAATGAATTACAACCTTTAGCAAGCGCCGCCGGCATGACCGTCGGCCTTGCCGTTTGCGCCCTGATCCTCGGGCTGATTCTGGCGATGCTGTTCGCCGTATGGGAATCGTCCCGCTGGAAAGCCGTCAGCTGGCTCGGCACCGCCTGGGTGACCGTGCTGCGCGGCCTGCCGGAAATCCTGGTGGTGCTGTTTATCTATTTCGGCTCGTCGCAGCTGCTGCTGATGCTCTCCGACGGCTTTACCCTTAACCTCGGTCTGTTTCAGTTGCCGATTCAGCTGGCGATCGACAATTTCGAAGTCAGCCCGTTCCTGTGCGGGGTGATCGCCCTGGCCTTGCTCTATTCCGCCTACGCCTCGCAGACGCTGCGCGGCGCGCTCAAAGCGGTGCCGCAGGGGCAGTGGGAATCCGGCCAGGCGCTGGGTCTCGGCAAAGCGGCGATCTTCTTTCGCCTGATCATGCCGCAGATGTGGCGCCATGCCCTGCCCGGCCTCGGCAATCAGTGGCTGGTGCTGCTGAAAGACACCGCGCTGGTGTCGCTGATCAGCGTGAACGATCTGATGTTGCAAACCAAAAGCATCGCCACCCGCACCCAGGAACCCTTTACCTGGTACGTGATCGCGGCGGCCATCTATCTGCTGGTGACGCTGTTCAGCCAATACGTCATCAAGCGCATTGAGCTGCGCGCCACGCGGTTTGAACGGGGGCCGGTCTGATGATTGAATATTTACCGGAAATCCTCAAAGGGCTGCATACCAGCCTGACGCTAACCGTCGCCGCGTTGCTGGTCGCGCTGCTGCTGTCGCTGCTGCTGACGGTGATCCTGACGCTGAAAACGCCGATCCTGACGCCGCTGGTCAAGATCTACGTGACGCTGTTCACCGGCACGCCGCTGCTGGTGCAGATCTTCCTGATCTACTACGGCCCCGGTCAGTTTCCGGCGATCCGCGACTACCCGTGGCTGTGGAACCTGCTGTCGCAGCCCTGGCTGTGCGCGATGATTGCGCTGGCGCTGAATAGCGCGGCCTATACCACGCAACTGTTCTACGGCGCGGTGCGCGCCATCCCCGCCGGACAATGGCAGTCGTGCGAAGCGCTGGGCATGTCGCGCCGGCAGACGCTGCGCATTCTGCTGCCGTTCGCCTTCAAGCGCGCGCTGTCGTCTTACTCCAACGAAGTGGTGCTGGTGTTCAAAAGCACGTCGCTGGCCTACACCATCACGCTGATGGAAGTGATGGGCTATAGCCAGCTGATGTACGGCCGTACCTACGACGTGATGGTGTTCGGCGCCGCAGGTCTGGTGTATCTGTGCGTCAACGGCCTGCTGACGCTGCTGATGCGGCTGGTGGAGCGCCGCGCGTTGGCGTTTGAGCGCCGCAACTGAAGCCATCCCCCTTTCCAGCCCCGCCATTGCGCGGGGCTTTTTTTACCCCCATTGCAATATTTAATCATTTATATTGCATTTTAATTCACTCAATGGCAGGGTTATCAGCAGGTGTCCTCGCAAAAACCTCTGGCGATTACCAGTAAAAACAAACGATAGCGAAATAATCACTTTCAGGATCCAGACAGGAGCTCTACGCATGAAAAAACTGCTGCTTGCCGCGACGATGTTGGCCGGAATGACCTTTAACGCCACCGCGGCCGAGACTATCCGCTTCGCCGCCTCCGCCACCTATCCGCCGTTCGAATCGCTGGACGCCAACAACCAGATCGTCGGCTTCGATATCGACTTGGCCAACGCGTTGTGCAAACAGATGCAGGCGCAGTGCACTTTCACCAACCAGGCGTTCGACAGCCTGATCGCCGCGCTGAAATTCAAAAAATACGATGCGGTGATTTCCGGTATGGACATCACGCCGGAGCGCAGCAAACAGGTCGCCTTCACCCAACCTTACTATGCCAACTCGGCGATTGTGATCGCGCAAAAAGGCAAGTTCAGCTCGCTGGCTGATCTGAAAGGCAAAAAGCTCGGCATGGAAAACGGCACCACCCACCAGAAATATATGCAGGACAAGCACCCGGAGATTAACACCGTCTCTTACGACAGCTACCAGAACGCTATTCTGGAGCTGAAAAACGGCCGTATCGACGGCGTCTTCGGCGATACCGCCGTAGTGAACGAGTGGCTCAAAACCAACCCGCAGCTGGCGCCGGTCGGCGAACATATCACCGATGCGCAATACTTCGGCACCGGCCTCGGCATCGCGGTGCGCCCAGACAATCAGGCGCTGCTGGCCAAGCTGAACGCCGCGCTGGACGCCATCAAGGCCGACGGCACCTACAAGGCCATCAACGACAAGTGGTTCCCGCAGTAAGTCCGCATGTGGAGTCGCCCTCCTTCGGCGGCTCCATCGGATTGCTACCGCATCCGGTTAGTGCTAAATTTGATACTGAATTTAGCATCAAGGATAACATCATGACGGTTCAACCCATTCTCGCCGACTCCGCAGTCAGCATCAGCGATTTTAAAAAATCGCCCAACGCCGCCCTTAAAGAGGCACAAGGGCAACCGGTCGCCGTCCTGACCAACGGTAAGATTTCGGGATATTACGTCTCTCCGGAAACCTGGGAGGCGATCGCGGAGTACCTGGAAGATCTCGAACTCGCTGAAATCGTTCGTTCACGGATGAACGGCAAACGCATTAAGGTCAATTTGGATGACTTATAAGCTTGAATTCGAAGAACACGCGCTGAAGGAATTTAAAAAACTGTCCCCGGTGATCCGGGAACAGTTCAAAAAAAAAGCTGGCATCGGTGCTGGTTAATCCCCACGTCCCCGCCAACAAACTCGCCGGTTTGCCCGATTGCTACAAAATCAAACTCAGAGCCTCAGGCTTTCGTTTGGTATATCGCGTCATGGAAACGGAGATCGTGGTTCTGGTCCTGTCTGTGGGCAAACGCGAACGTTCAGCGGCTTACACCGCTGCCAAAAAGCGCCTTTAACGCCGCACCAACAGCGTCAACACTTCGTAGTGCGCGGTATGCGGGAACATGTCGAACAGCTGCACCCGTTCGATGCGGTATCCCGGCAACATCTCGATATCTTTCGCCATGCTCTCGGCGTTGCAGCTGGAATACAGAATGTAATCCGGCGCCATCCGGCTCAAATAATCGCACAGCGCCAGGCCGATGCCGCGGCGCGGCGGGTTGACCAACACCAGCTGCGGCACCTGCCCTTCGGCGGTGGCGAAGCGGGTGGAATCGAGCGCCTGAAAATCGACCTGCAGCAACCCCAATCGCTGCGCCGACTGGCGCGCGCAGGCGATCGCTTCCGCGCTGATTTCGATGCCGGTCAGGCGAGTTTGCGGCTGCGCGCAGTGCAGACCGAAACCGCCGACGCCGCAAAACAGATCCCACATGCTGTCGATACCCAGCGCGCGCACCCAGTCGCGGGCGGTGGCATACAGATCGGCGGCCACCTGCGGGTTGGTTTGGAAGAAGCTTTGCGGGCGGATGAACAGCGGCACCTGATTGAACTGTTCCTCCAGCGCCTGCTGATCGGTCAGCGCGATCTCGCGCTCCCCTTCCATGATCGCCATATGCACCGGCTGAATATTGGCGGAGATCACCTTGAGCTGCGGCAGCTGCTGCTGCAGCCACGGCAGCGCGGCGCGCAGCTGCGCCAGCTTGGTTTCCGATCGCAGCACGAAGCGCAGCATCACGCCGCCGTCGAGCGTGCTTTGGGTCAGCAGCAGGTATTTCAGCTCGCCGCGTTTGCGCGCCACGTTATACGGCGTCAGGCCGGCGCGGGCGATGAAGCTTTTCAGCACCGCAAACATCGGCGCAAAGCCGGCGGGATACAGCGGGCAGTCGCTCAGATCGACCGGCGTGCCGTCGCGGTGCAGCATGCCGAGCAGCGGGCGCTCCACGCTGCCGCTGACCACCATCTTGGCTTTATTGCGAAATGCGCTCAGCTCCCCCGCCACCGGCTGCAGCCACTGCGCGACATCGCGCCCGGCCAGCAGCGATTGCAGGTGATGCTGTTTGTCGGCCAGCTGCTGCGGATAGGGCTTTTCCAGCCACTGACAGGAGCGGCAGGTGCCCGCCGTATACAAAGCGCAATGCATGAAGATACCGTGAAGTTCAGGATGACGAATTAAGGGCGCAGAGTTTACCACTCCACGCGCCTAAAATCTCACTTGCGCGCGGTGAAGAAGCGGCGGCTGGCGGTGGGGACGAACAGCAGCGCCAGGATCACCGCGTCGGGGATCTTTTGCAGGATCAGAACGTGCAGGATTTGGCCGCTGGTTTCCCCTTCCACGGTGAACACCTCGGGGAAGACGCTGCCGATGGTGGCCAGCAGCAGGTAAAGCACCACGATGCACTGACAGGCCACGTAGCCCCAGCGCCCCCAGTTGCGGCCGCGCATCACCGCAAAACCGCAGCTGATTTGCAGGCACAGCAGCATCAGCCCGGCCAGAAAGATAAAGGTGGAATCCCACGCCTGCGCGCTGGTGCTGACAAACTCCTTCGCACCGTCGACGCCCAGCTCGCCCAGCAGCAGCACCACGCTGATACACTTGATCGCCACCATGGCGGTGCCCGCCACCATCACCGGCACCGGCGCATCCGAAGTCGATCTTATTCCCTGCCCGCTTTTCAGCATGTCTGACATATCCGTGTTCCGCTACGACGCGCCACTGCCCCTACGCCTTTCACATTGCCGCGTTGTTGGCGGCAGTGTGAAATTCATTGGAGCCATTCAAATGGCGCATGTAAAGTCAGGTAGTTAGTTGCAATACTTATTGATTGCAAAAATAGCAGGTTTGTTACGATTCAGCTACGGGCCGCCCGCTGCAATTCACGCGATCGTTGTTTTTCCGAGCGCGCCATAAACCACCAGGCGATCAGGCCGAGAATGCCCACCACCAGCAGGATCAGGCTGGCCAGCGCGTTAATTTCCGGATTCACCCCCATGCGCACGCTGGAGAACACCAGCATCGGCAACGTGGTGGCGCCTGGGCCGGAGACGAAACTGGCGATCACCAGATCGTCCAGCGACAGGGTAAACGCCAGCATCCAGCCGGAGATCAGCGCCGGCGCAATCATCGGCAAGGTGATGACGAAAAACACCTTCAGCGGCGGCGCCCCCAGGTCCATCGCCGCCTCTTCAATTGAGCGATCCACCTCGCGCAAGCGCGAACTGATCACCACCGCCACATAAGCGGTACAGAAGGTGACATGCGCCAGCCAAATGGTGAACATGCCGCGTTCCGACGGCCAACCGAAGGCGTGCCCCATCGCCACGAACAGCAGCAGCAACGACAGGCCGGTGATCACGTCCGGCATCACCAGCGGCGCGGTCAGCATAAACGCGAAGCCGGTCGAGCCGCGAAAACGGCCGAAACGCACCATCACCACCGCGGCGATGGCGCCCAGCACCACCGCGGCAGTGGCGGCGGCGGCGGCGATGGTCAGGCTGAGCCCCACCGCGCTAATCATCGCCGAATCGTGGAACAGTTCGCTATACCAGCGCGTGGACCAACCGGCCCACACCGTCACCAGCTTGGAGCTGTTGAAGGAGTAAATCACCAGCATCAGCATCGGCGCATACAGGAAGGTAAAGCCGACAGTCAGGATGGCGATGCGCCACGGTGAACGCACTACCGGCAAGTTGTTCATGCCTGGCCTCCCATTTCCTTGTTCTGGTGCTTGTGGAACCACAATATTGGCACGATCAGCAACAGCAGCATGATGGTGGCGACCGCCGAGGCCACCGGCCAGTCGCGGTTATTGAAGAACTCCTGCCACAGCACGCGGCCGATCATGATGCTGTCCGGCCCGCCGAGCAGCTCCGGGATCACGAACTCCCCCACCGCCGGAATGAACACCAGCATCGAGCCGGCGATGATGCCGCCGCGCGTCAGCGGCACGATCACGCTGAAAAAGGTTTTCAGCGGCCGGGCGCCCAGATCCAGCGACGCCTCCACCAGCGAGTAATCCAGCCGGATCAGCGCCGTGTAGATCGGCAACACCATAAACGGCAGGTAGGAATAGACGATGCCGATATACACCGCCAGGTTGGTGTGCAGGATCACCAGCGGCTGGTCGATCACCCCTAACCACATCAGAAAGTTGTTCAGCGTGCCGTTGTTTTTCAGAATGCCCATCCAGGCATAGACGCGGATCAGGAACGAGGTCCAGGAAGGCAGGATCACCAGCAACAGCAGGATGTTGCGAGTCGACGCCTTGCTGTGGGCCACCGCCCAGGCCAGCGGATAGCCGATGATCAGGCAACACAACGTCGAAACCGCCGCCACGCGCAGCGACTGCAGATAGGCGTCGATATACAGCGGATCGTCGGTGAGCTGCAGGTAGTTGGCGAAGTTGAGCGCGATGTTCAGTTTGCCGTCCACCCAGCTCATCAGCTCGGTGTAGGGCGGCACCGCCATCGCCAACTCCGCCAGGCTGATCTTGAACACGATCAGGAAAGGCAGCATAAACAGCAGCGTCAGCCATAAATACGGCAGCGCGATCACCAGCTTGCGGCCATGGGCCATCAGCAGGCGATGGAACAGCGCCCTGAGGGCGCCGGGCGCTTTGGCCGGCGGTTCCGGCGCGCGTTCAGAAAGCAGGGTCATACGGGTTACTCCTCACCGGCTCCACTACACCGTCAACACGACGCAGCTGTCGGTTTCCCAACATAGACGCACTTCATCGCCCCAGGTGGGCATCCCCTTGCGGAAACGATGGCCGTTTTGCAGCTGGGCGCTGATGATCTGCCCGCTGTGCAGCTTCACGTGGTAGATGGACAGATCGCCCAGATAGGAAATGTGCGCCACTTCCCCCACCGCGAAGTTGCAGCCGTCTTCCGGCACTTGTTCGCACAGCAGGATCTTTTCCGGCCGCAGCGCAACCTGGATCGGCACGCCGTCCACCACCGAGGCGTCCGGATCCACTTTGATCGCATGGCGCAGCCCCGGGCTTTGCAGGATCAGCGCATCGTCGTGACGCTCTTGCAGCACGCAGTCGAAGACGTTGACCGAACCGATAAATTCGGCGCTGAAGCGGCTGTTCGGATGCTCGTAGATCTCTTCCGGCTCGCCGATCTGCACGAACTTGCCGCGGTTCATGATGGCGATGCGCCCCGCCATGGTCATCGCTTCTTCCTGATCGTGCGTCACCATCACGCAGGTCACGCCGACGCGCTCGAGAATGTCGGTCACTTCCAGCTGCATGCGGTCGCGCAACTTCTTGTCCAGCGCGCCCATGGGCTCATCCAGCAGCAGCAGCTTCGGCCGCTTGGCCAGGCTGCGCGCCAGCGCCACCCGCTGCCGTTGGCCACCGGAAAGCTGGTGCGGTTTGCGCTTGGCGTACTCCTGCATGTGCACCAGCGCCAGCATTTCCGCCACCCTTTCGGCGATCTCCGCCCGCGGCATTTTGTCCTGCTTAAGGCCAAACGCGATGTTCTGCTCCACGGTCATGTGCGGGAACAGCGCGTACGACTGAAACATCATGTTGATCGGCCGCTGGTACGGCGGCACATGCGACATATCCTGCCCGTCGAGCACGATCTGCCCTTCCGTCGGCTGTTCAAAACCGGCCAGCATGCGCAGCAAGGTGGACTTGCCGCAGCCGGACGGGCCAAGCAGCGCAAAGATCTCACCCTTATAGATGGTGAGGCTGACGTCTTCGACCGCATTCTGCCCGTCGAAGGTTTTGGTGAGGTTACGGATTTCCAGCAGAGGGGTGAAAACCTTCTGCGACTTGGCTTGAGGACGAGGAATAGCGTCGTTCAATCGGGGTGCTCTCCGGCGTAAAGCGGCACAAAACCACGGCGAGCGCCGTGGCCCAAAACGGCAATGCAGGCGGGGAACACCCGCCTGCCGGTTTACCGACGATGGGGGGCTCCCCCATCATCACTTCCCGCTTTTAACTTTAGTCCATGCGCGGGTAATGACACGGTCCAGCTTCGGCGACTGCACGTTGAGCGTGAACAGCTTGGCGCGCAAATCGGCCGGCGGATAGACGTTCGGGTTATCGCGCACTTCGGCGTTCACCAGCGGCGTGGAGTCTTTCACCGCATTGGCGTAGTAAATGTGGTTACTGATGTCCGCCATCACGTCCGGCTTCAGCAGGAAGTTCAGGAACTGGTAGGCGGCGTCCTTGCTTTTGGCGTCCGCCGGCATGGCGAACATGTCAAAGTAGGTCAGCGCCCCCTCTTTCGGGATCGCATAGGCCACATTCACGCCGTTCTTCGCCTCTTTGGCGCGGTTGGCCGCCTGCATCACGTCGCCGGACCAACCGATCGCCACGCAGATGTCACCGTTCGCCAGATCGTTGATGTACTGAGAAGAGTGGAAATAGCGGATGTTCGGTCGCAGCTTCAGCAGCAGATCGTTGGCCGCGCCGGTGTAGTCCGCCGCGTTGGTGCTGTTGGGATCTTTGCCCAGATAATGCAGCACGGTGGCGTAGACCTCGCTCGGCGCATCGAGGAAGGAGACGCCGCAGTTCTTGAGCTTCTCCAGGTTTTCCGGCTTGAAGATCAGATCCCAGCTGTTGACCGGCGCGTCTTTGCCCAACGCCGTCTTCACCTTGTCGACGTTATAGCCGATGCCGGTGGTCACCATCATGTAAGGGATGCCGTATTTGTTGTCTTTGTCGTTATGCGCCACCAGCTTCAGCATCTCGGGATCGAGATTTTTGTAGTTGGGGATCTTGCTCTTGTCGAGCGGCTCGAAAATGCCGGCCTGCGACTGACGCTCGAGGAAGTTGGATGAAGGGACCACCAAATCGTAACCGGTGCTGCCCGCCATCAGTTTGCCTTCCAACACTTCGTTGGAGTCAAAGACGTCGTACACCACTTTGATACCGGTTTCTTTCTGGAATTTGGCCAGGGTATCCGGCGCGATATAGTCGGACCAGTTATACACGTGCAGCGTTTTCTCTTCGGCTGACGCCGTGACGGACGCGACCATCAACAGACCGGCAACCACACCCGATAACCACTTTTTACGTTGGGTGACCATCCGTAACTTCCTCCAAAACAGGGTAAATCATAGAATTGAACTTGTATCTGCAGCGATACAAAACCTTTCCTGATTGAGCGCAATCGTTGCAACCGCGAAATGAATGGCTATGCATATGATTGCATGCGCCTTTTTGCACTGCCCTGCTCGCGTGGTTACAAGGGAAATCGCAAGCCCTTTGCAGAATCAGCAGCATAGCCGCTGCCATCGCAACCCGCCAGCCCCCAGGGTAAAAAACGCCATTTATCGATTTTTTATGCAATTTTTCTCTATGTGATACGGCATTAACGGCGTAAAAGCCGAGAAAGATCGGGCGGCAGAGGCCAAAGTGCAGAATATTTAATTGCGGAGGGGAGTCACGGCAGCATGCCGCCGGAGCGACGGCATGCTTAAGGTACAGCGAGGATCAGTGCAGCATCGGCTGACGCACGGCGCCAGCGGGGATCTCTTCTTCGTCCCCCATAAACAGCAGATCGTTCGCCCGCGCCTCGAGGATGACCATCGAGACCTGCTCTTCGCCCTGCTGCATGAAGTGGGTGAACTGCTCGTAGGTGATGCCGACCGCCACGCTCAGCGACTGGCAGACGATCAGCTTCGGCAGGTTGTCGTCCTGAATGTCGACAAAGGCCTTGATGGTCAGCGAGCTGGCGTTGATCTGGCTCAGATCCGCCACCAGCGGGATCAGCGCGGTCGGCTTCACCTCGGCCAGCGCGGAGAACAGAATGACGTTGTCCACCAGATCTATCTTGGCGTCGAACACGCCGTCGAAGTTCTGCATGTGCGGCAGGTGCAGCGCCTGGCAGGAATCGCACTCAAAGAAAGAAATGCCCGACTGATCCAGCCAGCGCCGCAACAGCGCCAAATCGGGGACAATGAGTGAATCCATAATAACCAGCCTCACAATATTCAAAACGCGAAAAGGCGCATAGCTTACGGAATATTCACCCGATACGCCACGATCAATGCGGCTTAATTCACTAATTAAGATATTGCTCGGCGGGAAAAGCGCAACGCGCGTACCGTCAGCCGCCCGATTTCAGGCGGAACCCCGGCCGGCCGCGCTGCTCGATGTATTCGATCATCATGCCGGCAATGTCCAGCCCGGTAGTGGTTTCCACCCCTTCCAGCCCCGGTGAGGCGTTGACCTCCATCACCAGCGGGCCGCGCTCGGCGCGCAGGATATCCACCCCGGCGACGTCCAGCCCCAGCGTGTTCGCCGCTTTGACCGCAATCGCCCGCTCCCTGGCGGTGATGGTCACTTTGCGGGCGCTGCCGCCACGGTGCAGGTTGGAACGAAACTCGCCGGGCTTCGCCTGCCGCTCGATGGCGGCCACCACCCGGCCGCCCACCACCAGGCAGCGCACGTCGCGGCCCAGCGCTTCGCGCACGTACTCCTGCACCAGAATATGGGCGTTCAGGCCGCGAAAGGCGTCGATCACGCTTTCCGCCGCCTGGCGAGTTTCCGCCAGCACCACCCCGATGCCCTGCGTGCCTTCCACCAGCTTGACCACCAGCGGCGCGCCGCCGACCAGTTCGATCAGATCGCCGGTATCGTCCGGTGAATGGGCGAAACCGGTGATCGGCAGATCGATACCCTGCCGGGCCAGCAGTTGCAGCGAACGCAGCTTGTCGCGGGCGCGGGTAATGGCCACGGATTCGTTGAGCGGGTAGCTGCCAAGCAGCTCGAATTGGCGCAGCACCGCGGTGCCGTAAAAGGTGATGGCGGAACCGATGCGCGGGATCACCGCGTCATAACGCTCCAACTGACGGCCGCGATAGTGAATGGTCGGCGCCGCCGGGTTGATGTTCATATAACAGGAAAGCGGATCGATGATATCGATGCTGTGCCCGCGATCTTCCGCCGCTTCACGCAGCCGCTTGCACGAATAGAGCGATCCGTCGCGAGAAAGAATGGCAATTTTCACTCGTCACCCCAAAAAGGCCAACGCCTGCCCCGCAGGCGGGTTAGCGGCCGCGGCGCTCAGGCGCGCGGATCGCTGTCCTGATGATTTTTCGATGCGTCCGTATCTTGCGGCTTGCGGCGATCGTTTTCCGGCGGCAGGCCGCCGCGCATCAGCGGCCCGAACCCCTGCACCACGCGCCATACCAGAAACGCCGCCGCCGGCACCATCAGCGCCACGCCGAGGAAAATCATGCCGACCGCCGCCTGTTGCGACGCCAGCCAGCCCGGCAGCTGCAGATGCCCGTGAATGCTGAGGTAGGCCAATACCAGCATCACGATGCCCAGCCCTTCCAACACCAGCACCGGGCGCGGTAAGTCACCGAATGAACGCATATTTTTCTTCTCCAGAAGGTCTGCCCCCAGTGTAGTGAATTCCCGTCGGCGGCGACAGCCCCGGCAGACTAATTGGTTACATGAATCAGATTAACAGGTAATTCCTGCTTTTTTTTCACCGCCTCAACGGGCATAGTAGGCGCCATCTGACGCAGGTAATGACTTTTTCGGTGACGGGATGTCGTTGCGGTAGCGAACAATTTTTTGAAAATCCAATTAAGGAGCGTTGCATGTTTGCAGTAATCTTCGGGCGTCCTGGCTGTCCTTATTGTGTCCGCGCTAAAGAACTGGCGGAAAAACTGACTGAAGAACGCGACGATTTCAACTTCCGTTACGTTGACATCCACGCGGAAGGCATCACCAAGGCCGATCTGGAAAAAACCGTCGGTAAACCGGTTGAAACCGTTCCGCAGATCTTCCTGGACGAGAAGCACATCGGCGGTTGCACCGATTTCGAAGCTTACGCTAAAGAACACCTGAACCTGTTCCAGTAAGTTTTTGAACGACAAAAAAGGCGCTTAACGCGCCTTTTTTTATTGCCGCTGCCGCCGATGCAGCTGCTGGAGCGTGTGCAACAGACCGAGGGCGAACAGCATCAGCATCGCGCCGAACACGCACCAGAACACCGCGCTGGTGGCGTAAGCCAGCTCCTGCCAGAACGAATAGGACGGCGTCAGCCAGAAGTGACGGATCAGCAGGCAGAGCGGCAAGGCATAAAGCGCCCCCAGCAGCGGACACAGCAGCCGCTTGCGGCTCGACAGATAGCTGGCGATCGCGCCGGGGATCACAAACAGCAGCAGGCCGGTTTCCCCGTGGTGCTCATGATCCGTGCTGCCGAACAGGCCGGTTTGCTGGCCGAGAAACACCAGGTTGAACAACAGAAAACAGCTGAGAATGCCCAGCCAATATCGATAACTCGTCATGCGAATTCTCCCCCGCCCAATTACCGCATCAATAGAAATCAGCCCGGCCACCCGTGAGGTGACGCTGAACCGAATTTTTTCCTTGGTCAAAAGAGAGTTAAATGCGCACGGCGGCGCAGGAAATCAGCTTTCTGTGCTGGCTGTCATCGGTCATAGCGTCTAGAATGAACGCCGCCGAACGATGGTTCGCTTCGCTTTCTGCTGGTGGTGATTTATGACGTCGTTTTAAGGCTGAATTTATCTCTTATAGTTATCTATATCAAGCACTTACTGGTAAACAATAAGTTATCCTCCGTGAACATAAACGTCGCTAGTTTGTTAAACGGTAACTACATTCTGTTACTGTTCGTGGTACTCGCGCTGGGGCTGTGCCTCGGTAAACTCCGTCTGGGCTCCGTCCAACTCGGTAATTCCATTGGCGTTTTAGTGGTTTCCCTGTTGCTCGGCCAGCAACACTTCGCCATTAACACCGAGGCGCTGAATCTCGGCTTCATGCTGTTTATTTTCTGCGTCGGGGTGGAAGCCGGGCCTAACTTTTTCTCGATTTTCTTTCGCGACGGCAAAAATTACCTGATGCTGGCGCTGGTAATGGTCGGTTCGGCGATGGTGATCGCCATCGGTCTCGGCAAGCTGTTCCACTGGGACATCGGCCTGACCGCCGGCATGCTGGCCGGCTCGATGACCTCCACGCCGGTGCTGGTGGGGGCCGGCGATACGCTGCGCAACACCATCGTCAACGGCCCGGCGCTGCTGGCGGCGCAGGATCATCTGAGCCTCGGCTATGCCCTCACCTACCTGATCGGTCTGGTCAGCCTGATTTTTGGCGCGCGCTACCTGCCGAAGCTGCAGCACCAGGATCTGTCCACCTCCGCCCAGCAAATCGCTCGTGAACGCGGCCTGGACACCGACAGCCAGCGCAAGGTCTACCTGCCGGTGATCCGCGCCTACCGCGTCGGCCCCGAGCTGGTGGCCTGGGCCGACGGCAAGAACCTGCGCGAGCTGGGCATCTACCGCCAGACCGGCTGCTACATCGAACGCATCCGCCGCAACGGCATTCTAGCCAACCCGGACGGTGACGCGGTGCTGCAGGTGGGCGATGAGATTTCGCTGGTCGGCTACCCGGACGCCCACGCGCGGCTGGATCCGAGCTTCCGCAACGGTAAGGAAGTGTTCGATCGCGATCTGCTCGACATGCGCATCGTGACCGAAGAGATCGTGGTGAAGAACAGCAACGCGGTGAACAAACGCCTGAGCCAGCTGAAGCTGACCGACCACGGCTGCTTCCTCAACCGCGTGATCCGCAGCCAGATCGAAATGCCGATCGACGACAGCATTGTGCTCAACAAAGGCGACGTGCTGCAGGTGAGCGGCGACGCGCGCCGGGTGAAGAGCGTGGCGGAGAAAATTGGCTTTATCTCGATTCACAGCCAGGTGACCGATCTGCTGGCGTTCTGCGCCTTCTTCATCATCGGCCTTTTGATCGGCCAGATCACCATACAGTTCAGCAACTTCTCGTTCGGCATCGGCAACGCCGCCGGCCTGCTGATGTCCGGCATTATGCTCGGCTTCCTGCGCGCCAACCACCCGACCTTCGGCTACATTCCGCAGGGGGCGCTGAACATGGTGAAAGAGTTCGGCCTGATGGTGTTTATGGCGGGCGTAGGCCTGAGCGCCGGCGCCGGCATTGGCCACAGTCTGGGCGCGGTCGGCGGCCAGATGCTGATCGCCGGGCTGATCGTCAGCCTGGTGCCGGTGATTATCTGCTTCCTGTTCGGCGCCTACGTGCTGCGCATGAACCGCGCCCTGCTGTTCGGCGCGATTATGGGCGCCCGCACTTGCGCGCCGGCGATGGAGATCATCAGCGATACCGCGCGCAGCAACATCCCGGCGCTGGGCTACGCCGGCACCTACGCCATCGCTAACGTGCTGTTAACGCTAGCGGGTTCACTCATCGTGGTGCTATGGCCGGGCATACTCGGCTGATCGATTAGCGAGAGAGATGGATCGGCGATAAAAATATTTTGATTTTTTTGTCGCCGGCCAGAACTTTCGTTGGGGGCCGCAGTCTGAATTAGTGCCACTGCTTTTCTTTGATGTCCCCATTTTGTGGAGCCCGATAATCCCGCCTTTTAGGTTCAAGATTATCGGGTTTTTTGTTGCCTGAAGCAGCCCACAACACCTGCTGTCGCGGCCTTGTCGTCAGGCATAAAGCATCCTATCTCTGAGCGTCGCTTACGCCAGCATCCCTATCAATGTGCAGGTTTCAACATAGAAACGCTGCTTGTGGGTTCGCCACTGTTCAAAGAGATGGCGTCACAAACGGGACTTAACAACAGCACTCTCGTCGCCGTCGGCTGGGTGCTCTTTGGTGGCTCATTCCATCATCTTCCTGTATATCATAACGTCATGTTACCGCACTGAAAGAAGACCAGCATTGTCCCCCATGATAGTCGAGACTATCTAATTCACCTGTTTTATTTTTTCTTTAATTTTAATTAGTTTCTTTATATACGCATTGCTCTTATCCCCTTTAGCTATTTCCGCAAAAATCAGAGAGAGGAAGCTGTCATTAAAATCATCTTTGGCTAATGGATTAGCTCCATGAGCCAAAAGAACCTCAATGTGTTCTGGGCAACTGTTATACAGCGCATTAATTAATGGCGTTCTGTTCATAGCCCCTTTGATATTAACATCAGCTTTGTAAGCTATTAGAGCACTCAATGTCTCTGTATTAACCGCTTGAAAACTTTTGAAAATTATTGGCTGATTGTTTATTTCATCCCTTGCATTAGGCGATAGTCCGCCTTCAAGCATAGCCTGTATCCAGACGCCTTTATCCGCTTTCATGACATACTCAGCCGGGCTACTTCTCCCTTCCGGCCTTGGCTGCAATGGGTCTGCTCCCGCCTTGACCAAATCCGTAATGATCTTGAGCCGCTCTGGCGTGTTCTTGTCAAAGATAGCGTTATTGATCGCCCAGAATAGCAACGTCATATCCGCCTTAGCCAGCCGATTTAACGTTTCTTTGCTTACCGTCGGTAAAACCTTATCCAGCTTTTGCCTGTCCCCCTCGTAGATGATGGTGGCGATGTCCAGCTGCGTCCCTTCAAAATAATCTTGTGGCTGTAGATCCCTACCTTGTTCGCATCCCTGCATCATGAGCATCGACAGCAACATGATAATGATAAGAGCGCTGTGCCTCATGCCATCTCCGTTTTTAACATAACCACGGCCCAACTTTGCTTTATTACCGTATCAGTATCCCTCTACACCCTTGGGATACTGAGAACGGCTTATTGACTGACAGGAGCAGGCGGCCATTTCCCACCACGCTTAATTAGCTCGTCTTTGATGCGCTCAAGAGACGCTTTCGCCTCGCTGCCATCCTGACTTCTATTAATCAGCCGTTGCAGTTGATTGCCCATCGTCCAACCTGAGTTGCCTCTTATATCGCTATTGGCGCCTTTTTCTAATAGAAAAATGACGTGGTCATAGGAGTGATAATCTAAAGCATCGATGAGCAGCGTATCACCCAGTGAATTTCTTATATTTATATCAGCGCCATAATCCAACATGACCTCTAATGTCTCTGTGTTTTTTGCAAAGATGCTATTGAATATAATGGGTTGATTATGAACCTTATCCTTAGCATTTGGAGAGAGTCCGCCCTCTAACATAGCCTGTATCCAGATGCCTTTATCCGCTTTCATAACAAATTCAGCGGGACTACCCGGCGTGTTAGATTGAGGCTGTAAAGGGTCTGCTCCGGCTTTTACCAAGTCAGTGATAATTTTCAGCCTTTCAGGTGTGGTTTTGTCATAGATGGCATTGTTTATTGCCCAAAACAATAAGGTCATTTCTTCCTTAGCTGGACGATTTAAGATCTCTTTGTTTACTGATGACAATAAGTTATCCAACTGCGGCCTGTCACCATCATAAATGGCTTTGGCAATGTCCAATTGCTGACCGTCAAAATAATCCTGTGGTTGTAAATCCATACCTTGTTTGCACCCCTGCATGATGAGCGTAGACACTAGCATCGTGATAATGAGTATGATTTTTTTCATATTCGTCCCTTGATTGTGGCAATGTCATCGTCTTTCTCATTTTCAATGCATTGTATCGCCTGGTCTATACCGTGCTTATCCAGCAGTGAACCTGTTCCACCGGGAAGCGTATGCTTTACTCCCACGGCGTCAGGCGCCAACATGGACAACCGTTCTTTCGCCATCACCGCAGGCGGATAAAATTTGAGGTCTTTGGCATCCTCCCATAAATCAACCTCCTGCAGCTTGGTCAACAGCTCTCCTTTTACGCGATACGCCTGAATATTATCGGCGCTGCCTATTATAGAGCCGCCGTATTTTTCGACGGTTCCCGCATTCAGGCCTGCTGCATTAAACGTCCAAGCAGGTTTGCCGCTGGCCATAGAGGCCGCGGACGCCATACCTCCTCCTAATGAATGACCTGCAACGTCGATATTGGATACTTTTGAAATTTTATCGCCAATACCAACCGCTTTTTTGTAGTATTCAGAATTAAGTCCTATTCCTTGAGCACCGTTGTTTTTCCAGTCACTGAGATTTTTAACGCCTGACAAGTCCCCCCTTAATAAGGCTTTTTGGGCTGCGTGGCTTATCCCCTCCGGGAATTCTGGTGCGCGCGATCCGCGGAACACCACCGTCGGGTTCATCGCCTTACCAAAGACACTCTCGTCTGGCTGATAAACTCGGGCTAAAAAATCAGGATTCATTGGTTTGTCATAAAGCATGTTACTGCTCAAACCTAGCCGACCCAGTGCCCCATCATTGTTACTGATATCCTTCCAGCCTTCAGGGATGTCTATCGTGTCCTTGAGCGGGTTAGTGGTCTTATAGACATTCTCAGCCAACTTCGCCTTTTCGACCGCAACGTTGTTCTCCGCCAGGCGCTGTGCCGCCATGCGCGCATCCGGGTAAATGCTGCGGTTGCCTCGCCCTATCAAGTACTGGCGTTCTTGCCAGCGTTCTGCCTTGGTCATTGGGCGGATGGCCTGCACCGTGGCGGCAACGGTTGCTACTGCGGTAGCAATGGCTTGTTGCAGAGGGGGATTCCGGGTCGTATTCTGCCTCGCCGGCAGCACCGTCGGTTTTGCCCGGTGGCCATAGCGGCTGACCATTTCTTCATAGCGGGCGATCACGCGCCCGGTAGGATAAAAGGCGGGAAGAGAGCTGCCTGGGTAGCGCTGCAATCGGCCTTCCGCGTCGACGTAAAAGGCATATTTCGTCGGCGTCCAGGTGCCCATTCCCTGTTCAATCGCCAGCAAGCCGCCCCGGTTGATCTCATCGAGTACGCTGCGCTTCATAGCCAAGTCCTCACGATAACCGGTGACGCCAATCCCGGATTGAGTATTGCGGGTAATCGGATACCGGCTGCTTATCGATATGCCGGCTGCGCCGCCGAACAAATAATGCCGTTCCAGCTCATGCCGCGCTGCTGTCGGGTTAAGTATCCTGGAAAAGCTTTCCGGCGCCGTGTGTTCAGAGGAGAAATGAATCAGTTTCATACGGTGCCTGCCCACTCGCAGGGTTCCGTGGTCGGCACAGGCGCACCATCATCAAGCAACTCGCCAGGTGTGCGGCTGTTACGGGGCTCGTCGAGCGTTAGCGAACGATAACGCATTGGATATCCTTATCTTCTGTGTCATTCCATTAATAGGGCATGCGCAAAATTATCACACTTCAGTAAAGATTTCTTTGCTCTATTTCTATACGCGCGCATCCTCTCCCATCCATGCAGCTGCGTGCTTCCTGTGCCCTTGTGAAGAGGTATTGGATTGCGTATTTCGTTGCCATGTCGCGCCTAAAAGCCACGTCCGAAAGCAATCAGTCGAGTGTCAAAGATGCGGGAATGATAAGGAGACAGGAAGGAGAAAGCTCCGCCAACCGGGAATGGCCAGCGGAGCGGCGTCAGGCGGCGGTTATTTCTGCTCAGCCTGGCTTACGGTGTCTTCGGCTTTCCAGATGCGGTATTTCACTTCCGCGTCTTTCGGCGCATACACCACGATCGGCAGGCGGCTGTTGTAGCGCTGCATCGCGGCGTCGCCCAGGTTAGCGGCGATGAATTTCTTGGTCTTGGTATTGTCCGGGCAGGCCATCATGGTCGAGGCCGGTTCAGACAGCTTCTCCAGCACCAGGTAATCATAACCCCAGCCGGACAGGGTTTTGGTCTCCAGCGTGCCGCCAATCATATGGCGGTTGCAGTCCACTTCCAGCGTCTTGCCGATCAGCAGTTCTACCTTGTAGTTCTCTTCGTGCTCTTGCTTCGGCAGGTAGATCACCTGGCGATTCATGCCCTTCTCGGCTTTCGGGTAAGGCGCGACTTTTTCCAGCGGCTGTTTGCTCATGTCTGCGTCATCGCCAGAGGTCGCCGCCATAGCGCCAGCGGAAACGGCCATCAGCAGGCCGGAAAATACAACGGATGCCTTGTTCATGTTTTATCCCTACACTTTGTCAAATAATCCGACTATAAACTAATACACTACCGCCAAGCCCGCCACAGGTTTAATCTTCTTTACAATAGGTGATTAATAGTGACAATCGCCTGATATAAACCGTTAAGCGGAGCAATTAGCCAGCACACCCTCGGGTTAAGACGAGAAAAACAAGCGATTACCTTCGCACAAGCGGGTGTATCAGATAGGGTTTTCTTGCCGGCGGACTAAGGTTTTCTTAAGACAGAATTATTACAGTGACGTCATTCAATCCTGTCACCGAGCCTGCGCGTGAATCCAGAATCGTCATTAAATCAATCCTCAACGACACCGCAAATTAAGACAACCGCCCTTTACTCCCTGTCGACATCCTTTTACCGTTGGCAGGTTTTTGGCCTGCTGATCAGCGGTCTGGTGTTTCTGTGGCTCTCCCGCAACGAACAGCTGGATTGGGCGATCAGCAACTATTGGTACGATGCCGCCAGCGGGCATTTCCCGTGGCAAAACAATTATTGGCTGGATCTGATCAATCACCGCCTGTTGAAGCAGATAGTGATCGTAGGCGCGGTGCTGACGCTGTTTTGGGGCATCTATCGCCGCAGCGCGCGCCTGATCGTGACCATGCTGCTGATTGGCATCGGCCCGCTGGTGGTGGGCGTTCTCAAAGCCACCAGCGCGCACTCCTGCCCGTGGGATCTGATTGAGTACGGCGGCAAGGCGATGTCCTTCCCTTTATTCGGCGCGGTACCGGCGCTGCCGGGCCCCGGCCGCTGTTTCCCCGGCGGGCACGCCTCGAGCGGTTTCGCGGTGATGGCGTTGTTTTTCCTGTTTTATCCGCAGCGCCCGCGCCTCGCCTGGTGGTGTTGGTGCGGCAGCATCGCGCTAGGCATGGTGATGGGCTTTGGTCAGATCATGCGCGGCGCACATTTTCTTACCCATAACCTGTGGGCGGGTTGGTGGGTTTGGTTAAGCCAGTTGGCTATTTATTGGACGGTTAGCGGCTATTGGCGCCGCAAGACGAGGTAACGGTTATGGAACAGTTGAACCATTTTCTTTTCGCCTGGATCAATGCGACTCCGGCGTCTCCCGAATGGATGATCGATTTCGCCACCTTTTTGGCGCGCGACCTGATCATCATCGTGCCGCTGCTGATCGTCGGTCTTTGGCTGTGGGGGCCGCAAAGCCAGCTGGTTTCGCAACGCCAGGTGGTAGCGAAAACCACTATCGCGCTGCTGTTCGCCATGCTTGCCGCTTCCGCTATCGGCGCGCTGCTGCCGCATGAGCGCCCGTTCGTCGCCGGCGTCGGTTATACCTTCCTGCCACACGCGCCGGACAGCTCGTTCCCGAGCGATCACGGCACCGCCATCTTTACCTTCGCGCTGGCGTTCCTGTTCTGGCACCGCGTTTGGTCCGGCGTGCTGCTGATGATCGTCGCCGTCGGCATCGCCTGGTCACGCGTTTACCTCGGCGTGCACTGGCCGCTGGATATGGTCGGCGGTTTCCTGCTCGGTCTGGTGGGCTGCCTGTTCGCCCAACTGGTGTGGAATCTGTTCGGCGATGTCATCGCCGACAGGCTGTCGCGCCTGTATCGTTTCCTGTTCGCCTTCGCCATTCGCCGCGGTTGGGTGAAAGAGTAACCGCACAACATGACAGGGGCGTTACCGCCCCTGCTTATTTCACACCACGCCGGTGGTCACGCAGAACGCCCGCGTTTTTCCCGCTCCCAGCATCACTCCCTCACCCTCTGGCGCATTCGGGCGGCAGTTTGCCGGCTGGATAAAGGAAAGCAACTGCCGGTTGCCCTGAACGGCGATGCGCCGGAGACCATAGTTGAATTGCCCGGTGGCGAAACGCGTTACATAGCGCCGGCCTTGCGGCGCCAGCATAAAGAATTCGGCTCGGTCCACGTAGCGAGACAGATCGTCGGAACACAGCAGTTCCTGCCCGAGCGCCTCCCCCAACAGCGCCGGCGTCGGCAAGTTTTGGCGGAATACCGCGTCGGGAATGCAATCGTAGTTGAGGCGGCACACATAGCGCAGCGGCTGCGGCCGATCGGCCAGATTGGTGACTTTCATCTCAATGGCGAACTGCGCGCTCTGCGCCGCCAAACGCAGCGCCGGGCCGATGCGCCATCCCTCGCCCAACCGCTCGCCTTCGCCCTGCAACGTCAGCTCGTCGCCCGCCAGCTGCAGCCACACGCGTTGCATCTGGAGCGATGCGCCGTCGTGACTCGGCCAGGCGGGGCAGAACGCGGCGACATCATCGCGCTTTCTTCCGGCGCCCCGCCCGCTGCGGCGGCCCGATTTCAATGAGTAACCGTCAAATTCAGCGTCCCAAATCGCCAGGCCCTGATACGGCAAGACCGTCAGTGCGCCGCGCCGATTCGCCAGCGTCAGCATTGGCCCGCGCTCTGCGCAGCGATGGGCGCTCACCGCGAAATCCGCATTGCGGAACAGCGCCTGCCGATGCGCCCCGAACGCGGCAGGAACCAGATCAATGTTGATTTTCATCGTTTTCCCTCGACATTTCGCCCGCGCAGGCCGCGAGCGGCCGCTGAAAATGTTATTTAAATAACAAATAAACCTCCCCTAAGTTATACATATAACAGTGAGATAACTATGATCTCGTCGACATTTTTCAAATCCCGCTAGGTTTACCCGCATTGTAATGTTATTATTTTCACATCCTCTATCAACGCTCTTTTCTCAACTTCATTAAGGAACCGCGATGACCTCCGAAAACATCGATTACGCCCGCTATGTCGACCACACCCTGCTGGCCATGGACGCCACCGAAATGCAGATCGCCAAACTGTGCGAAGAAGCCCAGCAGCACAACTTCTATGCGGTGTGCGTCAACTCCGGCTACGTGCCGTTGGCGGCCCAGCTGCTGCAGGAAAGCACCGTGAAAGTCTGCTCGGTGATCGGTTTCCCGCTGGGCGCCGGCCTGACCGTCGCCAAAGCCTTTGAAGCCAAAGCGGCGATCGCCGCCGGCGCGCAAGAGATCGATATGGTGATCAACGTCGGCTGGCTGAAAAGCGGCCTGCTGGACGAAGTGAAAGCCGACATCGCCGCCGTGCGCGAGGTTTGCGCGGCGATCCCGTTGAAGGTAATATTGGAAACCTGCCTGCTCAGCGATGCGCAGATCGTCCAGGTTTGTGAAATGTGTCGCGAACTCGATGTCGCCTTCGTTAAAACCTCCACCGGCTTCAGCACCGGCGGCGCTCGGGAGGAGCACGTCAAACTGATGCGCGAGACGGTGGGCAGCGAAATGGGCGTGAAAGCTTCCGGCGCCGTGCGCGATCGCGCCACCGCCGAGAAGATGATCAAAGCCGGCGCCACGCGTATCGGCACCAGCTCCGGCGTTGCCATCGTATCCGGCGCGCAGGCGGCGGCTGGCAGCTACTGATCGTCGGCGCGCCTTGACGGGCGCAGCCAATACACTCCGATGCGGGACAATACGGGCGGCCGATGCGGCCCGATATTGCCCCGCATCGTTGTGTTTAGCGCCGGAAACGGCGGCACGCTTTTTTACCTCTACTACCTGTGGGAAGACGGATCTATGGAAACGCGGCGCGAAGAACGTATCAACCGGTTAGTTCAGGCGTTAAAACGCGCTGACAAGATCCACCTGAAAGAAGCCGCCGCGCTGCTGGGGGTCTCGGAGATGACCATTCGCCGCGATCTGAGCGCCGAGCCGGCGGCGGTGGTGCTGCTCGGCGGCTATGTGGTGACCGATCCGCGCAGCAACGGCGTGACCAACTACTTCGTTTCCGATCAAAAAGCCAAACAGGTCACGGAGAAACGGCGCATCGGCCTGCTGGCGGCGCCGTTGATTAATGAAAACGACACGGTGTTTTTCGACTGCGGGACCACCACCCCGACGATCATCGACGCCATTGCCGACGAACTGACCTTCACCGCCGTGTGCCATTCGCTGAACACCTTCCTGGCGCTGCAAGACAAACCGAATTGCAAGGTGATCCTGTGCGGCGGCGAGTTCAAACCGAACAACTACATCTTTTCCAGCGTCGGCGGCCGCAATGAGCTCGATCACATCTGCCCGAACATCGCCTTTATCTCCGCCGCCGGCCTCAGCCTGCGGCACGGCGCCACCTGCTTCAACTTCGACGAGCTGGAGATGAAGCATCGCGCGATGGCGATGGCGCAGCAAAAGATCCTGGTGGCGGATCACAGCAAGTTCGGCAAAATCAAGCCGGCCTGTATCGGCCCGCTGACGCAGTTCGATCGGGTGATCACCGATCGCCAGCCGGACGCCGACTTCATGGCGTTCTTCAACGATAACGCCATCGCTACCCGCTATTGATCCCCCTTCAGCGCCGTCGGAAACGACGGCGCGCCGCTGAAATCTCTCTTTTCCCACAGCCCGAGATGAACAAATAATGCGCAATCGATACGCATTTTTCGCTTATCCTCACGCAACATCAGGTTAATAAAATGCAACAGGTCACCCGAGTGATTATTTTCTCTCTGGTCAAACCCGCTTTCGGCTGGATGAATTAACGACTATTTATGGCTTTTATATGATAAATCGCGCCAAAGACCGGGATGTTTAAATAAACGGCCGGTTAGGCTATTGCAGCAAATCTCGCCAATACCTGTTAGCTATCTGTTATTTATATGATGAATGGTTACGCATTTTTATCCGCTAACCACGTAAGTAATTTCCCTTCGTTACTAGCGGTGTTTTTCAATTAAAATCATTTAAAAACAAATCAATACCGCTCATTTGACTTAAAAATACAATGTGATCTACGTCACTAAAACTGCTTAATCCGGGTTTTTAGCTAGATCCAAAACCACGCATAAAATATATTGCTCGGCTTGCTGCTGAGCACAGCGCTTTATCCGGCTAATTATTGTACAAGCCGCATAATCGCAGAAATTTTTATGAGAGCGTTCTCAGCACAAAATCTTACACAAATGTGCAACAAATGCGCGAAAAATCGATGAAAAAGCAGATAACTGCACACATTACGCATTTGAGAGCAGGATCACGGTTGTTTCTACTGTAAATCGTTATCTTGCCGCCAACAAAAATCGACAGGCAAAGACCTGTCGGCAGCGGTAACGACTTTTATCACCCCGTGGCGGTGAAAAGTCTTTGGTGAATTACCCGGCGCTGTGCCTGTGGTAATGAACACAATAAACAACCAGGGGGACGCCAAAACATCCCCGCAAGCAACACCTGATTCTTACCGCAAGCGTTGCCTGAATAGGACGTTTGACGGTTTAACCTTAAGTTTTGCCTTTTAATTTTAAATTCGTGTTCACTTCGGAGATATTTATGGACACTACACAGACCGGCACAATTGCCTCTGCGGCTTCGGGTTCCAGCACTACCTGGCGTAAAACGGATACCATGTGGATGTTGGGCCTGTACGGCACCGCCATCGGCGCAGGCGTCCTGTTCTTGCCAATCAACGCCGGCATCGGCGGTTTGATTCCTTTGATCATCATGGCCATCATCGCTTTCCCGATGACCTTCTTTGCCCACCGCGGCCTGTGCCGTTTCGTTCTGTCCGGTAAAAATCCCGGTGAAGACATCACCGCCGTGGTAGAAGAGCACTTCGGCATCACCGCCGGTAAACTGATTACTCTGCTGTACTTCTTCGCCATCTACCCGATTCTGTTGGTTTACAGCGTGGCGATCACCAACACCGTCGACAGCTTCATTACCCACCAGTTGGGCATGACGTCGCCGCCGCGCGCCATCCTGTCGCTGATCCTGATCGTCGGCCTGATGACCATCGTGCGCTTCGGTGAGCAGGCCATCGTGAAAACCATGAGCATCCTGGTCTTCCCGTTTGTGGCGGTGCTGATGCTGCTGGCGGTATACCTGATCCCTAACTGGACCGGCGCCATCTTCGAAAACGTGTCGCTGTCCGGCAGCGGTACCGGCATGGGTCACGGCCTGATCATGACCCTGTGGCTGGCAATCCCGGTGATGGTGTTCTCCTTCAACCACTCGCCGATCATCTCCGCCTTCGCCGTCGCCAAACGCGAAGAGTACGGCGCAGACGCCGAGAAGAAATGCTCCCGCATTCTGGCTTATGCACACATCATGATGGTGCTGACCGTGATGTTCTTCGTGTTCAGCTGCGTGCTGAGCCTGACACCGGAAAACCTGGCGGAAGCCAAGGCGCAGAACATCTCGATTCTGTCTTACCTGGCCAACCACTTTAACAACCCGATGATCGAGTACATCGCGCCGGTTATCGCCTTCGTCGCCATCACCAAATCGTTCCTGGGCCACTACCTGGGCGCCCGTGAAGGCTTCAACGGCCTGGTCGCCAAGTCGATGAAGAGCCGCGGCAAAACCGTCAGCACCGCCAAGTTGAACCGCATGACCGCTATCTTCATGCTGGTGACCACCTGGATCGTCGCCACCCTGAACCCAAGCATCCTGGGCATGATCGAAACCCTGGGTGGCCCAATCATCGCCATGCTGCTGTTCCTGATGCCGATGTACGCCATCCGTAAAGTGCCTGCCATGCGCAAGTACAGCGGCCACATCAGCAACGTGTTCGTGGTTGTGATGGGTCTGATCGCCATCTCTGCCATCGTGTTCAGCCTGCTCGGCTAATCACGCCCGGCCGGCGCCGCTTGCGCGCCGGCCCTCCCGCACTCCCCCATTTCCCGTATTCACCGCCTGAAACCTGAAGAAGGAGGCGAGACCATGGTCAGCGTTTTCGATATTTTCAAAATCGGCATCGGCCCATCCAGCTCCCACACCGTTGGCCCGATGAAGGCCGGCAAACAGTTCGTCGACGAGCTGATCGCGCACCAGCAGTTGCAGGACACCACCCGCGTGGTGGTCGACGTCTACGGTTCGCTGTCATTGACCGGTAAAGGTCACCACACCGACATCGCCATCATCATGGGCCTGGCCGGCAACCTGCCGCACGATGTGGACATCGACAGCATTCCGGGCTTTATTCGCGACGTTGAGCAACGCGGCCGCCTGCCGCTGGCCAACGGCCACCGCGAGGTGGATTTCCCGCTGCACGGCGGCATGAACTTCCACAGCGACAACCTGCCGCTGCATGAAAACGGCATGCGCATCCGCGCCTTCGCCGGTGAACGCCTGCTGCACAGCAAAACCTATTACTCGATCGGCGGCGGTTTTATCGTCGACGAAGAGCACTTCGGCCAGTCCGCCGAGGGCGCCACGCCGGTGCCCTATCCGTTCAAATCAGCGCACGATCTGCAGCAGCATTGCAAGGAGACCGGGCTGTCCTTGTCCGGCCTGGTGATGCAAAACGAGCTGGCGCTGCGCAGCAAGGCGGATATCGACGCGCATTTCGCCGATGTCTGGCAGGTGATGAGCGCCGGTATCGAGCGCGGCATCAACACCGAAGGGCTGCTGCCCGGTCCGATGAAAGTGCCGCGCCGCGCCGCCGCGCTGCGACGCATTCTGGTGACCGGAGACAAGAACAATATCGATCCGATGAACGTGGTCGATTGGATCAACATGTTCGCGTTGGCGGTCAACGAAGAGAACGCGGCCGGCGGCCGCGTGGTCACCGCGCCGACCAACGGCGCGTGTGGCATCATCCCTGCGGTGCTGGCCTACTACGACAAGTTCATCCGCCCGGTGAACGCCAACTCCTACACCCGCTATTTCCTGGCGTCCGGCGTGATTGGCGCGCTGTACAAGATGAACGCCTCGATCTCCGGCGCCGAAGTCGGTTGTCAGGGGGAAGTGGGCGTGGCCTGTTCAATGGCGGCGGCCGGGTTGACCGAGCTGCTCGGCGGCAGCCCGGCGCAGGTGTGCATCGCGGCGGAGATCGCCATGGAGCACCATTTGGGGCTGACCTGCGATCCGCTCGCCGGCCAGGTTCAGGTGCCGTGCATCGAACGCAACGCCATTTCCGCCGTTAAGGCGGTCAACGCCGCACGCATGGCGATGCGCCGGACCAGCGAACCGCGGGTTTGTCTGGATAAGGTGATCGAAACCATGTACGAGACCGGCAAAGACATGAACGCCAAATACCGCGAAACCTCACAGGGCGGGCTGGCGATCAAGGTCGTGGCCTGCAACTGATCGCCACGGCGAGGCACTTAAGGCGCCGGCCGGTGTGACTTGGCCGGCGCCGTTTCAATAGCGATCCTTTCCTGCCGCAATGCCGGGCTGAATGCCCGCACGAAGCCCCACAGCCCCGGGACGAGCGCTGTGCCGCAGCCAGCCGTAAAGTTCGGCATTACGCCGGAATCCCATTTTGCGCATGACGCTCATCTTGTGATTGCTGACCGTCTTCACGCTAATATCCAGCATCCGGGCGATTTGCGTGACTCCCATCTCCCGCGTCATGCAGCGCATGATCTCTTGTTCGCGCAACGTCAAGCCCCGGTGTTGGCATGCGCAGTTCCTGCCACAGCTCAGTCTGCCCGGCCATTTGCTACGCCGCTCCAGCTCGGCGCTCACCTGATACAGCGCCGAAACCAACGGCATATCGTGGTAGATGACGCCGGCCTCCAGCGAGCAGCGGTTACCGACGGTGCGTTTATGCCTTCCCTCCGGCGTTCGCAACGAGAAATACAGCGTTTTACGCCCCACGGGCTGCGCCTCAGAGAGGTGACAAAAACAGCTTTGCACGCCGGGAGGAAAATAGCAGAACACCAGATCGGCTTCATGAGCCTGCCGCGCATCCACTAACAGCGTGCGCTTGCCGTAAGTGCTGAAGTGCAGCGCCAGAGCCTCTTGCCAACCTGCGCTGAAGTATCGATTCTCATCAAATAGCGCGATTTTTATCATCGTGTTCATCCCTGCCCTCCCGCCGTGTCGGCTTCCCGTTTAACCGCCTGGACGCCCTTTGCCGGCGCCTGGCTGTTGTCGATGCGCAATTCATAAACCATGGTGGCGTTGGGCGGCACCTTCGGCGGGTAGCCGGTTTCACCGTAGGCCAGCGCCGGCGGCACGACCATCGTCAACGAGCCGTGGTTGTGCAGATGACTTATCGCCTCCCGGAACAGCGGCGGGTATTCGGACAGCGGTTGCGACAGCACCTTGCCGCTCAGATCCATATCCTGGATCACCGTGCCGTCGGTCAGCTTCTCTTTCACCACAACATCGACCACCGCCGTTGGCGCCAGCGCCCCCTCCCCGGCATAATCCACCCGATACCAGAAGCCCATCGCCGACTGCTTTACGCCCTTTTGTTGACTGAACTGCGTCAGGTAATCGTCATCGCGCCGCCGCTGCTGGTTAACGCGTTTCTCACGCGCGGCCACGGCGGCGGCATCCGCCTGCGCCGTCAACGTATTCAGTTCCTGCGGCGACAGCTGCAAACGTCCCGACACGCTGTCGATAACGCCCGCCAACAGGCTGTCGCGATCCACCGGCACGCCCCAGCTTTGACGCTCCGTCATCAACCCCTGAATATCCCGCCCCAGCGCACTGCCCGCCGCATAGGACAAACGCTTGCGTTCATCCTTCAACTGCTCCGGCGTCATCTCCCATTGCAGCCGCTTACGCAACGCCAGCAGGTCTTCGCGCGCCTGCTGAGTCGCCTTCTGCTCACCGGCCCGCTTCTGCTCGCTTTCTTCCAACGCGGCGCGCAGAGCGTGCAACGCCTCCTGGTGCTCGCGTTGGCGTTGTGCAAGCGTTTGTGCCGATGCCTGCGCGGCAGACTCAAGTTCGGTGACGCGCCGTTCGGCCTGCGCCGCCGTCGCTCTGCTTTTGGCGGTTTCCTGCGTCGCCTGACGCAACAGCGCCTCGGCGCGCTGCGCGTCGGGCGAACCACGCCAGGCGGCGCCCAGCCCGGCGATCCACTGTTGAAGCGTTGACGAGTCCGGCAACGCCGCGACGGGTGGCGCCGCTTTCTCCGCCCGCAGCGCGGCGAGCTCCTGGCGCAGCGCCGTCAGCGCCATTCGCTGGCGCGCCAGTTGTTGATCGCGCGCCAATAATTCCTGGCTCAGCGTAAACGTTTTGGCCGGTGAGGCGGATTGGCTGTTGTCCGACAGGCGCTTCGCCGGCTCACGCTTTTTTTTCCCTGACTCACGGTCGTCCGGCGCCGTTTTTTCGGTCGCCGGACCGATATTCTGCCGTTGATACTGCTCGGCAAACTGCAGCAGCGCCGGCACGCCGTCGTCCGCTTGCGCGACGCCGGTGAACAGCAAAGCGACACAGCCCAGCAGACGCAGCCTCATTTAACCTGCTCCCCGCGATCCGCCAGCCCGGTCAACACCGCCTGATTCACCCCGGCGCACAGATAGTTGACCTTGTAGCGATACAGCGCATCCACCGTCTCCTGCGTGTCACCGTTTACCCGGGCGCGCAGGTTGGCGTACTGGGAAGCGCCGCTCATCAGGCTGTCGAACGCCTGTTTGTAGCGCTGATACTGTTTCTCGTTGATCGTGCGCAACGCGCCCAGTTGCTCCTGACACTGGCGCAGTTGCTCGGCCTCACGCTGCTTGCGCAACACCTCTTCTGACGGAGGTTGCGCAGCCTGATTTTGGGTGTTCACGGCAGGCTTGCCCGGCTTTTGGCTTTGGCAAGCGGCGGCGCTCAACGCCAACAGGCACAGCATCCCCATGCGCAGGGCGTGATTGACGTGCTTTCTCATCATTGCGTTTCTTGTCCTTGTAGGCGCTTATTCGTATTCCAACGTGAAGGTGGCCACCGCGCTGAAGGTGCCGCGGCCGATGGACTTCGTCTGGATGGCTTCCGGCTCTCCCTGCACATAGGCTTGCAGCGTGAGTGTGGTGTTGCCGGCGTTCAGACGGAATTTATCGCTGGCGCGATTGAGCGGCAGCGCCTTGCCGCTGCTGTCCTCCAGCCCGATGCCGATCCCCGACGCCAGGCTGCCGCCATCCAACGCCAACAGGCCGGGCAGTTTGGCGTTCTCAGTACCGGTAAACGTAATGGCCACCGTATTGCCCAGGCTGAGATCGCACTCGGTCAGGTGCAACGCGAAGGTTTGGCTGTGGGTGCGGGTGTTCAGGTACAGGTATTTGTCGACGATGGTGCCGAAATCCAGTTGGATGTCCTCATCCCCCGGTTGTATGACACACGGCTCGGCCACCAGCGTACCGTGAAAGCGCATGTTTTCCGCCGCAGCCGCCGGCTGCGCCATCATGCCGGCCAGCATCACCATGCCGGCTCCCAGCAGCGCGCTTCGGCGCCGGTTCGTCTCTGTCGCGCGCATGACGCCACTCCCTTTGGTTATGCTTGCGCCTGCCAGGCGCAAGCGGCGTATTAGTCGTAATAAAGACGGAAATCGATCGCCGCGCGGTAAGCGCCGGCGCTCAGCGTCGCCGGAGTGCGCACCGGCGTCACCGTATACGTCAGGGTGTTTTGTCCCGGCGTCAGCAATACCGGTTTGTTGCGCGTGCCGAGGCGGACCGGCAGACCGCGGGCATCCGCCAACTGCAACCCCAAACCGGTGACGCCGGCGACCCTGACCAGACCCGGCGCGTCGTCATCCGTCGGCGCGGAAAACGCGACGGACACCGCAGGCTGGCTGCCGCTCCAGGCCAGAACCCCGGTCCAGGCGTCGCGGTTGCTCGCCGGCGCCCGCAGGCAGTCTTTCAGCGTCAGCTCGAAGGCGACCGGCGTGCCGCGATCGCCCGGGCGCTGGAAGTGCGCCGTTCCCGTCTCGCCCAGCCATACCTCCTGGCGGGCGGTGGTCATTTCCAGGCTGCAGGCGCTTTCCGTTAACGCGCCGTAGACGTGGAGCGTGCCGTTCGCCCCCTCAACGTCCCAGTTATCCACCGCGCGGGCCGGCGGCATCAGCATCAACATCGTGCCCGCCGTCAGCGGCACCATCAGCGCGGCCAACACCGTCAGGCCAATAGTGCGTCGCTGATGACGTTCATAGGCCTTTCCCAACAGCATGGGGTTCTTTCGTTGCATGATTCGTTCACTCCGCTGTGTTCATGACTTGGTCTTCCCTGCTTGCGCGCGGCGCGTCATTTGGCGACCGGCACGACCTGGCAGGCATTGCCGGCGCAGCGGAAGTTCAACTGCGGCCGACCACCGTAATCGTTGATGTACGCCAGCGACGGGCCGCTGCCGAGGCTCGCGGCTGAGACGTTCAGCGAGGCGCTGGCCTTCGGCGCCACCATCAACGGTTCAAAGCCGGCGGCCCCTTTCCCGCCCTTGCCAGCGCTCGCCTCAACGATCGTCACGTAATACGGGGTCGGATTGTTCACCACGTACTTGTCACCCTGCCGGGTCAGCGTCAGCTGCTCCTGCCACGGTGCGGCGTTCTTTTTCGGGGCGAGCGCCGCCGGGCGATAAAACATTTTGATGCGCGTCTGCAACGCTATCTGCAGCGTGTTCGGCTTATTGCTGCGCGGCGGGATCTCGCGCAGGTTGAAGTAATACAGCGTCTCCCTGTCCTGCGGCAGCTGACGCGCCGCCGGCAGCGACTGGATCTTCACCTGGCTCGGTTTGCCCGGCTCCACCCGCTGCACCGGCGGCAGCACGGTGAAAGGGCTTTGGATCTTGTTGCCGCGATCGTCTTCAATCCACCCCTGGGCCAGATAGGGCAATTGCTTATTCTGATTGCTGATGTTGAGGCTGACCGTTTTCTGGTCGCCGTCGAAAATCACGCGCGTGCGATCCAGCGCGATAGCCGCATGGGCGGGCAGGCCGATCGCGCCGATCGTCAACGCGGCGGCGAGCGAGCTCAAAAGGGAAACGGTCTTTCTGGTCATAGTCAGATTCATCATGTCTTCACGGTTCCAGTCAGCCGAAGGCGGGCGATTCCGCCCCGGCGGTTTAGCGGCGAAGCACGCTCCGCCGGGGGTATCAGTTGGCGTTCTCCGCCGGCTTGTTACCGGTGAGAGGACGGCAAGGCAGCAGCAACGTGTTCATCAGCATTTCGGCCGGCAACGGCGCCGGCAGCTGGATTTCACACTGCGCCGCGCCGTTCCAGTGCACGCTCATGCGCTCGCCGGGGTTGAGGCCGGACAGGTAAACGCTGCCGCCGTCATTGATGATGCCGGTCTCCTGTTTGCGGGCATTCAGCACCGTGGCGCCAAACGGCGGCTCACTGCCGTCCGCCAGCTTGACGATCGCCATCGCCTTCTCGCCGGCAATCACCTCGAACTTGCGGTAGCCGATGGCGCCCTCGGTCAACGTGGCCTGCACCACGGAACGCGTCGCCTCGACGTTGTCGCCCAGGCTGTTGAGATCGATGCTGGCCTTGTTGCGGTAGTAGCTGTTCACATCCGCCACCACCGCCTTGCCGTAACGGTTGGTCAGCACCGTACTGCCGTAGCCACGCACCGGCACGCCGGCGACGCCTTCGGTATCGAGCAGCAAGCGCGTGCCGCCCGGCGTATTGACGCGATGCAGCACCGCCCCTTCCGCCGCCATCGTCAGGCCGCCCTGCGCGCCGATGCCGACGGCGCTGTAGCGACCGGCCTGGTAGCTGGCGTTGGCGTTGATCTGCGCCATATCGCCCTGATGGCTGTAATACCCGCTGGCGGTCGCCCCACTGCGCGCGGCGCCCGCGCTGATCTGATAGTTGTTGTGTTCATCGACCCGGTTGTAGTAACCGACCCGATGAGCGTTCTCTTCACGATCGAGCGTCATGTTGTAACTGAGCGTCCCGGCGCTGCCCCAGGGCAGCGACAGCGACAGGTACATCCCGTCGTCGTTGCGCTCGTTGTAACGGTTACGATAGGCCGACAGCGATACGCTGACGTTCTTGAAATCGCCGATATCGAAGTAGCGCGATACCATCAGGTTGTAACGATCGTTCGGCGCCCGATCCCAATAGGTTTGGTGGCTGTAGTTGAGATAGGTGCTGAGCCCCAGATCGCGGAACTGTTTGTTGAAGGTGATGGTGTACATCTCCTTGCTCTTGCCGCTGCGTCCCCCTTCGTAACGCGCATCGAGATAGTCCCCCATGCTCATGAAGTCCTCCTGGGAGAAGCGGTAACCGGCGAAGGTGACCTGGCTGTCGTATTCATCGAAGTTCTTCGAATAGCTCAACCGATACGAACCGCCGGTAAGTGTGCCCTCCTGCGGCAAACGCGCGCGCGACTGCGTGGCGTCGAACGACAGCGCCCCCAGCGCCATCAGATCGCGCCCGATCCCCAGCGACAGCGCGTTGTAATCGCCGCCGGCGATGCCACCGCCGTACAGCGACCAGCCGTTGCTGATGCCCCAGGAGAACTCGCCGGTGCCGAACATCGGCCCGCGCAGGTGATGCCCCCACTCCGACGGTTTGCCCGTCGCCAGCTTGTAACGCACCGTGCCCGGGCGCGTCAGGTAAGGAATGTTGGCGGTGTTCATCTTGAACTCCTGCACGCTGCCGTCCTGCTCTTCGACGCGCACGTCCAGCTCGCCGGAAACGGCGTCGTTGATGTCCTGAATGCGGAACGGCCCCGCCGCCACTTGCGTTTCATACAGCACGCGCCCTTGCTGGCTGACCACCACCTTGGCGTTGGTTTTCGCCACGCCGGTCACTTCCGGCGCATAGCCGCGCAGGTTGGGCGGCAACATGCTGTCGTCGGATCGCAGACTGACGCCGGTAAAGCGCAGGCTGTCGAAAATGTCGGAGTTCAGGTAATCCTCCCCCATCGTCAGCCGCGAACGCAGCGCCGGGATCGCCCGATAGGCGTAATAGCGGCTCCAGTCGAACTGTTTGTCAGTCGGCTGAGAAGATCCGGTCTGGTGGTTGAGGTTGGCCTGCCAGTCGGCGCGCAGGCGCCAGGCGCCCAGGTTGGCGCCGCCGGTGCCGTTGCCGCTCAGGCTGTAGCTGCTGCCGCCTTTCTGGTGCTTTTGCGTTTGGGCGTTGACGTTATAGTCAAACAGCAGCCCGGGAATACCGTCATCCCAGCGCGAAGGCGGATCCCAGTTTTCCGAGCTGTACTCCAGATAGGCCTGTGGGATGTTGAGATACAGCGCGGAACTGGCGAGATCGCCGCGCGCTTCCATCCCCGCCAGACTGGAGGCGTCAAGGCAGCGGCCGCCGTGTGTCCAGTTCAGCGTGCTTAACAGCTTTTCTTTCAGCCCCAGTTGGTTGACCAATGCCGGTGAAAGACAGGCTTCACTGCCTTTAGGATCGTTCTCAGGCGCCAAAAACGTCACCGGCTGTTCCGGCAGGTCGTTCTTATTGACGTGCACCACCATGGTATAAACGCCCGGCATGATGTAGCCGCTGCGCGTAAATTGGCTCAGATCGATATTTTTACGATCGTTGATGTCTAATACGTCAGTATTGAATTGAATAACGTCGGCGGCATAGACCAACGCGATCGGATTTCCCAGAGAAAGGGCAACACAGAGCCCCAAAGCTTGAAGACGAAATAACTTCCCTGCCGGTGAAAGCATAATAAAAGTCCTTTCAATAACGAATTAACCGTCAGTACGAGAAAAAATCAAAAATAATCCAGCTTAAAACGCACTGTGGAAAAATACGCTCCCGCCTTCAACGGCTGATGATTCGGCATCAACGTCATGGAATAATTCAGCACTCTATTCCCCGGTATTATTCCTTCCATCGGTAAGGGTTTCCCTGGAATAACCGGCGTGCCGTTGCTGTCTTTTATCTTCAATGCGACGCCGCGCGCCTCGCCCTGTACGCCAAACAGAGCGCCTTCCGCATAACCATCAAACGTGACCTGAAAGAATTTCCAATCAGGTTTATTTTCCGGCCGTTCCAAAATGCAGTTGACCAATTCAATACTGAAAGGTTTGGTCATCCCCTGGCCGTCACGAATGATCTGCCCGAGAGGAAGAGTGTCCATATCGATCGTCTGATCGCGGCTGCCGGCGGCAATGGCGCAGGCGGTGTCGATAATGGCGCCGTGCATGCTGACCTTGCCCCACCCCTGCGCGGCGGAAGTTGCATAGCCGGGCGCAAACGCCAACGACGCCAAAAGAACGGCACCCGCTCGATTCCTTGGTAAAAACATCGCGACATTCCTTTGACAGGGAGATTCACCAGGCATGCGGCGAACCCCATGCCTGGTTGATTAAGCCTTCGGACTCACTTACTGATAAGCCAAGGTGAAATCGGCTACGGCGGTGAAGTCGCCCGGAACGATGGCGGCGGAAGCGCCTTCGCCCTGCAGGTAGGCGGCGAAATGCAGGGTGTTGTTGCCGGTGTTCAGAGTCTGCGCGGTAGTCGCTTCACCCAGTTTGATCGGCTGGCCGTTGTAAGAGATGGCTACGCCGGCGCCGCTGGCGGTGCCCGCGATGCCCAGCAGATCCTTATCGGTAGACGATGCTACGCCGCTGAAGGTGGTTTTAACGGTTTTCAGGGTGGTGATGTCGCACTGCTCCAGCTTGATTTCAAACGGACGCGGGTTGGATTTGCCGCCGTTTTTCAACGCCACGTTGGACACTTGGCCCAGATCTACGGTCTGATCGATCGACTCAGGCGCAATAGAGCATGGCGCATCAATAATAGAGCCCGTGAAGGTGACCTTACCGTGTCCCTGATCGGCTGCCTGTGCAAAAGAACTTGCGCCAAATGCAATCACTGCAGCCATCATGATTTTGTTAAGTTTCATAGAACCTATATTCCTTATAAGAAAAAATGCATATTCCAATCAAGAAAAAGAGCAACAGGAAACCTGCTCGCGCTTATATGTGCGCAGCCCTGATTCTTTAGCATCTTGCTAGTTGGTTAACTGCCAAAACCCAAAGGCACCGACAATAAAAAGTCGATAACGGTAAGTCTGCAGCGGCCCACCCATTAATGAATTCGTCCTATAAAAATAAACGAAATCACAACGAGCAGGGGCCAATACTTTCTAATCCGCCCTTCTTGTCCGGCGATGAATATTCTGGCAAATGCCTCTCAGCAAAAAAAGGCTTTTTTTGATCAAGGCGAACATTCGCAATTTATTTCCTAATTAAAGTTAATTTACTGTTATTTTTAGGCTCATAGATCGTAAAAAATACTTTTATAGAGCAATATCCTGTTTTTGCGAGATTCACAAGTAATCAGATCGCAAAGTGGCACTTTGTGAATATAATAAACCAAAATTTTAGGTTTCTGCGTGACGCCCCCCTGCCTGAACATAGGTAAAAACGGGGCGGGCAACGCCTTTTTTTTCAATCCTGATAAATAGATAGGAATTTTCTTTGTTCGCGTTTTACCTCGTTGTTGGTAGACGGCGAATGTTTGTTTTTTCTTAGGAATACGGCAATCGGAATACAGAGGAAGTGCTATGGAAGCGTTATCTCCGAAACAAAAGGAAATACGGCAATTGCAGCACGATCTGCTGCAAACATTATTCGCGCAATCGCCCCGTCAATGTCCCGTCGCCGGGCCGCCGCCACAGCAGCAGTGGCTCTCGACACGGCAACTGGCCAATGCCGTCAACGTCGGTGTTTACCGGGCTCGACGGCTGTTATTGGATCTTGTCGCCCGACAAGAAGTGATTGTGACGGACGGCTCCATCAACAACTCGTTGAGGTGGTATCCCACCGCGTTGCTGGACGGTGGCGATAACAACGGCATACCCAACAAAGATGCATCTCACTCTCCTTTAACGGAATAAATATGGCCAGCCGGCCTGATTGGCAATATTTCATTGCGGAGTAACGCCGCACACCATTTATATATATCGGGATATTATCGTGAGAAAAACAGCCCTGCTATTTTTACGTTGCTGCCTGGCACTCTCTTTCTTCCTGCTGTTTGGCAACGCCAACGCATTTACTTGCCGCACGTCCGATGGCGGACTTATTCCCCCGGGGGGATCGGCCACGCCGGTTGACGTCCGGGTTCGCATCGGGCCGCAGCTTTCTTATGGCAAAAACGAAATCGTCAACGTCAGCCAGGTCACCTGTAAAAACGACGTCGCGAGCTGGTACGACTATCTCAAAACCGATAGCCCGGCGCTGTCGATGAACGGCGCGATTTTTGGCTCGATCGGCAGCGGCACGACCATCAACGGCAGCGACTATAACTCCCCGGTGCCTGCCGGCATCAGCGTACTCAGCCTCACCGGCTTGCAGACCCAGTCTGTCGCCATCCGGGTCTATATCGTGTTGAACCGTTTCCCAACGCCGGACATCAAGGTGAATAAGGGTGACGTCATCGGCCAAATCAACTTTATTCAGACCAACGATCAACCGGGCTGCCCACAGTGCGGCGTTTATCGCTGGCGCCTGATCGCCGACAACGACGCCTACTTCGTCACCACCAGTTGCACCATCAACAACGGCCAGCAAATTAATGTTGATTTTGGTCAGATCCGCCAGGACTTCCTGACCCAGAGCGCCAACGACGCCCAGATCAAACAGGACAAAGCGCTCAGCTACCAGTGCGATGATCAGAGTGCGACGCAGGATATTCTGATCCGGATGGTCAGCGACGCCAGCGGCTTCTCCAGCGATTTTATCAAGACCACCAACCCTAACGTCGGCGTGGCAATGGTGCACAACGGCGCGGTGGTAAAGCCCAACAATGCCTTCAGAACGCGCATCGTCAACGGTCTGGGCAACGACACCGTCACCTTTGTGCCGGTGAAGAACAATGTCCCTTACACCAGCATCGCCACCGGTCCGCTGTCGGGCTCGGCCACGCTGATCTTCAGCGCACCTTGAGACGGGAGCCAGAATGAACATGACGATAAAAACGGGCTGCGCCCTGCTGTTGGCGCTGGAATTGATTAGCTCGGCCGCTCAGGCCGCCGATCAGGGCACCAAAGTCAACATCACCGCCACCGTGGTGGCGCCTCCGCCTTGCGTGATCAACGACGGGCGCACCATCGATATCGACTTCGGCAAGGTCGGCATCAAACGCATCGACGGCAGCCGCTATATGCAACGCATCGATTACAGCATCAAATGCGAGTTTCTGGATAACAGCCGCCAGTTGAAAATGAAGATCATGGGCAGCGCGGCGGCCTTTGACAACAGCGTGTTGACCAGCAGCGTCACTGGATTGGGCATCAAGCTGTTGGCCAACGGTAAGGCCTTCGCCATCAATACGCCGCTGAACATCGACTACGCCAATCCGCCGACGCTTGATGCAGTGCCGGTGAAAAACAGCGCCGTCACCCTGGCGGAAGGCGACTTCTCCAGCGGCGCCACCATGCTGGTGGACTATTTTTAATAGCGCCGCTTCGGCCGGATACTGAAAATAAAAAAAGCCGCAACGTCTCCGTTGCGGCTTGGTCGAGGATGGTGCGCCCGGGGCGCTCCTCACATCAGGCTATTCAGCCGAAGATCCCGCCGAACCACTGGCTCAGCTTCATCATCACCATATCCCAGATGCGGCTGAAGAAGTTGCCCTCTTTCACCTCTTGCATCACCACCAGCGGGTGCTGCTCGATGGTTTTGCCGTCCAGTTGGAAATCGATGGTGCCGACCACCTGGTTTTTCGCCAGCGGCGCTTCCAGCGTCGGTTGGGTCAGCTTGTAGCTGGCCTTCAGGTTTTTCATCTGCCCTTTCGGAATGGTGACCGAGGCGTCTTTCGCCACGCCGAGCGGCACTTCGCTGACGTCGCCGAACCACACTTTCTGGGTGACGAACGGTTTATCGGCCTTGATCGGCGTCGCGGTTTCATAGAAGCGGAAGCCCCAGGTCAACAGCTTTTCGCTTTCGCTAAAGCGCACGCGATCGCTCGGCGCGCCCAGCACCACCGAGATCAGGCGCATCGGGCCGTCGGTGGCGGACGCCACCAGGTTGTGACCGGCGCCGCTGGTGTAGCCGGTCTTGATGCCGTCAACGTTCAGGTTGCTGCTCCACAGCAGACGGTTGCGGTTAATCTGGCGGATCTTGTTGAAGGTGAACTCTTTCTCTTTATGCAGCGCGTATTCGTCCGGCACGTCGCGGATCAGCGCCTGACTCAACAGCGCCATGTCGCGCGCGGTGCTGTACTGCCCTTCCGCATCCAGGCCGTGCACCGTCAGGAAGTGGGTATTCTGCAGGCCCAGGGATTTGGCGTAGTTGTTCATCAGGCCGACGAACGAATCCTGGCTGCCCGCCACGTAGTCCGCCAGCGCGATGCTGGCGTCGTTGCCGGACTGGATCACGATGCCCTTATTCAGTTCCAGCACCGGCACCTGATCGCCCGGCTTGATGAACATCAGCGAAGAGCCGCGCAGCGCCGGGTTACCGGGCGCCCAGGCGTCTTTGCCGACGGTGACCATGTCTTCCGGCTTGATCTTGCCGGCCTTGATCGCCTGGCCGATCACGTAGCTGGACATGATCTTGGTCAGGCTGGCGGGATCGAGACGGGTGTCGGCATTGCCTTCGGTCAGCACCTTGCCGCTGTTGTAGTCCATCAGAATGAAGGCCTTGGCGTCTACCTGCGGCGGCGCCGGCGGCTCGGCCGCGTGTACGGCCGGGGCGGCCAGCAACAGGATGCCTACGCTGAAGGTCAATTTTTTCAGGGAAGTGGATAAGTTTTTTTTCATCATGACGTCGCCAGAGTGTCCATTCAAAACCATTGAAATAGCGTTAACTTTCAAACATGTTCACGTTTTAAGCCAACCAGCGAGAGTGGCCCGGTGCGCGCGTGCCGGCCGCAACCCCCTGCGGCGCCCGTAGCGGGTAACACAACACACCGAAAATGCCCTTGCTGTGAGTTTATGTGATTTATCTTATTTTTGCAGGGTTTAGCGTGAATTTTCAGCATTTTTACATAACTGTACGCAGGCACGCACTTATCGTTCAAAAAAGCATCGAGACGCGCACTTTCGCCCCCATCCACGGCTAAACGGCCAAGCATCTGCACCGCTAAACATCTGCGCTTCCATACGTCTAAAAAAGATTAATATATTCCATAATGGCATATAGAACCGTTATTTGTTCTTTTTAAAGCGCTTATCCTCAGCGCTATCATCCGCACAACGACTTTTATACCGAATAATCCTGGAGATGAGTCATGGCGATCCCCCATTCCGTCATCGAGATGATTGGCAATACCCCGATGTTGGAACTGACCCAGTTTGATACCGGCCCGTGCCGGCTGTTCGTCAAGCTGGAGAACCAAAACCCCGGCGGTTCGATCAAAGACCGCGTGGCGCTGTCGATGATCGAGCAGGCCGAGCGCGACGGCAAACTGCAGCCGGGCGGCACCATCATCGAAGCCACCGCCGGCAATACCGGCCTGGGGTTGGCGCTGGTGGCGGCGCTGAAAGGCTATAAGCTGCTGCTGGTGGTGCCGGACAAGATGAGCCGCGAAAAGATCTTCCACCTGCGCGCGCTGGGGGTAGAGGTGTTGCTGACCCGTTCGGACGTCGGCAAGGGGCACCCGGCTTATTATCAGGATTACGCTAAACGCCTGGCTGGGGAGATCCCCGGCGCCTTTTATATCGATCAGTTCAACAACCCGGCCAACCCGGCGGCCCATACCACCACCACCGCGCCCGAACTGTGGCGGCAGATGGATCATGACGTGGACGCCATCGTGGTCGGCGTCGGTTCCGGCGGCACGCTGGGCGGGTTGAGCCGCTATTTCTCCGAGGTTTCGCCGCAGACGGAATTCGTGCTGGCCGACCCTGCCGGCTCTATCCTGGCGGACTATCTCGACCACGGCCAAATCGGCGAAGCGGGCAGTTGGCTGGTGGAAGGCATCGGCGAAGACTTCGTCCCGCCGCTCAGCGACTTTGACCAGGTGCGCCACGCTTACCGCATCGACGATGAAGAAGCCTTCACCACCGCGCGCGATCTGCTGCGCAAGGAAGGCGTGCTGGCGGGCTCCTCCACCGGCACCCTGCTGGCCGCCGCTCTGCGTTACTGCCGCGCGCAAACCGAACCCAAGCGGGTCGTGACCTTCGTTTGCGACAGCGGCAACAAATACCTGTCTAAAATGTATAACGACCACTGGATGCTGGAGCAGGGCCTGCTGAGCAAACCGCAGCACGGCGATCTGCGCGATCTGATCGCTTATCGCCACGACGAAGGCGCCGCCGTTTCCGCCGCGCCGGACGACACGCTGGCGATCGTGCACGCCCGCATGCGGCTGTACGACATCTCGCAGCTACCGGTGCTGGAAGGCGATCGGGTGGTCGGATTGATCGATGAGTGGGATCTGCTGAACGCCGTCCAGGCCGACGCCGCCCACTTCAGCCTGCCGGCCGGCAGCGCGATGACCAAGCAGGTCCAGACGCTGCAAAAGGAAGCCGGCTACGAGGAATTACAGGCCACCTTCAACCATGGCCACGTCGCGGTGGTGCTCGACGGCGAGCGCTTCCTCGGCCTGATTACCCGCACAGACGTGCTTAACGCCTGGCGCCAAAAATTACGTTAATAAGGATCCATTATGGCCAAGTTTGATACGTTGACCGTTCACGCCGGTTACACCCCGGACGTGACCGGCGCAGTGATGCCGGCGATTTACGCCACCTCCACCTACGCCCAACCGGCGCCGGGCGAACATACCGGCTACGAATACTCCCGCAGCGCCAACCCGACGCGCACCGCGCTGGAAAGCGCCATCGCCGAACTGGAAGGCGGCAGCCGCGGCTACGCCTTCGCCTCCGGTCTGGCGGCCTGCTCCACGGTGCTGGAGCTGCTCGATAAAGACAGCCACCTGATCGCGGTAGACGACCTGTACGGCGGCACCTATCGCCTGCTGGAAAAAGTGCGCAGCCGCACCGCCGGCCTGCGCGTGACTTACGTGTCGCCGGCGGATCTCGCCGGGCTGGAACAGGCGATCGAGCCGGATACCAAAATGATCTGGGTCGAAACCCCGACCAACCCGCTGCTCAAGCTGGCGGATCTGAGCGCCATCGCCGCGATCGCCAAAAAGCATCAGCTCATCAGCGTGGCGGACAACACCTTCGCCTCGCCGTATCTGCAACGTCCGCTGGATCTGGGCTTTGACGTTGTGGTGCACTCCGCCACCAAATACCTTAACGGCCACTCCGATGTGGTGGCGGGCGTCGCGGCGGTGGGGAATAACCTGGCGCTGGCGGAACAGCTCGGTTTCCTGCAAAACGCGGTCGGCGGCATTCTCGATCCGTTCAGCAGCTTCCTGACGCTGCGCGGCATTCGCACTCTGGCGCTGCGCATGCAGCGCCACAGCGACAGCGCGCTGCGCATCGCCCAGTGGCTGGAGAGCCAACCGCAGGTGGAAAACGTCTATTACCCCGGCCTGCCGAGCCATCCGCAGCATGAGCTGGCGGCACGCCAGATGACGCGCTTCGGCGGCATGATCTCGGTACGGCTGAAAGGCGACGACGCCTATGCGCGCCGGGTCATCCAGCGTTCGCGCCTGTTCACCCTGGCGGAAAGCCTGGGCGGCGTGGAAAGCCTGATCAGCCAGCCGTTCAGCATGACGCACGCCTCCATTCCGCTGGAACAGCGCCTGGCAACCGGCATCACGCCGCAGCTGGTGCGCCTGTCGGTGGGGATTGAGGATGTGGAAGATCTGATCGCCGATCTGCAGCAGGCGCTGGCGGAATAATCGCCCGAATCAATCGCCATCAGCCCGGCCGACGCGCCGGGCTTTTTTGTGCCGGATGTTCAGACGCCGATGACGTCCCGATAAAAGCGCTGTGCCACATCGGGGTGGGAACGGATGCGGCCTTTCAGGTAGTTATACCCCACGTCGCGCAGCAGCGGGTTGAGCGGATCGCTGGCCGGACCCCGAGCCTGCGCCGCCAGCTGCGGCGGCAGTTGATACAGCGGCACCACTGCGTCCAAGCGCGCGCCGAGGAAGAACGCGATCGACAGCCTGTCGCGCGCCGCAGGCGGCGTTTCCACCCGGTGCACCGTGGCGCGCAGGTAGCCATTGGTCGCCAGTTCCAGCAGCTCGCCGATGTTCACCACAAAGGTATCCTCACGCGGCTGGGCGTCAATCCACCGCCCTTCGCTCACCTCCACCTGCAGCCCTTTTTGCGCGTCCTGCAGCAGGAAGCTGAGAAAGCCGGAGTCCTTGTGCGCGCCGACGCCCTGTGCGCTGCCGGTAGCGTCCCGCCCCGGGTAGCGAATCAGTTTGATGTGTTCGTTGGGCTTCTCGCCGTACAAGCGATCGAACGCCTGCTCCGGCAGCGACAGCGCCAAAGCGAAAGCGCGCAGCAGCCGCAGCGACATGGCGGTCATCACCTGTTGCCACTGCAGCAGCAGCGGTTTCAGCGTCGGCAGCGCCGCCGGCCACTGGTTTGGCCCCTGCAGGCGCGCCCAGCGCGGGGTGTCGTCAGACAGCGTCAGCGCCGGGCGTTCGGCGCCGATATCGAACTGCTCGCGCCAGTCCGGCTGGCCACGCGTCAGCTCCGCCGCCGCCCGGTTGTAACCGCGAAAGTGCGGCGAATGCACCATCTGCACCGCCAATTTGTCGGCTTCCGGCAGCGCGAAAAATTGCCGCGCGCCCTGCTGCAGCCGCGCATTCAGCGCACTGTCCACGCCATGGCCGCGCAGATAGAAAAAACCGACGTCGCGGGCCGCCGCGCGCAGATCGTCGAGAAAGGCGCGCCGCCGGCGCGCATCGCCGTCAAGCTGCGAAAGATCCAGCAGCGGCAGCGTCTTCAGCGTCGTCAGGTGCGTCATCATGCGGTTCCTCTTCTTCCCCGATCACGATCGGGCTGCCATACAGGCGAATAATCAACATTGTCACTCCCCAGCGGGTAGCTGCATTTGCTTCATAGTTATCACCGCGCTCGCCGGAGCGGCCAATATTGTTGCGTTCTAAGTTATGCAAACGTTCAACAAACTGTCGCAAAACCGTCATCAATGTTTCTTATGCTCTGCGCAATTTCGCCGACGCCGCTGGCTGGCGACGTGCGCTATCCGCTATCCTGTAAACGACCTCATACCCTGCCTGCCGGAGAAATACTGATGGATTTAGCCTTATTCGACCTGGATGAAACCCTGATTGACGATGACAGCGCCAGCCTGTGGATCCGCTGGCTGGTCGGCCAGGGGTTCGCGCCGGCGGAGCTGGAACTGCAGGAGCAGCAGCTGATGCAGCTCTATTATCAGGGCAAACTGTCGATGGAGGACTACATGCAGGCCACGCTGGCGCCGCTGGCCGGCCTGAGCGTGCAAACCGTGGCCGGCTGGGTGCAGCGTTACATCCGTCGCGATATCCTGCCGCGCGTCTATCCCGCCGCCCGCGAACGCCTGCAGTGGCACCGCGAACGCGGCGACTGCATCCTGGTGATCTCCGCCACCGGCGAGCATCTGGTGGCGCCGATCGCCGAACAGCTCGGCGCCGACGATGCGCTGGCGATCGGCGTGGAAATCAGCGATGGCCGCTTCACCGGCAACACCTACGGCACCATGACCTATCAACAGGGCAAGGTGATCCGCCTGCAGCACTGGCTGGCGCAGCACCCGCACCTGAAGTTCGAGCACAGCCACGGCTACAGCGACTCTCTCAATGACAAGGCGATGCTGCAATTCGTCGACAGCGCCACGGTGATCAACCCCGACAGCGAACTGAGCGCGCTGGCGGCGGAGCGCGGCTGGGAAGTGTGCCGCTGGGAACGCTGAGCGGCAGACAAAAAGTGCCCTGCGGTGTGACAAAAAGCGCGTTGTGGCGTAGGTATAGAGGGTCCTTATTATCCGCTAACGGAGTTATCCCATGCTGACCATTTGGGGTCGTGAGAATTCGAACAACGTCAGGAAGGTGCTGTGGTGCGCCGCCGAATTGGGGCTCAACTACACCCACATCAACGCCGGCGGGGCGTTCGGCAAAGTCAACGAAGAGAGTTACCGCGCGTTGAACCCGAACGGCCTGGTGCCGCTGCTGCAGGACGATGACTTCGTGCTGTGGGAGTCCAATACCATCGTGCGCTACCTGGCGGCGAAATTCGGCGACGCGACGTTCTATCCGCAAGATCTGCAGGCGCGCGCCGCCGCCGAGAAATGGATGGACTGGACCACCTCGACGATTGTCCCGGCCTTCACCATCGTCTTTTGGGGCCTGATACGCACCGCGCCGGAGCTGCGCGACATGGCGAAAATCGAAACGGCGATCGCCACGCTGGAAAAACACTTCGACGTCATCGAACAGACGCTGGCGCACCAGCCTTACCTCTCCGGCGGCGCGTTCGGTTTCGGCGATATCCCGCTCGGCAGCTTCGCCTACGCCTGGTTCGAAATGCCGATTGCCCGCCGCCCGCGGCCGAACATGGAGCGCTGGTATCAGCAACTGCGCGCACGCCCGGCCTACCAGCGCGGCGTGATGAGCGCACTCACCTGACGTGTGCGGGGCGTTACGACGCCCCGACCTTCAGCAGCTTGCCGTCCCGTTCGTCCGTCAGCAGATACAGGTAGCCATCCGGCCCGCTGCGCACCTCGCGGATGCGTTCGCCGCGATCGCCCAGCAGCCGCTCTTCCGCCACCACCTTGTCCCCCTTCAGCGTCAGGCGAATCAGTGCCTTTTGCGCCAGTGCGCCGATGAACAGCGAGTGCCGCCAGGCGGGGAAGCGCTGCCCATCATAGAACGCCATGCCGCTGAGGCCGGGCGAAACCCGCCAATAGTGGAGCGGTTGTTCGGTGCCGGGCACCCGCTCCCCCTTCGCCTCGGGGATCGGCTGGCCGGAATAGTTGATGCCGTAGGTGGCCAGCGGCCAGCCGTAGTTTTTACCCGGCTGCGGGAGGTTGAGCTCATCGCCGCCGCGCGGGCCGTGCTCGTGTTCCCAGATCGCACCGCTCCACGGGTTCAGCGCCAGCCCTTGCGGATTGCGGTGGCCGTAGGACCAAACTTCCGGCCGTTTGCCGGCCTGGCCGACCCAGGGGTTGTCCGGCGGCACTGCGCCTTCGGCGGTCAACCGCACCAGCTTGCCCTGCAGCTTGTCGGTCTCCTGCGCCGTCGGCCGCTGGTTGTTTTCGCCCAGCGCGATAAACAGGTAGCCCTGCCGGTCGAACGCCAGCTTGCCACCGAAGTGATTGCCGACCGACAGCTTGGGCAGTTGGCGGAAGATCACCTTGAAGTTTTCCAGCCGCGCGCCATCGTCGCTCAGACGACCATAGCCGACCGCCGTGCCGGCTTTGCCGCCCTCGCCCGGTTCGGCGAAGCTGAGGTACACCCGGCGGCTGGCGGCGAAGTCGGGGGCCGGCAACACCTCCAGCAGACCGCCCTGCCCCTCGGCGTAAACCTGCGGCACGCCGGCGATCGGCGGCGACAGGCCTTTGCCCTGCTGCCACAGCCGCAGCCGGCCGGGCCGCTCGGTGATAAGCAGGCCTTGTTCCGCCGGCAAAAAGGCCAGCGACCACGGGTGTTCCAGGCCGTCCTGCAATTGGCTGACCGTCGGCGCGGCGTGCAGCAGGCCGCTGCACAGCAGCAAACAGGTCAGCAGAGTCAATCGGGGCATGGCGTCCTCCTGAAGATAAAATGACCCGTTTAGTGTAGTCCAGTCCGTCGGAATGGACGTTTACATTACATTTCAACGGATTGCCTTTTAGCCGCCATGTGCTTAAGTTAATCCATTACTCAGGAGGAAAAATGGACATTACCGTTACCGACGCGATTGACGAACACACCCTCGATGCGATCAGGCAAGGCCTGCGCGCTTACAACCTGCCGCATATCGACGCCAGCCACCGCAAGCCGCTCAGCGTCTATGCGCGCGACGAGGCCGGTACGGTGATCGGCGGCCTGACCGCCGAAACCTGGGGCAACTGGCTGAGCGTCGAGTGGCTATGGGTGGCGGATACCCAGCGCGGCAGCGGCCTCGGCGGTCGGCTGATGCGCGCCGCCGAGCACGAGGCGCAGGCGCGCGGCTGCCGCTACGCCCGCCTCGACACCTTCAGCTTTCAGGCGCGGCCGTTCTACGAAAAGCTCGGCTATCAGCTGCAAATGACGCTGAAAGAGTATCCGGTAGAACATGAGTGTTATTTACTTACCAAAACGCTGACTGATTAATGGATGGACGGATGGACAGCAAAAGCATGGTGGTGAACTGTGTGGCGTACAAAGCCGGCCAACGGCTGGGCGAAGTGACCATCGACGATATCAGCGAGGTGGTCAAACAGCCCGACACCTTCATCTGGCTGGGATTAAGGCAGCCGGAGCCGGCGTTTATGCGCAAGGTGCAGGAGGAGTTCGGGCTGCACGATTTGGCGATCGAAGACGCGCTGTGCGCGCACCAGCGGCCGAAGCTGGAGACCTACGGCGACTCGCTGTTCATCGTGGTGAAAACCGCGCAGTGGGGCGAGCACGACGAAATCGAATATGGCGAAACCCACTTCTTCGTCGGCAAAAACTTTCTGGTGACGGTGCGCCACGGCGCTTCGCCCAGTTACGCGCCGATCCGCGCCAAGGCGGAAGAGAACCACAAGCAGATGTGCCGCGGGCCGGGCTTCGCCCTCTATTCGGTGTTGGACTTCGTGGTGGATAACTACCGCAGCGTGGTGGCACGCTTCGAGAGCACCATCGAGAACATTGAAGCCAACATGTTTCAGTCTGAATTCGATCAGGCGGCGATCGAGAACGTCTATACCCTGCGCCGCCATCTGCTGGCGCTGCGCAACGCCGCGCTGCCGATGGATGAAATCTGCAACCAGCTGATCCGCCTGCACGAAGAGGTGATCCCGAAAGAGCTGCGCGCCTACGTGCGCGACGTGCAAGATCACGCCCATCAGGTGGTCAGCAATATCGACGACATGCGCGAAATGCTGACCAACGCCATGCACGTCAACCTGGCGCTGGTGACGGTCAAACAAAACGAAGTGGTGAAACGGCTGGCGGGTTGGGGGGCAATCTTGGCCATCCCGACGGTGGTCTTCAGCCTGTACGGGATGAACTTCGCCGACATGCCGGAACTGAAGTTCCCGTGGGCCTATCACGCCACGCTGGGAGTGACCGCCGTCGGCTGCATTTTCCTGTATCAGAAACTGAAGAAATCGGGCTGGCTGTAAGCGCCTGAACGGCGCTTTTCCCGCCGACGAAAACGATCGCGGGGCGGCTGGGATCACCGGCCGCCCCGCCGCTTCAATACAGCATCGGCCGCCGATCGCGATGCACGTGATTGTGGCGGCCGATGTGCTTGTCATCGGCCGCGCCGATATCCATCGATGCCAGCACCATGCCTTCGCCTGTCAGGCTCTGCGTCAACGGATAGCCGTCGGCGTCGACGATCACCGAACCGCCGATCCACGCAACGCCGCGCTCCGTTTCGCAACGATCGCACACCGCGATGAACAGCCGATTGACGGCGGCGTTGGCCTGGGCCTTCACCATCTCCGCCGGCCGTTCGCCCTGCGGGCGCGGCGCCAGCGGCCAGTTGACCGGCGCGCACAGCAGCTGAGCACCGGCCAACGCAGGCAAGCGCACCCACTCCGGAAACTCGAGGTCGTAACAGATCATCACCGCCAACCGGCCAAAGCGCGTCTCGACGACCGGCGGCGGCCGATCGCCGGCGGTAAAGATCGAACTCTCTTCATGCCACAGGTGCGCTTTGCGATAAATCGCCCTCACTCCCTGCGCATCGATCAACGCCGCGCTGTTGGCCACCTCACCCTCGGGCAGGCGCTCGCAAAAACCGGCGACGATCGCCACATCCAGCTCGCGCGCCAGGGCACACCACAGGCTGAGGCTGGGCCCATCTTCGGCTTCGGCCAACGCCCGCGCCTCCGCCTTGTCGCGCAGCACATAGCCGCTGTTCACCAACTCCGGCAACACGATGACGTTGGCACCGCGCTGCGTTGCCCGGCGGATCGCCTGGGCGGACAGCGCCCGATTATGTTCCGCTTCCCCTACCCGCAGCGCCAACTGGCAGCATGCGACGCTGATTTTTTCCTTCACTCCTGTTCTCCTTCCAATAACCCCTCGCAGCGCAACGCCACCCGCCGTTCGGCCTCAAGATCGAGCTTTCGGCACATGACGACATAAACGCTCCCGGCCACCAGCAGACCGATCAGAAAAGCGATATCCGCGCCGCCCAGTAAAACAGCAAAGGGGCCGGTGTAAAAGCCCAACGTCATGAACGGCACCATCGCCAGCAGGCCGATCGCGTAGGCCGTCAGACCGGAGCCGCCCCAACGGCCGTAGATCCCCGCCGGGTTGAAGATTTCACCGATCGCGTAATGCCCGCCGCGCACCACGTAAAAGTCCATCAGATTCACCGCCGTCCAGGGCACCAGGAAATACAGCATCAGCAGCACGAAGGTATTGAAGCTGGCGAGATAGCTCGCCGGGATAGCCAACGCCACCGCGAACACCGTCAGAGCGACGACGCCGATGCCGGCCATGCGTAATTTCAACGTTGGCGTCACTTTACGGAACGCGTCAATCGCGCTGAGGCTGGTCAGCATTGCGCCATAACAGTTGACCGCCATGATGCCGACCAGCGAAGGCACGGCGATAAGCACAGCCAGCGTGCCGAACCCCGGATAGATGCCATTCCCCACCGCCTGTACGCTGCCGATCGCATCGGGAGCCGGTAAGGCTGAGGCCAGAAACGCGCCCAGCGACATCAGCCAAAGCGCCGATCCGGCCGCCCCCAGATAAGTCCAAAAGATCACGTTGGCCGACGGCGTTTCATGCGGCAAATAGCGCGAGTAGTCGGAAACGTACACCGCGTAGCTGATCTGGTAGCCGGCGGCGGCCGACAGCTGAATCAAAAAGGCCGCCCACGAGAAATGCCCGGCGCCGACGACAGCGTCCATCCGCAGCGACAACACGGCGCCGACCGTCAACACGCCGAACACCGCCATCATCACATAGGTCAGCCAGCGCTGCACCGCATGCAGCATATCGTGGCCGACGATCGCCAACAGCACGGCCACCGCGATCAGTAACGCATACCAAGGCGGACGGTGACCCGGCAATACCGTGTTGATCGCATCGGTCGCGAGAATAACGTTGAACACGTTGAAACCGATGTAAACAAACACCACGGCGGCAAAGGGAACGATGGCGCCACGCAGGCCGAATTGGGCCCGTGACTGGATCATCTGTGGCAGCCCCATGCGCGGCCCCTGATTGGCATGACACGCCATGAAGAACGTGCCGAACCCCACGCCGACGACAATGGCCAGCATCGAATAAAGCGCGCCCAACCCCAACGCCGGGCCGGTGAAACCGACCACCATCGTCGTCAAAACGAAATTACCGGTGAACCAAAACGGCGCCTGATGCCAAACCTTGCCATGCCGCTCGTGACGGGGCACATAGTCTATCGAGCGCACTTCAATTTTTGGGCGTGGCGCCACATTGCGATTGTGCATGTCCCACCTCGTCGTTTCAACGCTCGGTTTGGGTCTGCAGCTGCGGCGCCGGGCGGCTCAGCAGGCTGCCCAGCACGAAGGCGACGCCGCCGCCCAGCAGACCGCCGTAGATCGGGCTGTTGGCGTCGATGCCGTGCCAGATCATCAGCCCCACCACGCACAGGCTGCCGGTCAGCATGCTGGCGATGGCGCCGGCGCTGGTGGCGCGCGGCCAGAAAATAGCCCCCACCAACGGGATCAGCATGCCGCCCACCAACAGGTTGTAAGCCAGCGTTAGCGCCGCCAGCACGTCGCGCACCACAAACGCCAGCCCCAGCATGACCGCGCCCATGAAAAGCGTGGTGAAGCGCCCGGCGGCCAGCCCGCCAGAAGGTTTACGGCGGATGACCGGCAGCACGTCCTCCAGCGCGATGGTCGAAGACGCCAGCAGGCAGGCGCTGGCGGTGGACATCAGCGCCGCCAGGGCCGCCGCGGCCACCAGCCCGCTGACGCCAACCGGCAACACCGCCTGCGCGATGGCGGCGAAGGCGCCGTCGGTATTACTGAGCGACGGCAGCACGATCTTGCCGGCCATGCCGATCAGCGCGCCGGTCACGCCGTACAGCACGCAATAGACGCCCGCCCCCAGCCCGGCGAAGCGCGCCACATTGGCGCTACGGGCGGTGAACACCCGCTGCCAGATGTCCTGACCGATCAAAATGCCGAAGAAGTAGATCAGGAAAAATACCAGAATAGTATCCAGCCCGATCGACGACAGCTGGTAGTAACCGGCGGGCAGCAGGCTGGTGAACGCCTCCCAGCCGCCGGCCTTGACGATACTCATCGGCATCAGCACCAGCATCATGCCGACGGTCATGATGATGAACTGAATGATGTCGGTCAGCGTCAGCGACCACATGCCCCCCAGCGTCGAATACAGCACCACCAGCCCGCCGCCGAGCAGGATAGACGCGCTGAACGACAGGCCGAACATCACCTGCATCACGCTGCCGATGGCGATGATCGAGGTCACCGCCACCATCAGGTCATACGCCAGCATGATCGCGCCGCTGGTGACCCGCGCCGCCGGGTGATACCGCCGCGACAGCACCTGGCTGACGGTATACAGCTTCAGTTTGAGCAGCGGTTTGGCCAGCACCAGACTCAGCACCACAATGCCCAGCCCGAGCGCGCCGCACAGCCAGACGCCGGAGATGCCGTAGGTGTAGCCGAGCTTGACGCTGCCGATGGTCGACGCGCCGCCGAGCACCACCGCCGACAGCGTGCCCAGATACAGCCCCGGCCCCAGGTTGCGCCCGGCCACCAGATACGCCTCTTTGGAGTTGGCGCGGCGAATGCCCATCCACCCCACCGCGCCTATCACCAGAAAGTAAATCACCACAACCAGCAGATCGAGATTCATGGGTACCTCCACTCCGTTGTTATTGTTATCAGGGGGCCCGACGCAACCGCTCCGCCGGCAGGGTCAGTACGCCGGCCTCAGCGGGCCGGCAGCACGCACAGCATTTCAAACAGCAGATTGGCCGCCAGCAGCGCCGTATTGCCGGAACGATCGTAAGGCGGCGACACCTCCACCACGTCGCCGCCAATCAGGTTCAGCCCACGGCAGCCGCGCACGATCTCCAGCCCTTGCCAAACCGACAGTCCGCCGACCTCCGGCGTGCCGGTGCCCGGCGCGAAGGCCGGATCCAGCCCGTCGATATCGAAACTGAGATAAACCGGCGCATCGCCCATCTGCTCGCGGATCTCCGCCATCAGCGGCGTCAGCGACCGATGCCAGCAGGCTTCGGCCGGCACCACGCGGAAGCCCTGGCGCCGTGACCAATCGAAGTCATCCGCCGCATAGCCGCTGCCGCGCAGACCAATCTGCACCACTTTTTCCGGTGCCAGCAGCCCCTCCTCAAACGCGCGGCGGAAGGTGGTGCCGTGTGCCAGCTGTTCGCCAAACATCTCCTCGTTGGTGTCAGAATGCGCATCGACGTGGATCAGCCCGACCGGGCCATGTCGATGGGCGATGGCGCGCAGCACCGGCAGCGTCAGGGTGTGGTCGCCGCCGAGCGTCAACGGCGTGCAGCCGTGCGCCAGGATCTCGCGGTAAGCCGCCTCGATGCGCCGTACGCTGTCCGCCAGGCTGTAGGGGTTAATGGCGACGTCCCCCAGATCGGCCACCTGCAGCCGTTCGAATGGGGCGGAGCCGGTGCCCATGTTGTAGGGGCGGATCATCACCGACTCCTGGCGGATCTGGCGCGGGCCATAGCGGGTGCCGCTGCGATTGGAGGTGCCGATATCCAGAGGAATGCCGACAAAGGCGGCGTCCAGACCACGCGCCTGATCGGCGGCGGGCAGGCGCATCATGGTGGGGAGACCGGCAAAGCGCGGCATGTCGTTGCCGCTTTGGGGTTGGTTCAGCATGGCGTTTCCTTGTCTTGGGCTTGCGATAAATTGAAACATTTAAGCAACATTCGCAGACTACCCCGTTGACCGCACCGGCTACCATTCCCGCTTTTGCATGTAAACATCGAAAAACACGATGTAACTAACCCATTGAAGCGTTGATTTTTATTTCAATCTCATGCCATAAGAAAGGCCATATCTTCAGCGCCGCACCTATTTCTTTGATGTTAAAAATGGGTTAAGCGGCCGACGTTCTGCGGAGGGGCGATGCTCACTAACCTAAGCGATATCGATCTGAAGCTGTTGCGGGTGTTCGTCGCGGTGGCGGAAGCCCAGGGCGTCAGCGCCGCACAGGAAACGCTGCTGATGAACCAATCCACCATCAGCACCCATCTGGCCTCGCTGGAAACGCGACTGGGTTTTCGCCTGTGCCAGCGCGGGCGCTCCGGCTTCCGGCTGACGCCAAAAGGGGAACGCATGCTGATCGCCTGCCGCTCCTTGTTCAACGCCGCCCGCGACTTCACCCGGGTCAGCCAGTCGCTGAACGGCCTGCTGACCGGCGATCTGCAAATCGGCCTGGTGGATAATCTGGTTTCACTGCCGGGCAACCCGTTCAGTCAGGCCATCAAGCACTTTCAGCGGCGCCACCAGGACGTGCAATTGCAGTGCCGCATCTGTTCACCGAACGAGATTGAACAAGGGCTGCTGCACCGGCAGCTCGATCTGGGCATCGGCTACTTTGGCCAGCAGCTGGAGGCGTTGCATTATCAGCCGTGGCTGGAGGAGACGCAGGCGATCTATTGCAGTGAGGATCACCCGCTGTTCGCGGTGGAAGAACCCGAGCGCGAGCAGATTGAAAACGCGCGCTGGGTCAAACGCGGCTACCTGCTGGCGCAGCAGCTGTGCCCGATCGCCCCGCCGCATCTGGCCGCGGTGGCCCACCACATGGAGAGCGTCGCCCATCTGGTGCTGAGCGGCACCTGTCTCGGTTATCTGCCCACCCACTATGCGGCGCGCTGGGTGGAGCAAGGGCTGCTGCGGCAATTGGGCGGCGCAGCGCTCTCTTACCGCGCCACGCTCAGCCTGGTCAGCCGCCCCGTCCAGCCCGATGAGGCGTTGAACGCGCTGCTGGAGGATTTGGCGCGCGCCGCACGCCCATCACCTCATCGCTGAGAGGCCAGCGCCCGATTCATGGCAAACAGCGTGCCGGTTAAAGACAGGACGAGTAATCCGATGATGGCCCAGGCGAAAGAGGGTGCCCCGCCCTTATCGAGCAACATGCCGCCAAACGCGCCACCGGCGGCTACGGCCGTATTCCAGCCCGTCGTATACATGGACTGCGCAACGTCGGCCGCACGGCCGGAAAGGCGTGACAACGCCGTCTGCGTGAGGGTGGCGAAGCCGCCGAAAGCCAAGCCCCAACAAGCGACAGAGAGATAGACCATCGGGATCATCCGTCCCCCACTCTCCAGCAGCACGGCAGCGAGAGCAAAGATGACGATACTCATCACCGTAAGAGATTGGACTCGCCGATCGACCAGCATCCCGGCGACGCCCAATCCGGCAATCGCGCCCAGCCCGAAGATAAACAGAACGATATCGACCCGTTCGGACAACCCCGACGGTTTGAGAAAAGGCTCCAGGTAGATATACAGAATGTTATGGGCAACGATAAAGGTGAACACCACGAATAGCACGGCGCGGATCCCCCGTTGCAAGAATACGCCGCTCAGAGACGGCCGATGCGCCTTAGCCTGACCGGGGAAATCCGGCACGATGGCGATGATCCACGCCACGAGCACGAGCGCCATCAACGTCATCAGACCAAAAGCGCCCTGCCAGCCGATGGCTCGGCCAAGCAACGTGCCGAGCGGTACGCCAAGCACCAGCGCCAGAGTGGCGCCGGCGCCGGAGATCGCAATAGCGCGGCCGCCAAGGTGGGCCGGTGACATGCGTACCGCATAACCAGCCAGCAAAGACCAAACGATGCCGCCGAAAACGCCGGCGAAGAAACGCGTCGCCAATGAGACGTGATAATCGTTCGACAGCGCCGTGACGAAGTTAACGATGGCAAAACCGCAGATCGCGCTCAAGAGCAAGGGGCGGCGCCGCATGCCTTGCGTCAATGCGGTGAGCGGAATAGCGGCGACCAACGCGCCCACGGCATAGGCGGTGATGAACTGCCCCGCCAGGCTTTCAGATACGTTCAAATCGCCCGCGATCGAAGACAACACGCCCGCCGGCATGATCTCGGTCAGCAGCGTGATAAAAGCGGCCATTGCCAATGCCAACAGGCCCCCCAGCGGCAACCGCTCGATGCTCCCGGCAGGCGCAGATATCGTCGTTTGATTCATCAATCACTCCCCATTCAAAGATGTTTCCGCCCATCGCGGATGACGGTTGCATCATGCTGCCCACTCGCCGATAAAAGAAAAATAGGCTAAAGTGAACAACACTCATGACTAAAAAGTCATCAATAAAATGGAAGCCTATGGAAAGCTTGGGTTCTCTCGACGTTTTCGTCCGGGTCAGTGAAAGCCGTAGTTTTACGGCGGCCGGGCAACAGCTGGGGATCTCCGCCTCGGCGGTCAGCAAAACCATTGCCCGGCTGGAGGAACGGCTCAGCGTGCGCCTGTTTCACCGTTCTACCCGCACGGTCAACCTGACGCCTGAAGGGGCCTTGTTTCTGGAAAGGTGTCGACGAATTTTGAGTGAGGTGAAAGAGGCTGAAGCCGAGCTGTTGCAAACGCGGGGAACGCCTCAGGGCAAGCTGCGCATCAGTCTCCCGTCGCTGGGCACGCTTTTCATGCCAAAACTGGGAGACTTCAAGCGCCGCTATCCTGAGATCGAGCTGGATATTGATTATTCGGATCGGCTGGTTGACGTGATTGAGGAAGGTTTCGATGCCGTTATCCGCAGCGGAACCCCGAGCGACTCACGGCTGGTTGCCCGCCGGCTGGGTACCTGCCGCAAGGTTTTCGTTGGCGCGCCGGGTTATTTCAGCAAAGTGGGTATGCCGCGCAAGCCCGAGGATCTGACAAGCCATGCTCGTTTGCATTATCGCTTTCCCAGCACCGGCAAACTGGATGTCTGGCCGCTGGGAGACAAGACGGAGATGATCCCCGAACGGCGAGCCAGCATGGTGACAAATACCCTCGATCCGCAGGTGTGCTTCGCGGAACAAGGGCTGGGCATCGCTTATCTGCCGGAGATCGCCGTGCGCAGACAGCTGGAACAGGGCAGCCTGGTAACGGTTTTGGATGACTACAACCGCGAGAACATGGTTTTTCATGTCCTCTGGCCGTCGGGCCGCCACCTGTCAGTCAAAATCAGGTTATTCGTCGACTTTGTGACGAGCCACCTTTTCCCGCTTTAAACGACATATACCGTCTTAACTGACCGGCATGCGCGCCGGATCGGGATACTGGTATTCAAAACCCAGCTCGTTGCAGATGCGGTTGCCGTCCACCAGCCGCTCATCCTGTTCCGCTTCGTCGGCAAACTGCGGCGGCTCCAGGTGCAGCTGCTCGGCCAGGGCCGGATAGAAATCGCGCTTGGCCGGATGACGCGGCGCGCACAGGTTGTACACGTGGCCGCCCTTCGGCAGCTTGAGCAGCAGTTGGATGGCGGCGATGACGTCGTCCTGATGCACCAGATTCACCCCCTGCGAGCCCCCCTTCACATCGAGTTTTCCCGCCAGGAAGCGGCCTGGGTGGCGATCGGCGCCCACCAGCCCCGCCAGGCGCAGAATGTCCACCGAGGTATTCGGCAGCTCGTGCAGCCAGCGCTCCAGCTCGGCCAATACCCGGCCGGACGGCGAGACCGGCCGCAGCGGCGACTCTTCGCGCAGCGTGCCGGCGGTTTCGCCATACACCGAGGTGGAACTGGTGAAGATCACCCGCGGCACGCCGAAAGCCATTGCGCTGTCCACCAGCATGCGCACCGCATTAAAATAGTTCTCGCTGCCTTCGACGGTGCGGCGCGCGGGCAGCGTGACCACCAGCGCATCCACGCGCAGCAACGACGCCAGATCGTCCGGATCGCAGATCAATTCCGGCGTCAGCTCCAACTGATAACATTCGATGCCGCTCATCCGCGCGGCCTCGACGCCGTCCGGCGTGGTTTTGCTGCCGACCACGTCGTACCCGCGGCCCATCAGCGACAACGCCAGCGGCATGCCCAACCAACCCAGACCAATAATGGCTACCTTTTTCATCCTCTTCCTCTCCTGAAGATCGCAGCGCCCTGCCCTTAAGGCTACGCCACTGCGCGCGGCGATACAATCTGACCGGCTTAAGGTTAGGTAAAGCCGTGTGTGGCTAATAACTCAACCTGTTTCAATAAATTAAATTTATGACGATAAAAAAGAGTTGCACGGCGGACAGCGGATAGTTTAGCTTAATTGCCATACGGTTTTTTACCGACTTTTGCTGAGAGAAAACACCATGACACGCGTTCAGTTCAACCACCATCATCACCATCACCCTGACTAGTCTTTCAGGCGATGTGTGCTGGAAGACGGTTTGTTAATCTTCCAGTGGCGCGCAGAACGCAAGAGAGAGCCCTCGGAAGATTTCTTCCGAGGGTTTTTTTTTGGCTCCGGACAGACAGAAAAGAATAGTTTTTACAATAAATTCATAAAATTACAGATTAAACAGAGGTTACCATGCTGGACAAGACACGTTTACGGATCGCAATGCAGAAGTCGGGCCGCCTGAGCGATGAATCCCAGGAACTGCTGGCGCGCTGCGGCATCAAGATCAACCTGCAGCAGCAGCGTCTGATCGCCTTCGCCGAAAACATGCCGATCGATATCCTGCGCGTGCGCGACGACGACATTCCGGGTCTGGTGATGGACGGCGTGGTCGATCTCGGCATCATCGGCGAGAACGTGCTGGAAGAAGAACTGCTCAGCCGCCGCGCACAGGGTGAAGACCCGCGCTACTTCACCCTGCGCCGCCTCGATTTCGGCGGCTGCCGCCTGTCGCTGGCCACCCCGCTCGACGCCGAATACGCTGGCCCGCAAAGCCTGCAGGACGCCCGCATCGCCACCTCTTACCCGCACCTGCTGAAGCAATACCTCGACAAACAGGGCGTGCGCTTCAAATCTTGCCTGCTGAACGGCTCGGTGGAAGTGGCGCCGCGCGCCGGCCTGGCCGACGCCATCTGCGATCTGGTCTCTACCGGCGCCACGCTGGAGGCCAACGGCCTGCGCGAAGTGGAGGTGATCTACCGCTCCAAAGCTTGCCTGATCCAGCGCGACGGCGAAATGCCTGAAGCCAAACAGCAGCTGATTGACCGCCTGATGACCCGCATTCAGGGCGTGATCCAGGCGCGCGAATCCAAATACATCATGCTGCACGCGCCGAGCGAGAAACTGGACGAGATCGTCGCGCTGCTACCGGGCGCCGAACGCCCGACCATTCTGCCGCTGGCCGGCGCGCAGAACCGCGTGGCGATGCACATGGTCAGCAGCGAAACCCTGTTCTGGGAAACCATGGAAAAACTGAAAGCGCTCGGCGCCAGCTCGATTCTGGTGCTGCCGATTGAAAAGATGATGGAGTAACGCCATGTCGACCTTCAACACGCCGATCGATTGGGCGACGTGCAGCGCCGAACGCCAGGCCGAGCTGCTGATGCGTCCGGCGATCGCCGCTTCCGACAGCATCACCCGCACGGTGAACGAGATCCTCGACAACGTGAAGGCCAACGGCGATCGGGCGTTGCGCGACTACAGCGCCCGTTTCGACAAGGCGGAAGTCTCGGCGCTGCGCGTCAGCGCCGAGCAGATCGCCGCCGCCGCCGCGCGGTTGGGCGACGACATCAAACAGGCGATGGCGGTGGCCGTCGCCAACGTGGAAACCTTCCACAACGCGCAGCGACTGCCGCCGGTGGACGTCGAAACGCAACCGGGCGTGCGCTGCCAGCAGGTGACCCGCCCAATCGACTCGGTGGGCCTGTATATTCCCGGCGGATCGGCGCCGCTGTTCTCCACCGTGCTGATGCTGGCGACGCCGGCGCGCATCGCCGGCTGCCGCCGGGTAGTGCTGTGCTCGCCGCCGCCGATCGCCGATGAGATCCTGTATGCGGCGCAGCTGTGCGGCGTGCAGGAAGTGTTTCAGGTCGGGGGCGCGCAGGCGATCGCCGCCCTGGCGTTCGGCACCGAAAGCGTGCCGCGCGTGGCGAAGATCTTCGGGCCGGGCAACGCCTTCGTGACCGAAGCCAAGCGGCAGGTCAGCCAGCGCCTTGACGGCGCGGCCATCGACATGCCGGCCGGTCCTTCGGAAGTGCTGGTGATCGCCGACGCCGGCGCTACCCCGGCGTTTGTCGCTTCCGATCTGCTGTCGCAGGCCGAGCACGGCCCGGATTCGCAGGTGATCCTGCTGACGCCGGACGCGGCGATGGCGCAGGCGGTGGCCGACGCGGTGGAAAGCCAGCTGGCCGAGCTGCCGCGCGCCGACACCGCCCGCCAGGCGCTGGCGAGCAGCCGCCTGATCGTGGCGCGCGATCTGCCGGAGTGCGTGGCCATCAGCAACCGTTACGGCCCGGAGCACCTGATCATTCAGACCCGCAATGCGCGCGATCTGGTGGACGGCATCACCAGCGCCGGTTCGGTGTTCCTCGGCGACTGGTCGCCGGAGTCCGCCGGCGATTACGCCTCCGGCACCAACCATGTGCTGCCGACCTACGGCTACACCGCCACCTGCTCAAGCCTCGGGCTGGCCGATTTCCAAAAACGCATGACGGTGCAGGAGCTGACGCCGCAGGGCTTCAGCAACCTGGCCGCCACCATCGAGACGCTGGCTGCCGCCGAGCAGCTGATCGCCCACAAGAACGCCGTGACCCTGCGCGTCGCCGCCCTGAAGGAGCAAGCATGAGCATCGAAAAACTGGCGCGCGCCAACGTTCGCGAGCTGACCCCTTATCAATCGGCGCGCCGCCTCGGCGGCAAGGGCGACGTATGGCTGAACGCCAACGAATACCCGATCGCCCCGGAATTCCAGCTGACCGCGCAAACCTTCAACCGCTATCCGGAGTGCCAGCCGGCGCAGGTGATCGAACGCTACGCCGCCTATGCCGGGGTGAAGAAAGAGCAGGTGCTGGTCAGCCGCGGCGCCGATGAAGGCATCGAGCTGCTGATCCGCGCCTTCTGTGAGCCGGGCAAAGACGCCATTCTGTTCTGCCCGCCGACCTACGGCATGTACGCCGTCAGCGCCGAAACCTTTGGCGTGGAGCGCCGCACCGTGGCCGCCAAAGAGGACTGGCAGCTGGATCTGCCGGCCATCGCGGACAGCCTGGACAACGTGAAACTGATCTACGTCTGCAGCCCGAACAACCCGACCGGTAACCTGATTGACCCGGACTCTCTACGCAGCCTGTTGGAGCTGGCCAAAGGCAAAGCGATCGTCGCGGTGGACGAAGCCTATATCGAGTTTTGCCCGCAGGCCTCGGTGGCCGGGTGGCTGAGCGACTATCCGCACCTGGCTATTCTGCGCACGCTGTCGAAGGCCTTTGCGCTGGCCGGCCTGCGCTGCGGCTTTACGCTCGCCAACGAAGATCTGATTGCCCTGCTGCTGAAGGTGATCGCGCCTTACCCGCTCTCGACGCCGGTGGCGGATATCGCCGCGCAGGCGCTGAGCGAAGAAGGCATCCGCACCATGCGCCAGCGCGTCACCGACATCGCCGCCACCCGCCGCTGGCTGCAGCAACAGCTGGAAAAATGCGCCTGCGTCGAGCAGGTTTTCGCCAGCGACAGCAATTACCTGCTGGCCCGCTTCACCGCCTCAAGTAATGTGTTTAAAAGCTTATGGGATCAGGGCATTATCTTACGAGACCAAAACAAACAGCCCGGGTTGTCCGGCTGCCTGCGCATCACCATAGGCACCCGCGAAGAATGTCAACGCGTGGTGGACGCCTTGTCCGCCCTGCCCGGCGCCAACCAGACTCGCCAGGAGCCAATGTGAGCCAAAAAATCCTCTTTATCGATCGTGACGGCACGCTGATCGCCGAGCCACCGGAAGATTTCCAAGTTGACCGCCTGGACAAGCTGGCGCTCGAGCCGGACGTGATCCCTTCCCTGCTGGCGCTGCAACAGGCGGGGTATCAGCTGGTGATGATCACCAATCAGGATGGGCTCGGCACCGCCAGTTTCCCGCAGGAAACCTTCGATCCGCCGCACAACCTGATGATGCAGATCCTTAGCTCGCAGGGCATTCAGTTCGCCGACGTGTTGATCTGCCCGCACCTGCCGGCGGACAACTGCGACTGCCGCAAGCCGAAGACCGCGCTGGTGAAGGGTTACCTCGAACCCGGCGTGCTCGATACCGCCCACAGCTACGTGATCGGCGATCGGCCGACCGACGTGCAGCTGGCGGAAAACATGGGCATTCAGGGGCTGCGCTACCAGCGCGGCGTGCTGGGCTGGAAAGAGATCGTGCGTCAGCTGACCCTGCGCGACCGTCATGCGCGGGTTAACCGCGTGACCAAAGAGACGCAGATCGATGTCAACGTCTGGCTGGATCGCGAAGGCGGCAGCAAAATCAAAACCGGCGTCGGCTTCTTCGACCACATGCTGGATCAGATCGCCACCCACGGCGGCTTCCGCATGGAGATCGATGTCAAAGGCGACCTGTATATCGACGATCACCACACCGTAGAGGACACCGGCCTGGCGCTGGGCGAAGCGTTGAACAAGGCGCTGGGCGACAAGCGCGGCATTGCCCGCTTCGGCTTCGTGCTGCCGATGGACGAGTGTCTGGCGCGCTGCGCGCTGGATATCTCCGGCCGCCCGCACCTGGAGTACAAGGCCGAGTTCAACTATCAGCGCGTCGGCGATCTCAGCACCGAAATGGTCGAGCACTTCTTCCGCTCGCTCTCCTACACCATGGGTTGCACGCTGCACCTGAAGACCAAAGGCAAAAACGACCACCACCGGGTCGAAAGCCTGTTCAAAGTGTTTGGCCGCACGCTGCGCCAGGCGATCCGCGTCGAGGGCAATACCCTGCCGAGCTCGAAAGGAGTGCTGTGATGAACGTGGTGATTTTGGATACCGGCTGCGCCAACCTGGCCTCCGTCACCTATGCGGTGCGGCGCCTGGGCTATCAGCCGGAAGTGAGCCGCGATCCGGAGATCGTGCTGCGCGCCGACAAGCTGTTCCTGCCGGGCGTCGGCACCGCGCAGGCGGCGATGGATCAGCTGCGCGAACGCGATCTGATCGAACTGATCAGGGCCTGCACTCAGCCGGTACTGGGCATCTGCCTCGGTATGCAGCTGCTGGCGGCCAGCAGCGAAGAGAACGGCGGCATAACGACGCTCGGCCTCATCGATACGCCGGTAAAGCAGATGACAGACTTCGGCCTGCCGCTGCCGCACATGGGTTGGAACCAGGTATCCGCGCAGGCGGGCCACCATCTGTTCCGCGGCATCGATGACGGCGCCTACTTCTATTTCGTTCACAGCTATGCGATGCCGATATGCCCCAGCACCATCGCTCAGGCGAACTACGGCGAGCCCTTCACCGCCGCCGTGCAAAAAGACAACTTCTTCGGCGTGCAGTTTCATCCAGAACGATCTGGAGCGGCCGGCGCGCAACTGTTGAAAAACTTTCTGGAGATGTAGGCAGCATGATTATTCCGGCTTTGGATTTGATCGACGGCAACGTGGTGCGTTTGCATCAGGGCGATTACGGCCAACAGCGCGACTACGGCAACGATCCGCTGCTGCGCCTGCAGGACTATCAACAACAGGGCGCCCAGGTGCTGCACCTGGTCGATCTGACCGGCGCCAAAGATCCGGCGGCGCGCCAGATCCCGCTGCTGCGCAAGCTGTTGGCGGGGGTTAACGTGCCGGTGCAGGTCGGCGGCGGCATCCGCAACGAGCAAGACGTCAGCGCCCTGCTGGAGGCCGGCGCCACGCGCGTGGTGATCGGCTCCACCGCGGTGAAACAGCCGCAGTTGGTGCAAAGCTGGTTCGAACGCTATGGCGCCGACGCGCTGGTACTGGCGTTGGATGTGCGCATCGACGCGCAGGGCGTGAAGCGCGTAGCCATCAGCGGCTGGCAGGAAGACTCCGACGCCACGCTTGAACAGGTGGTAGAGCAGTTCCTGCCCTACGGGCTGAAACACGTGCTGTGCACCGACATTTCGCGCGACGGCACGCTGGCCGGTTCCAACGTGGCGCTGTATCAGGAGATCAGCCGCCGCTATCCGCAAGTGGCCTTCCAGGCCTCAGGCGGCATCGGCAATCTGGACGACATCGCCCAGTTGCGCGGCAGCGGCGTTGCCGGCGTGATCGTCGGGCGCGCCCTGCTGGAAGGTAAATTTAGCGTTGAGGAGGCGATTGCATGCTGGCAAAACGGATAATCCCGTGTCTGGATGTTAAAGACGGGCAAGTGGTGAAAGGCGTGCAGTTCCGCAACCACGAAATCATCGGCGACATCGTGCCACTGGCGCAGCGCTATGCGCAAGAAGGCGCGGACGAGCTGGTGTTTTACGATATCACCGCCTCGAGCGACGGCCGGGTGGTGGACAAAAGCTGGGTGTCGCGCGTGGCGGAGGTGATTGATATTCCGTTCTGCGTCGCCGGCGGCATTAAAAGCGCCGAGGACGCCAGCCAGATCCTGTCTTTCGGCGCCGACAAAATCTCCATCAACTCACCGGCGCTGGCCGATCCCGATCTGATTAGCCGCCTGGCGGATCGCTTTGGCGTGCAGTGCATCGTGGTGGGCATCGATACCTGGTTCGACAGTGAAACCGGCAAGTATCACGTCAATCAATATACCGGCGACGAGAGCCGCACCCGCGTCACCCAGTGGGAAACCCTCGACTGGGTGCAGGAAGTGCAGCGCCGCGGCGCCGGTGAGATCGTGCTGAACATGATGAACCAGGACGGCGTGCGCAACGGTTACGATCTGCAGCAGCTGCGTCGGGTGCGCGAGGTCTGCAAAGTGCCGCTGATCGCCTCCGGCGGTGCGGGCACGATGGAGCACTTCCTGGAAGCGTTCCGCGATGCGGACGTCGACGGCGCGCTGGCGGCATCGGTGTTCCACAAACAAATCATCAATATCGGCGAACTGAAAAGGTTCCTGGTCGAACAAGGCGTGGAGATTCGCGTGTGCTGACAGAACAACAGAGAAACCAGCTGGACTGGGAGAAAACCGACGGCCTGATGCCGGCCATCGTGCAACACGCCGTTTCCGGCGAAGTGCTGATGCTGGGTTACATGACGCCGGAAGCGCTGGCGACCACCGAGCAGAGCGGCAATGTCACCTTCTTCTCGCGCACCAAGCAACGCCTGTGGACCAAAGGCGAAAGTTCCGGCCACTTCCTCAAGGTGGTCAGCATCACGCCGGACTGCGATAACGACACGCTGCTGGTATTGGCCAACCCGATCGGCCCGACCTGCCACCTGGGCAACAGCAGCTGCTTCCACCCGGCCGCCAGCGACTGGACGTTCCTCTATCAGCTGGAACAGCTGTTGGCGGAGCGCAAGCATGCCAGCCCGGACAGCTCATACACCGCCAGCCTGTACGCCAGCGGCACCAAACGCATCGCGCAGAAGGTCGGGGAAGAAGGCGTGGAAACCGCGCTGGCCGCCACGGTCAACGATCGCGAAGAGCTGACCAACGAGGCCTCGGATCTGATCTATCACCTGCTGGTGCTACTGCAGGACCAGGATTTGGATCTGAGCGCGGTGATCGGCCGGCTGCGCGAGCGGCATCAGAAAAAAGCGTGACGCTGAATCACGCGCAATAAAAAAGCCGCCGGGCGTTAACCTCGGCGGCTTTTTATTTGTTCACAAGCATCGAAAACAGCAGCAGAAGAGAATCAAAGCCCAGCCCCCACTACGTGATTCTTAATTTTTTCCGTTTTTGCGCGAAGGCCGGAACAGGGCCATCAGCCGCCATGGCCAAGAATTTACTATCTCACGATTGCGCATTTCGCACTCTCTGAGTTGATGCGTAAGCGACTCTATCTCGCTTTCAGCGGCTCTCAATTGGTGGCCTTTCTCGAGAATCACCCCTTCATGGGCTTTGAGTCGAGCCTCCAGAGCACTCAGCTTAGCCTCCATAGCTTGATGTTCAGCATGTAGCTTATGTTCCGCTTCCTCTTTTCGTTTGAACTCGGCGCAAACGTCTTGGTAAGAGGTAGATAACATCTGATAAGACGACTCGGCCTCACGATTGGCAGAAGAGAGATCATAATTAGCAGAAACCAACTCATCGTTTTCATTCTGCAAACGTCGGCTTAAATAAAAGAGGTACTCATCCGCTGACAAACGATAAAGACTGTCGAAAAAAACTTGTGTTCTTTCTTCGTAAAAATCCTCGAACTTAGCACCGAGCTTATTCAGATAACTTCTGACATCATCATATAATGTGAAATAAGCCTTACCGTACAAGGTATTTAAATGCCACTCGAGAAATGAAGCCGAATAGTTGATAAAATCGGTTTTTCGTCCATCATAGATCCCTCTCTCAATCATTAAGGATCTCAATGCTTCCAACGCATCAATTGCACAGTGGTAGGACTTTTCGCGGGTATTAGACAGAGATGTCTCTCTGGAAACCGTGTGATCAATTAATACATCATCAAGAATACATATTCTTTCAGATAACAAAACGAACGCACAAATAAAATAGAGATCGTTTGAGGTTCTTATTTGCTGAAATTGCAAATTTTCAGCTAATATCCTCTCACGCTTCAACATTTTGTCCCAAGGCCACCAAATAAAAGCGTTGAAAAAATCCCTCTCGATCTCAATGGAAGAGAACACGTTTTTTTGTGGCAGCAGATCTGTGCGTATCGACCAGGGAATCGACAGATGCTTATCCTGCTGAACGTTGTAAAACTGGCTTCTATAAATGACAACATCGGCATCATGCGATTTCGCCATTGAATAGGCTTTTTCCATCAGGTTTTCATCAACGAAATCATCATCATCGAGGAAAACAACAAACTCACCTCGGGCATGGCTTAAACCAACATTGCGTGCAGCACCGGCCCCACCACCTTCAATGCCGGAAAGCAATATAACCCTGTCATCCTCGGCGGCAATACGCTCCAGGATCGCCTTGGTACCATCCGTAGAATTATCGTCAACGATAATAATCTCGAGTTCTTTCAGCGTTTGCTTTCTGACTTTATCAATGACATCAAAAATATAAATCTCGGCATTAAAAACTGGCATAACTACCGAAACATAGGGTATCGTTTTAACTTCAGACATTATTATTCCACCATGTTCATTGTAATAAAGCCAACTTTTAGAATGACATTGGCCCCCAGTGAAACCTCCCGCGCTTGATCCTATAATCATATAATCGAAGGAGATTAAATGAAAAAAGCCTTATGCTACCGCATAAGGCCTATTTCTGATTATTTAATCTCTTCAACCTGCTTTTTTATTTCCGCAATTCTCTGCTCTTGCAGAATAAACCCAGACTCGATCATTCTCTCTAACTCTGACAAACGCCAATGAATGGAGTCCAATCTTGCATTATTTTCAATCAACAAAGCCCGCGTACTCTTACGATGTAGTCCGCGTTCGATAAACTTGTGCTTGCCTATACGCACCAGCATATGCAGCAACCCACCAGGCCCCAGTTTATCGTAGTTGAAGCGTAATTTTTCAGCCTTCGTTTTCGCTACCCAACCATTCATGACTTTTGAAAAATCTGCACTGCTTTCTTTCATCAGTGCAATAACGAGACCAACCGTTTTTCTGTCATAGAAGCGCGTAGACAAGTAAGACTGGATCTCACCTTTCTGATAGCGTTTTACGTGCGGCAACAGTGTTTCGTAGAACTCTGTGGAAAACGTAGGCGTAAGAACCTGGCTTACCCAAGCAATATGGCCAACCAGCCAGTTGAGTGAATACTCGCGGTATTGCGCCAGCATTTTTGACTTTTCAAGATAGTCAAAAATAACCTGGTGCTGCAGGAAAACACCGAGTAACCGATCCCCGCCGGCCATCATCGTCTGGCCAGCACGGTTACGGCGGTGATAGCAGAGCACTTCATCGATAAAGCAGACTTTATCTGACGTTAACGTGACAAACCAATGGAACCCATTATCTTCGAAGAAGTATTTCCCAACAGGGAATTTCAGATTATTGTCGGTAATGAGCTTCCGCTTGTAAATTTTACGCCATGGCACAGGCAACAATTCGAGAACTTTCTTCTTGTTCTCAACGCTGCGAATATCCCAAACGGGTTTGTTCGCTAATGTTGCCCAGGCAGGTTCATACGGCGCATTCTCGATGCCGGTTTCTGTCTCAAACTCGAGGAAGTTACACATCGCGACATCGGCATTTTCAGCCACTGCAATGTTATAAAGCTTCTCGAACATTGTCGGATCGTAAAGATCGTCACCATCGGCAAAACCAATAAATTCGCCCGTAGCGGCTTCCATGCCAATATTAGCAACGGTAGCAACCCCGCCAGGTGAGTTCTCTTTCATCAAAATAGGAATGATACGCTTATCTTTCTCGGCATAAGACTCGATAATTTTCGGCGTGCTATCTTTAGAACCATCATCCACTACAATGATTTCAATATCTTCTAGCGTTTGAGCTAGAACATTGTCCAAACATTCGCCAATGTATTTTTCGATGTTATAGGACGTGACAATGATAGATAATTTTGCAGTCATCTCAAAAAACCTTTTTATTAACTAAATACTCACACACTTTAGAATGAATATATTTATTTGTGTGGAAAACCTTTTGCAGATCACTGTAACTGCTCTGCAGGAAAACGTCTCTCACTTTGGAGACTAGTGCTGATTTGAAGTCAATAACTATATTTTCTTTTGCCCAATCAATCAGATTTACGCTAAACAAGAAGAAACTCGTTGTATAAACATCATAGCGCTTATCTGACTTAATATAGTCATATAATTCAGCAATAGCATCTACGCACTGCATACGTAACTGACTTTTATTATTAGTCACATTACTGCCTTCAGGACAAAGCATATAATTACATATTGCATCGTTCAGAATGGCAACTCTCTCTGCATTCATCAATATTTTCCAGTGCGGAAAAATATCTTCATGTAAACGTAAACTGCCAAACTTTATGTCATTATCCTTTAAAAACCGTGTTCTACAGATTTTATTCCAAGGATAGTTTGTTAGCGTCAGGAAATCGGGTAGCTTTTGCAGAGAAAGGATATCACCATATTTTACTCGCACTTCCTCAAACAACTTCTCATCGCCTTCCCACATGCCAATACTTTCTTTGGCTTTGCCATAAACGATATTGTACTGAGTTACGGCAACGTCCAGTTTTTCTTTTTCAAGCTTGGCGATGGCATTATCGGCCACATTAGGCAGCATAAAGTCATCGCTGTCAAAGAAGATCGTATACTCACCGCTCGCTGACGCCAAGCCTACATCTCTGGCAACACCCGGCCCCTGATTTTTCTCTTGCCTAATGAGCTTGATATTTCCTCTCTGAGCAAGATAACCCTCGATCACCGAGATAGTATTATCAGTAGAGCAATCATCGACGAGGATGATTTCATGTGTACTCTTAATCGCACGTAAAATAGAATCCAGGGTTGCGACAATGGAATTCTGAGCATTGTATACCGGGATTATTATCGAAATCTTAACACTTTCGCTTGCTGCGGAAGTATTACTATTAACGTCGATCATAGCATCCTTATTCATTCATTGAATCCACTTAAAAATGTCAGCCATATATTTGATGGTTGCGAAAATCATGCTATTTTTTTAGCGAATACATTTGCCATTTTAATTGATGGCAAGTCAATATACTTTTCAAAATAGTAAGAAAGCAACAGGCACACTGATACGGTAACTAACAATAGCATTATGAACGTAGACATGTGTATGTCACCATAATAACTCTTCGCTATTGCAGCAATAATATTAAGTATACAGACATGTACGACATATAACGGGAAAGAGATACGTCCCAAAAACTGCGCCAGCTTGTTTTCGAGCAACTTTTCACTCAAACTACTGCCTAAAATCGACATAAAAATCAGCATACTTCCTGTCAACATAAGCATTTGATAAGTATCTCGATATGAGCCAACGGAAATGTATTCAATGTATTTATAGATACCTCCATATAAATACACGCCATCCCGTTCATACGGCGAAGTTGCCAGCACAATGCCGATCAAAAACATAAGTGCACGCAGCACTCCATGGATTTTGAATTTATTGTCGATATATAAATCGTTTAAAATCATTCCAAAGACGAAGAGACAATAAAAGGAGCCCCATGCATAAAGGAAAGAGAAGACCAATGCATAAAATATTAGTCGCCTACGGTGCATACCGAAGAACGCAAGCAGACCAAAAACAATAAAAGATCCATAAAACTCGAAAGATATAGTCCACAGAGCATAATTATGCAAAGGCACATGTTGGAAAGGCGCGAAATACACCGCTTCAAGAATCGCTGGAATAAAACCGAGTTCAATCACATGGCCAGTTGTATACTTCAATATATAATATAGCAATGCACTCATCAGCATAGAGGCTAAAATAGGAAGAACCAGCCTTGGGTATCTCTTTACAACGCCATTGAATATGGCACTACCCTCGTGGGTTTTATTGAACTTAATCGAAAGAACAAAACCGCTTAGAATGAAAAAAATGCAAACAGGTGCAATTCCACTGTAAACTATATTTAATGGTGTCCATGCAATTAACCGCCGCAGCATTCCTCCAATATCGCTAAACGATGTATATCTAATATCTGGTTTATAGATACTGACGCAGTGATCAATAATAACAATAAAGCAGCATATACCCCGTAAACCTTCAAGATAGGTTATTTTTTTCATAAAAACCTTAATATGAACCTTTCTCTCTATCTAATAGTGTCGTAAAGAGTCAGCATATATATGCTGTCTTGATAATTTCGCAATATTGAAGACAGAGGGAATGACGCCAAATGAAGTAGTAACAATTAATGCAGAAACGGCTAGTAGGAATAATTAATGAAAGCCAAGAAAACCACCATGCCAGTAGCATGGTGGTTTAAAATATTTAATGATTACAGTACGTTAGTCTAACCATTCGGTGTGGAATACACCTTCTTTATCCGTACGCTTGTAAGTATGAGCGCCGAAGTAGTCGCGCTGCGCCTGGATCAGGTTAGCCGGCAGCACCGCTGAACGGTAGCTATCGTAGTAGGCGATCGCGGCGGAGAAGGTTGGCGTAGGGATACCGTTCTGCACGGCATAGGCCACAACATCACGCAGCGCCTGTTGGTACTCGTCGGCGATTTGCTTGAAGTATGGCGCCAGCAGCAGGTTGGCGATATCGGCGTCCGCCGCGTAAGCGTCGGTGATCTTCTGCAGGAACTGGGCACGGATGATACAGCCGGCACGGAAGATCTTGGCGATTTCGCCGTAGTGCAGATCCCAGTTGTTTTCTTTGGACGCGGCTTTCAGCTGAGAGAAGCCCTGCGCGTAGGATACGATCTTGCCCAGATACAGCGCGCGACGCACTTTCTCGATGAACTCGGCTTTGTCGCCGGTGAACGGTGCCACTTTCGGCCCGGTCAGCACTTTAGACGCGGCAACGCGCTGATCTTTCAGCGAGGACAGGTAGCGTGCGAACACCGATTCGGTGATCAGCGACAGCGGTTCGCCCAGATCCAGCGAGCTCTGGCTGGTCCACTTGCCGGTGCCTTTGTTGGCGGCTTCGTCCAGGATCACATCGACCAGGTATTTACCTTCTTCGTCTTTCTTGGTGAAGATGTCTTTGGTGATGTCGATCAGGTAGCTGTTCAGCTCCCCCTTGTTCCACTCGGCGAAGGTTTCGGCCAGCTGCTCGTTGCTCAGGTTCAGCGCCTGCTTCAGCAGAGAATAGGCTTCGGCAATCAGCTGCATGTCGCCGTATTCGATGCCGTTGTGCACCATCTTCACATAATGGCCTGCACCGTCAGCGCCGATGTAAGTCACGCAAGGCTCGCCTTCCGCAACCGCAGCGATTTTCTCCAGGATCGGCGCCACCAGCTCGTAAGCTTCTTTCTGGCCGCCAGGCATGATGGAAGGCCCTTTCAGCGCCCCCTCTTCACCGCCGGAAACGCCGGTGCCGATGAAATTGAAGCCCTGATCGGACAGTTCGCGGTTACGACGGATGGTGTCCTGATAGTAGGTGTTGCCGCCATCGATCAGGATATCGCCCTTGTCCAGATGCGGAGTCAGCGAGGCAATGGTTTTATCCGTCGCTTCGCCCGCTTTCACCATCAGCAGGATGCGGCGCGGTTTTTCCAGCGATTCGACAAACTCTTCAACGGTGTAATACGGCGCCAGGTTTTTGCCCGGATTCTCAGCGATTACTTCGTCAGTCTTGTCGCCAGAACGGTTGAAAATGGAAACGGTGTAACCACGGCTCTCGATGTTCAGCGCGAGGTTGCGGCCCATTACCGCCATGCCGACAACGCCGATTTGTTGCTTGGACATTTAGGAACTCCTGTCTGAGGATGACCCTGCTGGCAACGTCGGCCAGCAGGTTTTGTGATGTGGCACACATGTTAACTCAGGATTGAGCCGGGTGGGTAGTGATTGGTGCGATAGGCTTTGCAACAGATTACGAACCATCAAAAATTACACAATCGCGACAATAACAGCCGTTTAGGTTACAGCCATGACTCTTGCTTACAAATTTGGATTTTCCACTGTCCTTTTACCGAAAAACCCCACGCTCACACGACGCTCAATAACTTCCGGCTGCGATCGCACGCTGATAGAGCTTTAACGTGTCATCAATAACCAATGATGAGGCGAATTTGCTCTCGATACGCTCACGGCTGCGCACGCCCATCTCAACGCGCTTGCTTGGACTGGTAAGCAACTGCTCCAACTTCTCTGCCAGAACCTCGATATTGCGCATCTCCACCAGGCTGCCGGTGTACTCATCAATAATCAGACTTTGGCAACCACCCACGTCATAAGCGATGCAAGCACGCCCAACCGAAGACGCTTCCAGCAAAATACGCGGAATGCCTTCTGAATACGTAGAAGGCAGAGCGACAACGTTAGAGGCCTCAATCAGGCTGTAAACGTCGCTGCAACGACCCAACCAATTGATGAGCCCCTGCTGGTGCCATTCTTCTATTTGCGACAGCGGAATCGCATCCGGATCGTCAACAATGGAAATTCCCGCCACATTCAACACAAAATCAACGCCTTTCTGCGCCAAGCGCTTTTTCACCTCGACCAGATCGCCCAATCCTTTGCTCCAGAGCAATCGGCTGGCGAACAAGACGACCGGTTTTTCGCGGTTGATTTCTAGCGAGTAGTGATAAATATCGGGGTTAATGCCGGCACCATCGATAACAACCGTTTGGCTTTTTTTCGCTTCAGTCAGCGCAAGAAGTCGATCGCGGTCGTGTTCGTGCTCAAAGGCCAGCAAGCATTTTTTGTTCTTAAAGATATGATTGTACGAATGTAACGTCAGATAACGAATGACGTTCATTGACAATTTGTCTTCCATAAAGACACGCCCAAGCCCGACAAAGCCCAGAATAATCGGTTTGTTGTAAAAACGCGCAAAGAACCCCCCCATCAAACAAGGTTTGATAGTGATGCAATGCAGTACGTCTGGGTCAATTTTTTTGAGCAACGACCATACCTTGGCCAATGAACCAAAGAAGTTGAATGGGTTGATGGACAGCTCAGATACTGATGAATCGTGGCAGATAAAACCTTTATCTGCCAACTTTTGCTGAATGTCGTCTCCCACAAAGTGGCTAACAACGTGGATTTCATAGCCAGCAGCCTGAGCCGCCAGCGCTCTTTCAACCCAATGCAGTTCAAAGTACCAATCTGAGTTGATAAAATAACAAATCTTTTTCATTTAACTCTTACCGGCTAATGTTGTTTACCATTTTTACGTGATATACCGTCAACAATACCGCGCACTACGTATTTAATATATTCACCTTTTTTGCCTTGAGAGGTAAAAGAAAGTAAATATTTTGCAATACGTAACACGATAGCTCCGAGTGAGTAAGGTCTTTCATGTTTTTTGAAAAGCATCCTTGAGAGGAGCAGGTTTCTGACCAGATAGTAGACTTTCCAGGGCGGGTTTATCCCCCCCTGGCCAGCAGGCACATCGTGCAGAAATACCAACTCTGGTGAGTACCGGAACCGATACCCTTGTTGACTCAACCTGTAAGAGAAGTAAAGATCATCATAATAAATAAAAAGTTCTGGCCAAATGTACTCAATGTTAGCGGCTAAAACGTCTTTGCGTATTATTGCACCAACAAATGAGAAAGTCACGACATCCGCAGGCTTAAGCTCTGCGGGGATGTAACGTTCGGGTCTGGCGATATAACCCAACGTGTTTACCAACGACGTAGGCATCTTGCTGAAAGGTACGTTCATTTTGCATAACGTCCCTTGTCTATCCAGGACTCGGCAACAGTAGGCCTCATAGTCGAACCGTTGCGCCAATTCAGCGAAACGTGTCAACAATGTGCGATCGGGATAAGCGTCATCATCGAACATAAACACCCAGTCGGTGTCTATCTTACTCGCAATATATTCACTTCCGAGCCTGAACCCGCCTGCGCCGCCGTCGTTTTGCGCAGCGCGTATGGCGTGCAAACGGCTATCTTCGATACTGTGTAGCCACGACTGCGTTTCGTCGGTCGACGCGTTATCGACAATGACAATGTCATCAAACGGCAACGCAGAGGTTGCCGCCCAACATTGTTTCAATTTTTCCAGGCGATTGAATGTAACAATTAACGCCGAACATCTCATCTGATGCTGACCGTGAATACTGGCATAGCGTTTTCTTGCTCCAGACTGGCCAGATAGGTTTCAGCCGTTTTCAGTGCTTCGGCAATGGTCACGTCCATATCCAGGTAGCGATACGTACCCAGGCGGCCAATGAAGGTAATGTCATGTTCTTTTTCGGCCAAATCGACGTATTTTTCCAATAATGCCATTTCACCGACCTGACGAATCGGGTAATAAGGGATATCATTTTCTTCGCAAGTGCGGCTGTACTCTTTATAGCAAACCGACCCTTCGTGCTGTTCCCAAGGGGAGAAGTACTTATGCTCGGTGATGCGAGTATAAGGTACCGACTGTTCACAATAGTTCATCACCGCACAGCCTTGATAATCCCCTTCCACGGTAAATTTCTCAAAGTCCAGCGTACGGTAGCCGAGGCGCCCAAACTGGAAGTCATAGAACGCATCCAGCGGACCGCTGTAAAACACATGATCGTAGCCCTCACGATCCTGCATTTGGAACTGGGTATCCAACGTCACCGAGATATTCGGGTGATCCAGAATACCTTCCACCATTTTGGTATAACCGTCTTTCGGCATCCCCTGGAACTTATGATTGAAATAGTTATCATCATAATTAAAACGAATAGGCAGACGCTTCAGAATCGAAGCCGGCAACTGTGCCGGGGACATGCCCCATTGCTTGATGGTGTAACCTTTGAAAAAGGCTTCATACAGTTCTTTGCCGACAAAGCGCAGCGCCTGTTCTTCGAACGATTGCGGATCGGTGATACTGGAATCGCCTTTCTCGGCGATCAAGGCTTTCGCTTCCGTTGGTGAACAGGTTTTTTTGAAGAACTGGTTGATGGTGTGCAAATTGATCGGCAGCGAGAAAACCTGGCCGTTTACCGTCGCTTTTACGCGGTTAACATAAGGCATCATTGTGGCGTACTGATTCACAAAGTTCCAGACTTGCTCGTTGTCGGTATGGAAAATATGCGGACCATAGGTATGCACCATCACGTCCGTCTTTTCATCCCGAGCGTCGTAGCAGTTGCCAGCGATATGAGTACGGCGATCGATAATATGAATTTGATGGCCTTGCTCAGCCAATTTTCTCCCGATCACCGCACCGGAAAAGCCTGCTCCAACGATTAAAATTTTCTTACTGTTCATCATCTTATGATCCGCGAATTAGCTGTCTAAATTTGTAGTAGTATTTGGTCATTGCATTACGCCGCGTTGTCCCTTTCGGCGCTACACGATTAAGAATAAACATTATGGAGCGTTTCAATATCGGTGCCCCACTCTTCTTACGTACGGGTGACGAATCCTTCCTCTCGCCTTGCAAGCGGGCATAAAGCTCCGGAGCCCAGGGCGTATTCAGTATATTCTTGTGATAATTATCGAAGAAATCAACGTAACGCGTATTCCACGGTTTATTCTCACCAGCGAAGTGAATCATCTTCGGATTACGACGCGCCTCAAGGAAACGCATGTAGGTCGAAAATGGCAAATTGGGGAAAAATGTCTCTGTATTACCGTTACCATGATAGACATTCCATTCCAACGGCAAATAATGTACGCGGCCATGGAAAACTTTATTCATAATATCCTGATCGAGGAACCAGTATTGCTTACCCTGCATCGCCTCCATCAGGCTGGAAAAGGTATTCTCTTTATTCATCTGAACAATGTTAAATACCAATATTCCCGCTTGGAAATATTCATCTGGATTGATTAAACCCAATGAAGAAGAAAGGTACTCCTTCGCCGGCATCACTCCGTCACTGGATTGTGACATGGCGCCAAGCAAAACAAACCCTTCCATCACGATATCTTTTACCGCCGCAACCAAGTTATCGGCCAACGGGATATCGAGTAACTCTGCTAAATCATTCTCGACTACAGTATCCGAGTCAATAAAGATCACTTTTTCATACTCAGCAAACAGCCGAGGAATAAACAAACGTGCATAGGTTGCAGCACTGAAATGTGCACGCGTAAACGCATTCTTTATCTCTGAAAAAGCGTTAACATCAAAGAAGCGGAGATTGATATTGTCATGCTCAGCAAGCAGAGAGAAGAAACGTTGCTTATTCGCCTGAGACACTCCGTTCTCAAGCACCACCAAATCATAATTCAAAAGAGGATTAGCATGCTTAATGATAGAGTTGACTAATGCAGCCCCGCTAATCGCATAATTATCATCGAAGCAAATGACAACCGGTACATTATTATCAGAGAATGCAGGTTCCAGCGTCGCCGAGAAGGTTTCATTCTGAATAAAGGTTCTCTGCAGCTCTTTAATATTTAAGGTGCCAACTTCTCGCTTGTGACCAACATAAATGTTAAGTAACCGTTCTGCAATGTGGCCGACAACTCGCTTTTCCTGATCGCTGTAGTTTTTAAACCTCAGCCTCTCTTCCAACTTATCTAAAATAGAAAAGAGCCAGATTGAATAGTCCTCAAAGATGTCCTTTCTCATCACGAACATATTCGTATAATAACCATCTGAGGCTTGGTTAAATTTTTCTGCGGCAGTGATATATTCGGGATAAAGCTCTCCCAATACGGTCAATGCGGCATCATAGTCTTCGATATGCAAGTGGTTAGAGATTTTATAATGCTGATAATTATTTTTGCTACCTGCAGCACCAACATCCCATTTTTTAGGCAAAATAATGTCGACGCCTTCGAGACAAAGAGGAATCGTTTCATCATTCAAACCAAATTTATCTTGGTATTCTCGACTTACCTTCTCAGCACTCACCACGCCCCATCGGTCCTCCGGGGCCTGCTGATCGTTAGAGAAATTTAGATGACGCCGGTAGTGCATAAACCCAACATAGTCGGCTGGCTCTGCATTTTTCCATACCCAATAATGCGCAGTCAACTCACAATAGAATGGGTTTTTGAACGATATATTATCACCCGTATCATCACCAAGGCATCCAATCTCGGTAAGACTATTAGCCTTACCGACATGAATTGGTTGTATCCACTTTGAGTCGAGAAAAGCGCTAGGCTTGTGATGACACGTATATATTTTAATATTCTGCATTTGCACTACCTGGCAATCACGGTTATGAATTTCAACTCATTGCTTCTTTATATTGCGCTATAACAGTATGAGCCTCACCCATAACTTTCATCTTATGGTTTTCTATCCAGATGACTCTATCGCAAATTTTTTCGATATCACGAAGATTATGGCTAACAAAAAGAATTGTCACCCCTTTCTTCTTGAACTCATTAATAGTTTCGAGACATTTGCGTTGAAACGAGATGTCCCCGACTGCCAAAACCTCATCGATAATCAGAATATCTGGATCAACCTGCGTAATGACAGAGAAACCCAGCTTCGCCAACATACCGCTGGAGTAAACTCGGATGGGCTCGTCAATAAATTCACCCAGCTCGGAGAACTCGATGATTTTATCCAAACGCTGCTTCAACTCCTTACGACGAAGGCCTAACAGCGTCGCATTCAGTCGAATATTCTCACGGCCAGTCAGCTCGGGGTGAAACCCACCGCCTAACTCCAGCATCGAAGCCACACGGCCAACTACATGAACAGAACCGGATGACGGTTTCATCACACCGGCGACCAAACCAAGCGACGTACTCTTCCCCGCACCGTTTCGGCCAATAAGCGCAACCGATTCGCCTTTTTTAACCTGGAAACTGATATCTTCAATCGCCAGATAACTACGACCGCTCAGTAAGCTTAGTGCACGACGCGGGTTAAAAATCAGCTCTTTAATGCCAGATCCAATATGATGGTATAATGGATAGCGCTTAGTCACATTTTTAAATTCTATAGCTACGCTCATTATAATATCTCTGCAAATCTGTACTTCAACTTATTGAAAATGCTGACACCAATGATAATGAACAGCAACGCATATCCGTAAAGCATGCCTATCTGGTGATAATCAATTACGCCATTCATAAAAAGATCACGCCAGCTCAGTATCATGTTAGCCAGTGGATTAAAATCAATCAGGAAGCGATATTGTTCAGGAATCATATCACCGGAGTACAAAATCGGCGTGCAGTAGAACATCAGCATGATACCCAGCGTGATGAAACGTTCCAGATCGCGGAAGAAAAGATTCAGCGTCGATAACATCATCGCGATCCCGAAGGTCATCATCATCTGCGCAATGCCGATAAGCGGAACCCCCCAAAGCCAATCAATTGATGGACGCATGTCATAGACATAGAGAAAGAAGATAATGACCGGAATCGTGCAGAGGAAATGCAGACACTCCATCAGGACATTACTAAAAGGAATGACCGAACGCGGAAATACGGTTTTTTTGATGATCTGTGCGTTTGCGATAAACGAATACAAGGAGTTAGTCGTTGAGCTGGCAAACCACTGCCAAGGGAACAGGCCTGTAATAATGAAAATGGTATAGTTTGGTATTTGAACCCGCATGACCAATTTAAAAATAAAATAATAGATCATAGCAAAGAGTAATGGATTAGCAATTGACCATAAATAGCCAAAGAAGCTGCTTTTATATCTTACTTTTAATTCTTTCTCTGTGATGACCGAAGCCAAATCCCAAAGATAACCTAAGCTATACTTCATATAAAAACTCGATTTAAGATTGAAATTCCCTGACAGATGAAACATGGCCGTACGTCTTCAGGTCCAGCGTAGCCAGATGGCATGACGGGTAGAATGCGTTGCTGAACTAATCGCAACCACGCTACCGCCCCTGGCATTGCGGCAACCAGAGCACACTTAAAACAACCTGTTGATTTTACTTCATAACCGGGAAAACTTCCTGCACCCAGTTCGCTACACAGCGCGATGAGCGCGTGTAACCTGCCCTCAAGCTACATCCAGCCAATTCATTTTACTTTAGGAATCGGCTGGATTCGTCAGGTATAGCAGACGCTTAAGCCTGCAACATCCCCTTTAACCACTCAGAAAATGCTTCACCCTGCGTCGGATGACGAAGACCATACTCAACAAAGGCCTTCATATAACCTAATTTATCACCGCAGTCATGCGAACGCCCAACCATGGCGAAAGCCTCAACCGGTTTTTGCTCCATCAGCATGGCGATAGCATCGGTAAGCTGGATCTCACCGCCAGCGCCATAAGGCGTTTTTTCCAGCAGCGGCCAGATATCAGCAGCCAAAACATAGCGGCCAACGACAGCCAAATTTGAAGGAGCCTCTTCCTGCGAGGGTTTTTCGACGATCGCATGCATCGGCACGCTTTGGCCTGGCGCCACGGCCACGCCGCGACAATCAACCACGCCGTATTTGGACACGTCTTTTTCTGGCACAGGTTCTACCATGATCTGGCTGCGACCGTGCGCTTCAAATTCAGCGATCATGCTGGCGAGGTTATCTTTCGTCAGATCAGAGGCGATGTCGTCCATCAGCACATCCGGCAGCAACACGGCAAACGGCGCATCACCGATCAGGGGTCTGGCACAGAGTACCGCATGGCCCAACCCTTTGGATTGCCCCTGCCGCACATGCATCAGGGTCACGCCTTTCGGACAGATAGACTGAACTTCTTCCAGCAGTTGGCGCTTAACGCGTGACTCCAGCATGCTTTCCAATTCAAACGAGGTGTCAAAATGGTTTTCAATAGCATTTTTTGACGAGTGCGTAACCAGAATAATCTCTTTAATACCGGCGGCGACGCATTCATTTACGATGTATTGGATAAGAGGTTTGTCGACAACCGGTAGCATTTCCTTAGGAATCGCCTTAGTGGCCGGTAACATGCGGGTACCAAGACCGGCAACGGGAATGACAGCTTTCAGCATATCTGTGGGGGCTCCCAACGACTTCAGTTTCATTAATGCAACATGTCAAAATTATCGCGATAACATTTCGACGTTATCGCCGTCCTTGGTTATGCAACCAAGAGACCTCTATTTTCTTCGGGCTGAATTATACACCCATGTGGGAAGTTAATACATTAACGCCACATAGACAAAACGTCATTTGTCTATGCAGTAACCGCCAGCCACCAAGAAAAATCCTAACACACTGAATAACAATAAAAAATAAACCATTCATGCTTTCAAACTTGTCCTAAAAACCTCCTGACGCCAGGTGCCATTTTTGCTACCGCAGGGTAAGAGTGGCCAAAAAAAGCAAAATTTAATAAGCACGCTAATAAAAACACTGGTTAATTGAGAATGATTATTAATTACAAAAAAAGTACTCCCCGGTATCTTCATGACCAACAACGAAAAAGCCCACATCGAGATGTGGGCTTTTTCGTTGCTTAACTTTATATCAGTTTTCTTACTTATACCCTTGCGGATTTTTCTTCTGCCAGTTCCAAGTGTCGCGCATCATGTCATCAATATTCCGACGTACTTTCCATCCTAGCTCTTGATATGCCAGATCCGCGTTCGCCCAGAAAGCAGGCAGATCGCCGTCGCGGCGAGGCAAGATTTGGTAAGGGATCGTTACGCCGGAAGCTTTTTCAAATGCCTGAACCATCGCCAACACCGAGTGCCCTACACCAGCCCCCAGGTTATAAGCCTTAAATCCGCTGATCTTCGCCAGATGATCCATCGCTTTGAGATGACCGTCGGCCAAGTCCATAACGTGAATATAGTCGCGCTCGCCCGTGCCGTCTTTTGTTGGATAGTCACCACCGAAAATACCCAACTTCTCCAGTTTGCCGATAGCCACCTGCGAAATATAAGGCAGCAGGTTATTGGGAATACCGTTAGGATCTTCGCCGATCAAACCCGATTCATGAGCGCCGACCGGGTTGAAGTAACGCAAGGCAATAATCGAAAACTGCGGTTCAGCCTTAGCGAAATCCTGCAGGATCTGCTCCACCATCAGCTTAGACGTGCCATAAGGGCTGGTCGTGCCGCCGATCGGTGTCGTTTCAACATAAGGCACCGGCGAATTGGCACCATAGACAGTGGCGGAGGAACTGAAGATGAAATCATGTACGCCGGCACGGCGCATAGCATCCAACAGTACCAGCGTGCCGGTGACGTTATTCTGATAATACTCAAGCGGTTTGCGCGTTGACTCTCCAACAGCCTTGAGGCCGGCGAAGTGAATCACGGCAGTGATATCATGCGCGCCGAAGATACGATGCAGGCATTCAGTATCCTGAACATCGCCTTGATAAAACACCGCGGCTTTCCCCGTCAGTTTCTCCACGCGCTGCAATGACTCCGCAGATGAGTTGGACAAATTATCCAGCACCACAACGTCCTCGCCACGCTCCAGAAGCGATAGCACGGTGTGCGATCCGATGTAACCAGCGCCACCGGTAACTAAAATTGCCATATCAACCCCTTACGCTTCGATAGCATCGAAGCATAGTTACTCGTTCTATAAGAAGACCGTTTGTTTCATGAGACGTTCACGCAAACCATCCATTGATGACAAAACGCATAATACAGCTCAATGGTTCACGCATGAAGCGAAAACGGTATGTGCGCCTCTTGAGCGATAAAGGGTTAACTGCAGCATCACCTTTTCCTGGGGGTGAGCGTGGAATCGCGCTTGGGTGGCTTCTCGTTATCTTTCGGCAGAATTCGATACCCTCTCAGGAGCATGACCGCATTCCAAGCCCAAGCCCAAGCCCAAGCCCAAGCCCAAGCCCAAGCCCAAGCCCAAGCAGACATTCTTTATGAATCAAATAAAAAACAAGTAAACACAACCTGAGAAATACACGCATGAAATTGAAAAAGAGCAGCTTAACGCTGCTCTTTCAGAGTCATGCTTATAGTGGAATAACCTCTAGCGATTACGGGCAAAATACTGCGCCACGCGCAGTACATCTTTCTCGTCTAACGTGCCGGAGTCACTCAATAGGGTGATCCAGGATTTGATGTAAGTGTATTTAGCAGAAGCCAAATCGCGCTGGGCGCTGTAGAGCTGCTGTTCGGCGTTGAGTACATCGACGTTGACGCGCTGCCCCGCCAACACGCTCTGCCGGGTCGCCGTCACCTGCGTAGTCGCCGACTTCACCGCCAATTCGTAGGCCGCCAGTTTGGCACGACTGCTGATGCACAGATTGAACTGCTTGCGCAGATCGTTCAGCGTCGTGCCGACTTGCGTGTCCATTTCGGCCATCGCCTGGCCGTAGCGCGCCGCGGCCTGCCGGGTGGAGGCCGCCACGCCGCCGCCGGAGTAAATCGGCAGGCTCACCTGCACGCCGATGCTGTCGGTACGATATTTCTGGTTAACCGTGTTATCGCTGCTGGAGTCGTTTTCCGAATGCGAAGCGTAAAGTTGCACGTTCGGCATAAAGCCGGCGCGGTTTCTCTCCACTTCGTATTTCGCCGCATCGACGCCATGGCGCGAGGCGGCCAGCACTGGGTTGTTTTCCAGGGCGATCTTTTGCCACTCTTCAAACTTCGACGGGATCAGCGGCGCCACCTTGAATTGCCCTGGCCGTAAGCTCTGCAGCTCATCCAATTGATTCAACGGCACGCCGATGATCACCTCCAGCTCACGCTGCGCAGCGTCCAGCGCGTCGCGCGCTTCTATCACCTGCGCCTCTGCCAGGCTGTAGCGCGCCTGCGTTTCGGAGACGTCGGTCAGGGTCCCCTCACCCGCGCTCATCAGACGATCGTTCAACGCCAACTGTTCTTTATAAGCTGCTTTCTGCGCCTCGGCCAAGGCGATTTGATCTTTGGCATAGGCCACTTCGACATACGCGCTGATCACCCTCACCGCCAGATCGAGCAGTTTGCCACGATAGCGTTCATCCGACATCATCGTCTGCGCCACGCCGCCTTTGTAACGCGCATAGGCCTCATAATCGAACAGCGGCTGCGTCAACGTTATCGAACTGGAATGGCTGCGATACTGTTGTCGCTTGGTTGCCTCTCCAAGGCTGTTGCCGAAAATGTCACTCGCCGGATACTTTTGCGTCTGCCAGTTGCGCGGCGAATTCTGATAGTTCAGCGATACCTTCGGCAGCAGCCCCGCCCTGCCGATATTTTCGTTCTCATCTCCCGCTTCTTTCTCTTTTATAGCCGCCCGGAAGGTCGGGTCCTTTTCTAATGCCAGCGAATATGCGTCTAAAATCCCTATCGAATAAACCGGCGCAGACATCGCAAACAAAAGGGTGCCGATAACCAGACCGGCAGCCTGTCGTTTTGAATGAATCAAAATTATTCCTCGGTTAATGAAGTATGAGCGCGATCCAAAATAGGTTTAAACAGATAGCTCAGCAGCGAGCGCGACCCCGTTTTCACGAACACCTCCACCGGCATCCCCGGCTTGATGTCCTCGCCATTGAGCATTTTCATGCCCTCCGGCGAGACCGTGACCTGCATCTGGTAGTAGGGTTCGCCATTGGTTTTGTCGACCAGACGGTCGGCGGAAACCAACGTGACCGTTCCCGGAATTTTCGGGGTTTTGTTTTGGTTGAAGGCGGTAAACATCAGATCCACCGGCAACCCGTTGTACACCTTATCGATCAGGTCAACTTTGAGGCGAGAATCCACCACCAAAGTCGCCTGGCTGGGCACAACGTCCATCAGGTGGTCACCCGCTCCCACGACGCCCCCCTGAGTGAAGATATTCAATCCGACCACGGTGCCGTCCACCGGTGAGGTGATGGCAGTGTTGCCCAGATCGAAATCGGCCATTTGCAGCTTGTTGCGGAACTCGCTGGCGTCCATTTGGGTTTGCGCCAGCTGCGTTCTGACCTCGCGCTGATAATCAGCAAAGCGCTGATCGATGCGTTGCTGAGATTCCTGCAGTTGCTTTTGCAATTGGCCAATCCGCCCGACGGTTTCGTCGATACTGCTGTTCACCTCGGCGAACTGGCGTTGAATTTCCAGGTAGCGGTTGCGCGGCAGGTATCCATCCGCGGCCAACTGCTTCATGCTGTTCATCTGTTCGCGCAAACTGGAAAGCTGGATCTGTTTATTGGCACGCGAATCCTGCAGGCCTTTCAACTGGAAGCGGATCCCGTCCATCGACTGCTTATAGCCGTCTATTTCACTTTGCAGCCCCTGGCGGCGGGAAGCGAACAGCTGCGTTTGCAGCGCAATAATCTCCGCGACGCGCGGCTGATCCTTGATCTTGGCGAAGATCGGGGAAAACGTGACATTGCCCAGCCCGTCCCGTTCAGCAAGCAGGCGCCCTTCGGTAGCCAAGGTGGTGTAGTACTGATCGCGCAGCGAATCGACCTGCGCTTGCGCCTGCACCTGGCTCAGTTGCACCAGCACCTCGCCGGCTTTCACCTTATCGCCGTCTTTCACCGCGATATTTTTGATGATGCCACTGGCCGGAGCCTGCACCGTTTTACGATTGCCGGAAACGGTTACCGAGCCCGGCGACGCCACCCCTTTATCCAGAGGCGCAAACGCCGCCCAGGCCAAAAAGCCGAACACGCCCACTCCCAGCGCCAACCACCCCAGGCGGGTATAACGACGCTCATCCAACGGGATCTGTTCTGAGTACGAGTCATGCGGCTCGCCAATATGCGTAGACATACCAACTCCTTTGACTGCCGGCGACGCAACGGCGCCGCCAGGCGAGTTCACGGCTTAATTAGTTTGAGTTTTAGGGATATCGCCTTCATCCGGCTCGGAGTTCACCGCACGCACCGCCTGCGGAGGCACCTGCGCTTTTTGCGCATTCGCCAGGGCCTGCAATACCTGCTGCGTTGGGCCAAATGCATTGACGTTCCCGTTAACCAGCAGCAACAGCTTGTTGGTCATCGCCAGCAGATTGGTGCGGTGAGTAATCAGGATCACCGTTTTATTGCGCTGTTTAAGGAACGTAATGGCCTGGTTCAACGCCCGCTCACCGGCATCATCCAGATTGGAGTTGGGTTCATCCAGCACGATAAGAGACGGATCGCCATACAGCGCACGCGCCAAACCGATACGCTGTTTCTGGCCGCCGGAAAGCCCGGCGCCACCGCTGCCGATCACCGAATCATAGCCATTGGGGAAGCGCAGAATCAGCTCATGCACGCCGGCCAACTTGGCGGCCTCAATCACTTTCTCCGAGTCCAGCTCGTTGAAGCGGGCGATGTTCTCCGCGATGCTGCCGGCGAACAGTTCAATATCCTGCGGCAGATAACCGATATAGGGTCCCAACTCGTCCTTGTTCCACTGGTAGATGTCGGCATTGTCCAGTCGCACGATGCCTTCACTCACCGGCCAGATGCCGACCAATAGACGCGCCAGCGTCGATTTGCCGGAGGCGCTTGGCCCAATAATCCCCAGCACATCTCCCGGCTGAACGGCGAAGCTGACGTTATGCAATACCGCGCTCCCTTTCGAGCCCGGCGGCGTGGCGGTCACCCCTTCAACGGAAATCACCCCTTCCGGCCGCGGCAGCGACATGCCGGTACCGCGCGGCGGATGCTGTTCCAGCAAGCGCACCAGGCGCTGATAAGCCAGCTTGGCAGAGCTCCAGCTTTTCCACACGTTAATCACTTGCTCGATCGGCGCCAGCGTGCGCCCCATCAAGATGGAACCGGCGATCATCATGCCCGGCGTGATGTGCCCATCGATCGCCAGCCAGCCCCCCAGCCCCAAAACCAGCGACTGGAGCGACAAACGCACAAACTTGGTGATCGATGTCACCCGCGATGCCCGCTCGCTGGCGATACGCTGACTATTCAGGAAGCGCTGGTGTAAACCGAACCAGCGTCCCTTCAGGTTAGGCAGCATCCCCAGAGCTTCGATCACTTCGGCATTGCGCAAATTCGTGCTGGCCAGGTTGCCTGACATGATTGAAAGCCGGCTGGCATCCGCCAGCGGCTTCTTCGACACCACTTCGTTGATCACTGCGAGAGCGATCAACAGCAAGGAGCCCACCAGGGCGAACAGCCCCAACCAAGGGTTAAACAGGAAAATCACCAGCAGATAGATCGGGAACCAGGGCGCATCGAAGAAGGCAAACAGCGCACTACCGGTCAGGAATTGGCGCACGTTGGTCAGATCGCTCAGCATCTGGCCGGCATCAGACGAGCCGTTCTTTAAATTCGCCTCGTAAGCCGCCGTATAAATGCGCGTATTGAGGCGCATGTCCAGCTGGCTGCCGATGCGGATCACCACCATGCTGCGTACGTATTCCAGCAAGGACATCATGCCGAACATACCCAACATGATCAGCGTCAGCATTAACAGCGTGATTTCATTGCGCGAAGGCAGCACCCGGTCGTAAACCTGGAGCATGTAAATGGAAGGAACCAGCATTAACAGGTTAATAAACGCAGTAAATATACCAACGGTCCAGAAGACTTTGCTGCGTGTACGTATAACATCCGCAATTTCGTTGCGCGGGATAAATTGATTCACGTTCTGCCCTTACATCATGTGCACTGTCAGTCCAATCCGCATTGACCCCCTCCCTAAAGAAATTCCTAAAAAAAGAATTATCCCGAGAAGGCTCACCCCAAAGAAATGCCCGAGACTGCAGATACTTTCGTTAACTATAGGTAGAGAAAGTGAAAACCGGCAAGGTGAGCTATAAAAAAAAAGCCGATCGCCGTGCCTTATAAAACCCTAATAAAACAATGTGATATGAGAAAATAAAAGCAAGAAGGGAAGATAACGAAATGGAATAACTTAGAGAGGATGACGCCGCTCACAAAATTAAACATGCGGGGGATTACGCCCCCGCATTATTTAATCCAAAATAGTTCCATGTGGAACTATTTGTTATTGCAACTTTACCCTTAGGCGTAGTGCAGAGTATCCACCAATTGCTGGTGGTTCTGGCCAGTCAGGTAAATGACCGTATCGTTGGCATCCAGCGTGTGGTTATTGTTATTGTCAATAATCACATAGGAGTCAGCATTGTTACCTGTCCCGCTGAACACCACAGAGGCCACACCCACTTTCCCGGTCAGCGAGTTTGGATTGCTCAGCCCCAGGATGCCGCCCAACAGGCCGACGACGCCGGTGGTCAGACCGCCAACCAACGATCCCAACAGCGCATCCAGCGTATCTGCAGCGCGAGTACCGTAGTCTGATACCGCAGTGCCGGTATTGGACAAGGTCAGGCCGGAAGCGGCATCGACGATCTTGTCTTTCGCGGTGCTGAAGTCGGTGATGGTGACCCCCGCCTGCGAGTTACTGGATTTCAGATCGTAAGTATTCGCTCCGTTACCGCCAGTCAGCGTGGTGTTACCCAGCACGTTGAAGCTGTCGGTCGTCGACGTCCCTTCCACCGTCAATTGGTAACCGTTCAGACCCAGCGTGTTCAGCAGCGGAGTTAGCAGCGCCGTGGTAGCCGCACTCAACGGCAAGGCTTTCAGCAGCTGCACGATAATACCGTCACCGGTACCCGCATGGCTTGAATCCAGGTTCAAACCACCGGTATTGGCAGAGGCATTGATGTCGCGCACGTTGCTGTAGCCCGCGCCCACGGTCAGGTTCAACGCATGGTCGCCGGTCACGTTGATATTCTGAACCTGCGCGTTGGTGCCTGCCAGAGACAGAATATTGCTGAACGCACCGGTCCCGCCGGAAGCCACGTTCACCGTCGTCAATGCCGTCCCCAACAGAACGCTGCTGCTGCTGTTCAGGCTGATGGCGCCAGCATTCACGTTGGCAGAGCTCACCGCATCAAAGTTGATGTTGAAGTGATCGGTAGCATTCTGCACGAAGGTGAAGTTCAGCGTACTGGCGGAGGTCGCGTCCCCTTTCACTTCCAGCTGCGCGGCGTTGCCGCCGGCGGCGTTGATGACGTTGACGTTAGCCAGGCCGGAGATCACAAACCCTTGCGCACCCAGGTTGGTCGCCGCCGCGTTCTGGGTGACAGTGCCCCCCGTGGTGCCTTCCACCGTGGACGTGCCGTTGGTCAGGCCAAAGTCGAAGGTGTTGGTCGGTGTTGTGACGGTAGTGGTAGTCGGTGAACCAACCAGCGGTGTCGTAATCAGCGTACCGACAGACTTGCCGATATAGCCGGTCAGATCAATCTGCTCGAAGTTCGAGAAGTTGTTGGCGTTACTGGTTACGGTGCTGGTACGAACGCCCAGGGCGTTCTGGTTGGTCACCACGGTTTTGGTGATGAAGTTGGCGGAGATGGAGTCCGTCCCTGCGCCGCCGTCAGCCTTGACGGTATTGGCGACGGTGTTCGCCGCGCCGGCGACGGCGTTACCCGCCCAGTGCAGGCTGTCGTTGCCGGCGCCAAGGTTAAACTGCGCGGTACCTGTCGCGATGTTTGCCGTCGAAGTGACGACCACGTTATCTGCGCCGGAGCTGGCATTCAGGATCACGTTGCCGTTGTTGACGGTGACAGCAACCCCAGAACTGGCGCCGTTGTCAGACAGATTCACCGTTGCCGCGCTGGTGCCGTTGATGGTCAGGTTGGCTAAGTGATCGGCGAACTTCAGGTTGACCAGGCTGGCGGCGTTGGCGTTCAACACCACGTTGGTCAACACCGCGGTCTCCGCATTGCTCAACGCATGGCTGGCGCCGGTATTGACGGTGCCGGTGCCGTTGCCGCCCCCCGCCGTAACAGACAGATTGGCATTAGTTTTATACAACAAGCTGGTGCCGATATCGAATTCGAAAGCATGCTGTTGAGTTACGGTTGCCGCATCCGTTGCGGTCGAAGAGCGCAGATCATTAATAATCGCTTGGGTAATGATCCCTTTGTCTGAGCCCAATGCGCTGTAAATAGCCAATTGGGCCGTCGTGGCGGCAACGCCGTGCACCGCGGTGAAAACATGCTGGATAAAATCAGTGCCGGTTAACTGCCCGCCCTTACGTTGGAACTCGGAAGAACTAACCAGGTTACCGATCAATGAGTTATATGACATGCCGGCGGCTAACGCTTTGCTCCAGGTGTCTAAACCGGATGCATCAACGCCGCGTTCCGGAACGCCCAGGTAGACAGCCGCGATTTGTTCCTGGAACGCCAATCCTGGGAGATGGCCTGGTTGGTACACGGTCGTAGCGCTATTGAAATGTTGCTGCGCCGTCAGATCGCCGGCCGCGACGGTGCCACGCAATGCCTGGATAATATCAACCACCAGATCGGCACGAGTCGCGCCCCCCTGCAGCAATGACAGGAAGCTGGCAGATTCGGCAGAGGATGGCGCACGCTCGTAACCAAATTGGAACAGACGGGCGATAAATGCGTCATCACTCAGCGAAGTCAGGTAAGAACGTCCCGCAATGTTGGCGGCCGCGGCCTGAGTGATCGTCATCCCGGCATTGATTTTAGCGCCAAAATAGTTGACAGCATCGGCAGTCACGGTCGAACCGATAACATGCAAAATAGCTTGAATATCCGATGCACCCTGCCCTAAGGCAGCGGAGGCCGTCGAAGGATATAGCAACGTGTTAACCGTGTTTTGGAATGCGGTCTGTTGAGCCAATATCGTGGCGTCGCTACCGCTGTAGTTCAGCAACCCGCTGACGACATTGGAAACCGCCGAACTCAGGGTGTTGCCATTCAGGAAATCAGTCAGTTGTTGAGATGTGGCGGCAGAGCCATACTCACGGGTATAGATAATCTGCAGAATTTCCGAGTCGGTTTTCCCAGAATAGAGCGCATTCCCGCCGGAAGAGCTGATGAAGAACTGTGCCAGTTGCGCTGCGGTTTGTGTGCCACCCTCGAGCTGCTGCCCATAGGTGTTGATCTCGGTCAGAGACGGAGTACGTCCCAAAACCGAATAGTAGATCGCCGCCGCCTGCTGCTGAGATGCTAGAGAAGCCATAAAAAACTCCTAATCTAAGTGAGATAAGGTAAAAAGAACGTTCCACACAACTTTCGATGTTCAGCAACATAAGCTTAGCTGCTGAATTTAAAGAAGTTTGGTCTTGCCTGTAAACTCAACATCAAATTAATAGCAATAAAATCAATTCCAGCTAAATAACTCTCCTAAACGCGCCCATAGTTATTTACTGAGTAAAGTATCTGATGACCGGATCTGTCAAGGAACGCAATGAGATTATTGTTATGTCAATTAAACGCAGCACATCTAACGGTAAGGCGATGGTTAATAAGATGATTTGTTTAAACTTCGAATAAAATGGCAATGATATTGCCATTTTCATATAAAGATCGCTTCAGTGATGGCTCAAACCTAAGTTAGACAGAGAAAAACCATACTAAATAGAGAGGATTTTTTCAGACGTGCAATGCCGGTTAGTCGCCGCGGAGGGATGGGGGATAGGGGCATAAGTGATATAAAGATAAAAACTATCTCATTGAAGAATAAAGATATTACATGAGCGTTGAAAAGTTGGAGCGCGGTGATGAAGGCGGGAAACAGGCATAAAAAAAGGCATCTTCATCGATGGTGATGAAGATGCCCATAGATAATACCTGTAGAAATGAATCAGGTAATTGCAGCAAACATGCTCAGAGAGGCATCGCTTTGACCAAGCTGGACTTAACTCTTCTGCCAAAGTGGATCGATGGCAACTCGATATATTTGTATACCAAATATGAAACCGGCAAAGTTAAAGTCGCCCCGACGCTCCCCCAAAAATAGCGAGCGCCATTATCGAAATTAGCTGTCAGATGTTCGAATACAATCAACAGGCTAGGATGAATCAGATAAATAGAGTAGCTAATAACACCCATGAGCACCATGAATTTGTTATGAATTTTTAGCCGCGTTGTCAACAGGATGAACAGCAGCATGCTGAAATAATACGTCAAAGTATATCTCATCGTATGCCCGGGCTCCGAACCATAGGAATAGAAACTGACTAGCGGAATGACGCAAGCAAAAATCGCGATATAGTAAATCGCCTGTTTTTTAGCGAATAGATCGCCTTCCAACAAATATGAACGCCATAAACCGCCAAACATCATGAGTGACAATGCAAGCGGCAGAGCGACAGGAAACGCAGCATCCAGTTTATGCCTGGCAACTCCCATCGCCAGAGCAACACCTAACATGACAAGCGCAGAAATAAAATTGAATCTTACCTTGTTGAGTAATCCCAGAATGAAGGCAAATACACACATGATGTAAAAGACCAGTTCAATAAACAGCGTCCAATATACGCCGACAATATCTTTCACGTGTAAAGCCGTTTGAAACATGGTGATGTTGGCCAAAATTTGCCGCAAGGGGAACTGCTCACCAAAGCAATAAGAAACAACAAGATACAAAAACAACGAGAACCAATATCCAGGGTAAAGCCTGAAAAAGCGCGAGATGAAGAAGGCTTGAACACCGCCGTTTTCACGACGAAAACTAAAGGGAATGATAAACCCGCTGATAATAAAAAATAATACGACACCTATTTTACCGATATCAAAAACATGGGAAAAAATATACTTATCGTAACCGTAAATCGGCACCAGAAAATGGGCAATAACTACACTTATAGCCGCAATCCCTCGTATCGAGTCTACATAGTCCAAACGAACAGGAGTTTTATTGTCAGCGGTGGTTTTCGCCTGTTTATCTATTTGCATAGAAACCACCTGATGTTGAGAAAAATATTTATCAGTCATAATCCAGGAAAAATAAAAGCCCAAAATAGTAAAAAAGAATATTAACGCGTCGGCGATGAGATAGGCTTATCGGATAACATCAACACGGGAGTATCTCCTTGCAACACAGTTTTCTGGCTGTTTAACTCAATCAACGGTTGGGCGGCAGACTCTTTCGTCTTCTGTACTGGCGCGCTGCTGATTAATGATCTCAAACCATTTGCCTGAGCTGAAGGTTGCACCACTTGCGGTTTTTGCCAATAGAGCATCGCATACTGATTACCGCTGCCCTTCAACGCAATACTTATCACGCCGTCAGACGATGCTTTGTAGTCACTTACGGTGAAATCGCGCGCTACCTTGGCAATTTTTTCGTAAGCCAATGCGGCAGCTTTTGGTTGTTCCTGTCGATTTAGCAAGCCAAACCGATGTTCATTGATTGCCGGGTTGTCACCATCATCAATGAGATCATACCACCAAATACCTTTGATATACGGTCGCGATTTAGCCAACATCGTATACTTAACAACGTATTGCGCCGCAGCAGCATCACTTAATCCACCGGGGCCATTGTAAGTCGGCACCCCCATCTCTGTAATGTAAACAGGGACGCTTTTCTTGGCGAAGGCTTTCACCCTTTGCTCAAATTTATCGATAGCGTTGAGGTTATCCTCTGGCGTTCTTAACGCTAAGTCCGGCAAACGGTAGGAATAAGGATGCAACGAGATACCGTCAATATCATTAAGTATGCCTAGCTTCATCAATTGGTCGAACCAACTTAGCCCCGCCGGCCCCAGAGGATTAAGCGAACCGGCGAGAACGATGGCATCAGGGTCTGCGCGTTTTACGGCGGCGGATGTCTTCCTAACCAGCTCTGTAAACACTTCTGGCGGAGGAATGGCCGTTTTTTTACTCATACCGGTTCCCACCGTCCACTCATTCCAAACTTCGTAATATTTTACCTTTCCTTTAAAGCGCTTTGCGGTCCAGTATGCATAATTGGCAAATCCATCGATAGCCGCAGGCGTTGTGGGGTAGTCAGGTGCGTTATAGGCGGTATTCCCGTAGGCGAGAATGAGTAAAGAATTCAACCCATACTGAGAGAGACCGTGTTGATAAGCATCATCTTCCTTAGTCAACGGATCTGCGACGTTCATCGTACCGGGTGTTCGCTCTACCAATCCCCACAAATAGCCGGCTCGGAAAGAAGTAAAGCCATACTCCTTGATTAACGACAGATAGTTGTCTGTCGGTTTGGGGTAGTGACGCAAATGTACGTTCACACCCACCTCAAACGCATTCGCGTATCCGTATGAACCGAACAATAACGCACCCGCAACCGCGCATGCTTTTACTATTTTCGCATAGCCGTTTACGGGGCTACGTGTGGTACCAGGCTGGATTTTCAACGCGACCTCCTGCACGCCCCCAGGCAACCTGTTGAACAGGAAGCCCGATGAGGCAATTTACCATCAGAGTAATTAATAGGCTGTTTTACTGACGAACCCTTTAAATATCGTCAAGAAAACAATTTTTACATCCAACCAAACGCTCCAGTTCCGAATGTAGTCAAGGTCAAATTCAACACGCTTTTCCATTTTATCCAGCGTGTCGGTTTCACCCCGCCAGCCATTTATCTGGGCCCAACCTGTGATGCCAGGCTTCATTTTATGCCGCAGCATATAACCCTTGATCAACTTACGATACTGCTCATTATGCGCAACGGCGTGAGGGCGTGGCCCTACAATCGACATGTCGCCTTTCAGCACATTGATAAATTGTGGCAGCTCATCGAGTGAAGTACGGCGAAGAAATGCTCCCACCGGTGTCACCCGCGAATCGCCCTTTGTCGCCTGAACGACTTTATCGCCATTCTCCATTACCTTCATGGAGCGGAACTTCCACACTTCAATCGCCTTGCCATCCATGCCGTATCGGCGCTGTTTGAAAATCACCGGGCCGGGAGAAGTAAACTTCACTGCGGCTGAAATCAACACCAGTACCGGTGAAATAAAGAGCAGGATAAAAATGGAGAGAACAATATCTTCTACCCGCTTTATCACCTGGTTAATACCACTCATTGGTGTATCAAACAACGAGACAACGGATACGCCGTTAATTTCTTCCGAGCGCGACTGCAACATATTAAAGGTGAATATGTCTGGAATCAGCATCACGGAACACGTGGTATCGGAAAGTTCAGTCACCGTATCCTTGATCAGCTTTTCTTGCTCCATAGGCATCGCGATATAAATACGATCAATTCGACCACACTTAGCGTCCTCAATTAGTTGCGCTAAATCACCACGGCGTTCGATCACACTGTCCAATGGCTCTGCACTGTCATCATAGATACCCAGTACCCGGAATCCCATCCAATGCGCATCACTCAACGTTTCCGCGAGCCGAATACCAACCGGCATCGATCCCATGATGGCGATATTACGGGTGTTAAATCCTAAATTCCGCATATATCCCAGCATCAAACGGATAGTGCTGCGTGTAATGACTAAACCGCAGCAAACAAATAAGTACCATTGAATATATACTATATATTCATTATTAAAATCATTGACAAATGCAACAGCGCCCGAAGTCATCACCAAGCTTATCGTCCAGTTTTGGATAATAAGCCGAATTTCTAACCCTGCTCGCACACCGCGCCAGGAACGATAAAAATCCGTAATGCCGCCGATCATTTGAAATATCACAATCGACGTTAAGACCATAACCCAGTGTTGTATGGCGAAGCGCGTTCCTGAAATCAGACAGGATAAGTAGAGCCCGCAAAAAACGATAAAAATATCGGAAAATCGTTGCAACATTGATGTCAGGGACGCATTGGTATGCAAACTCCCACGACGGAAACCATTCATAGATAACGGCCTATTCGCTAGCATAGTATAGATGCCTTTTGTTAGTTTTCTCTGGTACCTATATTCCTAAAGCCGGGGCAATACAGCCCCGAACTTCCAATATAGCGTAAGTGCAGAGTTTAACTGCGGAGCAAGGCAAGAATTTCCTCTGTTTTCTGCTGCATCAATGACGGATTCGCCCGCGACTCAACGTTTAAGCGAACCACCGGCTCCGTGTTCGAGCTCCGTAAGTTGAATCGCCAGTCAGAAAACTCCAAACTGATACCATCGGTGTGATCGAACAGCAGCGCATCAGACCGATAGCATTCCAGGACTTTATCAATCGATGCCTGAGGATCTTGCAGATGGCTGTTAATCTCCCCGGAAGCCGGGTAGGCAGCCATGCGATCGGCCACCAATTGTCCGAGGGACATATTCTTCAGACAAAGCAATTCGGCAACCAAGAGCCATGGGATCATGCCGCTATCGCAATAAGAAAACTCGCGGAAATAGTGGTGAGCACTCATCTCACCGCCATAGACAGCATCTTCCTTACGCATGCGTTCCTTGATAAAGGCATGGCCGGTTTTCGACATGACAGGCACGCCACCGCTGGCGTTGACCACATCAATCGTGTTCCAGCTTAAGCGCGGATCGTGAATGATTTTGGCACCGGTTTCTTTCTCCAGAAACGCCGCAGCCAGAAGGCCAACAATATAGTAACCTTCAATAAAGCCGCCCTTCTCGTCAAACAGGAAGCAACGATCGAAGTCGCCATCAAACGCAATGCCCATATCAGCACCATGCGCGCGAACCGCTTGCGCCGTATCTTCACGACACTCAGGCAACAGAGGATTAGGAATACCGTTAGGGAAATTACCATCCGGCTGATGGTGAACCTTGATAAATTCGACCGGAACTTGCAGTTGCTTGAAACGTGCTTCAATGGCATCGATCACATGCCCTGCTGCACCATTGCCGGAATTGACCACCAGTTTAAGCGGCTTCAGATTTTTGACATCGATATAGCCTAGCAGGTGCTCAATATAGGCATCCTCTACGGAAATCTTACGGTAGCTGCCACGCGCAGAGGGATCCACTTCGGCAAACTCGTTCCCTTCGGCCAATCGCTGAATATCGCGTAAGCCGGTATCACCGCTGATCGGTTTGGCCTGGCTTCTCACCAGCTTCATGCCATTGTAATCCATAGGATTGTGGCTGGCGGTCACTTCAATGCCACCATCAATACCCAAATGGAAAGTCGCGAAATAAATCTCCTCGGTACCGCTGAGCCCGATATCCAGTACGTCAACGCCGGCATCACGCAAACCTTCAGCCAGCGCCAGTTTCAGCTCTTCACTGGTCAAACGAACATCGCCACCAACCACAACTTCGCGTGGTTGCAAAAACTCACCGTAAGCCCGACCGATACGATAGGCAATATCCGTATTTAACTCCTCACCTAACCGGCCACGAATGTCGTATGCTTTGAAACAAGTTAAAGTTTGAGTCATCTAAAAATCCTTACCAAAAAAATTTACGAAAACATGTCACGCTTAAGACACATCACCGTTATTTGTATTTTCCATTATCATCAATGCGAATAATATCGTCTTCACCCAAATAAGAGCCGGATTGAATTTCAATCAAATCCAATGCAATTTTCCCTGGGTTCTCTAATGAGTGTTCAGTACCTAATGGAATATAAATAGATTCGTTTTCAGTTACAAACTTCGTCTCACCGCCTTTTATAACTTTGGCGGTACCAGAAACGACCACCCAATGCTCTGAACGATGATGGTGCATCTGCAATGAGAGTTTCTCGCCAGGTTTAACCGTTATCTTACGTACCTGAAAACGCTCGCCTTGCGCAATGGCGTCATGCTTGCCCCATGGGCGGTAGACCTCACGATGCTGCTTGCATTCCGAACGCTGTCCACGTTTCAGATGATTGACGATCTCTTTAACGTCTTGCACTTTATCTTTATTCGAGATCAACACAGCATCTTTGGTTTCAACGATAACCAAGTTATCTACACCTACCGTTGCGACCAATTTATGTTCGGCACGAATATAGTTATTTGAACAATCATGTTGCAACACATCACCAAAGGTGCTGTTGCCGTTTGCATCTTTCGCACTGATGTCCCAAAGCGCCGACCAGGAACCGACATCGCTCCACCCCGCATCCAACGGCACCACGATGGCATCCGCTGTCTGCTCCATCACCGCATAGTCTATGGACTCATCCGGGCAAAGAATAAAGGCTTCGCGATCGACACGGACAAAATCCAGATCCGGCGCCGTATGCAGCAAGGCCTGACGACACGCAGCCAAAATATCCGGACGAAATTTATTCAACTCCTCGAGATAACGGCTGGCTTTAAACAGGAACATCCCGCTGTTCCATAAGTATTCTCCGCTGGCAAGATACTCTTTAGCCGTCGACAGATTCGGTTTCTCAACAAAGCGGGACACCCGAGAGGCAAGCGCCCCATCAATACTTTCACCTTTATGGATATAACCATACCCTGTTTCCGGACCGGTCGGCACAATCCCGAAGGTCGCCAGCTTTCCTGCTTCAGCATAAGGCACCGCTTGCAATACAGCCGTACGGAATGCTTCCTCATTCTGGATAACATGATCTGCTGCCAAAACCAGCAATAAGGGATCTTCGCCGCCAGCGGTCGCCTGCAACGCGGCCAGTGCAATGGCCGGTGCCGTATTGCGCCCAACCGGCTCCAAAATAATGTTGTGGGATAAACGAGTAATCTGTCGCAGCTGTTCTGCAACAATAAAACGGTGCTCTTCATTGCAGATCACCAGCGGGTTTGATATCTCCAACCCATCAAGTCTGTTGACCGTGGTTTGCAACATGGAAAATTCACTGCACAACGCTAAAAACTGTTTCGGAAATAATTCTCTTGAAAGAGGCCATAAACGGCTTCCGGTACCGCCAGCCATAATTACAGGATAAATATTACTCATAATAAATCTCACCGATCAGTATTTTATGGTTTTCGCGGTATTGAACTCATGCCATTTGGCATTAATGTATTCGGTCAGCTCACTGCGAAAACGTTCCGCAGAGAATTTGCAGGCTTGAGTACGACAGTCAACAGGGCTGATTTTGTCCTGTATTTTCTCAAATTGCTCTACGGCAGCGGCCAACGAAGGGACCGTTTGTTCTGAGAAGAAAAGCCCGGTAGGATTGCTGACGCCAAACGGACGCACGGTTTCCAACGCGCCACCTTTACCGAAGGTGATAACGGGTGTCCCGCATGCCTGCGCCTCTACCGGCGTAATGCCGAAGTCTTCTTCAGCAGCGAAAACAAACGCTTTGGCTCTGGACATGTGATCCTGCAATACCTCATTGCTCTGGTACCCCAGGATCTCAACGTTTTTGCCCGCTTTGGCTTTGATCTTCGCCATCTCCGAGCCGTCGCCTATCACGATCAGCTTCTTGTCAGGCATCGCACTGAAAGCCTCAACGATCAAGTCCATGCGCTTATAAGGGACCATTCGCGACGCCGTAAAATAGAAATCATCCTTGTTTTCATTAAGTAAGAATCGATCCACATCAACAGGTGGATAAATAACGTCAGCTTCACGGCCATACACTTTCTTAATACGACGCGCAATAAACTGTGAATTAGCGATAAAATGGTCGACGCCGTTAGCGGTACGATAGTCCCACATGCGAATTTTGTGCAACAACCATTTAGCTAACCGCCCTTTCATGCCCTTCATCAAGTTAGCCTCGCGCAGGTATTGATGCTGCAGATCCCAGGCATAACGGATGGGCGAATGCACATAGCTGATATGCAGCTGATCGGGTCCAGTCAGAACGCCTTTGGCCACAGCATGACTGCTGGATAGCACGACATCATGAGAGGAGACATCAAGCTGCTCAATAGCCAACGGCATCAGAGGTAAATATTTTTGGTAGCTGGTCTTGGCTTTCGGTAGATTTTGTATGAATGTGGTTGTGGCATGCTTGTTGTGAATCTGTTGTCGAGCGGCATCCGACAAAAAATCGACCACGGAATAGAGAGTAGAATCGGGATATATGTCAATAAACTCTTTTATTACGCGCTCAGCCCCTGCGTAGGTCACCAACCAATCGGCTACGACCCCGACATTTAACGACTTCTGTTCAGACATACCTCTCCCCAACTCACCTTAAATTTGAAATCCCAATACAAGAATACTCTTCACTAATGATTCGGCTTTTCTGAATCGCTGAATGATATCTTCTCAACGTCTCTTCAGATATGCCAGGCATCCGTAATTTCATAATAACGTTCTACAATTACCGAATGCCTAATACCCTAGCGCTATCTCAACTGAGTGATAATATTTTCCAACTTCTTGGCCGATTCAAGCCAGGAATAATGACCGATGTTGTTGTACCCTTTCTCTTTGAGCTGTTCGCGCAACGATTCATCGTTGATAATTCTATTCAGTGCATCAACCATTTCCTGATGCTTATACGGGTTAAAATACAGGGCACTATCCGCCAATACTTCGGGTAAGGAGGCCTGGTTCGACGAAACGACGGGACATCCGCAAGCTTGGGCTTCCAATGGAGGAATACCAAAGCCTTCATAGAACGAAGGAAAAACAAACGCTAAAGCGCGTTGGTAAATCGCCACCAACTCTTCATCGGTGACTCGCCCTAAGAATTCAACATTCTTCATGGCGTTCTCATCATTGCCAGAGAAATCCATGCCTGAAAAATTCTTATTCTTTCCACCGATAATCTTAAGTTTAACATCCGTATTTTGACATGCGGCAGAAAAAGCGGCCAGTAAACCATGAAAGTTCTTATGATAGTTAGGCGAAGAAACCGCCAACAGAAAACGCTCATCAGTATTGCTGGCACTCTCGACACTTCTGCGAGAAAAAAGATCGGATACAGCATTGGCGATCACAAAGGTATTTTTCGGATTGTAACCATAAGCCGTCGTAATTTCTTTTTTAGAAAATTCACTAACGGTCAATAGTGCACGGCTGTTTTTTAGCATGATGGGAATCAGCAGGTTATACATCAACCGAAACTTTCTAGAATAGCTCTGCGGGAATTTCTTATAAGTCACGTCATGATGAGTCACGACCTTATTCTTATACCACAGCGGCGCAGTATTCCCTAAATTGATCAACAATGGATTGCCATTGGCTTTCAGATATTTTGGCAGGTCTCGTTGTTCCCATTGATGCCCGGTTCGATGTCCAACCACCTTTACATTGAGCGACTCAGCAGCCTTCGTATTCTTTATGTCACCAGGTGAAACAAAAACGATATCGTCGCGTAGTTCCCGTAGCGCCAGGCTAATCTGTTCAGCAAAGCGCTGCACCCCTGTTAACTCTTGTGTGAGAAATCGTGCATTAACAACAATCATATATACCTCTATGACGACGCCACTATACAATTCAAGCTTATCGTGTCTGCGCTTGGAGCCTTTGGGCATCAGCCACCTTAGAAAACTCATCTTGTCTAAATGACAAAAGCAAAGCAGAAATAATAATCGAGAAAACATACCCTGGATAATTAGTAATCGGGTTGTTATAAACTAAGTTGATAGATAGCGAAATCATCCAATACAGGAACACGCCCGTGTAGAACTGTCCATAGCGGACTTTATTATACAGTTTCAGTAAAATAATTGACGCAGCAAGTAAGAAGATGAAAATTCCCACTCCGCCATAGTTGGAAAGCAAGAAGATATAGATACTGTCCAACGGCAGCGCAGCATCATCACCGACCGCGGCATTACCGTTAACGCCGTAACCTGCTCCGGTAAAAATTGAATAGGTGTCACTATTTCTCACTTCTTCAATCAGTAAGATCCTTTCCAGAATACTTTGCTCTGCATAATTATTATCGCTTGAATAGATAGATTTATAGATCCCCATGTCCGTCATGGTTGCGTAGAAGAATGATGACAATGCCACGCATACAAGCACCACACTGGCTAAACTGGCTTTCAACGATAGGAATCGACGAACAAACAGATAGCCAAAATAAATACCGGCCATAATTATAGCTGTTTTCGATGTGGAACAGACAATACCGGCCGAGACAATCAATATATATCTCAAGCGATTTTTCTTACTAACAAATGGACTTAATATGAGACCGAAGAATAAAAACTCAGATAGTGTAAAAGGACTACTAAAAAGACCTATCGCCCTAAAGAATCCGCTTGCGGTACGTAAAATCAGCCCATTATCTTTTCCCACTTGCGTAAATTGCAATCCAGGACTTACCCCGGTCAGCGCATAAAGCAAACCTGAAAACACGCTTTCCAGTATGGCGAAAATAGCATTGACAACGGTGACTATGACGTAAACTTTAATCAGCCTCATCAGCAATTTCATGCGATGTTCAGGCTCTAGACACACCAAGAGTGCGGCAACCAGCAACGACGAATAGGTAAACAATTCGAAGCGGAATTGCGTAACGACGTTACCAATTTTAAAATTGCTGTTAAGAATAGAAATAAGAACATATGACAGGGAAAGCATAACCATGCCAATAAACAGCAGTAGGTAGCTTCTAAAACCCGGGCCGGTTCTACTCTTATTGGCCGCCAGATAAAGCAGCAAAAACGCCGGTAATGCCAATGAATAGACATCTTTATAAAGCAGTATCAGGCGCGTCGTATTGTGAGCGACGATATTGATAACCCCACTGATTGAAATTACTACCAGATAGGTGATAACAAAATAGTCTGCGAATTTTTTCGATGAGAATCCCATATCAGCTCTTATAAACCTCTTGATAACCCGCAGCCAACCGCCCGGCGTCAAAGGGATTCACATCAACAAACTCGACGCGCTCATTTTTTAAGATTCGCAGTTTTTCCAACGTAAATTCACTTAGCTGATATACATTGGGGTAATGTTCAGCGATTTCAGCAACGCCACCGGCGAAAGAAGTGAAGACGTGCTTGCCGGCAGCAGCCGTTTCCGCTACTGCTCGGCCAAACGGTTCATTCCAGAGTGTAGGCAAATAAACCATATCAATCTGAGCCAGGAAGGATTCTACCGGCACAAACCCCAACAGATGGACGCCAGCCTCCTCCGCCCTGAGTTGCAAGGCGCGGCCTTCATCGGAGGAGGAAAAACGCCCGGCAGCGTAAAACTCCACCTCACCCGGTATCGTCATTTCCAACGCTTTGGCGCAGAACGCCTTGAACCCTTTATCTGCGGTCAAACGGCCAATAAAGCCAATCCGGATAACCGACGACGATTGGTCGGCAACATGACATTTTTTTATCGGATTGTATATGTGGCTGTGTCGGGCATTAATGGCAAAGCCATTATCTTGATGCAATGCAGAGATGTATTTGCTGATGCCGACAAACCTATCGACATTCTGGCTTTTTCGCTTTTTCACCATAGATGTCAACTGGACCGCTGCAGAACCTACATCCATATTTTCCCCATGTTGAAACAGCGTACAGTTATGGTGAAAGAGATAATAATCACGAGCCGTATGGACGAGTTTTATATTCCTTTTTTTGACACAGTCCCAAATCGCAACAGAAAAGCCACTGATGTTATTGGTATGTACCACATCGGGATTAAAATTATCCAACTCTCTGGAGAAAGCCTTTCCCATCATTGGATTGAAATTGTCAACCAAATGCCAGACGACTTTTGACAACTTCCCTTTTTGCTCATTACTGAAAGGCCAGTACAGATTTTTCAGCGGTAAATAAACCACCTCAACGCCATTTATTTCCGTCTGCTTTCTGAACTTTTCATCGTGTAAACAAACTACGCGAACTCTATCGCCTTTTGAAACCAGCTCTTCCGCCAAAAGTTGCACAGACACTTCCGCGCCGCCAACCTTGAATGGTGCATATAATGTATTAACAATTAATATATTCATAATAGCCGGTTTTTATCAGGTATTTCGGCGCCGTAAGACTAGGCGCTTTAGATAAAGAGAGGTTATAAAGACACTTATAACCTCTTGAAGGGAGATTTGCTTTATTACGCGTCTTTACCGCCAGATTTGTATTCGTACTGGTAGTAACCGTAGTTGCCATAATAGCTGCTTGCGCGACGTTCAACGGCGTTCAGAATAATGCCTTTGATCTCGATACCGTTTTGATCGAATCTGCGCACGCTGATCTCGAGTTCTTTAACCGTGTTCATACCGAAGCGCGCGATCATCAGCGCCGTACCGACATGGTGGCCAATAATTGCCGCATCGGTGACAGCCAGGATAGGCGGGGTATCGATCAGAACCAGATCATAATGCTTGTCCGCCCATTCGACCAAATCGGCAAAACGGCTGTGCATCAGCAACTCAGAAGGATTCGGTGGAATCTGACCGCGAGGAATGAAGTCCATTCCGTTAATTTGCGTAGGGCGAACCGCGCTGGCCGCATCGATTTTGCCTGACAAAATATCAGACAGACCATTTTGCCAATTGGCATCCAGCAGTGTGTGTGAATACCCTTTTCGCATATCGGCGTCGATAACCAGCACACGCTGCCCCGCCTGAGCGATAACCGCCGCCAGGTTGATACTGACAAAGGTCTTACCGATGTTTGGACTGGCGCCGGAAATCATCAACACATTATTCTTCGCTTCCATCATCGCAAAATGCAGGCTGGTGCGCAGACTGCGAACGGCTTCGATGGCAAGGTCAGCCGGGTTGCCGACGGCAAGCAACGAGTTAGCGCGCGTATTGGACTTACGATGAGTGCGCAGCAATACTTCACGGTCTTTTTTCTGCTGCCATTCAGACAATGGAATGCTGGCGTAGACGTTGATTCCCCGCTGCTCCAACTCGTCAGGGCTCTCGATTCCATGGTGCAACATGGTTTTAAGCACCACGATGCCGATGGAGAACATCCCGCCCAATACCACACACAGCAGAACAATCAAGGTTTTACGTGGCTGAACCGGTTTTGGCTGTGTCACCGCCGGATCGACAATACGCACATTACCCACGGTACTTGCTTTGGTGATCCCAAGCTCTTGTTGCTTATTCAGCAGCTGCATGTAGATTTCTTTACCCGCATCAACATCTCGGGTTAGCCGCAAGATTTCCTGCTGCGTCTTAGGCATTACGCTAATACGTTTGTTCAGCTTCGCGCGTTCCCCTTCCAGGGTCCCACGCTTCTCCATCAAAGCACGATATGCCGGGTGCTCTTTAGTGTACAGCTTCGATATCTCAGCTTCTTTGAAGGTCAACTCATTCAGTTGTGCCTCGACAGAAACCACGCTGTCCAGCATAGACTTGGCTTCAAGCGACAGATCGACGGAATCATTGTCCTGACGGAACTTATTCAGCTTATCTTCGGCGATGTCCAGAGAGGTTCTCACCTGCGGCAACTGCTCTTTCAGAAATTCGAGGCTCTTGGCCGCTTCTTCCGACTTACGCTCAACGTTCTGCAGCAAATAATTTTTCGAAATGCTGTCGAGCGTTTTACCCACCAGCTCAGGATCTTCCCCTTGCAGGGTCAACGCCAACACGCCGGTGTCCTTGGCTTTATCTTCAACCGTCAACGCCGCGAGCAACGCGTTAATAGCCATCAGATCGCTGCGCTTGGTCACTTTGAAGACCGTACCAGGCGCCGCGTCAATTTCGCTGACCAGCATGGTCACACCTTTTTGATTGACCAGCTCACCCGTTTTGCCTTTGAGGAATTCATCACCATCAACGCTGAGAGCGAAACTGTTTTTATCAATCACTTCCAGCTCAAGGTCTTTTTCATTCCATGAATAAGGAATAGACAAACGCGACAAGGCTATCTTGCCGGGTTCGTTCCCCATCAAACGATTCCAACCCTGCCCAAAGATCGGGAAGTATTTTTGTTCGACGACCGTATTCAGGTTCAAATCTGCGACGGTTTTGCCAAGCACCATGCGGGATTTGATCAGCTCAATCTCCGCCGCAGAGCCAGGCTGTGCCGTAGGTAACATTTCGGAAAGGTTATTGAGGATCGAGTTACCCGAACTTTGTTCAACTTGAATCAATGCATCCGACTGGTATACAGGCGTTGCGAACAGAGAATAGACGATGCCGATCACGGCAAAGAATGTCGTAATCCCTATAATCAGCCACCGATGATCCAGCAGCGTTCCCAGCAACCGACCTAAATCAATCTCATCATTACTTGCGCCCGCAGCCGGACCCAGTTTGCTATTATCAATCATTGTCATCTCTGGTTAACGATTTAATGCTTTTGCCCATTTCTGCGCAGCTTCAGCCAGAAGGTTATATACAAACTCAAACGCTTCGTGACTCTTCTTATACGGATCAGGAACTTCAGCCTGCCCCATCCAGTGAGCGAACAGCATGGTTTTCCCCCTGACTTCGGGGGCTAAACGGCAAACGGCCTCAATGTGACTTTTTTCCATCACCAGTATCAGCGAATATTCACGACACATTTCCTTGGTCAACTGCTGTGCAACATGGTTATCCAAAGAAAGACCATGCTCTTCCGCCACCGCCACCGCAGCCTCATCCGCCGGCTTACCGACGAGTGCGCCGATACCGGCCGACGCGATTTTTTTTTGTGGCAGATGTTTTTTCAACAGCCGCTCCCCCGTCGGAGAACGGCAGATATTTCCAACACAGACAACCAAAACAGAATCAAACATAGCGTATCCTCTACGGCCAGTTACGAATACGCAGCGTACCTTCCGTCAGGTTGTTGAAGCCGTCAATGGTTGGCACCAACTGCGTGACCAGACGATTCCAACGAGCGACCGGCGCCGCAGTGACATAGACAATGTCATAAGGCTGAAGGTGGAACTCTGCCCCCATCACCATGGCTGTCGCATCCGACATATTCAACTGATAGATGTTCGCCAGTTTATTGCCCTGAGTGCCATGCAGAGGTCGAATAACAAAGATGCCTGTCGCATCAGCACTGGACTGCGCTATCCCCTGGCTTGCTCCCAACGCTTCCGTCAACGTCATACCGCTGCGATCCATCTTAAGCGTGGCCGGCGTTCTGACTTCCCCCATCACAAATACTTTCAGGTCGTCATTACGCGGGATATACAGAATATCGCCAGGATAGAGCAGGTGGTTTTGCGTCAGATCGCCATTCTGCATCAGCTTTTGCAGAGACAGATTCGACTCTTTGCCATTGTGCGTGAGAATAATATTGCGCCAGTCTGCATTTTCGGTCAGCCCGCCGGCGGCGTTGATGGCATCCATCACCGTCAATGGCACGTTGGTGATCGGTTGTTGGCCCGACTTGGCGACTTCCCCCGTCACATACGCTTTCTGAGAACGGAAAGCGGCGATATTGACGTCAACCTGTGGGCTTTCAATGTATTGCGCCAGTCTCCTGGCGATTTGATCGCGGATTTCGGTGACCGTTTTGCCTACCACGCTCACCTTGCCGATATAAGGATAGAAAATTGAACCGTCGGCATGCACCCAGTTACCGGTGTCACTGGCGCTGCGGTATTGACCAGCCGGCGTTGTCAACTCAGGATGGTCCCAGACCGTCACGTTAAGAACGTCACCCACACCAATCCGGTATTCATATTTGCTCAGCGACGCATCCAATTGCTCATTGGACTGTGCGATCACTTTCGCAGGACGCAACGAATCCAGCAGCTTAGGCGTCATAGGGTAAATATTAACCAGCTTATCAATGTCGAAGTCAGCATCTTCTTGTTTTACGACTTCTTTTCCACTGGTCGATAAATGGGTTCCAGGAAACACCGTGCATCCACTGATTACGCTGATTGATATCAATAGCGATATCACTTTCAATTGTCGTTTTGCCATCAAATTATCATCACTTTCAAGTAAATGTATCTGCAAAGCTACAATGCTAGCCAACCGTGGCTGCGTCGCTGTAACCTTATCAAAATGCCTGACACTTGCTGCGCCGTCTCTCAATAAGCGCCCTGTTGCAATTTTCAAAAACGTTTATCTGCCGTTGATAAGAGCAAAGCTATTATTGGCAAGATAAATAAGCTGAGAAGCCTCGCATTGGCGAAAATCGATGCCGGGGCCGATTCGGGCTTTAATTTGTATTAATAACAGTATATTGCAGAGCAGCCTGGCAAGTTCGTGCAAAAATCACTCGCCAATGCAACTCAGCAACCCGCTATTGAATGTATACTAATATAAAAATTGAGACAGTGAAATTCCCCAAAATTCAACCACTCTCCTGATTTCCTTACAGTGATCGGGCCGATGGGAAACCATCCAGTCTAGTTCAAAACGCCAGCTGTTCAGCCCATTCCCGGAAAGCCTTGCCCTGAGTAGGATGACGCAAACCGTAGGTGACAAACGCCCGCAAGTACCCCAGTTTTTCACCACAGTTGAACGACTCCCCAACCAACTCTGTTGCCTCTACCGGTTTGTGTTTCAACAATTCGGCAATCGCATCGGTCAGTTGAATACGGCCCCAGGCCCCCGGTTTGGTCGTCTCCAGAAGAGGCCAAATATCCGCTGACAACACATAACGTCCCACCGCCGAATAGTTGGATTCCAACTTGGTTTCCGGCGCCGGTTTTTCGATAATCGACGTGATACGAGCGCTTTCGCCAGGAGCCAGGCTGCTGGCTTCACACTGCACCACAGAATAGTCATGCAGGACGTGTTCATCCGCCGTCTGAACCAACACCTGGCTCAGACCGGTTTGTTCAAAGCGCGCAATCATGTGTGACAGATTGTCTTTCTTCAAATCGGCTTTTGCGTCATCCAGCAAGATATCCGGCAACAGAACGACAAACGGCGAATCACCGACCAAAGGTTTGGCACAGAGCACCGCGTGGCCCAACCCCTTTGGCTGCCCCTGCCGTATATGCATCAGCGTGACGCCTTTTGGCGTTATCGACTGCACCTCATCCAACAGCTGCCGTTTCACACGAGCCTCCAGCATCGCCTCCAACTCGAATGAGGTATCAAAATGGTTTTCGATGGCGTTCTTAGAAGAATGCGTCACCAAGATGATCTCTTTGATCCCGGCAGCAACACATTCATTGACAATGTATTGAATCAGCGGTTTATCTACGATCGGCAACATTTCTTTCGGAATCGCCTTGGTCGCCGGAAGCATACGCATACCCAGCCCTGCCACAGGAATAACCGCTTTCAACTTCGTCATAGTAGCCCTCATTCAATCTGGTGATCGCTTTCAGCCGCAGTGGCGACAGCCTGTTACTTATTCAACGTCTGCTTCAACCAGCGGCTGAAGTTTTCGCCTTCGGAACCGTGACGCAATCCATACTGCACAAATGCCTTCATGTAGCCAAGCTTGTCACCACAATCATGGGATTTACCGCTCATGTGGAACGCTTCCACCGTTTGTTCATCCATCAACATCGCGATCGCATCGGTCAGTTGGATCTCATCGCCCGCGCCGGGTGGCGTCTTTTCAAGCAACGGCCAAATATCGGCGGCAAGCACATAACGGCCAACAACCGCCAGATTGGAAGGCGCATCCTCGCGAGCCGGCTTCTCTACCACGGCCGTCATCGGCGCGCTTTCACCCACAGCGATCGTCGCGCCGGCGCAGTCAACTACGCCATATTTGGACACATCCTGTTCCGGCACCGGTTCAACCATAATCTGGCTGAATCCCGTCTCGTCGAAACGCTGGAGCATTCTGGCCAGATTCTCTGTGCGCAGATCCGCGGTTGCATCATCCAGCAAAACATCCGGAAGCAGCACCACGAAAGGAGAATCGCCTATCATCGGCTTGGCGCACAATACGGCATGTCCCAGTCCTTTCGCCTGGCCCTGGCGCACTTGCATCACGGTCACATCCGGTGGGCAAATGCTTTTTACTTCGGCCAACAACTGACGCTTCACGCGCGCTTCGAGCATCGCCTCAAGCTCAAAGGAGGTATCGAAATGGTTTTCAATCGCATTTTTTGATGAATGGGTAACCAAAACGATATCTTTGATGCCCGCCGCTACGCACTCACTGACGATGTACTGAATTAAGGGCTTATCGACCACCGGCAACATTTCTTTAGGGATGGCTTTGGTTGCCGGCAACATTCGGGTTCCCAAGCCCGCTACAGGGATCACTGCCTTGAGTCTTTTCTGCATTTTCATTCCAATTCATCGTGGCGCTGCATCCCCGCGGCAAGTAAAAAGGGAACATTCATCAAGCATGCTACCGCCCTTGGCTTGCAGCTACCAAAGTACTGTTATTGACGTTTTCACTCACGTCACCCCGTGAGCTAAATCACTTTTTGTAAAGCGGCATTTGCTCTTAATCTGGATTGCCGCACCGCTCACAAAACAATAAAAAAACTGGAGCCTTTATAACCAAACAATGTTAGTTACTGACGTTTATATGGCTAGGATTCTTATACTAATGTCCAAGTGATACAAGCCTTAGATCCCCCCAGCCAGCCGTTTTCAGAATAAGACTACTCATGCCACATACCGTAACGAGCTCCTGACGTGGAGAGAGATTTTAATATTTTGATTTAAATAGATTTATAGAGACGTTCTTTTTATGAGCGAGGCGTATTCCGGCAAAAACAGCCTGATACCGCCCGCCGCTTTCATGCCCAGCATCGGCGAACAATATTTGTTGCGCAAAGTCTTGCAACGCCCGTTTTTGTCGACATGTCCCGGATTAGAGTTGAATTTTGCCGCCTCAGCGCCCATCATTCCCGTGCGGCATAAGCCGTAGAACTTACAGGTGAAATTGGGCGTATGGAATGGATCGCTGATCCAACAATTTGGGCCGGCCTGGCCACATTGGTCGTGCTGGAAATCGTTCTGGGTATAGACAACCTTGTCTTCATCGCCATTCTGGCGGATAAACTACCAAAACAACAAAGAGATAAGGCTCGTGTCGTCGGTCTGTTGCTGGCGCTGGTGATGCGTCTGGCGTTGCTCGCCTCCATCTCGTGGCTGGCGACGCTGACCAAACCGATGTTCATCGTCGCAGAACACCCCTTCAGCGGCCGCGATCTGATCATGCTGGTCGGCGGGATATTCCTGCTGTTCAAAGCCACCATGGAGCTGAACGAGCGGCTGGAGGGCAAGGATGAAGAGCAGCATGGCACACGCAAAGGCGCGCGCTTCTGGCCGGTGGTGGCGCAGATCGTGGTGCTGGATGCCGTCTTCTCGCTCGACTCGGTGATCACCGCGGTCGGCATGGTCGACCACCTGGCGGTGATGATGATCGCGGTCTGTATCGCCATCGGCCTGATGCTGCTGGCCAGCAAACCGCTGACGCGCTTCGTCAACGCTCACCCGACTATCGTCATTCTGTGCCTGAGCTTCCTGCTGATGATCGGTTTCAGCCTGGTGGCGGAGGGCTTCGGCTACCACATTCCGAAAGGCTATCTCTACGCGGCGATCGGCTTCTCGGTGATGATCGAAGCATTGAACCAACTGGCGCAATTCAACCGCCGTCGTTTCCTGTCGAAGGTGCGGCCGCTGCGCGAGCGTACCGCCGAGGCGGTGCTACGCATGCTGAGCGGCAAACATGAAGAAGCCGAGGTCGACAGTCATTCCGCCAATCTGCTGGCCGACAGCGACAGCGAAAACGGCGAGATCTTCAATCAGCAAGAGCGGCGCATGATCGAACGCGTGCTGGGTATGGCGCAGCGCACGGTCAGCAGCATCATGACCTCACGTCACGACGTCGAATACCTTGAGCTGAACGATCCGCAGGAGAAGCTGACGCAATTGCTGGAGCGCAATCAACACACGCGCATCGTGGTGGTAGAAAGCAGCGCCAGCGATGAGCCGTTGGGCGTTATCCACACTATCGACGTCCTCAAACAGCAGCTGGCGCAGGCGCCGCTGGATCTGCGCGCGCTGATACGCCAACCGCTGATCTTCCCGGAACAGCTCACGCTGTTGAGCGCCCTTGAGCAATTCCGCCAGGCACAGACGCACTTTGCGTTTGTGGTCGATGAGTTCGGTTCCGTCGAAGGCATCGTCACCCTGACGGACGTGATGGAAACCATCGCCGGCAACCTGCCGGAGGCCGGCGAAGAGGTGGATGCACGCCACGACATTCAGCAAAACGAGGATGGCAGTTGGACCGCCAACGGCTATATGCCGCTGGAAGATCTGGTGTTGTACCTGCCGATGCCGCTGGAAGAAAAGCGTGAATACCACACGCTGGCGGGGCTGCTGATGGAACACAGCCAGCGCGTGCCGCAAGAAGGCGAACAAATCACGATCGGTGACTACCTGTTTGAGCCGTTGGAGGTCAACAGCCACCGTATCCTGAAAGTGAAGATCACCCCGCCTCCCCCACCGGAGGACTACGAGGTTTAACATTGAGGCCGGGCATTGCCCGGCCTTGGTTTTACTGGGGAACCAGCAACTCCGTCGCCACGATCACCACCACCAGCCCGACAATCACCGGCACCGAAGTGCGCTTCACCACGTCGAACGGTGAGATTTTCGCCATGCCGGAGACCGCCACCACCACGCCGGAGACCGGCGACAGCGTGCGGCCGAGATTAGACGCCTGCAGCATCGGGATCACCAGATAAGCCGGGTTAACGCCCATTTGCGCCGCCAGTTTCGGGATCAGTTCGACAAACGCATAGAACGGCGCATTGCCGGAGCCGGTGGTCATGGCCGCCAGCATGGTGATCACCACCAGCACCAACATCATGATCAAACCGCCGGTGCCGAACGACTGCGCCAGCCCGATCAACCCGCTGATAAAGCCGACGGTGCTCAACCCTTGCGCGAAGACCCCGGCGGCCACCAACAGCATGACCACGCTGGCGAATGCGTCCGCCATGCCGCGATAAGCCACTTCCAGGCCGCTGAATACCTGTTTCGCGCTGAAACTGCGCACGAACTCAATCAATGCCGCCAACAGTATGCACCCCACCAACACGGTAATGATGTGCAGCTCCGGTCCCCATTTACCGTCGAAAATCAGCACGCCGAGGATCGGTGTAAACGGCAATATCGCGTAAAATCCCGGCGCATGGGTTTTGATTTCGCTGACGTCCATGATGTGATGTTGTTCATTGCTCTTTCTGTCGAGATAACGCTGCCAGAAAAAATGCGCCACAGCCATGCAGACAATGGCGGCAATCGAGATAGGCAGCGTGGTTTTGAACGCGAAGTCCACCAGCGGCATCTCCGCCGCTTTGGCCGCCAGCACCACGTCGCCGGACGTCGGCGCCAGAATAATCGCCGCCGGCGAAGCGCAAATGGCAGCCGCCGCGCCGCGGCTGATGCCCACGTTCACCATCAACGGGAACAGCGTCGCCATCAGCAGCACGCCGAGGCCAGTGGCGGAAGAGACCGCCAGCGACATCAGGCAAGCGACAAAATACGCCGCCACCATCAGCAGATAAGGCGAATTGATCATCTGCAGCGGACGCGAAGCCAGCTTGACGACCACGTCGTTGGCGCCGATATGCGTCATGTAGGCGGCAAAGCCGCACAGCATCATGATCATCATGCCGAGATCGCCGCCGCGGCTCATCAGCAAAATCTTGACGTACTCGATCATGTCGGTCGCGCGCCAGCCGGTTGAGACGGCGCCGGACGGCAACAGCGTTTTTCCCATCAGCGCGCTGATGCCGAGCAGCAGCAGCCCCCCCACCAACAAGACGCCGGTAGCGGAATATCCCTTGATAATGTAACGGCCCACGCCCGCCGCGACTGCGGCGCCAATAAGGAGCTCAACCATATGAACCTCAAAAAGCAGAGAAGATAAATTTTTCTGGCATAGTAGTGAAATCCTCAGCCACGACAAGTGATACAAATCAATTCAGTAAACTATTTTTTGGTAATCTCCGGCGCACCTCTAGCAGATACACGGCCGAAACCCGCCTTTCAGGCTCTACAGGAATAAACAAGAAGCGAGGTTAAGAAATCGCATTTAACAACTTAAATTTGTTCATTCACACTTCGCTGTTAGTATAGTTGAGGGTTCTGGCCCTACCGCTATCAAAGAGGTCATTTACATGAATAGGCGTAATCTTGTAAAAACAATAATAGCCGGAACATCGGGTATTTTAGTCGGAAAAACGTACGCAACGGATAATATTCGCAGCATTATTCCCCCTGAGAAAGAAAAAGACTTGCAGTCAACCAATACGCTCTCTGCAATGTCTTTAAAACTAGCGGAATATGACGGCGCGAAATACATTGGTCGCTGTCCAGACATCGACACTTTAAGGAAAGTAATACCGCAATTTCCCAATCAAAAAATCGATGTCGTCAGTTTCTATGCGACAGACACCTTAAAATCCTCCGGCGGAGGAGAGTTTTATGCGGTTAAATCGACCGATCTTAAAGAGAAAAACGGCATCGTCGTTCGTGTCAATGAAGATTGGTGTTGGATCAGACTTGAATCCGTCTCTACCAACATTTGGCCTCTGGAATGGTTGGGAATACGAATAGGCTCACCACAATATGGCGCACTGAATGCCAAAATTTTACAGGAGTCCATCGTCAACAACTATCGTGTCGAACTTGTCTTCCCAAGCGGCATGACCTACCTGCAACCAGGAGTGGTCAAGATCCCCGGAAATTGGGCGGGTGTACTTCGCGGCAGTAATACACGTAATTGCATTATTCGGCCGAGCGAAAACCCTGACGACCCCAATATAATTTTAATAGAATATAATACAGAGAAGAAATTCAGCTGGGGGCTGCGTATCGAAAACCTGTCGTTTGACGGCATGAACTATACACTGAGTGCTATTCGACTGGCAAATGTCGGCTACGTATATACTAACAACCTTCAAATATATTCATTCAATGGTTGTAATCTTTGGTTGGACAAAGTGCAAGACTCCGTCTTTGAAGCCACCAATATTCAAGACGGCGGTTATTCAAGTGGCGATACTTCTGATAATACGAAGACCACTCACCCTGCGTTATTACTGACCAGCACGATAAAAAATGATGCGTGCAACATGATCAGATTTAATAATTGTCAAATTGAAAACAACAAATGCAGCCCTTACATTCGTATCATCAGCGGCATCGGATTGATGTTTAATCAGACCCACGCTGAAATAAGAGACAAAGCGATGTGGGGGAAAAGAGATTTCATGGAAATCGCCAACGCAGATGTACAGATATCTGAACATGCGGGTTCTCGTTTTAGAAATGCGGTGCTTATTAACGGCTATGGCAGAACGACGATTTCCGGCGGCCGAGGCTTAGGCGGCGATCTTACTGTCCGTGCCGAAGGAAAAAGAGGCACGTTGGCATTATCAAATTGCTTGGTCGGCAACATAAATCTCTCCGCGTACAACGGCAATCACCAGTTTTCCAATGTGGTTGCCGCAAATGTCGTCTTAAAGAATACCGCAGGCTCTTTGAGGTGGTTTGGCGGTTCGATGAACGCTCTCGTCGTCGAAGGTTCGGTGAACCCCGCTTTAGGCGCGCATTTTGATGGCGTCCTGGTAACCCAAGATGTCACGTTCTCCGACCCTAAGGATACGCCTCAGCTTTCCCACTCATTCATCAATAGCACCGTGTTAGGCAATATGGCATTTAACTGTATAAACGGCGTGTATTACGCGAACAACATTGCAGGCAATGAGATATTCGGCAAACGGCTCCGCATCGCTATTCCAGGCAATGTACGCACAATGTATGGCACTGCGGCTCCCACCTCCGGTACCTATAGTCAAGGTGACAGAGTGATCAACAGCGCACCTGCCGCTGGGGGATGGGATGGTTGGCGATGTGTGACGGCGGGTACGCCCGGCGTGTGGAAAGGATACGGAAAAATCGCCGATTAATTCCAGTCATGTTAGATCAAGGGGGCAAAGCCCCCTTGATGTGACTCAAAGTTTGTCGAGCAGCTTTTTCAGATCCTGACCTTCGCGCGAATCCTTGTTCTTTTCAGCCCATTTGTTCAGCGCATCTTTAGCCCGATCCTGCAGCGTTTTACGCAACACCTGATCGACCTGCAGTTGATAGTTGAGCTGTTGCCACGGCCCATAGACCCGCAGCGGGATCGGCGTTTTTTGCAGTTGCTCGATCAGCTCGCCGCGCCCTTGCCATCCGCCGGTGACGCGCACGTTAAGCGCCATATCGCACTGTTTGCCCGGCATATCGATGCTGCCGGCACCGGTCAGCGCCAGCAAAGGAGAATCCGCCGCCAGACCGCTGAGCTTGATCGTGCCTTGATTCAGGCTGGCCTGCGCCGAGACGTTTTTGACCTCGGTATAACGCTGATAGCTGTCTTGCCCACGCACGCTGTTATCGTTGCGCGCCACAGCCTGCTGGATCAGCTGCTGAATGTTCAGGCCATGCAGCTGCGCATCCTGCATCGCCAGCTGCGCCGTACCGCGCCAGCGGCGCTCAAATGACTGTGAAGAGAGGCGATCGCCGGTCAAATCCCCTTTCATGCTGAATTTGCCGGTCAACATCTGCGGCATGTCGAAGGCTTTGAGCACCGTGCCCAGTTCAACCTGGTTCAGCGCCGGCTGCACGCTGATCACCGGTTTATTGCCGCGCGCGTCCAGCGAGCCCGGCAAGGAGAAATCACCGCCGGCCAATTGTCCGGCGAGTTTATGCAGCGTCAGCAGTCCGCGTTGGTTGTCCGCCACGACGGCCAACTGAGTGACGTTCATACCGCGATAGGTCAACTGCGCGGCCTGGAGATTCAACTGCGCATTGAAATCGCGCAGCGCCTCTAAATTCTGCTGCCGATCGTCAACCTGGCTGGCGATCACCGGCGCGGAAGTCACGGCGGGTTGTTCGGCGGCATTGGTGCTGGATTGCCAGCCGGAGAGCGCATCGAGATCGAGGTTAGCCGAATTGAGGTTCACCACATAGCCGGGCACCGCCCCCAGCGTGGCGCTGATATCGCCGGTCAATTGGCTGTTATTGGCACTGACGCTCAGCTGGCTGACGGCAATCTGCGCCGGCGTCTGCTGATAGACCACCTGCGCATTGCCCTCTCCCTGAATACCGCCGTTCGGAATATCCGCACCCGCCAGTTGATAATTGAACTGGGTGACTTTGGCGCCAATCTGGCGAGGGAACTGCTGCAAGTCGACATCGGCCGCCATGCTGAAGGTCAGGTCGCGCTGATCGCGGTTGACCCGGCTGGAAAGTTCCAGCTGCGCCTGTCGCGTCTGCGTTTGTTGCAGGGTGAGATTGATATCCCGGACATTGATTTGCTCATTGTCGGCGCGCTGCCAAATCAGCAGACTGTCCACGACCCGCAGATTATCGATATCGAACTTCCAGGCCGCATCTGCCGCGTCTGTGCCAGTGCCGGCCGGCGCGATCGGGGCATCCATCTGCGAATGCTCTTCGCTATCGGGCGTGAGGCGAATGACGGCGTTTTTCAGCATCACCTGTTTCACAAACAGCTGATGCGACAGCAGAGGCAACAGTTTGACATCGAGGCGCATATTTTCCGCGCTCACTACCGGCGCTTTGGCGCCCGGCGCGGTCAGCGTCATGCGCCCGGCCAAAATGCTGAGCTGCGGCCAGATATGCCAGCGCAGGTCGCCTTCGAGCGTCAGCTGATAGCCGCTCTTCTGCTCGACCTTTTTGACCATGTAACCGCGAAAATCATTCGGATTGACCAGCAGTACCAGCGCGGACATCCCCGCCACCACCACCACCAGTAAAATCGCCAATGTCGTCAGTAATCTTCTCATGCCACCCTCTTGTCAGCGCCACACCGACGGTGCATCCCGCGCCGTTAGTCCTTGTCGATTCGACTGGCTACTGCGCCCTGCTGATCGCGATACTTCGCGTCCTGCCGGCTGTTGTATGGCCGGGCCGCCGGGCCGGACAACGGTTCAAAGCTCAAGGCCCCGATCAGCATGCCCGGCCGCAGCGCCAGCGGCAGCTTGCCGGAGTTGTAAAATTCCAGCACGATGCGTCCGTGCCAGCCCGGATCGATACGGTGCGCAGTGACGTGCACCATCAACCCCAGGCGCGCCAGAGAAGAACGGCCGTCGAGCCAACCCACCAGATCGTCCGGCAGCGTCACGGATTCGAACGTCACCGCCAGGGCCAGCTCGCCGGGATGAAGGAAAAACGCCTCGCCTTCCGGCAGGACAATCTCGTCGCTCATCACGCGATCCAACGCAGCGCTGACTTCGTCTTTCGGCCCGCTGAGATCGATAAAAGGCGCGGTATGGCCGCTGAATACGCGGAACTGGTTGCCCAAACGGACATCTACTGTGGCCCCGTTGATGCGTTCGAGCGGCGGACGCGGGGAAATCACCAGTTTCTCGCTATCCAGCCAGGCTTCTATATCGCGGTCGCACAGTCTCATGTCTCTCTTCTCCATCAAAACGCGTAACTAAACAAAAATTGCCACACAACGGGCGAAAGGTCTACGCCGGGGTGCAAATAGTTGGCCGCCGGCCGGAAATACACATTCCCGGCCATTAAGCGGCATTATTCAAAGAATTGGCTGATTTTGGCTTTCAGAATATCGATCGCGATGCGGTTTTTGCCGCCGCGCGGGACGATGATATCGGCGTATTGTTTGGAAGGTTCGATAAACTGCAGGAACATCGGGCGCACGGTCTTCTGGTATTGCGCCATCACCGAATCCATCGAGCGGCCGCGCTCGTTGACATCGCGCTTCATGCGGCGCATCAGGCAGATATCCAGCGGCGTGTCGACGAAGATCGAGAAATTCATCTCCTGGCGCAAGCGGATATCCGTCAGCAGCAAGATCCCTTCCAGAATAATGACTTTTTTAGGTTTCAGGTGGACGGTTTCTTTCTTGCGCGTGTGCTCGGTGTAGCTGTACAGCGGCAGTTCGATCGCTTTGCCGGCCTTCAGCATCTGCAAATGCTGGAACAGCAGGTTGTGATCCATGGCGCTCGGGTGGTCATAGTTGGTTTTGACCCGTTCTTCCATGGTCAGGTGACTCTGGTCTTTATAGTAACTGTCTTCTGGAATAACGCCGATGTGCTCATCGCCGACCTGCTCGCGGAGTTCGCGGTACAACGTGCTGGCAATAAGGCTTTTTCCGGAGGCAGATGCGCCAGCTATACCAATAATGACGCACTGATGCGGATTGTCAGTCATAAAATTAAAGACCTGATTTCGTAATGTGAAGGGAGGGAACTAAAACGCGACAATTATAGGGAGTCGTCGGGGTTTGCGCCACTGTATATTGCGCGACGGCGGGCGAATTCAGGCTATCGCGCCGTACCGGCGATATGACATTTTAAGAATCTCACGGCTAGGGCAATGCCCCGCAACAGGTTACACTCCTGCGCTGACTTAGGGACCCCGTAGTCTTTCATCGGAGAATGATGTGCTGGATTGGTATTTTTTGACTTTTTTCGGCGACAGCATGCTGCTGCTGCCCTGCGCGCTAATTCTTTTTTTATTGCTGCTCGCATCGCCCGCCACCCGCGTTGCAGGCTGGCAATGGGCGCTGATTTTCGGTTTCACCGGCGGGCTGGTCTGCCTGTCCAAGTTGGCCTTTATGGGCTGGGGCATTGGTAGCGCAAGTTATGACTTCACTGGATTCAGCGGCCATTCGGCGCTCGCCGCGAGCATCTGGCCGCCGCTGCTTTGGGCTTTAACCGGTCGATTTTCCCATCCGGTGCGCAGCATCGCGTTGTTGACCGGGTGGATATTGCCTTTCACCATCGGCGTGTCGCGCCTGGAAATCCGCGTGCATTCGGTATCCGAGGTCATCAGCGGGCTGATTTTAGGCTACCTGGCCAGCGCGCTGTTTTTATGGCTGCAGCGAGGGAAAGCGCGACCACAGCTTGCCTGGCCGCATTTGGCCATCGCGCTGGCCTTGCCGTTGGCGCTGATGGGGCAGCGGCAGCCGGCCCCCACCCAGGGATTGCTGGAACATATCGCCAAAACGCTGGCGCAGATCGAACGCCCTTATACCCGTGCCGACCTGCACAAGCCTATCCGTACCCCATAAAAAAACCCGGCGTTAAGCCGGGTTCTTTCACTGCCGCAAACAGATTACAGCGCGCGGAACGCAATCTCCGTCGGGATCGCCTCGCCCTGCCAATACATCTGCGCGGCCACGCGGCCGGCCAATTGACGATACATGTCGGCGAATTCGCTGTCCGGGCGGCTGATCACCGTCGGCGTACCGCGATCCAGATCTTCACGCAGCGAGATATGCAGCGGCATCTGCCCCAGCAGACGGCTGTTATATTTCTGCACCAGCTTCTCGGCGCCGCCGGTACCGAAGATCGGCTCATGGTGGCCGCAGTTGCTGCAGATATGCACGCTCATGTTCTCGACAATGCCCAATACCGGCACATGCACTTTCTCGAACATTACGATGCCTTTGGCGGCATCCAGCAAGGCGATATCCTGCGGCGTGGTGACCACCAGCGCGCCGGTCACCGGAATGTTCTGCGACAGCGTCAGTTGGATGTCACCGGTGCCCGGCGGCATGTCCAGCACCAGGTAATCCAGATCCGGCCACAGCGTATCCTGCAGCAGCTGCATCAACGCCTTGCTGGCCATCGGGCCGCGCCACACCATGGCGTTGTCGTCGGTCACCAGATAACCGATGGAGTTGGTCGCCAGCCCGTGCGCCATGATCGGCGCCATGTGCTGCCCGTCCGGCGAGGTCGGCCGCTCGTGTTCGGTGCCCAGCATATTGGGGATCGACGGGCCGTAAATGTCGGCGTCCAGAATGCCGACCTTGGCCCCTTCGGCGGCCAGCGCCAGCGCCAGGTTGACGGCGGTGCTGGATTTCCCCACTCCGCCTTTGCCGGAGCTGACGGCGATGATGTTGCGCACGCCTTTGATCCCGGCCTGCGCGTTGGCGCGCTTCAGCGTCGTGATATCGTGTTTCAGCTTCCAATCGATGGCGCCGGCGCCGGTCACGCGCAGCAGCTCAGGGCCGACGCTCGCCTGCAGCGCTTCAAAACCGCTCTGCCAAGCAAAGGGCATCGTCAGTTCGATATGCAGTACATCGTCCAGCAACGCGCAGTGATGGATAGCCTTCAATGCGGTCAGGTTGTTTTTCAACGTCGGGTGTTCAAAGGCGGCCAGTACACCGGTCACCAGGGCGCGCAGAACTTCGGGGTTGGTCTGCTCAGGGGATTTTGCGTTCATCCCGGCTCCTTGATTTTGAATGGGTAGCTTCCGGCTAAGCATACCAGAACTGCGCGGCGGCTGGCGCGTATAACCTGTAAGAAACCGCCCTAGCAGCGAAGGGCGCGATCGGTTAACATCGAAGGCCCTTTTATTCATTACAGAAAGCAAGTTCTCACTATGGCTCAAGTCGCGAAAAAATTATTGGTGACGTGCGCGCTACCGTACGCAAATGGTTCCATCCATCTCGGCCACATGCTCGAGCACATCCAGGCGGATATCTGGGTGCGTTACCAACGAATGCGCGGCCACGAAGTGCATTTCATCTGCGCGGACGACGCGCACGGCACGCCGATCATGCTGAAAGCGCAGCAACTGGGCGTTAAACCGGAAGAAATGATCGCGGAGATGAGCCAGGAGCACCAACAGGATTTCGCCGGCTTTGGCATCAGCTATGACAACTATCATTCGACCCATAGCGATGAAAACCGTGAGCTGTCCACCCTGATTTACAGCCGCTTGAAAGAAAACGGGTTTATCAAGAACCGCACCATTTCTCAGCTGTACGATCCGGAGAAAGGCATGTTCCTGCCGGATCGTTTCGTGAAAGGCACCTGCCCGAAATGCAAATCGCCAGACCAGTACGGCGACAACTGCGAAGTGTGTGGCGCCACCTACAGCCCGACGGAACTGATCGATCCGAAGTCCGTGGTTTCCGGCGCGACGCCGGTGATGCGCGACTCCGAGCACTTCTTCTTCGACCTGCCGGCCTTCAGCGAAATGCTGCAGGCGTGGACGCGCTCCGGCGCGCTGCAGGAGCAGGTAGCGAACAAGATGCAGGAGTGGTTCGAATCCGGCCTGCAGCAGTGGGACATCTCCCGCGATGCGCCTTACTTCGGCTTCGAAATCCCGGATGCGCCGGGCAAATACTTCTACGTCTGGCTGGACGCGCCGATCGGCTACATGGGCTCCTTCAAGAACCTGTGCGACAAGCGCGGCGATCTGGACTTCGACGAGTTCTGGCGCAAAGACTCCACCACCGAGCTGTACCACTTTATCGGCAAGGACATCGTCTACTTCCACAGCCTGTTCTGGCCGGCGATGCTGGAAGGCAGCCAGTTCCGCAAACCGACCAACCTGTTCGTGCACGGTTACGTGACGGTGAACGGCGCCAAGATGTCCAAGTCGCGCGGCACCTTCATCAAGGCCGGCACCTACCTGCAGCACCTGGACGCCGATTGCCTGCGCTATTACTACGCCGCCAAGCTCTCTTCACGCATTGATGACATCGATCTCAATCTGGAAGACTTCGTGCAGCGCGTCAATGCCGACATCGTCAACAAGGTGGTGAACCTGGCTTCGCGCAACGCCGGCTTTATCAACAAGCGCTTCGGCGGCAAGCTGGCCGACACCCTGGCCGATCCGGCGCTGTACCAGACCTTCGTCGACGCGGCCCAGAGCATCGCCGAAGCCTACGCCGCCCGCGAGTTCAGCCGCGCAATCCGCGAAATCATGGCGCTGGCCGATCTGGCCAACCGCTATGTGGATGAGCAGGCGCCGTGGGTGGTGGCGAAGGAAGAAGGCCGCGACGCCGATCTGCAGGCCATCTGCTCGATGGGCATCAACCTGTTCCGCGTGCTGATGACTTACCTTAAGCCGGTGCTGCCTTCGCTGACCGAACGCGCCGAAGCGTTCCTCAACGCCGAGCTGAGCTGGGACGCGATCCCGCAGCCGCTGCTGGGCCATCAGGTGAACGCGTTCAAAGCGCTGTTCAACCGCATCGATCTGGACAAGGTCAACGAGATGGTCAGCGCCTCGAAAGAAGACATGGCCGCCGCCAAGCCGGTGACCGGCCCGCTGGCTGACGATCCGATCCAGGAAACCATCACCTTCGACGACTTCGCCAAGGTTGACATGCGTATCGCCCTGATCAAGAGCGCCGACTTTGTCGAGGGCTCCGACAAGCTGCTGAAGCTGCAGCTGGATCTGGGCGGCGAATCGCGCCAAATCTTCTCCGGCATTCGCTCCGCTTACCCGGACCCGAAAGCGCTGGAAGGCCGTCTGACCATCATGGTCGCCAACCTGGCGCCGCGTAAAATGCGCTTCGGCGTGTCAGAAGGCATGGTGATGGCGGCGGGCCCAGGCGGGAAAGAGATCTTCCTGCTGAGCCCGGACAGCGGCGCGCAGCCTGGCATGCAGGTCAAGTAATCGCGCAGATGCGCGGCGTAGGGAGGGTCGAGCTTGCTCGGCCCTTTTTTATTGCCCCCCCACGTTATAAGCATGAAGAAAAAGTCATAACCGCCCTGATTCCCCTGCCCGCCGCATCCGGCTATGATGCTCCGAAACCCAAAATAGACGTCCAGATAGAAAGACTTCTATAACAGACCTTCACCGGGATCGTTTCCCTGCTTTTTTGGAGCCTATAATAATGAAAAACCTCAAGACTTCGCTGCTCGCCCTCAGTCTGTTGTCCGCCCTGCCGCTGCAGGCGGCGGAAAACGCCGCCGTACCCGCCGCCATCGCTCAGCATCAGGGGCCGGTGCGCATCGCGGTGATCCGCAACCTCGGATCCGACGACAACACCACGCAATTTTTGGCGGGCGCCATTCAGGAAGGGCGCAAGCTGGGCTTCAAGGTGGATACCTTCCTCAGCAACGGCGACGACGCGCGCTTCCAGGACTTCGTCAATCAGGCTATCAGCCAGAAATATGACGGCATCGTTCTCTCGCAGGGGCGAGCCCCCTATTCCACCGACCTGGTCAAGCGCATCGCGGCGGCCGGCATCGCCGTCGCGGCTTTCGATACCGACGTCAGCGGCAGCGTTCCCGGCGTCACCGTCTCGCAGCAGGACGACGCTTCACTGGCCAATGCCTCCTTCGGCCAACTGGTGAAGGATTTCAACGGCCAGGCCAATATTGTCAAGCTGTGGGTGGCCGGCTTCCCGCCGATGGAGCGCCGTCAGGCCGCTTACCAGCAGTTGCTGAAACAGCATCCGGGCATTCATGAGCTGGAATCGATCGGCGCGGTCTCATCCGACGTACAGGGCGATACCGCCAACAAGGTGGGCGCGGTGCTGGCGAAATACCCGAAAGGCAAGATCGACGCCATCTGGGGCACGTGGGACGCCTTTACCCAAGGGGCTTACAAGGCGCTGAAAGAGAACGGCCGCACGGAAATCAAGCTGTACAGCATCGATATCTCCAATCAGGATTTACAGCTGATGCGCGAGGCCGGCAGCCCGTGGCAGGTCAGCGTGGCGGTGGATCCGAAGCTGATCGGCGCGGTCAACCTGCGCCTGGTGGCCAACAAGATCGCCGGGGAAAGCACGCCGGACAACTATCAGTTCAAAGCGGCGGTCATTCCGCAGGCGCTGCTGCTGGCGCAACCGGGGCCGGTCAACGTCGCCGGCCTGGCGAAGATCATCCCCGGCTGGGGCAGCAGCAGCGATTTCGTTCAGCCGTGGTTCGCCACGCTGCAGACCGAACACGGTAAATAATGCTGTTTTTCACGAGGCTGCCGACGCAGCCTCTGTTTTTCAGATAAATATCGGCAGCCCCCTTCCGTCCCCGCCAAAATGCGCTATGTTATCTGCATCGCCCAATAACTGTATGCATAAACAGGTTTCAAATGAAGGGATTCCCCTCGCTGATCAACGTACTGCTGGCCAGTTCGCTGGTGTTGACCATCGGCCGCGGCGTCACGCTGCCGTTCATCACCATCTACCTCACCGAGCACTTCCAGCTGTTGCCGAAAAGCGTGGGCGTGATCCTGGGCGTCAGCCTCACCCTCGGCATCATCGCCAGCCTGTACGGCGGCTATCTGGTGGACAAATTCAGCAAAAACCGCCTGATCCTGCTGTCGATTTTATTGTTCGCGCTGAGTTTCTTCGCCATTCCCTGGATCCCGCGTCCCGGCGGCGTGATCGTGGTGCTGGCGATCCTGCATACCTGTTATTCGGTGCTGAGCATCACCATTAAGGCCTGTTTCGCCGATTGGCTGCCGGTCGAGCAGCGCATCAAGGCTTTCTCAATCAACTACACGCTGGTCAACGTCGGCTGGGCGATCGGCTCTGCGCTCGGCGTTCTGGTGGCCGGGCTGAGTCCGCTGCTGCCGTTCTACCTGTCAGGCGGCCTGGCGCTGGCGACGGTGACGGCGCTGAGCCTGCGCTTGCGCGGTGGTGAACAGCGCCCGGCACCCAGCGCCGCCGCACCGGCCGCGCTGGCCAACTTCCGTCAAACGCTGGCCATCTTGCGAAGCGATCGACGGCTGATCTACTTCACCCTCGGCAGCACGCTGGGCGCGGTGGTGTTCGGTCAGTTCACGGGCTATCTGTCGCAGTACCTGATCACCGTCTCCAGCGCCGAGTTCGCCTACAAAATCATCGGGTTGGTGATGATCGTCAACGCTGGTATCGTCATCGCCCTGCAATACCTGCTCAGCCGCGGCATGCGCCAGGAGAATATGCTGCGCTGGCTGGCGCTGGGCACGCTGTTTTTCATCGTCGGGCTGCTCGGTTTTATGGTGGCCGGCCAGGCGGTCTGGCTATGGCTGGCGGCGATGGCGGTGTTTACCTTAGGCGAGATCATCGTTATCCCGGTGGAATACATGTTCATCGACTTTATCGCGCCGCCGCACCTGAAAGGCAGCTACTATGGCGTACAGAACCTCAGCGCATTGGGCGGCGCCATCAACCCGGTGCTGTGCGGGGTCATGCTCAGCTACGCCGCGCCGCCGCTGATGTTCGTGATGCTGATCGTCGCCGCGTTGCTCAGCCTGCTGTTTTTCTTCCTCGGCCATCGTTTGGCGGAACGTTCTGCGGCAATGGCCGAAGACACGCGCTGACCCTGCCTGCAACTCTCAAAGCAGGATGTCAACCCGCCGATCGCGCATGGCAGGCATAGCGAGAATTCATAGTGCGATCTGTGGCGTGGCTCACAGTTTAATTGTATGATGAATACATCGATTAAACGGGAAAAGACAATGGCCAACGTGCTCACACTGTGCTGGAAATACCTCAGGGCCCTGCTCCTCATCTACCTGTGTCTGTTCGTCGGCAACGCAGTGGCGCTGCTGCTGCCTTTCGCCATTCCCGGCAGCATCATCGGCATGCTCTTGCTGTTCGCGCTGCTCTCCACCCAGATCCTGCCGGCCAAATGGGTTAAACCCGGCTGTCATTTGCTGATCCGCTACATGGTGCTGCTGTTCGTGCCGATCGGCGTCGGCGTGATGAAATATTACGACCAGATCGTCGCGCATCTGGGCCCGCTGGTCATTTCTTGCCTGATCAGCACGCTGATGGTGCTGGTGGTGGTCGGCTATACCTCACACTATTTTCACCGCGAGCGGCGCATTGCCGGCAAGCCCGACGACACGGAGGGCAACTCATGATCCATGAAATCTGGTGGTCGCTGCCGCTGACGCTGGCGGTCTATTTCGCCGCGCGCTGGCTGGCGCGCCGGTTGAACATGCCGCTGCTCAATCCGCTGCTGGTGTCCATGGCGGTGATCATCCCGCTGCTGCTGCTCAGCGGCATTTCCTATGAGCGCTACTTCCAGGGCAGCAGGATCCTCAACGATCTGCTGCAGCCGGCGGTCGTCGCGCTGGCCTTCCCGCTGTATGAGCAGTTGCACCAAATCCGCGCGCGCTGGAAGTCGATTATCACGGTGTGCTTCATCGGCAGCCTGACCGCCATGATCAGCGGCGGCGCCATCGCCCTGTGGTTGGGCGCCACGCCGGAAATCGCCGCCTCTATCTTGCCGAAATCGGTCACTACGCCGATCGCGATGGCCGTCGCGGACTCGCTCGGCGGCATTCCGGCGATCAGCGCGGTTTGCGTTATTTTCGTCGGCATCCTCGGCGCCGTGTTCGGCCACACGCTGTTCAACCTGTTGAAAATCACGACCCCCTCGGCGCGTGGCCTGGCGATGGGCACGGCTTCCCACGCGCTGGGCACCGCGCGCTGCGCGGAGATGGACTATCAGGAGGGCGCCTTCGGCTCGCTGGCGCTGGTGATCTGCGGCATCATCACCTCGCTGCTGGCGCCGTTTGTGTTTCCGGTGCTGTTGCATCTGTTCGGTTGATCAGGATGAAACTTGCGATACATCTCGCATTTACGCCTTTTATTACATTGATTTCATCATTTAAGAGATATTGATCACACTTTAATGTCTCTGGCCTGCCTAGAATGTGATCCCGTTAACCTGTAGAGAGACCTTTCATGCATCCGCGTTTTCACACCGCTTTCAGCGCACTGCCCGCGACACTGCAATCCGCCCTGCAGCCCTATCTGGACGCGTCCGACTTTCCGGCGATGTTCACGGCCGAGCAAGCGGCGGCGATCCGCTCAGGTTGCGGGTTGGACGATGACGCGCTGGCATTCGCGCTGCTGCCGCTGGCGGCGGCCTGCTCGTTAACCCCGATATCGCATTTCCACGTCGGCGCCATCGCGCGCGGGCAAAGCGGCAATCTCTATTTCGGCGCCAATATGGAATTCAGCGGCGCGCCGCTGCAGCAATCCGTACATGCGGAACAAAGCGCAGTGACTCACGCCTGGCTGCGCGGCGAAAAAGCGCTGGCCTCGATCACCGTCAACTATACGCCGTGCGGCCACTGCCGCCAGTTTATGAATGAGCTGAACAGCGGCGGCGCGCTGCAAATCCGTTTGCCTGGCCGCGCGCCGGCCACGCTGGCGGACTATCTGCCGGACGCCTTCGGCCCGAAAGATCTGGATGTCGCTTCACTGCTGATGGACGAGGTCAATCACGGGCATCAACTGCCGCTGAACGATGCGCTGACGCAAGCGGCGCTGGCGGCGGCCAACCGGAGCCACGCGCCGTACAGCAACGCCCACAGCGGCGTGGCGCTGGAAACGGCAGACGGCAATATCTACGCCGGCCGCTATGCGGAAAACGCCGCTTTTAACCCGAGCCTGCCGCCGCTGCAGGCCGCGCTGATCCTGCTGAACCTCTCCGGCGGCGACTGCCAGGCTATCCGTCGCGCCGTCCTGGCCGAACCGCAGGACGCGAGCATCAGCCAATGGGACGCCACCCGCGTCACCCTGGCGGCGCTGGGTTGCCAAAACGTCAGCCGCGCCGCCTTCTAAGCGCACGACGGCGGGGCCATCCGGTTCCGCCGTTAACAGCACCGCCCGCCAAATACAATGCCCCGACGCCGCCAGAGACACTTTCTTTAGTTAAAAAATCATTTGATTGTCGATAATTACGCCAACCTGGTTCATCATCGGGCAACAAATGCTGTACATCTTCTCTTTATCTTTTAGGATCGTCGGCAATACAGTTATCTGATACGTGAAGAGTAAAACTGATGGAACTAGAATACGAAAGCAAACGCCCGCTCTACATCCCTTACGCCGGCCCGATTCTGCTGGAATTTCCGCTGCTGAACAAAGGCAGCGCTTTCACCGAGGAAGAACGTAGCCACTTCAACCTGCACGGCCTGCTGCCGGAAGCGGTGGAGACCATCGAAGAACAGGTGGAACGCGCCTACCGTCAGTATCAGGATTTCAAGAACGATAACGATAAGCACATCTACCTGCGCAACATCCAGGACACTAACGAAACCCTGTTCTATCGCCTGCTGGACTCGCACCTGAGCGAGATGATGCCAATCATCTACACCCCGACTGTCGGCGAGGCCTGCGAGCACTTCTCCGATATCTACCGCCGCGCGCGCGGGCTGTTCATTTCCTACCCGAACCGCGATCGCATCGATGACATGCTGCAAAACGCCACCAAGCAGAACGTCAAGGTGATCGTGGTGACCGACGGCGAACGCATTCTCGGCCTGGGCGACCAGGGCATCGGCGGCATGGGTATCCCCATCGGCAAGCTGTCGCTGTATACCGCCTGCGGCGGCATCAGCCCGGCCTATACCCTGCCGGTAGTGTTGGACGTCGGCACCAACAACCCGCAGCGCCTCAACGATCCGCTGTACATGGGCTGGCGCCATCCGCGCATCTCCGGCGAGGAATACCACGCCTTCGTCGAAGAGTTTATTCAGGCGGTCAAACGCCGCTGGCCGAACGTGCTGCTGCAGTTCGAAGACTTCGCGCAGAACAACGCCACCCCGCTGCTGAACCGCTACCGCGACGAGATCTGCTGCTTTAACGACGACATCCAGGGCACCGCCGCGGTCACCCTCGGCAGCCTGATCGCCGCCAGCCGCGCCGCCGGCAGCCAGCTGCGCGATCAGACCGTCACCTTCCTCGGCGCCGGTTCCGCCGGCTGCGGCATCGCCGAACAGATCATCGCGCAGATGAAGTCCGAGGGGTTGAGCGAAGACGAAGCGCGCGCCCGCGTATTCATGGTTGACCGTTTCGGCCTGCTGACCGACAAACTGCCGAACCTGCTCGACTTCCAGAGCAAGCTGGTGCAGAAGAGCGACAACCTGGCCGGTTGGGAAACCGCCAGCGACGCCATCTCGCTGCTGGACGTGGTGCGCAACGCCAAGCCGACCATTCTGATCGGCGTTTCCGGCCAGCCAGGGCTGTTTACCGAAGAGCTGATCCGCGAGATGCACAAGCACTGCGAACGCCCTATCGTGATGCCACTGTCCAACCCAACCTCGCGCGTGGAAGCCCGTCCGGAAGACATCATCAACTGGACCGACGGCGCCGCCCTGGTCGCGACCGGCAGCCCGTTCGCGCCGGTAAGCTACAAAGAGCAGCTGTACCCGATTGCCCAGTGCAACAACTCCTACATCTTCCCGGGCATCGGTTTGGGCGTGCTGGCCTCCGGCGCCACCCGCGTCACCGACGCCATGCTGATGGCCGCCAGCCGCGCGCTGGCGGATTGTTCGCCGCTGGCGACCGACGGCCACGGCGCGCTGCTGCCGAATATCGACGATATTCAGGGCGTATCCAAGTGCATCGCCATGGAAGTGGGCAAAGCGGCGCAGCTGCAGGGTGTGGCGATCGTCACCTCCGAAGACGCACTGTCGAAAGCCATCGAGCACAACTTCTGGCGGCCGCAGTACCGCAGCTATAAGCGCACCTCGTTCTGATTGACGCGCTGAAATGACCCAGCCCGGCTTCGCCGGGCTTTTTTGTGCGGCAAAACCGCCGAAAAATGCGGCGACGCGCGTGCTTCAGGCGGTTCGCGTCTTGCGTCGGTCGGTCAGGTAAAGTAGCCTTGATCCATCTTTTTCAGCCCGGCGCGCGTAAGGCAACAACATGTGGAAACGCCTGATAATCAGCCTGTTCATCATCATTGCGGTGTTGATGGGCTCGGCTATTGCGCTCGATCGCTGGATCAGCTGGAAAACCGCGCCTTACGTCTACGACGAACTGCAGGAATTACCGCATCGCCAGGTCGGCGTAGTGCTCGGCACCGCCAAGTATTATCGCACCGGCGTGATCAACCAGTACTACCGTTACCGCATTCAGGGAGCGATCAACGCCTATAACAGCGGCAAGGTGAAATACCTGCTGCTGAGCGGCGACAATGCCCAGCAAAGCTATAACGAACCGATGACCATGCGCCGCGATCTGATCGCCGCCGGCGTGGCGCCGAGCGATATCGTGCTGGATTACGCCGGCTTCCGCACCCTGGATTCCATCGTGCGCACCCGCAAGGTGTTCGACACCAACGATTTCATCATCATCACCCAGCGCTTCCACTGCGAGCGCGCGCTGTTTATCGCCCTGCACATGGGCATTCAGGCGCAGTGTTACGCGGTGCCGTCGCCAAAGGACATGATGACGGTGCGCGCCCGCGAGATCTTCGCCCGTCTGGGCGCGCTGACCGATCTGTATATCCTCAAGCGCGAGCCGCGCTTCCTCGGCCCGCTGATCCCGATCTCCGCCATGCACACCGTGCCGGAAGACGCCCAGGGTTATCCCGCCGTCTCGCCGGAGCAGTTGGTGGAGCTGGAGCACAAGCTAAAAGAAGAGAAGCAGAAAGCCAAACAGCCTTAATCACCCGAACTCAGGACTTTACACTCTCCCCTGCGCAATACGCTAAAAAGGCGCATCATTCGAGTCACGAACGCCGAATGACTTCCGTTCAAAAGCGGGAAGCACTCTCTGCGTAGGCCCATACGTTATTGTGACATAGAAAGCGGCGATGCCCTTTTGCCGCCGCCGAATGAACTATTCAAACGATCCAGTTCAATGAAAAGGACCATCAGATCATTGCTGTCCAGTCCAATCAGAGCGAGTTCCTGTACCAGTGATTGCAAGAGCAATTGTTTGCGGGCATCAGGGGAACCAGAGGAAAGCATGGCTTCAATCAACACGAAGTTGGCGCTGCGGGGCGAATCCAGGTCGGGATATGTTGGATCCACATATAAATCGTCTTCCCCAAGACTGATAAAGCGCTGGAATTGATCGTTCGCAGGATAGCCGGTTTTTACTACCGCCGCGTGAATAGCTGATGAAATTCTTTTCTTATCAAGCGTATTACGACTTTTCAGCGTAATGGTAAATACAGGCATAGTTTGCTCCCCGGAAACGGTAGGTAAAACCAGTTTACTGACTTCATACCGCGTTGGTAGCCCGAAAACTGTTTCGCGCTGTAACCAATCCAACCTAAGATCAGGCGATATCCCGAGATACCCCGGCAGCCATTGCCAAATAATGCCTTACTGTTTTGCTGCGCCCTGCCTCCCAGAATGCAACAAGGCCGGCAATAGGCCGGCCTTGTCGTCTCTGCTGCGGTAGATCTACTTCTTCTTGGCGTATTTCAACGAGTCCAGCGCCACGGCGAAGATGATGATGCTGCCCTTGATGATGTACTGCCAGTACGGGTTGATGCCGATATAGGTCAGGCCGTAGTTGATGACGGTAAAGATGATCACCCCGGTCACCACGCCCCACACCGTCCCCACCCCGCCGGCAAACGAGACGCCCCCCACCACGCAGGCGGCGATGGCGTCCAGCTCATACATAAAGCCGAGGTTGTTGGTGGCGCTGCCGATGCGCCCCGCTTCCAGCAAGCCGCCGAAGGCATAGAACACGCCGGACAGCGCATAGATCATGATCAGGTTCAGCGGCACATTGACGCCGGAGACCTTGGCCGCTTCCGGGTTGCCGCCGATGGCGAAGATGTTCTTGCCGAAGCGGGTCTTGGTCCACAGGATCCAGACAAATATGATGGCAATCAGCGCATAGAAGGTGATGTACGACAGCTTGAAGTCGCCGAAGCGCAAGAAGCCTTGGGCAAAGGTGGAGAACTTCGGATCGAAGCCCGCGACCGGCGACGCGCCGACCGAATCGTAATACAGCGAGTTGATGCCGTAGACGATGATCATGGTGCCCAACGTGGTGATGAACGGCGTCACGTTGAGGTAGGCGATAATCAGGCCGTTAACCAGGCCGATCACCGCGCCGACCGCACACACCAGCAGGATGACCACGGGAATCGACCAGGTTTCCATGTGCGGGAACACTTTGTTGACGTTATCCATCGACTGCAGCAGCGTGGCCGCCACCACCGCCGCCAGCCCCACCTGCCGCCCGGCGGACAGGTCGGTGCCCTGGGTAACGATCAGCCCCGCCACGCCCAGCGCGATGATGATGCGCACCGAAGACTGCGTCAGGATATTGCTCAGGTTCATCAGGCTGAGGAAAGTGGGGTCCTGAATGATGATGATGGCCAACAGCACCAGCAACACCACGTAAATGCCGCCTTCCTTGAAATAGGTAAATAAGGTTTTTTTATTTAGCGCGTTCATAATTCGAATCCTTAAAGGTGCAGGGAAGCGAGACGTAAGATTTCATTCTGCGAGGTCTGCTTGGTATTAACGATGCCCGCAACCTGGCCGTTGCTCATCACCAAAATGCGGTCGGTGATCCCCAAAAGCTCCGGCATTTCGGACGAGACGATAATGATCCCCTTGCCCTTCTTCGCCAGCTCGGTCATCAGCTGATAGATCTCGAACTTGGCGCCCACGTCGATGCCGCGCGTCGGTTCATCCAGCATCAGGATCTCCGGCTGCGTCAGCAGCCAACGGCCGATGATCACCTTTTGCTGATTGCCGCCGGACAGCGAGCCGATATGGGTGTGATGCCCCGGCGTTTTCACCCGCATGGCGTCGATCACCCACTGGGTGTCGCTCTTCATCCGCGCGTTATCCAGCAGGCCGAGCTTGTTTTTATAATTGCGGATGTTGGAGATCAGCGAGTTGAAACCCACGTCGAGGTAGGCGTAAATCCCGGTGGATCGGCGCTCTTCGGTCACCAGCGCGAAACCGTGGTTAATCGCTTCGTTGGCGCTGTGGTTGTCGATCGCCTTGCCGTGCAGCTTGATAGTGCCCGCCACCTTCTCGCGAATGCCGAACAGCGTCTCGACGATGTCGGTGCGTTTGGCGCCCACCAGCCCGGCGATGCCGAGGATCTCACCCTGGTGCAGATCGAAGGACACATCGCGGATCGAAGGCTGCCGCAGCGACGTCAGGTTCTTCACCTCGAGGATCACCTCACCCGGCGTGTTCTGCCTGTCGGGGAAACGCTGGCTCAGCGAGCGGCCGACCATCATGGCGATGATCTTGTCCATATCCAGCCCTTCCAGCGGCTGTGTGGCGATCCACTGGCCGTCGCGCAGCACCGTTATCTCGTCGCACAGCTGGAAGATCTCTTCCATCTTGTGCGAGATATAGACGATGCCGCAGCCGCGCTCTTTCAGCTTGCGGATGATGGTGAACAGGTGATTGACCTCTTTCTCCGTCAACGAAGAGGTCGGTTCGTCCATGATGACGATCTTGGCGTCATAGGAAAACGCTTTGGCGATCTCGATCATCTGCATCTGCGACACCGACAGGTTGCCCACCTTTTCGCGCGGGTTGATGTCGATATCCAGCTCGTCGAAGATCGCCTGAGTGTCTTTGAACATCTTGTCCTGATCGACGAACAGGCCTTTGGTCGGGTAGCGTCCCAGCCACATGTTGTCCATCACGGTGCGCTGCAGCACCAGGTTCAGCTCCTGATGCACCATGGAAACGCCGTGCTCCAGCGCTTCCTTCGAGCTCTTGAAGTCGATTTCCCGGCCCTGAAATACAATGCTGCCGCTGTCTTTTTTGTAAATGCCGAACAGGCATTTCAACAACGTCGATTTCCCCGCGCCGTTCTCCCCCATCAGGGCGTGAATGGAGTGCGGACGGACGCGTAAATTGACATTGTCCAAGGCTTTGACGCCGGGAAATGACTTACAAATATCCGTCATTTCCAGCAAAAATTCGCGTGAGCTATCGGCCATAAATACACCTGGCTTAACGATCTTGCAGTCGTAAACATCCCCGCCGGCGGTATCCCTGGTGTTGGCGCCGCAGGCGGGGTCTTAGCGGGATCTCAATTCTTATTTAATGAACTGAGACAGGTTGTCTTTATCTACGCCGACGTAAGGGATACGCACGACTTTATTTTCGATTTTATATTGGGTGCCTTCGGTGGCCGGTTTGCCCGCCGCCAGGTTTTTCGCCAGCTCGAAGGTGGCCTTCGCCTGATTGTCGGCGTCATTCAGCACCGTGCCCGCCATCGCGCCGGATTTCACCAGCGCCAGCGCTTCAGGCAGCGCATCCACGCCGAACACCGGAATACTGGTCTTGTTGTGCGCTTTCAGCGCTTCCACCGCGCCCATCGCCATGGCGTCGTTGTTGGCGATCACCACTTCGATCTTGTTGGCGTTCGGGCCGGAGAGCCAGGCGTCCATCTTGTCTTTCGCCTGCGCGGTATCCCACATCGCGGTATCCAACTGCAGCTGTTGGGTCTTGATGCCTTTCTCGTTCAGCGTTTTCACCACGTAGGTGGTGCGCGCTTCGGCATCCGGGTGGCCCGGCTCGCCCTTCAGCAGCACGAATTGGATCTGGCCGTCTTTGTTCAGATCCCAGGCCGGATTGGCTTTCCAGTGTTTGGCGATCAGTTCGCCCTGGATCACGCCGGACTCTTTGGAATCGGTGCCGACGTAATACGCCTTGTCATAGCTGTCCAGCGCTTTGCGGGAAGGTTCTTTGTTGTAGAACACCACCGGGATATCGTTTGCGCGCGCCTTATCGATAACCACCGGCGCCGCGGCCGGGTCGACCAGGTTGATCGCCAGCGCTTTCACGCCCTTGGCCAGCAGCACGTCGATCTGATCGTTCTGTTTGGACTGGTCGTTCTGCGAGTCATTCATTAACAGGGTAACGTCCGGTGAAGCCTTGGCGTCTTTCTCGATCGCTTTGCGCACCACCGACATGAAGTTGTCGTCGTATTTGTAAATCGTGACGCCAATACGGGTATCAGCATGGGCTGCGGCGCCAAACATCATGGCAGCGGCCATGGCGGCCAGGGTGAAAACCTTCTTATTCATTGTCAATCTCCGGTTCTGTGTAGGGTATTACTCGTCTTTGAGCCAATGGTCACCGGCAGTGCGCGCACCCCAGGCCAGGCGATTTCCACTCAACACCTGTCGTCCGTGGATCTTGTTATTTCCGAGAAATGCTGTGTCAGCGCGAGATAAACGGTTACAGCGGCAAGGGCCTTTGCGCCTGAAAACGCCTAGAGCATAGACGGCGCGATGTTAATATTCTGTGAATTTTCTCACAGATTGAAAACGGTTACACAAGATTAAATCGTCAGAGAGTGACCGTCGCCTCACTTTGCCAGGGGGCGACAGAATGGCGCCGCACCAGCGTCGGCATGAACAGATGGCTCGCCTGCGGCTCCGCCAGGCCCGCTGCGCCCTGTAATGCCAGCTCGGTCGCCAACGTGGCCATCGAAACGATCGGGTAACGCACCGTGGTGAGTTTGGGGCTGGTGTAGCGCGCGATGGGAATGTCGTCGAAGCCGATCAGCGAGAAATGCTGCGGCACCGTGATACCGTTTTCTTTCAGCACCGCCATGGCGCCGGCGGCCATGGCGTCGTTGTAGGCGAACACCGCGCTCAGCTGTAAGTTGCGCCCCAGCAGCTCGACCATCGCCGCCTCGCCGCCCTGCAGATCCGGCGAACCGTACGCGCGCCAGCTGTCGGGCGTCGCCAGCCCGGCGGCGGCCATCGCCTGCGCATAGCCTTGCTGACGCAGCGGCCCGTCTTCGATCGGGTGATTGGAGCCCAGATAACCGATGCGCCGATGGCCCTGCGAGAGCAGAAGACGCATCGCCATGTCAGCGCCACTGACGTTGTCCAGCCCAACGCAGCGCGGCTCATAGCCGGGGATAATCCGATTGATCAGCACCATGCCCGGCACCTGCTCCAGAAAGCCGATCAGTTCGGCGTCGCTCAAGGCTTTGGCGTGAACAATCAGGGCGTTACAGCGCTGACGGATCAGCACTTCGATCGCATGGCGCTCTTTGTCCGCCTGATGATAGCTGTTGCCGATCAGCAGATACTTGTGGTGTTTCTGCGCCACCGTGTCTACCGCTTTCACCAGCGCGCCGAAGAACGGATCGGACACGTCCATCACCACCACGCCCAGCGTATCGCTGCTTTGGGTTGCCAGCGCCTGTGCATTGGCGTTGGGGCGGTAGCCCAGTTCCGCCACCGCCTGCAGCACCTGTTCGCGCGTCTCTTTGCTGGTCAGCGCGCTGTGATTGAGCACGCGAGACACGGTCGCCACGGAGACGCCGGCGCGTTTCGCCACGTCGCGAATAGTGATCGGATGAACTGGAGGCATGCGGGATCCTGAAATCGGGGTAGTGGCCGGTGGCGCTATCCTACCCCGATTGACCCGCAGCTCTGCGTGAATTACGTCACAGGAAAGAAAACGTTTACATACATTTTTTTAACCTGCCGATGGGCGCTCACTTCAGCGCTTTGGATTCCGTTTCACCGGCGGCCATCTGCGTCAATTTGCGCCACAGCCATTCCATCGGCCCCTGTTCGAAGTAACGCAGCCACAGCGCGGAAAAGACCAGGTTGACCAACCAGACCAGAGGCACAAACGCCAACAGCTGAAGCCGGTCGAACTGCTCATAGAGACCAAAGCGATAAAACAGCGTAGTGCAGATCAGCGTTTGCAACAGGTAGTTGCTCAGCGCCATGCGCCCCACCTGGCTCAGCCAGTGGGCGATGCGCAGGCGAGACAGCGCGGGCCAGAAACCGTAACACAGCGCCAGATAGCCCAGCGCCTGCAGCGGCGCGCCCAGCTCGCGCGGCACCTGCAGCAGGAAACCGCTCCAGCGATAGTCCCAGTGCACCTGCCATTGCAGCGCCACCGCCGGCAGTTGGATCAGCACGGACAGCGGCAACAGCCACGCCGCCTGCCGCAGGTAATAGCCGGAGGAATAGCTGCCGCGCAGCCAGCCGCTGCGCATTAGCCCGGCGCCGAACAGCATCAGCCCCGCCAGCTCCCAGCCATACTGCGCGCCGATGGCCAGCAGGCTGGACGAGAGCAGATCGGCGCGACTGCGCCAGGCTTCGAAACCGCCCTGCAGCTTCCAGAACTTCTCGTACTGCAATTCCGCCACGCCCGGCTGCCAGAAGCTGCCCGGTTCACCGTGCGAGACAAAACCGAGCAGCAGCAGCACCGCCACGCCGATCAGGTAGAGCACCACGCCGGTTTTCAGCAGCTGGAATGTGTCTTTGGCTTCGCGGATCATGCGCCAGCACACTAAACCGATTAGCCCGTAGGCCAGCAGAATGTCGCCGTCCCACAGGAAGATGGCGTGCGCGAGGCCAAACAGCACCAGCCACGACAGCCGCGCGCGGATCCAGCTTTTGCCGCGCCGCAGCAGCATTTGCAGCCCGGCGCCGAACAGCAGCGCAAACATCGCCAAGAACTTGGCCTGGGCGAAAAGATCCAGCAGCGCCCAGGTCCAGGCGTCGCGCGATGACGGCATCCCCAGATAGGCCGGATTGAGGTAGGCGGCCTTCGGCAAGCCGAAGGCGCTGATGTTCAGCAATAAGATGCCGAGGATGGCGATGCCGCGCACGCAGTCCAGCGTAGCGATGCGCGGCAGAGGATGACTGTTCATTTTTTATCGCTGTCTTCCGCTCATGAAAAAGGCGCCCGCAGGCGCCTGTTGTCGTTTTGCGAGTCGCCCCGCAACGCCATCACCCCTGGTGATGGCGCACCGCGCGCAGGAACTCCTGGCGGGTATTTTGGCTGGACTTGAACAGCCCCCCCAACGAGGTGGTGGTGGTGGCGCTGGTCGCGTCGCGAATGCCGCGCGCTTTGACACAATAATGGACTGCATCGATCGATACCGCCACGTTATTGGTGCCGAGCAGGGTCTGCAGCGCAACCAGGATCTGCTGGGTCAGGCGCTCTTGCACCTGCGGACGCTGGGAGAAGAACTGCACAATGCGGTTGATCTTCGACAGACCGATCACCGAGTCTTTCGGGATATAGGCCACGGTGGCCTTGCCGTCGATGGTGACGAAGTGGTGTTCACAGGTGCTGGTCAGCGTGATATCGCGCACCGTCACCATCTCATCCACCTTCATTTTGTTCTCAATGACGGTGATTTTCGGGAAGTTGGCGTAGTCCAGACCGGAGAAGATCTCGTCGACATACATTTTGGCGATGCGATGCGGCGTTTCCGCCAGGCTGTCGTCAGACAGATCGAGATTCAGCAGCTGCATGATTTCGGTCATGTGCTCTTTGATGCGACGCTTGCGCGTTTCGCGATCCAGCACTTCCCCGCGCAGCGGTGTCTCCAGACCACGCTCTTCCAGCGCCGCATGCACCAGCGCGGCTTCTTTACTTAATGATGTCATGTATTTGTTCTCCTGCGGACGGAACCCGCCGGCGGCCTGATAGGGCGTGCGGCCGGCGAATTGCTTGCTCTCGTGACGGCAGAGTTTTCGTGGTGGATAACGTGAACCCGGTCAAGATTTTGCCCCCACTGTAGATGAGAGCGCGGCGATTATCCAGTGATAGTGCTTCATCCAGAGGTGAAATCTTCGCATTTAGCACAATCAGGCCGGCTGCGGGTCTCCACGCTTTTTGTATGGATTTTAATCACCGAGTCGCCGTTTTTTGCGCCAACCGCCGCGCCGGGGTATTCACCGCCAGCCCTCCGGCCACCAACAGCGCTATCACCGCCACATACAGCGCCGGTTCCAACCGATGGGTCAAGGCGGTCGACAGCGCCGACAGCATCGGCCCAACCAGCTGGCCGATCGCATAACCGGTGGTCAGCAATCCGGCCATGTAACGCGCATGGCGCGGCGCCAGTTCACGGCCATGCTGAAGGGCGAGCTGCACCACACAGAGGAAACCGCCGCCGGTCAGCAACGCCCCGAGCGCCAGGCCGGCCACGCCCGGCACCACTTCGGCGCTCAGTACGCCGAGCGCCTGTACCCACAGCGTGATCGCCAACCGGGTTTGGGTGGTCAGCCGATGGCGGGTCACAATGCCGATAACGATCCCCAGCACCGCCGCGCCGCCGAACACCGGCCAGACGAACTGCGCGAACAGGCTGTCGGGAAAACGCGCCGCCGCCATCTGCGACAAGAAGGTCGCCGGCAGGATATAGCCGAAGCCGGCCAGGCTGTAGCTCCACACCAGACGCTTGAGCGCCGGCGTCAGCAGCAGCGGCTCCGGAGCCACGTCCGGGCGATGCAGCTCGCCGCTGCGCGGCAGAAAGGTGCTAATCCCCCCGACCAGCACCAGCGCCAGCCCGCCATACACCAGCCAGGCCTGCGCCGCCGTCAGCCCCAGCGCGTTGATGCCCACCGCCAGCATGCCGCTGAGGAAGATGCCGGCGCCCGGCCCGGCGAACACCGCCGCGCTCAGCGCCGGCCGGCCGTAGTGCGCCAACCGCTCGTTGGTCCAGGCCGCCACCAGCACCATCGCCCAGCCGCTGGCCCAGCCGATGACGAAGCGCAGCGCGCCGTGGGTCCATTCATCCTGCGCCAACGCCGACAGCAGCGTCAGCGCCATCGCGCCCCATACGCCCAGCCACAGGCGCCGCTCGACGTGGCGCGTGGCGCGCATCGCGTCGTAGGCACCGCACAGGTATCCCAAATAGTTGATCGCCGCCACCAGCCCGGCGCCGGTCAGGCTGAACTGGTGGTCAGCGATCATCAGCGGCACCTGAGGGGTGAAAGCGAAGCGGCCAATGCCCATCGCCACGATCAGCGCGGCAAACCCGCTCAAGGCAATACGTAAAGCCATACCGGTATCCAAAAGGTTAAAAGAAAGTTGCCAGTATCATGCCGCAGTATTAAACTCACAAAAACTGAATAATAGTCATCAAGTTCATCACGAAACGAGAATATTATGGATCTGACCCAGCTTCGCATGTTCTGCTGCGTAGCGGAAACCGGCTCGGTCGCCCGCGCCGCCGAGCAGCTGCACCGCGTGCCGTCGAATCTGACCACCCGGCTGCGCCAGCTCGAGCAGGAGCTGGGCGCCGATCTGTTTATCCGCGAAAAACAGCGCCTGCGCCTGTCGCCGATGGGCCATAACTTTCTGTGCTACGCCAATCGCATCCTGGCGCTGAGCGACGAGGCTATGAGCATCACCCATGCCGGCGAACCGGCGGGCAACTTTGCTCTCGGCTCGATGGAGAGCACCGCCGCCACCCGCCTGCCCTCGCTGCTGGCAGCTTACCACCAGCGTTTCTCGCAGGTGTCTCTGTCGCTGACTACCGGCACCTCCGGCGAAATCGCCGATCGGGTGCGCGCCGGCACGCTGGCGGCAGCGCTGGTCGACGGCCCGGTGCCCTATGACGAGCTAAACGGCTGCATCGCCTATCCTGAACATATGGTGGTGATCTCCTGTCTCGATCACGCGCCGATCCACAGCGCCAAAGACGCCAACGGCGAAACGCTGTTCGCCTTTCGCGCCAGCTGTTCCTACCGCCTGCGGCTGGAGGCCTGGTTCAAGCGCGAAGGCGCGCGGCCGGGGCAGATCATGGAGATCCAGTCCTATCACGCCATGCTGGCCTGCGTCGCCAGCGGCGCCGGGCTGGCGATGATCCCGCATTCGGTGCTCAGCCTGCTGCCGGGCCATGAGCGGGTTCGGGTTCACACCCTGCCGCCGGACGTGGCCGACACCGCCACCTGGCTGCTGTGGCGCCGCGACGCGTTCGGGCCGAACGTGCGCGCGCTGAAAGAATTGATTATTGAACAGACGGAAACCGCCGCTGTTGATGAAAACACCCCCAACGATTTATCAGACGTTGTCGATATCGCCTGATTTAAAAAGAAAACCACTGAGGAGACTATGATGGAGATGATCAAAACCCGCGCCGCCGTTGCCTGGGGCCCGAACCAGCCGCTGAAGATCGAAGAAGTCGAGCTGATGCCACCGCAAAAAGGCGAAGTGCTGGTGCGGATCGTCGCCACCGGCGTTTGTCACACCGACGCCTACACCCTGTCCGGCAAAGATCCAGAAGGCGTGTTCCCGGCGATCCTCGGCCACGAGGGCGGCGGCGTGGTGGAAGCGGTCGGTGAAGGCGTCACCAGCGTGGCGGTCGGCGACCACGTGATCCCGCTCTACACCCCGGAGTGCGGCGAGTGCAAATTCTGTAAATCCGGCAAGACCAACCTGTGCCAGGCGATCCGCGCCACCCAGGGCAAAGGCCTGATGCCGGACGGCACCACCCGCTTCTTCAAGGACGGCAAGCCAATCTTCCACTACATGGGCACTTCCACCTTCTCCGAATACACCGTGGTGCCGGAGATTTCACTGGCGAAAATCAACAAGGAAGCGCCGCTGGAGGAAGTGTGCCTGCTGGGCTGCGGCGTCACCACCGGCATGGGCGCGGTGATGAACACCGCCAAAGTGCAACCGGGCGACACCGTGGCGATCTTCGGCCTGGGCGGCATCGGCCTGTCGGCGATCATCGGCGCGCAGATGGCCGGCGCGGGCCGCATCATCGGCATCGACATCAACACCAGCAAGTTCGATCTGGCGCGCAAGCTGGGCGCTACCGATCTGATCAACCCGAAAGACTATGACAAACCGATTCAGGAGGTGATCGTCGAGCTGACCGACGGCGGCGTCGACTTCTCCTTCGAGTGCATCGGCAACGTCAACGTGATGCGTTCCGCGCTGGAATGCTGCCACAAAGGCTGGGGGGAATCGGTGATCATCGGCGTCGCGGGCGCCGGCGAAGAAATCTCGACCCGGCCGTTCCAGCTGGTCACCGGCCGCGTCTGGCGCGGCTCGGCATTCGGCGGCGTCAAGGGCCGTTCGCAGCTGCCGGGCATCGTCGAGCGCTATCTGGACGGCGAATTCGCGCTGAACGACTTTATCACCCACACCATGGGGCTGGAGCAGATCAACGAAGCGTTCGATTTGATGCACGAAGGCAAATCGATCCGTTCCGTCATCCACTTCGACAAATAAGCCAGGAGGCAGAGATGACGTTGTCATTGGAACTTCTCGAAGAGCACCGCATGTTCGGCGGCTGGCAACAGCGTTATCGCCACGCGGCGCAGAGCCTGAATTGCAACATGACATTCAGCATCTACCTGCCGCCGCCGCGCGATGACAACCCGCCGCCGGTGCTGTACTGGCTGTCGGGGCTGACCTGCAACGATGAGAACTTCACGTTGAAAGCCGGCGCGCAGCGCATCGCCGCCGAGCTGGGCCTGGTGCTGGTGATGCCGGACACCAGCCCGCGTGGCGACGAGGTGCCGAACGACGAAGGCTACGACCTGGGCCAGGGCGCCGGGTTCTACCTGAACGCCACCCAGGCGCCGTGGGATCGTCACTTCCGCATGTACGACTACATCAGCGCCGAACTGCCGGCGCTGATCGAACAGCACTTCAGCGTCAGCGATCGTCAGTCGATCTTCGGCCACTCGATGGGCGGCCACGGCGCGCTGATGATGGCGTTTCGCAACCCGCAGCGCTTCCGCTCGGTATCGGCCTTCGCGCCGATCGTCAACCCGTGCCAGGTGCCGTGGGGCCGCAAAGCGTTCACCGCCTATCTGGGCAGCGACGAGAGCCAGTGGCTGCAGTACGACAGCTGCCATCTGCTGGCCAGCGGCGCGGAGAAAATGCCGGTTCTTATCGACCAGGGCGACGACGACCAGTTCCTGGCCGATCAGCTGCAGCCGGCGCGGCTGGCCGAACTGGCGCGCCAGCGCGACTGGCCGCTGACGCTGCGCATTCAGCCGGGGTACGATCACAGCTACTTCACCATCGCCACCTTCGTGGAAGATCACCTGCGTTTCCACGCCGAGCACCTGTTCCGCTGATAAAAAAATCCGGGCGGTTTAACCGCCCGGATTTCTTCAAAAACCATCAATCAGAAAATCGATGGCGGCTTTAATTTGATTCCTGTGCTCATTGACATTACCAACGGCCTTCCCAATCTGCGAAATACGTACGGCAGCCATCTCATGCGTCATAACAAGAAACTTTTCGCCGTTGACCTCAATCTCCGGGCATAAACGTGCAGAAATTTTAACCCTGACGTTATCCAAAGCATAAAGAGGGATCATTAACCGGGTCGAGAGGACATCAATAAGATCGCTTTGAACGTCCAGTAAGTAGGGATAGGCTGATGCCGGATACGTATTGTCATATACGGTAAATTGCATATTTAAAATGTCCGATATTCATCAGACAACAAACCATTTTCTTCAGTGATACGATTAAGTTCTTCTAACGCCGCGCGATTTTGCTCGCGCCACTGTTGAATCTCAATATCCCTGACGCGGACGCTCAATGCGTCCGTCAATACGGATGACACATTGACGCCCAGGGATTTTGCGCGCTGGAAAAGATCGCGATCGATGGTTACGTTGACTGTCTTTTTCGTCACATTGTTATTTGCCATATCCATTCCCCATCCCTGTAATATACACGGGTTAAATTTTCATCAATTATACTCGTAAAACAGGGGTATGCCAATTCAGCGATGCCCTCCCCCCTTCAGTTTCGGATCGAGCGCGTCGCGCAATCCGTCGCCCAACAGGTTGAACGCCAGCACGGTGATGAATATCGCCAGGCTGGGGAAGATCGCCACGTGCGGCGCGATCACCATATCGGCGCGCGCTTCGTTGAGCATCGCCCCCCACTCCGGCGTCGGCGGCTGGGCGCCCAGCCCCAAAAACGACAGGCTGGCGGCGGTGATGATCGAGGTGCCGATGCGCAGGGTGAAATAGACCACGATCGAAGACAGGGTGCCCGGCAGGATGTGCCGCAGGATGATGGTCCAGTCCGAGGCGCCGATGCTGCGCGCCGACTCGATATAGGTCAGGTGCTTCAGCACCAGCGTATTGCCGCGCACCAGGCGGGCGAAGGCCGGAATGCTGAAGATCGCCACCGCGACGATCACGTTGGCCATGCCGCTGCCCATGATCGCCACCACGCCGATCGCCAGCAAAATGCCGGGAAACGCGAACAGCACGTCGCAGACGCGCATGGTGAGGCGATCCCACCAGCCTTCATAGTAACCGGCCAGCAGCCCCAGCAGGGTGCCGATCGCCCCCCCCGCCAGCACCGAGAACACCCCGGCCGCCAGCGAAATGCGCGCGCCCATCAGGATGCGGCTAAAGATATCGCGCCCGAGGGAATCTACGCCCAGCCAGTGCACCAGCGAAGGCCCCTCGTTCAGCCGGTCGTAATCGAAGTAATTTTCCGCATCGAACGGCGCCAGATAAGGCGCCAGCAGCGCCGCCGCAATCAGCAGCAGCACCAACAGGCCGGCGACCAGCGCCGCCCGCTGGCGGCGAAAACGCCGCCAAAATTCGCCCCACGGCGTGCGTACCGCGTTAGGGTCGATAAGCGGCATCGCCTTCAGTGCGGCGCTGCGCCGCCAATGCTTAATCATGCCGCGTCCTCATTGGTAACGAATCGCCGGGTTGATCGCCGCGTACAGCATATCCACCAGCAGGTTGATCAGGATGAACTCCAGCGAGAACAGCAGCACCTCGGCCTGGATCACCGGGTAATCGCGCATTTCCACCGAGTCCACCAGCAAGCGCCCCAGCCCCGGCCAGTTGAACACCTTCTCCACCACGATCGAACCACCGAGCAGGAAGCCGAACTGCAGCCCCATCATGGTCACCACCGGGATCATCGCGTTGCGCAGGCCGTGTTTCATCACCACCACGCTTTCCCGTACGCCCTTGGCGCGCGCGGTGCGCATGTAGTCCTCCTGCAACACCTCGACGAACGAAGCGCGGGTGAAACGCGCCATCACCGCCGCCACCGCCGCCCCCAGAGTGATCGAAGGCAGAATGTAGTGCCGCCAGCTGTCGGCGCCCACCGTCGGCAGCCACCCCAGCTCGACCGAGAACACCTGCATCAGCAGCATGCCGAGCGCAAAAGCCGGGAACGAGATCCCCGACACCGCCAGCGTCATGCCGAGGCGATCCGGCCAACGGTTACGCCACACCGCCGACACCACGCCGATCGCCAGACCGAACGCCACCGCCCACAGCATGCTGGCCACGGTCAGCCAGAAGGTCGGCATAAAGCGCGAGGCGATCTCTTCGCTCACCGGGCGCTTGGACACCATCGAGATGCCGAAGTCGCCCCGCAGCGCGTTGACGAAAAAGTGCGCGAACTGCTGCGGCAGCGGCTTATCCAGCCCCAAATCCTTGCGCACCAGCTGCACCACCGCCTCGTCGGCCTCCGGCCCCGCCGCCAGCCGCGCCGGATCGCCCGGCAGCAGGTGGACGAACAGGAACACCAGCACCGCCACGATCAGCAGCGTCGGGATCAGACCCAGCAGTCGTTTCAGAAAATAATTGAGCATCTCATTCCTTCCCCCGCCCGCCGCCGTCGGGCCGCAGGCGGGGATGGGCGCCTTATTTCAGATCGGCGTTATCAAAGTTGAACGAGGTATCCGGCATCACGTAGAAACCGCTCAGCTGTTTGCTGTTGGCCGACAACAGACGTTCGGTCGCCAGGAAGATCCAGGGCGCGTCGGCCCAGATGCGATCCTGCGCGTCCTGATACAATTTCTGCTTCTCGGCGCGATCGGTGGTCGCCAGCGCGTCGGTCAGATCCTTGTCCACCTGCGGGTTGCTGTAGAATGCGGTGTTGAACTGCTTCGGCGGCGCCGCCTGGGTGGAGAACAGCGGCGACAGCGCCCAGTCCGCTTCCCCGGTCGAGGCCGACCAGCCGGTGTAGAACAGCCGCACGCCGGTGTCTTTCACCCCGATGCTCTCCACCTGCGCCGCGCGCTGCCCGGCGTCCATCGCCGTCACCGTCACTTTCACCCCCACCTGCGCCAGCTGCTGCTGGGTGAACTGCAGCACTTTCTGCGCGGTGCTGTGGTTGTGGGACGACCACAGCGTGGTAGTAAAACCGTTCGGGTAACCGGCCTCTTTCAGCAGCTCACGCGCCTTGGCCGGATCGTACGGCCACGGCTTGTAGCGGGCAGCGAAGTCGATCGCCGGCGGCACCGGCCCTTCCGCCGGCACCGCATAACCAGCGAACGCCACCTTGATCAGCGCGTCCTTGTTAATCGCGTAGTTCAGCGCCTGGCGCACCTTCGGGTTGTCGAACGGCTTTTGAGTGACGTTCATGCTGATGTAACGCTGCAGGATCGACGGGGCAGCCACCACGTCCAGCTTGGCGTTGCCCTCCAGCACCTTGGCCTGCTCGTAAGGGATCGGGAAGGCGAAGGTCGCCTCGCCGGTCTGCAGCATCGCCGCGCGGGTGTTGTTATCCACCACCGGGCGCCAGGTGATGCTGTCGAGCTTCGGCAGCCCCGGCTGCCAGTAGCCGTCGAACTTCTTCACCTTGACGAAATCGGTCTGGTTCCAGGCCACGAACTGATACGGCCCGGTGCCGACCGGATGGAAACCGATCTCCTTGCCGTATTGCTTCAGCGCCGCCGGGGAGATGATCGCCGCCGCCGGGTGCGCCAGATTGTTGACAAACGCCGAGAACGGCGCCTTCAGCACGATCTTCACCGTATTGGCGTCCACCGCCTCGGTTTTGTCGATCATCTTGAACAGGTTATAGCGCTTGAGGTGGCTGTCCGGGTTGCTGGCGCGATCGAGGTTGATCTTCACCGCTTCGGCGTTGAACGCGGTGCCGTCGTGGAATTTGATGCCCTGACGCAGTTTGACGGTATAGGTCAAGCCGTCTTTGCTGACCTCATAGCTGTCCGCCAGCACGTTCACCAGCTTCATGTCCTTGTCGAAGCCGAACAGCCCCTGATAGAAAGACTTGGCCACCGCCTGCGACAGCGTGTCGTTGGCGTCGTAAGGATCGAGGGTGGTGAAGTTGGAAGCCACGGCGATCACCGCGTCCTTCGCCGCCCAGACCGGGCCGGTTCCCGCCGCCAGCAGTACGGCGGCCAACAGCGCATTGCGTTTGAATGTGTGCTTCATGTCGCTTGTCTCTCCTGAGGTCTTTAAAAAGCACCGGCGATCGGGTGGCGGGCGACAAAGTGCCCGGCGCCAACCTGCACCAGCGGTGCGGTAACGGGTTCATCGCCCAGCGCGCGCACCGGGCTGGGGATCTCATCGGCCGGCAGCGGCTGCCGTTTGTGGGCGTGAGCGGGATCGGCCACCGGCACCGCCGCCATCAGCTTGCGGGTATAGGGGTGCTGCGGGTTGTCGAACACCGCCTGCCGCGGGCCGATCTCGACAATTTGCCCGAGGTACATCACCGCCACCCGGTGGCTGATGCGCTCCACCACCGCCATGTCGTGCGAAATGAACAGAAAAGCGATGCCGAACTCACGCTGCAGATCGAGCAGCAGATTGACGATCTGCGCCTGAATCGACACGTCCAGCGCCGAGACCGCCTCGTCGGCGATCACCACTTTCGGGTTCAGCGCCAGCGCGCGCGCGATGCAGATGCGCTGGCGCTGACCGCCGGAAAATTCGTGCGGATAGCGGCGCGCGTGTTCCGGCTGCAGACCGACGCGTTCCAGTAGCCAGGCCACCCGCCTTTCCGCCTCACGGCCGCGCATTACGTTGTGCACCAGCAGCGGCTCCATGATGGAGAAACCGACCGTCAGGCGTGGATCGAGCGAGGCGTAAGGATCTTGAAAGATGAACTGAATATCGCGCCGCAGGTGCTGCAGCGCCGGCCCCTTCAACCGATCGATTCGCCGCCCGGCGAAGGTGATGGTGCCGCTCTGGCTGTCCACCAGCTTCAGCAAAGAACGCCCGGTGGTGGACTTGCCGCAGCCGGACTCGCCCACCAGCCCCAGCGTCTCGCCGGGGTAAAGATCGAAGCTGACGTTTTCCACCGCATGTACCCGGCGAGTGACCCGATTGAACAGCCCGCCGCGCAGATCAAAACGCGTGACCAGATGCTCCACCCGCAGGATTGGCGCGGCGTCTGGCGGCACGGTATCCTGCGGCGCGGCATCGCCCTCGCCATCCGGCAGCGGAAACTTTGCCGGCAGCGGCCGATCGGCCATCGCCCCCAGCTTCGGCACCGCCGCCAGCAGCGCCCGGGTATAGGCCTGTTGCGGCGCGGCGAACAGCTCGCGCACCCGATTTTGTTCCACCTGCTCACCGCGGCGCATCACCAACACCCGATCGGCGATCTCCGCCACCACGCCCATGTCGTGAGTGATGAAGATCACCCCCATCTGCATCTCCTGTTGCAGCACGCGGATCAGCTGCAGGATCTGCGCCTGAATGGTGACGTCGAGGGCGGTGGTGGGTTCATCGGCGATCAGCAACGCCGGCTTGCAGGAGAGCGCCATGGCGATCATCACCCGCTGGCGCATACCGCCGGAAAGCTGATGCGGGTAGCGCCCCAACACCTCTTTAGCCTCCGGAATACGCACCAGATCGAGCATGCGCAGCGCCTCCTGGCGCGCGCTGCGGTGGTCCATGCCCTGATGCAAACGCAGCGATTCGGCGATCTGCTCGCCGACCGGAAATACCGGATTGAGCGAGGTCATCGGCTCCTGGAAGATCATCGCCATGTCGGCGCCGCGCACCGTGCGCAGCGTGTGCTGCGAGGCGCGCGCCAAATCGAGCAGCGCACCGTCGCGCCGGCGCAGCGTCATGGCGCCGCTGACGATACGCCCGCCGCCCTGCTCCACCAGCCGCATCAGCCCCAGCGAAGTGACCGATTTGCCGGAGCCGGACTCGCCGACGATCGCCAGCGTCTCGCCGCGATCGAGATCGAACGACAGGTTGCGCACCGCGTCTACGGTGCCGTCCGCTTGAGGAAAGCTGATGCTCAGATCGCGCACCGTCAGCACCCGCTGCGGCGGCAATGACAGCCCGTCGCCGGCGGGCCGGAATGAAACGTCGGTCATACACCCTCCCGGTGAACGCTTAGCGATAAATCCCGACGGACGGCGCATCGCCGACATAGCCAAAACCGCGGTACATCCCCTCGCTGTTGAACGGCAGCGCGATATTGCCGTGGCGATCGACGGCGATCATGCCGCCGCTGCCGCCCAGCGCCGGCAGCTTCTCCATCACCACCCGATCGCTGGCCTCTTGCAGGCTGAGCTCGCCGTATTCGATCAGGGCGGAGACGTCATAGGCCGCCACGCCGCGCATGAAGATTTCGCCGGTGCCGGTGCTGGAGACCGCCACGGTGGCGTTGTTGGCATAGCAACCGGCGCCGATGATCGGCGTGTCGCCTACCCGCCCGGCCTGCTTGTTGGTCATGCCGCCGGTGGAAGTGGCGGCGGCGAGGTTGCCCAGCGCATCCAGCGCCACCGCACCGACGGTGCCGAATTTGCGATCGGGATCGAGCGGCTCGCCGGCCTGCACCGCGCCGTCGTGATCGAGCAATACCCGCCCCTGCTCCGCCTGGGCGCGGTGCAACTGATCAAAACGTTCTTGGGTAAAGAAGAAGTCGGGAGTAACCATTTCCAGGCCGTGGGCGGCGGCAAACTTCTCGGCGCCTTCGGCGGCAAACAGCACGTGTTCGCTGTTTTCCAGCACCGCGCGCGCCGCCAGCACCGGGTTGCGGACACGGCTGACGCCGGCGACAGCGCCGGCGTCGCAGGTGCGGCCATCCATCACGCAGGCGTCCAGTTCGTGGGTGCCCTGATGGGTAAACACCGAGCCTTTGCCGGCGTTGAACAACGGGCACTCTTCGAGCAGCCGCACCGCTTCGGTCACCGCGTCCAGCGCGCTGCCACCCTGTGCCAATATCGCCTGACCGGCGGCCACGATCTCGGACAGCGCCTGAATATACTGCCGTTCCTTTTCCGCACTCAGCGCCGCCCGGGTAATTGCGCCCGCGCCGCCATGAATGGCAATCACTGGTTTGCTCATTTGCCTGACACCCTGTGTTAATCCCGCCGTAGCACAGCGAATAAGCTGAGCGCGGTATCATTATTATTCAGTCTTTTTTCGATGCTATTTAGCCCGACTGTGGAAGTACAGCATAACGTCCACGCCCCACTTTTAGCGTAGTCCGCTTAGACCGTTTCGCACCTTGAAATAGCTTATTGGAATAAAAACAGCAGGTTATAAAAAGCAGCAAACCGCTGAGAGTGCGGCTGGGATTATTGGTAATTTCGCGAGAGGAAATAGCGGCATGGGGTCATGAAATAAACGTTCACGCTGAATAATCATTATTTCGACGCCCGGCCTGCCGTTTTTTTCCCGGCCGGGCGAAGATACTCCGCGATTAAAAACCGGAACCGGGTTGCTGTAAAAAGGCCTCTTCTTCCGGCGTGCTGATGCGCCCCAATATCGCATTGCGATGCGGGTAACGGCCGAAACGATCGATGATCGCCTTATGACGCAGTTCGAATTCCAGCTGATCGCCGTTATTGAGCTCGGTATACAACACCAGCGCCTGTTGGTGAATCAGCGGCGATTCCGAATGCATGAACGGCAGATAAAGGAAGCCGCGCTGCTCGCGGCTCAGCCGTTCGCACTCGCCGCTGCGGATCGCCTCCTGCGCCAGAATCAACGCCATGCCGTCGCAGGCGAACGACTGCGGCGTGCCGCGGAACAGGTTGCGGCTGAACTGATCGAGCACGATCACCTCCGCCAACCGCCCTTCGATGGTGTCGCGCCAGTGCGCCAGCTCCCCCGCCGCCGCCGCCCGCCAGATTTCGCCGAAACGGCTGTGCAGCAGACGATCGAAATCATCGTCCTTTTTGAACCACATCACCGGTTCGATCTCGTCGAACCAGAACTCGATAACCTGTTTATGCATCATGATTCTCCTCTGTTTTACGCAGTTTATACCCGTTCGCCCCAGCGCTGCAGTGCGAAAGATGGCGGGCATAACCCGTTCTCCCCCCCGGCGTTCTCTGCCATAATACCCGCACTTTGTCGCTATCAATGCGCACCCTGATTACGGAGTTCCCCTTATGGATCATTGCCATACTTCCGATCTCATCTCCCTGGAGCAAGCGCTGGAAAAAATGCTCGGGCAGATCGCCCCGCTGCAACAGACCGAATCCGTCGCGCTGACCGCCGCCGCCGGTCGCATCACCGCCGCGCCGGTGGTCTCACCGCTCGACGTGCCGCCGTTCGCCAACTCGGCGATGGACGGCTATGCGGTGCGCCTCGCCGATCTGGCGGCCAATGCGCCGTTGCCGGTCGCCGGGAAAGCCTTCGCCGGCGCGCCGTTCGACGGCCAATGGCCGGCCAACAGCTGCGTGCGCATCATGACCGGCGCGCCGATCCCGGCCGGGGCGGACGCGGTGATCATGCAAGAGCAGGCCGAAGTGAGCGACCAGGGCGTGCGTTTTACCGCGCCGGTAGAAGCCGGCCAGAATATTCGTCTGGCGGGTGAAGACATTCGCCAAGGCGCCAGCGTGTTGCCGGCCGGCGTGAAGCTGGGCGCCGCGCAGCTGCCGCTGCTGGCCTCGCTCGGGGTCGCCGAAGTGCAGGTGATGCGTAAACTGAAGGTGGCGGTGTTCTCCACCGGCGACGAACTGCAGCCGGTCGGCCAGCCGCTGCAGGCGGGCCAGATCTATGATACCAACCGCTTCGCGGTACGCCTGATGCTGGAGCAGCTTGGCTGCGACGTGCTCGATCTCGGCATTATCCGCGACGATCGCGATGCGCTGCGCGCCGCCTTCGAACAAGCGGACAGCCAGGCCGACGTGGTGATCAGCAGCGGCGGCGTCTCGGTCGGCGAAGCCGACTACACCAAACAGATGCTCGACGAGCTGGGCCAGGTCAGCTTCTGGAAGCTGGCGATCAAACCCGGCAAACCGTTCGCCTTCGGCAAACTGGGCCACGCCTGGTTCTGCGGCCTGCCGGGCAACCCGGTTTCCGCCGCCCTGACCTTCTACCAACTGGTGCAACCGCTGCTGGCGAAGCTGGCCGGCCACAGCGACTGGCGCCTGCCGCCGCGCCTGCGCGCGCGGGCGCTGACGCCGCTGAAGAAATCGCCGGGCCGCCTCGATTTTCAGCGCGGCGTGTTCAGCAGCAACGCCGCGGGCGAACTGGAGGTGAGCACTACCGGCCACCAGGGCTCGCACGTCTTCAGCTCCTACAGCCAGGGCAACTGTTTCATCGTGCTGGAGCGCGAACGCGGTTCGGTGGCGGCGGGTGAAACGGTGGAGATCGAGCCGTTCAACGCCCTGCTGAGGAGCTGAACATGTTGCCGGAATTGACCGACGCCGAAGCGCTGCGCTACAACCGCCAGATCGTGCTGCGCGGCTTTGACTTCGACGGCCAGGAGAAGCTGAAGGCCGCCCGCGTGCTGATCGCCGGGCTGGGCGGGCTGGGCTGCGCCGCCGCGCCTTATCTGGCGGCGGCCGGGGTCGGCCATCTGGTGCTGGTGGATTTCGACACCATCTCGCTCTCCAATCTGCAGCGCCAGATCCTGCACCGCGACGATCGCATCGGCCAGAGCAAAGTCGCCTCCGCCAGGCAGGAACTGAGCGCCATCAATCCGCATATCCGCATCGACGCCATCGACGGTCGTCTGGAAGACGATGCGGTTGCGGCAGAGATCGCCGCCTGCGACCTGGTGCTGGACTGCACCGATAACGTGGCGGCGCGCGACGCGCTGAACCGCCTGTGCCACGCGCAGCGCAAGCCGCTGGTTTCCGGCGCGGCGATCCGCATGGAGGGCCAGCTCAGCGTGTTCACCTATCAGCCGGGCGAGCCCTGCTACCGCTGCCTGAGCCGGCTGTTCGGCGACAGCGCCCTCACCTGCGTCGAAGCGGGCGTGATGGCGCCGCTGGTCGGCACTATCGGCACCCTGCAGGCGATGGAAGCCATCAAGCTGCTGGCCGAGTATGGTCAACCGCTGCGCGGCAAGCTGTTGATGTTCGATGCGATGAGCATGCAGTTCCGCGAGATGAAACTGCCGAAGGATCCGCACTGCGAGGTGTGCGGCGGGGCGTGACGGATAAAAAAAGGGCGGGGTAATTCCCGCCCTGATGCGTTGCCGCGAGGGTTATACGATGCCCTGGCTGCGCAGATAGTCTTCGTAGTTGCCGGTAAAGTCGATCACCTTGTTCGGGGTGATTTCCAGAATACGCGTCGCCAGCGAGCTGACGAACTCACGGTCGTGGGAGACGAAGATCAGCGTGCCTTCGTACATCTCCAGCGCCATGTTCAGCGATTCGATGGATTCCATATCCAGGTGGTTGGTCGGTTCGTCCATCACCAGAATATTCGGGCGCTGCATCATCAGCTTGCCGAACAGCATGCGGCCCTTCTCGCCACCGGACAGCACCTTCACTTTCTTCTTGATGTCGTCCTGGCTGAACAGCAGACGGCCCAGCACGCTGCGCACCGCCTGCTCGTCGTCTTTTTCCTGCTTCCACTGGCTCATCCAGTCGAACACGGTCAGGGTGTCGTCGAACTCGTATTCGTGATCCTGCGCGTAGTAACCGATACGGGCGTTTTCCGACCATTTCACGGTGCCGCTGTCCGGCTGCGCGTCGCCCACCAGCGTTTTCAGCAGGGTGGTTTTACCGATGCCGTTGGCGCCCAGCACCGCGACCTTCTCGCCCACTTCCACCATCAGGTTCAGCTTGCTGAACAACGGGCCTTCATCGAAGCCCTTGGTGAGCGCTTCCACTTCCAGCGCATTACGGAACAGCTTCTTGTCCTGCTCGAAGCGGATGAACGGGTTCTGGCGGCTGGAGGCTTTCACCTCTTCCAGTTGGATCTTGTCGATCTGACGAGCGCGCGAGGTGGCCTGCTTGGATTTGGAGGCGTTGGCGCTGAAGCGGCTGACGAACGATTGCAGCTCATTGATCTGCGCCTTCTTCTTGGCGTTGTCCGCCAGCAGACGCTCGCGCGCCTGGGTGGCGGCGGTCATGTATTCGTCGTAGTTGCCCGGGTAAACGCGCAGTTCGCCGTAGTCCAGATCCGCCATGTGGGTGCAGACCATGTTCAGGAAGTGACGGTCGTGCGAGATGATGATCATGGTGCTGTTGCGCTCGTTGAGCACGTTTTCCAGCCAGCGAATGGTGTCGATGTCCAGGTTGTTAGTCGGTTCGTCGAGCAGCAGGATTTCCGGATCGGAGAACAGCGCCTGCGCCAGCAACACGCGCAGCTTCCAGCCCGGCGCGATTTCGCTCATCGGGCCATAGTGCTGCTCAACCGGAATACCCACGCCGAGCAACAGTTCGCCGGCGCGCGCTTCGGCGCTGTAGCCGTCCATTTCGCCGTAGGCCACTTCCAGATCGGCCACTTTATAGCCGTCTTCTTCGCTCATCTCCGCCAATGCGTAGATGCGGTCGCGCTCTTCCTTCACCGCCCACAGTTCGGTGTGGCCCATGATCACGGTATCCAGCACGCTGTACTGCTCAAAGGCGAACTGATCCTGACGCAGTTTACCGAGGCGCTCGTTCGGATCGAGGAACACGTTGCCGCCGCTCGGCGCCAGATCGCCGCCGAGGATTTTCATAAAGGTGGACTTGCCGCAGCCGTTGGCGCCGATCAGGCCGTAACGGTTGCCGCCGCCGAATTTGACAGAGATGTTTTCAAACAACGGCTTACTGCCGAACTGCATGGTGATGTTGTTAGTGCTTAACACAGCGCTCGCTCTTTATACATAGGGAATGTGATTTGGCGCGCATTATGCCACAACGGGGTGCAGAGATCGCGGGAAGTTTCGGTGACATTTTGAGCGGCGCCTGCGGCATCCGATCCTTTTCGCAGGCGGCATAGCTGAATTAACGCGGCGGGAACTTCGCGGCAATCATCGCCGCCGTCGGCTGCACGCCGCCCAGGCTCCATTGTTCGGGCGCATGTTCATCGATTCGGACCCAAACCGACTGCCTGAACGCCGGATCGCCTCGCCCTTCTATCTCTACCAGCAGTTCGGTAATGCGGGACAGCAATTCGCTTTTTTGCCGTTCATCCAGCATGCCTTTCACCGTTTGCACATTAACAAATGGCATTATACTCTCCTTGAATATAGATAAGTCTAAAAACAAGACTTAGGTTAGCGAAGGAAAATGCCCATGTCAAAATCTCCCGATCTCCCTACCGTTTCTCTTGCCCTGTGCGGGCTGGCGCAGGCCGCGGATCTGCTTGGCGATCGCTGGACGTTACTGATCCTGCGCGAGTCATTCTACGGCGTCCGCCGTTTTGAAGAGCTGCGCGAGAATATCGGCGCTTCGCGCCAGGCATTGAGCAACCGTCTGAATGCCATGGTAGAACAAGAACTGTTGGCCAAACGCGCTTACCGGGAGCCGGGCGAGCGCGAACGACATGAATATGTCTTGACGGACAAGGGGCGCAGCCTGGGGCCCATCCTGGTTGCGCTGATGGCGTGGGGCCACCGGCATATTCTGCATGACAGCCCCCACGTTCAACTGGTGGATAAACGCAGCGGGCTGCCGGTGCAGCTGGCATTTATCGATGCGCAGGCGCACGTAGTGCCTGAAGACGCGCTGCAAATGTCGGCCGTTGAGCTCCCCCCGGCCTGACTTACCCATTCTGGTCTACGCTTGATACCAGACTGATTTAGGACAAGGATGCTGAACCATGCCACACCTCTATAACACCGCGCTGCTGATCGGCGCCGCGCTGAGCGCCATCGCCGCCCTGCTGCATATTTGGGTGATCGCCGCCGGGCCGCGCGGCTATCGGCTGTGCGGCGCCGGCGATCGCTTCATTAAGGCGGCGGAAGCGGGTAAAAAGTTCCCGGCCGTCGTCACCGCCGGCATCTCGCTGGTGCTGTTTATTTGGGCGCTGTACGCACTGTCCGGCGCGGGCCTGATCGCACCGCTGCCGCTGCTGCGGCCCGCGCTGTTTATTATCACCTTTATCTACCTGCTGCGCGGCGTCGCCGGCCCTTTCGCCCTGCGCGATACCGGCCGCAGCCAACGCTTCATCGTCGTCAGCTCGCTGATTTGCCTCGGCTTCGGGCTGGTGCATCTGCTGGGGATGACGCAGCGCTGGAGTGCGTTGGCGTAACGCCCTGTTCCTGCAAGACGGCGATAAACGCCTGCGCGGCGGCGCTGCGGTAAGCACCTTGGCGCTGCAGCAATACCGCCTGACGGGCCGGCATGGCGTTGGCCAGCGCCACCTTTTTCAACTGCCGGTTCTCGCGCGCAATCGCGGCCGGCAACAGCGTGGCGAGCTGCCCGCGCCGCACGATCTCGACGATGGCGCCCAGCGCATTGGCCTCCACCGCCACCTGCGGCCGAAATCCCAGCTGTGTGCAGTAGCGATCGATAAACTGCCGCGTGGCGAAGTCGCCGCTCAGCAAAGCCAGCGGCAGATGTTGCCACTCCGCCAGCGTCAGCGGCCGACGCCGCGCCGCCAGGGGATGGTCGGCGCCGACCATCAGCTCCAGCGTCTCGCTGAACAACACCGAGGCTTCCACGTCCACCGACTGCGCCATCTCAAAGGCAATCCCCAGATCCAGCCGATCCTGCGCCAGCAGCGCCTCGATCCGCTCTTGCGCCATCTCCTCAATGCTCAGCGTAATCCCCGGGTAACGGCGATAGAACGCATCGATCGTCGGCCCCACCAGATAGGCGGTGAACGTCGGGGTCATCGCCAGCCGCAAATGGCCGCGCGCCAGCGTCGCCACGTCATGGATCGCCCGCGCGCCCGCGTCCAGATCCTGCAGCGCTAGGCGCGCATAGCGCATCCAGGCCTCACCGGCGTCGGTCAGTTGCACCCTTCTGCCGCTGCGATCGAACAGCGGCGCTCCCAGCGCATCCTCCAGCTGTTTGATCTGTTGGGAGAGCGTCGGTTGCGAGACGTGCAGCGCTTCGGCGGCGCGGGTGAAATTGCCCTGTTCGGCAACGGCCAGAAAATATCGGATATGTCGCAGCAGCATAGCGCCCCAGCTATTAGTAAAACCTATAGCCAGCATTATAAATGGGTCTTAGACCCTATAGCCAGAAGCGTTCATCATGCCGTCATCGCTTACCCCCCAGGGAGAAAAACAATGAAAGAGGTGATTGAAGGCTTCCTGAAGTTTCAGCGCGAAGCCTTTGTTGAACGCACGGCGCTGTTTCAGCGGCTGGCGACCCGCCAAAACCCGCGCACGCTGTTTATCTCGTGTTCCGACAGCCGCCTGGTGCCGGAGCTGGTCACCCAGCGCGAGCCGGGCGATCTGTTCGTTATCCGCAACGCCGGTAACATCGTGCCGTCTTTCGGCCCCGAACCCGGTGGGGTGACCGCCTCGGTCGAGTACGCCGTCGCCGCGCTGGGCGTGGAAGATATCGTGATCTGCGGCCATTCCGACTGCGGCGCGATGACCGCCATCGCCACCTGCCAGTGTCTGGATCACCTGCCGACAGTCGCCGGCTGGCTGCGTTACGCCGATTCCGCCAAGGCGGTCAATCAGGCTTATCCGCACGCCTGCGACGAAGCGCGGGTCGCTTCCATGGTGCGCGAGAACGTCATCGCCCAGCTCAACAACATCAAAACGCACCCTTCCGTCGCCCTGGCGCTGGATCAGGGCCGCCTGGCGTTGCACGGCTGGGTCTATGACATCGCCAGCGGCGCTATCGAGGCGCTGGACGGCGAAACCCGCCGCTTCGTGCCGCTCGCCACCCATCCCGAGGTGACCGCCACGCCGGCGATCGCCCGTTTTTAAGCCCACAAAAGGAGCCAACATGACACACTCTCTGCACAACGCCGCCCCGCGCGAAGCGCTCACTGACACCATCATGGCCGCCAAGATCCGCCATAACCTGACGTTCGAAGCGCTGGCCGAGGGCACCGGTCTCAGTCTGGCGTTCGTCACCGCCGCCCTGCTGGGGCAGCATGCGCTGCCGGAACCGGCGGCGCGCTCGGTGGCGGCCAAGCTGGGGCTGGATGAAGAAGCGGTGCAGCTGCTGCAAACCATCCCGCTGCGCGGCAGCATTCCCGGCGGCGTGCCGACCGACCCGACCATTTATCGTTTCTATGAAATGCTGCAGGTCTACGGCTCCACGCTGAAAGCGCTGGTGCACGAGCAGTTTGGCGACGGCATTATCAGCGCCATCAACTTCAAGCTGGATATCAAGAAGGTGCCCGATCCGGACGGCGGCGAACGCGCGGTGATCACCCTGGACGGCAAATACCTGCCGACCAAGCCTTTCTGATTGGCCTTGCGCCGGCGGCCCGCGTCGCCGGCAAATTGACAGCCAACCGGCCATTGGCTACATTAACTGCGCTGAAACGCCGCCCTGGCGTTTTTCACTGCCCGAGGCCTGTATGTTGGAGATTGTAACCACCCGATAGTCGCTTCCTTGCCGCATGGCGAGGGACTCTGACGTATCCGACGCGCGTTTGCGCGGGGATGCGCGTATCTGGGGTTATTACAGGATCTCCCAACATGAATATTTCCAAAGCGGAACAACGCGTGCTGCACGTGTTGGCCAAAGGCGGCTATATCGCCTTCACCCGCAACGACGCCGGTCGCGTCACCCACGTCGAATGCTATACCCGCGAAGGGCTCGGCCTGGCCGACTGCTCGCTGGCCGTCTTCACCAAGCTCAAAACCAAACGCCTGATCCTCTCTCGCCAGGGGCGCCCTTATCGCGTCACCTTCGCCGGACTCAAGGCCGTGCGGGCGCAGCTGGATAACCGTTAATCATCGATACCGGCCGGGCAGGCAGCCCGGTCGGCACAGCCTTATTTAATCAGGATACAACCATGAACATCACGTTACGCCACGAAACGCCGGCCGACGTCGGCGCCATCGCCACCCTGACCGCCGCCGCGTTCCTGCATGCCGAGCACAGCAGCCACATCGAGCAGTTTATCGTCAATGCGCTGCGCGCGGCGGGAGCCCTCACCCTGTCGCTGGTCGCCGAGCAAAATGGCACACCGATCGGGCACGCGTCCATCTCGCCGGTCGTACTCAGCAACGGCGCCGCCGGGTGGTACGGGCTGGCGCCGGTGTCGGTGCTGCCGGCCTGTCAGAACCAGGGGATCGGCAGCCGGCTGATCCGCCAGTTGCTGGCCGAACTGCAGGAACGAGGCGCCGCAGGCTGCGTGGTGCTGGGCGATCCAAACTATTACGGCCGCTTCGGCTTCCAGGCGCAGTGCGCGCTGACCCTGCCGGGCGTGCCGCAAGACTACTTCCGCGCCGTCGCCTTCCAGGGCGCGCTGCCATGCGCGGAGGTCACCTTCCACAACGCGTTTAACGCCGAAGCCTAACCCTGTTGCCGGCGCCGTCATGGCGCCGGTTTTCAGTCCCGTTCGCCATAACGCAAGACGGTCATCCCTTCCTCTTCCGCCGGGGGAACAAAGTACTGCGCCAGGTGCTCAAACTCCGCCTCGCTCAGTGTAAACGGGTGCTCGCCGCGCGCATTTCTCAGCGTTATCCGGTTCAGGCACTGCGCATGGCTGACGTCGAGAAAGTGCAGGCAGTGCGCGACGCCAGCCTCTTCCGCCAAGGCTTTGGCCCAGCGCCGCCTGTCCGGCGTATTCATCGGGAAATCGAGTGCCACGGACCAACCGCCGCGCAGCAGCTGAACGAGGTGCCCACCCAGCGCCCGCCGCAACCGGTCGGAACAGCGCGCGTAGTCTTGCAGACTGGCCATCTCCTGTTCATACAGCGTCGCCAGCCACGCATCTTCGCACAGCAACAGCGTTTGCGGCTGCTGGGCCAAACGCTGCGCCAACGTCGATTTACCTGCGCCGGCCTTGCCGCACATCAGGTGTAAAACTGCAGGGTAGGTTTTCATGACGTTCTCCGGTCGTTGCCGGAAGGGGATAAAAAAACCCGCCTGCCGGCGGGTTTTTATTGGCGACACACGCGCTATCCCACCCTCTGGAGAAGGGTGATAATAATTTGCACGAATGGGCGGTAGGATTTTTTCATAGCTAATGAATATGACAACCGTGCAGCGTTGTCAATTCGCCTCCGACGCAGGCTTGCTCTGTGCGTGGTAACAACGGCTATCCTGTGGCGCCTGGTCGCGGCTCTCCAGCCCGTAGTCCCGCACCACTTCCGCCACCCGCAGCCGATACTGCGCCAACACCTCGCCACGGCCGCGCGCCTGCGCCGCCCGGTGCTGTTCGAGATTGCGCCACTGTTGCACCGCCGCTTCGTCGCGCCAAAAAGAGAGCGACAGCAGGCGCGCAGGATCGGCCAGGCTTTGAAAACGCTCGATGGAAATGAATCCATCGATCTGCGCCAGCAGCGGCTTCAGCTCCACCGCCAGCGCCAGATAGGTCTCCCGCTGCCCATCGGCGGCCTGCAGTTCAAAAATCACGGCGATCATTATCTTCTCCTCTCAACGGTAAAATTCCGGTACGCGCGCAGGGTAAGAATGGCGCCACGGCACCGGTTTCAACGCCCGCTCATCAATATCCAGCGAATACGGCCGCACAGCAGCAAAGTGCGATGACCACAGGCTAGCAATGGACGCACAGCCATACTTCGTCTAACCTCGAAGTATGCATAACATCGAGATAGAAGATCGTTTAGCGGCGCTGAGCGCCGCCATCGCCGACCGCACCCGGGCGCGCATGCTGTGCCTGTTGATGGACGAGCGCGCCTACACCGCCACCGAGCTCAGCGCGGCGGTCGAGGTCGCCCCGTCCACCGCCAGCGCGCATCTGGCGAAACTGCTGGAACAGCAGTTGATTGCCTGCGTCAAACAGGGGCGCTATCGCTATTTCCGGCTGGCCGGGCAACCGGTGGCCGCAGCGCTGGAAGGCCTGATGGCGCTGGCGGGCGTGCCGCGCCCGTCGGTGAAAAGCCGCACGCCCACCTCGCTGCAATATGCTCGCACCTGTTACGACCATATGGCGGGCGAGGTGGCGGTGAAGCTGCACGATCGGCTGCATGCGCTGAACTGGCTGACCGGCGAAGCAGACTACCGGTTAAGCGACATCGGTCAGGCCGCGCTGGCGCGGCTGGGCGTCGATTACTCCCCCGCTCCCACCCGCCGCCGCTTCGCCTGCGGCTGCCTGGACTGGAGCGAACGCCGCTCTCACCTCGGCGGCGCGCTGGGCGCCGCGCTGTTAGCCGCCTTTATCCAACGCGGCTGGATCCTTCGCCGGCTCGACAGCCGCGAGCTGCAGCTGACCCCCGCCGGTAAAAAAGCGCTGGCCGCACATTTTGACCTCACGGTGTAACCCGGCGACAGGGTAGTTTTACTGCAATACTCTAGGGGTATGCTTAAGCGCCCCCGCCAACCCGAGGAGTTTCCATGCTCGATTCCACCCAATTCCCGATCGTCAAACGCTGGCCGGCTCAGCATCCGGAACGGCTGCAGCTCTACTCTCTGCCGACGCCGAACGGCGTCAAAGTCTCCATCATGCTGGAGGAGATCGGCCTGCCTTATGAAGCGCACCTGATCGACATCGGCAACAACGAAACCTGGACGCCGGAATTCCTGGCGCTGAACCCGAACGGCAAGATCCCGGCGATCATCGATCCCGATGGCCCCGGCGGCCGGCCGCTGCCGCTGTTCGAATCCGGCGCCATTCTGCTCTACCTGGCGGAAAAGAGCGGCCGTTTCCTGCCGCAGGACCCGGCGCAGCGTTACGAAACCATTCAATGGGTGTTCTTCCAGATGGCCGCCGTCGGCCCGATGTTCGGCCAGCTCGGTTTCTTCCATAAATTCGCCGGGCGCGAATATGAAGACAAGCGGCCGCTGGAGCGCTACAAAAACGAATCGAAACGCCTGCTCGGCGTGCTGGAAACGCGCCTTGAAGGCCGCGACTGGATCATGGGCGCGGAGTACACCATCGCCGATATCTCGCTGCTGGGCTGGGTGCGCAACCTGATCGGCTTCTATGAGGCGCGCGAACTGGTGGAGTTCGACAGTTTCCCTCGCATCGCGCAGTGGCTGGAGCGCGGTCTGGCGCGTCCGGCGGTGCAGCGCGGGCTGGCTATCCCGGCGCGCGCGGCCTGATCGTCAAACGGGGTGGCCGCCGGGCCGTCCCGCCTTCCGCTGTCATAAAATTGTCATCCCTCTGCTCTACTCTCCTTTCGTAACAATTTGATGTTATTTACATTGTTGTATTACGACAAGGAGCTTACCCCATGCAACCTGCTGTATCCCTGATCGCCGGCGCCGTACTGTCCGCCCTGCTCTGTTCCTCCGCCATCGCAGCGGAAACCTCGGCCAATGCCGATGGCCTGACCGATCGCGCCGCGCGCGGCAACCTCGTCGAACCGGGCGGCGCCCGCCGTCTGGCCGGCGATCAGACCGCCGCGCTGAAGGCGTCGCTGTCGGACAAAACGGCGAAAAACGTGATCCTGCTGATCGGCGACGGCATGGGGGATTCTGAGATCACCGCCGCGCGCAACTACGCCGAAGGCGCAGGCGGTTACTTCAAGGGCATCGACGCCCTGCCGCTGACCGGACAATACACCCATTACTCGCTGGACAGGAAAACCCACAAGCCGGACTACGTGACCGACTCCGCCGCCTCCGCCACCGCCTGGGCCACCGGGGTGAAAACCTATAACGGCGCGCTCGGCGTGGACGTGAACGGCAAGGATCAACCGACGCTGCTGGAGATCGCCAAGGCGGCCGGCAAGGCCACCGGCAACGTCTCCACCGCCGAGTTGCAAGACGCCACGCCGGCGGCGCTGGTCTCGCACGTCATCTCACGCAAGTGCTATGGCCCGGAGGAAACCAGCGAGAAATGCGCCACTAACGCGCTGGAAAACGGCGGCCGCGGCTCCATCACCGAACAACTGCTGAAAACCCGCGCCGACGTCACGCTGGGCGGCGGCGCGAAATCGTTCAACCAGCTTGCGAAAAGCGGCGAATGGCAAGGAAAATCGCTGAAGGACCAGGCGGCGGCGCAGGGTTATCAGTGGGTGAGCAACGCCGACGAACTGCAGGCCGTTACCCTCGCCAACCAGCAAAAACCGCTGCTGGGGCTGTTCGCCGACGGCAATATGCCGGTGCGTTGGCTGGGGCCGAAAGCCAGCTACCACGGCAACCTCGACAAACCGGCAGTGACCTGCGAAAACAACCCGGCGCGCACCGCCGCCACGCCAACGCTGGCGGCGATGACCGAAAAAGCGATCGCGCTGTTGAAAGACAACCCGAACGGCTTCTTCCTGCAGGTCGAGGGCGCGTCGATCGATAAGCAGGATCACGCCGCCAACCCGTGCGGGCAGATTGGCGAAACCGTCGATCTGGACGAAGCGGTACAAAAAGCGCTGGCCTTCGCCCGCGCCGACGGCAACACGCTGGTGATCGTCACTGCCGACCACGCGCACGCCAGCCAGATCGTCTCCGCCGACGCCAAAGCGCCGGGCCTGACCCAAAAGCTGACCACCAAGGACGGTGCGCCGATGACCCTCAGCTATGGCAACTCGGAAGAGGAATCTCAGGGACACACCGGCACCCAGCTGCGCGTCGCGGCCTACGGCCCGCACGCCGCCAACGTAGTGGGCCTGACCGATCAGACCGATCTGTTCTTCACCATGCGCGATGCGATGGGTATCAAGTGACCGCCCCCTGAACGATGGCCGCCCGCAACGGCGGCCATTTATTATTGGTTACCGCTAGGTATTTGCAATTTAACCGCAATTATTGTGTGATAACGAAATAACGTCTAATTACGCGGCAATTAAACCATGGAAATAACGCGGTTATATTGTCTTTCGCCCCTCTCTGTTTATTCCTGCGACAGCAACCGGCCGTTTTTTGCTTATATTCATTTTTTTTAGTTACAAAAGTAGTTTTTAACATTCTCGCAAACAATAATACCCCGCCAGTAACGTGAACCGATCAATTTGCATCCGGACGGCCTGCAATAGTTCACTTTTCGTTAAATACCCTATTAACAAAAAGGCATTATTGCTGCCTATCGGCTTTCGCCGGGCGGTCGGCTTCATTATTTCCAGGGTAACTCCCGCTAAATTCTTTCACCTGCAATGAGTAGAATTTACACACAAGAGATTTAATTCAATGAGAAAATTACTCGTCCTGATTTTCAGTCTCAGCCTGTTTGGCGTTACGCAACAGGCGGCGGCTGAAGAGAAGAATAAAACCGTCGACGTGGTTCTGATCGGCGGCGGCATCATGAGCGCCACCTTGGGTACCTATCTGCATGAGCTGGAGCCGACCTGGACCATCGACATGTACGAGCGCATGAACGGCGTAGCGGAAGAGAGTTCCAACGGCTGGAACAACGCCGGTACCGGGCACTCCGCCTTCAGCGAAATGAACTACACGCCGGAAAAAGCCGATGGCACCATCGACATCAGCAAGGCGGTGAAGGTCAACGAGTCTTTCGAAATCTCTCGCCAGTTCTGGTCTTATCAGGTGAAAAACAATGTCCTGAAAGATCCGAAATCTTTCATTAACAGCGTGCCGCACATGAGCTTCGTGTGGGGCGACGACAACGTCAACTTCCTGCGTAAACGCTATGCGGCGCTGCAGCACAGCACCCTGTTCCGCGGCATGGAATACTCCGAAGATCCTGCGCAGATCAAGCAGTGGGCGCCACTGGTGATGAACGGCCGCGATCCGGCGCAGAAAATCGCCGCGACCCGCATGCCGCTGGGTACCGACGTCAACTTCGGCGTGATCACCCACCAGCTGGTTGACGCGCTGAGCGCCAGCGACAAGTTCAAGCTGAACCTGAGCCACGAAGTGCGCGACATCAAGCGCAACGCTGACCAGACCTGGAGCGTGACCGTTGCCGATCTGAACCGCGACGGCAAAGAAACCACCGTTAACGCCAAGTTCGTGTTCATCGGCGCAGGCGGCGCGTCCCTGACCCTGCTGCAGAAATCCGGCATCCCTGAAGCCGACGGCTACGGCGGCTTCCCGGTCGGCGGCCAGTTCCTGGTCACCACCAACCCGGAGATCGCCAACCAGCACCTGGCCAAAGTGTATGGCCTGGCCAGCGTAGGTTCACCGCCGATGTCCGTGCCGCACCTGGATACCCGCATGCTGGACGGCAAGCGCGTGCTGCTGTTCGGGCCGTTCGCCACCTTCTCCAGCAAGTTCCTGAAGAACGGTTCGCTGTTCGATCTGATGCACTCGCTGAGCACCTCGAACCTGATGCCGATGACCCACGTCGGTCTGGATAACTTCGATCTGGTGAAATACCTGGTCGGCCAGCTGATGATGAACGACGACGATCGCTTCGCCGCGCTGAAAGAGTACTTCCCGGACGCCAAGCAGGCAGACTGGAAGCTGTGGACCGCAGGCCAACGCGTGCAGATCATCAAGAAAGACGCGGATAAAGGCGGCGTGCTGCAGTTCGGCACCGAAGTCGTCAGTTCTGAAGACGGCAGCATCGCCGCTCTGCTGGGTGCTTCGCCGGGCGCTTCTACCGCTGCGCCGATCATGCTGCATCTGATGGAAACCGTGTTCAAAGACAAAGTGGCGACGCCGGAATGGCAGAGCAAGCTGAAAGAGATCATCCCGTCTTACGGCCACAAGCTGAACGGCGATATCGAGATGACCAACAAGATCCGCGGTTACACCAGCAGCGTGCTGGGTCTGAACTACATTGAAGTGAAACCGGAAACTAACTGATTCCCCGTGGTTTCCTGCTGACAAGGCCGCTTTATGCGGCCTTTTTTCTATACCCCTGCCGCTCAAAGAGCATTTTTGGCCACCTATTTACCCCCGGTTTACCCTTGCGTAACGGCGTAGTCACGCCTATTATCAAAGTATATTCTTGGATAATTAAGCTAAGTCACTGTGACCTGAATGTCGTTTTTGCGGGAGAACTAAAACCATGGATCGCGTCAATATCATTCACGATTTACTAGACTGGATTGAAACTCATCTGGACCAACCGCTGCTGCTGGATAACGTCGCCGCCAAGTCAGGCTACTCCAAATGGCACCTGCAGCGCATGTTCCGCAGCACCACCGGCCACGCGCTCGGCAGCTATATCCGCGAGCGGCGCCTGTCGCAGGCGGCGCAGGCGCTGCGCTCCACTCCACGACCGATCCTGGATATCGCCCTGCAGTACCATTTCGACTCTCAGCCTTCGTTCTCACGCGCCTTCAAGAAACAGTTCGGCAAGACCCCGGCGGTGTATCGCCGCACCACCCGCTGGGATGTCGCGGAGTGGCCGGCGCAGCCGGCGCAGACGCAGACTGAGCAACACCGCGACGCCCCCGCCTTACCGCGCTGGTTTGCCGGCAAACTGCCGGAAGGCGTATGCACCAGCTGGATGGGGCTGCGTTAATCCACGCGGTAAAGGCACAAAAAAGGGTTCAGTTCGCGAGAACTGAACCCTTTCTTTATTGACGAGACACCGAATTATTTGAAGGTGACGTCAATATTCGCCGATGCGCTGAACGGCCCCACTTTCGGGTTGGTGCTCAACCATTTCAGGCTGGCCATAAAGTTCTTTTCAACGATGGTGCCGTTGACCAGGCCCAGATCGACCGGACTGTTCATCATGATCGGCGTATTCGGCGTCGCCGCCTGCGAGATCAAAATCCCGAAACCGCTGTCGCTGGTCGGCAGGATCACGCTGTTATCCTGCAGTGGATAGGTGGTGCTGAAGCTGGCCTGCAGCGTCTCCCCCTGGCAGTCCTGTCCGGTCGTCGGATCGGACATATTGGCGGCCACCGAGAACGGTACCTGTTTCTCGATTTTACCCACCACCGCATTCTGACGCGGGATAGTGCCGAAATTCACCGTCGAACCGTTGTTGGCCACCACAGTAATTTTTGGGTTGCAGGAAATAAACTGAATGTTGCCCAGCCCGGAAATGTAGGCGTTAAAGTTACTGTTCGGCGTGCCGTTCAAGCCGCCGACGCCATCAACCTGAAATACCGAGTACGAGTTGTTGTCGTTGATCTTGCCGCCGGCCGGCGGCGCCTTGCCGGTTGCTTTAATGTAGATGGCGTAAGACACGGTTACCGTCAGCGATCTGGCCGGAGACAAACAACGGCTGCCCGAACGGCGACATTCCGTGCCGGGACCGACGTCCTGACGCGCACCTTTAGTCGGTTTGACATCAATCCCCTGATAAGTGACACCCACTTCGATCGAATTATGGATCTGACTCATCCGGGACTGCGGATCCCAGTACAGGTAGGCGTTCTCCCCTTTCGGGTTGTTCCAGTCATCCGTACATTGGAAGGTCGAAGTAAAAGTCTGCGAACGCCACAGCAACGCGCCCGGCGCGGTGTTGGCGGTCGACACCTTGATGGCTTTATCCAGCACGATATCCTGGCGAATGCTGCCGTTCTGCTTACAAGACAGCGCATAGCTGCTCTGAGAAAACGCGCCCAGCGTGACCAGCAGCCCAGCCGCCAACCCGAGATTCTTGTGCTTTAACAAAGAAGACATATCCTTTCCTTTTACGGTTTTCCGCAGGTCAGCGAAAGTTCCTGATAACCCATCAGCTGTTCGGTCGCCGCTTTCAATTCCGGCACCACCAGTGAGCAGCTTTCGCCCGCGTCGTTGCCCCATTTCACCAGCAGGCGATCCCCTGCGGAAGCCCCTGAAATATAAATATCGCCGTTGGTACCGACAGTACCGTTGTTCTTGCCGTCCGCACTGAAGACGTTGGCGCCAATCGGCGGTACGCTGCCGTCGGCCATCTTGCTGTGCACCAACAGGCTTTGGCCCGTGTGCGTTTCAAACTTCACGCGGGTGATTGCGCCGTAAGTCGGCACCACGTCTCGCGCCGCCATCGGGATATCCAGGCCGTTGCCGATATCTTCGGTGCGCAGCGCCACGCGGTTATGACGGTATGGCGACGCAGAGGTCATTACCGCGTAACCGAAGCGGTCGATGGCGACGCCCGGTTGGTTTTCGATGCGAACGCCTTTAGCGTCTTTGGCTTCCACCAGCACAAAGGTGTTCTGCAGCGGCTGGGTCAACGTCACGCCGCCGGAGTGAGCGACGATGCCGCCCGCCACGCCCAACGAAGATTGTTGATAATCTTTGCTGTAGCTGTAACCGGCATTGATGTTCCCCATGCTGCCCTGGTAACCGACGTTGGCCGAGCTGGTTTGGCCCGAATAACGATCATGGCCGCTTTGCACCGCATAGTTCAAGCGGTTGTCATCCAGCGCGGTACCGCTCAGGCCGGCGCTGTAGGTATTGCCGCTCTGCTTGCTGTGGCCGGCGTTGAAGCTGGCGGTCATGTCCGACGAATCCTTGCTGAAGAAGCTGAACGGAATCGATACGGTCAGGTTGACGCTGCGATCTTTATAGCCGTAGTTGCTGCGGCTGTCCTGATAGAAGACGCCATAGCTGATATTTTTATAGCTGCTGTTGAAACCGGTCTGTACGGTGCGATCTTCGCCGGACCCGCCCCAGTAAGACTGGTTGCTGAGGTTGGCGTACAGCGTCGAATTACCGGCGATGCGCTGGTTGACAGACAGCTCAACGCGCTGGCGTTTGTTGTTGAACCGGCTGGTATAATAGCTGCGACGGCGCGACTCCGCCCAGTCCGGCACGCCCAGGTTGCGATCGTTTTGATCGTAGTAATCGTTACGGTAATAGCCGTTCTCATAGCGTTCGCGCTCGGCAACCGCATCGGAGAAATCATAATAGCCGGAGGTCGAGTAACGGTAACCGGCAATGCGGAATTCCGTCCCCCAATCGTTGAGCGACTTGGAATACAGGAAACGGAAACTTTCCCCTTGCTTGTCATCGCCGTTCACCAGGTTGGTGTCGGAATAGGACATATCAAAGGAAACGGCCCCCCAGTTCCCCAGGTTTTTACCCAGGCCCACAACCGCTGAACGGTAGTTTTCCGCCACCAGAACGCCGCCGTAAGGCGTGATGTCATACGACATGCCGTGCGACAAGGTACCTTGTACAAACTTGGGTTGATAGCGGCTGGTGCCGTCGTGGTATTTACCGGCGGTCAGCTGATAGTTCCAAATCCCTTCGCGCAGCATGTTCGGCACCGAGGAGAATGGCACGACGAATGAGGTTCTCGAACCGTTGGCTTCGATGACCGTCACATCCAGGTTACCGCTCAAGGTGCTTGGGAAAATGTCCGTCAGCGCAAACGGCCCTGGCGGAACGTTAGTGCTGTAAATGGTATAGCCGTTCTGACGCACTTCAACGCGCGCGTTGGTCGTCGCCACACCGCGCACCACCGGCGCATAGCCGCGCTGGCTTTCCGGCAGCATGTCGTCGGCGCTGGACATCTGCACACCGCGGAACTGAATGCTGTCGAAAACATTGTTATTAGTGTTGGTCTGGCCGATCACCAGACGGCTGCGCAGAGAAACGATGTCCGTTTCCGCCCAGCTGGAAATGTTCTTCCAATGCGTACCGGCGCCCGACTGTTGGTTCAACGTCGAGTTGTTGCGCAGGCGCCAATCGCCGATATTGAGGCCGTTGTTGAGACTCAAAAAATAATAGTCTGAGGTCTTGTCGTTCTGATTATTACCGTAGCGGTTATGGGTACCGCTAAAGTTATAGTTTACAAAGCCGGCATTGATGCCACGATCGTAAACTTTTGGTGAAATGGCGCCTTGCGGACGCGGGATCAGAAACACCTGCGGCACTTCCAGATCCATACGCTGTACGGCGGCGTCATAGTTCAGCTTGGCGCCGGAGATCTGCTGCGGCAATGCGTAGCATTGCTCGGCACCTGCGGTGGTCAGATCGCCAGGCAGCTTTACGCCGTAATCCTGATAGTCCGCCGCCGTCAGGCACGGTGCGACAGGAGATTCCTTGGATTCTTTCTTGAACTCGATTTCACGGTGATCGATACGCTGCCCGTTGAGATAGATATCAAACGGATATTTACCCGGCAGAATATCATCCCCGCTGGCCAACGACGCCACCTGGGCGATATTGTCATCGCCATGGATGAAGGAAGTGTTGAACTGCTCCTCCGCCATGGCCATATGTGAGAATGAAAAAGGCACAGCAGAAAAATAAATTACACCATTAATCAGCTTCACCAAACGTTTTGGCGCGAGGGTTGTTATTCTTTTGTGTGCCATTTCTTTCATTCCTTGAAGTGCTTCAAATCAATTCAGTGCGACGTTTTTAATCTCGGTGTGACCGCCATAGTCGTTGATATAGGTAAACGACATATTGTTGGCTGATTGCGCCCCCTGAGGCAGGGAAATACGCAGACTGTCGTGTGGCTTGACCATGTCGGCGTTCACTTTCCAGCTTTTACCGCCGCTCTTGAGGTTCAATACGCCCAGCGTGACGAACAGCGGGCCATCGTTGGTCACGACCAAGTTGCCGCCCTGGCGCGTCCATTTCAGCGCTTCTGCCTGCTGCTGCAGGTTGGTTTTCAACGAATCCGGGCGGTAGAACAGCTTGATACGGGTACGGATCGCCACCTGCAGCACGTTATCTTGCTTAGGCGTTGGCGGAATTTCCTGTACGTTAACCCAGAGCAGAGATTCTCTGTCCTGCGGCAAACCGCTGCCGGAATAAATAAAACGCAAAATGGCGTCTTTCTTGGCAGCCAGCTTCAAAATGGGTGGTGTCACCACGATCGGCAAATTCTTAGGCATCTGGCTTGCGTCGCCAGTATCCAGCCAGGTTTGCACCATGTAGGTATCGTCGCTGTCATTGCTGATTGAGAGCGATGCGGATTTACTTGCACTGTTATAGATGACACGCGTCGCATCAACCTGAATGCCGGCAAAGGCATTAACAGAGAATGCGAATAAAATACCAGTCAGAATTTTTTTCATCGGAATGTCTCAACTCTCAAAATTTAGCCATCCTTGGCCAATAACTCTATCTATCCTGCCAGCGAATTATTTGTATTCGATGGTGAAGGTAGCGTTAGAGTTTGCCTGACCGGCAGTTACCAGATCCTGGAAGGATTTGTAACGAGCGCGCAGGTTGAAAGTCGCAGCGCCTGGGTTATCGCCATCAGCAGCAACAGTTACGGTAGCTGGGGTAGCCACTTCCTGAGAGATTGGCAGAGTAGAACCGTTGTTATCCAGAATTTCAACGCCAACGCCAGTTGCGCCGCCAGTTACAGCCAACAGCTCTGGGTGGCCAGCTGGAGTGTTACCGTCGAAACGCAGGGTGTAGTTACCCGCTTCACATTTCTCCAGGCTAATATCGAAAGCTTTAGCACCGCTGGTAGAACCGGCAGTTGGGAAAGCGGTGGTAGGATATTTACCCAGGTAAACTTCTTTATTCTGGTCTTTATCAACAACTTTACAGGTGGACTGTACAATTTCACCGGTGAATTTAACGTTGCCGTTTGCTGCCATTGCGTTGGAAGCAGTTGCAGACAATACCAGGGCAGCCAAAGGCAATAATACTTTTTTCATTTCCAGCTCCATAGAACAATAAAATAATCGATTCAGTGGCGGGCTTATATATATATTGCCGCCACTGAGCATACACTCAGCGATAGCACTCCCTTGCTGAAAAGGAGCGTTGCCTCGATGAACTCATTGCCGGACGAAATATAGACTAAGCATATTCTTAATGTTAAATCGTTTAAAACATTCATAAGCCCCCTCTTGATAGGAATAAACTATCGGCGGATACCTATCGATCGATGTTGACGATTCATATGAATAGGAATAATCTGTGTTTGGGAAAGCTACAGAGTTCAACATTTTGCGTTAAGGCCTGAAAATCAGAATATTATCCCGAATATTTACATTTAGTAACAGATTGCGACGTTTGGACTTTGGCACGAATTCCGCGTTAAATGGTCTGGCGACACGTTTCGGCCATCCTGACGCTTTAAATAAGAAATTTACCAATAAATACGGAGTAACTTTCTTTTTAACCATTTAAAATCAACAAGTTAAATATCAATCCAAGGATTGGGAAATGAGCGGTTCTTTCAGAGAGAAAAATAACGGCATTAATTATGTTTTCCAGCCAATGTTCGCGAAATCTGGACAATTGCTGGCCGTTGAATGCCTGTCTCGCTTTACGTTTAATAGCGAATATGCCCATTTTTCTCCTGAACAGTTCTTTCGCCATGCCGACAGCGCTACCCGGATTGAGATTTTGATGGATCAGATCAATCTGATCGATAAATACAAACACTGGTTTCATGAAAACCAAGTGATAGCCACTTTGAATGTTGACGATTATTCCCTGCAATCGCTGGCGAATACTCACTTTGCCGAAAGAATTAATGCCCTGCGCTGTATTCATTTTGAGATCAGCGAGAATTCAACCCGGCTGGTGAAAGATCGCGTGCACGGCGATCCGTCATTGAATAGTTATTCATTTTGGCTCGATGATTTTGGTTCTGGCTATGCGGGTTTTTCCGCGTTGTACAACAGCCAGTTCCGCTTCGTTAAGCTCGATCGTTTTCTGCTTTGGGACTTTATGAAAAAGTCCGGCGGCGAGGGCTTGATGCGCGCGTTACTGCGCTTCTTTTACCTTAATCATTACAAGGTAATTATCGAAGGAGTTGAAACTCCCGAACACAAGAAATGGCTGGATGAAATGCCATATTACGCACTGCAGGGAAAGCTGTGGAAGGAATCCAGCATCAAGGATTTGAACTCGCTTCTTACAGCTGAATACTTTTAACTCGGTATTGGTGTTTGCCCTATGTCTAAAAACAACGTTCTTGTGATTAGTGAGTGTAAGTACAGCTATGTTGGCCTGTCGGTGCTGCTGAAGAAACACTACGGCGCGTACGATATCCGCCTGTTTTCCGATTTCATGCACGGCGGCGCCAAAGCGGAAAAGATCACCAAGCACGATATCGCACTGATTTTCACCTCGCAAAACCTGGAGCAGAGCGTCAACGTGATCGAAAGCCTGGTGTCCCTGCACCAGCAGTACAACAGCAAAACGCGCCTGTTGGTGTTCTATGACGATGAGCGCGTGGTGAAACTGCTGTCGATCCTGGGGATTTCCGTCGAGTTGGTCTCCACCCGCATTCCGCTTTATTCGCTGCAGGAAAAAATCCAGCGGCTGCTGGAAAGCAAAGAGCCGGGCGGTATCCGGGTGCAGAAAACCCGCGAGCTCAGCCCTGCGGAAAGCGACGTGATCTTCAATCTGCTGCGTGGCGACAGCCTGCTGCATATCGCGGAAAAACGCGGCACGCACCCGAAAACTATCTTCTCGCAGAAATACAGCGCGATGAAAAAGCTGCGGCTGCGCAGCATGAGCACCATCTTCGTCGCCGGCAAATAATACGCCCTGGTTTGTTGCGCGGTACGCCGCGCGGCAACCCGCCCTCTCGCTGAGTTAAATTAATGTAACAACCGGCGACAAAGCAGCAACAGACACACAACATCCTCTCCTGTTGGCTACGATTTGCACACGGATTATCCGTGAGTCATGTCGTGTGGATTAAAAATAAACATCAGGAGATGTTATGAAGTCGTCCTTATTCAGCCGCTATACCTGCTTTGTGCTGAGCATCTTGCTCACCCTGGTTTTCTTGATCATGATGCACAACCATCCGTGGTTCTGGCTGCCGGCCCTGGCCTGCGGTTGCCTGATGGTGCTGGGTATCTACGATCTCACGCAGCAGCGCCACGCCATTTGCCGCAACTACCCGATCATCGGCCGCCTGCGCTTCTTCTTCGAGTTCATCCGTCCGGAACTGCGCCAGTATTTCCTCGAGCAGGATAATGAAGAGATCCCGTTCTCCCGCACCCAGCGCACGCTGGTGTATCGCCGGGCGAAAAACGAGATGGGCGACAAGCCGTTCGGCACCCTGCTGGACGTGTACCAAACCGGTTATGAATGCATCGGCCACTCCATGCGGCCGGTGGAAGCCGCCGATCCCACCAGTTTTCGCATCACCATCGGCGGCACCGACTGCCGCCAGCCCTACTCCGCGTCAATCTTCAACATTTCAGCGATGAGCTTCGGCGCGCTCTCCGCCAACGCCATTCGCGCACTCAACCTCGGCGCAGCCAAAGGCAATTTCTACCACGACACCGGTGAGGGCAGCATCAGCCGCTATCACCGCGAAAACAACGGCGATCTGGTGTGGGAGCTGGGCAGCGGCTATTTCGGCTGCCGCACCGCCGACGGCCATTTCGATCCGCGCCGCTTTGCCGAACAGGCGCAAAGCCCGCAGGTGAAAATGATTGAAATCAAGCTCAGCCAGGGCGCCAAACCGGGCCACGGCGGCATTCTGCCGGCGAAAAAAGTGGATGCGGAAATCGCCGCCACCCGCGGCGTGCCGGAAGGCGTCGATTGCATCTCGCCGGCCTCGCACAGCGCCTTCACCACCCCGCTGGAAATGATGCAGTTCATCCAGCAGCTGCGCGAGCTGTCAGGCGGCAAACCGGTCGGTTTCAAGCTGTGCATCGGCCACCCGTGGGAGTTCGTCGCCATCGTCAAGGCGATGCTGCACACCCGCATTCTGCCGGACTTCATTGTGGTGGACGGCAAGGAAGGCGGCACCGGCGCCGCCCCGCTCGAACTCTCCAACTATATGGGCATGCCGCTGCGCGAAGGGCTGCTGTTCGTGCATAACACGCTGGTGGGCTGCGGCCTGCGCGACCAAATCAAGATTGGCGCCAGCGGCAAGATCATCAGCGCCTTTGACATCGCCAGCGTGCTGGTGCTCGGCGCCGACTGGGTGAATTCGGCGCGCGGCTTTATGTTCGCCGTCGGCTGCATCCAGTCGCAAAGCTGCCACACCAACCACTGCCCGACCGGCGTCGCGACGCAAGATCCGCTGCGTCAGAAGGCGTTGGTGGTGCCGAACAAGGCGGAGCGCGTCTATCACTTTCATCAAAATACGGTGAAAGCGCTGGCGGACATGCTGGCGGCGGCCGGCGTCAGCCGCCCGGAGCAGTTGACCTCGCACCATATGCTGCGCCGCATCACGCCGACCGAGATCAAGGTGTACGCCGATATCTATTACTACCTGGAGCCGGGCGCGCTGCTGCAGCCGGAGATCAAAAGCGAGTTCTACGCCCGCATGTGGCGCATGGCGACGCCCAACAGTTTCGATCAGGCGATCTCGCTGCCGGCGGCATGATGGGATAAGGGATAAAAAGAGAGTTGCCCCCTCGCCTTGGGGAAGAGCATATGGAGAGGGGTTGCTTGCTACGGCGGCCCTCCCCCTCAACGGCGAGAGGGCGTGTCGGTTACTGCTTGCGCACCGGCGCATCGCCGGCGACGTAGTAGTCTGCGGTGCTGCGCGGCAACGGCGCGCGCTGTCGAATGCGGTCGGCGATCTTTTCGGCGATCATGATGGTGGTGGCGTTCAGGTTGCCGGTAATGATCAGCGGCATAATCGACGCATCCACCACCCGCAATCCTTCCATGCCGTGCACCCGGCCCTGGCCGTCGACCACCGCCATCTCGTCTTCGCCCATCTTGCACGAGCAGGACGGGTGGAAGGCGGTTTCGGCGTGCTCGCGCACGAAGGCGTCCAGCTGCTCGTCGGTCTGCACCTCCGGCCCTGGGCTGATCTCGCGGCCGCGGTATTCGTCCAGGGCAGGCTGCGCCATGATTTCGCGCGTGATGCGGATAGCATCGCGGAACTCCTGCCAATCCTGTTCGGTCGACATGTAGTTGAACAGAATGCTCGGGTGCTGGCGCGGATCCTTCGACTTCACCTGCACCCGGCCGCGGCTCGGCGAACGCATCGAACCGACGTGGGCCTGGAAGCCATGCTCTTTCACCGCGTTGCTACCGTTATAGTTAATCGCCACCGGCAGGAAGTGATACTGAATGTTCGGCCAGGCAAACTCTGCGCGGCTGCGGATGAAACCGCCGGCCTCGAACTGGTTGCTGGCGCCGACGCCGGTGCCGTTGAACAGCCATTCCGCGCCGATTTTCGGTTGATTGAACCATTGCAACGCCGGGTACAGCGACACCGGTTTCTTACAGGCGTACTGCAGATACATCTCCAGGTGGTCCTGCAGGTTTTCCCCCACCCCCGGCAGATCGTGCACCACGTTGATGTCCAGACTTTTCAGCAGCGCCGCCGGGCCGACGCCCGAACGCTGCAGAATTTGCGGCGAGGCGATGGCGCCGGCGCACAGCAGCACTTCGCGGCGCGCTTTGGCATGGGTCAGCTGATTGCTGTCGCCCTGCAGATAGTTAACGCCCACTGCGCGCTTGCCGTCGAACACGATATGGTCGGTCAGCGCATGGGTGACGATCTTCAGGTTTGGCCGTGAACGGGCCTGATCCAGATAACCACGGGCGGTGCTGGCGCGGCGCCCTTTCGGCGTCACGGTGCGGTCCATCGGGCCGAACCCTTCCTGCTGATAGCCGTTCAGATCGTCGGTGCGCGGATAGCCCGCCTGCACGCCGGCCTCCACCATGGCGTGGAACAGTTCGTTATTACCGGCCTTCGGCGTGGTGACGCTCACCGGGCCATCGCCGCCGTGGTAATCGTTCGGGCCGATATCGCGCGTTTCCGCCTTGCGGAAATACGGCAGGCAGTCCAGATAGGTCCAGTCTTCCAGACCCGGCGCCTTGGCCCAGTTGTCGAAATCCATCGCGTTGCCGCGAATGTAACACATGCCGTTGATCAGGGATGAACCGCCCAGCCCTTTGCCGCGGCCGCATTCCATCCGGCGGTTGTTCATGTGCGGCTCAGGATCGGTTTCATACGCCCAGTTATAGCGGCGGCCCTGCAGCGGAAACGCCAGCGCGGCCGGCATCTGGGTACGGAAATCCATCCGGTAATCCGGGCCGCCGGCTTCCAGCAGCAGGACGCTGACGTCGGCGTCCTCGGTCAATCGGGTGGCTAACACGTTGCCGGCTGAACCGGCACCGATAATGATGTAGTCAAATTCCATTCATTATCTCCTTACTTTATAGAGGCCTGGTCAGGCAAAGACGCGAAGCGCGGCTCGGCAACAGGCTGTGTATTTGGGCGCTCTAGAGATTGTCGGCCGCAGCCAACGCGGCTGCGGCTCGAAAGACGACGGGAAGATCAGAATACCGAGGCGTATTCGCCCAGCTCGACCTGCACCGATTTGATCTGGGTGTAGTGCTCCAGCGTGGTCAGGCCGTTCTCGCGGCCAACGCCGGACTGCTTGTAGCCGCCGACCGGCATTTCCGCCGCCGACTCGCCCCAGGTGTTGATCCAGCAAATGCCGGCTTCCAGCTGGTGGATCACGCGGTGCGCGCGTGCCAGATCGTTGGTCACCACGCCCGCGGCCAGGCCGAAGGTGGTGTCGTTGGCGCGGCGCACCACTTCCTCTTCGTTCTGGTAGCTGAGGATGCTCATCACCGGCCCGAAGATCTCCTCGCGCACGATTTCCATATCGTCGCGGCAGTCGCTGAACACCGTCGGCGCCACATAAGCGCCCTTGCCGAATTCGCCATGGGTGACGCGTTCGCCGCCGCACAGCAGGCGCGCGCCGCTGTTTTTGCCGCTCTCGATAAAGCGCAGCACCGATTCCATGTGCGCGAAGCTGACCAGCGGCCCGAAGTTGGTTTGCGGATCGGTCGGATCGCCGAGGCGAATGCGCTTCACGCGTTCGAGGATTTTCGCCTCAAACTGCGCCTGCAGCGCCGCCGGCACGAAGACGCGGGTGCCGTTGGTGCACACCTGGCCGGAACTGTAGAAGTTGGCCATCATGGCGATATCGGCGGCGCGATCCAGATCGGCGTCGTCGAAGATAATCAGCGGCGATTTGCCGCCCAACTCCATGGTGACTTCCTTCAGCGTCGAACCCGACGCGTTGGCCATCACCTTCTTGCCGGTTTTCACCCCGCCGGTGAAAGAGACTTTGGCGATGCCCGGATGGTCGGTCAGATACTGCCCCACTTCCGCCCCGCTGCCGGTCACCACGTTGAACACGCCGTCCGGCAGGCCGGCTTCGGTGTAGATTTCCGCCAGCTTCAACGCCGTCAATGACGTGACTTCACTCGGCTTGAAGATCATCGCGTTGCCCGCCGCCAGGGCCGGCGCGGACTTCCACAGCGCGATCTGAATCGGGTAGTTCCAGGCGCCGATGCCGGCCACCACGCCCAGCGGCTCGCGACGGGTGTAGACGAACGAGGTATCGCGCAGCGGGATCTGCTCGCCTTCAATGGCCGGGATCAGGCCGGCGTAGTACTCCAGCACGTCAGCGCCGGTGACGATATCCACCGCGGTGGTTTCCGACATCGCTTTGCCGGTATCCAGCGTTTCCAGCGCCGCCAGTTCATCGTTGCGCTCGCGCAGAATATCCACCGCGCGACGCAGGATGCGCGAACGCGCCATCGCCGTCATCGCCGCCCACACCTTCTGCCCGCTGGCCGCGCTGGCCACCGCACGATCGACGTCTTCAGCGCCGGCGGACTGGACTTCAGCCAGAACTTCGCCGTTCGCCGGGTTAATGGCGTTGAAGGTTTTTCCAGCGGTGCTGTCTACATAGGCGCCATGAATATAGAGCTTCTGCAAGCCAAAACGGGACATAGGATCTCCTTGAGTTATCCTCCGGGCGGCGTTTGCCCCCGGAGTTGGAACGTGATGTATTCGGTCGTGAGCGCCAGCGCCTGCGCCTGATTGAACGCGGAGCCGCGCAGCGCGCTGCGCAGCCACAGCCCATCGATCAGCGCCGCCAGCCCCTTGGCCGCCAACCGCGCCTGCGGCTGCGGCATAACGCGGCGAAACTCGGCGCACAGGTTGGAATAGAGCCGACGGCCGTTCACCTGTTGCAAGCGGTTGAGCTGCGGCTGGTAGAGACTGCTGGCCCAAAAGGCCAGCCAGGTCTTCATCGCCGCGCTGTTGATCTGGCTGTCGTCGAAGTTGCCGGCGACGATCGCCTGCAGCCGCGCCGCCGGGCTGTTGTCGGTCAGCGCCTGCAGCCGCAGCTTCACCGCCTCGCCCAGATGGCTGATCAGATAGCGCATCGTGGCTTCCAGCAGGCCGTTCTTATCCTTGAAATAATGGCTGATGATGCCGTTGGAAACGCCGGCCCGCCGCGCGATCTGCGCGATGGTGGCGTCATGCATTCCCACTTCGTTTACCGCGGCGAGCGTGGCATCAATCAACTGCTGCCTTCTGATTGGCTGCATTCCTACCTTTGGCATATTTCGACTCTCACAAAACCGACTTCGGCCTTATCTCAGCGGGCAAATTTCACTGCCGTTTCGCCCGTGATTCAGGTCATCATGAGGACTATTAAACTTTTTTTTGATTGAACGTTCAATAAAAATTGCATATATTTTATTGCCGCCTGGTTAAAAAAATGTATTTTCTGGTTGTGGAACTGGCTGATTTTTGTGAGGTAATTAACGAATCTGACCAAAATCAGTGGCTGTAAGCGGTTCCCGCCGCGAAGCGCGCCGGCGCTTCATTCACAGGCGAAAGCGGCATCATTCAGGCCCTCCTCTACGGAGACGGCCGCCGCCTTCATTCGCCCGTTTTCCGGATGCGCCAACGCGCCCCGGAATACGGAGCGGCACGATTTTCTCAGTTCAGAGGATGACGATGACAACCCACGAAACCTCCTCCAAACCGCAGCAGGACCGCCTCAACCCTGTGGTTTTCTTCACCTCGGCAGGGCTGATCCTGGCCTTCTCGCTGATGACCATCTTTTTCACCGACTTCTCCGGGCAGTGGATCACCCGCACGCTGAATTGGGTGTCGACCACCTTCGGTTGGTACTACCTGCTGGCGGCGACGCTATACATCGTGTTCGTGGTGTTTATCGCCGCTTCGCGCTTCGGTTCGATCAAGCTCGGGCCGGAGCAGTCCAAGCCGGAGTTCAGCCTGATGAGCTGGGCGGCGATGCTGTTCGCCGCCGGCATCGGCATCGACCTGATGTTCTTCTCGGTCGCCGAGCCGGTGACCCAGTACATGATGCCGCCGGAAGGCGACGCGCAAACGTTGGAAGCCGCGCGCCAGGCGATGGTCTGGACGCTGTTCCACTACGGCCTGACCGGCTGGTCGATGTATGCGCTGATGGGCATCGCCCTCGGCTACTTCAGCTATCGCTACAATCTGCCGCTGACCATCCGCTCGGCGCTGTACCCCATTTTCGGTAAGCGTATCAACGGGCCGATCGGCCACAGCGTGGACATCGCCGCGGTGCTCGGCACCATCTTCGGCATCGCCACCACGCTGGGCATCGGCGTGGTGCAGCTCAACTACGGCCTCAAGGTGCTGTTCGAAATCCCGGAAAACCTGACGGTGCAAGGCTCACTGATCCTGCTGTCGGTGATCATGGCCACCATCTCGGTCACCTCGGGCGTCAACAAGGGCATCCGCATCCTGTCCGAGCTGAACGTGCTGCTGGCGCTGGGCCTGATCCTGTTCGTGCTGTTCTTTGGCGACACCGAGTTCCTGCTCAACGCGCTGGTGCTCAACGTCGGCGATTACGTCAATCGCTTTATGGGCATGACGCTCAACAGCTTCGCCTTCGATCGGCCGGTGGAGTGGATGAACAACTGGACGCTGTTCTTCTGGGCCTGGTGGGTGGCGTGGTCGCCGTTCGTCGGCCTGTTCCTGGCGCGCATCTCGCGCGGGCGCACCATTCGCCAGTTCGTGGTCGGCACGCTGATCATTCCGTTCGTGTTCACCCTGCTGTGGCTGTCTATCTTCGGCAACAGCGCGCTGTATCAGATCATTCACGGCAACGCGGAATTCGCGCAGGAAGTGATGCAGTTCCCGGAGCGTGGCTTCTACAGCCTGCTGGCGCAATACCCCGGCTTCACCTTCAGCGCCTCGGTGGCCACCATCACCGGCCTGCTGTTCTACGTCACCTCGGCAGACTCCGGCTCGCTGGTGCTGGGTAACTTCACCTCGCGCCTGGCCGACATCAATAATGATGCGCCGAACTGGCTGCGGATTTTCTGGTCGGTGGCCATCGGCCTGCTGACCATCGGCATGCTGATGACCGACGGCGTGCCGGCGCTGCAGAAAACCACGGTGATCATGGGCCTGCCGTTCAGCTTCGTGATCTTCTTCGTGATGGCCGGGCTGTACAAATCGCTGCGGGTGGAAGACTACCGCAAGGCCAGCGCGCTCAGCACCCTGGCACCGGTGCCGGTCTCCAGCCACGACGTGCTCAACTGGAAACAGCGTCTGTCGCGAGTGATGAACTACCCGGGCACCCAGTACACGCAGAAAATGTTGGATAAGGTTTGCCGCCCGGCGATGCAGGACGTGGCGCGCGAGCTGGAGTTGCGCGGCGCGAAGGTGGAGTTCAGCGAAGTGCCGCCGACCGAGGACGAACGCCTGAACCACCTGGAGCTGCTGGTGCACCTGGGCGAGGAACAGAACTTCATCTATCAGATCTGGCCGATGCGCTACTCGGTGCCGGGCTTCACCTACCGCGCCCGCTCCGGCAAGTCGCACTACTACCGGCTGGAAACCTTCCTGATGGAAGGCACCCAGGGCAACGACCTGATGGACTACAGCAAGGAACAGGTGATTGGCGATATTCTCGACCAGTACGAGAAGCACCTGAACTTCCTGCACATTCATCGCGAAGCGCCGGGGGGCACCCTGACCTTCCCGGATATGTGACGGCCGAGAAATAACCAGAGGGCGTAGCCAGGCTACGCCCTTTTTTATTGCACGATGACTCTTACACCGCATTTCACCGGACTACGCCATAGGTCTACATATAATATTTATCAATAAGTTAACCAAGCTCAACATATACCAGTGCTTTCTGAAACTTGCCCCAGCTTCCCTTCCACTGGCTCCTACAAGGCTCCTGGGAATAGGGTCTTTCCGAGGGATCATCATGGCTAAGATCAAGCTCACCAAGCCCGCAGTCGATACAGCCCCCTCCCAAGCACAAGCCATCGAGCTGCGCGACTCCCTCCTTCCCGGCCTCCTCTGCAAGATTACGCCGGCCAGTCGCAAGGTGTTTATGCTTCACTACCGAACGAATGCCAGCGCTCGCCGCAAGCCGGCCTTGGGCCTGTCCGGCGCGCTGACCATCGAACAGACCCGCTCGCTGGCACAGGAATGGCTAGTCCAGCGTTGAGGAGCTGTGCAAGAGGTTCATGGGGCCCCGCAACAAACCCAGCACCCGAGTCGGCCATCAAGGCATCATTGACCACTGCATCATCCGCTGCTGGGCGATCAGGGCTTTGGCGGTGACGCCATGCCGGCGATTCAGTCCCGCCGACCAGCTATCTTCGGCCATCCACCTGCCTGGCCGTCGCCACCGTGCGCGGCAATGAACATGGTAACGGCAGACCGGCAATAGGATTCAATTTCGTTGTCGTCCGCTGCTCTCGCCGGATCGAATCGTACGATCATCAAGAGATCGGATCCTTTGAAAAGTGCGGCAAACAGGCGGGCAGACCCGAGAGGGTCAGGCACGTTCAGAAGCGCCTTCGTGTGCAACTGTCGCAACAGCGCTTCGATTTGTGCGATGACATTGGCGGGGCCGGCTTCGTAATGGAGCTTGCTTAACGAGTTTTGCGTCGTCTTGTCAGCCATAACCATGGCTTCGACACTCCGGACGTCAGATCTCAACAGCGTGCGAAGCAGGGATACCCCCACAGCCATCAGTTGATCTTCGACCGAACCGTCGACGCCTTCAAGAAGGGTCTGTGGTGCAAACAACTGATGGCAGCCGGCCGCGATGGCAGCGCTGAACAGCGCCTCCTTGTTCTCGAAATGCCGATAGATGCTCAGCTTGGATATCTTCGCCCGTTGGGCAACCTTGTCCATTGTCGTCGCTTGAAAACCCAGTTCCACAAAGAGTTCGTTTGCGGCGCTGACTATCGTTTGGCCGAGGGCTTCGTTGGTGGGGCGGCCGCGTCGAGCATGTTTTTTTTCGTTCACGCAAATTCCAGTACTTGACAGTATCCTAAACACCAACATAGGATACCAAACAGTATCTTAATTTTGCAAGCGTGTTGGCAGCTGTCAAATTCAACCGCTAAGTCAGCATCAACCATCGATAACACGGAACCCATCACCATGAATGACGTCATCATCATCGGCGGCAGCTTTGCCGGCCTCGCCGCCGCCCTGCAACTCGGCCGAGCTCGCCGCCACGTCATCGTTCTCGATACCGGCCGGCCTCGCAACCGCTTCGCCGACCGCTCGCATGGCCTGCTCGGCCACGATCACAAGCCGCCGCTATACATCCTGGACGAGGCGCGGCAGCAACTCGCGCGTTATCCCACAGTCAGGCTGGTCACTGCCCGTGCCGACAGCGTGTCTGGCACCATCGACGATTTCCGCGTCGTCACGGACGATAACGAATGTCTAATGGCACGTCGCCTGATCCTGAGCTATGGCGTCGTCGATCAGATGCCTGACGTCTCGGGATTTGCCGAAAGCTGGGGCTCATCCATCGTGCCTTGCCCTTATTGTGATGGGTTTGAAGTCGCCGACCGGCATTGGGGCCTCGTCTGGTCTGGCCCGCAGTCGATGAACCAGGTTAGGCTGTTCCACGATTGGACCGACAGGTTGACAGTCTTCGCTGATGGTCACGATATTGCGCCCGATATCCGGGCCGATATGGCGCACCGCCACGTATCGGTCGCTGATGGCCGGATCGTCGGGATCGCTCGTCACGGCGGCCATAAATCCACTGTCAAGCTCGATACAGCCCCCGATGTGGCGGTCGATATTTTGTTCGCGCATCCGCGCACCAAGCCGTCCGCAAGCCTGCATGAATCACTGGGCCTCGACACGCTCAAAACGCCAACCGGTATCGCCCTCAAAGTCGACGAGCGCCGCGAAACCAGTATGCCCGGTATCTACGCCGCCGGCGATTTAGCAAACCCCGCCATGGCCTCCGTGACCACAGCAATATGGCAAGGTGCGACGGCGGGGATCTCCGCCCAGCAGTCGATGCTGGTTTGAGGAGGAAGACATGGAATTCGAACATGTCACTGTCGACCTGCCCCACGGCACCTTTCACGCGCTGCAGGGAGATCCAGATGGCCAACCGACCATCGTCCTGCATGGATTCCCAGACCACCCGCCGCAGACGTTATGTAATAGCCTCCTGGCTTCGTGGTTACGCGCCGTCCCCGACAACGGGGCCGTTAGACTTCGCAGCCTTCACCAGCGACATACTCGCGCTGATCGATCGCTGGTCTCCGGGGCGCCCCGTGGAGTTGATTAGCCACGATTGGGGCGCCCTGATCACATACGATGTCTGCGTCACGGCGCCGGAGCTGGTACATGGGGCCGATGGGCATCTCTTTCGTGTGGCCCGTCCTGGCCGCCCGTGATGCTCCTATGTGGTTCCTGGCCTATGACAGCAAAACGGGCGGGAGTGCCGAGCAGGTCTTCTAATCTCTTGCCCAGCATAGGCTTATGGTTCATCGCGCACGCGCCAGGAATTACTTGAGTTTGGACATTTTTTACGTCTTATCGGCCGGCAAATCGGCCTTCAGCAGCACCAGGGAGCCGGCCAGCAACACCAGATCCTTGATTAAAAAGCTGGTGGCCCCGGCCATGGCGGGAAAACCGCCGGCGGAGGGCTCCCAGGCGCCCGGCGTGGAAAAGATCAGCGTCAGCGTGGTCAGGTAGGTCACCGTCGATCCGATCGCCCCCAGCAAACCCAGACGCCGCGACCAGAACCCCGCCAGCAGCAGCAAGCCGAAGCTCCACTCGGCGACGCCCAGCGCATAGCTGGCGCCACGAATGCCGAAAGCCTGATGCATCCAGCTCAGCAGTGGGCTGTTGCCGATCAGCGGCACCAACCCCTGCGCCTCGTAATCAAACCATTTGGCGTAGCCGAAGGCGGCGAAGATCACCACCAGCGCCGCGCGCATAAAGATAACGTCCCCGTTCGAGCGCCGAAAGCGCCGCAGCCATGTCGTCAGCATCATCCTCTCTCCTTATGTTGCCCGCAGCCGCCGCGGTTTGCCGCTTGCGGCCGCGGGCGCGGCGGCTTACTGCCCCATCGCGTCCTTTTTCATCTCGTCTTTCTTCATGCCGTCTTTAGCCATACCGTCTTTGGCCATGCCCTCTTTTTTCATGCCGTCTTTACCCATTTTGTCTTTCTTCATGCACGCCTTGCCCATGCAATCTTTCTTCATGCCGTCTTTCGCCATGCCGTCGTGCGACATCTGGCTCATGCCGTCCTTTTTCATCGCGTCTTTGCCCATGCCGTCCGCGGCGTTGGCGCCGGCTACGCCCAGCATCAGCGCGCTGCACATCATCATTGCGAATAACTTTTTCATGGTATTTCCTTCCGTCATGTCAAAGGCACCGGAGTGCCGGAGAATGGCCGGCGGCCGCCTCAGCTGCCGCCAAACCAGTTGTAACCCTGGTCTTCCCAGTAACCGCCCGGGAAGCGGTTGGTGACCTCGATCACCTGAATGTGCTTCGGATTCTTGTAGCCCAGCTTGGTCGGCATGCGCAGCTTCATCGGGTAGCCGTACTTGCGCGGCAAGATCTGGCCGTCGTAGGTCAGCGCGATAATCGTCTGCGGATGCAGCGCGGTGGCCATGTCGATACTGGTGTAGTAGTCGTCGACGCATTTGAAGCTGACATAGCGGGCGCTCAGATCCGCGCCGATTACCTTAAGAAAGGTGGCGAACGGCACGCCGCCCCACTTGCCGATGGCGCTCCAACCCTCGACGCAAATATGACGCGTCACCTGGCTGACCTGCGCCATCCGATGCAGCTGCGGCAGGCTCCAGGCACGCTTGTCCTGCACCAGCCCCGCCACCTCCAGCCGAAAGTCGTCGCCGTTGATGTCGGGCGCATCCTCCTCGGCGTAAAAGGCGTTGAACGGGAATGGCCGGGTGATCATCGACTCCGGGTAGACCGGCGCCAAGCGATCGCCGTTGAACAGCCAGCCCTGCACCCGGTCGTTGAGGCGCGAAATGCGGCTCAGCGCCTGCTCGACGTTGGCGTTGCCGCTGAGATCGCAGCCGGTGAGCATGGCGATACCGCCCAGCGTCAGACCGTTGCGCAGAAAGCGACGGCGGGATGACGCGGTCAGCAAACGCTGCGCTTCTTTGACGATCGCCTGCCCTTCAACGATCGTCATGATCTGTTTATCCTTTTCCATCATTCACTCCTTAGCGTCCGCGCAGCATGGCCAGCAGCGTGCGGGGCACCAGCGCCACCATCACCAGGTGAATCGCGACGAAGGCCACCAGCGCCGACATGGCGAAAAAGTGGATATAGCGCGCCGCCTCATAGCCGCCGAGCAGCGTGCGCAGCAGCGGAAACTGCACCGATTTCCACAGCACCAGTCCGGACAGCGCGCTCAGCACGCCGAGGAGCATCACCGACAGATAGGCCACGCGCTGCACCATGTTGTAGTGGCGCAGGTCGGCGTGCTGCAGCCTGCCGCGCAGCGCCGCGCCGACATCGGCGAGAAACTGCTTCGGGCTGAGCGGCCAATATTTGCGTTTGAAGCGCCCGCTGGCGAGGTTCAGCAGCAGGTAACACAGCCCGTTGACGCCAAACAGCCACATGCCGGCGAAGTGCCACTGCAACGCGCCGCCCAGCCAGCCGCCGAGCGTCAGCTCGTTGAAAAAGCTGAAATTGAACAGCGGCGAAGCGTTGTAGATGCGCCAACCGCTGGTCACCATGATCAGCATCGCCAGCGCATTCAGCCAATGCGTTAACCGCAGCCACAGCGGATGTACGGTCTGTCGTTGTTCCGGGGTGAGAGTGAGGCTCATAACGATTCCTGCCAGCTAACGATGCGATGAACCGAGTATTCACCGGATTTGTTCCCCAAGACCTCACGCAAAGTTAAATAAAATGTGATAACTCCGCCGGTGGCGGTTGTGTAGACTTCAGAGAGAATCGGGCTAATCAGCGGTAATGAGAATGGACAAGCCAAAACGAATTTTGATCGTCGAGGACGACGGCGACATCGCCGAGCTGCTGCAGCTGCATCTGCGTGACGAGGGTTACGCCATCAGCCACGCCGCCGACGGCAATCAGGGCATGGCGATGCTGGAACAGGGCGGCTGGGACGCCTTGATCCTCGATCTGATGCTGCCGGGCGTAGACGGATTGGCGATTTGCCGCCGGGCGCGCACCATGACGCGCTACACGCCGATCATCATCACCAGCGCGCGCTCCAGCGAGGTGCACCGCGTGCTGGGGCTGGAGCTGGGCGCCGACGACTATCTGGCCAAACCCTTTTCCATGCTGGAGCTGGTGGCGCGGGTCAAGGCGCTGTTTCGCCGCCAGGAGGCGATGAGCCGCAACCTGCGCATGGACGCCGGCGCGCTCAGCTTCAACGATCTGACCATCGATCCTATCGCCCGCGAAGTGCGCCTGCACCAACAGCCGATCGAGCTGACGCCGCGCGAATTCGACCTGCTGTACTTTTTCGCCCGCCACCCGGGCCAGGTGTTCTCGCGCCTCAGCCTGTTGAATCAGGTCTGGGGCTATCAGCACGAGGGGTATGAGCACACCGTCAACACCCATATCAACCGGCTGCGCATCAAGATCGAGCGCAACCCGGCGGAACCCGAGCGCATCCTCACGGTGTGGGGCATGGGCTATAAATTCGCGGCCGCGCCGCAAGAGTGAGCCATGAAAAACCTTACGTTAGCGCAACGCCTCACGATTATCTTCGCGCTGCTGATCGTCATCGGCTGCGCCTTTTCCGGCTGGATGCAGGTGCGCAGCAATACCCAGTACAGCCAGGCGGTGATCCAGCGCCTGTCCGGCAACCTGGCGCAGCATATCGCCGACAGCAATCCGCTGCTGGGGGTTAACGGGCCGGATCCGCAGGCGGTGCATACCCTGTTCGATCAGCTGATGGCGGTGAACCCCAGCGTTGAGGTTTATCTGCTCGACAAACAGGGCGCAATCATCGGCAACGCCGCGCCGGCCGGGCATCTGAAGCGGCAGCGGGTCGCGCTGGCGCCGCTGCAGGCGCTGCTCGATGGCGCGCAGATGCCGGTGTACGGCGACGATCCGCGCAGCGCGGACGGGCGCAAAGTGTTCAGCGTTGCGCCGCTGAAGATCGACGGCCGGGTCGAGGGCTATCTGTATGTGGTCTTGCTCGGTGAAGAGTACACGGCGCTGGCCAGCAACGCCCAGTTCAACTCGGCGGCCAGGATGGCGCTGTGGACCTCCGGGGTGATGGTGCTGTTCAGCCTGCTGGCCGGCGGTTTCGCGTTCTACTGGGTCACTCGCCCCATCCGGCGCCTGACCCGTCAGGTCAATGCGCTGGACAGCGGCGGCATTGAGGCAGTGCAGGCCTACGCGGCGCTGCCGGCGGTGCCGGCCGGGCGCGACGAAGTCAGCCAGCTTCAGCAGGCCTTCCACCGCATGGCGCAGCGCCTTGCCGAACAATGGCAAACGCTGGCGCAGCAGGATCGGCTGCGGCGTGAGTTCATCGCCAACGTCTCGCACGATCTGCGCACCCCGCTCACCTCGCTGCACGGCTATCTGGAAACGCTGTCGGTCAAGGCCGCCACCCTGAGCGACACCGATCGGCGGCGCTATCTGGAGATCGCGCTGGCGCAGAGCCGCAAGGTGGGCAAGCTGGCGCAGGAGCTGTTCGAGCTGGCGCGGCTGGAATATGGCGTGGTGAAACCGCAGAAAGAGCCCTTCTCCCTCAGCGAACTGCTGCAGGACGTGTTCCAGAAGTTCGAGCTGGCGGCGGAGGCGCGCAACCAGCGGCTGCACGCCGACATCGCCCCCGGCGTGCCGCCGGTGTTCGCCGATCTCAGCATGATTGAGCGGGTGCTGACCAACCTGTTGGACAACGCCATTCGCCATACGCCGCCCGGCGGCGACATCGGCGTGCGGCTGTGGCGGCAGGAAGACCAGGTGATGGTGCAGGTCAGCGACAGCGGCCCCGGCATTCCGCAGACGCTGCGCGCCGATCTGTTCGTGCGGCCGTCTGTCCTGAGCGGCGCCCGACGCCCCGCCGGCGGGCTGGGGTTAATGATCGTGCGGCGCATTCTGCAGCTGCACGACAGCGACATTCAGCTGATCGAACAACCACAAAGCGGCGCCTGCTTCCGCTTTGCCATTCCGCCGCGTTAATCCGGCATATCGGTTATTGCGCTAGCGGGAACCGCAGGCTGAAAATGAGGCTGGCGACAGACGCGCGCTCGATACATTCGGCGCGCACCTCACCGCCGTGCAGCGTCATGATGGCGCGCACGATGGACAGCCCGAGGCCGCTGGCGTGGCTGCCGGCGCTGCGCGCGGGATCGGCGCGGTAGAAACGATCGAACAGCTTTTCCAGATGCGCCGGCGCGATCGGCGGCCCCTGATTGATGACCTGCACCCACCAGGCATCGGCACGCCGTTCAGCCCGCAACACGATCAGGCTGTTTTCATCGGCATAGCGCACCGCGTTGGCCACTAGGTTGCTCAGCGCCCGCTGGAACAACATCGCGTCCGCCTTCAGCTCACCTTCCCCTTCGCAGCTCAGCGCGATGCCGCGTTCTTCCGCCAGCCCTTCGAAGTAATCCGCCACCCGCCGCAGCTCGGCCGCCACATCCAGACGACTGTAGTTCAGCGCGGATTGCGCCTCACCGGCGCGCGCCAGAAACAGGATGTTTTCCACCATGCGCGAAATACGCTCCAGCTCATCCATATTGTTCGACAATAGGGTTTCGTACTCCTCCACGCTGCGGGGTTGATACAGCGCCACCTGACACTGGCCCATCAACGCGCCCACCGGCGTGCGGATCTCATGGGCCAGATCGGCGGAAAACTGCGTCAGCCGCTGATAGCCTTCATTCAACCGATCGAGCATCGCATTGAACGACCGGGTCAATTGCTGCAACTCCTTCGGCGCCCCCTGTTCGCTGAGGCGAGTGGACAATGTATTGGGCGCGATCTCGGACGCCTGCGCCGCCATGCGCCATAGCGGCTTCAATCCCCGGCGCATGACCCCATAGCCCAGCAGCGCAATCAGCAGGAAAGCCACAATGACCGCCGCGACAATACGCCACAGGTAACGCGCCAGCATCTTCTGCTCATTGACCATGACGTGCGCGGCGGAGATCTGCAGCAAACTGCCGTCTTCCAGACGCACCATCGCCGATGCCACGCGCAGCGGCACCCCCTGCGCCGTTTCCCCGCCGCGCACGGCGGCCAGCGTCTGCGCCTGTTCGGGCTGCGTCGGCGCGATCGGCGGCAGGGCCACCCTGGCCGGATTCACATTGATGAGCGGTTTTTGCCCCGGAATTTGGAAAATCAACACGTCCTGTTCATTGCCCAGCATATTTTCGAACAGGCCGTTATTGGCGGTCAGGCGCGCCAAAGGAAAGCGCTGCCCCAGTAAATGGCGGAAATACTCTACGCGCCCAGTCACCTGCAGATCGCTGCGGAGCGTCATTTCCTGGCGCATCGCGCCGAACAGATACCAGCCCGCCCCGCTCACCACGCAGGCGGCCACCAGCGCGAACAGCATGGCGGTACGCAGCGTCAGCGACACCGGCCGACGTGAAGCTCGGGCGTTCACGAGCGCGGCTCGCAAACATAGCCGATGCCGCGCACGCTGTGGATCAGCTTGACATCGAACGGCCGGTCGATTTTGGCGCGCAGGCGTTTGATGGCCACGTCAACCACATTGGTGTCGCTGTCGAAATTCATGTCCCACACCTGAGAGGCGATCTGCGTACGCGACAGCACTTCGCCTTCGCGCCGCACCAGCAGATGCAGCAGCATGAATTCTTTATTGGTCAACGGGATCACCTGATCCTGGCGCACCGCCCGGCGGCGCAATACGTCCAATTGCAGATCGGCGATGGCGTAATGATCGGCTTCGCGCGCCGGCCCGCGGCGCAGCAAGGTGCGCAAACGCAGCACCAGCTCGGTAAAGGAAAATGGTTTGATAAGATAGTCGTCCGCGCCCAGCTCCAGACCGTGGATGCGATCCTGCACGCCATCGCGGGCGGTGAGAAACAGGATCGGCACGTCGCTTTTCTTGCGCAATACCTCGATGATCTGCCAGCCATCCAGCCCCGGCAGCATGACATCGAGCACGATCGCATCGTAGTCCTGCTCCAACGCGCGAAACAGCCCATCGGTGCCGTTGCGCGCCAAATCGACGCCATAGCCCGCTTCCCCCAGCCCTTTCTTCAGGTAATCCCCTGTGCCGATATCGTCTTCAACTACCAGTATTCGCATGCTCGCCACCTCGTTACGTCTGCAAAAATACTAGCAGCTTCGGCGGACAAACTTGATGACATTAATGTCATCAAACGGCCATGGCGCTGACCCAGTAGGTCAACCATGCTTAACCGGCAAACTCATTTCAGGAGAACGTTATGATTACCCGTCATCGTATAGCCGGTTTACTGTTGTCCACGTTACTGCTTTCCAGCGGATTGGCCGCCGCCCAACCGCCGGGCAAGGTGATTGCACCGCTGCGCGGCACCATCACGCAGGTTGCCGACGGCAATCTGCAGCTGACCGACCGCAAGGGCGAGACACTCAGCGTCAAGCTGAACGAGCAAACTAAAGTGCTCAGCGTTTCCAAAGCCACGCTGGACGATATCAAACCGGACAGCTTTATCGGCACCGCCGCCGTGCCGCAGCCGGACGGCACGCTCAAAGCATTGGAAGTGCACGTGTTCGCCGCCAGCCTGCGCGGCACCGGCGAAGGGCATTCGGCCTGGGAATCCGCCGACGGCAAAGTGGATACCATGACCAACGGCACCGTCGGCAAACTGGTGAAATCCAACGGCCGCACCCTGACCGTCACCTATGGCAACCAGCAGAAAACCGTCGTCGTGCCGGAAGACGTGCCGATCGTAACGCTGGATCCGGGCGATCTGAGCCTGCTGAAACCGGGCGTGCACATCGTGCTGTTCTCCGCCGCCGACGATAAGGGCCAGCGCGTCGCCACGCGTATTTCCGCCGGCAAAGACGGCACCGTGCCGCCGATGTAACCGGAGGAATGCCATGAAGACCAACGCGTCGCCGCCGGTGCATCGCTGGCCGGTTCGAATCGCTCATTGGATCAACCTGTTCGCCATGGTGTGCATGTTCATGAGCGGTTGGGAAATCTACAACGCCTCGCCGCTGTTCGATTTCCGCTTTCCGCCGCAGATGACGCTCGGCGGTTGGCTGGGCGGCGCGATTGGTTGGCATTTGGCGGTGATGTGGCTATTGGCGCTCAACGCCGTCTGCTATCTGCTGTGGAGCCTGTTCAGCGGCCATTTTCGCCGCGATCTGTTGCCGCTTCGCGCCGACGCGCTGCGGCAGGATATCTGGCTGGCGATGACGCTGCGCCTGCGCCACCGGCATGGCCGCTACAACGCCATTCAGAAACTGATGTACCTCGGCGTACTGGCGCTGGGGCTATTACTGGTGCTGTCTGGCCTGGCGATTTGGAAACCGGTTCAGCTGCAAGGATTGGTCGCGCTGTTTGGCGGCTTCGACTTCGCGCGCTACGTGCATTTCTTCGCCATGGCCGGCATCGGCCTGTTTGTGGCGATCCACGTCTTTATGGTGGCTGTCGTGCCTAAAACCCTGTGGGCGATGATAACGGGTGGCAAACATGAATGAGAAAAAACAGCGAGCAACCGCGCCGACGCTGGAACCGGACCAAAAAAAGCAGCTGGTCAATCTGCAACGCCGGCTGATGTTGCGCTCCGGGCTGACGCTGGGCGGCATCGCCATGCTGACCGGGTGTAATCTGCAAGACGGCGATCGGGTGGATAAGGTGCTGTGGGCTATGTCGCGCTGGAACGACCGGGTGCAGGCCTGGCTGTTCAGCGGCCAGCGGTTGGCGCAAACTTACCGGCCGGACCAAATCACCCACCCTTTCCCCTTTAACGCATTTTACCCGGAATACAACGTCCCCGAGATCGATCTCGCCGGCTACCGGCTTGAGGTCGCGGGGAAAGTGGAGAAAAAAGCGCCCTGGACGCTGGAACAGCTGCAGCGGCTGCCACAGCAAAGCCAGATCACGCGCCTGATCTGCATTGAGGGCTGGAGCGCCATTGGCCAATGGGGCGGCGTGCCGCTGCGCACCTTTCTGCAGCACGTCGGCGCGGATCTGAATGCCGGTTACGTCGGCTTCAAATGCGCCGACCGTTACTACGCCAGCCTCGACATGGCCACCGCGCTGCATCCGCAGACCATCCTGGCGTTGGATTTCGGCGGCAAGGCGCTGCCGGCGGACTACGGCTACCCGCTGCGGCTGCGCGTGCCGACCAAGCTGGGGTTCAAAAACGCCAAACATATCGCCGCGATCTTCGTCAGCGACGTCAATCCGGGCGGCTATTGGGAGGATCAGGGCTACAACTGGTTCAGCGGCATTTAGTTTTGCGCGGTGCTGCGCACAACCCTCATCGGCGGCTGGAGGATCGTCTCCGCCGCGGTTAATAATCTGTTCGTCACAAAGGGGATAACTATAGGAAAAATAATAGTAAAAAGGATTTTATCATGGAGATTGATGTGAGGGAGTCACACACTGGAATAGCAGACACATACAGATATCAGATTGCCGTCAGAAAAGGTGATGGTAAATCGGCCATCTATCATTTGGATTTCAAGAGAATTGGGCAAAACATGCACCATTGGTTTGCCCCTGTGTATGTGGACACTGCTCTCCTCAATAATGCTTTCTCTCTGGAGTTTTATGATGTTAAGGCGTTGAGCGACGTAAGCAGGCATCGGCGCTCAGCTTTCGATACCTATACCGCAATGCATTATACCCTTCTCCAACGCGAACGCTTATTCGTTGTTGGCATCGGGGAAACTCTTCTCAAGTTTGCCTATCAGTATCATGCCAGGATCATCTTAAGTGCACCGTTAAGGCCAGCATTAGCTAAAATTTATGATTTTTTGTTGAAAAAATACGCGCACAAAGGGCATTATTTATACAAAATAGAGTTTATAAAGGACGGCCTCTATGTCATCGAAATCCCACGTAGCCCCCATAGCATCCCATACTTACCAACAGCACGTTAAGGAACAGCGCCTGAAAGAGATGCAAGCCTTCCACGAAGAGTGGTGGGAACAAAGGCGCCGCGAATGGCGTGAATGCGGCGGCGTTGAAACCAGTGAACCGCCCGCACATAGCATCGATACCGAACTTTCATCCTGATTCCGGTTCGTTCTTATTCTTATTCTTCTTCTTCCGCCGTCAGCAATGCAATCCCCGCTTGCTCAATGGCCTCCCGCGCGGCGGCGGGCAACCCCTCATCGGTAATGACGGCGTCAAAGGCGGCGATCGGCAGCGCCAGATAGGTGGCGACTTTGCCGTATTTGGACGTATCGCTGAGCAAAATGCGGCGGCGGCTGGCCTCGACGATGGCCTTCTTCACCATCACCTTATCTTCGTTCGGCGTCGACAGGCCGCGCATGCTCCACGAAGAGGCGGAGATGAACGCCAGATCGATAAACAGACCGCGCAGCGCCTGCGCCGCCGCCTCACCGACGCAGGAACGGTTTTCCCGGCACACGGTGCCGCCGGTGTGGATGATTCGGCACTGGCTATGCTCTATCAGGAACCCGGCGATGACAAAGTCGTTGGTCACCACCGTCAAATCGTCACGTTCTCCGATCTGTTTCGCCAGCGCCAGCGTGGTGGTGCCGGCATCCAGATAGATACAGCTATTGGCGGGAATTTGCCGCGCCGCCAGCCGGCCGATGGCGATTTTCTGCCGGCCGAACATCCCCTCTTTGGTCTGGTGAGAAGGTTCGCTCGCCACCCGTTCCGGCGCCTGCACGCCGCCCGAGACCGACTGTACCGCCCCCTGCTCTTCCAGCTTTTGCACGTCACGGCGGATCGTCATATGCGACACCCCCAGCCGTTCGGTCAGCTCGGCGATACTGACGACGCCGCGTTCGGATACCAGCGCAAGAATTTGTTGATGGCGTTCTACAGGTATCACGGTTCCCTCTCGTTGCTGCGGTGATAATAATTGTGATTTTACGTCAATTTTCGTTCGCCGATAGCCCTTATTTCTCGCAGCGTGACGGCGAGCGCAGTTAGGCCAGCCAAACATAAACTTATTTAAAAACATAATTGTAATGTTGATTTAGGCCAGAAATCGCACGAAAAGTCCGTTTCACGCATTGTTAATTATTGTGATAACGATCGCGGATAATCGACCGACAAGCGCTTACATTTAACACAACAAAACAAATTATCACTAAAATTAACAGGAGTGCAGTATGACACACCCAGGGAATTATGCCGTTTGCGTCATCGGGCTGGGGGCGATGGGCATGGGCGCCGCGCGTTCATGCCTCCGCGCCGGATTGACCACCTACGGCGCCGATCTCAATCCGCAGGCGCTGGCGGCGCTGCAACAGGCCGGCGCGAAACAAACGGCCCCCAGCGCGCGCGACTTCGCCGCCGAGCTGGACGCCGTGTTGCTGCTGGTGGTAAACGCCGCGCAGGTGAAGCAAATCCTGTTCGGCGAGCAAGGCCTGGCGCCGCAGCTCAAGCCGGGCACGGCGGTGATGGTGTCTTCGACCATTTCCGCCGATGACGCCAAACAGATCGAGCAACGGCTGCTGGACTACGGCCTGGCGATGCTGGACGCGCCGGTTTCCGGCGGGGCGGCCAAGGCGGAAGAAGGCCAGATGACGGTGATGGCCGCTGGCGCCGACGCCACCTTCGCGCGCCTGCAACCCGTGCTGGACGCCATCGCCGGCAAGGTTTACCGCATCGGCGAAACCATCGGCCTGGGCGCGACGGTAAAAATCATCCACCAGCTGTTGGCCGGGGTGCACATCGCCGCCGGGGCGGAAGCCATGGCGCTGGCCGCCCGCGCCAACATCCCGCTGGACGTCATGTATGACGTCGTCACCCATGCCGCCGGCAACTCCTGGATGTTCGAAAATCGCATGCGTCACGTGGTCGACGGCGACTATACGCCCAAATCGGCGGTGGATATCTTCGTCAAGGATCTGGGGCTGGTGGCGGATACCGCCAAGGCGCTGCATTTCCCGCTGCCGCTGGCCTCCACCGCCTTCACCATGTTTACCGCCGCCAGCAACGCCGGCTACGGTAAAGAAGATGACAGCGCGGTGATCAAAATCTTTGCCGGCATCGATCTGCCGCAGAAAAAGGAGACGCTCTGATGCAGCTTGGAGTAATCGCGGATGATTTTACCGGCGCGACCGACATCGCCAGTTTTCTGGTGCAAAACGGCCTGCCGACGGTGCAGTTGAACGGCGTGCCGCAGGACGAAACGCCGGTCGACGCTCAGGCGGTCGTCATCAGCCTGAAATCGCGCTCCTGCCCGGCAGAGCAGGCGATCGAACAGGCATTGCAAGCGCTGGCCTGGCTGCAAAAACAGGGCTGCCGCCAGTTCTACTTCAAATACTGCTCCACCTTCGACAGCACCGCACAGGGCAATATCGGCCCGGTGACCGATGCCCTGCTCGCCGCGCTGGGGGAAAATTTCACGGTTGTTTCCCCGGCGCTGCCGGTAAACGGCCGCACGGTCTATCAGGGCTACCTGTTCGTCGGGGAACAGCTGCTGTCTGAGTCCGGCATGCGTCATCACCCGGTCACGCCGATGACCGACAGCAACCTGCTTCGCCTGATGGAATCCCAGGCCGCCGGACGCTGTGGGCTGGTGACGGCGGCGGAAATGGATCGCGGCGCCGAGGCGGTCAGCGAGAAGCTGCAGCAATTGGCGCAGGAAGGCGTGCGCTACGCGGTGCTGGACACGCTCAACGAACGGCATCTGCTTACCCAGGGCGAAGCGTTGAAAACGATGAAGCTGGTGACCGGCGGTTCGGGCCTGGCGATCGGTTTGGCGCGGCAATGGGCGCAGAACGGCGAACGTTCGGCAGAGGCGGCCGGCGCGCCGCAGGGGGAAAAGGCGGCGGTGCTGTCTGGCTCCTGCTCCGTCATGACTAACCGGCAGGTGGCGCACTATCGCGAACGCGCGGCGGCGCAGGCCATCGATATCAACCGTTGCTTCGATCCCCAGACGCGCGCCGCCTACGCCGTCGAGTTGGCGCACTGGGCGCAGCGCCATGCCGGAGAAACGCTTGCCCCGCTGATCTACGCCACTGCATCGCCGGAGTCGCTGCAGCAAACGCAACAACGGCATGGCGCCGCCGCCAGCGAGGCGGTGGAAGCCTTGTTCGCCGAGCTGGTGGTGCAACTGCGCCAGTTGGGATTCAGCCGCTTTATCGTCGCCGGCGGCGAAACCTCCGGCGTGGTCACGCAGGCGCTGGGTATTCGCGGCTTCCATATCGGCCCCAGCATTTCCCCCGGCGTTCCCTGGGTGCGCGCCAGCGATCGGGCGATTTCCCTGGCGCTGAAATCGGGTAATTTTGGCGATGAAGCCTTCTTCGCGCGCGCGCAAACGGAGTTCCCGGTATGAGCATGACGATTGAACAGCAGGCGCGTGAAGAGATGGTGCGCCTGGGCGCCTCGTTTTTCCAACGCGGCTACGCCACCGGCTCCGCCGGCAACCTCTCGCTGTTGCTGCCGGACGGCGCGCTGCTGGCGACGCCGACCGGCTCCTGTCTCGGCGAGCTGCAGGCCGATCGCCTGTCTAAAGTGAGCCTGAACGGCGACTGGCTCTCCGGCGACAAACCGTCGAAAGAGATCAGCTTTCATCGGGCGCTCTATCTGAACAACCCCGAATGCAAAGCGGTCGTGCACTTGCATTGCACCTACCTCACGGCGCTCTCTTGCCTGCAGGGGCTGGACGCCGACAACGCCATCAAACCGTTCACCCCCTATGTGGTGATGCGCGTCGGCAAGGTGCCGGTGGTGCCTTACTACCGGCCCGGCGACGAAAGGCTGGCGCAGGATCTGGCCCGCCTGGCGCCGACCCACCGCGCCTTTTTGCTGGCTAACCACGGGCCGGTGGTGACGGGTAAAGACCTGCGAGCGGCGGCGGACAATACCGAAGAGATGGAAGATGCGGCGCGGCTGATCTTCACCCTCGGCGATCGTCCGATCCGCTATTTGACCGCTGATGAAATTGCCGAATTACGGAGCTGAACCATGCCTAAATTTGCCGCCAATTTGTCGATGATGTTTACCGAGGTGCCGTTCCTCGATCGCTTTGCCGTCGCTGCCGCACAGGGCTTCAGCGCGGTGGAATTCCTGTTCCCTTACGAGCATCCCGCCGATCTGTTGGCCGAGAAACTGCGCGAACACGGCCTGCAACAGGTGCTGTTCAACACCGCGCCCGGCGATGCCGCCGCCGGCGAATGGGGGCTGGCGGCGCTGCCGGGCCGCGAGCGGGATGCGCGCGCCGATATCGATCGCGCGCTGACCTACGCCATCGCCCTTTCCTGCCCCTGCGTGCACCTGATGGCCGGCGTGGTGCCCGCGGGCGCGGATCGGCGGCGTTATCTCGACACCTTTATCGCCAATGCGCGTTATGCCGCCGACGCTTTTGCGCCGCATGGCGTCAAGGTGCTGATCGAGGCGCTCAGCCCGCCGGTCAAACCCGACTACCTGTTCGCCAGTCAGCATCAGGCGGCGGAAGCGGTGGCGGCGATCGAAAGACCGAACGTGTTCATCCAGCTCGATTTTTTCCACGCGCAGTTGGTGGACGGCAATATCAGCGGGCTGCTGGAGACGCTGGCCGGGCGCTACGCGCATATCCAGATAGCCTCGGTGCCGGATCGTCATGAGCCCGACGAGGGCGAACTGAATTACCCGTGGCTGTTCGACAGGCTGGATGCGCTCGGCTATCAGGGCTGGATCGGTTGCGAATACCGCCCGCGCGGCGACACCGCCGCCGGGCTCGGCTGGCTGAAGCCTTACCGCTAAAGCCGCACGCCGACACCAGGAAATCGATTTTATAACAATGAAACGCACCCGTATCGCCACGCGGCGATCGCGGTGCCCAACGCTTACCCAACGAAAGGCTTTTTTCATGTCTACCTCTCTGCTGTTGCTGATTGCCGTACTCGGCGTGGTGCTGCTGTTATTGATGGTGATTAAGGCGAAGGTGCAGCCCTTTGTCGCGCTGTTGGTGGTCAGTTTGCTGGTGGCGCTGGCCAGCGGCATTCCGACCGGCGAAGTGATGAAAGTGATGACCGCCGGAATGGGCGGCGTGCTCGGCTCGGTGACCATCATCATCGGTCTGGGGGCGATGCTCGGCCGCATGATCGAACAATCGGGCGGCGCCGAGTCGCTGGCGCAGCGTTTCAGCCAGGGTCTGGGGCCGAAACATACCGTCGCGGCGCTGACCCTCGCCGCGTTTATTCTCGGCATTCCGGTGTTCTTCGACGTCGGCTTTATCATTCTGGCGCCGATTATCTATGGCTTCGCCAAGGTCGCCAAAGTGTCGCCGCTCAAGTTCGGCCTGCCGATGGCCGGCGTGATGTTGACGGTACACGTCGCGCTGCCGCCGCACCCCGGCCCGGTCGCCGCCGCCGGCTTGCTCAACGCCGACATCGGCTGGCTAACCATTATCGGCCTCGCGATCTGTATTCCGGTCGGCGTTATCGGCTATTTCGCCGCCAACTACCTCAACCGCAAAACCTATCCGTTATCGATAGAGGTGCTGGAACAGCTGCAGCTGGCGGCGCCGGAGCCGCGTCCGGAAGATCACGCGCCGCTCAGCGATCGCATCAACCCGCCCGGCGCCGGCCTGGTGGCGGCACTGATCGTCATCCCGATCGCCATCATCATGCTCGGCACCGTCTCCGCCACCCTCCTGCCGGCCGGCTCGGCGCTGCGCGATGCGCTGTCGCTGCTAGGGTCGCCGGCGGTGGCGCTGATGATCGCCCTGCTGCTGGCCTTCTATTTCCTGGCGCTGCGCCGCGGCTGGAGCCTGCAACACGCCGGCGACGTGATGGGGGCCGCGCTGCCGACCGCCGCAGTGGTGATCCTGGTAACCGGCGCGGGCGGCGTGTTCGGCAAGGTGCTGGTGGAGTCCGGCGTCGGCAAGGCGCTGGCGGAAGTGCTGACGGCCATCGGCCTGCCGCTGGTGCCCGCCGCCTTTATCATTTCGCTGGCGCTGCGCGCCTCGCAGGGTTCCGCCACCGTGGCGATCCTGACCACCGGCGGTCTGTTGTCGGAAGCGGTCAGCGGCTTGAATCAGCTGCAGCTGGTGCTGGTAACGCTGGCGACCTGTTTCGGCGGGCTCGGGCTTTCGCACGTCAACGACTCCGGTTTTTGGATCGTCACGCGCTATCTGGGGCTGTCGGTGGCCGATGGCCTGAAGACCTGGACGGTGTTGACCACCCTGCTCGGCCTGAGCGGCTTCCTGTTCACCTGGCTGTTGTGGCTGGCGGCGTGATTTCTCTGGCATACTGAACGCCGTTGTTTTTCATCGCCTTTCATCCTGTGCAGGAGCAGCAACATGACCGTAATCAACACCGCGCCAACGCTTATCACCGAACGCCTGCGGCTGGACGCGCACACGCTGGACGACTTCGACTCGCTGGCCGCGCTGTGGGCCGACCCGCTGGTGGTGCGCTATATCGGCGGCACCCCGCGCGACCGGGAAGACTCCTGGGGGCGCCTGATGCGCTACGTTGGCCACTGGGCGCTGTTGGGATACGGGTATTGGGCGGTGCGTGACAAGCAGAGCGGCGAGTACCTCGGCAGCATCGGCTTCTCTAACTTCCTGCGCGACATCACCCCGGCGCTCGATGCGCCGGAGATGGGCTGGACGCTGGTGAGTTCGGCGCACGGCAAAGGCTATGCCACCGAGGCGCTGCGGGCGGCGCTGGCCTGGGGGAAAACGCACCTGCCGGGGGAAAAAACCGTCTGCATCATCTCGCCTGAAAACCAGGCTTCGCTGGCGTTGGCGAAAAAGGTCGGCTTCAGCGAAAGCCACCGCAGCGAGTACCATCAAAACCCGATCGTGGTGATGCACTGCCCGCTTTGAATGCCTAAGCGCGTTGCACCGCCAACGCCGTCTGAATGAAGTTATCCCGCAGCGCGTCGGTGCGCTGCGGATCCCAGGCGATACCGACCTGCCACTCCGTCTCCTCGCCGCTCAGCGATAAAATGTCGATGCCGGCCGGCGCGATATGCGTGATGCTGTGCGGCAGCAGCGCGACGCCGACGCCGGCGGCGACCAACGCCAACAGCGTCTGGATATCACCGGCCTGCTGCACCACGTTCGGCGTCAACCGGTGAGCGGCGATAAACCGCAGCGACTGATCGCTCAGCCCGCGCCCGCGTTTAGGGGTCAATTGCAACAGCGGCAGCTGATTGAAACGCGCCATCAGATCGTCGGCGCGCAGCGCCAGCGCACCCGGCGCAGCCAGCACCAACCGATCGCTCAACAACGCGACGCCGCACAGCGGCGTATTGACCGGCAAGCGCACGAACCCCGCCTGCAACTCTCCCTGCAGCAACAGCTGATACTGCCGCTCCGACGGCAGATCTTCGAGGCCAATCGCCACCTCGGGAAACCGTTGGCGAAAGGCGGCCACCAGCTGCGGCGCCAGATGAAAACTGGACAGGCCAAACCCCAGCGCCAGCCGCCCCGCTTCCCCGAGCGCCACCCGCCGCGCGCGCCGCTGGAACTGCTGATACTGCTCCACCAGCGCCTGCGCCTCCGGGTAAAGCCGCCGCCCGCCGGCAGTGAGCACCGCCCCTTGTCGGCCACGCTCGAACAGCCGAACGTCAAGCTGGGCTTCCAGCGCCTGAATTTGCTTGCTCAGCGCCGGTTGGCTGATACACAGCAGGCTCGCCGCCTGCCGATAATTGCCCTGCTCCGCCAACGCCACCAGGGCGCGCAGTTGTTTTATATCCATTCCATTAGGTTATCAAATAAGGAATTTAATTGATTATACAGTAATCAATTCGCCTGCTGTAATCAATGCAGACCCCAACCGGAGAGATCCCATGACCACCTCATTACGCGCCGCCACGGTGCAATTCCAGCATCGCGCCAATGACAAGAATTACAACCTGTCGACCATGGAACGCTTTATCGCGGAAGCGGCCGAACAACAGATACAACTGTTGGCCTTCCCGGAAATGTGCGTCACCGGCTATTGGCACGTGCGCCATCTGTCCGACGCCGAAGTGCGGGCGCTGGCGGAGCCGATCGTGAGCAGCCCTTCGCTGGCGCGCATTCGCCCGCTGGCTGAGCGTTACAACATGGCGATTGGCGTCGGGCTGATCGAGCTGGGCGATGACGGCCTGTGTTACAACGCCTATGCCGTTTGTCTGCCGGACGGCGAACTGCATGTGCACCGCAAACTGCACGCCTTCGAGCACCCGGCTATCGCCAGCGGCGACCGCTATACGGTGTTCGATACACCCTGGGGCGTACGCGTGGGCATATTGATCTGCTGGGACAATAATCTGGTGGAGAATGTGCGCGCAACGGCGCTGCTGGGCGCGGACGTGCTTATCGCCCCGCACCAGACCGGCGGCACCCATTCGCGCAGCCCGCACGGCATGAAGCCGATCCCGCAGGCGCTGTGGCAGCGGCGCGCGGAAGATCCGCAGGCGATAGAAGCCGCCTTCCGCGGCGAACACGGCCGCGGCTGGCTGATGCGCTGGCTGCCGTCGCGCGCTCACGACAACGGGCTGTTCTTGCTGTTCAGCAACGGCGTGGGCCGAGATGACGATGAAATACGCACCGGCAACGCGATGATCCTCGATCCTTACGGCCGGATCGTGGCGGAGACCTGGGCGGCAGAAGACCGGATGGTCAGCGCCGAGCTCGATCTGACGCTGATCCCGCTCAGCACCGGTCGCCGCTGGATCTACGGGCGGCGCCCCGAGCTATACGGGTTGTTGACCGAGCCGCAAGGTTACGAGCGCGATGCCCGCAGCGCGCGCTTTTCGACGCAGCCGACGGGGCGCGGCGGTGAATGACAGATAAAAAAAATCCGCCCGAAGGCGGATTTTTTATGGGTGCGGCAAACAAGGCCGCAGGTTCATGCCCGCAGGCACGAACACACTTAGAAGCGGTAGCCTACGCCAACGTTCCAGGTGCCAACGTCAACGCTGCGAATGCGGTTCTGCTCGTAACCGACATCCAGGGCAACGTTCTCGATTGGGTTGAACTGCAGACCGGCGCCGTAGGTGAAGCCGTAGTCAGCGGTGTCGTGACGAGAAGTGCCGTTCTGAGCGTTGGTAGTGAATTTACCGTAACCCAGGCCAACCAGACCGTAGATGCTCGCCCAGTCATTGATGCGGTATGCTGGACCGGCAGAGATAGAGTTGTACTGAGCTTTGTTATAGAAACCGTCCTGAGAACCGTCCTTTTCCAGGTGGGTAAAGGAACCGATTACGCCCAGTGGGTTGTTGTCGAACTCGTAACGGTATTTCAGGTTGAAACCGTCGGCTTTGTTAGCAACGCCTTGGAAATCACCCTGCGCATAGCCAGCGGATACGGTGCTCTGACCAGCGAATGCGGTACCTGCGCTAACTGCTAATACGCAAGCTGCTACTGCGGAAAGACATGCAATTTTTTTCATAACCACCTCAAACGCGTTTTATTATTAAGTACATCCATTTGTTCATGCTTTGAAAATATAACAAAAATTAGCGTGAAACTCTGCCTTGAAATGAGTGTCTAATGCTTTATATCGTGTAACAGAAGATTTCAAGAACAGTGTATCTTCTTCTTTTCGCTCTATTTTCGGCCGTATTCTACGACTTTCTGTGACAAAAATCACCTATTTAATATCCAGATAATTCTTAAGAAAAAGCGCATTTTTTGACCAAATCCGCCACATCTCATCCGAGGATCGGCGGATTTCACCACGATGCGCGCTTTTCTCAGACAGATTTTCGCCATTTCATTTACACTGCTCGCATCCCCGTTTCGACCGTTTTCTCAAGGCTGAGGAACGGCGCATAAAAGGCCCGTTAAGGATGTCGTTATCTACTGCCGGCAGAGCGCCCTCCGCGCTGCTGCCCATTTGTCTGTTAATCATCGCCATGGTGTCGATCCAGAGCGGCGCTTCGTTGGCCAAAAGCCTGTTCCCGATCGTGGGCGCGGAAGGCATCACGACGCTGCGTCTTTTCATCGGCACCCTGATTCTGTTCATCATCTTCCGCCCGTGGCGCATGCGCATCGCCGCCGGCAGCCGCTTGCCGCTGTTGATTTACGGCCTGTCGCTCGGCGCGATGAACTACCTGTTCTACCTGTCGTTGCGCACCGTGCCACTCGGCATCGCCGTGGCGCTGGAGTTTACCGGCCCGCTGGCGGTGGCCATGTTCTCGTCGCGGCGGCCGATTGACTTCCTTTGGGTGGCGTTGGCGATCGCCGGGCTGTGGTTCCTGCTGCCGCTTGGCCACGGCGTAGGCGGAATCGACCCGTTCGGTGCCGCCTGCGCGCTCGGCGCCGGCGCCTGCTGGGCGGTCTATATCATCTTCGGCCAGAAGGCCGGCGGCGATCACGGCCCCGGCACGGTGGCGCTCGGCTCGCTGATCGCCGCGTTGGTGTTCTGCCCGATCGGCGCCTGGCAAACCGGCAGCGTGCTGTTCAACGTTGAGATTCTGCCGATAGCCCTGGCGGTGGCGATCCTCTCCACCGCGCTGCCTTATTCGCTGGAGATCATCGCGCTGCCCAAAATTCCGGCGCGCACCTTCGGCACCTTGATGAGCCTGGAACCGGCGATGGCGGCGTTATCCGGCATGCTGTTCCTCGGCGAACACCTGAGCGGCGTGCAATGGCTGGCGCTGGCGGCGATCATCGCCGCCTCCATGGGTTCCGCCCTCACCATTCGGCCCAAACCTCGCCTCGAAAGCCTTTCCTGATGACCCGACTCGCCTGCAGACCGCAACGTCGGAATGCAGGCGGGTTAACTGTTTTCCTCGTGACAAGTCGGCATACTTCCCCTTAGCCTGTATCGCAGGCTCTTTGGACTTTCGCTCACATGGAGAATAACAGTGATTCACAACAGCCTGTTCAACCCACGCTTCGGCCGCGGACTCGCGCCGGCGCTGGTTTCAACCCTGACCGAATTGCGCCGATGCGACCTGCCAGAACTGGCGCTGGGGCATCACCCGATCGACGGCGACAACATCTTTATGGACGTGATGACGCTGACCACCGCGCCGGCGGCGGAAAAGCGCGCCGAAATGCATCAGGAATACATTGCGCTGCATCTGCTGATCAGCGGTGAAGAGCGCATCGAATACGGCCTGGCGGGCAACGGACATCGCGAGCAACCCCACGCGGAAAATAGCGATCTGCTGCTGCTGGACATCAAACGCCACCCGCAAACGCTGCACATGACGCACGGTATGTTCGCCCTCTTTTTCCAGATGGAGCCGCACAAGACCGGCTGCGTGTGGCAGCGGCCGCAGCAAATCAAGAAAGCGGTGGTGAGGATCCATCACCGTCTGCTGCTGTGAACCTGCGGCAGCGCCCGTAGAAAATCGGCGGCCTGGCGGGGAGAACGCAGGCGCACGAAACGGCATCCGGCGTCGGGACGAGCCATCTCCGCCAGGTATTTTCGCCGGTTCTTCGAGTAAGTGCGGATCGTCCAGAGCACGATCGACTCGCGGCTGAAGAAAGAACGGCGGAAGCTTTCCCGATTGCCGGTGCCCGGCCACAGCTCACGTTTGCCGGCCGCGCGTCGGCACGCGCGGCGCACGGCCTGCCACAGCGTGCGGCCGAAACCGTAGTCCAGCCACAGAATATAATCGACCTCGCGCCACTTGATCGGCTGCGTGCGGCTGTAATTGCCGTCCAGCACCCAGCCATCCCCCGCTTCGGCCAGCGTCTGTTCAAGCCGCGCCAGGAACGCGTCATCAGGCGTTCCCTGCCATTCGGGCCGCCAATACAGCCTGTCCATCTCGATATAGGGCACGCCAAGCCGTTCCGCCAGTTGACGCGCCAGGGTGCTTTTACCGCTGCCGCTGGTGCCGACGACGTTAATTTTCATTATTCGCCTATAAAGAGAGAGGATAATTGCCCTACTGTAGCGGCATCAATTACCGCTATCAATATGAATGGATGAGAAATTAACACCACGATAACAGAGCGGATATTTAGCCGAAGCCCGCAGGCGAAAAAATAAAATAACCAAGGTAAATTTTCACAGCCATAAACAATAAATCAGCGAATGATAAATAATTATATTTTTCATTATGTTGCATTAAGTAAAAATTCAACCAGACCCATTATCCGTAGGCTAACCCTATTTGTGCAATAGCCATTTTCGTCCGGCAAAAATAAACAGCCCTGCTATAATTGATCCCGTAACGAAATAGGACAACGACTAATCAAGAGGATATCTGATATGAGTACCGCTAAACTGGTGAAAACGAAATCTTCTGATCTGCTGTATACCCGTAACGATCTGGACGAAAAAATCAAACTGGCCGCCATCAAGGCGCTGAACCATCAGGTCGTGCAATTCATCGATCTTTCGTTGATCACCAAACAGGCGCACTGGAACATGCGTGGCGCGAACTTTATCGCGGTTCATGAAATGCTGGACGGCTTCCGCACCGCCATCATCGAGCACCAGGACACCTTCGCCGAACGCGTGGTGCAGCTGGGCGGCGTGGCGCTGGGCACCGTACAGGTGGTGAACGATCGCACGCCGCTGAAAAGCTATCCGACCAATATCCACAGCGTGCAAGAACACCTGAAAGCGCTGGCCGATCGCTACGGCGCGGTGGCGAATGACATCCGTAAGGCCATTACTGAAGTGGAAGACGAAGACACCGCCGACATGTTCACCGCCGCCTCGCGCGATCTGGACAAGTTCCTGTGGTTCATCGAATCCAACATCGAATAACGCCGCAGCGCGTTGCAGACCGCCCGTCGTGCCGGGCAGAACAGGCTGGGCTTCGCCCGGCCTGTTTTCTTTTGCGCGGCCGTTGAATTGTGCAAAAAACGGCCCATATTAAACGGTAGGTTTCCCTTGTCAGGAGGTCATGATGGCCAGCGGCTGGGCGGCGGACGGCGCCGTACAAGATCAAATTGATTCTACCGTCAACGATGCGGTGCAGCGTGCGCGTGATGCGCTCGGGCATGGCGAGAGCGAACGCTATTGCCAGGAATGTGGAGAACCGATCCCCGAGGCGCGCAGCAAGGCGCTGAAGGGGGTGCGTTTTTGTGTCGCCTGCCAGGCCGAACAAGACAAAAAACACGCGGCCAGCAGCCTGTACAACCGGCGCGGCAGCAAAGACAGCCAGTTGCGCTAGCATTATCTGCTCCCCTTTTTCCCCTCTCGCAGTCACGCTTGCACCGTCAATGGATCATGAAAGTTAGAGTTAGTTATCAATATTGAAGCAAAAACGTTAAAGAACGGTTGTTTCACAGCCAAAATTTGGTTAATGATAGCCCCGTGCACCAAGATAATTCTTACGCACCATTTCGGTGCCTCATCGTGGTGCATAACCATAACTATTCGCCATCACGGCACAACATCACGCAGTAACTCTTTGTTTTTATATTAGTTGAAAACATGGCACGATTTTTTCATGGCACCAACTGCAATATAAAAAATGGGTAATCCGCAACCTGTACAGGAATTCCTCTCATGAAGTCGATTTTTAAAGTCTCCCTGGCCGCACTCTCCCTGGCCTTTGCCGTAAGTTCCCACGCAGCAGACAAACTGGTGGTCGCCACCGACACCGCTTTCGTTCCTTTTGAGTTCAAGCAAGGCGACAAATACGTCGGCTTCGACATCGACCTGTGGGCCGCCGTCGCCAAAGAGCTGAAGCTGGACTACACCCTGAAACCGATGGACTTCGGCGGCATCATTCCGGCGCTGCAGACCAAAAACGTCGATCTGGCGCTGGCCGGCATCACCATCACCGATGAGCGCAAGAAAGCCATCGACTTCTCAGACGGTTACTACAAAAGCGGCCTGCTGGTCATGGTCAATGCCGACAACAACAGCGTGAAAGGCATCGACGATCTGAACGGTAAAGTGGTGGCGGTCAAAAGCGGCACCGGCTCGGTGGATTACGCCAAGCAGCACATCAAAACCAAGGATCTGCGTCAGTTCCCGAACATTGACAACGCCTATATGGAACTGGGCACCAAGCGCGCCGACGCGGTGCTGCACGACACGCCAAACATCTTATACTTCATCAAGACGGCCGGCGCCGGCAAGTTCAAAACCGTCGGCGATTCGCTGGAAGCGCAGCAGTATGGCATCGCCTTCCCTAAAGGCAGCGACGAGCTGCGCGAGAAGGTGAACGGCGCGCTGAAAACCCTGCGCGAGAACGGCACCTATAACGAAATCTACAAGAAGTGGTTCGGCACCGAACCTAAGTAAGCGGTGAACTTGGCACGCTATTAACTTAAGCACAGGGGGTCGCTTAACCCCCTGCGCTTCGTTGTATCTGATACCCACGTTTGGGATCACCGGGAGAAATATCATGCAGTTCGACTGGAGCGCCATCTGGCCCGCCATTCCTATCTTGTTAGAGGGCGCCAAAATGACCCTGTGGATTTCGGTCCTCGGTCTGATTGGCGGCCTGATCATCGGCCTCGTCGCCGGCTTTGCCCGCACCTACGGCGGATGGATCGCCAACCACATCGCGTTGGTGTTTATCGAAGTGATCCGCGGCACGCCGATCGTGGTGCAGGTGATGTTCATCTACTTCGCCCTGCCGATGGCGTTCACCGATTTGCGCATCGATCCGTTCACCGCGGCGGTGGTGACCATCATGATCAACTCCGGCGCCTACATCGCGGAAATCACCCGCGGCGCGGTGCTGTCTATCCATAACGGTTTCCGCGAAGCCGGGCTGGCGCTCGGCCTGTCGCGCCGCGAAACCATCCGCTACGTCATTATGCCGCTGGCGCTGCGCCGCATGCTGCCGCCGCTGGGCAACCAGTGGATCATCAGCATCAAAGACACCTCGCTGTTCATCGTGATCGGCGTGGCGGAGCTGACCCGTCAGGGTCAGGAAATTATTGCCGGTAACTTCCGCGCGCTGGAAATCTGGAGCGCCGTGGCGGTTATCTACCTGATTATTACTCTGGTGCTGAGCTTCGTGCTGCGTCGTCTGGAAAGAAGGATGAAAATCCTGTGATTGAATTTAAAAACGTCTCCAAGCATTTTGGCCAAACCCAGGTGCTGCACAACATCGATTTGAAGATCGACAAAGGCGAAGTGGTGGTGATCATCGGGCCGTCCGGCTCCGGCAAATCCACCCTGCTGCGCTGCATCAACAAGCTGGAAGAGGTGACCAGCGGCGATCTGATCGTCGATGGCCTGAAAGCTAACGATCCGAAAGTGGACGATCGGTTGATCCGCCAGGAAGCCGGCATGGTATTCCAGCAGTTCTACCTGTTCCCGCACCTGACGGCGCTGGAAAACGTCGCCTTCGGCCCGATCCGCGTGCGCGGCGCGAAGAAGTCCGATGCGGAAAAGCTGGCGCGCGAGCTGCTGGCCAAGGTCGGTCTGGCGGAGCGCGCCCACCACTACCCGTCCGAACTGTCAGGCGGCCAGCAGCAGCGCGTGGCGATCGCGCGCGCGCTGGCGGTGAAGCCGAAAATGATGCTGTTCGACGAGCCGACCTCCGCGCTCGATCCGGAGCTGCGCCACGAAGTGCTTAAGGTGATGCAGGATCTGGCCGAGGAAGGCATGACGATGGTCATCGTCACCCACGAAGTCGGCTTTGCCGAAAAAGTGGCGTCGCGCCTGATCTTTATCGACAAGGGCCGGATTGCCGAAGACGGCAACCCGCACGATCTGATCAACCATCCGCCGAGCCCGCGTCTGCAGGAATTCCTGCAGCACGTTTCCTGATCCTGGCGGTTTAACGGCGGGCGCGCCACGCGCCCGCCGCTTTCATTCCGCACGCTCTCCCACGCCCCATCGCGTTTCCTTTCCTACTATATTGATTGTTTTTCATCGTATTGCTCTGACATCCGCCGATCACAGAACGCCAAAGAGAGGAACCATGCCGCCAAACGCAGACTCCCGACGAGGTTCTCATCTGCGAGAACACCTGCTTTTCCTGCTGCTGCTGTTGACCCTGAGCGTCTTCGCACCACCGGCGCTGGCGCAAAACGCGCCGCCTGCGCCCGCCGACAAGAGCGAGCAGCAGAAAGCCGCCTACGCCGCGCTGGCCGATCTACTGCAAGACGACCAAGCGCGCGCGGAACTCATCGACCACCTGAAACAGACCGCCGGCGACGCTGCGGCCGCCGCGCCGACAACGCCGGAGGAATCGACGCCCGCTACGCTGAGCGACAGCCTGAACTCGCTGGCGCAGGAAGGCATCGGCACCTTTAACCAGAAGCTCGGCGCGCTGCAAAAGCTGATCGATTCCGGCCCGAAGCGCGTTTTCAATCCCGCCGGCTTTTTCCGCGCGCTGGGCTACTTTCTGCTGACGGTGGCGGTCACCTTTGCGCTGTTCCACCTGATCCGCCGGCTGATCGCGCCGCTGTACAAGCGCATGGGCAGTTGGGGGCACAACGCCAGGCTGCAGCGCGGCCCGTGGTATAAGCGCCCCGCCGCCATTCTCGGCGCTTTCGCCATCGATCTGCTGGTGCTGCTGCTGGCGCTGGCGGCAGGCAACCTGTTCGCCCGCCACGTCCACGCCGACAGCGCCACCATCCTGCGGCTGCAGACCCTGTTTCTCAGCGCCTTCGCGGTAATTGAATTTTTCAAGGCGGTGCTGCGGCTGATTTTCGCCCCCAGCTTCGACTATCTGCGCCCGTTCCCCTTCAGCGATCGGAGCGCGCGCTATTGGAACACCCGCCTCGCCTGGCTCAGCGGCCTGATCGGCTATGGCCTGATGGTGGTGGTGCCGGTGGTGGCGGTGCAGATCAGCTATTCGGCCGCCGCCGCCGTCAATCTGGTGGTGATGCTGGCGCTGACGCTATACGCCATTTGGCTGATCCTGCACAACCGCAAACCGATACAGCAACAGATCAACCTGCTGGCCGAACGGTCGATGGCGTTTTTCAGCGTGATCCTGCGCGGGCTGGGGCATGTCTGGCACCTGCTGGCGATCGCCTATTTTCTGGTGCTGTTCGTGCTGTCCCAGTTCGACATCGGCAACAGCCTGCGCTTTATGATGAGCGCCACGGTAAAAAGCCTGCTGGTGGTCGGTGTCGGCGCTCTGCTGTCCGGCATGCTGACCCGCTGGATTTTCCGCCGCATTTCGCTACCGAGCGACGTCAATTTGCGCTATCCGATGCTCGAGCGGCGCATCAACTCTTACATCCCCAACGGGTTGAAGATACTGCGGGTGATGGTGGTGCTGGCAGTGACGCTGTTTCTGCTCGATGCCTGGCATCTGATCAACCTGTATCAATGGGCGGGCAGCGAAAATGGCCAGCGGACGCTCGGCGGGCTGGTGCATATTCTGCTGATCCTGTTGATCGCCGTGTTCAGCTGGACGCTGATGGCCAGCATCATCGAGCACCGCCTGGCGCTGGAGCTGAGCAACGGCGTGCGGCCGAGCGCGCGCGAACGCACGCTGCTGACGCTGTTTCGCAACGTGTTGGCTATCGTTATCAGCACCATCACCGTGATGATCGTGCTGTCGCAGGTCGGACTGAACATCGCGCCGCTGCTGGCGGGCGCAGGCGCGCTGGGGCTGGCCATCAGCTTCGGCGCCCAGACGCTGGTGAAAGACGTGATCACCGGCGTGTTCATCCAGTTTGAAAACGGCATGAACACCGGCGAATACGTGACCGTCAGCGGCATCACCGGCACCGTGGAGCGCATGACCATCCGCTCGATCGGCCTGCGCGACGACTACGGCGTCTATCACATCGTGCCGTACTCTTCGATCACCACGCTGGCCAACTACGCGCGTGAGTTCGGGGTATACCGCGCCAATTACACCGTCAGCCGCGACGAGGACATCGATCGGGTCAATGAGGTGCTGCATCAGGCCATCGGGGCGCTGAAGCAGGATGAACAGGTGAAGCATTTCCTGATTGGCGAGCCGGTCTTCAACGGCGTGGTAGCGCTGGGCGATCGTTCGTTCACCACTCGCGTGACGGTGCGCACGCAGGCGCTGAAACAGTGGGTGGTGCAATACGCCCTCGACCGGCTGGTGAAAATCCATTTCGATCGGGCCGGCATCGGCATGCCGCAGCAGGCGATGCAGATTTCCCGCGCGCCGCAGCCGCATGACGAGCAGGCGCCGCCCGCGGCGATCTGAGGTTAGCGCCCGCGCCCGCAGGGCTGAGCGGCCAGGAAGGCCGCCACGTCCTGCCGGTAGGCGTCGTATTGCACCGAGCGCGGGGCAAACAGGCCCACCACGTTGATCAGCCACGGATGGCGCGCGAACAGCGGCTTGACCATCACATGATCGGCCTCGTCGATGCGCGTCACCGTCAGCAGCGAGGCCGGGATCGTTTGCCGATACACGCGCTCGGTTTCGTCCGCGTCCACGTTGACGTCGCGCCCGCCCAGGATCAGGTGCACCGGCGTGGCGAAATGCCGCAATCCCGCCGTCGCGTCGCTGGCCATGTTGGCGCGAATAAAGCGCCAGCGGTCGGCGCTCAATGCAGCGGCGGCGCCAGACTCACGGCGGTACTGTTCGTAGCCGTCCGGCTGTTCGAGCAGCGTTTGGATGTGGCGCCAGTGCGCCTCGCGCGCGGCGATCGACGCTTCATCGTCCCCTGCCGCCGCCATCGCCGCCCGGGTGTTGTAGCGCCCCTGCCGCAGCCAGTTGATCGCCGGCGCCACCGCCAGCGTAAACGCGATGTCGGGGCGCAAACGCGCCACCTCCGGCATCACCCACCCCGCCTGACTGGTGCCCCACAGCCCCACGCAGCGCGCATCGAAGCGCCCGTCCCGCCGGGCCCAGTCGATGATATCGACGGTTTCCCGCGCGCGATCCGCCATGGTCTGATGCAGCCAGTTGCCGCCGGAGCCGCCCACGCCCGGCTTATCGAAGGATAAAACCGCATAGCCCTGCTGCGCCATCGTCTCCCAAATGCCGTAATAGCCTTCGTCGCGGCTGGCGTTGGCCGGTCCATCGCCGTGCACGAACACCACGACGCCGGGCTTCACCGGCGCATGCTCCGGCAGCACCAGCGTGCCGGTCAGCCGATTGCCACCGGCGGTCACCACGACCGGTTCGGTGACAAAGCGAAAGTCGTTGACGTAAATCACCCAGCCGAGCACCGGCAAGAGCAGCGCCACGAGACACAGCCCTATTCTGCGCACGTCGCCTCCCCGCTGCGTTTCTCCATCAACACCCAGTCGGCCTGGCCGAACAGCAAGCCCAGCGAGGCGTAATGTTCTTCGCGCCGCACCTGAAAACCGCAGCGCTGATACAGACGCTGCGCATCGACGTTGCGCCGGCTGACGTGCAGGCTCAGGCGCCGGCCTGCGCCTTGTTCGGCGGCGTAGTCGTTCATCCACTGCAGCAGTCGCCTGCCAACCCCTTTGCCGCGCTGACTCTCGGCCACCGCCAGGTAGGAAAGATACAGCTCATCGGCCGCCGGGGTGTGCTGCAACACCGCAATTTGCAGATACATGCGCCAAACGTTCAGCCAGCCATAGCGGCGACACAGCCGCCAAATCGGCAAGGCGTGCGGACGCAGCCCGGCGCGGTTCTCGCCATCGATGGCATTCAGGGCAAAGGCCGCCACCACCTGTTCATTCTGTTTCACCACGAAGCTGCGCTCCCGGCTGCCGCTTTGCTCCCAACTCCACAGCCGATAGAACAGACGCCACTGAAGGCGGGCGCTCAGACGGCTCGCGCGCTGGAATTTGTCGCAGAACGCGGCGTAGATCAACGCCGCCGTTTGCAGGCGGTCAGCGTTGCGATAAGGCTCAATGTGCAACATATCAACCTCGACTAGGGTTGGCGGTAGAGCAGCTGTTCCAACAGCCGCACCGGCGTGATCGCCTCCGGCGAAGGCGACGCGAAGATCGCCTGCCGCCAGGCCTGGCTTTCGATCACGTCCAGCACCAGCTGCGCGAGCGGCAAGGGCGCTATCGCCGGCGCGATCTCGCCGATTTGCTGAGCCTCGGCGATCGTCGTCGCCAGCGCCTCAATCAACTGCCGCTGGTTGGCGCTGAACGGCTCGGCCAATGCCGGGTTACGCGCCACTTCAGCCACAATCTCCGCCGACAGTTGCACATTGTCCGGTTCGGCGACAAAAGCGTGATAGGCGGTGAAAAAGGCCGACAGCGCCTGTTTCGGCCGCTTTTTCTCGGCCCGCAATGCGGCGGCGAACTCGGCGAATACGCCGTTTTCCAGCAGCGCGATCTCGCCGATCAGCGCCTCCTTGCCGGAAAAATGGTTATAGAGGTTGCCCACGCTGACGCCCGCCGCCTGGGCGATATCCCGCATGCTGGTCTGGTGAAATCCCTTATGGGTAAAGCTGTGCAGCGCAGCGTCGACAATCTTTTCTCGGTTTCCCATCGGCAGCTCCCGAAACGGTGAAGGGGCGCTGGGCGCCGTAAATTGACACAAATAAATGAACGAACGTTCGTTCATATTTAAGGATAGCATAGGCCGGTAAAATTGAACCGCGGCTCAACGGCACAGAGATCGGTGGGAAGAGACAAACGCCGCCCCGCTTTCAGGGGCCGCGCCCGGCAAACTCAGTGCAGCGCGTCGCCCTGCTTCACCGACGTAAAGGCCTGCATCAGTTTCACGACGTCATGCATGCCGATGTTGACCTGATTGATCACTTCTCCGGCGTCATGGGTCAATGCCACACCGCCGCCGGCCTGTTCCACGCAGGTCGCCATGCCGGCGATCGCCGCCGCCACGCCTTGCTGGATAGACTTGGTCATGCGTTCGATCTCGGTCGCCGCCTTGCGCGACTGTTCCGCCAGCGTGCGCACCTCGTTGGCTACCACCGCAAAACCGCGCCCGTGCTCACCGGCGTGGGCGGCTTCGATGGAGGCGTTAATCGCCAGCAGATTGGTTTGCGAGGCGATTTTACGAATGGCTTCGACGATGGTGCCGATCTGCTGAGAGCACTTGCCAAGCTCGGTGACCACGTCCGACGTTTCGCGCGCCGCCGCTTCGACCTGCTGCATGCCCTTCACCGCCTGCTGCACGATGACCGCGCCCTGCGCCGCCTGCCGGTCGGTATCGAGCGACAGATGATGCGCGTTGCGCACCATCTCTTCTTCATGCTGCTGCTGTTGCATCAGCCGGGTGATGTCCTGGGCGATCTTCACCACTTTCACCACTTGGCCGTCGTTGTCGAGGATCGGGTTATAGCTGGCCTCCAGCCATACCCGTTCGCCGCGCCGGTTGACGCGCTCAAAACGCCCGGTGATGAACTCGCCGCGCGCCAGGCGCTGCCAGTGCCGCCGATAATCGTCGGAAGCGGCGAACGCCGGTGGGCACAGCACCGTATGCGACTGCCCGCACGCCTCATCCAGCCGATAGCCCATCAGCGCCAGCATATTGTCATTGGCGCTGACAATGTCGCCCTGCGGCGTGAAAGAAATCATCGCCATCGAGCGATTCAGCGCCGCCAGCAGGCTGCGGTGTTCCTGCGCCTGGGTCACTCGCTCGGTCACTTCGCTGGCGATCTTGACGATTTCCACCACCTTACCCTGTTTATTCAACACCGGCGCATAGGTGCCCTGCAGCCACACCGCCTCGCCATTTTTCGCGATGCGCTTTATCGTGTCCGTGATGGGTTGCCCTTTATTCAGCGTCTCCCAATGTTCGCGATATAACGGGCTGGCGACATAGTTGGGATCGCAGAAAATACGGTGATGCCGGCCTATCACGTCATCGCGTTGAAATCCGAGCGTACTGAGAAAGAGATCGTTGGCGCGCAATACCGTGCCGTCGGGCGAGAATACAATCATGGGAACGGCGTGTTCTATCGCGCTCAGCTCGGCGCCTTTGTGGGTAGTTAACTGACTGAATCGTAAAAGCATAGGGTGTAGTCCTTGTGGCAGATGATGGCGCTTTTCTTATTTGTCTGGCCACATGCCGCGCCCACACGCAGACGTGCCATCGCGGAAGGAGCGGGCAGCGCCGATCCTTCTGGTTATTGCTCTTAACCGGATTAAATTTATTTATTCAGTAAAGTAATTATTCGAATTTAAATAAACCAACAACCTAAGATTTTTATTATGAATAACTGTATTGAGAATAACGTAAGTGATGAAAATTGAAAGGTAAAATGCGGATTTTTGTCGGCGCCGGCAGGATAACCGGCGCCGTTAAGCGAAAATATCGCCAGTTACGCGACCAGCGCTTCTGGCTCAACCACGATGCCATTGAGCATGATTTCCGGAACATATCGCAGTTCGTTGAGCAAACTTTGATGATTCTGCCCCAGGAGCAGGATCACGCTGTCGGCCTCATCCAGACGGTGGTCATCATTGTTATCGACGATAAGATAGCTGCCGCTTTGCCCACCGATAACGCTGCTGATCCCGACCTTGGCGCTCAATGCTCCGGGCTGACCGAGATCGAGCAACGCGGCCAACAACTGACTGGCACTGCCGCCCTGCTCGGCCGTCAGGGCGCTGATTCTCGCCTCCATGCTTTGCGCATCGCTGACCCCATAATCCGCCAGCTTACCGCCGGCGCCATGGACAATCCGCAGACCCGAAAGCACATCGTCGATACTTCCCTGTGTCAGCGAAAAGTCTTTTAACGTCACGCCTGATGCTGCCTTGCTGCTCTGCAGCGTAACGTGGCTTTTCCCTGCGCCGGCGACGATCGTCGTGTCCCCCATAACGTTAAATTGATCGCTGCCTCCCCCGCCTTTGACCAACAGCTGTTCGCCCCGTAGCCCGAGATCTTGCAGCAGCGGCGCCAATTTGGCCTGCGCGTCGCCACTCAAGGGCAGTAAATCCAGCATTTGAACGATCGTGCCGTCACCGCTGCCGCCATGAGACGACGTGAGGGTGAACCCATTTCCTGTGAAGGCCGAAGCGTCAATGTGGCGAACCTGGGTATACCCTTCGGTTAGCGTCAGATTGAAATTCGCGCCGCCGAACAGCGTAATGTCTTGCACCTGAGCATTTTGCCCCGTCAACGTCAGCGCGCCATTTCCCCAAGCGCCGGTGCTGATGGCGATCAACGTCAATGGCTTTTCATCCCCATGCGAGTCAAGCGCCAACGAGCCGGCGTTGCCGCGCCCGGAGAAAAGCAGATCGAAACGATCGGTGGCATTCTCCAGGAAGGCAATCTCCAGCCTGCTGTCCGCATGATCGCCGATGCCGCTGATTTCAAGGCGTGCCGCATCGGCATTGGCGTTGATCACCTTGACGTTGTCCGCCCGGCCGGACAACAGCAATCCCTCACGGCCAAGCGCCTGCGCCGCCCAACTCTGCACGATCTTCCCAGCGTCCGTTCCCTCTACGGTGGCGTTGCCGCTCAACACCCCGTAGTCAAACACATGAGCACTCGTCGCCAGCGCTTTTGTGCTGTAACCGTTCCAACCGATTTGCGTCAGCGTAGCTTCCGCCTGGCCGATGTAACCCGCCATATCTATCTGTTCGAAATGACTGAAATGGGCGGCATTGCTGCTCACCGTACTGATGCGCACGCCAAAAAGGTCGAGCGTCGAGGTCATTTTGACGATCAGATTAGCGGACAAAATATCGCGCCCGGCACCACCATCGGCGCTGAACATCCACCCCACACGATTGGCGCCGCCATCGGCATTGCCTCCCCATAGCAGGCTGTCATTGCCGTTGTTCAGATAAAAGTGCCCTTGGGCGGTGGCGAGATCGGCCTGCGAGGTGAGCTGCACCCGATCGTCGCCATAGGTGCCATGCACTGTCACATTGGCATTGTTTACCGTCATGTCCACCCCATACCGAGCCGCAGGGTTATTATGCAGCCAGATATCCGCCGCAGCGTCGCCATTGACGATCAGGTAAGAAAGCTGCGAGGCATAGCTCAGGTCAACCGTGACGTCCGCGTCAGCATCCAGGAACACCCTGAACAGCACGGCGGTTTCCGCATTGCTCAGCGTATGGTGGGCATGCGTATTCACCGTACTCGACGCGTTGCCGCCGCCCTCGCTGGTGGCGAGAAAAGCGGTCGTTTTATATGCCAGGCTGGCGCCGACATCGCGCGCAAACATCCACTGTTCATACTGAACGTCACCTGCCGGCGGCGCATTGATCAGATCGGCAATCACCGCCTGCGTGACCAGTGCCTTGTCGCCGCCCAACGCCCGGTAGTGGTCCAACTGCTGTTCATTCGCCGCCCGGCCATGCACCGCCTGATAGACGTGCTGAATAAAGTCGTCCCCCTGTAAACCACCGATCTGCGCCTGAAATTCCGGCGTCGCCAGAAGGGCCGTGACCAATTCGGTATAGCTCAAGGTGCCGGAGGCCAGCGTCTTGCTCCAATTGTCCAGCGAGACGCTGTCCACCGCCCGCTCAGGCAATGCACGGAACAGCGCCGCTATCTGCTCCAGATACTCGGTCGCCGGCAGTTCGCCCGGCGAATATTCCTGGCCCGCCGCATTGAAATACTGTTGAGCCGCCGCATCTTCCGGCGCCACCACCCCGCGCAACTGCGCGATCATATCCACCAGCAGATCGCCACGCGTCGCGCCTTCCGTCAGCCGTTGCTGGTAAGCAGCCAACTCTGGCGCCGTCGGCGGCCGTTCGAATCCCTGTGCGAACAGATGCAAAATGAAGTCATGATCGGAAAGATCGTTGAGTGGCAGGGTGGCAATCTTGCTCTGCGCCAACGCAGCCAGATCGCCCCCCTGATTGAGCAGCTTGCCGTCATGCGCAATTTCATCGGTCTGCCAGGGCGCTCGCAACAGATAAAACATCGCCTGCGCGTCGCCGCTCCCGCCGGCGGCATCAGCGGCCGTGCCGGGATACAAACCTTCTGCAATGCGCTGATCGAGCGCATCACACTGCGCCAGCATCACCGGATCGTCCCCCAGATAGTTAAAGAGATCGATGACGACGCTGGCGACAGCGCTGTTGAAATGCCCCAGTTGCAGTAAGGCATTGATGTAATCCGGATCGGGAGCGGTATTGTAAACGGAGAAATAAACCTGGCTGAGAATGTCGTATTCGCTTTGGCCGCTCATCCAACCGGCATCGGGTTGGCTCATTAAAATGCTGGCCATATAGGCGGGCGGCTGGCTGCCGATATCAAATGCGCTGTCGTAGTAATCGATTTCCGCCGCCGTCGGCAAACGCCCGAAAATGCCGATGATTAAGGCGCCGACCTCTTGTTGCGTAGCTAAAGGAATCATAATAAATCCCGTCAGTGTGATGGACTAAGTTCGCGGCATGGCTGCGCCGCGGCCTGTCTCCTACATCGTGAAGAGAGACATTGCACACTGCCTGGAGGGGTTTTTATAGGTATGACTACAGTTAAGAAATGCTGATGCGATAAGTCAATAAAACGGGGAAAACCGGTCCTCGGTATGGGACTTTGCTCCCATACCGAGGCACCTGAAGACTTAACGCCAGCGCTCGGCTGCCCAGGCGGCCTGTTGCTCGGCGTCATGGAAGGTCCAGGCGACGAAGCGGCTGATCTTCTGCCCTTGCGCCATCTCGATGGTGCGCACCTCGGCCGCCCCCGCCACTTTCAGCGCATGGTAGATGGCCGGCAACGTGGTGTTTTTCGAGATAAGCGAGGTGAACCACAGGCAGTTATTGGCCTTGCTGACGCTCTCTTCCACCATCTTGCGCACAAAGGCTTCTTCGCCGCCTTCGCACCACAGCTCGTTGTTCTTGCCGCCGAAGTTTTGCACCGGCTTGTCGGCCACTTCCCCTTTGCCCAATTTATGCAGCTTGCGGCGGGTGCTGGCGCGCGCTTCCTGCTCGGACGCGTGGAACGGCGGGTTGCACAGGGTGGCGTCGAATTTCTCGGCCGCGCCGATGATGCCGCTAAAAATCAGCTCAGGCTGTTTTTGCAGCCGCAGACGCACGCTGTTGCGCAGCGTCGGGTTCATTTCGACGATCATTTTGGCTGCGTTCAGCGACACCGGATCGATTTCGGAGCCGGTGAAACGCCAGCCGTATTCGCGCAGGCCGACGATCGGGTAAATGCAGTTGGCGCCGACGCCAACGTCGAGGATCGCCACGCCCTTGCCGCGCGGGATCTCGCCGCCATTGCTGGTCGCCAGCAGATCCGCCAGGTGGTGCAGATAGTCGGCGCGGCCGGGGATCGGCGGGCACAGGTAATCAGCCGGAATATCCCAGTGTTCGATGCCGTAAAAGTGTTGCAGCAACGCACGGTTGAGCATTTTCACCGCCGCCGGATCGGCGAAGTCCACCGAGACATCGCCCCAGGCGTTCGGTTTTACGAACGGCGCCAGCGCCGGGCAGCTGGCGATCAGCGCCGGGAAATCGTAGCGCGAACGATGACGGTTGCGCGGATGCAAGCCGCTTTTCTGCTGCGGGAAGGTTTTCTTTTTTTCCACCGTGACGGGCTCTCTTGAAGGTATTTCCGGCGCGTAAGATAACACATCCGGCCCGGAATGGCGCAGCGGCGGGAAACCCGGCACAATGAAAGCTTCATCGATTGCCACAGGGGCCCCCATGAGCCGTGAATCTCGTTATTATTATGAACCCGCCGCCGGCCACGGCCTGCCGCACGATCCGCTGAACGCCATCGTCGGCCCGCGCCCCATCGGCTGGATCTCTTCCCGCAGCGCCGCCGGCTTGCGTAATCTGGCGCCCTACAGCTTTTTCAACTGCTTCAACTACCGCCCGCCAATCATCGGTTTCGCCAGCACCGGCTGGAAAGACAGCGTGGCGAATATCGTGGAAACCGGCGAGTTCGTCTGGAACCTGGCGACGCGCCCGTTGGCGGAAGCGATGAACAACAGTTCCATCACCCTGCCACGCGGTGAGGACGAATTCGCCTTCGCCGGCGTCACGCCGCTGCCCGGGCGCCGGGTCAAAGCCGAGCGCGTGGCCGAAAGCCCGGTGAACTTCGAATGCCGCCTGACCCAATGCATTCAGTTGCAAACCGCCGCCGGGGAACAGGTGGAGACCTGGCTGGTGTTGGGCGAAGTGGTGGCGGTGCATCTCGATCCGGCGCTGCTGGATGAACACGGCGTTTACCAGACCGCCGCCGCCGAACCGATCCTGCGCGCCGGCGGCCCGAGCGCCTACTACGGCATTTCCGAGCAGCACCGTTTCGATCTGACGCGCCCGACGCGCTGATCGTCTCCCCCGTTTATACAGAAGATGAACGGGGGAATTAACAATCAAAAAATCTGAATAAAACCGTCAACACTCTCCGATTTCATCACGTCTTCTCCTGCGCAATAATCTTCCCATCGAAAGGCACTCCCTTTCTCCCTAATCCGCTTTGACAGGAATGACGAACATGAAAACCATCAAAACTTTTGCTGCTGCTATCGCTCTGGCTACCGTTTCTTTCACCACTTTCGCCGCTGAACACGTCAGCGCGCAGGATGCCGCCCAATTCGAAAAAGCCGGCGTGATCGTCGCCAGCGGCGCAACAGACCTGAGCAGCCTGAAATCCCAGTTGGCCGCCAAAGCCGATGCGGCGGGCGCCAAGGCTTTTACCATCACCTCCACCAGCGGCAATAACCTGATGCACGCCACCGCGGTTATCTACAAATAATCGCCGCCCCAGACGTCAAAAAGCCCGCCGGCTATCACCCCGGCGGGCTTTTTTTATGTTCAAGTGCATTAGCGCTGAATGGGTACGACAGCGAGTTTTTTGCCGTCCGCTTTGTCAGCACCCCACGCGTAAACGAGCCGGAAAATTCTGTCGCCAACAGGCAGAAACCCTGTATTCAATGGGGTTTGCAGGCGGTTTGCACACACATTTTTTTACCTGCCCATAGCTGGACTAACGGGAGAGGATGATTATCATGTTACGCAGACTACAGATGCAGAGAGCGTTGTATGCAACATATCATTGAAGGTTTCCTCAGTTTCCAGAAAGAGATTTTCCCGCAGCGCAAGGAACTGTTCCGCAGCCTTGCCTCCAGCCAAAATCCCAAAGCGCTGTTTATCTCATGCTCTGACAGCCGTTTAGTGCCCGAGCTGGTCACACAGCAAGAACCTGGGCAGCTTTTCGTTATCCGTAACGCCGGCAACATCGTCCCTTCCTTCGGCCCGGAGCCGGGCGGCGTCTCTGCCACCATCGAGTATGCAGTGGTGGCGTTGGGGGTTACCGATATCGTGATTTGTGGCCACTCGAACTGCGGCGCAATGAAAGCGATAGCCTCCTGCCAGTGCCTCGATCCCATGCCCGCCGTGGCCCACTGGCTGCACTATGCCGATGCGGCAAAAGCGGTGGTCGAGAAGAAAACGTGGAATAGCGAAACAGACAAAGTTAACGCTATGGTCGAAGAGAACGTTATTGCTCAGCTAAATAATATCAAAACCCACCCTTCTGTGGCGGTGGGTCTGCGCAACAGCGGGCTGCGCCTGCACGGCTGGGTGTACGACATCGAAAGCGGCGAAATTCGCACTCTGGATAGAAACACCAAGAGCTTCGTGTCTTTGGCCGATAATCCCGACGTCTATTTCGAATAAAATAGCGCCCGGTTTAGCCATTAAATAAAATCCACGCCGCGGCGTGGATTTTATTATCCGCCTTAAGCCAAGCGCGCCTCTATCGCCGCAGCGAAGTCGCGGCACATCCGGTCGTCACCCTCAGCGTTGTCCGCCAATACCGTCTCGCCATCCACCACCCGGATGTGCGCCTGCAAATCGAAATCTGCCGGCGGCTGCGGGCGCTTGGCCGCGGCGGCCATCGTCTGCTGCGCCTCGTGCCACGCCTGCGCCACCGTCTGGTTGCAGGCCTGCGCCAGATAGTCCGGATTAAACCCTTCGCCGGTCAGGCTGCGCAGCGTGTCGTCATGGCTGACGCTGTTGCCCGGCAACCAGTAGTGTTGCGCCAGATCCGGGCCGATGGCCGGGTTGTCCGTCAGGTAACCGTCGCGCTGCAGGAAGAAGTGACGGGTTTGCTCCACCGCCATCATCGCCAGCAGATAGCCCTGGTAGGAACAGGCGGATTCCAGCGACAGCAGGTGCGGGATCGCCAACGTCGGGCGCGGGCTGCCGCTGATGCCGAGGATCTTTTGCTCGACCTCGCGCGCCAGTGCGGTGATGGCTTCCGGCGTGCGCTGCTCGTCATCCCACTGATACAACGCCCACTCGAAGTACGGCACCAGCAGGATATGGCGTTCGTTGAACGCGCGCATCGGCTGGCGCGCCGCGATGCCGGCCTCAATCAGCGCATCGGGCACCGCTTCGCCGGCGGCGTTTCTCGCATAGCGTTTCAGCCAGTCAGCGTCGTCCAGCAGGCTGTCGCAGAACATCGACTGGGTTTCGGCATAGGCCATCGAGGTCGGCGGGAACTCCTGCGAGAAGCACGGCGCATTCTGGCGGATGTTGGCGAAGTGCGCCGCGTGGCCGCCCTCGTGGAACAGGGTGTTGAGCCCGTAAGCGCCGCTGCCCACCTGCCCCGGCTGCGCCAGGCTGGTGAAGTTGATGCGCGCCGGCACCCATTCCCCCTGGCGCACAAACGGCGGCACCGGGCCGTGCATGAAGCCGTTCTCAAACTTGCCTTTGCGCACCAGCAGATCGAGATTCATCTCGGCGCCGCCAAAACCGATGTGCAGGCGTTTGAAACTGTCGACCCAGCGTTCCAGCGAACGAGAAAACGGGAAGTAAGGATCCAGTTGACGGGTAACGTCGCCGGCGCTGGCGAAGCGTACGTTCCACGGCTCCAGCGCCTGGTCGCCCTTGTCGGCCGCCAGCTGCCGCAGGCTACGCGCGTTGGCCTCGCGGGTTTCCCGCTCGAAGCGATCCAGAATGGCGAACAGCTGCTCCGGCGTCATGCGCTCGGTTTTGTTCACCTTGTAGTCGAAATAGTTGCGATAACCCATCTGGCGCGCAAAGCGGTTGCGCAGGCCGATCAGCTCCGGCAGGCCGTTATGCAGCAGCCATTGCTCCAGATCGCGCAGCGCCTGCTGCGAGCTGCGGCGAGAGTCTTCGTTCGGGTTGGTCGCCTGGTTGGTCAGCAGCTCGCCGAGCGAGGCCGCCACCCGCCGCCCGTCGGCGTTCAGGTGCGTGACCTGATAGCCCTTTCGGCGCGAGTAGAGATCGGACTCGGCGTGGATGATTTGATCCAACAGCGCCTGCGCCTGCGAGTCTTCAATGGCGTTGCAGTCGAAGAAACGCAGCCAACCTTGCAGGCCATGGATCAGCGCATCGCGCTGCGCCTCCTGCGGCAACGCTTCCAGCCCGGCAAGCAGACTGCGGATCTCGGCCAGCCGGCGCGGTTCGGCGACGAAGCGCTTATAGGCGCTTTCCGCGGCGGAAAAGCGCGCCGAGACGTCTTCATCGCCAGTGCCCATGTAGTTTTGCCAGAACAGCTCTTCTTTGGCGCGGTGAACGTCGAGGTAATCCTGGTTCAATTGATTGAAGTAATCGAGAGCCTGTTGCATAACCGTCCTTCTCAGCCGATGAGGAAATATCCCAGTATAGTCGCGCTTAGGCCTGACGCAGGCGCTGCAGCCCCTGCTCCAGCGTCTCGCTCTCGCCGGCGGCCACCAGGCAACAGGCGACCTGCCGCTGGATGGCCTGCGGGATCGCCACCTCGCCCGCCAGGCAGCGCTCGGTCCAGCGCGCGGTGGTTTCCGCGTCTTTCGCCGCCGGCAATGCCGGCGTTTCATCCGGCAAGGTGCGCTCCAGCAATACGTGCTGTTCGCCGCCGGCAATATAATGAATCTGCGGGCAGCGCAGCGGGTTGGCGTAGGCTTCGCCTTCCGTGCCGTGCATCAGCAACCCGCGGGCGCCAATCTGGCGGAAAAACGACGCCACCCGGCCAACATACTCCGGATGAGAGACGCTGGCGAGGCGTAACGCATCCTGTTCGCCAAACGGCGTCGCCAGCTTGGCCAGCGTATGGGCGCTGTTGCGCACCCCCATGCGCCAACGCAATCCGAGCTGCCGCGCCAACGGCGCCGACAGCGTGGAAACCGGCATGAATACCGCCTCGCCATTATCGAGGCGCTGCTGGGCATGAGCGGCCTGTTCCGACCACGGCAGCCCCAGAGCGCGGAAAATCTCGGCGCTGGTCACGCGGGTGCTGTCGTCCAGGACGCCGTGCACCACCACCGGCAGGCCCACTTTCGCCAGCAGCAGCGCCAGCAGCGGTGTCAGGTTGGCCTGCTTGCGCGCGCCGTTGTAGCTCGGCAACACCACCGGCAGCGGGCGCCCTTGCGGCGCCTGCAGCGACAATACCTGCTGCTGCATCGCCTGGTAGAACCCCAGCATCTCCTCTTCGGCTTCGCCCTTGATGCGCAGCGCGATCAGAATGCCGCCAAGCTCAAGTTCGGGGACCTCCCCGGCCAGCATCGCCTGATACAGTTGAAAAGCGGTCTGTTGATCCAGGTCGCGCGCATGATTTTTGCCGCGGCCTATTTCTTTGATAATTTTGGTGTAATCCATCCGAAGGTTCCCCTGGCTGCCCTTCAGTTAGCATACCCTATCCGCGCCGCCGCTCAACCTCCTGCGCCAGTCGCCGCTGCGAGTCATCGCCCTCGCGCAGCCCGGCGATGACCCCGCCGGCGTCGTCGGCGCTGCGGTTTTGGCTCATCTTCCATTTGCCTTCACGCCGGGTGACGGCGATCTCGATGCCGACGATGCCTTTAAGCTGCGCGGCGATGTAGTTGGCCGGCGCATCATCGAGCCGCCAGGGTTCCGGGCGTCGCCCTTCCTGCTGCGCGGTAAGAGCGATCAGTTGGCGGCGCAGCCAGGCCGGATCGTCCGTCACCGTCGGCACGCCATACAGCTGCACCACGCTGTAATTCCAGGTCGGCACCACCTTGCCGGTCTGGCGTTTGCTCGGGTACCAGCCTGGCGACACATAACCTTCCAGGCCTTGAAAGATCACCAGGCATTCCGCGGCGTGCCGCAACCGCCGCCAGTGCTCGTTGGCGCGCGACAGGTGCGCCCGCAGCCGCAGCTGCCCCTGTTCGACATCGGCCACAAACGGCAGCGGGTCGGCCGTCAATCCGTGCTTGCCGTGGCTGACCAACAGCCCCAGCGGGTGGGCGCGGATCAACGCCAGTTGGGCATCCAGATCGTCTTCGCGAAATGCGGCGGGTTGAAACATCAGTGGGGCTCCTTATCGCGCTCTCATGATGACAACAGTAAAGCACCCGCCGGCGGCCTACTTAAGATCCGCTTTCTGGCTATTTCGAGTGATCCGGTTTAACAACAACAGGGCCACGCCCATCGCCAACAGATTAAATACCATGGCGCCGGCAAAGGCCTGGGCATAGCGCTCCGCCGCGCCGCCGCTCGCCAACAGCGGCACAAAACCGACGCCGCTGACCACGATGCCCAACGCGCCTCCCACCTGCTGCACGGTGGCGACCAGACCCGCCGCCATCCCCGCCTGCCGCTCCTGCGCCAAACCCAGCACCAGATTCAGCAGCGGCGTCATGCTCAGCGCCTGACCGAACCCCAGCACCACCAACCCCGGCAGCAGCCGCAGCGGATGCGTCAGCGCCTCATCCCACAGCGCCTGCGCCATCAATAGCGCCAACCCGGCGGCGTAAATCGCCACGCCCACGCTCAGCACGCCGTTGCCCCACCGCTGCGCCAGCCGGGGCGCCAGCATCGAGGCCAACATAAAGGCCGCGCTGGCCGGGGCGAACAGGCTGCCCGCCTGAAAAGGCGTCAGCCCCGCCCCCGCCTGCAGCAGCAGTGCGAAACACAAGAAAAACGAGGAGGCGGTGGCATAAATCGCCAGCACCACCGCCATACCCGGCGCGAAACCCGCCTGGCGGAACAGCGCCGGATCGAGCACCGCATCGTCACCGCGCTGCGCCAGACGCCGCTCCCAACGCAGGAAGCCCCACAGCGTCAGCATCGCCAACGCCAACATCGGCGCTATCCACCACGGCCAGCCGCGTGCCGGCCCCTCCAGCAACGGCAGCAGCAACAGCGACAGGCCGGTCGCCGCCAGCCACAGGCCAACGCCGTCCAGCCGCTGCGCCTGCGCCACCCGCGATTCGGGAATGCGCCGCGCCGCCCACAGCGCCAGTGCGCCGATCGGCAAATTGATCAAAAAGATCATGCGCCAGCCGCTGCCGAACAGGTTGGCCTCGATGATAAATCCGCCGAGGATCTGGCCGAAGATCGCCGCCAATCCCAACGTCATGCCCAGCCAGGCGAAGGCGCGCCGCCGCTGTTGCGGCTCGTACAGCACCCGCATCAAGGCGTAAATTTGCGGGAACAACAGCGCCGCCGTCGCCCCCTGCAGAATACGCGCGGCGATCAGCAGGCCGAGCGATCCCGCCAGCCCGCACAGCAGAGAGCTCAACGTGAATCCCAGCATGCCGAGGCTGAACAAGCGCCGACGCCCGAAGCGATCGCCCAGGCGCCCACCGGCGATCAACAGCACCCCAAACGCCAGCTCGTAACCGGCGACGATCAAACCGACCCTGGCGAAATCGGCGGCGAACTGCCGCTGGATCACCGGCGCCGCCACGTTGACCACGAACAGATCGAACACCGTGACAAAACCGCCCAACAGCAGCACCGGCAGGCCGGGCAGCCCTCGCCGCTCACGAGATAATGAATGTTCCATACCACCTCCAGAGATTATGATGGCCGCAGTATGGAACAAGGTTTAAACTGTTACTATATAGCCATTTATACTATTACTGACAGCAACAGGACGGCCGACATGCCCCCACGCACCCTCGAACGCACCCGCCACGAACTGGGGGATTTTCTGCGGCAAAAGCGAGAACAACTGTCGCCAGAGGCGGTCGGCTTGCCGAGCGGCAGCCGCCGCCGCACGCCGGGATTGCGGCGCGAGGAGGTGGCGGCGCTGGCCGGCGTCGGCCTCACCTGGTACACCTGGCTGGAGCAAGGCAGGGAAATCAATGCGTCGGTGACGTTTTTGGAAAATCTGGCGCGGGTGCTGCAGCTCGACGCCGCCGGCCGCTACCACCTGTTCTTATTGGCGCATCAGCGCCCGCCGGTGCCGGTTGGGCATCAGTGGTGCCAGGTTTCGCCGTTGGTGCGGCGTCTGCTGGACGATTTGGCGCTGCGTCCGGCCTACGTCATGAACCTGAGTTGGGACATCATCGCCTGGAATCCGGCGGCACAGCGGCTGTTCGCCATCGGCGAGCGCCCAGCGCAAGAGCGCAACATGTTGTGGATGCTGTTTGCCGATCCGCAGCTCAATGAGCGCCTGCTGGAGTGGCAGGCGCAGGCGCCGCAAATCCTGGCCAGCTTCCGCCGCGACTACGCCCGCGCGCCGGAGGATGAGGTAATGCGCCAACGGGTGCAGGCGCTGGAGCGGGTGTCGCCGCCGTTCCGCCGGCTCTGGCGGCAGCATGACATTCACGGACGCTGTCAGGGGCGGCGCAGCTTCGTCGTCCCGGAGATCGGCCCGGTCACCTTTGACCATGCCTCTTTCATCGTCGACGAAGAGAACCATCTGCGGCTGGTGATGTACAGCGCGCTGCCGGACGAACCGGCCAGCGCGGCGTTTGAAGCGCTGCTGCGCGAGGATTAACGACGGCTGTCGAAAATGAGTTTGCAGGCCAGCCCGGCGAACACGCCGCTCAGCAGGTAGTTCGGCCAGCGGGCGCTGAAACGGCGGCCGGCGAAACGGCTTTTCATGCCGCTGACCGCCAGGATCACCCCGCCGTTAATCAGCAAGCCGACCAGATTCAGCACCGTCGCCAGCGCCAGCATCTGCACCACCACCGAGCCGGCGCGCGGATCGATAAACTGCGGGAACAGCGCCAGCACGAACAGCGCCATCTTCGGGTTGAGGATGTTGGTCAGCAGCCCCTGTCGGAAAATGCGCGCCGTCGGCACCGCCTGCAACCCGGCGGAAGCCTGCAGACTGCTGCCGGATCGCAACGTTTTCCACGCCAGATAGAGCAGATAAGCTGCGCCCAACATTCTCACCGCGTCGTAAGCCAGCGGCACCGCGACGAACAGTTGCGACAACCCCAGCGCCGCCGCCAGCGCATGGCAGTAAGTGCCGAGTTGAATGCCCGCCAGCGAAGCGAAACCGGCCCGCGGCCCCTGGCTGACGCTGCGCGAAGCGATCAGTAGCATATCCGGGCCGGGGGTCAGCGCCAGCGCCACGCAGGCACCGGAAAACAACAACAGCGTTGCGGCATCAATCATGAATCACCTGATAAGAAGACGGACGGGGATGGAGCGTCCATCATAGCGACGCCGACCTGGCTTGTCAGCGCCGCTCGCGTCAGATCACCCACAAATCGAGATACTCGTTGACCGGCATCTGCGCCAGCCGCTGCCGGTCCAGCGACACCTCGAGAATGCGCTGCTGCTGCAGGGCCGGGAACTGGCGCGCCAGGTTGGTTTTGAACTTCTCGATCAGCAGCGGGATGCCCTCTTCGCGCCGCCGCGCATGGCCGATAGGATACTCCACCGCCACCTCATCCAGACGGCTGCCGTCGGCGAACTCCACCGTCAGCGCATTGGCTATCGAGCGTTTTTCCGGATCGTGATAATCGCGCGTGAAGGCGGGATCTTCATGGCAATGTATCTTGCTACGCAATGCGTCGATGCGCGGATCTTCGGCCACCCGGTCCTCGTAATCCGCCGCCGTCAGCCGGCCGAACAGCAGCGGGATCGCCACCATATACTGAATGCAGTGATCGCGATCCGCCGGATTATCCAGCGGCCCCTGCTTGTCGATAATGCGCAGGCAGGCCTCGTGGGTGCGGATGCTCACCCTGGCGATATCGGCGGCGGTTTTGCCGGCGGCCTGCATCTGGCGGTGCAGCGTCATGGCCGCCTCCACGGCGGTCTGGGCATGGAACTCCGCCGGGAACGAAATTTTAAACAGCACGTTCTCCATCACATACGCGCCGTACGGCCGCTGGAAGCGGAAAGGTTTGCCGTTGAACGAGACGTCGTAGAATCCCCAGATCGGCGCCGTGAGCGCCGAGGGATAGCCCATCTCACCGGTGGCGGCCATCAGCGCCAGCCGCACCGCGCGGGCGGTCGCATCCCCCGCCGCCCAGGATTTGCGGGTGCCGGCGTTCGGCGCGTGGCGGTAGGTGCGCAGCGACTGCCCGTCCACCCACGCCAGCGACACCGCGTTCAGGATCGCCTCGCGGCTCAGGCCGAGCAGCTGCGCCACCACCGCGGTGGACGCCACCTTCACCAGCAGCACGTGATCCAACCCTACCCGGTTGAAGGCGTTTTCCAGCGCCAGGCAGCCCTGGATCTCATGCGCCTTGATCATGGCGATCAGCACCTGCCGCATGGTCAGCGGCGCTTTGCCCGCCGCCACCGCCTGGCGAGAGAGCCAATCGGCCACCGCCAGGATCCCGCCCAGGTTGTCCGACGGGTGGCCCCACTCCGCCGCCAGCCAGGTGTCGTTAAAGTCGAGCCAGCGGATCATGGTGCCGATATTGAACGCCGCCTGCACCGGATCCAGCTGGAAACGGGTGCCGGGCACCCGGCTGCCGTTCAGCACCTCGGCGCCCGGCACCACCGGCCCCATCATTTTCTTGCAGGCCGGGTAGCTCAGCGCCTCCAGCCCGCAGCCGAGGGTATCGAGCAGGCAATAATGGGCGGTGCGGTACGCCGCCGGGGTATCGACGGCCTCTTTCATCACATAATCGACGATATCGACCATTTCGCGATCGAACGGCGGACGGCGGGTATTGGCAGACTCAAGCATCATGATTCCCAAAGGCTCCAGAGTGAAAACGACACGATAACGACCGGCGCTCAGCGCTGATCCAGCGGTACGAAGGCTCGCGCTTCCGGCCCGGTATAGTTGGCGGACGGGCGAATGATTTTGTTGTCCTGCCGTTGCTCGATGATGTGCGCCGACCAGCCGCTGACGCGCGCCATGACGAACAGCGGCGTGAACATTTCGGTGGGCACCCCCAGCTGGTGATAAGACACCGCCGAGAACCAGTCGAGGTTGGGGAACATGTTTTTGGTGTCGTGCATCACGCTTTCCAGCCGATCGGCGATGTCATACAGCTTCATCGCACCCGCTTCCTGCGACAGGCGCAGCGCGATCTCTTTGATCACCTGATGGCGCGGATCGGAGACGGTGTACACCGGGTGCCCGAAGCCGATCACCACCTCTTTGTTGTCGATGCGGCGGCGAATGTCGGCTTCCGCTTCGTCCGGCGTTTCATAGCGTTGCTGGATCTCCAGCGACACCTCGTTGGCGCCGCCGTGCTTCGGCCCGCGCAGCGCGCCAATGGCGCCGACGATCGCCGAATAGACATCGGATCCGGTGCCGGCGATCACCCGGCCGGCGAAGGTCGAGGCGTTGAATTCATGCTCGGCGTACAGGATCAATGACGCGTGCATCGCCTGCTCCCAGCTGGCGGAAGGCGCTGCGCCGTGCAGCAGGTGCAGGAAGTGGCCGCCGATGGAATCGTCGTCGGTCTCCGGCTGAATGCGCTCGCCGTTGTGGCTGTAGTGATACCAGTAGAGCAGCATCGATCCCAACGACGCCAGCAGCCGGTCGGCGATGTCGCGCGCGCCGGCCGCGCCGTGCTGCTCTTTTTCCGGCAGCGTGCAGCCGAGGGCCGAAACGCCGGTGCGCATCACGTCCATCGGGTGAGATGCCGCCGGCAGCGCCTCCAGCACCGTGCGCACGCTGGCGGGCAGGCCGCGCAGCGCTTTGAGCCGCTGCTTGTAGGCATGAAGTTCGTCGCGGTTGGGCAACTTGCCGTGGATCAGCAGATGGGCGACCTCTTCAAACTCGCAGTGGCGCGCGAGGTCGAGAATGTCGTAACCGCGGTAGTGCAGATCGTTGCCGCTGCGCCCTACGGAACACAGCGCGGTATTCCCGGCGGGCACGCCGGATAACGCCACGGATTTTTTCGGCTTAACGTCAGTCGGGCTTTGCGGGGGGATCGCTTGGCTCATACTGTCCTCATTTGGCTTCTGCGTGAATGGCGCTTATTCGTCGCGTTGGCGAGCGAACAGAGCGTCGAGTTTCTCTTCGAACAAATAGTAGTTGATGCTTTCATACAGCTCGTTGCGGGTCTGCATGGTGTCGATGACGTTTTTCTGCGTGCCCTCCTCGCGCAGGGCGCGGTACACCCGCTCCGCCGCCCGATTCATCGCTCGGAAGGCCGACAGCGGATACAGCGCCATATCCACCTGGGCGCTGCGCAGCTCCTCGGTAGTGAACAGCGGCGTCGCGCCGAATTCGGTGATGTTGGCGAGTATCGGCACCTGCGTCGCTTCGGCGAAGCGGCGGTACATGCCCAGCTCGGTAATCGCTTCCGGGAACAGCATGTCGGCCCCGGCCGCCACGTAAGCCTGAGCGCGCTCGATGGCCGCCTCCAGCCCCTCCACCGCCAGCGCATCGGTGCGCGCCATGATCACGAAGTCCGGATCGCTGCGCGCATCTACCGCCGCCTTGATGCGATCCACCATCTCTTCGGTGGAGACGATGGCCTTATTGGGCCGATGGCCGCAGCGCTTGGCGCCGACCTGATCTTCGATATGCAGCGCCGCCGCCCCGGCCTTGCTCACCGAGCGCACCGTGCGGGCGACGTTGAACGCCGATGCGCCGAAACCGCTGTCGACATCCACCAGCAGCGGCAGCGGGCAGGCATCGGTGATGCGGCGAATATCGGTCAACACATCGTCCAACGTCGAAATACCCAGGTCCGGCAGCCCCAGCGAACCGGCCGCCACGCCGCCGCCGGAAAGATAGATGGCCTGGAACCCCGCCCGCTGGGCCAGCAGGGCATGGTTGGCGTTGATCGCGCCGGCGATTTGCAGGGGTTTTTCTTTACTCAGGGCCTGACGAAAGGCGAGCCCGGGTGAGCGCAGCGTCATGACGTTCTCTCCGATTAGCTAGATGGAACAGACAGAGCAAGGGGCGGGCCAGGTTGCACTTTGGCGAGGAAAAAATTAAAAGCGATAAAAATAAATACGTTACAAAAACTGCTGCGCCAATCGCCAGGCTAAGGGATAAAAAACGTTTCAGTTAACGTTTCAATCGCGGTTTCACTCGGCATATTTGAAACATGACTGAAACAAGGCTACACCTAATGCAGCCACTTTCATTCGGTAACCCACCATGAGCGATCACATCACGCCGTCCCGCACGCCGGACAAACCGGTGATCTGGACCGTCTCCATCACCCGCCTGTTCGATCTGTTCCGGGATATCAGTCTCGAGTTCGACCATCTGGCGACCATCACCCCGATCCGTCTCGGCTTCGAGGAGGCGGTGCAGCATATCCGCGCTCGCCTGGCTACCGAGCCTTGCGACGCCATCATCGCCGCCGGCTCCAACGGCGCCTACCTGAAAAGCCGCCTGTCGGTGCCGGTCATTTTGGTCAAGCCCGGCGGCTTCGACCTGCTGCAGGCGCTGAGCCAGGCGCGCAGAACCGCCGACCGGATCGGCGTCATCACCTATAAAACGCCCCTGCCCGCGCTGATGGAGTTCCAGCAAACCTTCGATCTGCCGCTGGAGCAGCGCAGTTACGTCACCGAAGAGGACGCGCGCGGCCAGATCGCCGAGCTGAAAGCCGCCGGTATTCAGGCCGTGGTCGGCGCCGGCCTCATCAGCGATCTGGCGGAAGAAGCCGGGCTCACCGCCATTTTTCTCTATTCCGCCGCCACCCTGCGCGCCGCCTTCAGCGATGCGCTGGACGTAACGCGCCTGATGCTGGGCGGCGCCAAGCGCGGCGGCGATTACGCCGCGCGCGATACCCTGCAGCCGCGCTATGGGCTGAGCGATTTACAGGGCGACTCCCCGCAGATGGAGCAGACCCGGCGCACCATCATGCTGTACGCCCGCTCGCCGGCGGCGGTATTGATCGAAGGCGAAACCGGCACCGGCAAAGAGCTGGCGGCGCAGGCGATCCACCGCGAATACTTTTCCCGGCGCGGCGCGCCGTCCAGGGGCGCGACACCGCCGTTCGTCGCCATCAACTGCGGCGCCATCGCCGAATCGCTGCTGGAGGCGGAGCTGTTCGGCTATGAAGAAGGCGCCTTCACCGGTTCACGGCGCGGCGGCCGACGCGGGCTGCTGGAAACCGCCAACGGCGGCACCCTGTTTCTGGATGAGATCGGCGAAATGCCGCTGCACCTGCAAACCCGGCTGCTGCGGGCGCTGGAAGAAAAAACCATCACCCGGGTCGGTGGGCAACAGCCGGTAAAGGTCGACTTTCGCGTCATCAGCGCCACCCACACCCGCCTGGAGCAGGCGATTCAACAGGGCGATTTTCGCGCCGATCTGTTTTACCGCCTGAGCGCCCTGCGGCTGCGGCTGCCGCCATTGCGGGCGCGCGGCGACGATATCGCGATGCTGGCGGAACACTTTCTGAAACAGTCGCTGGCGGCGCTCGACGTGCCGCTGACGGAGCCGCTGCGCGCCGCCCTGGCCGGGTGTTACGCCGCGCTGGGTCATTACGCCTGGCCCGGCAACCTGCGCGAGCTGCGCAACATGATGGAACGGGTGGCGCTGATGCTGAGCACCGGCGTCGCGCCGAGCGGCGAGACCCTGCAGTGGCTGCTGCCGGAGCTGGCGGTGGCCCCGCCGCCCGAGACGCCGGCGGCGCCCGTCTCCGCCCGCGAAGCCCTGGCGCGGTGCGGGGGCGACCACGCCGCCGCCGCCCGGTTGCTCGGGATCAGCCGCACCACTTTATGGCGCCGGCTGAAAAAACCGAACTGAGCATCAGCCGGCGCGCCGGCCGTCCGAGGCCGGCAGCAGTCGCGCTCGCCGCTCGCCCAGCAGGTTCATGCCCGCCGCCGCCAGCAGGATGATCGCCGTCCCCAGCAGTTGCCATGCCGACAGCCGGTGGTCAAACGCCAGGCGATCCACCAGCATGGCGGCGATCGGGTAGATGAACGACAGCGAGCCGATCAGGTGAGTCGGCAGCTTCTGCAACGCGCCGTACATCAGCACGTACATCAGGCCGGTATGCAACACGCCGAGCGTCGCCAGCATCCCCCACTGCCCCACGCTGGCCGACGCATGAAAATCCACCAGCGGCAGCAGCATCACCGCCCCCACCGTTACCTGGATCAGCGCAATAAGATGGGGCGGCGTGCCCTTCAGCCGCTTGGCCGCCAGCGCCATCAGGGCGTAGAAAAACGCCGCGCCGAGCGCCAGCGCGATGCCCGCCAGATAATGGCTCTGCTCCCCCGCCTGCCGCGGCTGCGCCAGCACCACCAGCATCATGCCGCCGAACGCCAGCCCCAACCACAGCAACTTGCGGGCGGTCAGCCGTTCCCCCAGAAACAGCGCCCCCAGCCCCACCAGCATAAACGGCTGGGTGTTGTACACCGCGGTGGCGATGGAGATAGAGGCATAGGAATAGGCGGCGAACAGCAGCAGCCAGTTGATCACCAGCGCGACGCCGCCGGCGATTGCCAGCAGCAGCGTGGCGCGCGTCAGCGCATCGCGGCGCAGCTGGCCCAGCGCGCCGCACACCGCCAGCAGCACCAGCGCCCCCACCGCGCAGCGCCAAAACACCACGTTGACCACCGGCTGGCCGGACATCAGCACAAACCAGCCGATGGAGCCGGAAATCAGCATCGCCGCCGCCATCTCCAGCGAGCCGCGTTTTATCTCTGCATTCATTCTGCGTTCCTCAAAGCTTGCCCAGAGACATAGCTTGCGGCTTCGCAGGGCGGCTTTCCATAGCATAAAAAAGGCAGATATGCTTAACTGCCTTTTTCTCGCAGCCACAATCAAGAAAAAACCTAACGGAGGCGTTATGGATGATATCGATCGCCAAATCCTGACCATTCTGGCGGAAGATGCGCGCGCATCGTTGAAAACGCTGAGCGCGCAGGTGGGCCTGTCGTCGCCGAGCACGTCGGAAAGACTGCGGCGGCTGGAGGAAAGCGGCGTGATCCAGGGCTATACCCTGAACGTCAATCTGCAGGCGGTGGGTTACGCCTTTCAGTCGCTGGTGCGCATCAAGCCGCTGCCGGGCATGCTGAAGAAGGTCGAACAGCTGATTCAGGCGATCCCGGAAGTGGTCGAATGCGATAAGGTGACCGGCGAAGACTGCTTTATCGTGCGGCTGGTGGCGCACTCGATGGAACAGCTCGACCACACCCTCGATCGGCTGGCCGAGCACGCGCAGAGCAACACCTCGATCGTGAAAACCACGCCGGTCAAGCGCCGCCTGCCGCCGCTGCTCTGATCAACGCCGCCGTTTGCGGGCGAAAGGGTTGCCGCGCTTCTTCTCTTTTTTAGCCGCGTCGGCGGCGGATTTCAGCGCCGCCAGATGCGCCTTGTCGGCCTCCGGCACCGCGCGCTGCTCAATCGGGAACACCGGCAACGACGCCAACAGCCGCGAACCGTAGTTTTTGGTCAACAGCCGGCGATCGTAGATCACGATCTCGCCGTAACATTGGTTGCTGCGGATCAGGCGGCCGACCTGCTGGATCAGGTTGAACGAGGCGCTCGGCAGGCTCTGCACTTCGAACGGATAACGCTTCAGCGATTTCAGCCACTCGCCTTCGGTGATGATCACCGGGCTGTCGATCGGCGGGAACGCGATTTTGTGAATATGCACCTGGGTCAGCAGTTCGCCTTTCAGATCCAGCCCTTCGGCGAACGATTGCAGCCCCACCAGCACGCTGGCGACACCCTTCTCCACCCGCTTGCGGTGCTCTTCCACCAGCCGGTAGCGCGGCTGGTCGCCCTGCACCAGCAGCATCAGCCGCAGATCGGTCACGTAGCTGAGGAAAGTCTGCATCGCCCGGTGGCTGCTGAACAGGATCAGCATGCCTTTGTGCTTGCCGCTCGCCTGCTCGGCGCGGAAAAACCGCGCCATTTCCTCGAGGTGCTCCGCCTCGTTGGCGAGCGCCGGTTCATAGCGCATCTGCGGAATGACAATCTTGCCCTGTTCGACGTGATTGAACGGCGATGAGAGCGTTTCGAAGCGATCGCCGGCCTTCTCGCTCAGCCCGCTCATCTCTTGCAAACGCGCGAAGCTGTTCAGTGAACGCAGCGTGGCCGAGGTGACCACCACGTGCGGCACCTTGCGCCACAGCAGCTTTTCCAGCTGATCGCTGACGCGAATGCCGACGCAGTGCAAATACAGATGGGTGACGTTATCGCGCAGTTCGCGCGTGACCCATTTGGAGATCGGCGCGTTGGACGACTTGTCGAGCGCCGCCAGCCGCCACAGCTTGCTCATCGCCTCCAGATAGCCCAGCGTGCGGCTCATCTGAATGATCGAGCGGTGCAGACGCATGATGTCGTGCTTGCCGGTCTGTTCGGTAAGATCGTTAAGCACGAACTCCGCCAGCCCGCGCAGCGCATCGGTCAGTTTGAACAGCCGCGCGCAGCTCTCCACCATCTCCGCAGGCAGCTCGCCCATTTCAAAACGGTGCTCGGCCGCCACGCTGTCGCCGGGCAGGTAGGCGCTGACCTGATGCTCGAAGATCTGCACCAGCTCGCGCAGCTCCTCGCAATGGTTCTTCAGCCGTTCGCTGTTGGCCAGCCCCGGCGGATTCTTCGGCCGGTACTGCGTCATGCACTGTTCGACCTGGCGCACGATCATGTCCAACTGCAGGTTGGTCGACAGCGCGGTGATTTCCCCGTCGATCTCCAGCGCATCGCGCGCCACCTCCGGCAAATGGTGGCCTTCGTCCAGCACCAGCAGCAGCTCTTTCGGGTTCGGCAGCACCGATTCCGTCTCCAGCGCCGCCATCACCAGCGCGTGGTTGGCCACCACCACGTCGGCGCTCTCAATCTCTTTGCGGGCGATATAGAACGGGCATTCGCGAATGTAGTGACAGTTGCGTCCCAGGCAGTTGGCCTTGTCAGTGCTCAGCTTGGCCCACAGCGGATCGTCGATGCTCTGCTGATAGTGATCGCGCAGCCCGTCCCACTCAAAGCGGGCCAGCGCCTTGGTCAGTTTCTGACACAGCGCCTGCTCTTCACCGCTGGACGGCGCCAGCTCGTCGTCGAGAAACAGCGTCAGATCGCCCTGTTGGCTAACGTCGGTGCTCATCGCCGCCAGGTTGCGCGGGCAGACGTAACGCCCGCGGCCAAAGGCGCCGGTAAATTTCAGATCGGGAATAATCTTCTTCAGCAGCGGCAAATCCTTGCTGTAGATCTGATCCTGCAGCGCCACGTTGGCGGTGCTGACCACCAGCGGTTTGCTCTCCGCCCGCCCGACGGCGATGCCCGGTATCAGGTAAGACAGCGTTTTGCCGACGCCGGTCGGCGCCTCGATCGCCAGATGGCGCGGGTAGTCGCCGGCCAGCGTCTTCGCCACCTCGGCGATCATCTGACGCTGGGGCGCGCGGGAAATAAAATCCGGTATTTGCTGCTGCAGGGCTTTGTACCACTGGCCAATCTGATCTTTAACTGCGGAGGAGAGCGCCATTCAACTCTTATCTAAACGAAATGATGGCGCTATTGTCCCACAGACCGCCGGCGGCGTCAGCCCGAGTTACGCCTGCGGATCGATCATCGAGGCGCGACCGCCGCCGAACGACCACTCGTCCAACTGGGTGGTGGCGATCACCACCATCACATCCTCGGGGTTCAGCCGCAGGTTCTCCGCCAGCAGCGTCGCCAACCGCCGGTAAAAACGCCGCTTGGTGTCGCTGTCGCGCGGCCGCCCGGCGGTGATGTAGAACAGCACGAAATCCGCACTGCGCGGCCCGCCGAGATAGTCGCGATCGTAGATAAGCTCACCGGGGCGGTATTGATCGATCGCCTGAAACCTGTCCGCCGGCGGCACCTCGAACGCCTCCACCAGCGCCTGATGCAGGCTGTCGGACAAGGTTTGCAGGTAGTCGGCGGATTTGCCCTGATGCAGGGCGATGCGGCTAAACGGCATGGGGCGCCTCCGGTTCCAGCTCGCGCAGGCGCGCCACGGCCGACGCCGCCACGGGCCAGCCGGCGTAAAACGCCAGGTGGGTGATGAGCTCAGCCAGCTGCTGATGCGCCACGCCGTTGCGCTGCGCCAGCTGCAGATGAAACGGCAGTTGCTCCAGGCGGTTGAGCGCCACCAGCGCGGCGACGGTGATCAGGCTGCGCTCGCGCGGGCTCAGCTCTGGCCGCTGCCAGACATCGTCAAACAAGACGCTGTCGCTGAGCTGCGCCAGCTTGGGGGCGATATCGCCGAACGCCTGTTGTCCGGCCCGGGATTCTGATTGCATCACACTCTCCTGTCAGTTGCGGATAGCCTTACGCTACCCGCCGACGAGGCGAGTGAAAATCGGGATTTTCGGCAGTCTCGGTTCAGAAAAACGGGAGGGTTCCCCGCCGACGGCGGGGAGATATTACGATTCCAGCGGCGCAACGCCGTCGAAATGGGCGCTCAGCAGCGCATTCAGCTCCGGCCGCTGCTCCACCCGTTCGGCGATGGCGTAAAGCCGCGGGCAGTGTTGCCGGAACCACGCGCGCCCCGGCCGCCAGTTGCACATCACCGCCACGTACAGATCCAGCGCGCTGAAGCTCTTGCCGAGAAACCACGGGCCGGCGGCACCGGCGGCGGCGTTCAACTGCCGCAATAAACGCTCGCGATAGCTCATCACTGCGTTTTTCAGCTGTTCCGCCCCTTCCGTTTTCGGCTGCCAGCGCTGCGGATGGTCGGCGTAGGTGAAAGTGGGATAAATCTCTGCGTTGATGAACAACAGCCAGCGCAAAAAGCGCGGCAACAGCGGCGAGCCGCCGGGCGGCGCCAATTCGGCGTGCGGCGCGCGATCGTGCAGCAGCAGGATAATCGCCGCGCTCTCCGTCATCACTTCGTCATCAGGCAGCACCAGAGTGGGGACCTGACCGAGCGGGTTCAACGCCAACAGGCGATCCCGCTCCGGGCCGTCCTGGGTGTAATCCACTTCCTCGTAGCCCCAGGGGAACGCGGTCAGCACCAACGCGGCGGCCACGATGGTCGAGCCACACCCCTGCGTACCGAACAATGTATAAGTATCGTGCATGATTCCTCCGGAAACCGATCAGGCTATCGGTAACTGTAGACCAGCCGCAGACCGTCGGTTGCAGAAAAAATTCACCCTTTGCGCGACTTTTTTAATCGTTCGACATGAAAATGAATTTTTTGTCATAAATAGATCACATTACTACGGTAAAAATTCTCCGCCGCCAACAACCGGACGGCACAGTAAAGCAGCAATGCAACTGATGATAGCGTCTTTTAATCGAATAAAGCAGGGTAACCCATGAAACGTAATCTTCTGGCCGTTATTATTCCGGCACTTTTACTTGCGCAAGCGGCACAGGCAGCAGAAATCTACAATAAAGACGGCAACAAGCTCGATTTTTACGGTCGTGTGAAAGCCCTGCATTATTTCTCCGATGATGCCGGCAACGATGGCGATAAAACCTACGTCCGTATCGGCTTTAAAGGCGCGACTCAGATTAACGATATGCTGACCGGTTACGGCCAGTGGGAATATCAGATCGCCGCTAACCATTCTGAATCCGACGGCACCAAAGACACTAAAACGCGTCTGGGCTTCGCCGGTCTGAAATATAAAGACCTCGGTTCTTTCGACTACGGTCGCAACTACGGCATTATTTACGACGTCGGCGCCTGGACGGATATGCTGCCTGAATTCGGCGACGACGCATACGTCAAAACCGACAACTTCATGAACGGCCGCACCAACGGCGTCGCCACCTACCGCAATAACAACTTCTTCGGTCTGGTCGACGGCCTGAAATTCGCCGTCCAGTATCAGGGCAAGAACGAAAACGACGGCCGCTCCGCCAGCAAGGCGAACGGCGACGGCTGGGGCCTTTCCTCCAGCTATGAAATCATCGACGGCCTGAGCGTGGGCGCCGCCTATGCCTCTTCCAACCGCACCGCCAGTCAGAAAGCGGGCACCTTCGGTAAAGGCGACAAGGCCGATATCTGGGCCGCCGGTCTGAAGTATGACAACAACGATGTCTACCTGGCCGCGACCTACTCGGAAAGCCGCAACATCGCGCCAATTTCCGGCACCGCCACCATCAATAACCGCTCCACTTCCGTCAGCGGCTTCGCCAATAAAGCCGAAGGCCTGGAACTGGTTGCGCAATATCAGTTCGACTTCGGTCTGCGTCCATCGCTGGGCTACGTTCAGCAGAAGGGCAAAGATATTGAAGGCATCGGCGATACCGACCTGGTGAAATATATCGACGTCGGCGCGTACTACTATTTCAACAAGAACATGTCGACCTATGTGGATTATAAAATCAACCAGCTCGACAGCAATAATAAGCTGGGTCTGAAAGACGACAACGTGATTGCCGTCGCCCTGACCTATCAGTTCTGATGTGATGAATGAATAACCACCACTGCAAACTTTAGCGTCACTTGATACCCAGAGTTTTATTTCGCCGGGCGGCTGCGTCCGGCTTTTTTGTTTTTATTTTCCCCGCCGGCGAATGCCCCTGCTTGCCTTGCCAAACAAACGGGTCTACATGTATAGCTTTCCCCCGAGCGGAATCAGCCATGCATAACGACAGTCGGTTTAACTATCACAACGCCGTGCGCTACAGCAGCGACGAACTGGCGAACATCCTCAACCACTGTTTTGAAAACTATATCGTGCGTTTCGTCCTCGACGGGCCGACCTTCGCCGCCCGCTTCGGCGCCGAAGATCTCAGCCTGAACGACAGCCTGATCGTCACCCATCGCAATGAACCGGTGGCGGTGGCGCTGATCGCCCGCCGCGGCCGGCACAGCCGGATCGCGGCCTTTTCCGTACGCCCCGAGATGCGCGGTCAGGGGCTGGGTAAGGCGCTGATGCAGCGGGTAGTAGCGGATGCCCGTCAGCGCGGCGACCATCGGCTGTCGCTGGAAGTGATCGAAGGCAACGAAGCCGCGCTGGCGCTGTACCACCGCGCCGGGCTGCGCATCGTGCGCACCCTGACCGGCCATCAGGCGCCGGCGGCCGTGCCGCCAGGCAAGGCGGTGCTGCAGGCCGTCGATCCGCTGACCGTCAGCCATCGCCTGACGGCGGAAGGCGCCACCGACCTGCCCTGGCTGATCGCCCCCGAATCGCTGTTCAAACTGCCGGGCAAACCGCGCGCTTATACCCTCGAACGCCAAGCCTACGCCGTGGTGATGCCCGGCGCCGAGCACTGCTGGCTGCGCCTGATCTACGTGCCGCCGCAGCATCGCGGCCAGGGGCATGCCCGCGCCTTGCTGGCCGCTCTGCAAGCGCAGTTCGCCCCTTTGCCGCTGACCGCCAACGTTTTTGTGCCCGAGGTGGCCGCCCCCTTCTTTACGCATCTTGGCTGGCGGCAGGATCCCCTGCGTCAGTTCGAGATGGATATGCTGCTGGACAGCCCACAATAAAAAAGAGAGATAACAATGGCAGGAAAACAGGTACGCACACTCACCCTCGGCGCGGCGATGGGCGTCGCGCTGCTGGCCTTGACCGGTTGCGCGCAGTCACCGCACGCCGACGCGCAGGCCCAGCAGCGGTTGGCGGATCAATCGGTGCTGGCGGTCAACTGGTTCCAACAGTCCGGCGAATACCAGGCGCTGGCGCATCAGGCGTTCAACAGCGCGCAGCGCGCCTTCGATCAGGCCAGGGCCGCGCCAGGCCGTAAAAAGGCGGTGGTGGTCGATCTGGATGAAACCATGCTGGATAACAGCGCCTACTCCGGCTGGCAGGCGCAGCAGGGCCGACCGTACGACGGCGCGACTTGGGCCAAATGGACGCAGGCCGAACAGGCCGCCGCGGTGCCGGGCGCAGTGGCGTTCGCCCGCTATGTTAACGCCCATCAGGGGACCATGTTCTACGTGTCGAACCGTAAACAGAGCGACTACGCCGCCACGGTGGCCAACATGCAGAAGCTCGGTTTCACCGGCCTGTCGGCAAAAACCGTGCTGCTCAGCACCGACACCGCCAATAAACAGGCGCGCTTCGACGCCATCAAACAAGCCGGCTATGACATCGTGGTGTACGCGGGCGACAACCTGAACGACTTCGGCGCCGCGACTTACCACCAGGACAATGCGCAGCGCCGGGCGTTCGTCAGCGAGAACCAGGCTAAGTTCGGCACCGAATTCATCGTACTACCCAACCCGATGTACGGCGACTGGGAAAGCGGCCTGGCTCGCGACTACAACAAGCTGACGCCGCAGCAAAAGCTGCAGGTGCGCCAGCAGGCGATCAAAGCCTGGCGCGGGCGCTAACGCTCACAGCAGTTTGTACATATAGCAGGTGGCCTCCAACGCCCCGCCGTCGCTGGCGCGGGCGTATTGCGGGATGTCGCCCGCCGCCTCGAACCCCAATTGACGGTACAGCCCCTGCGCCGCGCTGCCGCTCAGGGTATCCAGCACCAACAGGCTGCGGCGATGACGCGCCGCCAGCGCCTGCACTTCCTGCATCAACAGCCGGGCGACGCCCTGCCGCCGCGCCTGCGGGTGCACCATCAGCTTGACCACTTCCGCCCGGTGACGGCCGTTGTCCGGCATCGCCAGTAACAGCTGCACGGTGCCAACCGGCCGGCCGTTCGCGAGCGCCACCAGCATCGCACGCTCTCCCCGCGCGATGGCCGGCAGCACCCCCTGCCAAAACGCCTGCGCCTGCGTCAGCGTAAAGGGCATGACAAAACCGATGCTGGCGCCGTGCGCCACGCTGGCGTGCAGCATCTCGGCCAATTCGACAATGGCGCTTTGCGCCGCGCCGGCGTCCCACTGTTGCAATTCAATCATGGCTATGGCCTGCAGATAACGAGGGTGTAATGGGCCGGCTCATCGCCGGGGACATGGAAACGGGAGGCGCCGAACAGGCGGTAGCGCAGGCAGTCGCCGGATGATAACCGGAAAACGCGCCCTTCCAGCGTCAACTCCAACTGCCCGGACAGCAGCCAGAGATGGTGCTCCAACGCCGGAATCGACGGCAGGTCGTAATCGATCTGCGCGCCGGCATCGAGCCGGGCTTCGATAAATTCAGCCTTATACAACGCAGCGGGGGGAGAAACGGAGCGACGGTGAAAACCGCTGGCGCGATCGACCCACACCGGTTGCTGCTGCGGCCGCAACAGCTCCGGCGGCTCGTCTTCGATCTCGCTCAGCAGGCGCGACATGGTCAACCCATAGGCGGCGCACAGCCGGTTCAGCAACGACGCCGTCGGGCTGGTCTCGGCGCGCTCCACCCGCGAGAGCGTCGCCCGGCTAAGGCCGGTGCGCTGCGCCAGCTCCTCCAGCGACCACGCCCGTTGCTGGCGCAAATCCGCCAGCCGCTGCGCCAACCTCAGGTCGGCATTGTCCAGACCGTTATCCATCGTTCACACTCCGCTTGAAAATCCCATATAAGAGAAATAATCTCAAATTAGAGATGTAGCAAGCGGATTTTAACAATGTCGCGCAGGAATAACGCCAGGATCACCGCAAACATCGCCGAATGAGGAGAAGCGTTCTAGCACTCGCGCGAGGACGGGTTGGGTACAAAATTGCCCGTCTCGGCGGCCGGCGGCACGATCGCGGCGCAGCGCCAGGCGCTGAATACCGCCAGCAGCGGCGCCAGCGCGAACGCCAAGAACAGCCAACGCGCCGCCGATGCCGCGCCCGCCGCGCCGCCCGGATCGTTCAGCCCCGCCAGGTTGGCGGTCATCCCCGCCAGCGCCGCGCCGAATGCGGTGGCGAACAGCTGCACCGTGGTGATCGAGGCGCCGGCGATGTCTTTGTCCGCTTCAGGCGCCACCTGCAAAATGCGCGTCAGCAGATGTGGCCAGCCGAAGCCGATGCCGAATCCCACCAGCGACAACGCGATGACGATCGGGGTCAGCGCCTGCCAGTGACCGCCGGAGGGCGTCGGCATCAGGATCGCCAGCGCCAGCAGGCCCACCAGCACGAACAGCGGCCCGCTGACGATCGCCCGGCGAATGCCCGCCCCGCGCCAGCCGGAGCTGAGGATTTCGGACAACGTCCAGCCGGCGGCCATGGTCGCGGCGATATAGCCGGAGAGCAGCGGCGACTGGCCGTGCAGCAACTGCAGGAAATAGGGCACGAAGATTTCGCTGGTCATGCCGATCACCAGCAACGACACCGTAATATAGAGCGCCGCCAACGATGAGCCGCGCCGCAGCGCGCCATGCGGCAACAGGCGCGCGCGCGAGCGCGCCTCGCGCTTCATCAGCCAGGCCATCAGCGCCAGCGATAGCGCGATGCCCGCCAGGTTGATCCAGACGCTGTGCGCCAGGCTGCCGGCGGACACCACCAGCACCGCCACGGTCAGCAACAGCAGCTGCGCGGTCGGCAGCGGCGCGGCCGCCTGCTGCGCCTGGCCCTTGGGCAGGATGAGGAAGGTAAACGCGGCGTACAGCGCCATGATCGGCAGCAGAATGCCGAAGGCCCAACGCCAGGCGTGCAACTCGGCGAAAATGCCGCCTACCGCCGGGCCGACCAGCGTGGCGATGCCCCACATCGCCGAGATAAGCGCCATGGCGCGCGGCCACAATCGCTGCTCGAACACCAGATTGATCATCGCGTAGGAGAGCGCAAAGATCAGCCCGCCGCCGAATCCCTGCACCGTGCGGCCGATCAGCATCACCGGCATGCTCGGTGCCAGCGCGCACAGCCCCGCTCCGGCGATGAAAAACAGCGAAGCGACCAGATAGGCGTTGCGCGCGCCGTAGCCGCTGAGCAGGCGGGCCGACAGCGCGGAGCCAAGGATCGACGCCACCACGAACAGCGTGGTGTTCCAGGCATAGAGATCCAGACCGCCAATATCCTGCACCACCGAGGGCAGAATGGTGGTGGCGACCAGAATATTGATGGCATGCAGCGCCACGCCAAGCGAGAGCGCGATCGCACTGGCCGCATTTTTGCCGGAGAAAAGGTCGCTCCAGCGGCTATCGTCATGGGTTATCACGGTTGTTGTCCTGTTTTCAGAGGAATGGCATTGAGTTGGTCATGAGATTGCGTTAAATTTAACAAGAGTTATCTTGGAATAAGTTAGGGCGAGGCGGAGAAATATGTCAAGAATAAACTTGGAAAATGGCGGCAGCACCGCACAATCGGTCAGTGACCGCTTGCTGACGCTATTGAAGACCCGCGGCCCGCAGCAAGCCTCAGACGCAGGAAAAGTGCTCGGCACCACCGGTGAAGCGGCCCGCCAGCAGTTCGTCAAGCTGGCGAAAGAGGGGCTGGTCGAAGCGATCGCGGAAACGCGCGGCGTGGGCCGCCCGGTGCAGCTGTGGCATTTGACTGCCGCCGGTAACGCACGCTTTCCGGACACCCATGCGGATCTGACGGTGCAGCTGCTGCGCACCGTGCGTGACAAGCTGGGTGAACAGGCGATCGACCTGCTGATCGAGACCCGTGAGCAGGAAAACCGCATCAACTACAAGCAGGCGATGATCGGCGCCACCGATCTGCGCGAACGCGTGGCGCGCCTCACCGAGATCCGCTGCCGCGAAGGGTATATGGCCGAATGGCGTCAGGAGGAAGACGGCGCCTATCTGCTGGTGGAAAACCACTGCCCGATCTGCGCCGCCGCCACCGTCTGCCAGGGCTTCTGCCGCGCTGAACTGAGCATCTTCACCGAAGTGCTGCAGGCGCAGGTGGAGCGCGCCGAACACATTCTGGCCGGCTCTCGCCGCTGCGCCTACCGGATTTCTCTCTTGTAACACCGGTTTTTGCCCGCGTTTTCAACCGGTACAGATTATTCTGCTTGTGCACCCCGCACCTTCCCTTCTAAGGTTGAATTATCGAATATTCAGGCAAACAACGGGCCCTGCGCCCGTTCTGACACCTCCGTCGGCGCGCTGCGCACGGCGGCAGAGTAACCCCACGGGAGTTGAACGATGAAGAAGCCGCATGCCGGATTCTGGCTGGCGACGCTGGGGCTGGGCGTCTGCTGGCTGCTGGCGCTGCTGACTCGCGATCGGCTCAACGGCATACTGCTGGCCGGTGCGGCGCTGGCGCTGATCTTTACCCCCGCCGCCCGCCGCAAGGGCGCCGCCCTGGCCGCCTTGGGCGGCATCGGCATGGATGGTCTGTGGAGCTACAGCGGCGTGCTGCATTACAGCGGGCAACACGGCCTGCCGCTCTGGACCATCGCGCTGTGGATCGGCTTCGGCTGCTGGTGGTATTGGCTGTTGGACGTGGTCAGAGCGGCGCCCTGGCCGCTGGCGGTATTGGGCGCAGCCCTCGGCCCCTTCGCCTACGCCGTGTCCTGGAAACTGGACGCCCTGCTGCCCCGGCATGCCGCCGGAGTTCATGCTGCTGCTGCTGGCCATCGGCTGGTCGATTTATCTGCCGGCCGTGAGTTGGCTGCAGTGGAAACAGCAAGGCCATTGAACGGCTTTCGGCCGCCGGAAAAATAATGCCGCAGGCCATTGCTTATCGGTTGCCCGATCGGGTTTACTGAGCGTTCTAATAATAATCATTCCCGCAAAATACAATCCTATGCTTAGCCAACAAAGCCGTAGCGTCCTGCCGTTGATCGGGGCGTTGTTCACGTTATATATCGTTTGGGGTTCCACCTATTTCGTCATTCGTCTGGGCGTCGAACAGTGGCCGCCGCTGATGATGGCCGGGATTCGCTTTCTGCTAGCCGGCATCGTGCTGTTCAGTTTCCTGGCCTGGCGCGGCCACGCGCTGCCGACGCCGAAGCAGTGGCTGGCCGCCGGCGCCATCGGCATTCTGCTGCTGACGGTGGGCAACGGCCTGGTGACGGTGGCGGAACACCAACACGTGCCGTCCGGCATCGCGGCGGTGATGGTGGCGACGGTGCCGCTGTTCACCCTCTGCTTCAGCCTGCTGTGGGGCATGCGCAACACCAAGCTGGAATGGGCCGGCATCGCGCTCGGGTTGGTGGGCATCGTGCTGCTTAATACCGGCAACAACCTGGTGGGCAATCCGACCGGCGCGCTGCTGATTTTGCTGGCGTCGGCCAGTTGGGCCTTCGGATCGGTGTTGGGATCGCGCATCTCGCTGCCGGCCGGGCCGATGGCCGGCGCGGCGGAGATGCTGGTCGCCGGCGTGGTGTTATTGGCAGCCAGCCAGCTGAGCGGCGAGCGCCTCGTTCAGATGCCGAGCACCGGCGGCTTTCTGGCGCTGGGCTATCTGATCGTCTTCGGTTCGATGCTGGCGATCAGCGCCTATATGTTCTTGTTGAAGAACGTGCGCCCGGCGGTCGCCACCAGCTATGCCTACGTCAACCCGGTGGTGGCGGTGCTGCTCGGCATCGGTTTCGCCGGTGAATCGCTGGCGCCGCGCGAGTGGCTGGCGCTGGTGATCATCGTGGCGGCGGTGGTGCTGGTGACGCTGGGAAAATACCTGTTCGCCCGCCCGGCCAACGTACAGGCCATCGACTGCGAACGGCGATGATCACAAAGGGCGGTCTGCGGGCCGCCGTTAAAAACGATTCTTGTTTCACCCGGCGAAGGGGCTATAATTCCCGCTGTTCCAAGCAACCTGCGAAATTATTCCTATGCTGAAAAAAGCGTTCGTCATCGTCATCGCCCTGTGCGCCTTCGGTTCTCTGGGCGGCGTATTCCTCGCCGGGCTGAACATCTACACCCGTTCCACCACCCCGCACGAAGAAAGCGCGCCTGCCGGGGATACCGCCGCCACGCCGGCGCAAACCGAAACCCTTCAGGCCAAGTGATCGTCCATCCAACGCTGGCAGCGCTGCTGTAAAAAGCGCTGCAGCTGCCTGACGCGTTCCGACACCTGCGAACGATGCGGGCAGACCAGATTGATCGGCACCGCGTCGCTGCGCCATTCCGGCAACAGTTGCACCAGCCGCCCGGCGTGAATGTCGGCCACCACGTCGATCGCCGACTTGCGCACCACGCCGTGCCCCGCCAGCGCCCAGCGCCGCGCCACCTCGCCGTCATCGGTAAAATAGCTGCCGTTCAGCGGCACTTCGACCCCCTCCTCACCGCGCCACAGCCGCCATTCCACCTGCCGTTTGCCGCTGGGCTGATACACCAGAATGCTGTGCCGAACCAGATCGGCCGGCGTTTGCGGCGCGCCGTGACGCCGCAGGTAATCCGGGCTGGCGCAGATCAATCGCCGATGCTGCGGCAAGATCGGCAGCGCCACCAGCGAAGAGTCGGCCAGCGGCCCGAAGCGCAATGCCACGTCCACCGGTTCGCGGAACAGGTCGGCCTGCCGATCGTTGATCAGAAGCTGCAGCTGAATATGCGGATGCTGCAGGCGGAACTCATCCAGCCAGCAGAGCAGCAAATTGCGGCCAAAATCCGACGGCGCGGAAATCTGCAGCACCCCGGACAACCCCTGATGCTTCTCGCGGATCGCCTGCTCTCCTTCGGCTAACGCGCCCAGCGCCAGGCGCGCGCTGTCGAGATAGCGAGCCCCCTCCTCCGTTAACCTCAGGCTGCGGGTGGAACGCACCAGCAGCCGCGCGCCCAACTGCTGCTCCAGCCTTTTCACCGCAATGCTGGCCGCCGCCGGCGTCATGTCCAGCGCGCGCGCCGCGGCGGAAAAACTGCCGCCGTCCACCGTGCGAACAAACACCTCGAGATCGACAAATGAGGTCATGTATTTCCCTTCTTAGAGAGCCGGATTCACGGCGTATCGGATTGACGATAAAACGCCCAATTGTTATGATTAGATCATAATAAATGGAGCTTTGATCAATGGATGAACACAACGGACTGGACTACATCCTTAGCCTGCATGGCACGCGGGTCAATCGTGAGGATGGCTATTGGTGGAAAATCGAGGCTTGGACGGTGACCCAAACGGCCTTTATCCCTCACGGCATCCGTTACAATTTGACCTTGCATGATAACCACAATACCCGGGTTTTTGGCATAGACAACGCGCATGCCATTAAAACACCCCGCAAAGGTAAATTTTCGGGCCGCGTCGTTTACGATCACCAACATGACTCCCCGACGGACAAAGGCTCACCCTACGAGTTTCATTCCGCCTATCAGTTGGTGGAAGATTTTTTTACCCGGATAGACGAAGTCATACGCAAGAGAGAAAACCGAGGTTGATGATGAAAGCACTGATTGGCGTGATGCCTGAAGAACTGATTCGCAAGCGCACACTGGCGATCGCAAAAGGGGAATACCAGCCACAGGAACGTGAGCCCAAAGTGTGGTTTACGTCGATGATTGCGCTGGCCCAGGTGCTCAGCAACGAGAATATTGCCCTGCTGCGTCTGATCGACACTGCCCGCCCCGAGACCATCAGCCAGTTGGCCGAACTGTCGGGGCGCCAGGTCAGCAATCTGTCCACCACGCTGAAAACGCTGAGCGGGCACGGCCTGGTGGCACTGGAAAAACAGGGGCGTTCAGTGAAACCCCGAGCGCTGTTTACCGATTTCGAAATCATCGTGGATCAGAAGCTAAACGCCCGCTTTAGCGCCGCATGATCTTTAAAAAATATTAATAAGAGTTTGTCAGCAAGGCCGATTGTTAGGTGATTTTCAATCAGGAAAGATAGATCCCGTTGAAACTTACCTAAAAAGAGGCCTTAACATGACAATTCCTGACTCCCCCCTGAAACGACAAAAGCTGGTGATCCTGGGCGGCACCAGCGGCATTGGCGCCGCGGTGGCCTACGCAGCGGCGGCGCGCGGCGCTGAAGTGGTGCTGGCTTCGCGCCGCCTTCCCCACGCCGGGGAGAAAAACGACGCGCTGCATCTGATGCAGGCCGATCTGACCGATGAAGCGTCGCTGCATGCGCTGTTTGCCGCCGTCGGCGCTTTCGACCATCTGGTGATCACCGCCGGGCCGCTGGTGCAAGCGAAACCGCTGGCGGAGACTGCTTTTGAGCAGGCACAGGCCGACTTCAACGTCAAATTCTGGGGCAGCTTGCGCGCGGTGCAGGCCGCGCTGCCGACGCTGGCGCCGCGGGGCTCCATCACCCTGACCTCCGGCCAGCTGTCGCGCAAATACCTCGGCGGTCAGTTGATCAAAACCGGCATCAACGCCGCGCTGGAAGCGGTCGGTAAACAGCTGGCGAAGGAACTGGCGCCGCGGCGGGTGAACGTGGTCAGCCCCGGCATCACCGCCACCGAAGCCTACGACGGCATGGGCGCCGCGCAGCGTCAGGCGCTGTTCGAGCGCGTGGGCGTCAGTCTGCCGGTCGGCCGGATCGGCCAGGCGGCCGACGTCGCAGCGGGTTACCTGCTGGCGATGGAGAACGGTTTCGTCACCGGCAGCGTGATCGATATCGACGGCGGCGGCCTGCTGTAACGGCGGCTAGAGCGCCGTTACGCCCTGTGCGGCTGCCTGCTGCTCCAGCACGGTGATAATCTGATAAGCCGAGCGCGGCACCAGGCTGAAATCGCCGATCAGCAGGCGGTCGCTGACCGCCTCATCCAGCATCGCTCGGGCGCCGGCGCGCAGGATGTCCACCTGTTCCGGCGGCGTGCCGGCTGCGGTGATCAGCGGCAAACCCGGCACTGCCGCCGTGCGGCCAATGATTTTCAGCCCCTCCAGCGCCTGCGGCTGCGCGCGGCGCAGCAGTTCCATGCTGATGGAATCGATGGCGGCGATATCCGCCTGCCCGCTGCGGATCAGTTTCAGCGACTGATAATGCGCCCCGGAGGCGATAGCCGCACCGAAGAATTTCCCGTCCTGCGCCAGCGGCGCGATCAGCGCGCGCAAACCGTTGTAGCCGGACTGGGAATCGGTGCTGTTATACGCCACCGTCCGGCCGCGAAAATCCGCCAGCCGTTCGCCGGAGTCGCCTGCGCGCACCACCAGCCAGCTGCGGTAATTTGGCCCGTCGCACCCCTCCACCCGATAATGATAGGTTCCGATCAGCTGCACCTGCGGCAGGCTGCTGACCAACGGATAACCACAGGTTTGGCTGAGCAAGAGATCCTCGCGCCGCCAATGCTGCGCTAAATCGTCCGGCCAACTGAGCCGTTCCGGCGCCGCCGGCAGCCCCAGCCGCAGCAGCTTGCCGCGCAAGACCTGCCAGAAAGCGTCGGCCTGCTCCCGGCCAACGCCGTACATCGGTAGAGACACCTGCATCATTTCCCCCTTACCCCGCCGGAGTGGCCGCCAGCGTCTGCTGACGCCAGGCGGTGAGATAACGCACCCAACGTTCGAACAGCATATCGGTGATAATAGCCAACAACGCCACAACCGCCGCGCCCTGGATCACATAGGCGGTGTTAAACCCGGTCAGGCCGATGATGATCGGCGAACCGAGCGTCTTGGTTCCGACGGTGGAAGCGATGGCCGCCGTGCCGATGTTGATGATCACCGACGTGCGGATCCCGGCGACAATCACCGGCGCCGCCAGCGGCAGTTCAACCCGCCACAGAATTTGCCAGGCGCTCATCCCCACGCCGCGGGCGATCTCGCGCGTGGCGGGCGGCACCGATTCGATGCCCGCCAACGTGCCCTGCAGGATAGGTAGCAAGCCGTACAGCACCAGCGCGATGATCGCCGGCTGCTCGCTGAAGCCCATCACCGGCACCGCCACCGCCAACACCGCCACCGGCGGGAAGGTCTGCCCCACCGCCACCACCGTTTCCAGCAGCGAACGAAACTCCCGGCCGCCGCGTCGGGTCACGGCGACGCCCGCCGCCACGCCGAGAGCCACCGCGATCAGGCTGGAGATCGCCACCAGCGACAGGTGCGCCTCCACCAGCGCGATAAAGCTGTCCTGCTGATAAATGGGCCGGTCCAGATCGGGGAACCAGGCGGCAAACAGGCCGCGCAGATGATCCATGCCGAACACCAGCGCCAACAGCAGCGCCAGCGTCCAGGGCAGCGGATCGCGCAGCAGGCGCCAGAGACGCCCGCTCATGACAGCGCCTGCCCGGCGATCAGATCGTGGAAGTGCAGAACCCCCAACGCTTCGCCCCGTTCATCCACCACCGGCAGGCAGTCGCTGCCGCGCGCCACGAACACCGACAGCGCCTCGCGCAGGCTCATGGCGGCGGCGATCGGTTCGCCCCCGGCGACACCGGGCCGCACCCGCTCCGCCACCGTCCCCAGCGACAGCAGCTTGATGCCGCGATCGCTGCGCCCGAAGAAGTCACGCACGAAGTCGTTGGCCGGGGCGGTCAACAGCGTCAGCGGCGTGCCCTGTTGCACCACCCGCCCCTGATCGAGCAGCACCAGGCGATCCGCCAGGCTCAACGCCTCGTCGATGTCGTGCGTCACCAGCACAATGGTGCGGCCCGAGATCTGATGAATGCGGGCGATTTCCGCCTGCAGCGCCGCGCGGGTGACCGGATCCAACGCGCCGAACGGTTCGTCCATCAACAACACCTCGGGATCGGCGGCGAGCGCGCGCGCCACTCCGACCCGCTGCTGCTGCCCGCCGGAAAGCTGGTGCGGGTAGCGGCGACGAAACAGATCCGGTTCCAGGTGCAGCAGTTCCAGCAACTCGGTAACCCGATCGCGAATGCGTGCGCGCGGCCATTTCAGCAGCTGCGGCACGGTGGCGATGTTCTCCTCCACCGTCCAATGTGGAAACAGGCCGATCGATTGGATCGCATAGCCCATGCGCCGCCGCAGATCCTGCGGTTTAAACGACTGGATCTCTTCACCGGCAAAGAGAATCTTGCCCCGATCGTGTTCGATCAGGCGGTTGATCATTTTTAACGTCGTGGACTTGCCGGAACCCGAGGTGCCGATCAACACGGTGAATTCGCCCTCGGCGATGTGCAGCGTGAGATCGTCTACCGCCGGCTTGCCCTGAAAAATTTTGCTGACTTGCTCAAAGTGAATCATCGGCGCGATACGTCCAGGATTGAAACCCAAAATTTAAACAGCGAATCGACGATGACCGCCATCATGACCACCGGGATCACCCCCAGCAGAACCAGATCCAGCGCGCTGCTGAGCAGCCCCTGAAACACGATGGCGCCAAAGCCGCCGGCGCCGATCAGCGCCGCCACCACCGCCATGCCGACGGTTTGCACCGCCAGGATGCGCACGCCGGTCAGGAACAGGGGCAACGCCAACGGCAGCTGCACGCGCAGGAAGATCTGCCCGCGCGTCAGCCCCATGCCGGTGGCGGATTCAATCACCCCGGCCGGCACGCTCTGCAGCCCCGCCACCACGCTGCGCACCAGCGGCAACAGCGCGTACAGCACCAGCGCCACGATCGCCGGCGCCATGCCGATGCCGCTGACGCCGTGTTCCGCCAGCCAGGGCACCGCCGCTGCCAGCCCCGCCAGCGGCGCGATCAGCAGGCCGAACAGCGCGATGGAAGGCACGGTCTGGATAATGTTCAGCGCGGAAAAGATCGGCCTCTGCCAGCGCTCGGAGCGAAAACACAGCACCCCGAGCGGCACGCCGATCGCCAGCGCCGGCGCCATCGTCGCCAGCAGAATGGTCAGGTGCTGCAGCAGCGCGGCGTCAAACACCTCCTGGCGATTGTGATACTCCTTCAGCAGCGACAGCTGATCGAGCTGATGGCCGAACAGCAGCAGCGCCGGCGGCACCAGCACCAGCGCGTTGCCGAGCATTCGCCGCAGATGCGACGCGGTGAGGCGCGTCATGGCGTCGGCGGCGATCAGCAGGCTCAGCGCCATCGTCAGCCAGGCACCGCTGCCCCAGGAGGTGCGCGCCAGGCGCGATCCCTCCTGCGCCAGGCGTTCGGCGGCCTGTCCGCCGATCCAAAAGACCAGCGTCAGCACCCCGCAGGCGGCCAGCGCCGTCAACAGCGCACGCCCCCGCGTCGGCGGCAACAGGCTGAGGATCGCCAACGCCGCCAGCGGCAACAGCAGCCACAGCGCCGGGCCGTGCAACAGGGAGAATAAGGACAGGCTTTTACCCGACAGCAGACGATTGGGGGCATAACTGAGGAACGGCAGGCCGAAGGCGGCCAGCAGCAACAGCACGAACAGCGTTAACAACACGCGATGTTTTACGGCAATAGTCAAAGAAACTCTCCGGCGCCATCGGTTTTCCCCCTCTCCCGTAGCAAGAGGGGGCACCTCGGCGTTATCCCTTAACAAATCCTTTCTCTTTCAGGTAAGCGGCCGCCACCTGTTTGGCGTCCTGGCCTTCCACAGCGATCTGCGCGTTGAGCTTTTGCAGCGTCGGCCCGTCCAACGAGGCGAACACCGGTTTCAGCAGTTCAGGCAGATTGGCGTGCGCTTTCAGCGCCGCTTCGCGCACGATCGGCGCCGGCGCGTAGATGGGTTGTACGCCTTTCGGGTCCGCCAGCGTCTGCAACCCCAGCGCCGCCACCGGGCCATCGGTGCCGTAGGCCATCGCCGCGTTGACGCCGGAGGTCTGCTCCGCCGCGGCCTTGATAGTCACCGCCGTGTCGCCGCCGGCCAATGACAGCAGCTGATCCTGATTCAGCTTGAAACCGTAGGCGTTCTGGAACGCCGGCAGCGCATCCGGCCGCTCGATAAACTCCGCCGAGGCCGCCAGCTTGAACTTGCCCCCGCCGTTGATCCACTTGCCGAGATCCGCCAGCGTTTTGAGATGGTTGGCGTCCGCCACGTCCTGCCGAATGGCGATAGTCCAGGTATTGTTGGCCGGCGCCGCGTCCAACCAGACGATTTTGTTTTTGTCGTAGTCGAGCTGTTTCACCTTCTCGAAGCCGGCCTGGGCGTTCTTCCATGCCGGATCTTTCTCATCGGAGAAGAAAAACGCGCCGTTGCCGGTGTACTCCGGGTAAATGTCGATCTCGCCGGAGGTAATGGCGCCGCGCAGCACCTTGGTGGTGCCGAGCTGCAGCTTATTGGTGGTTTTGATGCCGTTGGCTTCCAGCACCTGCACGATGATGTTGCCGAGCAGCGAACCTTCGGTATCGATCTTGGAGCCGACGCGTACCGAGTCGGCCGCCTGCGCCAGGCCGCCGGTGGCCAGCAGAGCCAGCGCGATGGCAAAGGAACGTCCGCGTGATAAGGTGATTGCCATACTTTTCCTCTGGTTATATGTTTTCTGGCTCATGGGCCAGTTCGGTTGGAAAATCCTGAGAAACGCGCTTCCAGCGCGCAATAAAGTTTTTCTTCGGCCGGGCACCGCGTTCCTCCCGCCGTTCGCCGGCGCTCAGCGGATGCACGCCGACGTCGATCGGCGTCAGCGCGTAATCGCGCAGCCACTCGCCGTAGCCTTGCGCGACAAATCCCTGGCTGCGGCGCTGATACGCTTCGCGTTCCGCCAGATAGACTTCGCGCAAACCATACCAGGGCAGGCCGGGCAGATCGTGATGCACTAAATGGTAGTTCAGATTGAGAAACAACAGCCGCCACGGCCAGCCCGCCTCATTAATAATAGAACGTGCCTGCGGTGCGTCCACGGCGCGATGCTCAAAAAACGATCTTACCTTGGTCAGCGCCAGCGCCGGATAGCTGATGGCCAACAGGTAAAACGCCGTACCGATACCCTGCGCCTGCAGCCAGTGCAGCAGCGCCGCCAACAACGACAGGTGCACCAGCCACATCGCCCATACGCGCCATGCGCCACCGGCAAGCGCCTTCACCGCCGCGGCCAGGGTCGCGGCGATATCCAGCGCCGGGCCGAGGAGCACCCGGCCGATCAGCGTATTACGCACCGCGGCCAGCAGCGGCAACAGGCGGGGATAACGCCGCCACTGCGCGGCGCTGAAGTAGTAACTTTCGGGATCTTCGTGCGGATTGGTAAGGTGTTCATTGCGATGGTGGCGCAGATGCGAATCGCGATACAGCCCATAGGGATACCACACCGCCAGCGGCAACAGGCCGAACAGCTGATTGACGCGCGGCCGGCGCGTCGGATGGCCGTGGATCAGCTCATGCTGCAGCGACATATACCCGGTGGTCAGCAGGATCAGCAGCGGCGTGCCAAGCCACGGGCCCAGCGCCTGCCAATAATGCGCCACGCCAAACCAGCCGCCGTACACTGCCGCCATGATCCCCCAGGTGGGCAGTTCCAGCCGCCAGTACCAACGCTGATAAAGCCGCCGGATCCGGTCGCGTTGTTCGGGGTGCAAATAGTGGGCGTGGGACATGCTGCGGCTCGCGGTTGGGGATTTCCCCCCAGTATCCGTGAGCCGCAGTGACGTTCAAAATAACGAAAATGGCAAAGCTAAGTGAAAATTCAGCGGGTTGCGTACGCGGCCTGCGGTTCGCACGCCACCGGGAAATTCACCGAATTGGCGATAAAGCACAGGTGATGCGCCTTCTCATGCAGCTGTTGCGCCAGTTGCAGATCGTCGCCGTCGCGCACCGTGACCTGCGGCCGCAGCGTCACCGAGGTGAAAAAGCCGCCGCGCGCGGCGTCTTCGCGCATCACGCCCACGGCATCGTCCTGATAGGCCAGCACCGAAATCCCCGAGGTGGCGCACAGATGCAGGTACCATAATTTGTGGCAAGCGCTGAGCGATGCCACCAGCAAATCCTCCGGATTCCAGCGCGTCGCGTCACCGCGGAAGGCCGGATCGGCTGAGCCGGCGATATCTGCCTTGCCCACGGCGCCGATCAGGTGATCGCGTCCATAAGCGCGATAATCTTCCGTGCCTGCGCCCAGATTTCCCTGCCAGGTCACCGAGACCTGATAATGATGCTCGCCTTTCATGTCTTTTGCTCCCGTTGGCCGGCCAATGAAAAATTGTCTGGGTGCATGCCCGGAGAACACTATTGGCGGAAAAGCGTGAATACGCAAACGGTGAAACGAGAAAAAACGGGCCGCGCAGGCGGCCCGTCGGTCACATCCCTTCAGGGAACGAAATCGAGCACCACGGCGTTGAACAGCGCGTACTCTGTGGCGCTGGCCATCGGCGGAAACTGCGCGCGCTGCACCGCCGCGTTGGCCGCCGCGCACAGCGGCGCATCGCCTCTTACGATCTTGCTGCTCGCCAGTTTCCCGTCCGGCCGCAAACGGATGCTGATGGTGCAGCGTTGGCCGCGCGCGTGCTCCGGCAAACGCAGCTCGCGGCTCACCGCGTTATGCACCCGCACCGGATAGCTGAGCGGCGCCGCAACCGGCGCCTCGGCCTGCGGCGACGGCAAGGGGGTGCCGGCCTGACGCCCGGCGCCCGCGCCGCAGCCGCTCAACAGCAACAGCGCCAACAGGCTTAGTGTCTTTTTCATTCCCTATGTCCTTATTGGGGATTAATCTTTATCGAGCGCCCTTACTGCGCCGCTGGGTAAGCCTCACCGTCATCCGCGTAACGCTGCAGCCGCTCGCGCCACCACTTGGCCGCCAGGCCGCTGGCGCTTTCCCGCCAGCCAAAGTAGGCGATGTCGTTGCAACGTTCCGATTCGACGCGTTTCGCCACCAGTTCGCCGCTGTTCAGGTAAGGTTCCGCCAAGGCGCGCGGCAGATAGCCGCAGCCCAGCCCGGCCAGCTGCGCCTGCAGCTTGGCGTCGAAGCCGAAGACCGTCAGCGTGTCTTGCTCTTCCAGCAGGTTCAGGCTCTGCGGCGCGTTGACGCGCGAGGTATCGCGCACCACCACCGCCCGGTGCTGACGGATCTCATCCTTCGGCAACGGTTCCGGCAGCGCGGCCAGCGGATGCTGCGGCGCGACGGCGAACACGTAATCCAGCTGCCCCAGGCGGCTGAACGCATAGCCCACCCGCGACGGCGGCTCGCAGATGGCGCCGATGATAATGTCGGCGCAGCCGTAAACCAGCGACTCCCAGGAGCCGGCCAGCACCTCGTGGCTGAAGCGCAGCCGGGTATGGTGATGCTGCCGGTAGAACTCTTCTATCAGCGGCAACAGGCGGGCAAACGGGAAGGAGGCGTCGATCCCGAGCGTGATCTCGCTTTCCCAGCCGTTTTCGACATAGCGCGCCTGCTGTTCCAGATCCTGCGCCGCGCGCAGCAGCACCCGCCCTTTTTCCAGCATCAGCTTGCCGGTATCGGTGAACTTCGCCCGATGGCCGGAGCGATCGAGCAGGGTGATGTCGAGATCGTTCTCGAGCTTTTGCACCATATAACTCAGTGCCGAAGGGGTTTTAAACAGTGCGGCGGCCGCGGCGGCGAAAGATCCGTGCCGGTCCAGCGCATCCAAAATCAGCAGCGCTTCCAGGTTTAATCTCATGTTTTCTCCCGTGTATAAAAAAACTCAACAAGTCGGCAAAAATTCTGCGGTATCTTTGAAATCGCCCTCTGCCTACCATGGGTTTTATCGGCGTTACACTCATCAGATGTTCAACCGAAATATCACTGGGAAGGTAAATTATGTCCAAGTTTCAACTGCTTGATAAAGACAACTCCGCACTGATTTTTATCGATCATCAACCGCAAATGGCCTTCGGCGTGGCTAATATTGATCGTCAGCAACTGAAAAACAACGTTGTTGGTTTGGCGAAGGCAGGCAAGATTTTCAACGTTCCTACCCTTTTCACCTCGGTCGAAACCGAAAGCTTCAGCGGCTATATCTGGCCGGAGCTGCTGGCGGTACACCCTGAAATCACCCCGATTGAACGCACCTCGATGAACTCCTGGGAAGACGCGGCCTTCGTCAAAGCCGTGGAAGCCACCGGCCGCAAAAAGCTGGTGATCTCCGCGCTGTGGACCGAAGTGTGCCTGACCTTCCCGGCGCTGATGGCGCTGGAAGCCGGCTATGAAGTGTATGTGGTGACCGACACCTCCGGCGGCACCTCCGTCGATGCGCACGAGCGCTCGATCGATCGCATGGTGCAGGCTGGCGCCGTACCGGTGACCTGGCAGCAGGTGCTGCTGGAGTACCAACGCGACTGGGCGCGCAAAGACACCTACGACGCGGTGATGGCGCTGGTGCGCGAACACAGCGGCGCGTACGGCATGGGCGTCGACTACGCTTACACCATGGTGCACCACGCACCGGCCCGCACGGTGAAATAATTCCCCCTGCCCCGGCCCCGCGCCGGGGTATTTTCAGGAGTCGGTTTTATGGCCCATCCGCAGCATGTCACGCTGGTGATCACCCACCGTTTGGCGCCGGGGAACGAGCAGGCCTATGAGGCCTGGCTGAACCGCATCATGCCGGACGCCGCGGGCTTCACCGGCCATCTGGGCGTCAACGTCATCCGCCCATCCGACAGCGAACAGGCCTATACGGTGCTGGTCCGCTTCGACAATGTCGATAATCTCTACCGCTGGCTCAACTCGCCGCTGCGCAAGCAATACATCGAAGAAGTCACTCCGCTGTTGCTGGAGAATGACCATATCGAGATCCGCCCCGGCGCGGAGTTCTGGTTTACCCCGCCCAACCCCGGCGTGCGCCAACCGCCCCAGTGGAAGCAGTTCATCATCACCCTGCTGGTGATCTTCCCTTCCACCAATCTGGTGCCCTGGTTTTGGGGGCTGACGCTGCCGCAGTTGAACGGCACGCTGCTCGGCCATTTTCTCAATGACGCCACCGTGGTCGCCCTGGTGGTGTACCTGTGGATGCCCATCGTGACTCGCGTTTTTCATCAATGGCTGATCCGCCGCTAGGCGGTTCGCCGGGAGAATGTTATGAACCACCACGCTTCATTGATCCTCACCAACGGCAAATTTCACACCGTTGACCGCCAAAACCTCACCGCGCAGGCGGTCGCCATTCGCGACGGCAAGTTTCTGGCGGTCGGCAGCGAAGCCGAAGTCATGCAACACGCCGGGCCGGAAACGCAGGTGATCGATCTGCACGGCCACACCGCCATTCCGGGCCTGAACGACTCGCATCTGCACCTGATCCGCGGCGGCCTGAACTACAACCTGGAGCTGCGCTGGGAAGGCGTGCCTTCGCTGGCCGACGCGCTGCGCATGTTAAAAGAGCAGGCGCTGCGCACGCCGAGCCCGCAATGGGTGCGAGTAGTCGGCGGCTGGACCGAATTCCAGTTTGCCGAACGCCGCATGCCGACGCTGGACGAAATCAACCAGGCGGCGCCGGACACGCCGGTATTTATTCTGCATTTATACGATCGCGCGCTGCTCAACCGCGCGGCGCTGAAAGTGGTCGGCTACACCAAAGACACGCCGAACCCGCCGGGTGGCGAGATCCAGCGCGACGCCAACGGCAACCCGACCGGCATGCTGATCGCCAAACCCAACGCCATGATCCTGTACGCCACGCTGGCGAAAGGGCCGAAGCTGCCGCTGGAACAGCAGGTCAACTCCACCCGCCAGTTCATGCGTGAGCTGAACCGCCTCGGCCTCACCAGCGCCATCGACGCCGGCGGCGGTTTCCAGAACTACCCGGAAGATTATCAGGTGATCGCCGAGCTGCACGAGAAAAAGCAGCTGACCATCCGCATCGCCTATAACCTGTTCACCCAGCGGCCGAAGCAGGAACTGGAAGACTTCGAGCTGTGGACCGACATGCTCAAACCGGGCCAGGGCACCGACTTCTATCGCCACAACGGCGCCGGCGAGATGCTGGTGTTTTCCGCCGCCGACTTCGAAGACTTCCTGCAGCCGCGCCCGGATCTGCCGCCGGGCACCGAAGACGAGCTGGAGCGGGTGGTGCGCCATCTGGTCGAGCACCGCTGGCCGTTCCGCCTGCACGCCACCTATGACGAATCCATCAGCCGCATGCTGGACGTGTTCGAGAAGGTGAACCGCGATATTCCGTTCAACGGCCTGCACTGGCTGTTCGACCACGCCGAAACCATTACCGAGCGCAATATCGAGCGCGTCAAGGCGCTGGGCGGCGGCATTGCGGTCCAGCACCGCATGGCGTTCCAGGGGGAATATTTCGCCGACCGCTATGGCATCGAAGCCACCAAACATACGCCGCCGGTAGCGAAAATGTTGGCGGCCGAGCTGCCGGTCGGGCTGGGCACCGACGCCACCCGCGTCGCCAGCTACAACCCGTGGACGGCGCTGTACTGGCTGGTCTCCGGCCGCACCGTCGGCGGCATGGCGATGTACGACGACAGCGCCCGGCTGGATCGCGAAACGGCGCTGATGCTGTGGACCCAGGGCAGCGCCTGGTTCTCCACCGAACAGGGCAAGAAAGGCCAGATCAAAGTCGGCCAACTGGCGGATTTGGCGGTGCTGTCGCAGGACTACTTCAGCGTGCCGGAAGAGCAGATCAAAGGCATCGAGTCGGTAATGACGGTGGTGGACGGCAAGGTGGTCTACGCCGCCGGCAGCTTCTCGCCGCTGGCGCCGCCGCCGCTGCCTGTGCTGCCGGAGTGGTCGCCGGTCACCCAGGTGCCGGGCCATTACCGCTCCGCGCCGCCGTCGGCGGCGGCCCGCGTCGGGGTAGTGAGCCAGGCGCACCAATGCTGCGGCCCGTGCGGCGTGCACGCGCACCAGCATGACATCGCGCGCCGCTCCAGCATCCCGGTGTCGGACGAGAATGCCTTCTGGGGCGCGTTCGGCTGTTCGTGCTTCTCGTTCTAAGTTATCAAGCCAATTACTTATTATAAAATTAATTTAATAAGCTATTAAGCTAGCAACATAATAAATTAATGGCGCTGTCCGCGGAGAGCGCCATTTTCTTTTCAATCGCGGTTGATCTCCAGCCAGCGCCGCTGCTCGGCGGAGGCGGCTATCGCGTCCAGCACGCACGACACCTTCCAGCCCTCTTCAAAGTCCGGCCACATGCGATCGCCCGCGGCGATGCCGTTGACCAGATCGCGGATCTCCACCGTCTTCTGATCGTTAAAACCGATGCCGTGCCCGGCGCTGATGCAGAATGCTGCGTAGTCCGGGTGCTTCGGCCCCGCCAGCAACGTCTTGAACCCCTGCCGCTCCGCCGGTTCATCGTGCCGATACAGCTTCAGTTCGGCCATCCGTTCCTGGGTATAACTCAGCGTGCCTTTGGTGCCGGTAACCACATAGGTCAGCCCCATCTTGCGCCCGCAGGCGATGCGCGACGTTTCGATAGTGCCCATCGCCCCGCCGGCGAAACGCAGCAGCGCGCCGGCCTGATCTTCGTTTTCCACCGGATGCATACGCGACGGGTCTTGCGGATCCGGCCGCTGTTTGATCACGGTCTGCATATCGCCACAGACCGCCACGATATCGCCCACCAGGTAGTGCGCCATATTGACGATATGCGCCGCCAGATCCCCCAACGCGCCCAGCCCGGCGCTGGCGCGGCGGCAGTGCCAGTCGATCGGCGTGCGCGGGTCGGCCAGGTAATCCTCATTATGGGTGCCGTAAAAATGCACCACCTCGCCGATTTCGCCGTTGGCGATGATCTCGCGCGCCAGCTGGCTGGTGGGGTTTTTCATGTAGTTGAAACCCACCAGCGTTTTCACGCCCTTGGCGCGGGCGGCCTGCACCATCTCCGCCGCGTCGGCGGCGTCCAGCGCCAGCGGTTTTTCCGAATACACGTGCTTGCCGTGGTGGATCGCCGCCAGCGCCATCTCTTTGTGCAAGAAGTTGGGGGCGCAGATATCCACCACGTCGATCGCCGGATCGGCCACCAGCTGCCGCCAGTCGCCCGTCGAACGCGCAAAGCCGAACTCGGCCGCGCGCTGCGCCGCCAGCTCAGGCGTCACCTCCGCCAGCATCTCCAGCACCAGATCCCCTTTAAGGGGAAATACCGTGGGGGCCTGCGCATAAGCGATAGCGTGACAACGCCCGATATAGCCGGTGCCGATTAACCCAACGCGTACCTGTTTCATCATCCTCTCCCGTGACCGAAATCTTGCCTGAAACCCGGCGCCCTGAGTGAAACGCGCCAGCTGATAACGGTTTTATATGGAATATAAATTTCAATAACAAGCGCACGGAAAAAGAAAGTTCGGATTCGTGATGTCGTTCATGAAACGTTGACAGGATGATGCAAAAGGAAAATCCGAACGCGGCGTTGCCGTATCCGGATAAGGTAAAATGAACCATTTATTTCATATTACGGTAAACCGTTGGCACCGTGCTGAACGTAGCCAGGGCGTTGCAGCAGGCGCTGCTGATAGGCCGCCAGCGCCGCATACTCCGGCCGCTCGAACGGCGTCATCTGCCAGCGGTTGAGCGACAGCCCCAGCACCACGTCCGCCAGCGTGAAGGCAGCGCCGGCGGCGTAAGGGCCGTGCTGCGCCAAATGCGCATCCAGCAAGCCCATCAGCCGATTCCACTCGCGCTCGGCGGCGGCCAGGCTGGCGGCATCCTGGTAATCCGCATGCCCGCGCACTCGCGACATGAACACATAGCGCCAGGCGCCGTTCAGATCGGTGGCCTGCCAGTCCATCCACATCTCCACCGCCGCGCGCGCGCCGGGTTCCTGCGGCAGCAGATCGCGGCGCCCTTCCCGCCCCGCCAGATAGCGGCAAATGGTGTTCGATTCCCACAGCACCCGTGCGCCGTCGATAAGCACCGGCACCAGGCCGTTGGGATTGAGCGCCAAAAACTCGGGTTCCTGCGTGGAGCGAAAGCCGCTGCCCCAGTCTTCCCGTTCCAGCGTCAGCCCCAGCTCATGGCTGGTCCACAGCACCTTGCGCACGTTGATCGATGAGGCTTTGCCCAATAATTTCAGCATCCGCTTTCCTTATTCTCTCCAGAACGGTTTATACCCTTCTCGCCAGGCATCGGCCCGCGTCAGGCCGATATCCGCCAGTTGCCTGTCGTTCAGCAGCAGTAACTCTCTGCGCGTTCTGAGACGCAACAAATACCAACGCCAGCGTGACCAGCCTACCCGTCGCCACGTCGTCATGCCATCAAACAGAGCCATCTTATTATTCCCCCTGATGTTTTCGCCTTGTTGTGATGATGCGCGCCGGGCAAAAAACAATACAGATGCACGTTAGCGCTATTTTTTTCATACAGCTGCATACCAAAATGCGCTGAATGGTTTACTTTTGAGGCATCTGTACCGGTTTTTCGGTTACTTTTCCTGATGAGGGATATCTGTATGACACGCTACGCCACGCTGGCCGCCATTCTCAGCCAACGCATTCAGCAAGGGCTGTATCCGGTCGGCCACCGCTTGCCTTCGGTGCGTGCACTGAGCCTGGAACACGGCGTCAGCATCAGCACGGTGCAACAAGCCTACCGCCTGCTGGAAGAACAGCGCCTGGTGGAAGCGCGGCCGAAATCGGGCTACTTCGTGCATGCGCAGCGCACGCAGGCCGAGCTGCCCGCCATGACGGCGCCGACGCAGCGGCCGGTGGACATTTCGCAATGGGAACAGGTGCTGGAACTGGTGCGCACCCGGCCGCGCGAGGGCCTGATCCAACTGGGGCGCGGCATGCCGGACATCGCCGAGCCGACGATGAAACCGCTGATCGTCGCCCTGCGCAACGCCGCCCGTCACGGCGACTTGCGCAGCCTGTATTACGACAGCATTCAGGGCGTGACTGCGCTGCGCGAACAGGTCGCTCGCCTGCTGCTGGATTCCGGCTGCCAAATCGGCGCCGATCAGTTGCTGATCACCACCGGCTGTCAGGAAGCGATCTCGGCCGGGCTGCGCGCCGTTTGCCAACCCGGCGACATCGTGGCGGTCGATTCCCCCTGCTTCCACGGCACCATGCAAACGCTAAAGGGATTGGGCATCAAAGCGCTGGAAATCCCCACCGATCCGCTGACCGGCGTCAGCCTGGCGGCGCTGGAGATGGCGCTGGAACAGTGGCCGGTTAAGGCCGTCCTGCTGACGCCCAACTGCAACAACCCGCTGGGCTACATCATGCCCGACGCCCATAAACAGCGGCTGCTGACGCTGGCGCAGCGCCACGACGCGGCGATCATCGAGGATGACGTTTACGGCGACATCGCCTATCACTACCCGCGGCCGCGCACCATCAAATCGTTCGACGAAGATGGCCGCGTGCTGCTGTGCAGCTCGTTTTCCAAAACGCTGGCGCCGGGGCTGCGCGTGGGCTGGATCGCGCCCGGCCGCTATCTGGAGCGGGTGCTGCACATGAAGTTCATCGGCTCCGGCGCCACCGCCACCCAGCCGCAGCTGGCGATCGCCGACTTCATCCGCGGCGGGCACTATCTGAAGCACCTGCGGCGCATGCGCGCCCGCTACCAGCAAAACCGCGACCGCATGACCGATCTGATCCTGAAATACTTCCCGGCTGGCACCCGCGTCAGCCGGCCGCGCGGCGGTTTTATGCTGTGGATCGAACTGGACGAGGCGTTCGACACCCTGCGGCTGAACCGCCATCTTGAACAGCAAGGCGTGCAAATCGCCGTCGGCAGCATTTTTTCCGCCGCCGGCAAGTACCGCAACTGTCTGCGCATCAACTATGCGCCGACGCTGACGACGGAGATCGAACAGGCGGTACAACGGGTCGGCGCCACCATCCAGGCGCTGATGCCAACCGACAGTTTGGCGCAATCGGATTAAATCTTGACGCGATCGGATTATCGGCGCACGGACAGGCTGTTTTAGAGTAATGCCTTCTCTTACCACTGGCAGGCAACAACCATGAGCAGCGATCAAATTCCGGTTTCCAACGCGTTGGCGGTGCGCCTCGCGGCGCAAGGCGTCGATCTCGAACGGGTCGGTCAGTTGGCCGGCTTGCCCGCCGGGCTGCTCAGCGAGCGGCGCGTAAAAGTGCGGTTGACCACCCAGCAGTTCTTCGCCGTCTGGCGCGCCCTCGCCCAACTGAGCGACGATCCCGCCTTTGGTCTGCGGCTGGGCGGCGACGTCGCGCCGGAGCATTACGATATCGCGTCGGTCGCCGCACTGCACTCCGCCACGATGGGCGAGGCCCTGCGTAAAGTCGCTCGCTACAAACGGTTGGTGTGCCCGGAAGAACTGATGCTGGAGGAAGATGGCGACAGCGTTCGGCTGCATACGCGTTGGACGATGATTGAGGACCATACGCCGGAATTGCTGATAGACACCATGTTCGCCTCTATCACCACCCTGTGCCGCCGTGGCACCGGTTTACCGCTGCAGCCCAAGGCGCTTGAAGTGACCCGCCGTCGCGATCCCCACTCACCGCTGCTGCGCCACTTCGGCTGCCCGGTGCGATTCGACGCGCCGCTGGACGTGCTGGTATTTGACCGTGCGCTGATGCAGCAGCCGCTCATCACCCACGACCAGGACATGCTGGCGCTGCTGCTGCCGGAGCTGGAAGCCGAGTTGGCCGAAGCGCGCGCCGAGCAAGACTTGCCCACACAGGTGATGACGATCCTCGGCCGCAGCATGCGCGGCCAGCGCCCCAGCGTCAACAGCGTGGCCGCGGAGCTCTATCTCAGCCCGCGCACGCTGCAGCGCCGTCTGCAACGACACGGCTACAGCTACCAGCAGTTGTTGGACAAAACCCGCCACCGCACCGCCTGCCGCTTGTTGGCGGAGACCGATCTTGAGCCAGGGGAAATCGCCTTTGTGCTGGGATTCGAAGAGCTGAATTCGTTCAGCCGCGCCTTTATTCAGTGGGAAGCGCTGACGCCCAGCCGCTGGCGCATGCAGCGCACCGCCGGCCAGTGGGAGAACAGAGCATGAAAGTGATTATCTTCGGCGCCAGCGGCATGGTGGGCCAGGGCGCGTTGCGGGAATGCCTGCGCGATCCGCGCGTCAGCGAAGTACTCAGCATCGGCCGTCGCCCGGTGGCGCAAAGCCACGCCAAGCTGCGCCAGCTCTCCCTGCCCGATCTGCGTGATCTGTCGGCGCTGGAGCCACAGCTCGCCGGCTATGACGCCTGTTTCTTCTGCCTGGGGATTTCGTCCGCCGGCCTGAGCGAAGCCGAGTATCGCGCGGTGACTTACGATCTGACGCTGGCCGCCGCCCGCCCGCTGGCGAGGTTGAATCCGACGATGGTCTTTCTCTACGTTTCCGGCGTCGGCACCGACAGCAGCGAACGCGGCCGCAGCATGTGGGCCAGGGTCAAGGGCGCCACCGAAAACGCGCTGCTGGCGCTGCCGTTCCACGCGGTGATGTTCCGCCCCGGCGCCATTGTGCCGCTGCACGGCATTCGCTCCAAAGTCCGCGCATACGATCTGATTTATCGGCTGTTCAAGCCGCTGTGGCTCGGCGCATTGCGACTGTTTCCCGCGCAGGTGAGCAGCACCGAACGAATCGGGCTGGCGATGCTGGCGGTGGCGCGCCGGGAAACTGCCTTGCGCATCCTGGAGCCGCCGCAGATCAATCAACTGGCGACGCGCTGAAATACCGTCATCAACCGCGCCGCCGCCAATACTCCGCCACCCGGCGGCGCAGATGCTCGATGCCCTGCGGATGCTCAATAAACTGCGCCACCGGCATCATCCGCCAGCGCTGGCCTTCGTCGCCGAAGCGAATGGCGGCGATCTGCGCCGGGGCGATCTCGCCGGCCATAAACCAGGTCGGCGGGGAGCCGGGCAAAATGCCGGCGTAGCGCCGGCGCCAGACAACCTGGTGTTCGGCGATCGCCACGCCGAACTCTTCCCGCGTTTCCCGCTGCACGCACTGCAGCGGCGTTTCGCCGTTTTCCCGCCCGCCGCCGGGCAGATCCCACTGACCGGGCCACGGAATGCCCGGCTTGTCGTCCCGTTGGTAAACCAGCAAGAGACCGTCGCACAGCAGCGCGATCTTGGCCCCGCCAAACGCCTCGTCCGTCATGATTTCTCCGCTCCCGGCCCCATCGCCTTTGACTGAACATCATACTTCATCCCCGCGCGGCCTGGTGTATAGTGAAAATCCGTTTTCACAACAGGCGAACAATGACGATGAACTCTCCGTTTCTGGTGACTCCCCAATGGCTTGCGCAACATATCAACGATGAAAATCTGGTGGTGATCGACGTTCGGATGTCGCCGGTCGGGCTGACGCCGAAAAAAGACATGCTTGCCGAGTTCGAACGCGGCCATATCCCCGGCGCGGTCTATTTTGATATCGACGACGTGGCGGACAAAAACACTGCGCTGCCGCACATGTTGCCGACGGCGGTGGAATTCGCCGCGGCGGCGGGCCAATTGGGCATCAGCGAGCGCGATACTCTGGTGATTTACGACGAGGGCAACCAGTTCTCCGCACCGCGCGGCTGGTGGACTTTCCGCAATTTCGGCGCCGAGCGCGTCTATGTGCTGGATGAAGGGCTGAACGGCTGGACCGCGCTGGGGCAAGCGTTGGAAACCGGCCCGGCGCAGCCTGCTCCGCAGACGTTCAACGCCCGGTTCAACGCCGACGCGGTGGTGGATATGCGGCAAGTGGAGCAAGCGTTAGGCACGCCGGTGCAAATTCTCGACGCGCGCGCCGCGCCGCGCTTTTATGCCGAAGCGCCAGAGCCGCGCCCCGGCCTGCACCGCGGCCATATTCCCGGCAGCATCAACATTCCGTACGGCGAGCTGCTGGAAAACGGCCGCTTCAAATCATTGGAGGCGCTGCGCCAAACCTTCAGCGACAAGGGGGTGGACATCAACGGCCCAATCATCACCAGCTGCGGCTCCGGCGTGACGGCGGCGGTGCTGGCGTTTGGCCTGCTGTCGCTCGGCGCGCCGCAGGTCAAGTTGTATGACGGCGCCTGGAGCGAATGGGGCCAGCTGAGCGGCAAGCAGCCTATCGCCCAAGATTAAGTTTCGATCCGCTCGACCACGATCTGCGCCAGCCGCTGCACGGCGGCCGAAGGCTGATCCTCGGCGCGGTGCAACACCACGCCGAGTTGGCCGAGAGCGGGCAGCAGATCGGGGGCCAGAGGCGACAGGCCGGGCGGCAAGCCCGCCGCCGTGCGCACCGTAACGCCCAACCCGGCGCTCACCGCCGCCCACACGCCGTTCAGGCTGCGGCTACTAAAGGCGATGCGCCAGGGTATGCCGGCGCGATCCAGCGCCTGCGTCGCCGCGCTGCGCATCAGACAGGGCGCGTCGAACATCACCAACGGCAACGGCTCATCCCCTTCTCGCCAGGGCGCCAGCGCGAAGCCGGGCGACGCAATCCAGTGCAACTGCCGCTGCCCCAGCGCCTGATGAAACGGCGTGCTCAGACCGCCATCCCACGCCAGCGACAGATCCAGCTGGCCTTTCAGCACCCAGTCGATCAGCTCGGCATTACGCGCGATGCGCGCCTCGATCCTCACCTTTGGATTGGCGCGCGCGAAGCTGCCCAACACCTGCGGCAGAAACGTCTCGCCGAAATCCTCCTGCAGCCCCAGCCGCACCGTGCCCTGCAGATCCAGCCCGCGCACCGCGGCGGCGGCTTCGTCATTAAGCTCCAGCAGGCGGCGCGCGTAACCGAGCAGGGTCTCCCCCGTCTCGGTCATCACCATGCCGCGCCCGGCCTTGCGCAGGATCGGCGCGCCAACCTGCTGTTCCAGCTTTTTCAGGTGGGCGCTGACCGCCGACGTCGAACGCCCCAGCCGTTCAGCCGCCTTGGCGAAGCTGCCCAGCTCGACGCCGGTGACGAAGCTGCGCAAATCCTCGAGATCGAACGTTATTCGCCCCATGCTGACCATCCTGATTTTCTGAACCATCAATCAAAATAATACCGATTTTACTGATAAAGATGGCGTGTCACGCTCTCCGGGTCAATGTCTTTCCGGAGAATCCTTATGCTCGCGATGCAATACCGTTTTACCCTGCCCGCCGGTTCTGCCCCTCTGTCCGCTCCCTTTGACCACACTGCGCCGCGGGTTGACAGCTCAATGTGATATTGATAATCATTATCAATATTGCATATTCATTTGCGGCTCGCGGGATGCGGGCCGCTCTCCGGGGTCAACCGTCATGTCGTCATCACCAATCACACCTTACGCCACCACCTGCTGCATCGTGGGAGGCGGCCCCGCCGGGCTGATGCTCGGCTATCTGCTGGCGCGAGCGGGGATCGACGTGACGGTGCTGGAGAAGCACGCCGATTTCCTGCGCGATTTTCGCGGTGACACCATTCACCCGTCGACGCTGGAAGTCATGCATCAACTGGGCCTGCTCGACGAACTGCTGACGCTGCCGCATCAGCGCGCGGAATCTCTGCACGCCGAAGTCGCCGGACGCGACATCAAGCTGGCGGATTTCACCCGCCTGCCGACGCGCTGCAAATTTATCGCCTTTATGCCACAGTGGGAGTTCCTCAACTTTTTGGCCCAGCAGGCCGCCGCCTTCCCCAACTTTAGGCTGCTGACCTCAACGCAGGTTCACCAGCTGCTGTACGACCGCGGCCAGGTGTGCGGCGTGCTGGCCGACACGCCGGAAGGCCCGATCCGCGTGCGCAGCCAGTTGGTGGTCGGTACCGACGGCCGCAACTCGGTGGTGCGCGAACAGGCGGCGCTCAGCAGCCGATCCTTCGGCGCGCCGCGCGACGTATTGTGGATGAAGCTCAGCAAGCAGCCGGGCGATCCGGCCTGGTCGATGGGCCATACCGGGCCGAAACAGAACTTCATCATGATCGATCGCGGCGACTACTGGCAGTGCGGTTACTCGATCGACAAAGGCAGCTTCGATGCGATCCGCCGCAGCGGGCTGGAGAAATTTTTGCTGCACCTCGCCGAGGTGGCGCCGTTCCAGGACGATCGCCTGCAGGAGATCGTCGAGTGGGATCAGGTGAAACTGCTGAGCATTCGCATCGATCGTCTGGATCGCTGGGCCAAACCGGGAGTGCTGTGCATCGGCGACGCCGCGCACGCCATGTCGCCGATCGGCGGCGTGGGCGTCAACCTGGCGATTCAGGACGCGGTGGCCGCCGCCAACGCCCTGATCCCGCCGCTGCGCCAGCATCGGCTGCAGCTAAAGCATCTGCTGAGCGTGCAGCGCCGGCGCGAATTCCCCACTCGCGCCATCCAGTTTTTGCAGATCAAAATGAGCCAGCGCAAGCCGGGCGAACGCCGCGCGGCGGGCGGCTCGCGCTTGATCGCCCGCGTCGGCAACAGCCGCTGGCTGCCGCGCCTGTTCGGCCGCATCATCGGCTTGGGTTTTCGCCGTGAAACACCGCGGCATCTGTCCAACGAAACCTGCCCGCCGGAATAGCATTGGTGATTTTTTCATCGCGCCGTATAATGGTTAAATCGAACGATTTAATTAACTGGAGCGATTAAATGTACGCACTCACCGCGAACGAGGCCAAAACCCAATTCGGCGATTTGCTGCTCAAGGCGCAGCGTGAACCGGTGCAAATCAATCGCAACGGCAAACCGGTCGCCGTCGTCATGTCTGTAGAAGATTACCAGGCGCTGGAAGATCTCAAATTAAGCGCACTGCAGCAAAAAATCGCGCAGGCTACCGCCGAGGAAGACGCCGGTAAGGCGGTAGACGGCGATGCCTTCTTCAACCGTCTACTCACCGATGAAACAGACTGAGATGCCCGCGTTTCGCCTCACCCCGCAGGCCCAACAAGATCTGCTGGCTATTCGTCATTTCACCATCGAGCACTGGGGCCAAGCGCAATCTCGCCGCTATCTTGAGCAGTTGAGAGAGGTCATGCATCATTTGGCAGATATGCCGGAAGCGGGTAAAGCTCACTTCCACGATCTGGGCGAAGAGATACGCAGTTTTCCTTACGCCAGCCATAGGATCTACTACCGCAACCGCCCTGCCGGCATCACCGTTCTCGCCATTCTGCATCAGGCGATGGTGCCTCACCGGCATCTGGAACAACGGCTGTAATTTTTCTTACTCAAAGGGGCACTAATGTTCACCGTTCGTCAGGCATTGCTGGAAGATTTAACGCAAGTGCGCGATATCGGCATCCGCACCTACCGCGCCCACTTCGGTGAGCTGTGGCGCTACCCGCACGAGCTGGAGGCCTTTCTGGCGGAGGATTTTTCCGTCTCCGCGCTGGAACGGACGCTGCGCGATCCCGACGTATGCTGGCTGTTGGCCCATGAGGATGACGCCCTCGTCGGCTATGCGCGGGTGAACTTCGACAGCCTGCTGGCACCAACCGAGCACATCGGCGCAGAGCTGCAGAAAATCTATTTTCTGCCGGACCATGCCGGCAACGGCTATGGCCAGCGCCTGTACGAACAGGTACAGCAGCGGGCTATCGACCGACGGCAAAAAACGCTGTGGCTGGAAGTGCTGCAACGCAACACCCGCGCCCAACGTTTTTATCAGCGTCAAGGATTGAGCATTTGTGGCGAGACCTGCTACACCAGCGCCCAGGGCTCGATAGGCATTTGGTATATGAGCAAGGCGCTGTAACCGCGCCCCGCTCCGCCGTCGTTTAGCGCGGCTCCCGCTGCAGCATCAGGAACAGCAAGGCAAACGCATTGGGCGCCAGGTAGATCAGCGCCCCCAGCTGCACCGCCAGCGGATCCTTCTTGGCCTGCCAGGCCATAAACCAGTCGCCGGCGACCACCATAAAGCCGACGCCCCACACCGTTATCGCGCAAAGCGCCCCCAGCATCGCCCAGGCTTTGCCCTTGGCGAAAGCGGCGTAAGAGCCTTTCAATCGTCCGATCATCAGCGCCACGCCCGCCGTCGCGAATAGGCCGGCCAGCGTTTCCAGCGCGGTGATGACCGCCAACCCCAACATGCAGGCCCAGTCGGCGCTGATCGCGCGCCACATCAGCCCCGGCGTTTGATAAGTATCCTGCATGGCGAGCAGTGGCCCCACCGCATTGCGCGCGGTGCCGGCGAAATCCGCCGTATTGTTCAACAGACTGAACAGCCCCCACAGGGCCGGAAACAGGGACAGGACGATGCAACCGAGGCGTGACACAGTGATTTCGTTCATGGTTATCCTTAATGAATAAACGGGTGGCTCCCGTCCTCATGACGGGACCGCTATTGAGATCCTGATAGTTTGACGTGCACAATGTAAGAACTAATCTTACAATGACGCAGCATAGCCGAAAGTGAGGAGGAACAATGGGCAGAACACTAACGGTAGATCTGGGTGACGAACTGCGTAGCTTCGTCGAAGACCTGGTGGCCAGCGGCGATTACCGAACGCCCAGCGAAGTCATCCGCGAATCCGTGCGCACTTTGCGCGAACGTACCGCCGCCTCAAAACTGGAAGAGCTTAGGCGCTTGATCGCCGAAGGAGAGAACAGCGGCGAAGCCGTCGAATGGGATCGTGATGTGTTCATGGAAAGAATACGGAGCAAAGCAAAAGGATGCGCAGGAGAGTAACCGTTCGTCCAAAAGCGTTGGACGATATGGAAGAGATCTATTTTTACGGGTTGGCGCACTTTGGCTTGCAGGTGGCCGAAGATTATCTGCGCCGCCTGCATCAGGCTTTCGATAACCTTAGCCACCACCAACTCGGCAAAAACATCGATGCAATCGGCCCCGGCCTATGGGTATTGCCCGTCGCCAACCACCTGATTTATTTTCGACAGCACAGGCGGGAGGTGAATATCATCAGAGTGCTGCATCATTCCCGCGATCCGCTCAGCCAATCCTTTTTCAGCTGACCCAACGTTAAATCGCCACCAGCCCGCGTACGCCGTCCTGTTCCATAGCGCTGCCGGCGCCGCGCTGCACGATGCTGCCGCGCGACATCACCAGATAGCTGTCCGCCAGGTCGGCGGCGAAGTCATAGAACTGCTCCACCAGCAGGATCGCCATATCGCCCCGCGCCGCCAGCTGTTTGATCACCGCGCCGATCTCCTTGATCACCGAAGGTTGGATCCCTTCCGTCGGTTCGTCGAGGATCAACAGCTGCGGTCGGCAGGCCAGCGCCCGGCCGATCGCCAGCTGCTGTTGCTGCCCGCCGGAAAGATCGCCGCCGCGCCGATCCTTCATTTGCCGCAGCACCGGAAACAGTTCATAGATCGGATCCGGCACCGCGCGCGCGTCGGCGCCGGAAAAACGCGCCAGCCCCATCAGCAGATTTTCCTCCACCGTCAGGCGCGGAAAAATCTCCCGCCCCTGCGGCACATAGGCGATGCCCGCCTGCACCCGCTGATGCGGCTTTTTACCGGTGATGGTTTCGCCCCGCCAACGGACGCTGCCGCTGCGCGCCGGGATCAGCCCCATCAGGCATTTCAGCAGCGTGGTCTTGCCCACGCCATTGCGCCCCAGCAGGCAGGTCACCTCGCCGATGCGCGCCTCGAACGACAGGCCGCGCAGAATGTGGCTGCCGCCGTAATACTGATTCAATTCCTCTACCTGCAGCATGATTACGCCTCCTCAGCGCCCCAGATATACCTCAATCACCCGTTCATCGGCCTGCACCTGCGCCAGCGATCCTTCCGCCAGCACCTGTCCCTGATGCAGCACCGTCACGCGATCGGCAATGGTTTCCACAAACCCCATGTCGTGCTCCACCACCATCAGCGAATGCTTGCCCGCCAGCTCGCGGAACAGTTCAGCGGTGTAGTCGGTTTCAGCGTCGGTCATGCCGGCCGCCGGCTCGTCGAGCAACAGCAGGTGCGGTTCCTGCACCAGCAGCATGCCGATCTCGAGAAACTGTTTCTGCCCGTGGGACAGCAACCCGGCGGGCCGGTGGCGCTCATGCCCCAGCCGCAGGGTCTTCAGCATCTCGTCGATGCGGTCGCGCTGTTCGCTGCTTAAACGGGCGCGCAGGCAGGCCCATACCGACTTGCGGGTTTTCTGGGCGATCTCCAGATTTTCGAACACCGTCAGCGCCTCGAACACCGTCGGTTTTTGAAACTTGCGGCCGATGCCGGCATGGGCGATCTGCATCGGCGCCAGCCGGGTCAGATCGACGGTCTGGTCGTAAAACACCCTGCCGCTGTCCGGCCGGGTTTTGCCGGTGATCACATCCATCAGCGTGGTCTTGCCGGCGCCGTTGGGGCCGATCACGCAGCGCAGTTCGCCGACGCCAATGCGCAGCGACAGATCGGTCAGCGCGCGAAAACCGTCGAAGCTGACGTTGACGTTGTCGAGCTGCAGCACCGGATCGGTTTGCTGCCGGTATTTGTCCGCCGGCAGCGGATGGGTAAACAGTTCGTCGGTCACTTGCATCGCCTTCATGAGGATTTCCTCCGACGCAGCAGGCCAATCACCCCTTTGGGCAGAAACAACGTGACGACGATAAACATCAGGCCGAGGAAAAACTGCCAGTATTCGGGAATGGCCATGGTGAACCAGCTCTTGGCGCCGTTGACGATGCCGGCGCCGAGCAGCGGCCCCACCAGGGTGCCGCGCCCGCCGAGGGCGACCCAAATGGCGGCCTCGATCGAGTTGGTCGGCGACATTTCGCCGGGGTTGATGATGCCGACCTGCGGCACATAGAGCGCGCCGGCCAGCCCGCACAGCACCGCCGACAGCGTCCAGACGAACAGCTTGAAGCCCTTCGGATCGTAGCCGCAGAAGGTCAGGCGGTTTTCCGCATCGCGCACCGCGGTCAGCACCCGGCCGAACTTGCTGCGCGCCAGCGCAAAGCCGATGGCCAGGCTGGCGGCCAGCAGCAGCACCGTCGCCAGGAACAGCGCCACCCGCGTGCCGGCGGCGGTGATGGGAAAGCCGAGCAGCGTGGTGAAACCGGTAAAGCCGTTATTGCCGCCGAAACCGGTCTCGTTGCGAAAGAACAGCAGCATGCCGGCATAGGTCAGCGCCTGGGTCATGATCGAGAAGTACACCCCTTTGATTTTCGAGCGAAAGGCGAAGTAGCCGAACAGGAAAGCCAACAGGCCCGGCACCAGCACGATCAGGCACAGCGCCCAGGCGAAATGCTGGGTGCCGCTCCAGAACCACGGCAGCTCGTTCCAGGAGAGGAACGCCATAAACGCCGGCAGCCCGTCGCCCGCCGCCTGCCGCATCAGGTACATGCCCATGGCGTAGCCGCCGAGCGCGAAGAACAGCCCGTGGCCGAGCGACAGCAGCCCGGCATAGCCCCACACCAGATCGAGCGCCACCGCCACCACCGCGTAGCACAGGATCTTGCCCGCCAGCGTCAGGGTATAGGTGGACACCGCCAGCGGATGATCCGCCGGCAACAACGTCATGAACGGCATGACCAGCAGCGCCAGCAACGCCAGCCCGCCGATGCTCAACGCCAGCCGGGGCGCTTTCTGCACGCCGGTTACGGTCAATGGTTGGCTCATCAGTCAATCACCCTGCCCTTAAGGGCGAACAGCCCCTGCGGACGCTTTTGAATAAACAGAACGATCAGCACCAGGATCAGGATCTTGCCCAACACGGCGCCGATCTGCGGCTCGAGGATCTTGTTGACGATGCCGAGGCCGAAGGCCGCCGCCACCGTCCCCGCCAGCTGGCCGACGCCGCCGAGCACCACCACCAGGAACGAGTCGATAATGTAACCTTGCCCCAGCTCCGGTCCGACGTTGCCCAACTGCGACAGCGCCACCCCACCGAGCCCGGCGATGCCGGATCCCAACCCGAAGGCCAGCATGTCCACCCGCCCGGTGGGCACGCCGCAGCAGGCCGCCATCGCGCGGTTTTGCGTCACCGCGCGCACGTTCATGCCGAGCCGGGTTTTGTTCAGCAGCAGCCAGGTCAACGCCAGCACCAGCAGCACGAACGCGATCACCGCGATGCGGTTCCACGGCAACACCAGGTTCGGCAACAGCTGCACGCCGCCCGACAGCCACGCCGGGTTGGCGACCTCGACGTTCTGCGCGCCGAACAGCACCCGCACCAGTTGGATCAGCACCAGGCTGATGCCCCAGGTGGCCAGCAGGGTTTCCAGCGGCCGGCCGTACAGGTGGCGGATCACCGTGCGCTCCAGCAGCATACCGATCCCGGCGGTGATGGCGAACGCCACCGGCAGCGCCGCCAGCGGGTAGAGCGCCAGCCACTGCGGCGCAAATTGCTGAAACAGCCCCTGCACCAGATAGGCGGAATAGGCGCCGAGCATCAGCATTTCGCCGTGCGCCATATTGATGACGCCGAGCAGGCCGTAGGTGATCGCCAGGCCGAGCGCCGCCAGCAGCAGGATCGAACCGAGCGACAGGCCGCTGAACGCCTGGCCGAGCAGATCGCCGATCATCAGGCGGTGCTGCACGCGCTGCAGGCTGCGCTGCGCCTCGGCGCGCACCGCGGCGTCCGGCTCATTGGCCGCATCGGTCAACGCCTGCAGCCGCGCGCGGGTTTCCGGCTCGCCCGATTCCCCCAGCAGCCGCACCGCATTGAAGCGCACCTGCGGGCTGGCGTCGGCCAATTGCAGGTTCGCCAGCGCAATGCTCAGCGCGTCACGTACCTGCGGGTCTTTCTCCTGCGCCAGCCGCCGGGTCAACAGCGGCAGCTGCTCGCCCTGCGCCTCGCGCTGCAGCGCGGTCGCCGCCTGCAGCCGCACCGCCGCGTCCGCGCTGACCAACCGCTGCGCCGACAACGCGTTGGCGATCAGAATGCGCAGCCGGTTGTTCAGCCACACCTTCTTCGGCTCGCCAACCGGGGCCGCCTCACCTTCAAGCGGCAGATAGCGGTCGCCCTGGCGGATAAAGGCGCGTTTCGCCCCGTCGATCGCCACGGTTTCCTGCTGCAGCCCCTGCAGCAACGGCAGGCGCGCGGCGTCCGGCTCGGCCGCCCACGCCTGCAGCAGTTTGGCCTGCTGCGCGCGAGTGGCCGCCGCGAACTCATCGGCCGGCCCGGCCTGCGCCAGCAGGGGCCAGGCGCACAACAGCCACAGCCCGGCGCGCAGAGAGGATAAAAACGGAGATTGCATCAGCTGCCTCTTCTGTTGGGCCGGCGCGCGTCGAGCCGCGCCGGCGCTGAGTGACGTTACTTGCCGCCTTTCACCGGGTAATCCGGTTTTTTGTCGTTGCCGGCGATATACGGACTCCACGGCTGCGCGCGCACCGGCGCCTCGGTCTGCCACACCACGTTGAACTGGCCGTTGCCCTCGATCTCGCCGATCATCACCGGCTTGTGCAGGTGGTGATTGGTCTTGTCCATAGTCAGCGTGAAGCCCGACGGCGCGGCGAAGGTTTGCCCGGCCATCGCCGCGCGCACCTTATCGACGTCGGTGGTGCCGGCCTTTTCCACCGCCTGCGCCCACATGTGGAGGCCGACGTAGGTGGCCTCCATCGGATCGTTGGTGACCGCAGTGGCGTAATTCGGCAGATTGTGCGCCTTGGCGTAGGCTTTCCACTGGCTGACAAACTGTTTGTTGGTCGGGTTATTCAGCGATTCGAAGTAGTTCCAGGCCGCCAGGTTGCCCACCAGCGGTTTGGTGTCGATGCCGCGCAGCTCCTCCTCGCCGACCGAGAAGGCGATCACCGGCACGTCGGTGGCCTTGACGCCCTGGTTGGCGAGTTCTTTGTAGAACGGCACGTTGGAATCGCCGTTGATGGTGGAGATCACCGCGGTGTTGCCGCCGGCGGCGAACTTCTTGATGTTGGCGACGATGGTCTGGTAATCGCTGTAGCCGAACGGCGTATAGACTTCTTCGATATCCTTGTCCTGCACGCCTTTGCTGTGCAGGAAGGCGCGCAGGATCTTGTTGGTGGTGCGTGGATAGACGTAATCGGTGCCCAACAGGAAGAAGCGCTTGGCGCCGCCACCGTCCTCGCTCAGCAGGTATTCCACCGCCGGGATCGCCTGCTGGTTCGGCGCCGCGCCGGTGTAGAACACGTTCGGCGACATCTCTTCGCCTTCGTATTGCACCGGATAGAACAGCAGGCCGTTCAGCTCCTCAAACACCGGCAGCACCGACTTGCGCGACACCGAAGTCCAGCAGCCGAACACCGCCGCCACCTTGTCCTGGCTCAGCAACTGGCGCGCCTTTTCGGCGAACAGCGGCCAGTTGGAGGCCGGATCCACCACCACCGGCTCCAGCTTTTTGCCGAGCACCCCACCTTTGGCGTTGATCTCGTCGATGGTCATCAGCGCCACATCCTTCAGCGGCGTCTCGGAAATCGCCATGGTGCCGGAGAGCGAACTCAGAATACCGACCTTGATGGTGTCGGCGGCCTGCGCGCTCCAGGCCAGGCCCAGGCCGACAGCGGCGGCGGACAGCGCAAAAGCTTTGATAAAACGACGACGTTGCATAATTCAAACTCCTGATGTGTGTGAAATCAAAATCGTTACGCCGAGCGCGCAGGCTGCTGAGCCCGCGCCTGGTGCAACATGTGCAGCGTTATTTTTCGCACTTCTGCCTTGCTGACGGCGATGTGCTCGCCGAGCAGCGTTTGCGCCTCCCCGCTTTGCCGCTGCAGGATCGCCTGCAAAATGGCGGCGTGCTCGCGGTAGGTGGCGTCCACCCGCGCCTGCTGGGTGAAATCCAGCCGGCGAATGATGCGGATCTTTTCGGTCAGTTCGCGGTGAATGCGCGCCATTTCGCCGTTGCCCGCTGCGGCCACCAACGCCTGATGAAACTGCTCATCGTGCTGCGACACCGCCTTGCCGTCCGCCAGGCGCGGCGCTTCGGTCCAAAAACGGCTCAGCGCCGCCAGCGCGTCCGGCGTTTCCCCAGCCGGGCGTTCGCACAGCCGTTTCACCGCCTCTTGCTCCAGCACGATGCGCAGGTCGTACAGCTCTTCGAAGTAGGCGAAATCGAACGGCCGCACCTGCCAACCGCTGCGAAACAACACCTCGACATAGCCTTCGCGCTCCAGCCGAAACAGCGCCTGACGCACCGGCGTGCGGCTGGCCGCCATGCGCTGCGCCACGTCGCTTTCGCTGAAGCGATCGCCCGGCAGCAGGCGAAACTCGAAGATGTCGGCCTTGAGCTGCAGATAAATGCGCTCCGCCAGCCCCTCCGGGCGCGCCTTGTGCTCTCCGTTGGTGATTTGCATCATCGCTCCTCCGTTCAGACCGCCTTTTCCAGCCACAGCAGGGCGTCGCCCGGCCCGACCGGCCGCCCCTGCCGGCAGCTGATGCGTTTAACGATCCCGGCGCGCGGCGCGGTGACCGCCAGCTCCATTTTCATCGCCTCGACCACGATCAGCGGCTGCCCGGCCGCCACCGCCTGCCCCGGTTCCACCAGGATCTTCCACACGCTGCCGTTCAGATCGGCGCTGACCAGATCGCCGTCGATGGCGTCTTCTTCCTCCGGCGGCAACAGCTGCGCCTCGGCCTCGTCGTCATCGCTGCGCCAGCGCGCCACTTCGGCGCTGAACGCCTGCTGCTGACGATGCTGGAAGTCGGCGATCGCCTCGGCGTTGTCGGCCAGGAAACGGGTGTAGGCGGCGAAGTCGAACTCGCTCTCTTCGATGCGCACCTGCATGCGCCCTTCACGGAACGCTTCGCGCTGCTCGTCCAGCTCTTGCTCGCTGACCGGGTAGAAGCGCACCTGATCGAAGAAGCGCAGCAGCCAGGGTTCACCGGCGGTGAACTGCGGGTTTTTGAGAAACTTGTTCCAGATCGGCAGCGTGCGCCCCACCAGCTGGTAACCGCCCGGCGAGTCCATGCCGTAGATGCACATGTACATGCCGCCGATGCCGACCGTCCCTTCGGCGGTGTGGGTGCGCGCCGGGTTGTATTTGGAGCTCAGCAGGCGATGGCGCGGATCGAGCGGCACCGCGCAGGGCGCGCCGAGGTAGACGTCGCCCAGCCCGAGGATCAGGTAGCTGGCGTCGAACAGAATGTCGCGCACCTGCTCGCGTCGGCTCAGGCCATTGATGCGCTGAATGAAATCGACGTTGTTCGGCAGCCAGGGCGCCGAGGCGCGCACCGTCTGTTGATAGCGATCCACCGCCCCCAGCGTGGCCGAATCCTCAAACGCCATCGGCAGCCACACGGTGCGCGTCGGCACCTTCAGGCGGCTGACGTCCCCCAGCGCCCGTTCGCGCGCCAGCAGGCGCTGCAGCAGGTCGGCCTGGCTAATCTGCCGGCTGTCGTAGCGGATCTGCAGCGAACGCACGCCCGGCGCCAGCTCCGCCACGCCCGGTATCACCTCCTCCCGCAGCGACTGCATCAGCAGATGAATGCGCAGCCGCAGCGCCAGATCGAGCACGTTGTCGCCGTACTCCATCAGGATGTAGCCGTCCCCCGCCTGGCGATACGCCACCGCCGGGCGCCCTTCCGCCGCCGGCAGCGCCGCCAGCACCGCGGCGGAAACGGTCTCCGCCGGGGCCAGATCCGGCGGCGGCAGGGTGATGGCCTTCACCGCCGCCAGCGCTTCGATGCTGCCGAGCTGCGCCTGCTCCAGCGACTGCGCCTGCCGGAAGCCGATCGGATGGAAACGGATGCGGTCGCCCGGCTTCACCTGCCCCACTTTCCACAGTTCAGCCTTGGCGATGGTCACCGGGCAAACGAAGCCGCCGAGGCTGGGCCCGTCGCGGGTCAGGATCACCGGGAAGTCGCCGGTGAAGTTGATGGCGCCGATGGCGTACTCGCAGTCGTGCACGTTGGAAGGATGCAAACCGGCCTCGCCGCCGTCCTCCCGCGCCCACTCGGGCTTCGGCCCCGACAGGCGCACCCCGAGGCGGTTGGAGTTGTAATGCACCTGCCAGTCGGTGGCGAAAAAGGCCTCTATCGATTCAGCGGTGAAAAAGTCCGGCGCGCCGTGCGGCCCGTACAGCACACCGATGTGCCACTGGTCGCTGTAGTGCGGGATCAGGCTGTCGTCCATCGCCTGCGGCGCGGCGATCGGCGCCGGCGTGGTGCTGGCCGCCAGCGCCGGTTGGGCGATCGCCAGCATGTCCGCCACGCGCAAGATGCGCCCGGCGTGGCCGCCGAACTGGCCCAGCGCGAAGGTGGAGCGGCTGCCGAGATACACCGGCACGTCAAAGCCGTTACGTACCGCCAGATAGGTGCGGCAGCCTTGCGTGGCGCGCCCCAGCGTCAATACCTGCCCGGCCCGCACCGCGATCGGCCGCCAATACGCAACCGCTTCACCGTCCAGATCGGCCGGGCAGCTCGCGCCCGTCAGCGCGAGGGTGGCGTCGCAGTGAAAGCGCAGCGTCGGCCCCTGCAGAGTAAACTCCAGCCCGGCAGCCGCCGGGTGGTTGCCGACGATGCGGTTGGCCAGCCGAAACGCGAAGTCGTCCATCGGGCCGGACGGCGGCACGCCGATGTCCCAATAGCCGAGGCGGCCGGGATAATCCTGCACGCTGCTGTAGGTGCCGGGTTGCAGCACTTCGAGGCAGTGCGGCTGGAAACGCACATCGTCCAGCAGGCGCGTCCAGACGTCGCCGCGCTGAAATTGCGGCGTGGCGATCACCTGCCGCAGATAATCGAGGTTGGTGGCGATGCCGTGCAAACGGGTCGCCGCCAGCGCCACGCGCAATTTTTCCAGCGCCTGCGCCCGATCGGCGCCGTGCACGATCAGCTTGGCGATCATCGGGTCGTAAAACGCCGACACTTCGCTGCCGGTCGCCACCCAACCGTCGAGGCGCACGTCGTCAGGGAAATGCACCTCGGTCAGCACGCCGGGGCTGGGCTGGAAGTTTTTCAGCGGATCTTCGGCGTAGAGGCGCACCTCGATCGCCGCGCCCTGCGGCGCGCGTTGCAACGCCGCCCAATCCAGCGCGTCGCCCGCCGCCACCTGCAGCATGCATGCGATCAGATCCAGGCCGGTGACCATTTCGGTGACCGGGTGCTCGACCTGTAAGCGGGTGTTCACTTCCAGGAAATAAAACTCGTCGCGCGCGGCGTCATAGATAAATTCTACGGTGCCGGCGCTGCGGTAATTCACCGACTCGCCCAGCGCCACCGCCGCCCGGTGCAGCGCCTGGCGGGTCGCCGCCGGCAGATGCGGCGCCGGGGTTTCCTCCACCACCTTTTGGTTGCGCCGCTGCAGCGAACAGTCGCGCTCGCCGAGCGCCGCCACCCGCCCCTGGCCGTCGCCGAAAATCTGCACCTCGACGTGGCGCGCCCGATCGACGAAGCGTTCGATAAAGGCGCCGGCGTCGCGGAAGAACTGCTCTCCCAGCCGTTTGACGCTGTCGTACGCGTCGCGCAGCGCCGCCTCGTCGTCACAGCGCGTCAGGCCGATGCCGCCGCCGCCGGCGGTGCTTTTCAGCATCACCGGGTAGCCGATGCGTGCAGCGGCGGCAACCGCCTGCTCAACGCTCTCCAGCAAGCCGGTGCCCGGCGTCATCGGCACCCCGGCCAACGCCGCCAGCTCGCGCGCCCGGTGCTTGAGGCCGAACTCGCGCATCTGCGCCGCCGTCGGGCCGATAAAGGCGATGCCCGCCGCTTCGCAGGCGTCGGCAAACTCGGCGCTCTCGGACAAAAAGCCGTAGCCGGGGTAGATCGCCTGTGCGCCGGTGGCCGCTGCCGCCGCGAGGATCTTGTCGATGCGCAGGTAGCTGTCGGCGGCCTTGTCGCCGCCGAGCGCCACCGCCCTGTCGGCCTCGGCGACGTGCGGCGCATTGCGGTCGGCGTCGGAATAGACCGCCACGCTGGTTACGCCCAGGCGTTTCAGGGTGCGAATGGCGCGGCAGGCGATTTCGCCGCGGTTAGCGATCAGTACGGTAGTAAACATGTTCATGCCCCCTTAACGCTGGCGAGATAGTCACGCCAGCCGCCAAACTCAGTGATATCCGTCGCGTCTTCCAGCGCCCAGGCTTCGCAGATAAACCCCTTCACCCGCCGGCCGTCCGCCAGCAGCAGCGTGCCGATGCCCAATGGCGCCGGAATTTCCGCCACAAACTCGCCGAAACGGGCCAGCGGGATGTCCCACAGCTCAACGCGGATCGCCGCCCCCTGCGCCGCGCGCGCCAGCCCCGGCTTCGGCGGCTCGGTATCGGCCAGCGCATACAGGCGATAGCAGGGGGCGGTAGCGGTTTGCTCCACCTGCACCGCGTCGCGCTGTGTCAGCTGGACGTTGAGCGGCATGCCGCTAAGGTGAGCGCCCACTACCGCCAAACGCACGTGTCCCGAAGACGGGGCCGGCGCCGGCTGCGGCGGCAACGCCCGGCCGATGGCGCCGAGCGGCAAGGCGCTTTGCCGTTGCCAGCGCAGGCCAAACGCCGCCAGCGCCCGGTCATGCCAGGCGGGCGCAATCAGGGTGATGCCCGCCGGCAGACCGTCTTCGCGCAGCGGCCCCGGCAGCGCCAGCGCGCTCAGATCGGCCAGGTTGGTGAAATTGGTGTAAGTGCCGAATTGCGAGTTGAACAGCACCGGCTCCTGCGCCATCTCCACCAGGGTGCGGATAGTGGGCGCGGTCGGCACCACCAGCGCGTCGAACGGCGCCAGCCGCTGGGCGATTTGCCGCGCCAGCTCGGCGCGCAGGTATTCAGCCTTGTAGGCGTCGCAGGCGCTGTAGCCGAGGCCGTTGCCGACGATGCCGCGCACCACCGGATCGATGGCCTGCGGGCTCGCTTCCAGCACCTGCTCAATGGCTACCGTGCGCTCCGCCACCCAGGGGCCGTAATACAGCTGTTCCGCCAGAGTGCGAAACGGCGCGAAATCGAGGGGTTCCAGCGTGGCGCCGCCCGCCTGCAGCTGCGCCAGCGCTCGGTGAAACGCCCGCTCGGCCTGAACGTCGCCGAAAAACTCCAGCTGGGCGGGAACGGCGAAACGCGGCGCGGCGGGGATATCCGCCGGCGCGGTATGCGGATCGGGGCGGGAATACGGGTCTGCCGCGTCAAAGCCGCTCGCCAGTTCTGCCACCTGCGCGGCATCGGCCACCGTCAGCGCGAAGACCGACACCGTATCGTTCAACCGGCAGGCCGGCACCACGCCGCGGTTAGACAACCGCCCCTTGGTCGGCTTCAGCCCGACGATGTTGTTGAACCCGGCGGGCACACGCCCCGAACCGGCGGTGTCGGTGCCGAGCGCGAACGGCACCAGGCCGTGCGCCACCACCGAGGCGGAGCCGGAGCTGGAACCGCCGCTGACGTAGCGGCTGTCGAAGCTGTTGACCACCGCGCCATACGGTGAGCGGGTGCCCACCAACCCGGTAGCGAACTGGTCGAGGTTGGTTTTACCAAGGGCGATCGCCCCGGCGGCGCGCAGGTGGGCGACCACGGTGGCGTCCGCCGCGGCCTGATAGGTGAACGCCGGGCAGGCGGCGCTGGTTGGCCAGCCGCCAACGTCGATATTGTCTTTGATGGCGAAGGGCACGCCGAACAGCGGCAGGCGGCTGAGATCGCCGGCGACCGCCTCGAACCTCTGTGCCAGCTGCCGATACTGCTGCTCGCGCTGCGCCGGCGTGGCGAGATACAGCCAGGCGTTATCGTCTGGGTTCAGCCCGGCGACCAGCGTTTCGATCGTCGCACTGACGCAGGCAAGGCGCTCGCCCGCCGGGCGGGTTTGGTAATGGTGTTGCCATTCACTGAGGGTAAAACCGCACGCTACAACAGGTTCGCTCATCGACTGAATTCCATCTGGTACACAAGATGGGATTCAACAGAGCAACCGGCGTGCCAATTTTTAATCTCATGATTTCAATAAATTATAATTAAAACTTATGACGGCGGCGGCAAGCGGGCTGCACCAGCGGCGCGCAGCGGGAGAACAAAAAGAGTGCAATGGCGGGATGACGCAGAGGAAAAACCGGGGCGACGACACTCGCCGCCCCGCAGGCCGATGGGGAATCAGTCGTTGATGCGTTTCAAACCGACCGGCGTAATGCAATAGGTCTGTTGCTTGCCCTTCTCCGCCAGCCGCAGGTGCTGCATTTCGTTGACGATCGCCAGGCGGTTGTCCGGCTCTTCATGCCGCAGATGGATTACCTCACCGCCGTAACCCGACAGCGGCAACACCCAGGTTTTGGCCGGTTGATTCTGGCTGCCGATGACGTCGTAACTGAGCAAGGTGTTGCCGTCCGCATCCGTCACGCTGAGGAAGGCGTAGCTGTCGGCAAAGTAGTGGTGAGCAATCCCCGCCGCCAGCGTGACGGTGACGGTTTTCTTCACCAGATCGATGGCGCCGGTCAGGAACTGGCGATCGCCAATCCCTTTGCACGCCACGGTAAACGCATTGCCGACGTTAGCGCCCGGCGGCGTATTGTCGGCCGGCAGGCAATCCCGATAGGTCGCCAACAGTGACTCGCGCTGCGGCTCGGCAAAGGCGCCGATCGCCAGATAAATATCATCCTTGAACGACGACGATGGCGCATAGTAAGCCGGCAACAGGCGACGTAAACGCTGCGCCGCCTGTTCCAGGCGCGCCAGCAGCGCCTGCTCGGGATCGCCGGGCAACGCCGGGTTTTTCAAGCCGCTGGTTTCGATACGCAGCACGTTGGTTTTGTTTTTGTTATCGATGACGCCGGCCGCCGGCGGATTCAAACGCACCCGACTCGGCTCCACATGGTAAATCTCGATGTCATCGCCCTCGGCAAACGGCAGCTCGTCATGACTTAACGTAGCCTGAGTGCCCTGAATCTCCTTGCTGAAGCGCACCGCGCCCTGCCGATCGCGCAGCGTCACCCGGGCATAGGTTTCACCGGGGAAGTAGGCGTGCGGCGTGGTGCTGGTCACGTCAACCACCACCGCTCCTTTGGCGCGATCGACGACCACGGTGGCGAAGACCGCATCGCTCAGGCCCAACAGATTGATCTCCTGCGACACGATCGGCGAAGCGGCTTTGCGCTCAAAACGAAGCGTCACCGCGTTTTTCCCCTGTTTCACCGTCAGGTATCCCGCCGTCGGCCGATATTTGCGATCTTTGCCGGTCGGCAACCGCAAGGTATACACGCCGATCGGCAGCGCAGTCAGGGCCAGGGTCGGCGCGTCGATACGAACTTTGTGGGCATAGCGCGCCCCTTCCATCAGGATCAGGTCTTCACCGTAGATCTGCGCAAAGTCATCGATATCCAGACTCAGGGTGACGTCGCCTTTCAGCCCGCTGGCCTTGAGCTGGCAGGAGTCGACCAGCCGCAGCGAGGAATCCAGTTTCAGCTGCGCCTGCACCGCCGACAGACTCTGCGCGTCCACCAGTTGATACAGCGGATACACCGCCTTGGCGTGGCTGAACGCGTTGCGATCGCGCTGCGCTTGGGTGATCACGCCGCCGGTCAGCTCGACGAACGGCGTCACGTCGATCTGCTCACCGGCCGCGGCGAAGCTTGCCGACAGCAGATCCAGCAAGGCATGTTCCGACGGCACGAAGCCCGGCGTGTTGCAGCTTTGACGATATTGCTGATTAAAGTGCGTGAAGGCGTTCTTGCCTGCCTTGTCGACCATCAGCATCGCGAAGAACAGCTTGGAGCGCAGATCCCACTGGTTGAGCGGCGTGCCCTGAGCGATCAAATCGATGATTTTCTTCTCGACGCCGGCCGCGTTGCCGTAGTTATACAGCCACCCCTCCTGGTATTTGCGTTCCCCCAGCATCACGTCTTGATAGCAAGCGGCGTAAATATTGTTCCACATCTCACCGGTGGAGAAATATTTGTCGCCCATAAAGTGCCCCTGATAGCCGTGCGCGATCTCATGCAGGCTGCCCCAGTTGCTGTCTTTCGGCGTCAGCCAGAAGCTGCTGACCGAGCTGCTGGTTTCCGCCGTCCAGCGGCCGCCGTAATACGCGGCGCCGGCGCCGTGTTTATCGGCCTTCATAAAGTAGCGGTTGCGAATATTGCGATCGGATTCGTGTTCAGCCTCGAACGAGACGCCGGTCAGCGCATTGTAGAAAGTGAAAATGCGATCGTAGTAGGCGATCAGCCCGTCGATGTTTTTCGCTTCGCCCAGTGACTTCAGCGTCGGTTTACTGATTTTCGGCACCAGCAACACTGCGTATTCCGCATCGACCAGGGCAAACTCGGCGTCCCGATCGTCCCAGCGGGCAAAGAATGCGGCTTCGTTTTCGCCACGGCGATAAACCGGCAGCGCTTTCGCCGTGTCCGGGTACTCGAACTCCAACGCCGGCTCGCCCTGCCCATACGGCGTATCGATGAACGGCACCGAGACGGCATTGACCTGGGCCTCGACCCAGCTCGCGCCGACGCTGAATTCCGCCTCCGTTTTGCTGTCGTCATTCAGCAAACGCAGCGTGAGCTTGCCGGTAAACGCCGCGTTGGTCTGGCGCACTCGCAGCACCTGCCCGGCGGCGAGAATGACGCCCAGGTGCTGGCGATCGTGATCGATGCCTTTGCTCATGCCTGCCGCATCCAGCCAGACCGGCCGGGTCAACGTGTAAAGTGATTGGGTTTTCGTGATGGTTGGCATCCTGCTTTCCTCATGGTTTGGGTGATTGAATTGACCATGAAAAAGTAACCGGATGGGCGGCACGCCCTCCATCGATGGCGGGTGGCTGAGGGCCAGTACAACAAAGGTAGGAGGGAGGAGACAATAAAAAAGGCGCAACCTTGCGATTGCGCCTGATGTTCGGTGAACGCTGCGCGTTACTCGCCGCGAACGCGCTGCGCCAACCCTTTGAGGAAGTAGCGCAGCATCTGATCGCCGCACGGGCGGTAGTTCTTGGTGCCCTCTTTGCGGAACAGCGCGCTCAGCTCCGGCTTGGAGATGCGGAAGTCCACCGCGGTGAAAATCTGGTGCATGTCGGTGTCTTTCAGCTCGAACGCCACGCGCAGCTTTTTCAGCACCAGGTTATTGGTGATCGGCAGTTCAACCGCCGGCGCCGGGAACTTGTCGTCCTTGCCGCGCTTGAAGAACACCAGGCCGTTGAGGAAGTGCGCCATCACTTCGTCAGGGCACTTCTCGTAGCCCGGCTCGCCTTCTTTGATCACGTAAGCGTCCATCGCCGACACCGCCACCTCGAAATCGTCCAGTTTGATAATCTCGACCATTTTGGCGTTGTTAATGCTCAGCATATAGCGCACGCTGCGCAGCACGTCGTTGTTCATCATGGGATTGCATTGCCTTTACTTGTCTAACGGGGACGTGCGCACATTGCGAAACGAAATGACTGCCACACACCTTGAATGTGCGGCAGTATAGGGATCGGCAAGGGGTTTCTCAATCGATTTGGCTTTTTTGCTGATACAGCGGGATATCTTCGCCGATGATGTACTTGTTGCGCAGCATCGACGAGACCTTGTCCATGATCATCACCACCACCACCAGGATCAGGGTGATGAACATCACTACGTCCCAGTTCCACAGCCGCATATTCTCCGCATACACCAGGCCGATGCCGCCGGCGCCGACGAAGCCCAGCACCGCCGCTGAGCGGGTGTTGGACTCGATCTGGTACAGGCTGAGCGCCAGGAAGGTGGGGAACGACTGGGTGAAAATGCCGTAACGGTGCTTCTGCAACCCGTTGGCGCCCACCGCCGTCAGGCCGCGGCTGGGGGACTTGTCCACCGCCTCATGGCCTTCGGCGTACAGTTTACCCAGCAGCCCGACGTCCTGCATCACGATAGCCAACACCCCGGCGAGCGGCCCCATGCCGACGGCGCGCACGAAGATCAGCCCCCAGATCGCCATGTCGATGCCGCGCAGCACGTCCAGTAAGCGGCGCACCAGCACCGAAATTGGCCGCAGCAGCGGCGTCGACATCACGTTGCGCGCGGCGAAGAACGACAGCGGCAGCGCGATCAGCGACGCGGTGATGGTGCCGGCGAACACGATGGCGATGGTGATGCCGATCTGCTGGAAGTAGTACATGAACGGCCAGTTGGCGAAGTCATGCCAGACGAACATGCGCAGGAAATAGCGCCCCAGCTGCTGGCAGCCGTTGATAAACTGCGGCCAGCTAATGCCGAAGACCAGGAAGAAGAACACGTAGTACAGCACGATCGCCAAGGCGATCAGGCCGACGGTGCGCAGGTAGCGCCCCTGCTGCGCGAAGATCGCCGGATGCTGCTGTTTCAACTGGCGCTGCGTTTCCGCCGATGCCGGAGTGCCCGCTGTCATTTTGCCCCCTCCACCACGCGCTTGCGCAGCTCGCCCGACACGTAGTCGAGCACGGAAACCACCACGATGATCAGCAGCAGCGTCATGCTGACCTGATCGTAACGGTCGAGTTTAATGTTGGTCATCAGCTCCTGGCCGATGCCGCCCGCCCCCACCAGCCCCAAAATGGTCGACTGGCGGAAGTTGATCTCCAGCCGCATGAAGCTGTAGGAGAGAAACACCGGCTTCACCTGCGGCCACAGGCCGAAGCGCATGCGCTGCAGCGGCGTGGCGCCGCAGGCCGCCAGCCCGCGCACCGGTTTGTTGGAGGCGGTTTCGATCGATTCGTAGAACAGCTTGGTCAGGCTGCCGATGGTGTGCAGCGCCAGCGCCAGGAAGCCGGGAATGGCGCCGATGCCGAACGCCATCACGAACATCACCGCCCACGCCAGCTCCGGCATGGTGCGCAAGAACGCCACCAGCGTGCGGATCGCGAGCCGCACCGAGGCCGGAGTATAGGTATTGCCGGCCGCCAGAAATGCCAGCACGGTCGCCACCAGCACCGAGAAAATGGTCGCCGCCAGCGCCAGCTGCAGGGTCTCCCAGATCAGCGGCAGCTGAATGTTCAGGCGATAGCCCCAGTAGGCCAGCGAGCCTTCGGTACGCCCATCGGCGAACAGCAGGTTCCAGTGCAGCGTCGGCACGGTTTCGGCCAGGTAGTCGAAGAAGTGCGGAATAGACACCCAGACGGTGTGCAGGTTGAACTCGGCGAGGTTGCCGGCGCCCAGGTACAGCACCACCAGCCCGAGCGACCACAGCAGCGCTTCGCGCTTTTGCTTGCTGCGGATCCGTTGGTAATAGTGTGCGAAATCGGTATTCAAAACAGGTCTTCCATCGTTATGGAACAAGGGGTTCAGCATGCTGAACCCCTTCATTCGGGCGGCCGAGGCAGCCGGGAATCAACGGTCGCCTTTGGTCAGCTCGCGCTTCATATCGATGATGGTCTGGTATTCCGCCAGGGTGGTGTCGCCGATGTGCTGTTTGCCGCCCATCGCTTTGATAAAGCACGCGTGATCGTCTTTATCCAGCTTCTTGATGGCGGTGACCACTTTGGCCTTGAAGTCGGCCGGCAGCGAGTTGCTCACCAGGATCGGGCCGTTCGGGATCAGCGGCGACTGCCAGATGATGCGGATCTGTTTCATCAGGTCCGGATGATCCATGCGGATCATGCGGGTGAACGCGCCGCTGGTGTAGCCGGTGTTGTAGTCGCCGATCATCGACGCCCAGGTCACCGCGCCTTCGAACTGGCCGTTCAGCACGCCGAGGATGTCCTGCTCGTGGCCGCCGGAGAAGGTGACACTGGAGAAGGTGTTGTTGTATTTGTTGTCGACCGTGCCGCCGAACAGCTTTTTAAACGCCTGGTTCGGGATCAGGAAGCCGGAGGTGGAATCCGGATCGGCGAAGCCGATGGCCTTGCCCTTCAGGTCTTCCAGTTTCTGGTACGGGCTGCCGGCCTTCACCACCACCACCGAGTGGTAGCCCCGCGACTGGTCGACGTCGTCAACCGCGATGCCGACGATGTCCACCGCTTTCGGATCCTTGATGTAAACCGAAGCGAACGACGACGGCGACATGCTGAGCACCAGGTCAATCTTGCCGCCCAGCAGGCCCTGGATCACGCCGGAATAGTCGGATGAGTTGCGTAGCTTGGTATCGACGTTCAACTCTTTATCCAGGAACTGCTTCACGCACTGGTTATCGCCGATCTGCTGGGTGGCGTTCTGGCCGCCGAGAATGCCCAGGTTCAGCTCTTTCGGCGCATCCGCTGCGGCAGCATTAAATACCATCATCGCGCCGGCCATCAGGGTGGTCAGACTCAATACTTTTTTCATTAGGTGTGCCTTGTGTGTAAAGGGTAAAGGTCAAAAGTGCTTCAATGGATCTGATTGGCTTCCTCGCCATACAGCTGGTGCAGGATCCGTTCGTTCAGTTGCGAAGGATGCCCGTCAAACACGATCTTCCCGTGGGCGATGCCGATCACCCGCGAGCAATACTCTTTCACCAGTTCGACCGAGTGCAGGTTCACCATCACCGCGATGCCGTCTTCGCTGATTTTCTGCAGCGCGTCCATGATGCGGCGGGTGTTTTTCGGATCGAGCGACGCCACCGGTTCATCGGCCAGCAGGATTTGCGGGTTTTGCATCAGCGCGCGGCAGATGGCGACGCGCTGCATCTGGCCGCCGGAGAGGTGCTCGGCGCGCTGCAGCGCGTGCGGCAGCATGTTAAGCCACTGCAACAGCTCGATGGCGCGAGCGCGGTCGGCGTCATCGAACAGTTTGAAGAAGGATTTCAGGGTGGAGGTGTGGCTCAGGCGCCCCAGCAGCACGTTGGTCATCACGTCCAGCCGCGGCACCAGGCAGAAGTCCTGGAAGATCATGCCGCAGCGCGCGCGCCATTGGCGCATCTGGCGGCCGGCAAGCTGGGCGATATCCTGCGCCACGCCATCGTCTTCGAAGTGCAGCATCTCGCCGCAGCTGGAAGGAATGGTGCCGTTGAGGGTATGCAGCAGCGTGGACTTGCCTGCGCCGGAGCGGCCGATCACCGCCACGAATTCGCCGGCGTGCAGATCGAAATTGATGTCATCCAGCACGCGCTGCTGCGCTTTGTAAGCTTTGCCGAGCCCCTTTACCGATAACACTTTGCGGGATGCGGCGGCGTGCTGCCCTGGAAAGTCGTGCTTCGCCAATTTTAACAGTGCCTGAGCCATATGATTTCTCTGGTTTCAGTGGCTAATCATTATGGGCACCTATTAACGGATAAGTTTATGACAGTGGGATGATGGTTTTATGGCCGGGGCGTGACGCGTGCCGCCCCGGCGTACGCATCATTCCAGGCTAAAGAAGTCCAGCCCCAGCGCCGCCTTGACCTGCTGCAGCGTCTGCTGGCTGACCTGATGCGCGCGGCGGGTGCCATGCTGCAGGATGCGCGTCAGCTCGCCTTTATCGGCGATGAATTCGGCGCGGCGGGTGCGGATCGGTTCGAGCAGGCTCTGCAGGCAATCCTCCAGCAGCCGTTTGATTTTCACGTCCCCCAACCCGCCGCGCCGGTAGTGCGCCTTCAGCTCCGCCACCAGCGCGGCGTCTTCGCAGAAGGCGTCCAGATAGGTGAACACCATGTTGCCCTCCACCCGGCCGGGATCGCTGACGTTGAGATGGCCGGGATCGGTGAACATGCTCATCACCGCCTTGTGCACCTCATCGGCGCCGGCGCCAAGCTGAATGGCGTTGCCGCGCGATTTTGACATTTTGCCCTGCCCGTCCAGCCCCGGCAGACGCCCGACGTTGCTTAACAGCGGCTGGCACTCCGTCAGCACCGGTTGGCCGACGATGTGGTTGAAGCGCCGCACGATCTCGTTGGTTTGCTCCAGCATCGGCAGCTGATCCTCGCCGACCGGCACGTGGGTGGCGCCGAAGGCGGTGATGTCCGCCGCCTGGCTGACCGGATAGATCAGAAAACCAGCAGGCAGGCTGCGGGCGAAATCCTTCTCGGCGATTTCACTTTTCACCGTCGGGTTGCGCTCCAGCCGCGCCACGCTGACCAGGTTGAGGTAGTACATCGTCAGCTCGGCCAACGCCGGCAGCGCCGACTGCAGGCAAATGGTGGTCTTGTGCGGATCGATGCCGACCGCCAGATAGTCGGCCACCACGTTGAGCACGTTGGCGCTGATTTTTTGCGGGTTGTTGCCGTTGTCGGTCAGGCCCTGCAGATCCGCCACCATCACCGTTTGGTTATGCTGGTGCTGCAGTTCTACGCGCTGGCGCAGCGAGCCGACGAAGTGCCCTAAATGCAGTGGGCCGGTGGCGCGATCGCCGGTAAGAATGGTGTAGCTCATGACAGTGCTCCTGAAGGTCTGTAGACCGCCGGATCAACGCCACAAAAGATAATGCCGCCAAACCGGCGGCATTAAAAAGAGATGTGAATACTCGTGCCGCCTCAGAAGAGGCGCCACCATGACTGATTGTGGGTGGAGTGCATCGATATATTCATGCCATCAAGGTATACCCGCAGCGGCAATGCGTCAATAGCCCGCCGCCGGCGCGTAAGACGGCGTTACACTCCGGCATTTGCGTTCCTGGCCCGGCGCGCTAGGGTAAAACCTTCAACCTGAAAAAGGAGCGCATGATGAAGATCGGATTTGCCGGACTGGGTGGGATGGGCAGCGCCATGGCGGCTAACCTGGTGAAGGCGGGATTTGCGTTGACGGTATGGAACCGTTCGCCGCAGGCGGCGCAGCCGCTGGTGAGCGCCGGCGCGCGGCAGGCCGAACGGCCGGAACAGTTGGCCGATGCCGACGTGCTGATCACCATGCTGGCCGACGATGCCGCGACGCAACAGGTGGTGGTAGACAGCGGATTGCTGCAGCGGATGAAATCGGGCGCGCTGCATATCAATATGGCGACTATCTCGGTCGAACTCGCCAAACGCCTGACGACGCTGCATGCGGAACACGGCATCGGTTATCTCGCCGCGCCGGTGCTGGGCCGGGTCGACGTGGCCGCCGCCGGCAAGCTGAATATTCTGGCGGCCGGCGATAGCGAGCGGCTGAAGCAAGCGCAGCCGCTGTTCGATGCCCTCGGCCAAAAAACCTGGTACTTCGGCGCCGATCCGGCGCAGGCCAACGTGGTCAAAATCGCCACCAACTTTACGCTGGCCAGCGCCATTGAAGCGATGGCGGAAGGCAGCGCGCTGGTGCGCAACTACGGCGTTTCCGGCGCCGACTACCTGCAGATGCTGAGCAGCACCGTCTTCGCCGCCCCGGCTTACCAGGGCTATGGTGCGCTGATCGCCACCGAGAAGTATTCACCCGCCGGATTCCGGCTGGTGCTGGGGCTGAAGGACGTCGGGCTGGCGCTGGCCGCCGGCGCCGACAGCCATACGCCGATGCCGTTCGCCGGAGTGCTGAAGGACAACTTCCTCGACGCGATGGCGCAAGGGGATGCGGATCTGGACTGGGCCGCGCTGGCCAAGGTGGCGGCGCGGCGGGCGGGCCTGAAATAACGAACGGGGGCGCTGGCCCCCGTTTTCCGTTCTCAGAACACGATGTCCGCTGCGGGCACGGCGCGGATCGGCACGCCGAAGCTGTCGATATTCGACAGCGTCTCGTTATGGTGGGTGCGGATCAGCAAACCGTCGGCATAGGATTTGTCGTGGCAGGTGTGGGCATCCGCCGCCAGCGTCACCGGATAGCCGTGCGCCGCCGCGCTGCGCACCGTGGTATCGATGCAAAACGGCGTGGAGTAGCCGCAAACCACCAGCTGCGATACGCCGTTGGCAATCAGTAACGCGCCCAGTGAGGTGCGCAGGAACGAGTCCGGCGTGGTTTTATCCACCCGATGGTCGCCCGGCGCCACCTTCAGCGCCGCGAGCACTTGCCAGGCGGCGCTGCCGTGCCGCAGCTCGTCGTCCGGCGTGTGGTGCTGAATCACGACAACCGGCACACCCGCCCGGCGGGCGCGCTCGCTCAGTTGATTGATGCGCGCAACGGTGCCCGCGGCATCCGCCGGCGGCGGCGTAAACAAACCTTCCTGCACATCGATAATCAACAGCGCGGTGGTCATGGCGGCTCCTGAAGAGAAGATAAGTGGCGTCAGCACACCGGCTGGCGCGGGCGGAAAATATGGTCGACGCCCTGCTCGCGCAACCTGTTCACCAGATCGTGCCCGCCGTTCGGCGTGGCGTGCGCCAGCTGGCGTTCGGCGGTAAACACCGGGCTGGCCCAGAACAGGTTCACCGGGTCGCCATACTGCTGAGGCAACGTCAGGTGCGCGTGATGCGGGTAGAAGGACGACGATAAAATATAGCCTTCATAGCCCAACGGCGCCACGTCGGACTCCAGCGTATGCCCTTCGCCGATCCAGGTCAGCCGCGCCCAAGGCGCGTGAGCGAAACCGGCCAGCGCGCTGGCCATCTGCACCGCGTTGTCTTCGGTCATGTATTGGCTGTCGATGGCGATCGCCATCTCCATGCGGCGATAGCGCGAAGCCTCATCGTTGAACAGGATCTCCACCCACGGCATCGGCCGAATGCTGACGCCCATGGTGAGGAAGTAATAGATGCCGTCGCGCTCGTGCTGAGTGATGGCCATCGGCGGCCACTTGCCCTGATCGATGGCGTAGTATTTTACCGAAGGGCCGAAATGCTGCTCATAGCGCGCCTGAAAATCGCGCTGCATCTTCGGCCACGGATTGCCCTCTTCACGCTGCCAGCTGCGCCAAAACTGGCGGGTGCTTTCCGCCTGCGCATATTGCGTGTTGGTCGAGGCCGAACCGAGCGGATAGGTCAACGGGCTCTCCTTGATGCAGCTGGCCGAATAGCACACCGAATGGTCGATATACAGGCTCCAGCCGGGGATCACCGCCAGCAGTTGGCCGTAATACCACAGGGCAGCGCCGTCGTCGCTTTCGCTCCACACCACCATCAGCCCTTCCGGGTTCAGCGGCGCTTCCCCTTCCAGGTTGCGGCAAAATTCCGCCGCCAGCATCGGCGGTTGCCCCTGCTCCAGCGCGGCGCGATCTTCCTGCAGCGGCGCGGCGGCCAGATTGCGCAGCCAGCAGGCGCGCACCTGATAGCGATCGCTGTAGGCTTCGGCGGGATAGATGTAAAAATAGGCTGCCCTGCTCCCTTGCTGAACCACCGCGACCAGCGTCTGGTTCTCATTGCTGACTTCAGCAAGTACGTATGACTCGTTCATATCACCTCAATAGGGTCAGGGCGCGGCAGAATCGGCTGCGCGCCAAAAATGGAATGTGGCTTTGCCCCCAAGTGTAAAACGCATTACTGGCCGGATCACCCGTAAAAGTCTCAAAAACGGCCGTAAACGAAGATAAACAAAGACTAATTATAGCGGCTGCGGCTCATGACGGCTGAGTGATGCGCCGCACCGCGCGCTGATAGGAACCGTTGCGCATCGACGCGCCCAGCACTTTGCCGAGGCCTGCAGCCCCCGTTCGCACCAGCCGCCGCCGCAACGCGCCCGGATGAAAGCCGAACTGCCGCTGCGCCCAATCGGGCAACAGATCGATACCCGCCTGCATCACCACCCCGCCGAGTGGGCGCGCTAACGCGCTCGGCGCCGGCGCCTTCAGCAGAATGCGCGCCACCTCTTGGGTGCGTTCGTCACAGACCAGCTGCGGCCGCATCGCCTGCAGATAGTCGTCTACTTCCGCGCAGGACTGAGGGATGGCGGTCGCCCCCAGCGCGGCGGCCACGCGCGCCGCTTCGCGATAGTATTGATCCTGCAAATCGCGGGAAAGATGCGGGTTGCGGTAGCGCAGGTGGCTGGCCAGAAAACGGCTGCTCTCCGCCACGTGCACCCAGGTCAGCAGCGCCGGATCGCTGGCGGCATAGGGCGTGCCGTCGCTGCCGACGCCGGTCACCCGCAGGTGGATGGCTTTGACTTTGGCGATCAGCCGCTCCGCCTCGGCGGTCGGGCCGAAGGTGGTGACCGACACGAACTGGCTGGTGCGGCGCAGGCGGCCAATCATATCGTCGCGGAAGTTGGAGTGATCCCATACGCCGGCCAGCGCCAACGGGTGCAGCATTTGCAACAGCAAGGCGCTGACGCCGCCGCACAGCATCGGGGTGAAATCGCGGTGTACCTGCCAGATGACCGACTGCGGGCCGAACAGCCCCGGATCGCCGGGCGGATTCTCAAAATCGACGCCGCCGAGCGCCAGCCCGGTCAGGCTGAGCACCTGTTTTTCTATCGCTGCGCGTACCGCTTCCATCCTGCCGCCCTCTTGCTCATTCAGCGGCCAGTGTATCACGCGGCGAGCGCCTCATTGCGCCCTGCGGCGGTTGAAAGCTTTAACTTACTGAATTACAGTTGTTATACCGCTTGCAACCAGGCGGGCCTATTCGATCCACTGCAGAGGCACTTTGCAGGGCGTTAACCCACGTTAATTCGGCACTAACCCCACAAAACCTCTATCTAGTTTCTTTTCCTTCAACTTAGATAGCAGAGAGTTCGATGATTACCATCAGAGCACGCGCGGCGGAAGACAACGCGCAATTGGCAGATATCTGGCTGCGTTCGGTGCGCGCCACTCACCACTTTTTAACCGAAGACAACATCGCACAGCTGTTCCCGCTGGTGCTGAACGACTACCTGCCGGCGGTCAACGTTTGGGTGGCCGAAGAGCAGCCGGGGCATCCCTGCGGCTTTATAGGTCTGAACGGCAACAAGGTGGAGATGCTGTTTATCGATGCCGATCAGCGCGGCAAAGGCGTGGGCAAAGCGCTGCTGACCCACGCGGAAACGCTGCACGATGAGCTGCAGCTGGACGTGAACGAGCAAAATCCGCAGGCCAGCGGCTTCTACCGCCACTACGGTTTTGTCATCACCGGCCGCTCACCGCTCGACGGCCAGGGCAACCCGTTCCCGCTGCTGCACATGAAGCTGGAAAAACGCTAGTCCGCCTCCGCCGGCCGCCCTGCGGCCGGTTTTCTCCCCCTTCTATCGCCCGCCGCCTAATATATCAAATCAGAATAAGTAATAGATTTTACATTCTTCCTGTCACTATCAACCCTCGGTAGGATTGCCCGGTATTCACCCGCAACAGAGGTTCCGTCCGTCACTTCCCGCCGGGTTGTGCCCCGCCGAAAAGCCGAACGATCCTTGTCCGGCGCGACGCGCCCCGGACGGAATGCTGTGATGTATCAATAAGGATCCGCTTCGCTATGATCGTTCTTTCGAACGTTTGCAAAACTTTTGACAGCGCACAGGGCCGCGTCGTGGCGGTTGACGACGTCAGCCTGGCGATAGAAGCCGGGCAAATTTACGGCATCATCGGCTACAGCGGCGCCGGCAAAAGCACGCTGATCCGCCTGCTCAACGGCCTAGAAAAGCCCACCAGCGGCCGCATTGACGTGGGCGGATTCGATATCGCCCGCGCCAAAGGCAGCCACCTGCGCCAGGCGCGGCTGAAAATCAGCATGGTGTTCCAACACTTCAACCTGCTGTGGTCGCGCACTGTCAGCCAAAACATCGCTTTTTCCATGCAGATAGCCGGCGTCCCCAAGGCGCGGATTGCCCCGCGCGTGGCGGAACTGATCGCGCTGGTTGGCCTGCAGGGGCGCGAAAACGCCTACCCGTCGCAGCTCAGCGGCGGCCAGAAACAGCGCGTCGGCATCGCCCGCGCGCTGGCCAATAACCCGAGCGTGCTGCTGTGCGACGAGGCCACCTCGGCGCTCGATCCGCAAACCACCGACGCCATTCTCGACCTGCTGCTGGCCATCAATCGCCAGCTGAAGTTGACCATCGTGCTGATCACCCACGAAATGCACGTGGTGCGCAAAATCTGCCACCGCGTGGCGGTAATGGAAAACGGCCGCATCGTCGAAGAGGGGCCGGTGCTCGAGGTGTTCACCCGGCCACAGCAGCCGATCACCCGGCAGTTCGTCAAACAGGTGTCGCAGTATGCGGACACGGCTGAGAGCTTCAACCCGCAGCTCACCGCCCACCTGCCGGGGGCGATCTTCAAGCTGACCTTCGTCGGCGAACAAACTCATCAGGCGGTGATCGCCGAGGTGATTCGGCGCTACCCGCTCACCGTCAACATTCTGCACGGCAAGATCAGCCACACCCTCAACGGTTCGTTCGGCGAACTGTACATCCACGCCGAAGGCAACGAACAACACGTCGCCGACATGCTCAGCCTGCTGAACGAAAGAGACATCGCCGTCGAGGTTATCCAACATGATTGAATCCCTGTTCCCCCACCTGCGTCTGGACCAACTGTGGGACGCCACCTGGGAAACGCTCTACATGACCGGCATCGCCGGTTTGGCCACGCTGGTGCTGGGCATCGTGCTCGGCGTGCTGCTGTTTTTAACCTCGAAGGGGCAGTTGCTGCAAAACCGCACGGTCTACACCCTGATCTCCGTGCTGGTCAACGTCTTCCGCTCCATTCCGTTCATCATTCTGATCGTGCTGCTGATCCCGTTCACCAAGTCGCTGATCGGCACCATTCTCGGCGCGGACGCCGCCCTGCCGGCGCTGATCGTCGGCGCCGCGCCGTTCTACGCCCGGCTGGTGGAGATCGCGCTGCGCGAGGTCGACAAAGGGGTAATCGAAGCGGCGCGCTCGATGGGCGCCAAAAACCGCACCCTGATTTTCCGCGTCTTGCTGCCGGAAAGCTCGCCGGCGCTGGTTTCCGGCATCACCGTCACCCTGATCGCGCTGGTGAGCTACACCGCGATGGCCGGGGTGATCGGCGCCGGCGGCCTGGGCAACCTGGCCTATCTGGAAGGCTTCCAACGCAACCACAGTGACGTGACGCTGGTGGCGACGCTGACGATCCTGCTGATCGTTTTCGTCATTCAGTTCATTGGCGACACCCTGACAAGAACGCTCGATAAACGTTAATTAACCAAGGAAAACGATGATGAAAAAGCACCTACTGATGTTGGCTTTCGCCTCTGTCGCCACCCTCGCCTCTTACGGCGCCGCCGCGGCGACCAAGCTGGTGGTTGGCGCCTCCAACGTGCCGCACGCCGAGATCCTCGAACAGGCCAAACCGATACTGGCGAAGGAAGGCATCGATCTGCAGATCAAGCGCTTCCAGGACTACATCCTGCCGAACACCGCGCTGGCCAGCCACGACATCGACGCCAACTACTTCCAGCACGTGCCTTACCTGAACTCGGTGCTGAAAGACCACGCCGACGACAAGAGCTACGACTTCGTCAGCGCCGGCGCGATCCATATTGAGCCTATCGGCATCTACTCGAAGAAGTACAAGAGCCTGAAAGATCTGCCGGAAAACGGCAAAATCATCATGCGCGACGCGGTGGCGGAAGAAGGCCGCATTCTGTCAATCTTTGAACGGGAAGGCGTGATCAAGCTGAAGCCAGGGGTGAGCAAGGTGGATGCACGCATCGCCGACGTGGTGGAAAACCCGAAACACCTGAAGTTCCAGGCTAACGTTGAAGGCGCGCTGCTGCCGCAGATGTACAACAACAACGAAGGTGACGCCGTGGTGATCAACGCCAACTACGCCATCGACGCCGGGCTGAATCCGACCAAGGATCCGATCGCGGTCGAAAGCGGCGAAAACAACCCGTACGCCAACATCATCACCGTGCACAAAGCCGACGTGAACAAGCCGGAGATCGTGGCGCTGGTGAAAGTGCTGCACTCCAAGCCGATTCAAGACTTTATCCGCGAGAAGTACCAGGGCGCGGTGATCCCGGTCAATCAGTAACGCTGTATACGGCCCGGTGAAAACCGGGCCTGTTTCTACACCTTATTGCCAATCTGGCTGAGCCGCGGCCACACCAGCATCAGCGCCTCCAGCAACCGCAACAGATCGTCCCGGCTTGCCCCTTCTCGCGCCTGCACCGACATGCCTTCAATGGTGCAAATCACGTATTTCGCCAGCAGCGCGGTATCGGTTTTCGCCAGCAGCTCACCCTGCTGCACCTTGCGATCGAAGCAGGCCTTCAGCGCCGCTTCCTGCGCATGATGCTTTTTGCGCAGCATCTGGGCGACGTCGTCGGAAGCGGACGACAGCGCAGCGGAGGCGCACACCATAAAGCAGCCGGAGGGGGTATCGGGATCGGTGAAGACCTGAACCGAAGAACGCACGTAGGCCTCGACGATCTCGGCCACCGGCACATCCTGTTCCAACAGCTGGTTGGTGCAGGTGGTGTATTTTTGCAGATAGCGTTCCACCGCCGCGCGGAACATCCCTTCTTTGTTGCCGAACTCGGCATACAGCGTCGGCGCCTTGGCGCCGGTCACTTCCACCAGATCGGCCAGCGAGGTGGCTTCATACCCGTGCCGCCAGAACAGATCGAGTGCGCTTTCCAACGCCCGGTCGCGATCAAATTGTTTGGGTCTGCCACGGCTTTTCTTGCCGCAGACCGCTTCATTGATGCTCATCGTTCCTCTCCTATCCCGCTCCACAGCAGGCTTAGCACAAATAACTTAACGATCATTATAAAAAAATATTGCGCCCTCGTCGAGAACCGATTAGCATTTAGTTATCGATCGTTAATAAAAATTAGCGAACCGGATTAAAACCCTCTATTGACCGTTATCGAAAAGGAATTAACATCATGAAAAGCTTAAAACTAACCTTAGCCGCCCTCACTCTGGCCAGCGTTTCCTTCGGCAGCTTCGCCGCCGATTTGGTCACTAGCCAACCGGCCGACCAGCAAAAAGTGGGCGTCATCACCGTCAGCGGCGCGTCCGATTTGACCTCGCTGGAAAACAGCCTGGCCGCCAAAGCCGATCAGGCCGGCGCCAAATCCTTCCGCATCACCAGTGCCGGCGGCAACAACCAGCTGCATGGCACTGCAGAAATCTATCAATAACAAAGCATTAAGCCTGTGGACTGCATACCCTTATTGCTCACAACGCCAGGGCGTAAAAAAAAATTAATTAACGAGCATTAAAAAAATACTTGCAATCCGTCAAACCGGCATCTAACATTAAATTATCGATCGTTAATTAATTTAACGACCTTACAAAACAAACATCGTAAAGAACACTGATAGGAAATAAGACCATGAAAAACCTGAAAATGACCATCGCAGCCATCGCACTGGCTTCCGCCTCCTTCGGCAGCTTCGCCGCCGAACTGGTTAACGCGCAACCCGCCGACCTGCAAAAAGCCGGCGTCGTTACCGTCAGCGGCGCGTCCGACCTGAGCAGCCTGGAAAACAAACTGGCGGCCAAAGCCGACGCGGCGGGTGCCAAATCCTTCCAGATCATCGCCACTACCGGTGACAACAAACTGCACGGCACCGCGATCATCTACAACTAATGGCCGGATCGGCAATCGTGCAAAAGGGCGGCTCAGGCCGCCTTTTGTTTGCTTTAACGCCAACGTTCTGTTGTAAGCTGTAGCGACCTCTTCCCGCTGAGCCGAGCAACGTCATGACTCCCCTGCTGTTTCACAAATATCACGGTCTGGGCAACGACTACCTGGTATGCCACCGTTCGGTCGCCGATCGCCTGAGCCAGGAACAGATCCGCCTGTTGTGCCACCCGCATTACGGCATCGGTTCCGACGGCCTGCTGATCGACAGCGGCGACACCGTCAATCCCACCCTGCGCATCATCAACCCGGACGGCTCCGAAGCGGAGAAAAGCGGCAACGGCTTGCGTATCTACGCGCGGTATCTGTTCGACAGCAAGCGCGTGGCGCATCAGCCGTTTCTGGTGCACACCGCCGGCGGCGACGTGCGTTGCCAGGTGGCGGAAGACGCGCATCAGATAACCGTGGAGATGGGGCGCGCCAATTTCAGCCCGGCGGCGCTGCCGGCCTTGATCGATCTGCCGGAGGCGCTGAACTATCCGCTGCCCCTGAAGGAGGAGACGTTAAGCGTTTCGCTGGTGTCGATGGGCAACCCGCACTGCGTGGTGCCGGTGGAAAAACTGGATCTGGCGCAGGTGCATCGGCTCGGACCGCAGATTGAGCGCCATCCGCTGTTCCCGAAACGCACCAATGTACAACTGGTGGAAGTGGTCGATCGCCAGACGCTGCGCATCGGCATCTGGGAGCGCGGCGCCGGCTTTACCCTCGCCTCCGGCAGCAGCAGCTGCGCCGCCGCCAGCGTGATGCGCAAGTTGGGACGAGTCGGCGATCGGGTTAGTGTGCGGATGCCGGGCGGCGAACTGCAGATCGCCTTCAGCGGCGATTTTCAGGTCAGCATGCGCGGACCGGCGCATAAAATCGCCACCCTGACGCTGGACGAAGACTGCTTTGCCGGCGGCGCGGGGCTGTTTACGGGATCCACCCCAGCAGCCTGAACCACAGATAGTCCAACGGCACCAGCAGCGCAAAGCTGAGCGCGGCCAACAGCAGACACAGCTTTAGCCCTTCACGCGCCGGCACTTTGCCCATCCCCATCGCCACCACGATCGGCGAGGCCTGATACGGCAACAGCGGCGTGGCGTAACCGATCACCTGGGTCATCAGCACCGTCAGCAGCGGCAAGCCGCTGCCTGCGGACAACGCCTGCGCCAGCGGGGTAAACAGCGCCGGCACGCCGTTGGCGGTCACCACGAAATTCAACAGCGCGGTGATCCCCACCAGCGAACCGAATGCTGTAAACGGTTTGCCGTGCAGATCCGGCATCATCGCCAGCAGCGCGCCGCCCAACCGATCGCCGAGCCCCGAGTGGCTGACCAATGCGGTCAGCCCCAGGATCCCCGCCACGTAAATACAGGTGCGCACGTTGACCCCGGCGGCGAACTGCTCGCCGTTGAGAAAACCGATGCGCGGCAACAGGCAGAAGCAGGCCGCCGCCAACCCTATCCAGGCGGGGGCGATGCCGTGCCAGCTGTCGGTCATCCACAACAGTACCGTAATGCCCAACAGCGCGATCAGCCGCCACTCGGCGGCACTGAGCGGCGTTTGTGCCGCCTCGGCCGCCACCGGCTGCGGCCGGGCACGGAACAGGCCACAGATGCACAGCGTCAGCAGCGCGCCTTTGGCCACCCCGAGCACCGGAGCGTGCAACAGCAGATAAGAGAGATATGCGAAGTGGCTGCCGTAGGCGCTTTCTGCCGCGCCGCTCATCACCAGGTTAGGCACGTTGGCCGGCAGGATGCTGGCGGAAAGCTGGAAGGTGCCGAACCCCACCGCCAGCGCCAAACCGATGCGGCCGCGCGAGCCTTCCGCTAGGCCGGCGCGCTCGGCCAACGCCATGACGATCGGCATCAGCAGCGTAATGCGCCCCATATTGGAGGGCATGACAAACGCCAACGCGTAGCTTATCGCCACCACGCCGCCCACCAGGCGCGGCCAGGAACCGGCCAGATGCGGCAAGAGTCGGTTGGCCAGGCGATCCGCCAAGCCGGTACTGCGGATGGCGGTGCCCAACACGAAACCGCTGAGCACCAGCCAGAATGCGGAAGACGCGAAACCGGAAAAGGTCACCGCGGCGGGTGCCAGCTGCAATACCATCACCGCCGCAAAGAACAGCAACGCGACCAAATACTCCGGCAAACGGGCGCTGGCCCATAGCGCGATGACCACCAGCGTGACCAGCGCAGAAAGCGCCATGGGATCCCCCAACATAGTTCTTCTCCCTGATAAAACGTTTTGATTGTTATCAAACGGTTAACAGGGTGACACAAGGCGCGGGCGTTAACCTTGAAACCGCTCACATATCGTCGTTCTGCAGATTTTTCAGCATGCACACATTGCAGCCGTGGTGGCCGGTATTGCCGCGCCGTTCCGTCAGCAGCGTGAAACCCAGCGCGTAATACAACCCGATCGCCTCTTTCAACTGTTCGGTGGTTTCCAGATAGCAATAGCGATACCCTGCCGCCCGGGCCGCCTTCAGCGCCTGCACCACCATATAGCGCGCCATGCCCAGCCCACGCACACCGGGTTTGAAGAACAGTTTTTGCAGTTCGCAATAGCCGGGCTCTTCGCCGGCCAGCGGCGCCATGCCGACGCCCCCCACCACCTGCCCGTCCCGCTCCAGCACCCAGTAGCGACCGCCGTTGTCGCGATACAGGCCGGTCAGCCGATCGAGATCCGGATCGTGCAGGCTGACCCCTTCCATCTTGTCCATGCCGTACTCGCGAAACACCTCGCGAATGATCGCCGCCATCGCCGCATCGTCGCGCTCGGCGATCGGCCGCACCCGCAGGTTGGCGTCGCGCTGTTTGCGCGCGCTGCGCAGCGCCGCAGTCATCTTTTTCATCGCCGCAGTGGTGCTCGCCAGCTCATCGTCATCCAACTGCGCCAGCGCCGCCTGCATAAAGCCGTCGGCGTCGCTCTCGATGCCGGCCAGCGCCTTGCCGCCCTGTTTACTCAGCCGATGCAGGTTGTGCCGCTTGTCATCCGGATGATCCACCGTTTCTATCACGCCGGCAGCCACCAGGCTGCGCAGCGCCCGGCTGGCGCTGGCCTTGTCGATGCACAGCCGGGCCGCCAGCTCGGTGACGCCCAGCGGCTGCTCGCTGACTTCGATCATCAGATGGATCTGCAGCGGCGAAAAGCGCGAGCCGTTGCTCTGCTTGTTCAACATGCCGAATTCTCTGACCAAATTGCGCGCCAATGCTCTGAAATCCCTGATGTTCACAATTGATACCCCAATTAGCTACCGATAAAAAATGAGATTTAGTTGATAGTGTTACCTAATTCTCACTACCTTAACGGATCATCAAACCGCCATGAACCCCGGTATAACAGAGGAGCTGATGCAAAACGTTACATTACCCAATACAGTAAACTGATTAATTCAAAAAAATCAGAATAAAAATTCATTAATTTAATGTTGATAAAACAATAAACCAGTTAAAAAACATACAATCATGAAAAAATCTGCGGATAAGAGAAAAAATTGATATCAATCCATTTCATTACAATAGGTTACAACAATGTTAATAGCGGCATTAATGCCGATATCTTGTTGTAATTTGTTACATCTTCATGGCAGGATCGCGGCGCTTCCATAACGGCGACAACGCTCGTTATGGAAACATCGGGCGCGGGTTGCTCCCGCGCCGTTTTATGCTCATGGAGAGATCGCATGCCAATGAAAAAATCACTCGCCGTCTGTTCCGTCGCCCTTTCCGTCACTTTGCTGGCGGGCTGCGCGACCGAATCCTCCCGCTCTTTGGAAGTGCCGAAAGTGGCTTCCTACAACACCACTTATCAGGGCCCACGCAGCCCTATCGCCGTCGGTAAATTCGACAACCGCTCCAGCTACATGAATGGCATCTTCTCCGATGGCGTCGATCGGCTGGGCAATCAGTCCAAGACTATCCTGATCACGCATTTGCAGCAGACTGGCCGTTTCAACGTGCTGGATCGCGCCAACATGGAAGAGTTGAAAACTGAAGCCGGCATTAAAGGGAAAGCACAAACGCTGAAAGGTGCCAACTATGTGATTACCGGCGATGTCACTGAATTCGGCCGCAAAGAAGTCGGCGATCATCAGCTGTGGGGCATTTTGGGCCGTGGTAAATCACAGGTCGCTTACGCCAAAGTTAATCTGAACGTCGTGAACGTACAGACCTCAGAAGTCGTCTATTCCTCTCAGGGCGCCGGTGAATACGAACTGTCCAATCGCGAAATCATCGGTTTCGGGGGCACCGCCAGCTACGACTCCACCCTTAACGGCAAGGTGCTGGATCTGGCCGTGCGTGAAGCCGTCAATAACCTGGTTACCGGTCTCGAAAACGGCGCATGGCGCCCTGCTAACTAACGGACTAGAAGCAGAAAGATGATAACTAAAAAAATGGGCGGGGCGCTGTTTGCAGCGACCCTGTTGGCCGGCTGCGCCGCGCCGAAAACGCTTTACAATTGGGATGGCTACCAAACTTCTCTTTATCAATACTACCAGCAGGATGGGCAAAGCCCTGAGCAGCAGATCGCTACGCTGAAAGAGATCGTCGAGAAATCCCGCGCCAAGGATAAAGCCGTACCGCCGGGGCTGCATGCGCAACTGGGGCTGCTGTACAGCAAAACCGGCAACGACGGACAAGCCATGAGTGAATTCAACACGGAAAAAATGCTGTTCCCGGAATCGGCACCGTTTATGAATTTCCTGATGGCCAAGGATAAGGGGAGCTTTAAATGAAGCGTGTACTCACTTTCCTCAGCGTTACCGCCATCCTGTTGCTGAGCGGCTGTGCCAAGCAAACGCCTTATGACTATGCGGCATTCCATGAGAGCAAGCCGAAGTCGATCCTGGTCTTGCCGCCGGTTAATCAGTCGCCGGATGTCAAAGCCAGCCACAGCGTGCTCGCCAGTGCAACCTTACCGCTGGCCGAGGCCGGTTACTATGTGCTGCCGGTCGCTGTAGTGGAGGAAACCTTCCTGCAAAACGGTCTAACCAACGCCAACGACATCCGCGCCGTCAGTCCGAAAAAACTGCACCAGATTTTCGGCGCCGACACCGTGCTGTACCTGGATGTCACGCAATACGGTACCAGCTACATGGTGATCAGCAGCGAAACTCGCGTTACCGTAGCCGCTCGCCTGGTTGACCTGCGCAACGGCAAACAGCTGTGGGCCGGCACCGCCACCGCATCCAGCAACGAAGGCAACAACAATTCAGGTGGCCTGCTGGGCATGGTGATCAGCGCCGCGATTTCACAAATCGCGGATACCATAAGCGACAAAGGGTTCGACATTGGTGCCATCGCCAACACTCGCCTCCTGTCGGCAACAGGTCAGAACGGCGCCATTCTTTATGGCCCGCGCTCACCTCATTACGCCAGCCAGCGTTAAGCAGTCTCTCGGGCGGCCTTCTCGGGCCGCCTATACCAAACTTGTCCCTTTTGCCAAAAGTAGCCCATGCTTTAACTGCTCCTTTCCTTCTGGCTAACCGGGACGCTGGCTCATGACGAAAAAAACCACCCTGCTGCAATTCTTCCACTGGTACTACCCCGACGGCGGCAAACTGTGGCAGGAGGCCACCGAACGCGCCCCGCACCTCGCCGAACTGGGCATTACCGATCTGTGGCTGCCGCCCGCCTACAAAGGCGCTTCCGGCGGTTACTCCGTCGGTTACGACACCTACGATCTGTTCGATCTGGGCGAGTTTGACCAGAAAGGCAGCGTGGCCACCAAATACGGCGACAAGGCGGCGCTCGAACACGCCGCCACTACGCTGCGCGAACACGGCGTGGGGGTGCTCTACGACGTGGTGTTCAACCACAAGCTCGGCGCGGACGAGAAAGAACGGGTGCACGTGTTCAAGGTGGACGCCAACAACCGCAACGACATTGACGACCAGGGCTTCGACGCGCTGGCCTATACCCGCTTTACCTTCCCCGGCCGCCAGGGCGCGCATTCCGAGTTTATCTGGGATTACAAATGCTTCAGCGGCGTCGATTACGTTGAGCAGCCGGACGATAAAGGGGTGTTTAAAATCGCCAACGACTACGGCGACGAAGGCTGGAACGATCAGGTCGACGACGAAAAAGGCAACTACGACTACCTGATGGGCGCCGACGTGGAGTTCCGCAACGCCGCCGTGACGGAGGAGCTCAAATACTGGGCGCGCTGGCTGCTGGACACGCTGCCGTGCGACGGCTTCCGCCTCGACGCCGCCAAACACATTCCCGCCTGGTTTTTCAAAGAGTGGGCGGATCACGTGCGCGACAGCGCGCAGCGCGATCTGTTTATCGTCGCCGAATACTGGTCGCACGATCTCAGCGCGCTGCAACAATACATCGAGTTGGTGGACGGCAAAGTGATGCTGTTCGACGTGGCGCTGCACCTGAAGTTTCATCAGGCGTCAAAACAGGGCGACGGCTTCGACATGGCGCAGATCTTCACCGATACCCTGACCGCCGCCGATCCGGCCCACGCGGTGACGCTGGTCGCCAACCACGATACCCAGCCGCTGCAATCGCTGGAGGCGCCGGTGGAACCCTGGTTCAAACCGCTGGCCTACGCGCTGATCCTGCTGCGTGAACAGGGCGTGCCCTGCGTGTTTTACCCCGACCTTTATGGCGCCAGTTACCGCGATAAAGGGCGCGACGGCGGCGAATACCAGATCGACATGCCGGCGATCCCGGAGCTGGAGAAGCTGATCGCCGCCCGCCAGCGCTTCGCCAACGGCCCGCAAACCGACTACTTCGACGACAGCCACTGCGTGGCCTTCAGCCGCGCCGGCACCGCCGACGCCCCCGGCTGCGTGGTGGTGTTGACCAACGGCGGCGAAAGCGGCAAGACGGTCGCGCTCGGCGCCGATCTGGCGCACACCGCCTGGCGCGATTTCCTCGGTAACCGCCAGGAGGAAATCACCACCGACGACCAGGGCAGCGCCCATTTCCCGGTCAACGCCGGCAGCGTCAGCGTCTGGGTGCCGACAGGCAGCCTGTGAACGCCCGCCGCCGCGCAATGATGCCGCGGCGGCAAAACTAATGTTTGCCTTTCGGGTCTAACTTACGCTATCAACTGCGCAAGCCATTCACACCGGAGCCTAAATAGGGTACAAGGCTGCATGAAAATTCCAAAACGACTCCAGCCGCTGGTGGATGACGGATTAATCGACGAAGTCATCCGCCGTTTGAAAAGCGGCAAAGAAGCCGACGTGTTTATCGTGCGCTGCGGCGATGAGATCCGCTGCGCCAAAGTGTACAAAGAAGCCGAGAAGCGCAACTTCAAGCAGGCCGTGCACTACCAGGAAGGGCGCAAGGTGCGCAACAGCCGCGACGCGCGCGCCATGAGCAAAGGCTCCAAATTCGGCCGTCAGCAACAGGAAGAAGCCTGGCAGAACACCGAAGTGGACGCGCTGTATCTGCTGGCCAGGGCCGGGGTGCGGGTGCCGCAGCCGGACATCTGCCTGGACGGCGTGCTGCTGATGGAGCTGATCACCGACGAGGAAGGCCTGGTGGCGCCGCGTCTGAGCGATGTCATCCTGACGCCGGAACAGGCGCGCGCCGATCATGCTCTGATGATGAACTACGCGGTGCGCATGCTGTGCGCCGGCTTGGTGCACGGCGATCTGTCGGAATTCAACGTGCTGATGGATAAAGACGGGCCGGTGATCATCGATCTGCCGCAGGTGGTGGACGCCGCCGCCAACAACCACGCCAAAAGCATGTTCGAGCGCGATATCGACAATCTGGCGGAATATTACGGCCAATTTGCGCCGGAGCTGCGCGACAGCCAATATGCCAAAGAGATCTGGGCGCTGTATCAGGAAGGCACGCTGACGCCGGACAGCGTCCTCAGCGGCCGATTCAGCGAAATTCAGAAGCGCGCCGACGTCGGCTCGGTGCTGGAAGAGATCCAGGCCGCCAGCGAGGAACATCAGCGCCGCCTCATGGCGCGCAACGCGGAAGAGTAACGCCCGCGCTACTCGACGCGAAACACGTCCGGCCGCTGCGGGGTCGCGGCTTCGTGATAGATATCCCCCAGATAGCCGGCGATCTCCTCTTCGCGCAGATCCGCCGGCAACACGATATCGTAGCTGGGGGCATATTTGCGCTCCGGCAGCGTCACGCGGAACAGCCGCCATTCGTCCCCGATACGCTTCACGCCTACCAGGCGGCCGAACACGTTAAAAATCATCATCCGCCATTCCCCTTTTCGTCGCTTTCAGGCTATAACACTGTGATGCCGCCGCAGTGAAAAGGAAAGCGCATGAGTGAAAAAACGCCCCAGTTCTGGCGCGACCCGCAGTTGCCTTTTGTCGAAGCGCGCGCCATCAATGATGGCCGCAAAGTGTGCTACAGCCTGCACAGCCACGAATTCTTTTCCATCGGCGCCATCACCGGCGGCGTCAGCACCTATGTCAACGGCGAGCGGCGCATGCAGGTCGGCGCCGGCGATGTGGTGATCATCAATCCGCAGCAGGCGCATGCCTGCAACCCGATCGCCGACCGCCGTTGGTCATACATCATGTTCTATCTCGATCTCGCCTGGCTCGGCGCGCTGCAGCAGGAAATGATGGGCGGCGACGACGACCGCTTTGTCCCCTTCAGCCGGCCGCTCAGCCGCGATCCGGCGCTGTTCAACGGGCTGAACCAACTGTACGCGCTGCTGACGAACGCGCAGTGCGGCGCGCTGGAAAAACAGATCGCCCTGGTGGAGTATTTCAGCGCCCTGCAGCTCGCGCTGGGCAGCGGCCGCCAGCCGGAGACGCCGCCGCACCCCCGACTGGAAGCGGCGGCGGCGTTTATCGACGCGCACTGCACTCAGTCGCTGACGCTGGAAGACATTTGCCACGCCGCCGCGCTCTCGCCCTCCTACCTGATCCGCGCCTTCCGCCAGCGCTACGGCATGACGCCGCACGCCTATCTGGTCAATCGCCGCGTGCAGCACGGTCATCGGTTGTTGAAAAGCGGCCTGCCGATCGCCGCGGCCGCCAGCGAAAGCGGCTTTGCCGATCAGGCGCACTTCCAGCGTACCTTCAAACAGCTGCTGGCCGCCACGCCCGGTCAGTATCAAAAACCCTCCGCCAACAGATAGCAGGCGCTGGCCGCCAGCAACGCCGCCATCGCGCGATTGAAGCGTTGTACGTTGCGCGCCTGCCTGAGCAGGCCGCGCAACATCGCGCCAACGTAAGCCCAGCAAGCCACCGAAGCATAGCAAATCACGAAGTAGAGCCCGGCGAACTGCCACAGCAGCCGGATGTCGCCGTCGCCGACAAACGCCCCGAGGCTAGCCACCGACGCCAGCCATGCCTTGGGGTTCAGCCATTGCATCAGCGCGCCGTACCAACAGGAAGGCGCCTGCGCCTCGCCGTTGCCCAGCCTGCCGTCGTCAAACGCCAGCCGGTAGGCCATAAACAGCAGGAAGGCCACGCCGGCCCATTGGATCAAGCGGGTCAACGCCGGCCACAGGATCAGCAGTTGGTGCATGCCCAAACCCAGCAGCACCAGCAACAGGGTAAACCCCAGCGTGGCGCCGAACACGTGACGCTGGGTCGCGCCAAAGCCGAACTGCGACCCGGCGCTCAATGCGACGATGTTGACCGGGCCGGGCGTGATGGAGGCCGCCAGCGCAAATGCGGCCATGGAAAGGTAGATATTATTCATGAGGGCACCTGAGGAAAAATTCACAGGCGCCAGAATGCCGGGCCGCGCCGACAACGTATTGAACAGAATTGCCCTGTTAGGTTTAGCGCACCGCGACGGCCCGTCGGCGCGGCAACCCGAAGGTATTGACCGCCATGCCGGCCAGCACCAGCAACGCGCCGCCGAACTGCGCCGGCGACAGCGCTTCGTCCAGCAGCAGCCAGGCGGCGAACAGCCCGACCAGCGGCACCAGCAGCGTCAGCGGCGCGACGCGCCAGGTTTCGTAGCGCCCCAGCAGGCTGCCCCACACCGAATAACCGAACAGCGTGGCGGCGAACGCCAGATAGGCAACCGCCAGCCAGGTGCCGACCTGCACATGGCTCAGGCTGGCCAGCACCGCCTGCGAGCCGTCGAACAGCCAGCTGCAAATCAGGAACGGCAGTACCGGGATCGGCGCGCTCCACACCACCAGCGACAAAATGTTGCGCTGCGGGAAACCGGCCAGGATCTTCTTGTTGGTCAGGTTGCCCAGCGCCCAGGAGAACGCCGCTGCCAGGGTCAGCAACAGGCCCGCCAGGGGGACCGCGCCGCTGCCCGGCTTATGCAGGCTGGCCTGCGCCAGCGCCAGCATGCCGCCGCTGGCGATGGCGATGCCGACGAAATGATTGACGCGCAGCTTTTCGCCCATCAGCACGACACCCAACAGCAGGGTGAAGAACACCTGCGCCTGCAACACCAGCGAGGCCAGCCCCGCCGGCATGCCCACCTTGATGGCGACAAACAGAAAGGCAAACTGCGCGAAGCTCATGGTCATGCCGTAGAGCAACAGCCATTTCCACGGGATGGTCGGGCGCGGGATAAAGAAGATCGCCGGCAACGCCACCAGTAAAAAACGCATCCCGGCCAACAGGAACGGCGGCATCCCCTGCAGGCCGAACTTGATTACCACGAAATTCACGCCCCAGATCACCACCACCAACAGCGCCAACAGCCGATCGCGCAATGTCATCCTCGCCCCGCTTATCCCATTGAAAATTCGCTTTGCCTTGCAGGTTACAACCAAACCGGGCGCATGGACACCGGCAAACGCCGGCGTTTATTCCGGCATCAGGCCGATGAAGGTGGTTTTCTTGCGCGGGCCGGTCATCAGCGCTTCCAGCTTCTCCACGCACTGCAGATAGTGTGGGGTCTGCTTGTGCGCCGCCACCGCCTGCTCGTCGTGATAGGCTTCGTAGATGTAAAACCGCGTCGGAATATGCTCATCCTGCAGCACGTCGAAACGCAGGTTGCCCGGCTCTTCGATCGCCCCCAGGTGATTGGCGCGGAAAACGTCGATAAATTCGTCGATCTTGTCCTGTTTAACGTTGATCTCTACCAATGTGACGTGCATGACAGCTCCTTGTTTAAACGGCGCGCCGCAGCATGGCGCTTTCCAACCATAGGTTTATTCCCGTCGATTGCCCTGCCGCAACGGCAATTTTGCCGCCTGGCTCACAAATCGCACCGGCGATGCCCACCCCGCCCCCGGCGAGGGAAGACGGCGGCATCTATAGTTACTATTCCTCCCCCTGAGAGCATAGGCTATGGATAACTACTTGATGGCGCTGGACGCAGGAACAGGCAGCATTCGCGCGGTGATCTTCGATCTGGCGGGCAATCAGATCGCGCACGGCCAGGCCGAGTGGCAACACCTCGCGGTGCCGGGCGTACCCGGCTCGATGGAATTCGATCTCAACCGCAACTGGCAGTTGACCTGCCAGTGCATCCGCCAGGCGTTGCAGCGCGCGGGGCTGAGCGCGCAGGCGATCCGTGCGGTAGCCTGCTGCTCGATGCGTGAAGGCATCGTTCTGTACGATCGCAACGGCGTGCCGATCTGGGCCTGCGCCAATGTCGATGCGCGCGCCAGCCATGAAGTCAGCGAACTGAAAGAGTTGCACAACCACGGCTTCGAACGTGAGGTCTACCAGTACTCCGGCCAGACGCTGGCGCTGAGCGCCATGCCGCGCCTGCTGTGGCTGGCGCACCACCGGCCGGACATCTATCGCCAGGCGGCGACGCTGACCATGATCAGCGACTGGCTGGCCTACATGCTGAGCGGCGAGCTGGCGGTCGATCCTTCCAACGCCGGCACTACCGGCATGCTGGATCTGACCAGCCGCGACTGGCGGCCGGCGCTGCTCGATATGGCCGGGCTGCGCGCCGATATTCTGTCGCCGGTGAAAGAGACCGGCGTCGTGCTGGGGCGCGTCACCGAGCAGGCGGCGCAGGAGAGCGGGCTGCTGCGCAGCACCCCGGTGGTGATGGGCGGCGGCGACGTGCAGCTCGGCAGCCTGGGGCTCGGCATCGTGCGCGCCGGGCAGACGGCGGTGCTCGGCGGCACCTTCTGGCAGCAAATCGTCAACCTGCCGGAACCGGCCATCGATCCGGAAATGAACATCCGCATCAACCCTCACGTCATTCCCGGCATGGCGCAGGCGGAATCCATCAGCTTCTTTACCGGCCTTACCATGCGCTGGTTCCGCGACGCTTTCTGCGCCGAAGAGAAACTGCTGGCGGAGCGACTGGGGATCGACGCTTACAGCCTGCTGGAAGAGATGGCGGCCAGGGTGCCGCCGGGCGCCTACGGCGTGATGCCGATCTTTTCCGACGCCATGCATTTCAAAACCTGGTATCACGCGGCGCCGTCGTTCATCAACATGTCTATCGATCCTGAACGCTGCAACAAACAGACGCTGTTCCGCGCGCTGGAGGAGAATGCCGCCATCGTCTCCGCCTGTAATCTGGAGCAGATCGCCGCCTTCTCCGGCGTGCAGGCCCGCTCGCTGGTGTTCGCCGGCGGCGGTGCGAAAGGCAAACTGTGGAGCCAGATCCTCAGCGATGTCACCGGCCTGACGGTGCGGGTGCCGGTGGTGAAAGAAGCCACCGCGCTGGGCTGCGCGATCGCCGCCGGGGTCGGCGCCGGGCTTTACGCGTCGCTGGCCGAAACCGGCGAGCAGCTGGTGCGCTGGGAGCGCGAGCATCAGCCGGATCTCACCAACCATGCGCGGTATCAGGAACAGAAAGAAAACTGGCGGCGGGTCTATGCCGATCAGCTGACGCTGGTGGATAGCGGCCTGACCACCTCATTGTGGAAAGCGCCGGGCCTCTAGCGCCGCGCGCGGCCAGGTCATAACCTTATACCGTTTTATTCCTTTCCCCTCGGCGCGGCGCAAGCCGCGTTTTAACTCGCTGCCGTCATTGTTCCCCCTCAGAAACAGTGTAACCACCGCAGATGGATTTATCTGCGCCTTCAGCCTGCCGTAGATTGTGACTTTGATCACGCCGCGCCCCGAGCGCGGCCTGCGCATTCACCTGAGAAGAGCGGCATTATGCTGAATAATAAAGATAACCCTGCATCATCCCCGTGGCCGGCGATCTTCTCGCTGACGGTCGCCTGTTTTGTCATGGTCACCACCGAGTTTTTGCCGATCGGCCTGCTGACCAACATCGCCCCTTCGCTCGGCGTCAGCACCGGCACCGCCGGGCTGATGGTGACCATGCCCGGCATCGTGGCGGCGGTGGCCGCGCCGGTATTGAGTCTGGCTTCCGGCCGGCTGGACAGACGCCTGCTGATGCTGGGGCTGTCGTTGCTGCTGATGGTGTCCAACCTGGTGGCGGCGCTGGCCGTCAACTTCCCGATGATGCTGCTGGGCCGCGTGCTGCTGGGCATCTGCGTCGGCGGCTTCTGGTCGTTCGCCGCCAACTACGGCCGCCATCTGGTGCCGGAAGCCAGCCAGGGCCGCGCCACTGCGCTGATCCTCAGCGGCATCTCGGTCGGCGCGGTATGCGGCGTGCCGGCCGGGGCGCTGATCGGCGATCTGTTCGGCTGGCGCGCCGCCTTCTTCGGCGGTGCGGCGCTGGCAGTCGGCGTACTGTTGGCGCAGCTGCGTTTGCTCACGTCGGTACCGCCCTCCCGACCGGTCACGCCGCGCGATCTGGTGCTGCCGCTGCGCCTGCCGATGGCTCGCATCGGCCTGATCGCCATCGTGCTGCTGTTCATCGGCCACTTCGCCGCCTATACCTATCTGCGGCCCCTGCTGCAGCAGGTGTTCGTGCTCAGCCCATCGGCGATCTCGCTGCAGCTGTTGGCCTATGGCGCCATCGGTCTGCTGGGCACCTTTCTCGGCGAGCGTCTGGCGGAACACAGCCTGCACGCCACCTTCATACTGATCGCCGCCATGCTGGCGGGCATTTTGATCGTTTCGCCGCTGCTCAGCGGCCTCGCCGGCGCCACGCTGATGGTGCTGGTATGGGGGCTGGCCTTTGGCGCCGTGCCGGTCTGCGCCACCAACTGGATGTTCGCCGCCGTGCCGCAGGCGCCGGAGGCCGGTCAGGCGCTGTTGGTGTGCGTCATCCAGATCGCGCTGGCCTCCGGCGCACTGCTGGGCGGCGAGGTGGTGGACTGGCAGGGCGTCAGCAGCGCCATGCTGTTCGGCGGCGCGCTGATCCTCTCCGCCACGCTGGTATTCGGCCTCAGCTTGCGCTCCGGCGCGATTGGCGCTAAACAGTGTTAATCATTATCTATCTGCAGAAACATGCCCCGGCCACCGCCGGGGCATGGCATTGAGAACCTATGGACCATCATTTGCTCGCTATCCGGGTATTTAACCGCGTCGTGGAAACCGGCGGCTTTACCCGCGCCGCCGATTCGCTGGGCATGCCGAAAGCGACGGTCACCAAGCTGATCCAAAATCTGGAGGATCACCTGCAGACCAAACTGTTCCAGCGCACCACCCGCAGCGTGTCGGTCACCCGCGAAGGCGAATGCTATTACCAGAATACGGTGAAATGGCTGGCGGATTTGGAGCAGATGGAGGGCTGTCTGACCGAGTCGCAGAATTCTCCGCAGGGCGTGCTGCGCATCGATACCGGCAGCGGCACCGCCCGCCAACTACTGTTGCCGGCGCTGCCCGGCTTTTTGGAACGCTACCCGCAAATCCAGATCGATCTCAGCATCGGCGATCGCGTTATCGATTTGATCAGCGACAGCGCCGACTGCGTGATCCGCAGCGGTCCGTTGGCCGACTCCAGCCTGATCGCCCGGCGTCTGTTCGATCTGGACTGGGTCAGCTGCGCCACCCCGGCCTATCTGGCGCGCCACGGCACCCCGCGCCACCCGTGCGATCTGGAACAGGGTTTTCCGATGGTGCACTACCGCCATCCGGTCAACGACCGCATCCATCCGCAACGCTATGTCGAGCGCGGCAAAGAGATCGCCATCCAACAGCGCTACCCGGTCAGCATCAATGAAGGCAACGCGCTGCTGGCGGCGAGCCTGGCCGGCTTGGGCATCATCCAGATCTATCGGTTTATGGCGCAGCCGCACCTCGAGCGCGGCGAACTGGTCAGCCTGCTGCACGACTGGCAGCCGCCGCCGGAGCAGATGTACGTGGTCTACCCGTCCAATCGCCACCTCAGCGGTAAGCTGCGGGCGTTCATCGACTGGGCGGTGGAGACATTTCATTAACCGGCCGCTTAGGCAGGAGCGGCTTTTTTCCCGACTTTAAAAAAATAGGCAAATCATGCATATCGAACCGCTGTTCGCCCATCGCCGGCGCATTGAGGAACTGGCCGCGTTGTTGCATCAAGAATGGGGCGCCTTTGCGCAGTGGAGCAGCCGCGAGACCATCAGCCGGCGGCTGGCTAAACGCTGTGCGCCCGAGAGCCAAGGCGTCGTGTTGCTGGCGCTGTCGCCGCAGCAACAGATCGTCGGCACCGCCAGTTTGACGCTGTATGAATTGACGGATAAACCGGAGCGCCAATACTGGCTGAGCGAAGTCTTTACCCACCCGCAGCACCGCGGCCAAGGCATTGCCCGCAACCTGATCGCGCGCTGCATCGAGCACGGCCGAACCCAGGGCATCAGCGAACTGTACCTGTATACGCCCGACCAGCAGGCGCTGTATCAGAAACTCGGCTGGCGCTCGCTGGAACAACGCCAGGTCGCCGGTGAAACCGTCACGGTGATGAGCCGCACGTTGTAGCCGCACGCACTGTGGTATTATTGGCCGCATATTGATTTCCGACGGACGACCACCATGGCCTATATCCCCAAAAACTATGCGAAGCTGGAAACCGGCTACCGCGAAAAAGCGCTGAAACTGTTCCCCTGGGTATGCGGACGCTGCTCGCGCGAATTCGTTTATTCCAACCTGCGCGAGCTGACGGTGCACCACATCGATCACGATCACAGCAACAACCCGGAAGACGGCAGTAACTGGGAAATGTTGTGTCTGTATTGCCACGACCACGAACACTCGAAATACACCGAGGCCGATCAATACGGTTCGACGGTGGTGGCCGGTGAAGATGCGCAAAAAGATATCGGCGTCGCGACCCACAACCCGTTCGCCAACCTGAAGGCGATGATGAAGAAGTAACGCCATCGACAGCTTAATGAGCCACTAACTTATTAAGCTGTTAAATTAACAAAAGGCGCTTCCGTTCCGCCACTTCCCAGAGAATTCCTACTTACCCATCCGGTTCATTCACCGCAAAATAAGCTGCGCAGTTAACAACATACTGGCTTGGCAAGCCGCCGCAGTTGGTGCATATTGTTCGCGAGTTGTTCTTGTTAACCTGTTTGATTATCAACCTAATAAGCACATTAACTTAATAAGTTACCCGCTTAATAACTTGAGAGATGGCAGCATGATTGTTCTGATTGGCTCGCAAAAAGGCGGCGTCGGCAAATCGACGAAAGCAGTGAATATCGCCGGGTATCTGATTCTTAAGCAAGGCAAGACGGCGATCATCGTCGATGCCGACGACCAGAAATCGATCATGACCTGGTACAACGACCGTCAGAACGTCGAGGGGCTGCCGCACATTCCGGTGGTGGCCGCGTCGGGTAAAATCAAGGAAACGCTGCTGGAGCTCGATCGCCATTACGACTACGTGATCGTCGATACCGCCGGCCGCGACAGCGCCGAACTGCGCTCCGGCCTGCTGGCCGCCGATCTGTTCCTCTCGCCGCTGCGCCCTTCGCAGATGGATCTCGACACCATCGGCTATCTGTCGGAGATGTTCTCCACCGCGCAGGAATACAACGAGAAGGTCAAAGGCTACATCGTATTGAACATGTGCCCGACCAATATCTTCATTAATGAAGCCAACGAAGCGGCGCAGGTGCTGAGTGAATACCCGGAGTTCACCCTGGTGAGCAATCGCCTGTGCGACCGCAAGATTTACCGCGACGCCTGGGGTGAAGCCATCACCGTGCACGAGGCGAACAATGAAAAGGCGCAGACCGAAATTGAATGCCTGGTGAAAGAGGTGATCCTGTGAAGAAACGCACCCCCACCCACCGCATGTCGGAAGACGAATTCATCAACAGCGCCACCTCGCATACGCTGCCGGTCGCGGCGCCCGCGCCGGAAACCAAGCCGGCCGGCCGCAAGCGCACCTACAAGGCGATCTCCGTCAGCCTGACGGACAACCACATTGAGGCTATCGATGAAGTGATCGTGCAGGCGGCGCGCAACGGCATCGTGCGCATCACCCGCTCCGACATCATCAAACTGGCGATCGACGGATTGGCGGAGAAAAGCGAAGCGCAACTGCTGGCGCTGCTGAAATAACTCTGACCGCACGGCAGCCGCCGGCTGATCGAGCCGGCGGGCCGTTATCATCTAGAGTTCCCCGCCACCTCGCACCGGTAGTCCTGAATTTCACCGGCCGACCCCAGGTTGAGATCGGTCAACTTCAAACGGTTTGCCAACAGCAGCATCTCGCCCTGCGGGCTGACCGCCAGCGCCAGGCCGTAATTGCCGATGCTGTCGCCCTGCTCGACCACGTAGTTTTGCAACAAGCGGAAAGGATCTTCCTGGGTTAAATCGGTGCCCGCCAATTTTCTGGCCAGATATTGATGGCCGACCAATTTCACCGCCAGCGGCCGCCACTGTTGATCTAATTGCTCAGCCTGTTCCCCCAGCGCGTTATAGACATCCAGGCGCAAGCAGGCAACGTGAATATGCAGCTGATTTTGAGAGCGGCCATATTTCGAATTGACCGCCAGAGAAACCCATGCGTCTTTTAACGGTTTACCCAGCTCGCTGGATATATGTTCGCGGTTATTCCAGGCCTGGGCGAAATAAGGCGGCGTTCGATCCGCTTGCAATATCGGGCTCTCGATGCCGCTGACCTTTTCGGTCGGCATCACCAGATCGTGGTAAGGGCCCTTGCTGTCCTTAAACAGCACATATCCTTCGGTTAAATCCACCTTTAAGCAGGGCGCAGGATCGTGGTTCTGCTGCTGATTGGGCACGCACTGTTGGCTGACTATCTGCCACAGCGCATTCGGATTGCCGCGCCCGAAGAACCACCACAGCACCGCCGCCAGCAGCAAAATGACAAGCAAAATAATTAATAGTCTGAAAAGTCTTTTCATCGCGACTCCCTGTTTATCTATTCCATACCGAAAGGAGCGCCAGCATAAACCAAGGCTCCGGCATCGACCAGAATATTATCCTTAATGTCACCTTTTATTGACGTCTTGTTAGCAATGGATAATTAAAAATAAGCCTCCACCTGAGTAATTTAAGGTAAATTAATACCGTGGGTTGAATATGAGTGTGATATAAGCAGCCGGGACTCTTTTTATATAAGGAACCGATAAGATGCCAACGATGGGCAAATCCCTGCATTATCTCGACGTAGGTTCAGGCTTTCCATTGCTGCTGGGCCACAGCTATCTGTTCGATCTGAATATGTGGGCGCCGCAGTTCGAAGCGCTGGCTAAACGCTACCGCCTGATCGTACCGGATCTCTGGGGCCACGGCGATTCACCGGCGCTGCCACCCGGGCGAAACAGCCTGTCGGATATCGCCGCCGATCATTTGGCGCTGATGGATCATTTGGATATTGAAGAGTTCGGCATCGTCGGCCTGTCCGTCGGCGGCATGTGGGGCGCCGAACTGGCGGCGCTGGCGCCGGAGCGGGTGAAAGTGCTGGCGCTGCTGGACAGCTACCTGGGCGACGAAACTCCAGAGGCGCGGCAGCGCTATATGGGCATGCTGGCCGCCGTGGAACAGGCCGGCGCCATCACGTCGCCGCTGCTGGAATATATCGCCGCGCAGTTCTATTCCGACGAAGTGCCCGCTGCGCTGTCGCAGCCGTTGCTGGCCCATCTGCAAAGCCTGCCCGCCGAGCGCCTGCGCGAAAGCATCGTGCCGCTGGGCCGGATGATCTTCGGCCGTCCCGACAAGCTGGCGCTGCTGGAACACATCACCGCCGCCAGCATCGTCATCACCGGCGCGCAGGATAAGCCGCGCCCGCCGGCGGAAGGCCAGCGCATGGCGGATCTTCTCGGCTGCCGACATGTGCTGATCCCCAACGCCGGGCATATCAGCAACAAGGAAAATCCGGCGGCGGTCAATGAAACGCTGCTGGCGTTTCTGACCGAAAGCACCACGCCGCTGTTTTGGTAAGTCGCTCCGGGCCGCCAGGCCCGGACCTGCCATGCCATCGCTCAGACGACGTGGCTATCGCCATTTCCCTGACCGAACTCCCCCAGACGCAACCAGCGGTAAAGCTCCGCATCGCGCTGAAAATGCATCTTTCTCATCACCGCCCGTTTATGCGTGCTCACCGTCTTGATGCTGACCCGAAGCCGACGGGCAATGGCGGTCGGCGTCATTTCCCAACTCAGGTAACGCATCACTTGTTTTTCCTGCGGCGTCAATGGCAACGGCTGGCACCAGGCGCAACAAGAAAAACCGCAGGCGCCGCCGGTTCGGCCTTTTATCACCCGCGCTACCGTGTGCAACAGCTTTGCGACGCCTTCATTGCGGTACACCCTGCCCGCTTCCCTCAGGCACCCCGAAATGGCGCGAATGCGGGCTTCTCTGAGATCGTAAACGGCGAGATAAAGGGCGTGAGGAGCATGGGGAGGATGGCAAAAACGCGCCATGTCGCCTTTGGCGATCGCCTGGAACACAAGGTCGGCATTCATCGGCTCGCTGCAGCGCGCCTCGATGCCACGTTCACTAAAATAGTCGCTCAACGCCCGATACGCCCCGGCGACAAAAAAGCGGTCGATATCCAGGAAGGCGATATTGATGACCGTGTTCACGCCGTTTCCCTCCGCGCGAAAACAAACCGGCAAAACCGGCCGGCATTGAGCCTGCTGCGCCCATCCAACGTGACGAGCAGCAGCGTCAAAACCGCCCACTGGATGAGCGACAGCCCGAACGGGTAGGAAAACTGCGCGCACAGCAGCAAGGGAATGCCGCTCGCCGCCAACGCGGCCTCTTCCCCGGCGGCCGGGCTGTGCAAGCGGGCGGCGATGCGCTCCCGTCGCCATGTTTGGCGCACCAGCGCCGCCACGCCCGCCAGCAGGCACAACATGCCCGCCAACGCAACGACGCCGCCTTCTATCCACCACAGCAGGAGCTCATTATAGGGTTGCCGCGCTGCGCCTGCCCGCGCCACCGCGGGCAGCGCATGGGCCTGTAAATGCTCAAAGCCATGCTCGAATCGGCCATAGCCCCATCCCAACCAGGGCCGCTCTACCACCAGCGCCAGCGAATCAAGCAGCGTATCGCAGCACGGCGCGGCGTTCGACAAGCGAACGCCGGCGTTCAATTCATCCGCCAATATCGCCAGGCAGAATCCCAATGCCGTCATCAGCAGCGCGAGCACACAATGCAGCGGGTATCTGCGCACAAACATCAGGGTCAACAGCGCGGCACCCAATAACACGCTGAGACAAACGGTCTGCGATGCCCCCCAGCCCAGCGCGGCGGATAAACCGATCAAGAGCGGCAGCAAGAGTAAAATACGCCATCGCTCGCTATCTCGGCGCAACATGCGGAACCGAGGCAACACCGTCAGACCCCATCCCGCCAATAATCCGCTCGCCAATAAACTGCTCGCGGCATCCGGCCAACGCCCCCCGCTGCCGGCATAGCCCGCCGCCGCCTCGGCCGGGGAGGAAAAAAGCCAAATGCCTCCCACGGCTGCGGCTAATACCAGCGTATAGATAAACGCAATACGCACGTGTTGCATGACCCGATATTGCAATAGGATAAAGTAAATAATCCAACTGCCAAACAGGCAGGCCATTCGCCCGACGGTAAGCACGCCCCACTCGGCACGAGAATAAAAAAGGGGCAGCAGCAATATCACCGCGCCCAGCGCAAAGAAAAAACACGCGGGGGTCATCCCCCACGCTTTTCGCAAAAAAAGGAGCGCGCCGCCGACGCCCAATAAAGCAAACAGGACAACCCCAATCACAAGAGAATATGGAAACGTCAGCGAGAAATAGTTCATATCATAGTGATAAATATAGCCACCCAACAAAAGCAATACGCTGACATAGACCATCACCATGAACTTTAAACATGGAATAGACATAATAATTTCATCCCAAAATATCTATCTGAAAAACCATCAGAAAAGGCTAAGCCATTTTTCAATTGCAATAAAAGAAATGCCTGTCAGCAACACCAGCCCGGTAACTATCGCCATCACAATCCCGACAGATTGAATAGCTTCAAAAAGCTTTCGCCTGTAGCGTAAAAGCATCCAGTTTCTTTTAAACATACCTTTTCCTCTTGGCCATTCAGGCTTCAAGCAAAGAAAGCCCGCAATTTAAACGTGGATTACCGGCAAAATCCTGTCGCATTCCCCAGCGAGTTCCATAGTATCGCCGCAGCCAAAATCAAGATACATGCATTAAATTTAACCATAAAAACAGTTTTTAATTCCTAAAAATAATAAAAATAAGGAATTAAAAACCAAAACAAAGAAAACCTAATATTATAAAACTGGCGCCCCCCGTACGTTTGAACTTTCGCCAAAAATTTCACAACATGAAAAAATCGCCATCATCTTGACGGGTGAAAAATAATAGATGACTCTGTCCTCGCTAAATTTCGCCGTCGCTATAAGGGCAAGCAGCACATTATGGAATACGTCATTAATCAGATGATTATTTTCTCACCTGCCGAACGCGCATTGTTCATCATCAATGAACGGGAATCTTTTATGCCGTTATCTAACCCTGCCACCCGCTTGTTGTTAGAATTGGTTACCCATCATAAAGAGATGCTCACCCGCAGGCATTTGATGCAGCGGGTCTGGGAAGATAATGGTTTTGTGGGTTCAAACAATAATCTGAATGGTTGCATCAGTGAGATAAGAAAAGCGTTTGAGTCGCTGGCGCTGGATCCGCAAATCATTATTACCATCCCCAAACTGGGGTTCATTCTTGAAGCGGAAATTACCTCATGCGAAAACATGCGCTCACCGGAAAACCAAAAAGCGGTTATTTCCACCCTGTTGACCCGGGCCGGCGTGCTGTTAAAACGGCGTGGGAATATCTGCCAGGCAAATAAAGCGCCCCTTGCCGCAGCATTGATGATGATTGCGTGCTTTAGCCTCGTCTGCGCTTTATTGTGGTTCAACCGGCCGGTTCACGCGTTCAAAAACGCCAGGGTCGATTTTTTTTATCGCCATGAGCAGTGCAACGTGTTTACGTTGGAAACCGCCGCGCTGAACGACCGGCGTGAAACGCAAGCGCAAATTGCCGCTGCCTTGAAAGCTGAAGCGACCGACTGCGGCACAACGCCCGCCGATCTGTTCTACACCAAAATCGCCAACCCCAACCTTCCTTTTCAGATCACCTTCATCGCCATCTGCAATCTGGCGCAACCCGGTCAATATGGCCGGTGCCGCACGATCAAAAACACCGACGGTATGACGCCATGAATAAAAAAACACGCTTTATCGTCGGCTTGTTATTGCTGATGGCGCCCCTGGCAAGCCAGGTCGTCCAGCTGTCGCACCATCCTAAAACCTTACTGCGTTGCGAAGCGGAGATCACCGCGCGCAACCGCTATGGCCCAGCCATGGAGCCCGCCGCGGTTTTAAAAGCAAAGATGTATTTTTTCCTCTACCACAACGGCACTGGCTTTATCAGGCTCAATGGCTTTATCGAGCGACAAGAAAAGACCTATGTGCTGAACCGCGAACTTCACTATGTGTATGACACCCCCGGCGATGAGGCGGCTGAAGAGGATGGCGGCGGCGATGGGTACACGCTGCGATTCGCCGCCGACCGTAAACATGCCGGAGATACGGTTCCCGCCCCCCTTTGGGCGACCTTTTTGCAGTCGGAAGATCCCCGAATCTCCTACCATGTCGCCGTCGAACACGTACTCGGCAACCTGTATGTGGTCAGTACGCTTCAAAGCCCGACCTTTGTCTGCCGGCGTTATTAGGCTATGCGTTGCGAGTGTCGCCTATCGGAAGAAAAGCCCGCAAGCGGCAGCCATTTCAGCGGTTAATTGAACGCGCCATGCGGCTGTAGGTGTGGCGCACACCGCGAATCGCCACGCTGTAAGCGAAGATGTTTTCCGGCAGCGCCAGCCCCAAATAGCCGGTATCGCCGATATGGTGCAGATCCGCGCCGGCCATTTTGCTCATCAGCGCAATCTGCCGCACGGTCTGCACGTCGGCCCCCTCTTGCGAGGTGCCGATCGCCGTCATCGCCAGCGCCCCCTGCCGCTGGGCAAAGGCGATCAGCGCCGCCACTTTCTCCTGCGACATGCCGGGAATGGTGCCCGGCGCCGGCAACAGCACGATATCCGCACCGTTCTCCACGAACAGCGCGATGTCCTGCTCGCCGATCAGCTGGCTGCCGCTTTCGCGCACGATACCGGCGCCGTGCATTTTGCCGGTCACCAGCACCATCTCGTCGCCCACTTCCTCGCGAATCGCTTTCAGCGCGGCGGCGATCGCCTGATTGCTGACGCCGTTGTTCGGGTTGCCGGTCAGCACCAGCATGCGCGCGCCGAGCTGATACAGCTTGCGCGCATTCTCGGCGGTGGCGGCGCGGCCCGCCGTCATCCGCCAAAAGTCGTTATGTTCGCTGGCGAAAGCCGGATCGACGGCCTCCAGGTTCACCCCGATCACCCGCCCGGTCAGGCGCTGCAGCGTGCGCAGCGCCTCCTGCGGCGGCACGTCGGCGGGCAGGCCCGCGATATGCGGACGATCGACGTCGAACAGGTTCAACAACAGCAGGTCGGCGCCCTGGCTGGCCGCCAGTTCGGCGTTGGTGACGTTATTGAGCAGCGGCTGAGTGACCGCGATGGTTTCGCTGACCAAGATGCGCCCTTCGCTGGCGCGGATGGCGTAGAGCAGATCGGCTTTGTCGATATCGGCCAGATCGCTGGCGCTGCAGTCCAGATAGCGTTTCATGAGGCAAGCTCCGGTGACGTTAGCGGAAAGGGATGGATGCCCCCTCTCCCACCGCAGTGAAAGAGGGGAAAAGGTTACTTCAGCGTAAAGCTTTGCGCCTGCACGTTGTCGGAGTCCAGGCCGACGAACACGTTGAATTTGCCCGGCTCCGCCCCCCACTTCAGGCTGGCGTTGTAGAACTTCAGATCGTCTTCGCTAATCGGCAGCTCAACCTGCTGCGACTGACCGGCCTTCAGCGTCACTTTCTTGAAGTTGCGCAGCTCTTTCACCGGGCGGCTGACCGACGCGGTGACGTCCTGCAGATACAGCTGCACCACCGTGGCGCCGTCGTACTTGCCGGTATTCTTCAGCGTGACGCTGGCGGTTAACTTGCCGTTGCGCGCCATCGTCGGGCTGGATAACTTCAGATCCGACAGGCTGAAGGTGGTGTAGCTCAGGCCGTAACCAAGCGGATACAGCGGGCCATTCGGCGAATCGAAGTAGCGCGAGGTGTACTTGCCCGGGTTCTCCTTGCCGAACGGCCGGCCGGTGTTCAGGTGGTTGTAGTACATCGGGATCTGGCCGACCGAGCGCGGGAAGGTCATCGGCAGCTTGCCCGACGGGTTGTAATCGCCGAACAGCACGTCCGCCACCGCGTTGCCGCCCTCGGTGCCGCTGTACCAGGTTTCCAGCATCGCGTCCGCCTGCTCGCTCTCCCAGCTCAATGCCAGCGGGCGGCCGTTCATCAGCACCAGCACCAGCGGCTTGCCGGTGGCTTTCAGCGCGGCGATCAGATCGCGTTGGTTCTGCGGGATCGTGATGTCGGCGCGGCTGGAGGCCTCATGCGCCATGCCCTGCGATTCCCCCACCACCGCCACCACCACGTCGGCCTTGTTCGCCGCCTGCACCGCTTCGTCGATCATCTGCTGCGGCGAACGGGTATCGAACGCCACCGCCGGCTCATACTCGTTCAGATAATCGATGATGCCTTTATCCTGCGTGACGTTGGCGCCCTTGGCGTACAGAATGCGCGCCTTGTCGCCCACCGCCCGCTCCAGCCCCTCGCGCAGGGTGACCGACTGCTTGACCACCCCGGCGGCCGACCAACTGCCCATCACGTCGCGCTGGCTGTCGGCCATCGGCCCGACCAGCGCGATGGTCGCCTGCTTGCTCAGCGGCAGCGTCTGCTTATCGTTCTTCAGCAGCACCATCGTCTTGCGCGCCACCACCCGCGCTTCGGCGCGGTGCAGACGGCTTTCGGCGTTGGTGTCCTGCGGATCGGAACCCGCCGGGCCCAGATGCACGTAAGGATTGGTGAACAACCCCATGTCGTATTTGGTGTTCAGCACGTCGCGGCAGGCGCGGTCGATATCGCTTTCAGACACCAGTCCGTCCTTCACCAGACCCGGCAGGTATTTGTCGTAGAACTCGTCGCTCATGCTCATGTCGACGCCGGAGGTGATCGCCAGGCGCACCGCGTCGCGCGCGTCGGCGGCCACGCCGTGCTTAATCAGTTCCTTAATCGCGCCGTGGTCGCTGATGGTGATGCCTTTAAAGCCCCACTGCTCGCGCAGCAGATCTTTCAGCAGCCACGGGTTGGCGGTGGCCGGCACGCCGTTCACCGAGTTGAGCGACACCATCACTCCGCCGCTGCCGGCGTCCACCGCCGCTTTGTAAGGCGGCAGATAGTCCTGATGCATGCGCAGCGGGCTCATGTCGACGGTGTTGTAATCGCGGCCGCCTTCGACGGCGCCGTACAATGCAAAGTGCTTGACGCTGGCCATCACCGAACCGGGTTTGGCCGGATCGCCATTCTGGAAACCGTCGACCATCACCTTGGCGATTTTCGAGACCAGCCAAGTGTCTTCGCCGAAGCCTTCGGAGACCCGGCCCCAGCGCGGATCGCGGGTGATATCGACCATCGGCGCGAAGGTCATGTTCAGGCCGTCGTCGCTGGCCTCTTGCGCCGCGACCCGGGCGCTGAGCGCGATGGCTTCCAGATCGAAGCTGGCCGCCAGCCCCAGGCTGATCGGGAACACGGTGCGCTGGCCGTGCACCACGTCATAGGCGAAGAACAATGGGATTTTCAGGCGGCTGAGCTGCATCGCCTGATCTTGCATCACCCGGATATCCGGCCGGGTGACAGTATTGAAGATGGCGCCGATCTGCCCTTTGCGGATCCCCTCGCGGATCGCTTCTTTCGGGTTATCCGGCCCGACGCTGATCAGCCGCAGCTGGCCAATCTTCTCTTCCAGCGTCATCTGCTTCATCAAATTGGACACGAAGGCGTCGCGCTGCTGGGCGTGAATGCCCTGCGTTATCGGCGTTTCCTGCGCAAAAACCGGGCTGAGGGCCAGACCGGACAACATACTCACCACACAAAGCCATTTCATCTTGTTTTATCTCAGGCGTGTTTCCGCCGCCAACGCCGCGGAGTTTAATCGGAGTGAAGAAACAGTTTGCCACACTCTGTTTCATCGCCAAGGGAATTCGCATCGCTAATGTTTACAAAGCATTACAGGTTATCGGCAGGTAATTCTGCAGCCGGGCGCGGCTGTCGGCGGCCTCCGTCGCCAGAAAATCGATCAGCGCGGTTAACGTCGGCGGCGCCACCGTGCGTTCAGGATAGACCAAATAATAGGCCGCGCCGCTGCTGACGCAGAGCGGGAACGGCGTTACGATGCGCTGCGCCTGAATATCCTCCTCCAGCAGGCACAGATCGCCGATGGCGATGCCGAATCCCTGCAGCGCGGCGCTCATCGCCAGATCGAGGGTATCGAAATGCTGGGCCTTGCCGGACGGCAACGCATCGGCGCCCGCCGCCTTCAGCCAGCGCAGCCAGTCGCGCCGATCGCGCGTCGGGTGCAGCAGGGTTTTGTCCGTCAAGTCCGTCAACCGGGCTGCCGGCGGCAGGAACGTCGGCGTGCAGACCGGCGTGAGGATTTCGTCGAACAGCAGGTGCGCGGTCAGCTTTTTACCCGGCGGCCGGCCGAATACCACCGCGGCGTCAAACTGCTCGGTACTGAAATCCAGGCCGTGCGACACCGAGGCGGTCAGCTCGATATGCATGTCCGGCCGTTCATTTTGCAGGCGAATGATGCGCGGCAGCACCCAGCGCATCGCGCAGGTCGGGCATTTGATGCGCAGCGCCCCCGGCGGGGCGGCGGCCCGCGTCAGGGCTTCATCCAACTGCCCCAGCGCCTGTTGCACCGGCACCAACAGCTGCGCGCCCTGCGGCGTCAGCGCCAAACCGCGCGCCTGACGGCTGAACAGCGGATAGCCCAGACGCTGTTCCAGCCCGAGAATTTGCCGGCTGACCGCCCCCTGCGTCAGGTGCAGCTGCCGGGCGGCATGGGTAAAGTTGAGGCGTTGCGCCACCACCACAAAGGTTTTCAATACGTCGAGCGACGGCAGGGATATCGGCATAGCGTGCCTCGATTAGGTATGATCGTAGTGCATGGCAAGTATGACAAACTTTCCCTTGTCCGCCTACGCCGCCTGATGCTTAATCGCTCAACACTTCCCTGTTTGCCTGGAGCCCATCATGCAGAGCGCCTGCTCATCCCGCTCGAAGCTGCCGGACGTCGGCACCACCATTTTCACCGTCATTGGCCAACTCAGCGCCGAACATCAGGCCCTCAACCTGTCGCAGGGCGCGCCCAACTTCGCCGGTGACCCGCAGCTGATCGAGGCAACGGCGCAAGCCATGCGCACAGGTCATAACCAATACGCGCCGATGAGCGGCGTGGCGGCGTTACGTGCTGCTCTGGCGGAAAAAGCTGAACGATTGTATGGCGCGCGCTATGACGCCAACGAAGAAATCACGGTGATCGCCAGCGCCAGCGAAGGGCTGTACTCGGCGATCAGCGCGCTGGTGCATCCCGGCGACGAGGTGATCTATTTCGAACCGGCGTTCGACAGCTATGCGCCGATCGTGCGCCTGCAGGGCGCCACGCCGGTGGCGATCAAACTGTCGCTGCCGGATTTTCGCGTCGACTGGGACGAAGTGGCCGCCGCCATCAACGGCAAAACGCGCATGATCATCGTCAACACGCCGCACAACCCAACCGGCGCGGTGTTCGACGCGCCGGATATCGACCGCCTGACCGCCCTGACCCGCGACACCGACATCGTGATCCTGTCCGACGAGGTCTACGAGCACGTGGTGTTCGACGGCGATATTCACCACAGCATGGCGCGCTACCCGCAGTTGGCGGAACGCAGCGTGATCGTGTCGTCGTTCGGTAAAACCTACCACGTCACCGGCTGGCGCGTCGGCTACTGCCTGGCGCCGGCGGCGTTGATGGACGAGATCCGCAAGGTGCACCAGTTCATGGTGTTCTCGGCCGATACGCCGATGCAGCACGCCTTCGCCGCCGCGCTCGCCAACCCGCAGAGTTACCTGGGGCTGGCGGCGTTTTACCAACAAAAGCGCGATCTGCTGGCCAGCGCCCTGCAGGATTCGCGCTTTGAGCTGCTGCCCAGCCGCGGCAGCTTCTTCATGCTGGCCCGTTTTAGCGGCTTCAGTCACGAAAGCGACAATGATTTCGCCGTGCGCTTGATCCGCGAAGCGAAGGTGGCGACGATCCCGCTGTCGGCGTTCTACAGCGACGGCACCGATACCGGCCTTATTCGGCTGAGTTTTTCCAAAGATAACGAGACCCTGCTGGAAGGCGCGCGCCGCCTGAGCCAGGTGTAATTTTTGTCCGACCATGGGAAAGGGGCACTGCCTATGAAAGCACTGAAAACGCTGTTCGCCGCCGGATGCCTGCTGGCCGCCGGCTCTTCGCTGGCGGCGGAAAACAGCCTGCGCTTCGGCCTGGAAGCGCTGTATCCGCCGTTCGAATCCAAATCCGCCAGCGGCAAACTGGAAGGGTTCGACATCGAACTGGGCGACGCGGTATGCGCCGCCGCGCAGTTGAAATGCAGCTGGGTGGAAACCTCGTTCGACAGCCTGATCCCGGCATTGCAGGCGCGCAAGTTCGACGCCATCAACTCGGCGATGAACGTGACCGAACAGCGGCGTCAGGCGATCGCCTTTACCGACGCCATCTATCAGGTGCCGAACCGCCTGATCGCCAAGGCCGACAGCGGCCTGCTGCCGGACGCCAAAGCGCTGGCGGGCAAACACGTGGGCGTGCTGCAAGGCTCGATTCAGGAGATTTACGCCAAAACCCATTGGGCGCCGGCGGGCGTGGATGTGGTGTCTTACCAGGATCAGAATCAGGTGTATCTCGATCTGGCGGCCGGTCGGCTCGACGCCACGCTGGTGATGGCGCCCTCGGGGCAAAGCGGCTTCCTGTCACAGCCGGACGGCAAGGGCTTCGCCTTCGTCGGCGAAGCGGTGCGCGACGACAAGATCCTCGGTGAAGGCATCGCCTTCGGCCTGCGCAAAGGGGATGAGGCGCTGAAGAAGAAACTGGATGCCGCCATCGCCAAAGTGAAACAACAAGGCACGGTGACGGCGCTGTCGAAGAAGTATTTCGGCGATATCGACGTGACGGTGAAGTGATGGACGGGGGCGGCACCGCCGCCCCCTGCCGCGTTTAGCGATCGAACACCGAACTGTTCAGCGCGCGATCTTGCTGGTGGCGCTCCAGCGCCAATTCGATCAGGCGCGTGATCAGCGCCTGGTAGCTGACGCCGCTGGCGGCCCACAGCTTGGGATACATGCTGATGTTGGTGAAGCCCGGCAGCGTGTTGATCTCGTTGATCACCACCTGGTTATCCGGCGTCAGGAACACATCCACCCGCGCCAGCCCGAAGCACTCCAGCGCGCGGAACGCCTTCAGCGCCACCTCACGGATGTGGTCACTCACTTCCGGCGCGATCGCCGCCGGCACCACCACCTGAGCGCCCTGCTCATTGATGTATTTGGTGTCGTAGGAGTAGAAAGCGTCGCTCAGCACGATCTCGCCGCACACGCTGGCCTGCGGATCGTCGTTCCCCAGCACCGCGCACTCGATCTCGCGGCCGACGATCGCCGACTCCACCAGCACTTTGTGATCGAAACTGAAGGCCAGCGCCACCGCCGCGTCAAACTCGGCGCGGTTTTCCACCTTGCTGACCCCGACCGACGAGCCCTGGTTGGCCGGCTTGACGAACAGCGGCAGGCCGAGGCGCTCGCTCAGTTGCTCAAACGTGAACCCGGCGCGGTTGGCGCGCGTCAGGGTGACGAACGGCGCCACCGCCAGCCCGGCGTCGCGCAGCAGGCGCTTGGTCACGTCTTTATCCATGCTGACCGCCGAGCCGAGCACGCCGGCGCCGACGAACGGCATATTGGCCATGCGCAGCAGCCCCTGCAGCGAGCCGTCTTCCCCCAACGTGCCGTGCACGATCGGGAAGATGACGTCAAGCTGGCCCAGCGCGCCGGCGCTGCCCGCTTCGATCAGCTGCTGTTTTTCCTGGCCCGGGATCAGCGCCACGTTCTTGTTCGAGCGGTTCAGCGCGATCAGCGCCGGGTTCTCGGCGTTGAGCAGATAGTTGGAGGCGTCGTTGATGTGCCACTGCCCCTGTTTGTCGATCCCCAGCAGCGTGACGTCAAACTTCTCTTTGTCGATTGCATCCACAATGTTTTTGGCCGACTGCAGCGACACCTCATGCTCTGCCGATTTACCGCCAAAAATCACCCCAACACGTAGTTTAGTCACGCCTTAAATCCTTCTGAAAAATCATGGCAAAAAAGTCGTTCATCACAATAAACGCATTGCCTGGCGGCGGCAATCGTTGTTACCAGAATCTTCTTACGCCACAGAATGCCACATCGCGACCATCCAAAACGTATACACTTCGTATATCGTTCATTTATGGAGACGCCGATGGGCATCGTAAAAATTTCGGACGCGCTGCATGACGATCTGCGCCTCGCCAGCCTGACCATGACGCGTTCGATCAACGCGCAGGCCGAGTACTGGATCAAGATCGGCATGCTGGCGGAGTTCCATCCGGAACTGACCTACCCGCAACTGGTAAAAAAAATGATGAAAGATAATGCGCTGACGCTGAAGGAGATTGTCGGGTGAAACAGATTGTGATTAAAACGCCGGAAGAGATTGCCAAAATGCGCCATTCCGGCGCTCTGCTGGCTAAAGTGTTTGCTATGCTCGATGAGGTCATCGTCGAAGGCATCTCCACCATGGAGATTAACGACCGCGCCGAGGCGTTTATCGTCGAAGAACTGAAGTCGCGCCCGGCCAGCAAGGGGCAGTATGATTTCCCCTATGTGCTCAACACCTCCGTAGACGACGTGGTGTGCCACGGGGTGCCGTCGGCCAGCAAAATCCTGCGTTCCGGCATGATTGTCAACGTGGACATCACGCTGGAAAACGGCGGCTACATCGCCGACTCCAGCAAGATGTACTGCATCGGCCAGGTGACGCCGCTGGCTAAACGGTTGGTGAACAACGTCTATGAATCGATGTGGCAGGGCATTCGCGCGGTGAAACCGGGCGCGACCCTGGGGGATATCGGCCACGCCATCCAGCGCCACGCCGAGCAGGCCGGCTACAGCATCGTGCGGGAGTATTGCGGCCACGGCATCGGCCGCGACATGCACGAAGAGCCGGCGGTGCTGCACTACGGCCAACCCGGCAGCGGCATGGCGCTGCAGGAAGGCATGGTGTTCACCATCGAGCCGATGATCAATCAGGGCGACCGCCGCATCAAGCAGAAGAAAGACGGCTGGACGGTGGTGACGCGCGACAAAAAACTGTCGGCGCAGTGGGAACACACCGTAGCGGTCACCGCCGACGGCGTGGAAATCCTGACGCTGCGCGACGAAGAGCGTCGGGCCGGTTACGCCGAACGCTACTAAATCCGCAAGCCATTAGCTTAATAAGCTAATGGCTTGATAAGTTATTTAATTGATAGCCTCTTGGCTGACTGCGCGGCACTCCGGCGCCGCGGTTAAAGCGACGGGGATGACAGGGAGACAGGCAGCATGCAGTCAGGCAATCAGGCGTTTCTCAACCAGCTTAAGTACATCGTCGGCGGCCCGCAGTTGTTGACCGGCGATCGCAACACCGAACGGTATCGCAAAGGGTTCCGCTCCGGCGAAGGCCAGGCGCTGGCGGTGGTGTTTCCCACTAGCCTGCTGCAGCTGTGGCGCATTCTGCAGGCCTGCGTGGCCGCCGATAAAATCGTCATCATGCAGGCCGCCAACACCGGCCTGACCGAGGGCTCAACCCCCAGCGGCAACGACTATGATCGCGATATCGTCATCGTCAGCACCCTGCGCCTCGACCATATTCAGGTGCTGGACAACGGCAAGCAGGTGGTCGGCTTTCCCGGCAGCACCCTGCACCACCTCGAGAAATTGCTCAAGCCCTACGGCCGTGAACCGCATTCGGTGATCGGCTCTTCCTGCATCGGCGCCTCTGTTATCGGCGGCGTGTGCAACAACTCCGGCGGCTCGCTGGTGAAACGCGGCCCAGCCTATACCGAAATGGCGCTGTACGCCCAGTTAGGGGAAGACGGCCAGCTGCGCCTGGTGAACCATCTGGGCATCCGGCTTGGCGACACGCCGGAAGAGATCCTCACCCGGCTGGAAAAAGGCGACTATCGCCCGAGCGACGTCGAATACGGCGAGCTGCGCGCCTCGGATAACGAGTACGCCAGCCGGGTGCGCGACGTCGACGCCGACACCCCTTCCCGCTTCAACGCCGACAAACGCCGCCTGTACGAAGCCTCCGGCTGCGCCGGCAAGCTGGCGGTGTTCGCGGTGCGGCTCGACACCTTCGAGAAAGAGGGCAAAGAGCAGGTGTTCTATATCGGCACCAACGACACCGCGGTGCTGACCGAACTGCGCCGCCACATGCTGAGCCAATTCGAAAACCTGCCGGTGGCCGGTGAATACATGCACCGCGATATCTTCGACATCGCCGAGGTGTACGGCAAAGACACCTTCATGATGATCGACAAGCTCGGCACCGATCAGATGCCGCGCTTCTTCACCCTGAAAGGCCGCATGGACGCCAGCCTCAACAAGCTGCCGCTGCTGCCGCACAACCTGACCGATCGGCTGATGCAGGGCCTGAGCCATCTGGCGCCGAGCCACCTGCCGAAACGCATGAAGGAATACCGCGAACGTTTCGAACACCATCTGCTGCTGAAGATGGCCGGCCCCGGCGTGGAAGAGGCCCAGCGCTACCTGACCGACTATTTCGCCCAGGCCGAAGGTGCCTTCTTCGCCTGCACGCCTGACGAGGGCAAAAAGGCTTTCCTGCACCGCTTCGCCGCCGCCGGCGCCGCCGTGCGCTACCACGCGGTGCACGCCGACAAGGTGGAGGATATTCTGGCGCTGGACATCGCCCTGCGCCGCAACGACACCGACTGGTTCGAAACGCTGCCGCCGGAAATCGACAGTCAGTTGGTGCATAAGCTGTATTACGGCCACTTTATGTGCCACGTCTTCCACCAGGACTACGTGGTGAAAAAAGGCGTGGACAGCCATGCACTGAAAGAAAAGATGCTCGAGATCCTCAACCGGCGCGGCGCCGAGTACCCGGCGGAGCATAACGTCGGCCACCTGTACCACGCCAAACCGGATCTGCAAGCGTTCTACCGCACCGCCGATCCGACCAACAGCTTCAACCCCGGCATCGGCAAAACCAGCAAACGCAAAGGCTGGGCCGAAGCCCCCCGCTAAACGCCGCACGATCGGCCCGCCGCCCACCCGGCGCGGGCCTCACCGCCCCTGCCCGCCTCGTCGTGACCTTTCCGCTTATAAAGATGCATTTTTATTGCAACTTATAAAATTCCCGATTACCATTCATCGCAAATGAGAATTAATTACAAAGCTGTCGTGACGGATACATGACATCCGCCGTGGCATTCACCGCGAACTTAATGAGAAGGAACCTACCATGAGTCAGACCCTCGATTCCGCCCAGCTGTTGGCCGCGCTCGATAAAGTGATGGTGATCTCCACCACCGATCTGCAGGGCACCATCACCTACGTCAACGACCTGTTCTGCCAACTGACCGGCTTTTCCCGGGAAGAGTTGGTGGGCCAGCCCCACAGCATCGTGCGTCACCCTTCCGTGCCGAAAGCCGTTTACAAAGCAATGTGGGACACCATCAAGGCGGGCGGCATCTGGACCGGCATCATCCCGAACGTCGGCAAGGGCGGCGTGCTGTACGTGGTCGACACCACGGTGCAACCGCTGTATGACGCCCAAGGCAATATCGAGGCTTATATCAGCATCCGCCGCGTAATTAACGATCTGATGACCGACTTCGAATCGGTGGAATTCGCCAAAGAACAGTTCGACAACCACTACGACAAGTAACCGCTATGGCCGACATCATCGAACGCATCCTGATTGGTTACGGTTCGGAGTCGGGCAACGCCCGGGCGCTGGCGATGCGCCTGGGCGAGCAAAGCAGCCTGCAACCCTACCGCCCCGTCGTTAAAGAACTCAACGCCATCCAGCCCGCCGATGTGGGCGAACGCGACGCCCTGTTGATTGTCTCGAGCTCATTTGGCGACGGCGAACCGCCCGCCAACGCCGAACGTTTCCCCGACGCGCTGGCGCAATGGCCGGATCGCCACCGGTTGCGCTACGCCATCTTCGGTCTCGGCGACACCGCTTACCCGCATTTCTGCGGGTTTACCCAGGCGCTGGATGCGCGCCTGACGCAATACGGCGCCCGTGCCATCATCAATCGCGTTGACGCCGACGTTAACGTCGAACCGTTCTTCACCACCTGGCTAACGACGCTGGATAAGGTGCTGGCCGGCGATGCCCAGGCGGGCCGCGATTTGCATCTGCGCGTTACCGCCTACGGTGAAGACCATGCGTTCAACGCCGCCCTCCTCGAACGACGGCCGCTTAGCGCACGCACGCCGCAAGCCTGGCATTTGCGGCTGAATATCGCCGGCAGCGGCATCGTTTACCGGGCGGGGGATACCGTCTATCTGTTGCCGGAGAACGACGAAGGATTATTGATCCGGCTGGCAGAGTGGCTCGGCAGGCCGGAGGCCATCGACGCGCTGCGGCGCCGGGAGCTGCGCCAGATCAGCAAAACGACGCTGCGCGAACTGGCGCAGTTGGCCGACAGCGAAGAGCTCAAAAGCCTGCTCAAGATCCGTCAGCGCAAATCCCTGGAGAGTTATCTGTACGGCGCCGATCTGCTGGACGTGCTGCACGATTTTTGCCCGCCGCACGCGATCACGCTGGAGAACCTGTTGGCGCTGCTGCCCATTTGCCTGCCGCGCGCCTACTCCATCACTTCGGCAACGCGGGAAGAGAGCCTCGATCTGTGCGTGCGCGACGTGCGTTATGAACGCGGCGGCCGCACGCGGCGCGGCACGGCGACCGGCTGGCTGCTCAAGCACCCCGGCCCTTTCCGCCTCTTCTGCCGCGCCAACCCCGGCTTTTACCTGCCGCGCGACACCGCCTTGCCGGTGCTGCTTATCGGTACCGGTACCGGCATCGCACCGTTGATTGGCTTACTGCGCGAAATGGCCGCCCAGGGCGAACGGCGTGAAACCGTCCTGTTCTTCGGTGAGAAAAGGCGCGATGAAGACTTCCTGTATGGCGAGGAGTTGGTCACGCTGAACGCGACGGGCGTACTCACACGGCTCATCACGGCATTCTCGCGCGACGCCGCCGACAAGTATTACGTGCAACACGCCATCGACGATCACGCCGATGCCGTCAGCGGCCTGCTGCAACGGGGCGCGCATGTCTACCTGTGCGGCAATCGCCAGTATCTGGAACATGCCGTGGCGACGGCGCTGGAGCAAGCCTGCGGGGCGGAAAACCTGTGGCAGACGCTGATTGAGCAGCAGCGCCTGCACCTGGAACTCTATTGAGACAGGGCGGCGTTCACCGCTCCGCGCGCAACAGCAAGGAGACGATGAACGCGCCCCCCAGCCCCGCCGTAATGATGCCGATGGGCAGCTCCTGATTGGGGATCAGGCTGCGGCTGAGCATGTCGCCGCCGGTCAGCAGCATCGCCCCCAGCAGGCCGCACATCGGCACGGACAAGCGGTGGCGCACACCTACCAGGCGCCGGGCCAGATAAGGCACCATCAGCCCGACAAAACCGATCACGCCCGTCAGCGAAACGAGAAACGCCGTAGACAATGCGCAGCACAGAAAGGTCTCGGTGCGCAGGCGCGCCACGTTGACGCCCATCGAATGGGCGGTTTGCTCGCCCGCCAGCAGCGCATCCAGCGCCCGCCAACGCAGCGCCGTAAACCCGGCCAGCAGCGCGAAACTCACCAGCGGAATGAACAGATTATCCCAACGCGCCAACCCCAAGCCGCCCAGCGACCAGAACAACACTGAACCGGCCGCCCGCTGATCGCCGGAAAAGACCAGATAGCTGGTGAGCGCGCTGAACAAAAATGAGACCGCCAGGCCGCAGACGATAAGCTGCTCGGCGCGTCTGACCCGGCTGACGCGAAACAGGATCATCACCGCCAACGCGGACAGAATGCCGCCGACGAAAGCGGACAGCGGCAACGTCAGCGCCCCCAGCGCATCGCCGAAGCGCGTGATGACCAGCACCGCGCCGGCAGCGGCGCCGGAGGAGAGCCCAAACAAAAAAGGATCGGCCAGCTCATTGCGGGTGGTGGTCTGCAGCAGCGCGCCGGTCATCGCCAGCCCGGCGCCGGTCAACGCCGCCAACAAGGCCCGAGGCACGCGCAGTTGCACGACGATAGTGTCCAGCATGCCGGAAAGCGGCGCCGAACCTATCCCTAACGCCGCCAACGCCTGCCGCCATGACAGCGCGACGCTGCCCAATTGCAGGCTCCAGACCATTAATCCGCACAACGTCAACAGCGCCAGCGGCGCGAGCACCATAAACCGCCGTGTCGGCGAGTTCATTCAGCCTCCGGCGCGTACAGCGCCCGCGCCAGCTTTTCCACCGCGCCGATATTGGCCGGCCCCGGCGTCAGCTCCGCATACTGCAGTTTCAGATAACGATGGTGCCGTACCGCAGGCGTCAACTTCATCAACGGATGAGACTCGAGGAAACGCCGCAGCGCCTCGGCGCCTGACCCGGTCTGGTAATCCAGCAGAATGATGAAGTCGGGTTCCGCCGCCGCCACCGCCTCCCAGGATGCCGTCGTCCAGCTCGCCGCCAAACCGTCCATCACGTTGCGGCCGCCCGCCGCTTCGACAATCGCCGTCGGCATGGCGTATTTACCGCTGGTAAAAGGCTTCTCTTCTCCCGAGTCATACACGAACACCTTGAGCGGCGCCTGACCCGCCGGTCTGGCGGGCAGCGCGGCTAACCGGCGGCGCCAGCCCTCAACCAGCGCGGCGGCCTCTCGCTGCTTGCCGAAAATCTTGCCGAGCTTCAGCTCATCGTCATACAGCAGGTTCATATCGGCCTTCTGCGGCCGGCCGCCGGCCTGTACGCAGCTCTCGCTCAGCACCAGCGTTTTGATGCCGAACGGCGCGAGCGTCTCCGGCGTGACGTCGCCGCCGATCTTCATGCCGTAATTCCAGCCGGCGAAGAAAAAGTCCGGCTGCGCCGCCAGCAACGTTTCCAGAGCGGGATACTTCGGCGCCAGTTCGGGAATGGCGCCCATCGCCGCCTTGAAATCAGGCGTCAATTTGTACCAGCCGGTGATGCCGGTCAGCCCGACGATCCGATCCTGCAGATGAAGCGCAAAGGCCATCTCGGCCATATTGATGTCGTTGATGACGGCGCGCTGCGGCGCCTGATTGAAAGTGATCGGCGTACCGCAGCTTTCTACGGTGACGGGAAATTTTTCGGCCGCTGCCGCTCCGCCGGCCAACAGCAGGAGCAAGGGGAATACGCGTATGTTCATGTTTCTCTCTGGTTTATCAAGCGCAATGGGGAACTTCAAAAATACGCAGCGTTTTCCCGCTGACGGGATGCGCCACGCTGAAACTGTGCATGCCGAACACCGGCAGAATTACCGGGGTTTGCAACACCGCCGCGGGCGAGCCGCAGGCCACCTGGCGGCTTTCGTTGAGCACCAGGATCCGATCGGCGAACGCCTCCGCCACGGGCAGGTCATGCAGCACCGCAATCACGGCGATGGCTTTATGTTTTACTAACGACAGCAGCGCCGAACGCCCGGGGGGATCGAGGTGATTGGTCGGCTCATCCAACAACAACAGGTCGGGAGTCTGCGCCAACGCCCGGGCCAACGCAGCGCGCTGACGCTGGCCGCCCGAGAGCCGCCCCAACGGGTGGTGCCTGAGCGGCGCCAGGCCGGTTTCCCCGATGATCTCGTCAACGATGCGTTTTCCCGCCGCGGGCCGTTCGCCATGCGGCAAACGCCCTAACGCCACATAGTCCTCCAGCGACAGCCGCAAATCCGGCAGATCGTTTTGCGCCAGAAAGGCGATGCTTCTGGCGCGTTCCGCCGCCGACAAGCCGGACAAAGCGCCCCCTCGCCAGTAAATCTCGCCGCTGTCCGGCCGCGTTTCGCCGATCAGCGTGCGCAACAGGCTGGATTTGCCGCTGCCGTTAGGGCCGATCACCGCCAGTTTCTCACCGGCGCGCAGCGTGAAATGGATGTTGTCGAGTATCGAGGCCCCGCCGTGGCCGGTCAGGCTAACCCCATCAACATGGAGGATGTCGTGAGCTGAATTCATTATGTGTTAATTGTTATATTATAACATATCAATATTTTTATCACGATTGCGCGCCCTCTGCAAAAACGAATCGTAAAGTCTCTCACTGCACGCATGACGGGAAACGGCGGCGGGGAGCCTACCCCCTTGCGCCTCGCGCTGGCGTTAAAACTGCGTTTTTGCAGCAACATAGCACACCTTTAATTTAATGATAATGATTTTCATTATCATTTATGCTTCTGTGATTTTCGGTTGCGCGCCCCGCTGAACTTGGCTATGTTTGAAGCGATTGGTTTCATTCACGGTTTTCAGGAACTCACATGACCTACCTGGCGCACAGCACAGACCCGACAAACGCGACCGTTCCGGCCGTCGTTTTGCTGTGTGCTTCCTCCGCTCCACCCGCAGTTTTCTCTGTCGTTTCCGCGGTTGCCGCTTACCCGCCACGCCTTGTGGTCGTGCGCTAAGCCACACCGACTTTTTACCTCCGGCTTATGTTGATTTGTTGCGTTCAGGCGTAGACCGCCGCGCGCGCCGGAGCCTGTAATTTTCACGACAGGTGAAATTGATATGCGATTACCTTCTCTCTGGGCCAATGCCGGCCTGGCTACGCTGTTCGTCCTGCTTTGGAGCAGCGGCGCGATCTTCTCCCGTTGGGGGTTGGAGCACGCCTCCGCCTTCGCTTTTCTGTTCTTCCGCTGCGCCATCGCGCTGGCGGTGCTGTTGGCCATCGGCCTGTGGCAGCGCCAGTGCCTGCCCGCCGCCGGCACCCGTCGGCGCGTCGCGTTGATCGGCGTGCTGATGATCGGCAGCTATCAGATCTGCTATCTGCTGGCCCTCGAACGGGGCATTACCCCCGGCGTGCTGGCCACGCTGCTTGGCGTACAGCCGATCCTGACCCAGTTCATTACCGAACGGCGCTGCGCCGGGCTGCGCGCGCTCGGGTTGGCGCTGGCGTTGGCGGGGCTGACGCTGGTGGTGTACCAAAGCCTGATGGTGGCCCATTTCTCGCTGAGCGGCATGCTGTTCGCCTTTATCGCCTTGGGCTGCATGACCGCCGGCACCCTGCTGCAAAAGGGCATGACGCAGCCGCCGCTGGCGGTGTTGCCGCTGCAGTATGCCGTCGGGCTGTTGATGTGTGCGTTGGCGCTGCCGTTTGAGCCGCTGCGGGTCGAATGGAAGCCTGAGTTCGTGCTGCCGCTGCTGTGGATGGCGGTGGTGATCTCGGTGCTGGCGACGTTCTTGCTGTATCGGCTGATCCAGCGCGGCAACCTGGTGCAGGTGACCAGCCTGTTCTACCTGATCCCGGCGGTCACCGCTCTGCTGGATTATCTGCTGCTCGGCCACGCGCTGGCCGCGCTGAGCCTGCTGGGCATGGCGGGCATCGTGCTCGGCGTGATGCTGGTTTTCCGCCGCGCATAGCCTAAAAACAAAAGCCCCCGCGCCGTTCCTCCGGCGCGGGGGCGATAACAACAACCGTTAACTCAGAATAACCAGGAACCGTACCCCCACAGCAGCACCGTCACCCCAAGCAGCAGCTCGAGCAACAGAATGCCGATGGCGAAGGTCGAGCTGGAGAAGATGAACCCTTCCTTACTGTCGATATTCAGGAAGTGCGGGATCCCCAGATTCAGCAGATAGCCCGAATAGCACAGGCCGATAATGCCGACAAACAGACACAGCCAGACGACCGGATAAAGCGCCACTACCCCGCTGAGGAACATCGGGGTCGCCACGTAGCCGGCGAACACCATGCAGCGGTGCAGGCTTGGGCGCGATTCATAACGCCGCGCCATCCAGTGAATGACTTTCCCCATGGCCGCTACGCCTGCCAGCATCAGCAGGTAGAACGCCACGGCGGTATAAAACGCGGTAAACATGTCGAGCCTGATGGCATGTCCCTCGCCGGAGAGCCAGCCCAACTGGGTGGTGCCGATAAAGGCGCAGACCACCGGGATTGCTGCCAAGAGCAACACGTGATGGGTGTATAGGTGCGAGACGCTTTCATTCTCGCTTTTGATCTGTTCGAACTCGGCGCTGGGATGCGCCAGAAGTCCCCAAACATGACTGACCATGAGACACCTCCTATCTCGCCGTAGGCCGCGATCGGCGAACGAATTTCACACCTCTGACGGACAGCTACCCGTGCGAGGATTGCGGCCACGGGGCTCTCTCCCCTGTACTAATTATAGTCTTTTGGCGAAAAAACGTGCGGAAAGCGAAAGGCGCGGCGCTTTGTCTTATACTCCCCCCATTAAACCCAGGCTGTGAGGAAGGTTATGTCATCCGCTATCATCACCCGCCAGGCGGGGATCGTCGACGCCGGGCGCAACGTCACCGTGGTAGAACCCTGCAATCTTTACGGCTGCCGGCTCGGCGACGATGTCTTCGTCGGCCCGTTCGTCGAGATCCAGCGCCACGTCAGCATCGGCGCGCGCAGTAAAATTCAGTCGCACAGCTTTATCTGCGAATACGTTACCCTCGGCGAAGCGTGCTTTGTCGGCCACGGCGTTACCTTCGCCAACGATCTGTTCCGGGACGGCGCGCCCAACGCCGATCCGGCCAGTTGGGGGCGCACCTGCATCGGTGATCGGGTGTCCATCGGTTCCGGCGCCACGATCCTGGCGGTGACGATCTGTAGCGACGCGGTGATCGGCGCCGGGGCGGTCGTGACCCGCGACATCACCCGCAAGGGGATCTACGCCGGCAACCCGGCGCGTCTGCTGCGGGAGCTGCCGTAATGAACCCGGCCATCCGCATCGCGGCCATTGAGACGTTGCCCGACGATTATCTGGCCCGCGGCGATTTCAGCTTCACCATCGCCTGTTACGCCCTGCCGCAGTTCGACAGCCCGGTGGACAGCTGGCCAACCCGACCGGTGGCGCCGTTTCGCAAACGCTATCCCCTGGCGCCGTTCGCCAACGAAGACAGCGTGACCTTCCTGGCTTATCGCCAGAACGACGCCGTTGGCCACATCACGCTGAGCAAAAACTGGAACGGCTACACCCTGATCGACGAGATCGCCGTCAGCGCTGACGCGCGCCGCCAGGGCATCGCCGGGGCGCTGCTGGACTGCGCCAAACAGTGGGCGCGGCAGCAGGAAACCTCAGGTATGATGCTCGAAACGCAGAACAACAACCTGGCGGCCTGCCGCTGCTACCAGCACTATGGGTTTATCCTCGGCGGCATCGATCGCTTGCTGTACCGCGCCGAACCGGAGATCGCCGATCACGAAATCGCGCTGTTCTGGTATTTGCCGTTCAATAGCGAAATCGGTTACTGATTTATCGATTGCCATTGAGGTTATGTTTACTTTTTAACCCCTACCATCGGATGAGAACTGTTATCACTTACTCTGATAAACCAGCGACACCCATGGAGGGCCGTATGAACAAGAACAAGGCTGTTTTACTGATGTTAGCTATCGCCATGAGCGGATGCGCCGATCGCCCCACCGCCGTCCCCCCCCCAACGCCGCCGACCGACGCCGCCGTTTCGCCGCCGAACCTGCAACCGCAGATGGATGACAGCACCCGCAGCAAGCTGCGTGAGATCCTCGCACTGCGCGCCGGTTGGCCCGCCGCGCAGCCGCATGGCCGCACCGTCGATTTGATTTCGCGCGAATTCCTCGGCACGCCCTATCTCGCCAACCGCCTGATCGGTTCGCAGAGCACGCCCGAGCAGTTGGTGATCGACTTCCGTGGGCTGGATTGCTTCACCTACATCGATTATGTCGAAGCGCTCAGCACCGCCCGCAGCGAAGCCGAGTTCGTTCAGCGCCTGGTGGACATCCGCTATGTCGACGGCAAAATCGCCTTCCCGCAGCGCAAACACTTCTTCACCGACTGGGCGCAGCGGCCGAAAAAAGTGGCCGAAGACATCACCGCCCAGCTCAGCCCGCACGCCGTCAGCCTCGTGAAAAACCTCAATCAGAAAGCCGACGGCGGCAGCTACCTGCCCGGCTTGCCCGTCGTGCAGCGCAGCGTGACCTACATTCCCAGCGACCGCGTCGACGACAAGGTGCTGGCCCAGCTGCGCACCGGCGACTACATCGGCATTTACACCAACCTCGCCGGGCTGGACGTGACCCATACCGGCATCTTCGTCATGACCGACAACGGCCCGGTGCTGCGCAACGCCTCATCGCGCAAGGCCAACATGCAGGTCGTCGATTCACCCTTTATGGATTACGTGATGGCCACGCCGGGCATCGTGGTGCTGCGTTCACTCAGCCGATAATCCCCCACCGTATAACGGCTATAAGCTATAGCCGTTTATGCTGAACGAGCGTTTGACTTCATCGGCGGTTCAGGCTTAGCTGTAAGAACAAAAACCAACTGATTTTATTGTTCTTTTCAGGGAGAGTTCGATGACCTTACGCTGGCGTATCACCCCTCTGGCGGCGGCCTTCGCCGCCGTATTGGCGCTTCAGGGCTGCGATCAAAAAACCGACCAAAACCATATCAAAGTCGGCGTCATCAACGGCGCGGAACAGGACGTGGCAGAAGTCGCCAGGCAGGTGGCGAAAGAGAAATACGGGCTGGACGTCGAGCTGGTCGGTTTCAGCGGCTCGCTGCTGCCGAACGACGCCACCGACAAAGGCGAACTGGACGCCAATGTGTTCCAGCACCGCCCGTTCCTCGAACAGCAAAACAAAGATCACGGCTATAAGCTGGTGGCGGTCGGCAATACCTTCGTCTTCCCGATGGCCGGCTACTCCAAAAAGATAAAATCGCTGAAAGAGCTGCCGGACGGGGCGGTGATCGCCATTCCGCTCGATCCGACCAACCTGGGACGCGCCCTGCTGCTGCTGGAAAAAACCGGGCTGATTAGCCTGAAGCCTGGCAAAGGATTGCTGCCTACCGCGCTGGACATCAGCGCCAACCCGCATCATTACCAGATCATGGAGCTGGAAGGCGCGCAGTTGCCGCATGTGCTGGACGATCCGAAGGTCACCGTCGCCGTCATCAGCACCACCTACATCAACCAAACCGGCCTGTCGCCGACCAAAGACGGCATCTTCATCGAAGATAAAGACTCGCCGTACACCAACATCATCGTCACGCGCGAAGACAACAAGGACGCGCCGAACGTGCAGAACTTCATCAAGGCCTATGAATCGGATGAAGTGGCCAAAGCCGCCGAAAAAATCTTCAACGGCGGCGCGGTGAAAGGCTGGTAATGCCAGGCAAACCGCCTCAGGGGCTCTCCCCAAAGAGCCCCTTCCCGCTCATCATCGCCTTTTCTTATCTCACCATAAGAAAACCCGATTTATCCCGACGGCGAGCAGCGCGCATAATGGCGTTTATCCGCTGATTTTCAAGGTAAACAGACACGTGACAACGCTCTCCGCCCCCGTACTCAGCCTTCTTGACGCCACACCGGACGATATGGCCGCCGTGCTGCGTATTTACACCCAGCACGTGCTGTACGGCGCGGCCTCGTTTGAAGAGCAGCCGCCGACGCTGGCGGAAATGCAGCTGCGCCTGAGCAAGGTGCGGGAGGCCGGCCTGCCCTGGCTGGTGGCGAAAAGCGCAGGTGTCATTGTGGGTTACTGTTATGCCACGCCTTATCGCCCCCGGCCGGCTTACCGCTTTACCGTGGAAGACTCGGTGTACATCGCCGAAGGGCAACAGGGTAAAGGCATCGGCAGCGCGCTTCTGAGCGCCTTGATCGCCCGCTGCGAACAAGGCCCCTGGCGCCAGATGCTGGCGATCGTCGGCGATTCCGCCGCCAACCGCGGCTCATTGGCCTTGCATCAGTCACTCGGCTTCACCAGTGCAGGGACGTTAAAAGCGGTGGGGTTCAAGCTGGGGGAATGGCGTGACACGCAGATTATGCAGCGCGCGCTGGGCGCGGGCGACAAGCGGCGCCCGTGAAGGCATGACGACGCACGATAGAGAGATAGCGTCTATAGTGAAGAATGATTTCATTAAGTTAGCGCCAATCGCGCCCCACCTTTAACCGGTAAGGAAGAAGCCAATGAAAATTATTCTGTGGATTGTCGCCATCATCTTCATCGTGGGTTTGTTGACGATTACCGGCGTTCTCAAACTGATCTTTTAATCCGTCTGATACGTCCCGCCCCTCCCGGGGCGAGACTTTTCATCAAGCCTTGAAACGCGCGCGCACGGCACCCAGCGCCGACACCACCGCCAGCACGACACCGCCGGCCACCAGCCCGAACGCCACGTTCAACAGCGCCGGGATCACCCCCTGCAAAAGATGGCCAAACGTCGGCACCACAGTGGTGTACGAGGCCCAGTCTTCGAACAGATGATGCACCGGCGGCAAACCGTGGGTCAGAATACCGCCACCGACCATAAACATGGCGACAGTGCCGACGATCGACAGCGTTTTCATCAAATAAGGCGCGGCGCGCACGATGCCGCCGCCGAGGGAGCGCGCCACCGCGCTGCGTTTGCGGCTCAGATACAGCCCCAGATCGTCCAGGCGGACGATGCCGGCGACAATGCCGTACACACCGAGCGTCATCACGACGGCGATGCCGCACAAGACGATCACCTGCTGGCTGAAGGTGGCGCCGGCGACCGTGCCCAAGGTGATGGCGATAATCTCGGCGGACAGCACAAAATCGGTGCGTATCGCCCCCTTGACCTTGCGTTTTTCATAGGCCGCGGCGTCCTCATTGGCGCCGGGCCCGTCCGATGTCTCCTCCTGCGCCGCCTTGCCGGGGCTCAGGCTGTGGAACACCTTTTCGAACCCTTCGTAACACAGGTAGGCGCCGCCCACCATCAGCAGCGGCGTAATCGCCCAGGGCGCGAAGGCGCTGATCAGCAGCGCCAACGGCACCAGGATCGCCTTGTTGATCAGCGAGCCTTTGGCGACGCTCCACACCACCGGCAGCTCGCGGTCGGCTTTAACGCCGGTGACCTGCTGCGCGTTGAGCGCCAGATCGTCCCCCAGCACCCCGGCGGTTTTTTTCGCCGCCATCTTGCTCATTAAAGAGACATCGTCCAGCAATGAGGCGATGTCGTCGATGAGAGTGAGTAAGCTACTTCCTGCCAAAATGATTCATCCTTTTACATTCACATTTATTATTTGTTTAGCATAGCGGTTAAGTGCCATGCAGGGATATAGGATGAGAGAGGAAAACGCCAGGCCAGCAATGGCCGCCCCGCGCCGACGTTAACCCCCCTCGCCCGCCGGCCCCTCATCGGATCCGGTAGCGGCCGCACGCGAGATATGTTGAAGGACAAGGCGATGGGCATCAAATACGCACGATAAATGCGTGCTGCCTTCAAGCAAACCAAAGGCGGTTTGGGCGTTGCCATGCTGTTCGACGAAGCGCTGCATCGCTTGCGCATTGAACAACTCATCCTGCGCTGCCGCCAGCAGCAAGGTCGGTAATCGCAGCGCCGCCAGTTGCCTGGCCGGGGCGCGAGGCGTCAACGCGTTAGCCATATTGACGCTGTATTGGCAGACAAAATCGGGGGCGGCGGCCAGCACAGCCGGGGGAAAATTCAGGCTGACCGCCCGAACTTGCCCAAACCAGCGCCCGCCGCTGAGCGCATTGGCGACAAACGGCCATTGACGCACCTGCGCAAAACGGGCCGTCGCCGCCAGATCGCGGGCCATCCCGGAAAATGGCCCCAGCTCGGGCGCCAGCATGATCAGGCTATCCGCACGCTGTTCGCCTGGGTAACGGGTCAGGTAGTTGAGCAACATCCCGGCGCCGCTCGAATGGCCCAGCAGGTGCCTGCGCGCCAACGGAAACCGGCGGCGCATTTCCGCCAGGATGACATCGACATCGCGCCAAATACGCTCAGGCCGCTCAACCGTCCCCCGCTCTCCCGTGGAATCGCCATGTCCGCGGATATCCACCAGGCACACCGCGAGCGTTGGCTCGGCGGCCAGCTGGCGCGCAAGAACGCCATACCCGGCGGCGCTGTTCACCCCGCCACCGTGATAAACCACGATCGCGTCTTCACTCTCGGCTGCGTGCCGATACAGACGATAGCTCAACCCCTCGACGCAACCGGACGACATGTCCACATGCCCGCCCGGCCACTCGCCGTAAGACTTCGCTTGCTCAACATAGCGGTCAAAATCAATCAAAGCGCACCTTTCCATGATGTTGTCGGTATTGCCCACGGCAGAGAGCCCTGCCGCCATGGCGATAAGCATATGAAACAACAGTAGGCGCTACCATCCCTTTTGCACGCCGCGCGCTGAGCTCAGGGCAGATCGCCCGCCGGCACATTGAGCTGCCAGGAAAGGCCGAAACGATCGTTGAGCCAGCCGAAACGGGCGCTGAAGCCGTAGTCATCGAGCGGCATCAGCACCTTGCCGCCCTCCGCCAGCCGGTGGAACGCCCGCTCCAACGCTTCTTCGTTAGGCAGGTTGATGAACAGCGACACCGCCGGGGTAAAGCTGAAGTCATGGCTGATCGGGCTATCGGTAAACACCAGGTTCTGCCGATCAAAATCGATGGACGCATGCTTGATCAACCGCCGGCCGTCCGGCGTCGGATCGTAATGCTGCACCTGCATGAGCCGAAAACGCTCGAACACCTGGCTGTAGAGATCGATCGCCCGCTGCGCCTCTCCCTGGAACATGACAAAGGTCGAAACCTGACTCATAACATCCCCTCCGGCAAACGTTGTGGTATTAATGGAGGATAGCGGATTACCGTTGAAGCGGCGGAAAGGAGCAACCATGAGCATCATTCATCGCCTGGCGCAGCCGGACGATCTCAACGGCCTGTTAGCCTTGTATCGCGAGCTGCGCCCGCAGGACGCGCCGCTGCGCGCCGACGATGCGCGCCGTACCCTGCAACGCCTGTTGGACGACCCGGCGATCCGTCTGGTGGTGGCGGCGAAAGAAGAACACCCGATCGCCACCTGCATGCTGGCGCTGATCCCGGGGCTGGCGCATCAGGCGCAGCCGTTCGGCGTCATCGAACACGTGGTGACGGCGGAGCCCTACCGCGGCCACGGCGTAGCGCTCGCCATGATTGAGTACGCGCTGCAGCTGGCCTGGCGCAAAGGCTGTTACAAGGTGATGCTGTTGTCGGGGCAGCAACGCACCGGCGCGCATCAGCTCTACCTGAAAGCGGGCTTCGACGGCGATCGCGAGCGGGGATTTGTCATCAGACGGCCCGAGGGCCGATAGCGGCCCGCCGCAAACGGGCGGACCGCCAGGCGGGTTATTCGCTGTCGTTCTTCGCCAGACGGGCGTCTTTTTGGCGGCGATAGTCACGCGCGGCAGCCGGGATCGGCGTCACCTTGCCGGTTTCAATCCAGCTGCGCAGACGGTTGGCGTCGGCGAAGTGGGTGTATTTGCCGAAGGCGTCCAGCACCACCAGCGACACCGAGCGGTTGCCGATCACGGTGCGCATCGCCAGGCAGTGCCCCGCCTGGTTGGTGAAGCCGGTCTTGGTCAGCTGAATGTTCCATTTCGGGTTGTACACCAGGTGGTTGGTGTTGCGGAACGGCAGCGTGTAGTTGGGATCCTTGAAGCTGGCCATGCGTTCGGTGGTGGTGCTGAGCTGGCCGATCAACGGATATTGCTTGGTGGCGATCAGCAGTTTGGTCAAATCGCGCGCCGTCGACACGTTATGAATAGAGAGCCCGGTCGGTTCCACATAATGGGTATTGGTCATGCCGAGCGCCCTGGCCTTGGCGTTCATCGCTTTGATGAAGGCGTTGTAGCCGCCCGGATAGTGGTGCGCCAGGCTGGCGGCCGCGCGGTTTTCCGACGACATCAGCGCGAGCAGCAGCATATCCTTGCGGCTGATTTCGCTGTTCAGCCGCACCCGCGAATACACCCCTTTCATCTCCGGCGTCTGGTGGATGTCCACCGACAGCATCTCGTCGAGCGGCAGGTGCGCGTCCAGCGTGACCATGGCGGTCATCAGCTTGGTGATCGAGGCGATCGGCACCACCTCATCCGGGTTGCGCGCGTACATCACCTTATGGGTTTGCATATCGACGACCATCGCGCTGCCGGAAGCCAGCTCCGGCTGGGTGGCGTGCACGGCGGCGGCGTTGTCGCTGGCCAGCGCGCGCGGCGCAAAGCCTGCGCCCGCCTGCAAAGCGAGCAGAGTCAGAACCAAAACACGTATTTTCACAGGCATTACTCTGAAATGGGGGCTTGAATTCAGCGAATTATATGTGAGGGTTCAGCGCTTGGCACTGGGATTGTATGGCGGATTTGTGACAAATTCTGTCGGCCGAAAATCGGTACAGCCCGCGGGCGCTCTGGGATGAACGCCCGCGGGGAAAAAGTTACAGTGCCGGCTGCCACGCCGACTGCGGCAACAGGTACAGCCCCGGCGTTTGCCGCGCTCCCGCGCCGACGATATGGCCGATGCCGGCCGCCATCACCGCCAGCGTGACGTCGAAAGCGTTAAGGCTGTCGCCATAGCCGGCGGTCAGGTTGAACATCGAGCCATTGGCCAGCAAATAGACCGTCTTTTCATTCAGTTGGTAAGCATTCACATAAGGCATCGGCTCGTGGTGCGGCAGGCTCTTGAGGAAGCCGACATCGATCTCTTCGGCCACGTGGCCGACGTTGAGGATAAATACGCCGTCCTGCGCCTGTTGCAGATGCTGCGCCGAAAGCACGTTTTTCGCGCCGGTCGCGGTGGCGATAACGTCCGCCTGCGCGACCGCGCTCGCCAGATCCACCACCTGCCAGCCGTCATAACGCGCCTGCAGCGCACGCGCCGGATCGATTTCCGCCACCATCACCTGGCCGCCGTAGGCTCTGGCCGCGGCCGCCGTGCCCTGCCCGACCAGGCCGTAACCGATCACCAGCACGCGCTTCTCGTGCAGCGTCAAATGGGTGGTCTGGAAGAAGGTATGCCAGGCGGTCAGCCCAACCATGTGCCGGTTATGCAACCCTTCTTTCACCGGCAGATCGTCCCAATTGAAGATCGGGTAGCGCGGCGCCACGCCGTTCAACCGGCTGATGCCTGAACCGGTGGCCTCCAGCCCGGCGACGATCTGCGGGCCGTTCGGCGACTGGTGCAGACGGGTGGTCAGATCCGCTCCCATTTCGCACAGGTGAGTCGGCCGCCAGGCCAGCGCGCGATCGAAAGATTCCGACCATTCGCCGGCGCTCATATCGCGCCAAGCGTAAGCCTGCGCGCCCCGCCGTTCCAGCCAGGCCACCACGTCGTTCTGTACCGTGGTGGGATTGCAGGTGGTCAGAAAGATCGCCGCGCCCTTGTCCAGCAGGCCGGCCACCAGCGGCGCCATTTTCAGATCCAGGTGCATATTGCACGCCAACCGCACCCCGTGCAGGTCCGGCAACGCCGCCACCGCCGCCCGGGTGCGCGGCATATGGCGCATCGCCCAGCTCAATTCGCTCTCAAAATCCTGATACATCCGTTGCTCCTCTGATGCGCCCCGCCGCCAGGCGTGGCAAAAAAGTTATCCCGCGCGGCCAAGCCGGCGGATCGCCTGCGGCGACAGGCCAAATACGCGGATAAACGCCCGCCTCATACGCTCCGGATCGCTGAACCCCACCGAGCGGGCGATCGCTTCCAGCGGTTCGGCGCTCTCTTCAATACGCCCCCTGGCCGCCTCTACCCGCAGCTGCTCGATCACCTTGGCCGGCGTCTGCCCGGTTTCGGCGCGGAACAGCCGGCCGAATTGCCGCTCGCTCAGGCAGGCGGCGTCGGCCAGATCCGCCACCGACAGCGGCAGATGCAAATGCTCGCGCGCGTACGACAGCGCGGTGCGCATGCGATCCGACGACGGATTCAGCGCCAGCAGCAGTGAGTACTGCGACTGCCCGCCGGGGCGGCGGTGATAGACCACCAGCTGCCGCGCCACGGCCGCCGCCAGGGTGGCGCCCAGGTCGTCTTCGATCAGCGCCAACGCCAGATCGATGCCGGCGCTGATGCCGGCCGAGGTCCAGATATCCCCGTCGCGAATGAAGATGCGGTTGCTGTCGACGCGAATGCGCGGGTAGTTCTGCTGCAGCCGCGCCGCGTGATACCAGTGAGTGGTGGCGCGCTTGCCGTCCAGCAGCCCGCAGGCCGCCAGAATAAACGCGCCGGTACATACGCTGGCGATGCGCCGCGTTCGTCGGCTTTGGTTGGCCAGGAACGCCGCCAGCGCCGGTGATTGCGCCGCCATCACATTGCCGCTGCCGCCGGCCACCACCAACGTATCGAAACGCTCGTCGCCGCACGGCTGCGTGGCGATTTCCACCCCGGCCGAGCTGGCGACCATGCCGCCCTGCGGCGAGATCGCCACACAGCGGTAGGCCGGCGGGTCGGTGAACTGGCTGACGTTATCGAACGCCGCCAGCGGCCCGGCAAAGTCCAGCAGGTTAAAACCGGGAAAAACCACAAAACCGATCGTTTTCATGATGGCGCTTTTTGAGGGTTATCTGTCATATCAGCCAAAAACAGGGCGGCTATTATGCCCCAGGTCCAACGATAAAAATGAGGCGAATATCATGTCTGAATCACTCGTGATTGTATTTCCCATCTATCAAGGCGTCACCCAGCTCGACTTCACGGGCCCCTTGCAGTTCCTGCGCCGCATGCCGGGCGCGGAAATCATCGTCGCCTCGGTAGACGGCGCGGATGTCGAGTCGGAAGGCTTGCACTTCACCCAACTGCGCCCGCTGCCGGAGATCGCGCGCTGCGACGTGCTGTGCGTGCCGGGCGGCAGCGGCTGCACCCAGGCGCTACAAGATGAGGCCTTCATGCAGCAGATCCGTCGGCTGGGCGCCGATGCCCGCTACCTGACCTCGGTGTGCACCGGTTCGCTGATCCTGGCCGCCGCCGGTCTGCTGCAAGGCAAACGCGCCGCCTGCCACTGGTCGATGCGCGACAGCCTGAAGCTGTTCGGCGCCGTGCCGAGCTCAGCGCGCGTGGAGCGCGACGGCAATGTGATCAGCGGCGGCGGCGTCACCGCCGGCATCGATTTCGCACTGGCGCTGATCGCCGAACTGCACGGCGAAGAGACCGCCCAAATGATCCAGCTCTATCTGGAATACGCCCCGGCGCCGCCGTTCGAGGGCGGCACGCCGGAATTGGCCCCGCCGCACATTTACGCCAGGGTACAGGCGCAGATGGCGGAGAGCCTGCAGCGGCGCAGAGCGTTGGTGGCCCAGATCGCCCAAGGTTAGCAATCGGGCGTATACTTGCCCTTATGCGTCAGCCACATAAGGAGTAAGGAATGACCGATTTAGCCCACTATATTACGGACTACGGTTACTGGGCGTTGTTTATCGGCTGCCTGGCGGAAGGGGAAACCATCACGCTGCTGGGCGGCATCGCCGCTCATGAAGGGCTGTTGCACTGGCCGTGGGTGATCGCAGTGGTGGCGCTGGGCGGCATGATGGGAGACCAGCTGCTGTACTTCGCCGGCCGCCGGTTTGAAGGCCGCGTCATCTCGCGGCTCAAGGGACAGGAAAAGCGCATCGCGCGCGCCAGAAGGCTGATCGCCCGCCACCCGATGCTGTTCGTTATCGGGGTGCGTTTCATGTACGGTTTCCGCATCATCGGCCCGGTGTTGATCGGCGCCAGCCGCCTGCCGCCGTCGCGCTTCGTGCCGCTGAACATCCTCGGCGCCATTTTATGGGCGACGATCTTCGTCATGCTCGGTTATTTTGGCGGCCAGGCGATCGAACGCTTCGTTACCGGCTTCGACAAAAAGCTCTCCAGCCTGCTGTTTGTCGCGCTGGCGATCGCCGCCATCCTGCTGGTGCGTTTCTGGTGGCGTAAACGCCACCCGGAGTAAGCAAATGCAGCGGGCGTCAGCTTTCCTGCGGCGCCTCGCGCATCAGCGCGACCAGTTCGCGCGCCGCTTTGTCCAACGGGCGATTCTTAAGCCAGATCAAATGCATCGGCAAGCGCAGCTCGTTCTTGGTGTTTTTGAACTTCAGCCGCACCAACCGCCCCTGCGCCAGCAGCGGCTCGGCCAACGACAGCGGAAAATTGCCCCACCCCAGACCCGCTTCCACCATGTTCAGCGCCATCGGCAGGCTGTCGGTGCGCCAGTAAGCCTCCGCCACCTGAGGACGCAGATCGCCGATCGGCAGATCGCGGCTGGCTACCATGATCTGCCGCACGTTGACCAGATCCTCGAGAAACAGCTCGCCCGCCGCGCCGTCCAGCGCCGGGTGCTGCGGTGACAGCATCGCCACCAGTGACTCCGCGCCCACGAAGTGGAACTGTTCCGCGCTGTTGACGTTCAGCCCGCCGAACGCCAGACAAACGCCGATGCGCCCCTCGTGCAGCATGTGCAACACGTCGTCCTGCGGCGCGCTGAGCACTTCGATGTTCAGCAGCGGATAACGCTGCGACAGCGTTTTCACCGCCGCCAGCAGGCCGGCGCCGTTGATATCCGACGCCACGCCGATCGAAAGCCGGCTCTCCAGCCCCTGGGACAGTTCGATGGCGTGCACCTGCAGCTGCTTGAGCTGCCCGGCGATCAGGCGGGCGTGCGGCGCCAGGGCCAACGCCAGCGCGGTCGGCGTCGGTTCACGGTGAGAACGGTCGAACAAGGCAAAACCGAGCTCCGCCTCCATGTTGGCGATGGCCATGCTGACGGCGGAGGGCACGCGCCGCAGCGCGCGGGCGGCGGCGGAAAACGAGCCGCGATCGAGCACCGCCAAAAACAGTTCGATGTTGTCGCTGGAAAAATTCATTGTTCAACCTGTCAGATTAACTGACAGCTCCTGACTTTTTCTATCAATGTTATTGACGTTATCTTAGCCGCCGTCGCCACAGAGGCAACTAAAAACAGATCGGGAGAAAACGATGCAAGGCGTCAAACGCAAACTGGTGTATGTCACCGCTTATGAAATCATCGGCATGGCGATCTCGGCGCTGGGGCTGGCGCTGCTGTCGGGCCACGCGCCAAGCAGCACCGGGCCGCTGGCGGTGGTGATCACCACCATCGCGGTAAGCTGGAACTTTATTTACAACTATGTATTCGAGTGGTGGGAAAGCCGCCAGGCGTCGCGCGCCCGCACGCTCAAACGCCGCATTTTGCACGCCGTCGGCTTTCAGTTGACGCTGGTAGTGTATCTGATCCCGCTGATCGCCTGGTGGATGGGCATCACGCTGTGGCAGGCGCTGCTGCTGGATATGGCGTTGATCGTCATCATTCCTTGTTATACCTTCGTGTTCAATTGGGCATTCGACAAGCTGTTCGGCCTGCCCGCATCGGCCCTGCCGGCCGGCGAATCGGCCTAAGACTCGTTACGCGCCCACCGACCCGCTGCTGATGCCATTTTCTGCGCGGGTCGCCATTTCCTTTCCCCTTATTTCTCACCGCGAAATATAAGAACAACACCCTGTAATTTGCACGGTAATTATTATTTTGTGATTTTAATCACTTTTTATTCCTCGATATTTCCGTCTTGATAAAACATCACATCTTTTTGAATAATATATCCTTTTATATTTGGATTAAAAAATAAACACACTTGTTCACGTTTTATGCGCAGTATTTTTTGCCACCATTACGGAGAAAAGGTAGCATGCTTCGCCGTTATTTTAATGATGGCTGTATACACAATAAACAGCGGAATGATGCCACGACCTCATTCTCATGACGATTGGTCATAGCAATCGTTTGCTCTCGGTAAGAGCAGGGTTAACATAGACAGGTAAACAGGACGGATAATGCACTCACAAAAACAGTCTGCGGATGAAAAACACGCCGCCAGAAGACGCTGGCTAGACTCTCATGAATCCGGTTATCACAAAAGCATGGGCAACCGGCAAATCCAAATGATCGCCATCGGCGGCTCCATCGGCACCGGCTTGTTCCTCGGTACCGGCGGCCGTCTCGAACTGGCCGGGCCGGCGCTGGCGCTGGTCTATCTGGTGTGCGGGATCTTCTCTTTCTTCATCCTGCGCGCGCTGGGCGAACTGGTGCTGCATCGCCCTTCCAGCGGCAGCTTCGTTTCTTACGCTCGCGAGTTCCTCGGTGAAAAAGCCTCTTACGTTGCCGGTTGGATGTATTTCCTCAACTGGGCGATGACCGGCATCGTCGACATCACCGCCGTGGCGCTGTACATGCACTATTGGGGCACCTTCGCCGACGTGCCACAGTGGCTGTTCGCCCTCGGCGCGCTCGGCATCGTCGCCACCATGAACATGATCGGCGTGAAGTGGTTCGCCGAGATGGAGTTCTGGTTCGCGCTGATCAAGGTCGCCGCCATCGCGCTGTTCCTGATTGTCGGCGTTGTCTTCCTCGGTACCGGCACGCCGGTGGCCGGCCACACCACCGGCATGCACCTGATCACCGAAAACGGCGGCATGTTCCCGCACGGCCTGCTGCCTGCGCTGGTGTTGGTGCAAGGGGTGATCTTCGCCTTCGCCGGCATCGAGCTTATCGGCACCGCCGCCGGCGAGTGTAAAGATCCGGCCAAAATGATGCCCAAAGCGATCAATAGCGTGATCTGGCGTATCGGTCTGTTCTACGTCGGCTCCGTGGTGCTGCTGGTGCTGCTGCTGCCGTGGAACGCCTATCAGGCCGGCCAAAGCCCGTTCGTCACCTTCTTCAGCAAGCTGGGCGTGCCTTACATCGGCACCATCATGAACATCGTGGTGTTGACCGCCGCGCTGTCCAGCCTCAACTCCGGCCTCTACTCCACCGGCCGCATCCTGCGTTCGCTGGCGATGGGCGGCTCCGCGCCGAAGCTGATGGCCAAAATGAGCAGCCAGCAGGTGCCTTACGCCGGCATCCTGGTCACCTGCGGCATCTACGTGATCGGCGTGGTGCTCAACTACCTGGTGCCGTCGCAGGTGTTCGAGATCGTGCTGAACATCGCCTCGCTGGGCATCATCGCCTCCTGGGCGTTTATCATCGTTTGCCAGATGCGCCTGCGCAAAGCCGTGCGCGAAGGCCGCGCTCAGCCGGTGTCGTTCAGAATGCCGGGCGCGCCGTTCACTTCGTGGCTGACGCTGGCGTTCCTGCTGATCGTGGTGGTGATGATGGCCTTCGACTACCCGAACGGCACCTGGACCATCGCCACCATTCCGGTGTTGGCGGTGCTGCTGACGCTGGGCTGGTTCGGCCTGCGCAAACGCGCGCAGGAAGTGAAGCTGGAACAGCAGGCTCACGAAGAGCAGAACCCGCACTGAATCGACAAACCGCCCTCCGGGGCGGTTTTTTTATCCGCTATAACCGCCCGTAGAACGTCATTCTGGCGCTTTCTGACAGCATCACGTCCGGCTGCGCATTGTAGGCCAGCACCACCAGCATGCGCGTGGTGTCGCCTTCGGTCGGCGTCACCCGGTGCATGGCGTTGCGCCCGCGAAACAGCACCAAATCCCCCTCCTCCATCGCCAGCTGTTTGACCGCCCGCTCACCGTCCAGCACCTGCGTGACCCCGGCATAGTTCATCTCGCCGCGATCGGCGTCGCGCAGGTTCTCCACGTATTCGAAGCGCCCACCCGCCTGCGGTTTCTGGATCAGGAGCGTGATGGCGAACGAGGAGTTGTCAAAATGCCAGCCCAGCTCCTGACCGGTGTGGGCGTAATGCAGGTTGATCGACGACAGACGATCGGCGTAGGGATACAGCTGCGCCTCATCCAGCACCGCACAGAGGAATGCGCGAAACGCCGGAGCGTCGTACAACGCGCGCAGCGGCGACTGCGGCGGAATATCTTCGTCGGTAATGCAGCCCTTGGACGACACCACCAGCCGGTTGCGCGCATGCTCGGCCGGCAGCGCGTCGTCCTGCGGCCGTAGATACACGTTGTGTTTGCTGGTGGCGTAAAACGCCGCATGGTGCTGTTCGGCGCCTTCCAGCCGCACCGTCGCCAGCGCGGCTTCGCGCAGAAATCCCGGCAGCACCAGCGCGCCGGCGCGCGCCAGCGTTTGCCGGCAGCGGACGCGGAACGCGGCGTCGTCGATGGGGTGGGCGGACAGATCGATAATATCGGCAAGTTGCGGCATGACGTTCCCCTCGTGTGCGAAAGCCGGATGCCTCCCACTGTAGCGAATGCCGCATTGCCGCCATAACAAAAATACGTTATGGATAAGCTAACGAATTCTTAGCGATAAGCCCTGCTCATGCACTCACCGTCCCGTGCGCGCTTGCCCAAGCTGAGCGCCATTCTGGCGTTCGAAACCGCCGCTCGCACCGGCAGCCTGGCCCGTGCGGCGGATGCGCTGGCGCTGACCGCCGCCGCCGTCAGCCAACAGATCCGCCAGCTCGAACAACATCTGGGCATCACGCTGTTCATTCGCGCTAAAAGCGGCGTCACGCTGACCGAACAGGGCGCGGACTACCTGGCCTACGTGCAGGAGGCGTTTGAAACGCTGCGCGTGGCGCAGCAACACGTCGAACGCCAGCGCGGCAAACAGGCGCTGACGGTGTTCGCCCTGCCGGCGCTGGCGTCTAAATGGCTGAATCCGGCGCTGGGCGACTGGCTGGCGCAGTGCCCCGACGGCGATCTGCGGCTGCACGCGACCCATGCGGCGGTCGATTTCGCCCATTCGGCGGCGGATTTCGCGCTGTGCTTCGGCGATCAGGATTACCCACTGCTGGAAAAGGTGCAGCTGTTTCAGGATCGGGTGCAGCCGGTATGCAGCCCGGCGCTGCGCGATCGCGGCGACTGGACGCAACTGCCGCTGATCCACGTCGACTGGGGCAAGGAGAGCCAGTTTCTGCCGGGCTGGCACGAATGGTTCACCGTCGCCGATCGGTCGCCGCCGCCGCGCCGCGGGCTGACCTATAACCTGACCTCGCTGGCCATCGACGCCGCCGTGCAAGGACGCGGGGTGCTGCTCGGCCAGCGGCGGCTGATCGCCCGTGAACTGGCGGAGGGCCGGCTGGTCACCCTGGCCGAACCGGCGCTGCCGCTTAGCAAGCCCTACTACGTGGTTTACCCGCCGCGCACGCTGGAAAAACCCGGCGCCGCGGCGTTTTTGGGCTGGCTGCGGGAGCTGGCTCAACGCTCGGCATAGCGTTCAGGTTTTGGCCATCAGCTCGCCCAGCAGCAGGTTGGTGGCGCGCGGTTGGTACACTTCATTACCTGCACCGGGGGTGAGCGTCAGCTCGCCGATATAGAGCCTGTCTTGCGTCAGGTAGAAATCGACCCGGCAGTAGTCCAGATCGGCGGCAACGGCTTGGGCGACCTCAATCATCTCATCCCAAAAGTCAGGCTTCGCGTGCAACGTGTTGATCTGGGGAATATCTTTCTGGGTAAAAAAGCAGTGATGCGCATGGCGGTCCAAAAACTCCAGCGACGTCGGCTCCGGGCCGCCCCGCAGCAACTCCACGAACAGATAAGGCTGGCTGCCGTTAAAAACATGCACTTTATAGTCGATCAATTCACCGTCGCGTTCGATGTCCAACAGGTTTTCAACCACAATTTGCAGTGGGATCTTCGCATAGTGCTTCTCACGAAAGCGCTTCCAATACGTTATTTTTGACCATTTCTTGAGAGTGCTTGCAATCTCATCATAACTCACTCGCGCTTTATCTCTGACAATCTTAACTTGCTGCGAGGCATTATTTGTTTTGATAACAAAAGATTGAGGCAACGACAAATAGTCTTGCTCAGTGAAGTTCTCCGTTATCATGATGACCGGCGTTAGGTATTTTTCCGAAACGCGACTGGATATATAATCCCTCACCGCCACCTTGTCCGCCAACAGGCTGAACTCTTCGCGCGGGTAGCGCATTCTGTGGTAAATCCTTTCGGAAAAACTTTTAGGATTCAAAAAGTTGACAAAGCTTCCGTGAGCAAAATAATGCGACAGCTGATAATAAATAAAGTCAGGCGAAACCTTATAGAGGTATTTTACGAATTTTCTCATTCCGTTGATTCATCCATTAATCCAACATAACAAAAGACCCAGCTAAAGTTTAAATGCAATTGACTTCAATTGTAAAATATAAAAAAAGCCTTGGTGATTATTAAAGGATAAAAAACGGAATAATCCTATATCATAAGGTATTCAGGGAAGCGTCAGTGAAACTAAAGATCATAGACTTCAGCATAATAAGAAACGCTTCCTGGATGATAGCGGAAAAGACGGTATCAATCCTCGGCGTTATATTCATCACCGCCTACATGGCCAAATATATTGGGCCGGAAAGCTTCGGAAAGATTACCTTTGCCACGGCGATTTTCGCCATTACCCAAACGTTGGCGCTGCTGGGGTCGGACACCATCCTCTTCAAACGCATTAGCCGTAATCCGCGCTCCGGCGCAGCGCTGATGTTCTCCACCAACCGGCTGAGGCAAGCCTGTTTCCTGGCCTTTTCTGCGATCATCTTGCTTTATACCGGGCTGCGGGAAGACTTCACGACCTTTTACTTTTGCGCCGCCACATTCCTGGCCTCGTTTTTTTCACTCAAAGACGTCTTCGCCATTTACCATGACGCCCGGCTGGAATCGCGTTTCAATACCCTGGCCAACGTGGCCGGCTTAGCCAGCGCATTGTTGGCTCGCTGGCTGATCGTGTTTTTTGATCTGCACCTGTACTTTCTGGCCATCCCTATCGTGATGGTGTACCTCATCCCCTATCTGATCCGTCATCACCTTTATCATCGCCGCCATCCGGGCTTTTCGGCCCCCGGCCGTATTCGGCGCAAATATGTGCGCTATCTGCTCGCCAGCGGCCTGCCGTTGGCGGTATCCAATGTTTCCATCGCCATCTATACCCGGCTGGCGCAGCTGTTTTTGATGTGGTTCGTTTCCGCCGCGGTGCTGGGCATTTACTCGGTCGCCATTACCCTGGCGACCGCCTGGATGTTCGTTACCGATGCCGTCATCACCTCGTTCTTCGCGAAAATATTCGCCTATCGGCGCGAAGACGCGATGCGCGCCGCGGCCAAACTGAATGGGTTGGTGCTGGCCATCGCCTTAGCCATCGTCGCCGGGATCGTTTGGCTGGGCAAACCGGTCATCGCACTGTTGTACGGCGAGCAATACCTGGCGGCCTATGCCGCCATGGGGGTGTTGGCCGTCGCCACCCTGCTCTCCGCCCTGGGGACCGTGGCCTATAAATACATCGTGCTGTTTTCCGGTTACGGTTTCCTTTCCCGCAAAATGTTGTTGGTGTTTATCATTAACATTCCCCTGTCATACGGCCTGATTCGGCAATACGGTATGATGGGCGCCGCTTACAGCACCTTGCTGACCGAACTGCTGTCATTGACCATACTCAACTATCTCTTTCAGCGGGGTGCCGTACTGAAAATGCATCTGCGCTCACTGAACCCGGCGCTTTACCTAAGACGCCCGTCGGGAAAGTAATCCGGCTGCTGAGGCGCAGCACGTAATGCGCTCACAAACGCCGCAAAGCCCGCTATTTTAAGCCTACTTTTTCTCATGCGAGACACCCTGTGGACACCCAACGCTACCTGCAGCATATCGGCTTTACCGGCGTCGCCCGCCCCGATCTCCCCACGTTGCAACAGCTGCACCATCGCCACATGCTGAGCGTACCGTTCGAGAACCTGAGCATTATTTATCATCAGGGTATTCAGCTGGCGCCCGAAGCGCTGTTCAACAAAGTGGTCGAGCGTAACCGCGGCGGTTTCTGTTATGAACTGAATACACTGTTCGCCCTGCTGCTGCGGGAGATCGGTTTCAGGGTCAGCTTTATCTCCGGCGAGATCCGCGCGCGTGACGGCCATTTCGGCCCACCCTACGACCATCTGGCGCTGCGGGTGGATCTGACGGGCCAGGCCTGGCTGGTGGACGTCGGTTTCGGCGATTCCTTCCTGACGCCGCTCAAAATCGTCGTTGCCGAGCCGCAACCGCAGGCCAGCGGCACCTTCCACCTGGAGCGGGAAGGCGAATATTACCTGCTGGAACGCCGCAACGGCGACCAGCGCTCGCATGTCAAAACCCTGTATCGCTTTACCGTTCAGCCGCGCGAACCGCATGAATTCGACGAGATGTGCCACTTCCACAGCACCTCGCCGCAGTCGCACTTCACCCAGCGCCTGGTGTGTTCACGGCCGACCGAACAGGGCCGGGTGACCCTCAGCGACATGAAGCTGATCGTGACCGAAGATCACCAACGCCACGAAACGACGCTGCATTCGGAAGAGGAACGGCGGGCCGCGCTGTGGCGGCATTTCGCCATCGATGTGGGTCGTTGACGGCGCGGGCGGCGCCCTTTTATTACGATTCTGTTACATCGATTGCATAACCGCGCTTGGCTGATTGCCAGCATCGCGGCGGCAGGCATCATAGGATCATGATTCGGCAACAGAGTGCGAAAAATGATCCGTGTGATACTGGTCGATGACCATGTGGTGGTGCGCTCCGGCTTTGCGCAATTGCTCAGCCTCGAAGCAGACATCGACGTGGCGGGGCAATACAGCAGCGCGGCGGCGGCCTGGCCGGCGCTGCTGCGCGACGACGTCAGCGTCGCGGTCATGGACATCGCCATGCCGGATGAAAACGGCCTGAGCCTGTTGAAACGCCTGCGGGCGCAGAAGCCGCAGTTTCGCGCGATCATACTCAGCATTTATGACTCCCCCACCTTCGTGCAGAGCGCGCTGGATGCCGGCGCCAGCGGTTATCTGACCAAACGCTGCGGGCCGGAAGAGCTGGTGCAGGCGGTGCGCTCCGTCGATATGGGCGGCCATTACCTGTGCGCCGACGCGCTGCGGGCGCTGCGCGGCGGCGAGCAGCCGGCCACGGCGCTGGAAGTGCTGACCCCGCGCGAGCGTGAAATCTTCGAGCTGCTGGTCAAAGGCGACAGCGTAAAAGAGATCGCTTTCAAGCTCGATCTCAGCCATAAAACGGTACACGTACATCGCGCCAACGTCCTGGGCAAGCTGCAGTGCAACAGCACCATCGAGCTGGTGCATTTCGCCCTCGATCATCAGCTGCTGGCGGGGCATTGATGTCACTCCGCTCACGGCGCTGGGTTATCTCGCTGTTTATCCTGTTGGCCTGGGGCAGCGGCTGGCTGATGCTGTGGACGCTCGGTTTCTATCTGACCCACAACGGCAATCAGGCGGCGCTGTTTCTGCCCCACGGCGTCTATCTCGCGCTGCTGATCTTGCTGGGGCGGCGCTATTGGCCCGCCCTGATAGCGCCGCCGGCGCTGCTGCTGTTCTGGCTGCACGGCGAACGCCTGCTGAGCGGCTACGGCCTGCTGGCCGCCCCGTTCATCACCCTGATCCCGGCTCTTCTCGCGCAACGGGTCTGGCGCCGTTTTCCGCTCTACTGGCAACGGCTGACGCTGCTGCTGGCCGCAGTGACCGCCGCCTCGCTGCTCAATACCGCCCTGCTGTCGCCTTTCGCGCAGAGCCCGGCGATGCTGCTCGGCCTGGCGTCGTTTACCGGCGGTGTTTTGTTGACCCCGTTCGTCTACCTGATCTTTGAATTTCTGCGCCAGCAGCACCGCTACCATCTGCTGGGGCTGGACACCGCCAACCCGCCGCTGCGCGCGTCCTTAATCATCTGGTGCAGCCTGTTTTTCGTTATCGGCATCGGTACGCAGATGGTGCTGTCGCCGGAAATCGAGCGCCTGCTGCTGATCGTGGTGTTTTTGCCGAACGTGGTGATGGCGTGGAAGTTCGGTTGGCAGGGCGGCGTGCTGTCCGGTCTGCTCGGCAGCATGATGATCACCCTCGCGCGGCAGGTCGGCGTGGGGTTCGGCAATCTGGTCGAGCTGGAAATCTTTCTGGCGACGCAGGCGCTGCTCGGCATCGGTCTGGGCATCGCCATCAGCCGTCAGCAGCATCTGGCACAAAACCTGCACCACTATCGCCGACGCCTGGAAGAAGAGTTGGCGGCGCGGCGGGCGTTGACCGAAAAACTGATCCACACCGAAGAAGACACGCGAAAGAACCTGGCGCGCGAGCTGCACGATGAAATCGGCCAGAACATCACCGCCATTCAAATTCAGTCGCAGCTGGTCAAGCGGGCGCGCGATCCGGCGCAAACCCAGGCCGCCGCGAACCAGATAGGCGATCTCGCCCGGCGCATTCATCACTCCACGCGCCAGCTGCTGCGCCAACTTCGCCCGCCCGCGCTGGACGAGCTGGCGTTCAAAGACGCGCTTCACCACCTGCTGAGCGAATTCGCCTTTAGCGAACGGGGCATCCGTTGCCGTTTCGACTACCGCCTGACCGACACGCCCGCCGGCGAGACGGTGCGCTTCACCCTCTACCGGCTGCTGCAAGAGCTGCTCAACAACGTGTGCAAACACGCCGAGGCCAGCGAAGTCGCCATCGTTTTGTATCAGCAAGGCGCCATTTTGCACCTCGAGGTACGGGACAACGGCGTCGGCATCCATACGGGCAACGCGCCGGGCTTCGGCATTCAGGGAATGCGCGAACGGGTCAGCGCGCTCGGCGGCGAACTGACGCTGGAAACGCAGCGCGGCACCCGGGTAATTGTTAACCTGCCCACAAATTTGCAACAAACCGCCGACTAACTAGGAAAAAGTCTTAGCCACTCCGGACTTTATCTCATCCCCTTTCCCTTTCACCTTCTTATAGTCAGCACCAGGGAGGCGGCTATGCAAGCACGCTCGGCATCTGAAATCGATCATCGTTACCGCGCGCTGCGCCCGCGGCTGCTGCTGTACATGGTCATCGGGTACGCCGCCTTTTACCTGACGCGCAAAAGCGTGAATTACGTGCTGCCGGCGCTACAAACGGATTTGGGGCTGGATAAAGGAGACATCGGCCTGCTCGGCTCGCTGTTTTATCTGAGCTACGGCCTGTCGAAATTCGTCGCCGGGTTGTGGCACGACGGCCATGGGCAGCGCGGGTTTATGGGGATCGGCCTGTTCGCCACCGGTTTGCTGAACGTGGCGTTCGCCTTCGGCGAATCGCTGACGCTGCTGCTGGCGGTCTGGGCGCTGAACGGCTTCTTTCAGGGCTGGGGCTGGCCGCCCTGCGCGCGGCTGCTGACCCACTGGTATTCGCGCAACGAGCGTGGCTTCTGGTGGGGCTGCTGGAATATGTCGATCAACCTCGGCGGCGCGATTGTGCCGCTGATCAGCGCCTTCGCCGCCCAGCGCTGGGGCTGGCAGGCGGCGATGTTGATCCCGGGGGCCGTCAGCATGGTGCTGGGCATCTGGCTCACGCGGCAGCTGACAGGCACGCCGCAGGAAGAAGGCCTGCCGTCGGTCGGCCAATGGCGCCACGATCCGCTGGAGCTGCGCCAGGAACAGCAAAGCCCGCCGATGGGGCTGTGGCGAATGTTGCGCACCACGATGCTGAAGAACCCGATGATCTGGTTGCTCGGCGTCTCTTACGTGCTGGTCTACCTGATCCGCATTGCGTTGAACGACTGGGGCAACCTGTGGCTGACGGAAAGCCACGGCGTCAACCTGCTCAGCGCCAATGCGACGGTGATGCTGTTCGAGATAGGCGGCCTGCTCGGCGCGCTGTTCGCCGGCTGGGGCTCGGATGTGCTGTTCGGCGGGCAGCGCGCGCCGATGATTCTGCTGTTCACGCTCGGGCTGATGGTTTCCGTCGCCGCGCTGTGGCTGGCGCCGGTGCATCACTACGCGCTGCTGGCGGGCTGTTTCTTTACGGTGGGCTTTTTTGTCTTCGGCCCACAGATGCTGATTGGCCTCGCCGCCGTGGAATGCGGGCACAAAGGCGCCGCGGGCTCCATCACCGGCTTTCTCGGCCTGTTCGCCTACCTGGGGGCGGCGCTGGCGGGCTGGCCGCTGTCGCGGGTCATCGAAGGCTACGGCTGGTCAGGCATGTTCAGTTTGCTGTCGATCGCCGCTGTTCTTATGGGTTTATTGCTGATGCCGCTGCTGATGGCGAGCGTTACCACCTCTACCGAGAGAAGGATAAAACAATGAAAAAAACGTGGTTCACTACCCTGATAGCGTCCGGCATCGCGCTGGCGACCCTAAGCGGCGCCGCGCACGCCAAGGGCCGCCTGGTGGTCTACTGCAGCGCCACCAATGAAATGTGCGAAGCGGAAACCAAAGCCTTCGGCGAGAAATATGACGTGAAAACCGCGTTCATCCGCAACGGATCCGGCAGTACGCTGGCGAAAGTGGACGCCGAGAAGAAGAACCCGCAGGCGGACGTCTGGTACGGCGGTACGCTCGATCCGCAATCCCAGGCCGGTGAAATGGGGCTGCTGCAGCCGTACAAATCGCCGAATCTCGACCAGGTGATGACGCAATTCCGCGATCCGGCCAAGCTGAAAGGCAACTACTCCTCGGCGGTCTACGTCGGCATTCTCGGCTTTGGCGTCAATACCCAGCGCCTGAAAGAGAAAAACCTGCCGGTGCCCAAGTGCTGGAAAGACCTGACCAAGCCGGAATACAAAGGCGAGATTCAAATCGCCGATCCGCAAAGCTCCGGCACCGCCTACACCGCGCTGGCGACCTTTGCCCAACTGTGGGGAGACGATCAGGCGTTCGCTTACCTCAAACAGCTGAACGCCAACGTCTCGCAGTACACCAAGTCCGGCATTGCCCCGGCGCGCAACGCCGCCCGCGGCGAAACGGCGATCGGCATCGGTTTCCTGCATGATTACTCGCTCGAAAAGGAACAGGGCGCGCCGCTTGAGCTGATCTCGCCGTGTGAAGGCACCGGCTACGAAATCGGCGGCGTCAGCATCCTCAAAGGCGCGCGCAACCTCGACAACGCCAAATTGTTCGTGGATTGGGTGCTGTCGAAAGAGGCGCAGGAGCTGGCGTGGAAGCAAGGCAAGTCCTATCAGATCCTGACCAACACCACCGCCGATACCTCGCCGAACTCGCTGAAGCTCGACGACCTGAAGCTGATCAACTACGACATGGACAAGTACGGTTCGACCGACGTCCGCAAGGCGCTGATCAATAAATGGGTCAGCGAAGTCAAGATGGGTAAATAAGCCCACATTCTGCGCCTGTTGCCGGGTAAGCCTCACGGCTTGCCCGGCCTGAACATCCGGGAAACTTATGTCACATACACATGCACTCCATCTCGTGAAAAAACGAGATGCGATATCCCTTTGGGTTTTGCTTGGCTGGCTGGCGTTCGCCCTGCTGCCGAGCTGGAGCCTGGATTACGGCCTGCTGGAGTCCACAGGCGAAGAGATCCTCGCGGCCTACGGCTGGTCACACCGCAATATCAGCTGGCTTTGGTGCCTGCTGCCGAGCCTGCTGCTGCTGCGCCCTTACGCTGCGGCGGGCCGTGAGCAGCGGCGCCGCCACGCGTTCGATGCCGGCTGGGCGCTGCTGTGCATGGCCTTTATCGTTGTCAGCGCCACGGTGGCGGGACGCGGTTTAGGCTACGCCACCCTGGTGCAGTTGACCGCGCTGGGCGCCATCATGACGCTGGCGCTGACCCGCCTCGACTGGCTGGGCGGCGACCGTTTCGTTATCGGCGCGCTGGTCACCATCGTGGCGCTGATCGGCGTCTTCATCGTCTGGCCGAGCATCGCGATTTTCATTCCGATGTTCACCGACCAGACGGGCGCGTTCGCGCCGCTGGCCTTTATGAACGTGCTGTCGCAGGCGCATATCATTCAGGTGATCCTCAACTCCATCGCCCTGTCGATCGCGGTGGGCGCCGGCTGCACCTTTTTCGGCCTGGTGCTGGCGATTTACACTACCCGCATCGCCAAGCGCAGCGCCATTATCGGCCGCATCTTCTCCATCTTGCCCATCGTCACGCCGCCGTTCGTCGTCGGCCTGGGGGTCACGCTGATGATGGGGCGCTCCGGCTACGTCACCGAGTGGATGGTGGCCTGGTTCGGTTTGACCAACACCAACTGGCTGTACGGCTTTACCGGCATCTGGCTGGCGCAGGTGCTGGCGTTCACCCCGATGGCGTTCATGATCCTCGACGGCGCGATCAAGACCATTCATCCTTCGCTGGAAGAGGCCTCCTACACCCTGCGCGCCAGCCGCTGGCAAACCTTTAACGGCGTGTTCGTGCCGCTGCTGAAACCGGCGCTGGCCAACGCGTTTTTGATCGTGGTGGTGCAATCGCTGGCTGATTTCAGCAACCCGCTGGTGCTCGGCGGCAACTTCGACGTGCTGGCGACGCAAATCTATTTTTACATCACCGGTTCGCAGCTCGATTATCAGGCCGCCAGCACCCTCGGCGCCTTCCTGCTGCTGTTCTCACTGCTGGTGTTCTGCATCCAGTATATGTGGATCGGCAAACGTTCCTACGTCACCGTGTCCGGCAAATCGTATCGCGGCGACGTGCAGCCGCTGCCGGTCACGCTGGTGTGGGGCGTGATCGCGCTGCTGGCGGTGTGGGTAGCCTTTAACGCCCTGCTTTACGGCAGCATTTTCTACGGCAGCTTCACCGTCAACTGGGGAGTGGATTACACGCTGACGCTGGATAACTTCATCAAACTGTTCGGCCAGGGCATGAGCGACGGCGCGTGGCCTTCGCTGCTCGACACGCTGCTGTACGCCGGGATCGCCGCGCCGATCACCGCCGCGTTCGGCCTGCTGATCGCCTGGATCGTGGTGCGCCAACAGTTCAAGGGTAAAAAGACCATCGAGTTCACCACCATGCTGTGCTTTGCGGTGCCGGGTACCGTGGCCGGCGTCTCTTACATTCTCGCCTTTAACGGCGCGCCGGTGTACCTCACCGGGACGGCCGCCATCGTGATTATTTCGATGGTGATGCGCAACGTGCCGGTGGGCATTCGCGCCGGGATCGCCGGGCTGGGCCAGATAGACAAATCGCTGGACGAAGCCTCGCTCAGCCTGCGCGCCGGCTCGCTGCGCACCATCACGCACATCCTGCTGCCGCTGCTGCGCCCGGCGATCCTGTCGGCGCTGATCTACAGCTTCGTGCGCGCCATCACCACCGTCAGCGCCATCGTTTTCCTGGTCACCCCCGATACCCGCGTGGCCACCGCCTACATCCTCAACCGTGTGGAAGACGGCGAATACGGCGTGGCGATCGCCTACGGTTCAATTCTGATCGTGGTGATGCTGGCGATTATTTTCCTCTTTGACTGGCTGATCGGCGAGGCACGCATCTCCCGTTCAAAAGCCAAAAACCAGGCGTAATGGAGCCCATGATGAGCCAGAAAAATTTCGTTGAACTGCGTAACGTCTCCAAACGGTTCGGCAGCAACACGGTAATCGATAACATCACGCTCACCATCCCACGGGGGCAAATGGTGACGCTGCTCGGCCCTTCCGGCTGCGGCAAGACCACCATTTTGCGCCTGGTCGCCGGGCTGGAAAAACCGAGCGACGGGCAGATATTCATTGATGGTGAAGACGTCACCCATCGTTCCATCCAGCAGCGTGACATCTGCATGGTATTCCAGTCTTATGCCCTGTTCCCGCACATGTCGCTGGGGGAGAACGTCGGCTATGGCCTGAAGATGCTCGGCATTCCGCGCGCCGAAGTGAAAGCGCGCGTGCAGGAAGCGCTGGCGATGGTGGACTTGGCGGGGTTCGACGATCGCTATGTCGATCAGATCTCCGGCGGCCAACAGCAGCGCGTGGCGCTGGCGCGCGCGCTGATCCTCAAGCCGAAAGTGCTGCTGTTCGACGAGCCGTTGAGCAACCTCGACGCCAACCTGCGCCGCAGCATGCGCGAAAAGATCCGCGAACTGCAAAAGCAGTTTGATATCACGTCGCTGTACGTCACCCACGATCAGAGCGAGGCTTTTGCAGTCTCCGACACCGTACTGGTAATGAACAAGGGGCATATCATGCAGATGGGCTCGCCGCAGGATCTCTATCGGCAGCCCGCCTCGCGCTTTATGGCGAGCTTTATGGGGGACGCCAACCTGTTCCCGGCCAGCTTCAGCGCCGATCATGTCGATATCAGCGGCTATCGCCTGCCGCGCCCGGCGCATTTTGCCGCCCAGGGCGCCGGCACGGTGGGCGTGCGGCCGGAAGCGATCACGCTGAGCGAGCATGGCGATGAAAGCCAGCGCTGCGAGATCCAGCATGTCGCCTACATGGGGCCGCAGTATGAGGTGACGGTGGCGTGGCACGGGCAACAGATTTTGCTGCAGGTTAACGCTACCCGCCTGCAACCGAACGTCGGCGAGCAGTATTATCTGGAAATTCACCCCTACGGCATGTTTATGCTGGCGGACGCGGCATAGTCGGCCTCACGCTTAAGGGGTAGAATAACGGCCATCCCGAACGGGATGGCCGAAAATAATCGCCAAAAACACCGTATTTATCTATTTTTACAATTCCACCCAAGTCCTTGTTCATCCGAACAATAAATATAGCCACACCCACTCAAAAATAACCACCCAGACCACTCAGGGTGATATTTTTATTTAAATAGGGTAAGCTTGATCCCGCAGTCGAAATTATTTAACGGCCAACTCAAGGAGAAATTCATGAGCAACAATGCAAATGCACAGGCGCAGCTGGATAATTTACGCAATGTCGCTTCCCAGCTGAAGGAAATGCGCCACTACGCGCAGTCGAATATCGAGACGCTCTCCGCACACTGGCTGGCCTTCGATCAGGGGGAATGCAAAAATAAGGCATTCGCCGAAGCCATTAACGACCTATTGAATAAACAGGGCGCCTGTCTGGAAGGGCTGGAAAAAACCATTCAGGATATCGAGATAGAATTAAACCGTCTTGATAAAGCCGCCTGATAATACCGATTTAAATAAACCCGCCACGCGCGGGTTTATTTTCAGCTGCGGCAGATGACGCGCGCAATATCCCCGGACGTCGTCAGCGCGCGTATTTCGCTGAACAGTTCAGTTGCTTCATCATATTCTTTACGCAAATAACCCAGCCACTGTTTAATGCGCGCCACGTGATACAGGCCGGTGTCGCCCTGCTTTTCCAGATGGACGTATTTTTGCAGCAGCTCAACCACCTGCGGCCAGGGCATGCGCGGTTCGTTATATTTCACCACCCGGCTCAGGTTCGGCACGTTGAGCGCGCCGCGCCCCAGCATGATGGCGTCGCAGCCGGTCGTCTGCAGGCAATCCTGCGCGCTCTGGTAATCCCAGATCTCGCCGTTGGCGACAACCGGGATGCTCAGCCGCTGACGGATCTCGCCGATCGCCGCCCAGTTGATGCGATCCGCCTTATAGCCGTCCTCTTTGGTGCGGCCGTGCACCGTCAGTTCGCTGGCGCCCGCCTGCTGCACCGCATCGGCGATTTCAAAGCTGCGATTGGAAGAGTCCCAGCCCAAGCGCACCTTCACCGTGACCGGCAGATGGGCCGGCACCGCCGCGCGCATCGCTTTGGCGCCCTGGTAGATCAATTCCGGATCTTTGAGCAGCGTCGCCCCGCCGCCGCTGCCGTTCACCAGCTTGGACGGGCAGCCGCAGTTGAGATCGACGCCGTAAGAGCCCAATTCCACCGCGCGCGCGGCGTTCTCCGCCAGCCACTGCGGGTACTGCCCCAGCAGCTGTACCCGCACCAGCGTGCCCGACGGCGTGCGGCTAGCGTGACGCAGCTCCGGGCACAGCCGGTAGAACGACTTGGCCGGCAGCAGCTGATCGACCACGCGCAAAAATTCGGTGATGCACAGATCGTAGTCGTTCACTTCGGTGAGTAATTCACGCACCAAAGAGTCGAGAACGCCCTCCATCGGAGCCAATAATACGCGCATGACCAATCCCAGCTAAAAAAAGACCCGCAATGATACGGGTGAATGCCCGCGCCAGACAAGCCTCTGCGGGCATTAAAAACGCCATCAGCCCAGCCGACGGATCGGTTGACCGGCGAGAAACGCCGCAATGTCCTCGACCGCCTCGGTGAAGTAGGCGCGGTAGTTATCGTCCGCCACGTAACCCACATGCGGCGTCGCCAGCACGTTGGGCAGTTGACGAAACACATCGTCGGCCGGCAGCGGCTCCGTCTCGAACACGTCCAGCCCGGCGCCGGCAATCTTCCGCTGTTGCAGCACGTCCACCAGCGCCGCCCGATCGACGATCCCCGCGCGCGAGGTGTTGATCAGGTAAGCGGTGGGTTTCATCGCCGTCAATTCGTCCCGCCCTACCAGCCCGCGGCTGCGATCGCTCAGCACCAGGTGAATGGAGACAAAATCGCTCTGCTCGAACAGCGCCCGTTTGGACGGCGCCAGCAGGGCGCCCTCCTGCGCTGCCCGTTCCGCCGTCAGGTTCTGGCTCCAGGCCAGCACCCGCATGCCGAACGCCTGTGCCACCCTGGCCATTTGGCCGCCGATCTTGCCCAGCCCCAGCAGCCCCAGCGTCTTCCCCTGCAGCGTGACGCCCAAGCCCAGCTGCCACGGGCCGTTGTTCCGCAGCCCGGCGCTTTCCGGCACGATATGCTTGGCCAGCCCGAGCAGCAGCGCCCAGGTCAACTCCATCGGCGCCGCCGACCCGCTGCGGGTGCCGCACACCACCACGCCGCGCTCGGCGGCGGCGGCCAAATCGATAGCGGCATTGCGCATGCCGGAGGTGATCAGCAGCTTCAGCTGCGGCAACCGCGCCAGCAGCGAGGCGGTTATCGGCGTGCGCTCGCGCATGATGACCAGAATGTCGCATTCCTGCAGATGCACCGCCAGCTCCGCCTCATCGGCAAAGTGCGCGCTGATGGCGGACACCTCCATCCGATCGGCCAGCGCTGACCAATCCGCCATGTTGAGCGCCACCTGCTGGTAATCATCAAGAATTGCGCACTTCAATTTCATCTCCGTCTCCTGGAATGTAGGGATAGCCACCGTCCAGCCTAGTACGAAAATGCCGTTCCGCCAGGCAAAAAAAAAGCCGCCCATACAGGCGGCTTGCTTTTGCGCAATCGGGCTTATTCGGCCGGTTTGCGGTTGCGCGGGCGACGCGAGGCCGGCGCGCCGGAACGGCGCTGGCCGTCACCCTGCGGGCGAGCGTTGCCGTTACCGTTGCCACGGTTTTCACGCTGGCTGCCGTTGGCGTTACCGCTGCGCTGACCGCCGCCGTTACCGGAACGCTGGCCACCGCCGTTGCCGCGCGGCGCGCCGCGTCCGCCGCCCTGGCGGCCGTTGATGATCGGCTCGGCCTTGATGGTCGGATCCGGCTCGTAGCCCGGCAGCGCAATGCGCGGAATTTCACGCTTCAGCAGACGCTCAATGTCACGCAGCAGCTTGTGTTCATCCACGCACACCAGCGAGATGGCTTCGCCGGTACGCTCCGCGCGGCCGGTGCGGCCGATGCGGTGCACGTAGTCTTCCGGCACGTTAGGCAGCTCGTAGTTCACCACGTGCGGCAACTGGTCGATATCCAGACCGCGCGCCGCAATGTCGGTCGCCACCAGCACGCGGATGCGGCCGTCTTTAAAATCGGCCAGCGCACGGGTACGGGCGCCCTGGCTCTTGTTGCCGTGGATCGCCGCAGCGGTGATGCCGTCTTTGTTCAGCTGTTCCGCCAGGTGGTTGGCGCCGTGCTTGGTGCGGGTAAAGACCAGCACCTGTTTCCAGTCGCCTTCGCCGATCATCTGCGACAGCAGTTCCCGCTTACGCTTCTTGTCGACGAAGTGCACGCTCTGCTCGATCTGCTCGGACGCGGTATTGCGGCGAGCCACTTCCACCGAGGCCGGGTTATGCAGCAGTTTGTTGGCCAGCGCCTTGATGTCGTCGGAGAAGGTGGCGGAGAACAGCAGGTTCTGGCGCTTGGCCGGCAGCTTGGCCAGCACGCGGCGGATGTCGTGGATAAAGCCCATGTCCAACATGCGGTCCGCTTCGTCCAGCACCAGAATTTCGATTTTGGACAGGTCAACCGCGTTCTGATGTTCCAGATCCAGCAGACGGCCCGGCGTCGCCACCAGGATATCGACGCCGCCGCGCAGCTTCATCATCTGCGGGTTGATGCTCACGCCGCCAAACACCACCAGCGAACGCAGGCGCAGGTGTTTGCTGTAGGCATCGACGTTTTCGCCGATCTGCGCCGCCAGCTCACGGGTTGGCGTCAGGATCAGCGCGCGCACCGGGCGACGGCCTTTGACCGGATGGTCATGCTTGCTCAGCAGCTGCAACAGCGGCAGGGTAAAACCGGCGGTTTTACCGGTGCCGGTCTGGGCGCTGGCCATCAGGTCACGACCTTCCAGCACGACAGGGATAGCCTGACGCTGAATTGGCGTCGGTTCGCGATAGCCCTGTTCTTCAACAGCGCGCACAATTTCAGCACTTAAGCCGAGGGTTTCAAATGACATAAAGAGAAAAACTCCAGATCCCCCCTAACCTAACAGTGTTCGGTGCAGTTTCCTGGGAGGATGATCAGACGGGGCATTAAGCATGACCACGAGGGATTGGCACAAACTGCAGTGCACCAGGCGGCGATTGTAACAGAAGTCGCGCAATAAAAAGCACTTTTACGTGCAGAGAGCACAATCTGCCGTAAATTCAGCATTATCTGAAGTCGGTCACATAACTCATTGTGGTTAGCGGTTGCGTTTTAAACAATCTGGCATAAAGTTAATCATATGATTGATTAACTTTGAGCGTGACCTATGCCAGCTTCCGTCCCTCATCAGGCCGCCGGCCGGGCGCGCGGCGAGCAAACGCGCCGGCAACTGCTCGCCGCGGCGACCGACCTGTTCGGTGAATATGGCCTGCAGGGCGCCACCACCCGCGATATCGCCCAGCGCGCCGGCCAGAATATCGCCGCCATCACCTACTACTTCAGCTCCAAAGAGGGGCTGTATCTGGCCGTGGCGCAGTCGCTCGCCGATTTCATCCAGCAGGCGTTCGCCCCGCTGGCCGAAGAGGTCGATCGCTTTGGGCAGCAGCCTGCCGCACAGCGATCGCCCGACGCGGCGCTGCGTTTGCTGCAGCGTGGCCTGCTGGCCTTCAGCGAGCTGATGACCCAGCCGCACACGCTGAATCTGAGCAAAATCATGTCGCGCGAACAGCTCGCCCCAACCGACGCCTACCCGCTGATCCACCGCCAGGTGATCGCGCCGATGCACGAACGGCTGTGCCGCCTGCTGTCGGCCGCCACCGGCATCGACGAACGCGCTGCCCGCCTCGTGTTGCATACCCATGCGCTGATCGGCGAGGTGCTGTCGTTCCGCGTAGCGCGGGAGACCATCCGCCGTCAGGCCGGCTGGCAAGAGATTGGTGAGGGCGAAGCGGCGCAAATCGCGGCGGTGCTGAGCGAGCATATCGAGATTTTAGTTATTGGGCTGCGCCAACGTCACGGCGCGTAAATTCAGGCAGGGAGTGTTATGAACAAAAAACGCAGTGCCTTGATCGTGTTGTTGATTCTGCTGATCGCGGCCGTCGCTTACGGGGTATGGCATTACCAACAGCAGCAGGAGCGGCCGCTGACGCTGTACGGCAACGTCGATATCCGCACGGTCAACCTCGGCTTTCGCGTCGACGGCCGCCTGGCGTCGCTGACGGTGGATGAAGGCGATACCGTTCAGCCGGGCCAGCTGCTCGGCAAACTGGACGATGCTCCCTACCGCAACGCGCTGCAACAGGCCGAAGCCAACGTCGGCAGCGCGCGCGCCAAACTGTCGCTGCTGCAGGCCGGCTATCGCAGCGAAGAGATAGCCCAGGTGCAGTCAGAAATGGCGCAGCGCCAGTCCGCTTTCGCCTACGCCGACAGTTTCCTGAAGCGCCAGCAAGGGCTGTGGGCGAAAAACGCCACCTCCGCCGACGCGCTGGAGGATGCGCGCACCGCCCGCAACCAGGCGCAGGCCAACCTGCAAGCGGCGAAAGACAAACTGTCGCAATACCGCAGCGGCAACCGCCCGCAAGAAATTGAACAGGCCAAGGCCGAGGTGGCGCAAAGCGAAGCGGCGTTGGCGCAGGCGCAATTGAACCTGCAAGACGCCACGCTGCTCTCCCCTTCCGCCGGCACGGTGCTGACCCGTGCGGTAGAGCCGGGCACCATGCTCGGCGCCGGCGGCACGGTGTTCACCCTGTCGTTGACCCGGCCGGTGTGGGTGCGCGCCTACGTCAACGAAACCAGCCTGAACCAGGCGGTGCCCGGCACCGAGCTGGAGATCTACACCGACGGCCGCCCCGGCAAGCCTTACCACGGCAAGATCGGTTTCGTCTCGCCGACCGCGGAATTCACGCCGAAAAGCGTTGAAACGCCGGATCTGCGCACCGATCTGGTGTATCGCCTGCGGGTGATCGTCACCGACGCCGACGATGCGCTGCGTCAGGGCATGCCGGTCACCCTGCGCTTCGCCAAACCCTGAGGCCGGCCATGGAACAGGCGCACACCATCGAGTTGGAAGGGCTGGAAAAGCGCTTCCCGTCGCTTGAGAAACCGGCGGTCGCCAGCCTGACCACCACCCTGCGCAGCGGCGCGGTCATCGGGCTGGTCGGCCCGGACGGCGCCGGCAAAACCACCCTGCTGCGCATGCTGGCCGGGCTGCTGAAGCCAAGCAGCGGCAAACTGCGGGTCGCCGGGCTGGATCCGATCGGCCAGGATCGCCAACTGCATGCCATCCTCGGCTACATGCCGCAGAAGTTCGGGCTGTATGAGGATCTGACGGTGATGGAGAACCTGACGCTGTACGCCGATCTGCGCGGCGTCACCGGCGATCTTCGCCGCCAGACCTTCGAACGGCTGCTGAAATTCACCGATCTGACCCGCTTCACCGAGCGTCTGGCGGGCAAGCTGTCCGGCGGCATGAAGCAAAAACTGGGACTGGCCTGCACGCTGGTGGGCGAACCCCAGGTGCTGCTGCTGGACGAACCGGGCGTCGGCGTCGATCCGATCTCGCGCCGCGAGCTGTGGCGCATGGTGCACGAGCTGGCCAATGACGGCATGTTGATCCTGTGGAGCACCTCTTATCTCGACGAGGCCGAGCAGTGTCGCGAAGTGCTGCTGCTCAACGAGGGCGAGTTGCTGTTCAGCGGCGCGCCGCAGGATCTGACCCAGCGCATGGCCGGACGCACGGTGTTGATCGCCGCGCCGCCCGGCAGCCATCGATCGTTGCTGCAGCGGGCGATCTGCCTGCCGGCGGTCACCGACGGCGTGATCCAGGGCAAGTACCTGCGCCTGATCCTGAAAGAAGGCGAAGATCACCGGCAGCTGCTGCAGGCGCTGGATCTGCCGGACGCCGAACTGGACGAAGCGGATCCGCGCTTCGAGGATGCGTTTATCGATCTGCTCGGCGGCGGCCCCAACCATCGCTCGGCGCTGGCGGAGATCATGCCGACCGTTGACGGAGAAAGCGGTGAAACGGTGATCGAAGCGGTGCAGCTGACCAAGAAATTCGGCGATTTCGCCGCCACCGATCACGTCGATTTTCAGGTACGGCGCGGCGAAATCTTCGGCCTGCTCGGCCCGAACGGCGCCGGCAAGTCCACCACCTTCAAAATGATGTGCGGCCTGCTGGTGCCGTCCGGCGGCAAGGCGCTGGTGCTGGGGATGGATCTGAAGACCAGTTCCGGCAAGGCGCGCCAACGCCTCGGCTACATGGCGCAAAAATTCTCGCTGTACGGCAACCTGACGGTGGCGCAGAACCTAAAGTTCTTCTCCGGGGTCTACGGCCTGAGCGGCAAGGCGCAGCGCGACAAAATCGACGAGATGTCCCGCGCCTTCAACTTCGCGCCGATCCTCGATCAGACGCCGGATGCCCTGCCGCTCGGCTTCAAGCAACGCCTGGCGCTGGCCTGCGCGCTGATGCACGAACCGGATATTCTGTTCCTCGACGAACCGACCTCCGGTGTCGATCCGCTGACGCGGCGCGAGTTCTGGCTGCACATCAACGGCATGGTCGACAAGGGCGTCACGGTGATGGTGACCACCCACTTTATGGACGAGGCGGAATACTGCGACCGCATCGGCCTGGTGTATCGCGGCAAGATCATCGCCGCCGGCACGCCGGACGATCTCAAACAACAGGTAGCGCGCGACGACAACCCCAACCCCTCGATGGAACAGGCGTTTATCGAACTGGTGCAGGGCTACGACGAGGAGGAACCGCGGTGAGCGACAACCGAGCCCCAATCGACGACGGCGGCTTCTCCTGGCGCCGACTGCGCGCGCTGTGCCTGAAGGAGACGCGGCAAATACTGCGCGATCCCAGCAGCGGCCTGATCGCCTTCGTTATCCCGCTGATGCTGCTGTTTATCTTCGGCTACGGCATCAACCTGGACTCCAGCAAGCTGCATCTGGGCATTCTGATGGAGCAACAGAGCGAAGACGCGCGCGATCTGGCCCAGGCGTTCGCCGGTTCGCCCTATATCGAACCGACCATCAGCGACAACCGCCAGCAGCTGATCCAGCAGATGCAGGCCGGCACGATCCGCGGCCTGGTGGTGATCCCGGTGGATTTCGACCAGCGCATGGCGCGCCCGCACGACAGTGCCCCCATCCAGGTGATCACCGACGGCAGCGAGCCGAACACCGCCAACTTCGTGCAGGGCTATGCCCAGGGCGTATGGCAAGTTTGGCAGCAGCAGCGCGCCGCCGATCGGGGGAGCAACGACAAGCCGCTGATTGACGTGCAGATGCGCTACTGGTTCAACCCGGCGGCCATCAGCCGGCACTACATCATTCCCGGCGCCATCACCATCATCATGACGGTGATCGGCGCCATTCTCACCTCGCTGGTGATCGCCCGCGAATGGGAGCGCGGCACCATGGAAGCCCTGCTCTCCACCCAGGTGACGCGCAGCGAGCTGCTGCTCTCCAAGCTGATCCCGTATTATTTCCTCGGCATGATCGCCATGGCGCTGTGCATGGCGGTGGCGGTCTGGGTGCTCGGCGTGCCCTATCGCGGTTCGCTGCCGATCCTGCTGCTGATCAGCAGCCTGTTCCTCGCCAGCACCCTCGGCATGGGCCTGCTGATCTCCACCCTCACCCGCAACCAGTTCAACGCGGCGATGGTGGCGCTGAACGCCGCCTTCCTGCCGTCGATCATGCTGTCCGGCTTCATCTTCCAGATCGACAGCATGCCGGCCATCGTACGCGCGGTGACCTACATCATTCCGGCGCGCTACTTCGTCAGCACGCTGCAAACGCTGTTCCTGGCGGGCAACGTCGGCACCGTGCTGCTAATCAATCTGTTGTTCCTGATCGCTTCCGCCGTGGTGTTCATCGGCCTGACGGCCTGGAAAACCCAGCGCCGGCTGGATTGAGGAGAAAGAGTGATGTTTCACCGTCTGTTGACGCTCATCATCAAGGAAATGCAGGCGCTGCTGCGCGATCCGCAAACCCGCGCCATCCTGATCATGCCGGTGATCCTGCAGGTGCTGCTGTTCCCGTTCGCCGCGACGCTGGAAGTCACCAACGCCACCATCGCGGTCTACAGCGAGGACAGCGGCCAGGCCTCGGTGGAGCTGACCCAACGCTTCGCCAAGGCCAAAGCCTTCTCCCATGTCCTGCTGCTGCGCAATCCGCAGGAGATAAAGACCACCATCGACAACCAGCGGGCGCTGCTGCTGATCCGCTTCCCGGCGCAGTTCTCGCGCGATATCGCCGCCGGCAATACCGCGCCGCTGCAGCTGCTGCTCGACGGGCGTAACTCCAACAGCGCGCAGATCGCCGCCAACTACGTGCAGCAGATCGTGCAGGAATATCAGAACGAGCTGCTCGGCAACCGCGCGAAACCCAACAACAGCGAACTGGTGGTACGCAACTGGTATAACCCGAATCTGGACTACAAATGGTTCGTGGTGCCGTCGCTGATCGCCATGATCACCACCATCGGCGTGCTGATCGTCACCTCGCTGTCGGTGGCGCGCGAACGTGAACAGGGCACGCTGGAACAGCTGCTGGTCTCGCCGCTCACCACCTGGCAGATCTTTATCGGCAAGGCGGTGCCGGCGCTGATCGTCGCCAGCTTCCAGGCCAGCATCGTGCTGTTGATCGGCATCTTCCTGTATCAGATCCCGTTCGCCGGATCGCTGCTGCTGTTCTACGCCACCATGTTGATCTACGGGCTGTCGCTGGTCGGTTTCGGCCTGCTGATCTCGTCGCTGTGCGCCACTCAGCAGCAGGCGTTTATCGGCGTGTTCGTGTTCATGATGCCGGCGATCTTGCTCTCGGGGTATGTCTCGCCGGTGGAGAATATGCCGGTGTGGCTGCAGGATCTGACCTGGGTGAATCCGATACGCCACTTCACCGACATCACCAAGCAGATCTACCTGAAGGACGCCAGCTTCAGCATTATCTGGCGCAGCCTGTGGCCGCTGCTGGTGATCACCGCCACCACCGGCAGCGCCGCCTACGCGCTGTTCCGCCGCAAGATCGCATAAAAAAAGCTCTGCATGTCACATGCAGAGCTTTTTGATCGCCAGATACCCTAAGGCATGAAAGACGACGGATTTAGCGGCGGTTGCCGAAGATGCGCAGCAACATCAGGAACAGGTTGATGAAGTCGAGATACAGCGTCAGCGCGCCGACGATGGCGTACTTGCGGAAGCCGTCTTTATCATCGGCGTTCAGCTGCTCGCCCATCGCCTTGAGTTTCTGCGTGTCGTACGCGGTCAGGCCGACGAACACCACCACCCCGATGTAGGTAATCGCCCACATCAGCGCGGTGCTTTTCAGCCAGATGTTCACCAGCGAAGCCAGCACGATGCCGATCAGCGCCATGAACAACATGCTGCCGAAGCCGCTCAGATCGCGCTTGGTGGTGTAGCCGTACAGGCTCATGGCACCGAACATGCCGGCGGTGACTACGAAAGTGCTGGCGATCGAGCTGTAGGTGTACGCGATGAAGATGCTCGACAGCGTCAGCCCGGTCAGCGCCGAGTACAGCATGAACAGCGAGGTGGCCACCGCGCCGCTCAGGCGGTTGACCATGCCGGAAATCACGAACACCAGCGCCAACTGGGCGATGATCAGACCGAAGAAGGTGATCTGGCTGGAGAAGATGAAGTTGAGGATCGCGGGCGTATTGGCCGCATACCAGGAAACGAACGCCGTCAGCAGCAGACCGCAGGTCATCCAGCCGTAAACCTGCGCCATGTAGGCCTGAATGCCGCTGTTGGCACGTTCGACGATTGAACCATTAGAGCGTGGATATCGGTCCATGACGGTTACCTTTTGCGTTGTAAACAAGATTCCGAAGCCCCGTAAACGGGGCTTCGCCTGCTATAAGCGTACCACAGAATAGGCCGCGCGAAAGCGGCAAAGGTCTTGATTTGTTTCCGCTGTTGAGGCGTTATTTAGCCGCGTCGTGCCAGCGCTGCGCGGCCTCGCGATCGCTGTCGCGAGCGTCCACCCAACGATCGCCCTGGCCGGTCGCTTCGCGCTTCCAGAACGGTGCGCGGGTCTTCAGGTAGTCCATGATGAACTCGCTGGCGGCGAACGCCATGCCGCGGTGCGCGCCGGTCACGCCGACGAACACGATCTCGTCGCCGGGATACAGCGCGCCGACGCGGTGGATCACCGTCACGCGCTGCAGCGGCCAACGGCTGCGCGCCTCGGCCACGATCTCCGCCAGCGCCTTCTCGGTCATGCCGGGGTAGTGTTCCAGCGTCAGCGCGCTGACGTCGTCCCCGAGGTTATGGTTGCGCACCTTGCCGGTGAAGGTCACCACCGCGCCATCGGCGTCGCACTGCGCCAGCCACTGATACTCGTCGCCGACGTTGAACGGCGCTTCGCCCACGCGAATGCGGGTGTTTTCCATGCTTACCCCCCGGTAACCGGCGGGAAGAAGGCCACTTCATCGCCGGCGCGCAGCGGGTGATCCGCCGCCACCAGCGACTGATTGACCGCCGCCAGCAGTTTGCCGGACTCCAGCGCCAGCGCCCAGCGATCGCCGCGCGCACACAGCGCCTGGCGCAGCGCCTCGACGGTCGGGTAATCCGCCGGCATCGACAGCGCGCCGGTGCCCACCAGTTCGCGCACCTGCGCGAAGAAAAGAATATCGATCATGCGTTCACCTTAAAATCGCCGGATTTGCCGCCGCTTTTCGCCAGCAGGCGCACCGGGCCGATCACCATGTCTTTCTGTACCGCTTTGCACATGTCATAGATGGTCAATGCCGCCACCGAGGCGGCGGTCAGCGCTTCCATCTCGACGCCGGTTTTGCCGGTCAGCCGGCAGCAGGTTTCAATGCGCACCCGGCTGTGCTCCGTTTGCGCCTCCAGCTGCACTTCGACTTTGCTCAACATCAGCGGGTGGCACAGCGGGATCAGTTCCCAGGTGCGTTTGGCCGCCTGAATGCCGGCGATGCGCGCCGTGGCGAACACGTCGCCCTTGTGATGGCTGCCGTCGACGATCATCGCCAGCGTGGCGGGCAACATGTCGACGAAGGCTTCGGCGCGCGCCTCGCGCACCGTTTCGGCCTTGGCGGAAACGTCGACCATATGGGCTTCGCCGGCGGCGTTAATGTGGGTTAGCTGTGTCATGACTCAGGGCTTCTTCAAATGGGGCTGGAAGTTGCACGGGCGATGGCGCGCGTCCAACTGCTCTTCGATAATCCGCTCCCAGGCGGTGCGGCAGGCGCGGGTGGAGCCCGGCATGGCGAAAATCACCGTGCGGTTGGCCAGGCCGGCCAGCGCGCGCGACTGGATCGTCGCGGTGCCGATCTCTTCGTACGACACCATGCGGAACAGTTCGCCGAACCCTTCCACCTCTCTGTCAAACAGCGGCAACAGCGCTTCCGGCGTGTTGTCGCGCGCGGTAAAACCGGTGCCGCCGGTGATCAGCACCGCCTGCACGTTGTCATCGGCGATCCACGCGGAAACCCGTGCGCGGATCTGGTAAATGTCATCTTTGACGATGGCGCGATCCACCACCTGATGGCCGGCTTCCTGCGCCGCTTCCTGCAGATATTGGCCGGAGGTGTCTTCCGCCGCACCGCGGCTGTCGGACACGGTCAGGATGGCGATATGCGCCGGAATAAACTCGCTGCTCGCATGGCTCATGGTTCAATAAGCTCCTATTGGCTGTCAGCCGCCGATAAACGACAGGTTCTGGGTGATCCCGCTGTTGCCCTGATGCAGGAAATGGGTCTGCTTCTTGCTCAGCAGCCCGCTCTGAATGCGCGCCTTCAGCGCGTCGAGCTGGCCGTCGTCCGCCAGCAGATCGCGCAGGGGCACCCCCTGCTCGCCGAACAGGCACAGATGCAGATTGCCGATGGAAGAAACGCGCAGCCGGTTGCAGCTGGCGCAGAAGTCTTTTTCATACGGCATGATAAGACCCACCTCACCCTGGTAGTCCGGATGGCTGAACACCTGCGCCGGGCCGTCGCTGCGGCCGCGCGCCTGGCGCCGCCAACCCTGCTGCTCCAGCTGCAGGCGAATCACTTCGCCGGAAACGTGGTGTTTGCGAAACAGTTCGCCCCCCTCGCCGGTTTCCATCAGTTCGATAAAGCGCAGCTGGATCGGCCGATCCTTGATCCAGGCGAGAAACGCGCCGAGTTGCTGGTGATTGACGTCGCGCATCAGCACGGCGTTGACCTTGACCTTGCTGAAACCGGCGCTGAAGGCGGCGTCGATGCCGTCCATCACCTGGCGGAACTTGTCCTGACCGGTAATGGCGTGAAACTGGCGGGGATCCAGACTGTCGATGCTGACGTTGATCGCCGTCAGACCGGCGTCACGCCAGGCGGCGACGTCGCGCGCCAGACGGTAGCCGTTGGTGGTGACCGCCAGCGTGCGAATGGCCGGATTTTCCCGCACGGCGGCGATGATCTCGGTAAAGTCGCGGCGCAGCGAAGGCTCGCCGCCGGTCAGGCGCACCTTTTCGGTGCCCAGTTCGGCGAACGCGCGGCTGACGCGGCGGATTTCATCCAGCGACAGGAAGCTTTTCGGGCTGCCGCTCGGCTTGTAGCCGTCGGGCAGACAGTAGGTGCAACGAAAGTTGCACACGTCGGTGATCGACAAGCGCAGGTAATAGAACTTGCGCTCATAAGCATCAATGAGTTGCGGTACCATAACACCTTTCCAAAGTTGGGAGATGCGAGCGTTTCCCCTCTGCACCCTGGTGGCTGACTTCGCCACGGCCCAGGCGCCATATCGTTCCGGATGAACAACGTAGGCGCAGGGGCTAGGAGTTTGATTTCTCTTCCCGCTACCTTGAGTAGCCGGAATGAAACCGTGGTTTTCAGCAGAATTCTAGCGCTAATCGGCAACGATAGCCAACGCGTTAATTCGATATATAACTGTCTATACAGCGTTTTTAGACGCCGCGTAATCGGGTAAACCATGATAAACATCGCTTACGAGGGCGAATTGACCAGAATCACGCAAATGGCACTCTTTATCCCCTAAATAATGGGCGTCGCCTCCCGACGGCAAGCGCGTTCACCCCAGAGGCAACGTCAAGGATAACGGGTATATCGCGTTTTTACGCCGGATCCGCTACCTTATGCGGGCAGTTCAGCCCCTTTGTAAGGAAATTTATGCGTAATCGTACCCTGGCCGATCTCGACCGCGTGGTGGCGTTGGGCGGCGGACACGGCCTGGGCCGTGTGATGTCGGCCCTGTCGTCCTTAGGCTCCCGCCTGACCGGCATCGTTACCACCACCGACAACGGCGGTTCCACCGGCCGCATCCGCCGTTCGGAAGGCGGCATTGCCTGGGGCGATACCCGCAACTGTCTCAACCAGCTGATCACCGAGCCGAGCGTCGCCTCGGCGATGTTCGAATACCGCTTCAGCGGCAACGGCGAACTGGCCGGCCATAACCTCGGCAACCTGATGTTGAAAGCGCTGGATCACTTGAGCGTGCGCCCGCTGGAAGCGATCAACCTGGTGCGCAGCCTGTTGAAGGTGGACGCGGCGTTGATTCCGATGTCGGAACAGCCGGTGGATTTGATGGCGCACGATCACGAAGGCAACCATGTTTACGGTGAAGTGAATGTTGACCAACTGACTCATATGCCGCAGGAGCTGATGCTGTCTCCCCCGGTCAACGCCACGCGCGAAGCGCTGGACGCCATCGCGCAGGCCGACGTGATCCTGATTGGGCCGGGCAGTTTTCTCACCAGCCTGATGCCGCTGCTGCTGCTCGACGATCTCACCCAGGCGCTGCGCCGCAGCAGCGCCAGCATGATCTATATCGGCAACCTCGGCCGCGAGCTGAGCGTGGCCGCCGCGGCGCTGTCGTTAAAGGATAAGCTGACGTTGATGGAAGAGAAGATCGGCCGCCGGATGATCGATGCGCTGATCGTCGGCCCGGCGGTGGACGCCAGTGAAGTGCAGGATCGGGTGGTGATTCAGCAACCGCTGGAAGCGAGCGACATCCCTTATCGCCACGATCGCCAGCTGCTGCGCCAGGCGCTGGATCAAGCGCTGGTGGAGCTGGCCGACCGCCGCTGACCGAATTTAACCGTCTCGCCCGCGCAGCCAGGGATTATCGCTGGCTGGGGCGGGATGGCTGACCATATCGATATACAGATCTTCCACCTCTTTACGCGCCCAGGGCGTGCGACGCAAAAATTTCAGACTGGACTTGATGCTCGGATCGCTGCGGAAGCAGTTGATGCGAATGCGCGCGCCCAGCTCGGACCAACCGTAGTGATCCACCAGTTTATTCAGCAGTTGCTCCAGCGTCACGCCGTGCAGCGGGTCTTTAGACTGGTGTTGGCTCATGTTCGGTACTCTTCGTGGTCAAATCGGGCCGCACACCATAACAGCTTTGACGCGGCCGACAAGGAATTTTGACGCCCACAGCGCGGGCGTCGTCCAACGGTCAGGAAATCGCGATGAACTGCTCGCGCAGCTGGTGGATCTCGTCGCGCAGCGCAGCCGCCTGCTCGAACTCCAGATTTTGCGCATGGGTATACATCTGCGCTTCCAGATCGCGGATTTTCTGATCCAGCGCTTTCGGCGTGAGGTTCTGCAGCTGAGCGCCGCTGTCCGCCGCCTTGCCCCTGCCTTTACCCTTGGCGCGGTTGACCGGCTGGCCAATCTGCAGAATGTCGCCGATCTTCTTGTTCAGCCCCTGCGGCACGATGCCGTTGGCTTCGTTGTAAGCCTGCTGCTTGGCGCGCCGCCGCTCGGTTTCACCGATCGCTTTGGCCATCGAATCGGTGATGCGATCGCCATACAGGATCGCCTTGCCGTTCAGGTTACGCGCCGCGCGGCCGATGGTCTGGATCAGCGAACGTTCGGAACGCAGGAAGCCTTCCTTGTCGGCGTCCAGAATCGCCACCAGCGACACCTCAGGCATGTCGAGCCCCTCACGCAGCAGGTTGATGCCCACCAGCACGTCAAATTCGCCCAGACGCAGGTCACGAATGATTTCGACGCGTTCCACGGTGTCGATATCCGAGTGCAGGTAGCGCACGCGCTCGCCATGCTCTTCCAGGTATTCGGTCAGGTCTTCCGCCATGCGTTTGGTCAGGGTGGTCACCAGCACGCGCTCGTTGATCGCCGCGCGCTTGCGGATCTCGGAGAGCAGATCGTCCACCTGAGTAGTGACTGGCCGCACTTCCACGATCGGATCCAGCAGCCCTGTCGGGCGCACCACCTGGTCGATCAGATCGCCGCCGGATTTCTCCAGCTCATATTTGCCCGGCGTGGCGGAAACATAGATGGTCTGCGGCGCCAGCGCCTCGAACTCCTCGAAGCGCAGCGGGCGGTTATCCAGCGCCGACGGCAGGCGGAAACCGTACTCCACCAGCGTTTCCTTGCGCGCGCGGTCGCCCTTGAACATCGCGCCGATTTGCGGAATGGTGACGTGGGATTCGTCGACCACCAGCAGGCCGTCCGCCGGCAGGTAATCGAACAGCGTCGGCGGCGGCTCGCCCTCGGCGCGCCCGGAAAGGTAGCGCGAGTAGTTTTCGATGCCCGAGCAGTAACCCAGCTCGTTCATCATCTCCAGATCGAACTGGGTGCGCTGTGTCAGGCGCTGCTCTTCCAGCAGCTTGTTGTTGGCCAACAGCACCTTGCGGCGGTCCGCCAGATCGACCTTGATCTCTTCCATCGCCTGAATGATCCGCTCGCGCGGCGTCACGTAGTGCGACTTCGGGTAGATGGTAAAACGCGGCACCACCTGCTCAATCTGCCCGGTCAGCGGATCGAACAGCGACAGCCGCTCCACTTCGTCGTCGAACAGCTCAACACGCAGCGCCAGCTCGTCCGACTCCGCCGGGAAGATGTCGATCACCTCGCCGCGCACGCGGAAGGTGGCGCGCTGGAAAGCCTGATCGTTGCGGGAATACTGCAGCTCCGCCAGCCGGCGCAAAATGGAGCGCTGATCGATGATCATGCCCTTGGTCAGGTGCAGCATCATCTTCAGGTAAAGATCCGGATCGCCCAGGCCGTAGATCGCCGACACCGACGCCACCACCACCACGTCGCGCCGCTCGAGCAGCGCCTTGGTGGCGGAAAGGCGCATCTGCTCGATGTGCTCATTCACCGAAGCGTCTTTTTCAATGAAGGTGTCGGAGCTGGGCACGTAGGCTTCCGGCTGGTAGTAGTCGTAGTAGGAGACGAAGTACTCCACCGCATTCTCCGGGAAAAACTCTTTCATCTCGCCGTACAGCTGCGCCGCCAACGTCTTGTTCGGCGCCAGCACCATGGTCGGCCGATTCAGATCGGCTATCACGTTGGCGATGGTGAACGTTTTGCCCGAGCCGGTTACCCCCAGCAGCGTCTGGTGCGCCAGGCCGTCTTCCAACCCCTCTTCCAGTTTGCGGATGGCTTCCGGCTGATCGCCGGCCGGTTTGAAATCAGAATGCAGTTTGAAAAGTTTACTCATTGCTCGGCTACCCTGTGGAGATGCGCGCGCTCAGGCGGCCAGCCGGCTCTGCGCCGGACGTGGCCCCTAATTATGGAAAGTGTCGGCGATTTGCGCCAGTGCCCATGATACTGGATATAAAACCAGCTTCAAGCGGATTCGTCGCTGCGCCCGGCAGCGCGGCAACGCCGTTGCACCGTGAGGTTACAGCGGGGTGACATTTTTATTGTCAATAACAGATTTATCCCCAGAACTTGCCGAAAATTAACTTATTGATAGCACCGCGGCGAAAAATCACACATAGAAACCCGATCAATGCCCTGGCGTCTTGATTTTAGTTAATTTATTGATAATTAATAATTTTAATAAAAAGACGAGATTGCGGACAAAGCGAACAGAACCCGCGTCGGCTCTCGCTTTACAGCGTTTTTCTAAATCTAATACACAAGGTTATCCACAGGAATAGTGGATAACTCTCACCGCCCCGCCCGTGGCGGGAGTTACAGAAAGAAAGCTTTTCGCCCTTTACACTCGCCAAAATGGCTTTTTTAGTTATTTTTTCATAAAAATATCGCTTTGTTTATGCCGATTAATACTAAAAATCCCCATTGCCAAAATCGCATTGCCCCCTTTCACGCCGATCGCGCTTGACGGCGGCGCAACGCCTTGCACCACGCCCACGCCGGAGAGCACCACAAGAGTGCAAAAAACGTCCGGGTTAACTTCCCGGCGTATTTTCAGGCCGCCGCGTCAAAGCGCGTCAGGCCTGACAGGCGGTTAACAAAGCGATAACACTCCCCCTTTTCGGCCAGTGGCAAAACTGGCCTGGGAGTTGCTTTATCTTCCAGCGTGCGAACGAGGCGCGACAGCATAATGCGCTGCCGAATGCGGCGTGCAACCGCCGCCTGGCTATGCCTCGTAAAAGCGCGAGAACGACACCAAGTCGTCATAAACGTCGTTTTTCACGACATATTGACTGTCTTTCCGTCCACCGCAGACATTGCTCAGGCGAATCGGAGGGACGGCATTTTGTTCCGGACATTGCCACACTCGGGAAATCAACCGCCAATGCGGCCTTTGCAGCACCCCACCAACGAGTGGAACGGGCGCCTATGTCTATGAGGAGAATGCCACATGCTGAGTCTGAGATCGGTCAATCAATTTTACGGGCAAAATCATACCCTGTGGGACATCAACCTGGAGCTGCCGCGCGGCCAGTGCACCGTGCTGCTCGGGCGCAACGGCGTGGGCAAGACCACGCTGGTCAACTGCATCATGGGGCATTTGCCGGTGGTGAGCGGCAGCATGACCTGGCAGCCGGCGGATCAGCCGCCGCAAAACCTGCTGCTGCAACCGATGGAGCGCCGCGCCGCACTCGGCATCAGCCACGTCCCGCAAGGGCGGCAACTCTTCTCGCAGCTGAGCGTGGAGGAGAATCTGCAAGTGGCGCAGATGGCCGTGCGCGGCGCCCCTTACCGCATTCCGCCGCTGATCTACAGCCTGTTTCCCAATTTGCGCCAGATGCGCACCCGCCGCGCCGGCGATCTGTGCGAAGGTGCTCAGCGCCAGTTGGCGATTGGTCGTGCGCTGGCGCAGGAGCCGGCGCTGCTGATCCTCGACGAACCGACGACGGGCGTACCGCCCTCGATCGCCGCCGACATCGGCAACGTGATCCGCAGACTCAACTATGAGTTGGGCATGACCATTTTGCTGGTAGAGCATCAGCTGCCGTTCGTGCGGCGGGTGGCGGATCGTTTTTGTCTGCTCGATAGCGGGCGCACCGTGGCGCACGGCGCGCTGGCGCAGCTGGATGAGGCGCTGATCGGCGCCGGGCTGGCGGAGTGAGTGCTCGGGTTAGCGATTAGGTTGCTGTTGTATCAGTCACGGCCGGTCTGCGCCCAATAGGCATGGGCCGGCCATCTTTTCATACTCGATAGGGGTCACACCGACACCATAATATCGAGGGATGTAAGCATGACAGACAACAACGCGGCATTTATTCAATACGCGGATTTGCGCAACAAAAACTGGAGCCTGCAGGAACGTCTTAATATTGAAGGCATTTACGTCAGTTCGCGCGACGAACTGGTCGGCGCACAAGACTTTATCATCAAAACGTTAAAACGCCCTGCGATTGTCAGATTCGCCGCGCCTTTTGCCCTTTGGACGGCGCCTAAAACCGATATCAATGTCGGATTCGTCTATATCGACGGCAACGGCGTCAACGTCACTACCGAGATCCCCAACGGCACGGAAAGCGACCATAACTATTTCCTGCGCTGCTATACCAGCAGCGGCGCGCTGGATAACAACGTTCCTATTCGCCCGGCGCCTATCATGAAAGATTTCACCGTAAAGGGCATCGGCGCCAGGATTAACAACAGCAAAGATGAAACGACGATCGAATACACCTATATCGACGGCGTCCGTTTCGATTCGCCTGAAGGCCCGCTGGGCAACTTTTCCGTCAATAACGTCTATATTTCCGGCTTCTACTACGGCCTGTACTACGGTACCAATGCCTATATCGCCCACCACTACGCCTGTGAAGTCATTCGCTGTTTTGAGTGCCTGCATATGCCTTCAACGAACAGCGGCGCCCAAAACTTCGGTGAAGGCATCAACTTCTTCGGTGGCACCCTCGGCAATTCCCAGGGGCTGGCCGTTCGCAACGCTAACCCCAACGGCGCCTTCCGCCTGTTCGGCACTTCGATCGACTATGCCGGCTCGATTGCCGACGTTGAGGCCGGTAGCATTGAATTGCATGGCTGCCATATGGAATTCAACAACGGTAATAGTCCGCTCACGGAAATTCCCTTCCGTTGCAGCGCCAATCAAAATGCATCGCTGTTGATTCACGGCGGCGAAATCATCGTCGCCGGCGGCCGACTGGCGCAAGCGTCGCTGTTTTACGCCGAGGCCGGCAGTAGCGGGATTATCGTCGACAGCGTGAAGTTCTATGGCGTACGAACCGCCAGCGGCCGCTATTTCAGCGGTACCGGCGACTTTGTCATCGTCAATAGCCGACTGGATGGCGGTGGGGGTGGCGCCGGGATCCAGACGCTGGTCGGCGCCGTGAATAACAAGTTAAAAGACGGTGAGTTCGCCTTTTCCGCTAAGCCGTTTGGCTGGGAAGTGACAGGCGGCACGATCAGCGAGCCCTTTACCTCAGACGCAGTGACTATCAGTATCGAAGCCGGCGCGGGCGTCAACGGCAGCAATGCCCTGAAAGTGACCAAGTTGGGCAACGCCAATACCAACGCCGGAGTGAGAGTGATCGTGCCCGCCGCGCAATATGAGCAGCTGGGCGCCTGTTTTACCCTGAAAACGGTCAACGGCGGTACCGGCAATCTGTTCGCGACGCTGCAATATGCCTGTATCCAGGACCATGCGGACAACGGCGTCTCGCTCGTCGCCAAAGCCGCGCCGGCAGCCTGGGACGCCGCCTTGAAAGCCGATGCTTACGCCGAGTACACCGAATATCGTTTCAACGCCAATCGACGAAAAGTCCCGGTCTGGGCGACCCATGTCATCCTGACGTTCAACCTGTTTGCCCTGGCGAAAAATGGCGTGCTTTATCTCGATAACGCCTGTATTACCGCTATGTAAAAGCCAACGCCAGGTCATAAGACCCGGCGTTGTGATTCATCAGCCAGAACCTCTCACTGCGCCAGCAAGCTGATATCCAGATACTGCCCCAGCGGCGCCCGTTCGGCCTGCGGCAGGTGCGGGATTTCGCCCAGCAGCGGCGCGGGCAGCATACGGCGCAGCGTAGCCAGGTATTCCTGATGCCGCCGCCCCGGCGGCGCCACGTCGTTGGCGATCCAACCGGCCAGCGTCAGCCCGGCCTGTTTCACCGCCTGGGCCGTCAGCACCGCGTGGTTGATGCAGCCCAGCTTGATGCCCACCACCAGGATCACCGGCAGTTGCTCTTGCCGCACCCAGTCGGCGAAGGTGTACTCCGCCGACAACGGGGTAAACCACCCGCCGGCCCCCTCGACCAGCACCCAGTCGGCGCGCTGCTCCAGCCGGCGCAGGCCGTCGGACAGCCGCGCCGCGTCGATCGGCCGGCCTTCATCGGCGCTGACGATATGCGGCGAGGTCGGTTCGGCAAATACGTAAGGGTTCACTTCGTCGTAATCCAGCGCCACGCCGCTGTTGGCCTGCAGCGCCAGCGCGTCGCCGTTGCGCAGCCCCTCGGCAGTCATCTCGCTGCCGGAGGCCACCGGCTTATAGCCGGCGCTGCGGTAGCCCGCCCGGTTGGCGGCCTGCAGCAAGGCGCTGCTGGCGACGGTTTTCCCCACTTCGGTGTCGGTGCCGGTCACGAACCAACGTTTACTCACGATAAATCACTCCATAAGCCAGATGATAGCTGAGCGGGAACTGCCCCTGCCGGCACGGGTAAGCCGCCTGCAACGCGGCGAGGCGGCCACGCGACATCAGGCCGCCCTCGCGCCCCTGATGCAAATGCGTCGCCCCGATGCCCTTGAGCGAACGCATCAGCGTCATCACGTCCGAGTAGTTCAGGATGCGCAACTCCGTCACCAGCTCGTGTCGATAGGCGGCGCAGGCGGTGCGGATCTGCGTCAACGGCAAAAAGGCGTTCACGTGACGTTCCCCGTCCACCTGTTGCCAGGCGTCCCCCAATTCCTGCAGCGAGCCCGCCGCCAGCGTGGAAAACAGGATCACGCCGCCGGGACGGGTCACGCGATACAGCTCTGCCAGCGCGGCAGGCAGATCGCTGCACCACTGCACCACCAGGCTGCTGAAACAGATGTCCATCGCCGCATCGGGCAGCGGCACCTGTTCGATATCACCCAGCAGATAATGATGCGCCGCCTGCCGTTGGCGGGCGACGTCCAGCATGCCCGGCGCCAAATCGAGCGCGGTCACCCGTTTGCCGCGCTCACGCCACATACGGCTGAAATAGCCGGTGCCGCAGCCGGCGTCCAGCAGCTGTTCGCCCGGGTGGGAACTCCCCATCCCCAGTAAGCGCTCGCCAACGTCACGCTGCAGCTCGGCGGCGGCGTCGTAGCTGCCGGCCGCGCGGCTGAAGGCCGAGGCGACCGCCTGTTTGTTCACTGTGTCATTGGCTGACGTCATTCAGCACCTCCAGCAGGCGATCGATATCCTGCGGCTGATGCGCCGCCGTCAGGGTAATGCGCAGCCGCGCGCCGCCCGGCGGCACCGTCGGCGGGCGGATGGCGCTCACCCACAGGCCGCACTCGCGCAGGCGGGTCGCCAGATCGAGCGCGCGCTGATTATCCCCCACCAGCAGCGGCTGGATGGCGGTGTCGGAATCCGTCAGGGTCAGCGCCAGCGGCGCCGCGCCCTGACGGAAACGCCGAATGTTGTCCTGCAGCCGGGCGCGCAGATCATCGCCCTCGCGAATGCAGACCAGCGCCGCCTGCAGCGCGCAGGCCTGTGCCGGCGGCATCGCGGTGCTGTAGATCAGATGGCGGGCGAACTGCAGCAGATACTCGGCGGTCGCCTCATCGCACAGCACCGCCGCGCCGCTGACGCCGAACGCCTTGCCGAAGGTCGCCACCAGCAGTTCAGGGCGCACGCCCTGCTGCCAGCAGCTGCCGCGGCCTTGTTCGCCGCGCACGCCGATGCCGTGGGCGTCGTCCACCATCAGCCAGGCGCCCGCCGCACGGGTTAAGCGATGCAGCTCTGCCAACGGCGCGCCGTCGCCATCCATGCTGAACACCCCTTCGGTGACCGCCAGCCGCTGCCCGTCGCAGGGTTTGGCCAGCAGATCCGCCAAGGCCTGCGGTTGATTGTGCTGGAACCGGCGCAGCTCGGCCGGCGACTGCGCCGCCGCCTCCAGCAGCGAGGCGTGGCTGAGACGATCGGCCAAAATGCGATCGCCCTTTTGCATCAACGCCGCCAGCACCGCCTGGTTGGCGGCGTAGCCGGAGATGAACAGCAGCGCGCGCGGATAGCCGAGCCACGCCGCCAGTTGCTCTTCCAGCGCCTGATGCGCTGCGCTAAAACCGGTCACGTGGCCCGAACCGCCGCTGCCGACGCCGTAACGCTGCGCGCCCTGCTGCCAGGCGGCGATCACCCGCGTATCCTGGCTCAGCCCCAGGTAGTCGTTGCCCGAGAAGTTCAGATAGAGACGATCGCCGAGCCGGATCTGGCGGCCATTGCCGCCCTCGGTGGTCTGTCGTCGGCGGTAGGCGGCGTTCAGGCGCCGCTCAGCCAGCGCCTGCTCGATGCGTTGCTGCCAGCTCATCACGGCGCCGCGTTGTAAAACTCGGCGGTATCGGCGTTCAGCAGTTGCTTGGCCAGCACCTGCTGTTGCTGGTTGTCGCCGTGTTCGGTTGCGGTCTGCTGCGGGTTGAGCCCCAGCTTGCGGAACAGCTGCAGGTCTTTGTCTTCTTCCGGATTCGGCGTGGTCAGCAGCTTGCAACCGTAGAAGATCGAGTTGGCGCCGGCCATGAAGCACATCGCCTGCGTCTGTTCGTTCATCTGTTCGCGGCCTGCGGAGAGACGGACATAAGAAGATGGCATCATGATGCGCGCCACCGCGATGGTGCGGATGAAATCAAACGGATCGACGTCATCGTTATCCGCCAGCGGCGTGCCTTTCACCTTCACCAACATGTTGATCGGCACGCTCTCCGGTGGTTTTGGCAGGTTGGCCAGCTGCACCAGCAACCCGGCGCGATCACGCACCGTTTCACCCAGCCCGACGATGCCGCCGGAGCACACTTTGATGCCGGCGTCGCGCACCTTGTCGAGCGTATCCAGGCGCTCCTGGTAGCTGCGGGTGGTGATGATGCTGCCGTAGAACTCCGGCGAGGTGTCGAGGTTATGGTTGTAGTAATCCAGCCCGGCCTCCGCCAGCCGCTCGGCCTGGGTGCCATCCAATGTGCCCAGCGTCATGCAGGTTTCCATGCCCATCGCTTTCACGCCCTGCACCATTTGCTGCAGATAAGGCATATCGCGCTCGTGCGGGTTCTTCCACGCCGCGCCCATGCAAAAACGGGTCGACCCGTTCGCCTTGGCCTTGCGCGCCGATTCCAGCACCTGCTCGACCTGCATCAGCCGCTCCGACTCCAGGCCGGTCTTGTAGCGTGAGCTCTGCGGGCAGTATTTGCAGTCTTCCGGGCAAGCGCCGGTCTTGATCGACAGCAGCGTGCTGACCTGCACCTGACGCGGGTCGAAATGCTGGCGGTGTACGGTTTGCGCTTCGAACAGCAGTTCCAGCAGCGGTTTATCAAACAGGGCCTGGGCTTGCCCTACTGTCCAGTGAATGCGGTCGGCCATCATGGCGTCTCCAAAACGAAAAAGTGTCGCCAGTTTAAATATTGTGGATATACTGTCAACCAATCTTAATCCAATTTGGTTTACAACAATGTCTGTCACCGCTTCCGACCTGGCGTTTGACCAACGCCATATCTGGCACCCCTACACCTCCATGAGCCGCCCGTTACCCTGTTACCCGATCGAATCGGCCAGCGGCGTCGAACTTCAGCTGGCGGACGGCCGGAGTCTGGTGGACGGCATGTCCTCCTGGTGGGCGGCGATCCACGGTTACAACCATCCGCGCCTGAATCAGGCCGCCAGCCAGCAGTTGGAGAAGATGTCGCACGTGATGTTCGGCGGCATTACCCATCCGGCCGCCATCTCGTTGTGCCGTCGGCTGGTGGAAATGACGCCGGAAGCGCTGCAGTGCGTGTTCCTGGCGGACTCTGGTTCGGTGGCGGTAGAAGTGTCGCTGAAAATGGCGCTGCAGTACTGGCAGGCGCGCGGCGAGCGCCGGCAGCGCATCCTGACGCTGCGCCACGGCTATCACGGCGATACCTTCGGCGCGATGTCGGTCTGCGATCCGGACAACTCGATGCACAGCCTCTATCAGGGGTATCTGGCGCCACACCTGTTCGCCACCGCGCCGCAGTGCCGCTTCGACGACGAATGGCGCGAAGAGGATATCGCGCCGTTCGCCGCGCTGCTGGAGCAGCACGCCGGTGAAGTGGCGGCGGTGATCCTGGAACCGGTGGTGCAAGGCGCCGGCGGCATGCGCATCTACCATCCGACCTATCTCAAGCGGGTGCGCGAGCTGTGCGATCGCCATCAGGTGCTGCTGATCGCCGACGAGATCGCCACCGGTTTCGGCCGCACCGGCAAGCTGTTCGCCTGCGAGCACGCGCAGGTGGTGCCGGACATTCTCTGTCTGGGCAAGGCGCTGACCGGCGGCTATATGACCCTTTCCGCCACCTTGACTACCCGCCATGTGGCGGAGACCATCAGCAACGGCGCGGCCGGCTGCTTTATGCACGGGCCGACCTTTATGGGCAATCCGCTGGCCTGCGCGGTGGCGGACGCCAGTCTGGCGCTGCTGGCGGAAAATCGCTGGCAGGCGCAGGTGAGCGCCATCGAAACCCAGTTGAAGCGGGAACTGTTGCCGTTGGCGGCGCTGCCGAAGGTGGCCGACGTGCGGGTGCTGGGCGCGATTGGGGTGGTGGAGATGCGCGAATCGGTGGATGTCGCCGAGCTGCAGCGCGGGTTCGTCGAGCGCGGGGTATGGATCCGGCCGTTCGGCAAGCTGATTTACCTGATGCCGCCTTACATCATCGAAGCGGACCAGCTCAGCCGCCTGACCGCCGCCGTCGCCGCCGCCGCGCGTTAATGCCTTACCAATGCTGGTCCAGATAGCGGGCCAGCAATCCCAAACACAGCAGCCACAGTAAAATGATCATCGCCGCCGCCATGCGGCCGGTGGGATTATCGACGCGCTTTTGCGCCTTCTCGCGCAGCTCGGCCATCAGCGGTTTGGGGATCAGCCGCACCGCCAACATGATGCCCAACGGCACGATGATCACATCGTCCAGATAGCCCAGCACCGGAATAAAATCCGGGATCAGATCGATCGGTGAGATCGCATAGCCGGCGACCAGCAGCGCGATCAGCTTGGCGTACCACGGGGTGCGCTTATCACGGGCGGCCAGCCACAGCGCGTAGATATCGCGCTTGATGCCTTTGGCCCAACGGCGCAGCCAGCCGAACCACGGCGTGCGTTTTTTCAGTGAAATCATGATTACTTCATATAAGAACGTAAAACGGTCATCAATTGCTCGATGTCCTGCTCGCGCTGCTGCGGCGTAGCGTCCGCGGCAGCCAGATGTTCGCGCACATGCCCTTCCAGCACCTGCGCCATCAGACCGTTGACCGCGCCGCGCACCGCCGCGATCTGCTGCAGAACAGCCGAACATTCGCCGCCGCTCTCCAGCGCGCGCTCCAGCGCTTCGGCCTGCCCTTTAATGCGGCGCACCCGCGCCAACAGCTTCTTTTGATCTCTGTGGGTATGGCTCATCATTTCCGCCTGATTGTTATTTACTATACTGGGGTATAGTATATTTCAGCACACTATCTTTTGCTGAGGAACTTCACCATGACGTCTCACGCGCCCGTTTTGCACCGCGAGCACAGCCACGTTTTTGACGATGGTAACCCATTGGCCGAAAGAAACACCAGATGGGCGGTGATACTCACCGCCAGTATGATGGCTATCGAGATCGCCGGCGGCTGGCTGTTTAACTCGATGGCATTGCTGGCCGACGGCTGGCACATGAGTTCGCACGCGCTGGCCCTGGGCCTGTCGGTGCTGGCTTACGACGCCGCACGCCGGCTGGCCAAGGATCGCCGCTTTAGCCTCGGCACCTGGAAGATCGAAGTGCTGGCCGGTTACACCAGCGCGGTGTTGTTGGTGCTGGTGGCGGCGCTGATGCTGTTTCAGTCTGGGCAGCGGCTGCTGAATCCCAGCCCGATTCATTACAACGAAGCCATCGCCATCGGCGCGATCGGGCTGGCCGTCAACCTACTCTGCGCCTGGCTGTTGCGCGGCGGCGGCCACCATCATCATCACGGGGATGACCACGACGACACTCATCATGACCTCAACCTGCGTTCTGCCTATGTTCACGTGCTCGCCGACGCCGCCACCTCGGTGCTGGCGCTCGTCGCGCTGTTCGGCGGCAAGCTTTGGGGCGCCGCCTGGCTCGATCCGCTGATGGGCATCGTCGGCGCGGCGATGGTGGCCGCCTGGGCCTATAGCCTGATGCGCGATAGCGGAAAGATTTTGCTGGATGCCGAAATGGACGCCCCGGTGGCGCAAGACATCCGCCAGGCCCTGGCCGCTTCCGGCCACGCGCTCACGCTGACCGATTTGCATGTAGGCCGCATCGGCAAAGGAAAATATCATTGCGTCCTCGCCCTGAGCAGCGCCGATCGCACCCTCACCGCCGATCGGGTGCGCCAACTGTTGGCCGCGCATCCCGAACTGGTGCATGTCACCGTCGAGATCAACCGTCCGCCGCTGGCGCAAGGGGTTGTATTGTTCCACCGAAAAGATCTAGCTTAAGGGTCCGCGTTTATCGACAACTGGGAGTCATTATGGCTTTTCGTTTGTACAGCAACGATCTGCAGGACGGCGGCACAATGCCGCAGACGCAGGTCTTCAACGGCATGGGCTACCGCGGCGATAACCTGTCGCCGCACCTGGCCTGGGACGGCGTGCCCGCCGGCACCAAAAGCTTCGTCGTCACCCTGTACGATCCCGATGCCCCGACCGGCTCCGGCTGGTGGCACTGGGTGGTGGCCAATATTCCGGCCGACGTGCGCGAGCTGCCGCAGGGCGCAGGCTCCGGCAAAGCGCCGCTGCCGAGCGCCGCGCTGCAAACCCGTACCGACTTCGGCTCGGCCGGTTACGGCGGCGCCGCGCCGCCGAATGGCGAACGCCACCGCTATCAGTTCACCGTGCATGCGCTGGACGTGGAAAGCATTGAGGTGGATGAAGGTTCCAGCGGCGCGTTGGTGGGCTTTAACGTGCATTTCCACAGCCTCGGCAGCGCCACGCTGACGGTGATGTTCAACTGATTGATCTCCGCCCATAAAAAAGCGCGGCTCAACCGAACCGCGCTTTTCTGCTCTGCCCGCCGAATTACTTCGCCAGCACGCTTACCCACATCGGGCCTTTGCCCACCGGATAACGCGCCAACATAGTCAGCTGACCGCTGGCCTGATCAATTTCATGCACCGCGATGTGATCGGACTTCTGGCCGGACGAAATCACGAAGCGGCCGCTGTGATCGATATTGAAACCGCGCGGTTGCGCTTCGGTCGGATAATAGCCGACCACGCTCAACGTGCCGCCGTCTTCGGAGACGCTGAAGAGGGTCAGAATGCTGGCGGTGCGATCGCTGGTGTACAGGAAGCGGCCGTTCGGCGTGATATGAATGTCCGCCGCCCAGCGGGTGCCGTCGAAATCGTCCGGCATGATATCCAGCGTTTGCGTCACGGTGTATTTGCCGCCGTTTTCCGAAATGGCCAGCACGTCCACCGTGCCGTTCAGCTCGTTGACGCAGTAAGCGAACTTGTCGTTGTGGTGGAACGCCATATGGCGCGGACCGGCGCCGGCGGCGATATCCACCGCGTCCTGCGCGTGCGGCGTCAGCTGGCCCGCCAGGCTCAGGTTGAACAGACGGATGCGGTCTTCTTTCAGACACGGCACCAGCACCAGCTGGTTGGTCGGATCGATGTTGGCGGAGTGCGGCGCGCTCAGGCCGTCGATCTGTTGGATCGGCGCCGTGACCACGCCGTCGTGGCCGATCGGGCTGATGCTGGCGCAGTTGCCGCTGTAGGAAGCGGAGAACAGGTAACGCCCCTGCAAATCGGTGGAGATATGGGTCGGGCTGCCCGGCAGCGGCGCCATGCCGGCCTGCTGCAGCGTGCCGTCCGCCTCGATGCGGTAGCTGACGATGCCGAACGCCGGACGTACGCCGACGTACAGGTGAGTCTTGTCCGGATGAAGGGTCATCGGCTGCACCTGGCCCGGCACGTCAACGGTTTGCAGCAGCGTCAGCGCGCCGGCGTCGTCCAACTGCCAGACGTGGATCTGCTGGCTCTCCGGGCTGGCGACATAAACGATTTGCTTCATGTGTTCTCCTTGCAAAGGGTAAAAGAGGAACCGGTTTCAGGCCGTTCGCTTGTCCCTAGCTTACCGCACATCCGTCGCATGGCAACCCTGCTTAGCACCGGAAGCTCACGCGGTTTTCTCCATTGGCTATCCGGTGTACCATCGGATTAATTTTATGGCTAACGATAACGAGAACCCTATGAGCTACCGCGTCATCGCCCTCGATCTTGACGGCACCCTGCTGGACAATCAAAAACGCATCTTACCGCAGTCGCTGGAAGCGCTGGCGCAGGCGCGCGCCGCCGGCGTCCAGGTGGTGGTGGTCACCGGCCGCCATCACGTCGCCATCCATCCGTTCTACCAGGCGCTGCAGATAGACACGCCGGCCATCTGCTGCAACGGCACTTACCTGTATGATTTTCAGCAGAAAAAGGTGCTGGCCGCCGATCCCTTGGCGAAGGAGCAGGCCAAACAGGTGCTGCAGATGCTCAAACAGACCGACATTCATGGGCTGATGTACGTTGACGACGCCATGCTGTATCAGGAACCGAGCGGCCACGTGACTCGCTCGCTGGCCTGGGCCGAAACTTTGCCTGCGGCGCAGCGCCCGACGCTGCTGCAGGTCGGCAGCCTGGCGCAGGCGGCCGACGACGCGCAGGCGATCTGGAAATTCGCCACCTCGCACGCCGATATTCCGGCGCTGCGCGAGTTTGCCGACACGGTGGAAAAAGAGCTGGGGTTGGCGTGCGAATGGTCCTGGCACGATCAGGTGGATATCGCCAAAGGCGGCAACAGCAAAGGCAAACGCCTGCGCCAATGGGTGGAGTCGCAGGGGCTGAGCATGGATCAGGTGGTGGCGTTCGGCGACAACTACAACGACATCAGCATGCTGGAAGCGGTCGGTTTGGGCGTGGCGATGGGCAACGCCGATGACGCGATCAAGGAACGCGCCGATCTGGTGATCGCCGATAACCTGCAGCCGGGCATCGCCGAGGTGATCCGCACCCGCGTGCTGTAGTCTTTTCGCCCTCCCGCCGGGAGGGCCCGCCTTAACGGCTCTCGCGGCTGATCGACACGCTTTTCACCTGCGCGTACAGCCACTGCCCGGGGCGGATCGCCAGTTCGTCTCGCGCCCAGGGCGTGATGCGCGCCCACAGCACGTGTTCCCCGACCACCAGCTTCACTTCCACCTGCCCGTCCACGTCCAGACACTCGCTGACCTTGGCCGGCAAGACGTTGCGAATGCTGCTGTTGACCGGCGGCTGCAGCACCAGCGAGACGTCGGCGGCATTGATGCGAATGCGCAGCTGAGTGCCCAATTCGGCATCGATGCCGCTGACCCACAGCCTTTGATCGCCGAGCGCCAGCGCGGTCATGGCATAGCGTTGATGATGCTCAATCACGCTGACGCGCAGCACGCTGCTCTGATCTTCACGTTGCAGCCACGGCCGCAGCGCGCTGCTGGCCCAGACAGCTTCCAGCCCGCCGAACGCGCGCACCTCGCCGCGATCCAGCACCAATACCTGCTCGGCCAGGCGCAGGATCTCGTCCAGGCTGTGGCTGACATAGAGGATGGGGATGTTCACGTCCTGCGCCAACCGCTCCAGATACGGCAGCAGCTCGCGTTTGCGCGGCAGATCGAGCGAGGCCAGCGGTTCGTCCATCAGCAGCAGTTCAGGCGCCGTCAGCAGCGCGCGGCCGATCGCCACCCGCTGTTTTTCACCGCCGGAGAGCGTCAGGGGCAGCCGATTAAGCAGCGGCCCGATGCCCAGCAGCTCGACGATGGTGTTGAACTGCGCACGCATGCCGGCTGCCATGCCGTACTGCAGGTTGCCGCGCACCCGATAGTGCGGGAACAGCCGCGCATCCTGAAACACATAGCCGATACGGCGCTTTTCCGGCGGCAGGCAGAGGCCCACAGCGGTATCCACCAGCGTGCGGCCATTAAGCGCGATGCGCCCCTGCTGCAGGCGGGTCAGGCCGCCGATGGCGTTGATCAATGAAGTTTTGCCTGCGCCGGACAGGCCGAAAATCGCGGTGATGCCCTGCGCCGGCAAATCGGCGCGGACGTTGAGATTGAGGTCGCCCAGCTGCTGCGAGAAATCCAGCGCCAGCATTTACACCCCCATCCGTTTGCGGCCCCAGCGGGCCAGCCATTCGGACACCATCAGCGAAGCCAGCGACAGCACGATGGCGATCACGCACAGACGCGCGGCGGCGGCCTCCGCCCCCGGCGTTTCAATCAGCGTATACATCGCCAGCGGAATGGTGCGGGTTTCACCGGGAATGTTGGAGACGAAGGTAATGGTGGCGCCAAACTCCCCCAGCGAACGGGCGAAGGCCAGCACCACGCCGACAATGACGCCGGGCAGCGACAGCGGCAGCGTGATGGTGAAAAATACCCGCCACGGATTGGCGCCCAGCGTGCGCGCCGCCTGTTCCAGCCGGGTATCCACCGCCTCCAGCGCCAGCCGAATGGCGCGCACCATCAGCGGAAACGCCACCACCGCCGACGCCAGCGCGGCGCCGCGCCAGCTAAAGCTGAAGCTGAAGCCGAACCAATCGTACAGCCGCTCGCCGATGACGCCGCGCCGCCCCATGGCGATCAGCAGCAAATAACCGACCACCACCGGCGGCAGCACCAGCGGCAGGTGAATGACGCCATCGAGCAGCGCCTTGCCGGGAAAACGGCAGCGCACCAGCACCCAGGCCATCAGAATGCCGAACGGCAGGCTGCAGACTACCGCCAAACCGGAGACTTTCAGGCTCAGCTCAACCGCCTGCCATTCGTACTCGCTCAGAATCATTTACGCGGGGTAAATCCATAATGTTCGAAAATAGCGGCCGCTTCCGGGCTCTTCAAATAGGTATAGAAAGCGCTGACCGTCGGATTTTGACGATCTTTCACAATCGCCATCGGATATTCAACCGGTTTGTGGCTGTCTTCCGGGAACACGCCCACCACTTTCACCTTGTCGCTGGCGACCGCGTCGGAACCGTAAACGATGCCGAGCGGCGCTTCACCGCGCTCCACCAACGCCATCGCGCTGCGCACATTGTTGGCGCGCGCCAGTTTAGGCTCCAGCGTGCGCCAGGCGCCCAGATGCTCCAGCGCCTCTTTGGCGTAGATGCCGGCCGGCACGTGATCCGGATCGCCCACCGCCAGGCGGCCGCCGTTCAGCAGTTTGGCCCAATCGGTCTGCTTGTCGATGGCGATCTTGTCTTGTTTATCGTTCTTGGCGGCGATCAGCACCAGTTCGTTGCCCAGCAGCGTATAGCGGGTGTCTTTCACCATCTGCTGCTTGTCGATGGCGTAATCCATCCACTGTTGATCGGCGGAGATAAACAGATCGGCCGGGGCGCCCTGCTCAATTTGGCGCGCCAGCGTCGAGGACGACGCGAAGGAGGAAACCACCTGCACGTCCTTGCCTTTTTGATACTGGGTGGCGATGTCCTGCAGCGCGTTGGTCAGCGACGCGGCGGCGAACACGGTGATCTTTTCCGCCGCCGAGGCCTGAGTCACCAGGCCCGATGCCAACACGATCCCGCCAACCCATTTGGTCCATTGCTGTTTCATTGTTTTTCTCCGCAAGTTAACGTGCATTATCACTCTTCGTTATATAAAAAATAATATAACGTTGCGCGAAAGCTTGTCATGCGGTTTATCGGCAAAGCGTGAGATAACTTGAGGAATGCCCGCCGGGCGATGCCGACGGGTATCGGGATGGGGAACGGTCAGTGCTGGGTGCGGTTTTCTTTCGAACGGCCCACTTTGGAGAAGACGTTGAACACTTCGCCAAAACCGTAGATCAAGCCGAGAATGAGCGCCATGACCACCGGCACCATCACCACGGCGAATAACAGACTTTTCAATAATTCCAACATGATAGCCTCGCTTAACTGCCCATTGAGCGGCAAATGCCTTTCACCGCATATCGGGTTATTCTAACCCAAAAAATCGCTAAAACCGGAGTTATTTTAGCCAGCGAGGCGAAATTATGATCGGCCAAACGTGCCCTTTGGCGCTTTGCCGCCAAATCGGCGACAATACGATTTTTGCCGCCGACAGGATGCGCTATGCAGGCCGAAATTCTTCTGACTCTCAAACTCCAGCAAAAGCTGTTCGCCGATCCGCGCCGCATCGCGCTGCTGAAACAGGTACAGCACACCGGCTCCATCAGCCAGGGCGCCAAACTGGCGGGCATCAGCTACAAAAGCGCCTGGGACGCCATCAATGAGATGAACCAACTGGCGGAACAAACGGTGGTGGAACGCGCCACCGGCGGCAAAGGCGGCGGGGGCGCGCATTTGACGCACTACGGCCAACGGCTGATCCAGCTGTACGATCTGCTGGGCCAGGTGCAGCAAAAAGCCTTCGACGTGCTGCAGCAGGACGATCTGCCGCTCGATAGCCTGCTGGCGGCCATCTCGCGCTTCTCGCTGCAAACCAGCGCGCGCAATCAGTTTTTCGGCACCGTGATCGAACGCGACCACCAGCAGGTACAGCAGCATCTGGCGATCCTGCTGAACGACGGCAGCACTCGCCTGACGGCGGCCATTACCCAGCAAAGCGCCGATCGGCTGCAGCTGACGCCCGGCAAAGAGGTGCTGGCGCTGATCAAGGCGCCCTGGGTGCGTCTGAGCGTCGATGCGGACGATAACGCCGACGCGGAGAATGCGCTGGCGGGCGTGGTGGCCGGCATTCAGCCGGGCGCCGAACACAGCGAGGTGCTGGTGACGCTGGCGGGCGGCGAAACCCTGTGCGCCACCCTGACGACGGCGGAGCTGCAGCGCCTGCAACTGAGCGTCGGCGACGCCGTACACGCCCTGTTCAACGCCGATCGGGTGATTGTCGCCACGTTGTGTTAAGCGCAACGTGATGTTGCGTTTTTGTTGATTGACATCACCCGGCAATGCGCCTATTTCTAAGGCAAATAATTGCAAAAAAAGGAACAGGTGATGTCGTCGTTGCACATTTCGCAAGGTTCATTCCGCTTGAGCGATACCCGCACCCTGACGCTGGAAGCGCTGGCGATCCAGGCCGGCGACAGCTGGGCCTTCGTCGGCGCCAACGGCAGTGGCAAATCCGCCCTGGCGCGCGCGCTGGCCGACGAACTGGTTCTGCTGCGCGGCGAACGCCGCAGCGACTTTCAGCATGCGGTGCGCATCTCCTTCGAACAGTTGCAAAAGATGGTCAGCGACGAGTGGCAACGCAACAATACCGATCTGCTCAGCGCGGACGAAGACGACACCGGCCGTACCGCGGCGGAGATCATTCAGGAAGAGGTGAAAGACGCCGCGCGCTGTGAGCGACTGGCCGCGCAGTTCGGCATTATCGCCCTGCTGACGCGCCGCTTCAAATACCTGTCTACCGGCGAAACGCGTAAAACCCTGCTGTGCCGCGCGCTGATGCCGCAGCCCGACCTGCTGATCCTCGATGAACCTTTCGACGGGCTGGACGTGCACTCGCGCGCGCAGCTCGCCGCGCTGCTGAGCGAGCTTTCCGCCCAGGGGCAAACCGTGGTGCTGGTGCTCAACCGTTTCGACGAAATACCGGATTTTGTCCGGCAGGTGGGCGTGCTGGCGGACTGCACCCTGACCAACCGCGGGCCGCGCAGCCAGGTGATGGCGGACGCGCTGGTGGCGCAGCTGGCGCACAGCGAAAACCTCAGCGGGCTGGCGCTGCCGGAAACGGAGGATCCGACGCAAAAAGAGGCCCTGCCGGCGGATCGTCCGCTGATCGTCCTGCGTGACGGCGTGGTCAGCTATAACGATCGGCCGATCCTCAATCATCTCGACTGGCAGGTGAACCCCGGTGAACACTGGCAGATCGTCGGCCCGAACGGCGCCGGCAAATCCACCCTGCTCAGTTTGATCACCGGCGATCACCCGCAGGGCTACAGCAACGATCTGACGCTGTTCGGCCGCCGCCGCGGCAGCGGGGAAACCATCTGGGAAATCAAACGCCATATCGGCTACGTCAGCAGCAGCCTGCATCTGGATTATCGCGTCAACACCAGCGTGCGCAACGTGGTGCTGTCGGGGTTCTTCGATTCGATCGGCATTTATCAGGCGGTCTCGGATCGCCAGCGGCAGCTGACCGAGCAATGGCTGGCGCTGCTTGGGCTCGACGGCGCGCGCGGTGACGCCCCGTTCCACAGCCTTTCCTGGGGCCAACAGCGATTGGCGCTGATCGCCCGCGCGCTGGTGAAGCACCCGGCGCTGCTGATCCTCGACGAGCCGCTGCAAGGGTTGGATCCGCTCAATCGCCAGCTGGTGCGCCGCTTCATCGACGTGCTGATCGGCCAGGGCGCCACGCAGCTGCTGTTCGTTTCGCACCATGCCGAAGATGCGCCGCAGTGCATCACCCACCGCCTCAGCTTCGTGCCCGACGGCGAGGGCGGCTACGGCTATCAACACCAGCGGCTGGAGGCGGCCTCCGTCTGAAACGCGGCGTAAACATATCCGGCAACACTTCACCGCAGCACATCACATTTGGCCTTTTATCATAGAAAGAAAGAAGGCCATTTTCTGGAGACGCCATGTCCGCTGCGTTGATTATCATCGACCTGATCGAGGATCTTATCGGGCCCAAAGGCCGCGCCAACCACTGCCGTGAACAGGTGGCGGCGACCCACCTGCTCGCTAACGTCAATGCCGCCGCGGCCTATGCCCGGGTGCGGAAAATCCCGGTGATCTGGGTGCGGGTGGGATTTGCCGACGATTATCATGACATCCCGCCTCACTCGCCGCTGTTCAACCATCTCAAGCAGATCGGCGCGCTGCGGCTAAACGGCCCGGGATGCCGCTGGGTGCCCGAACTGCACCGGGAAGAGACCGATCTGCAGTTTGAAAAAACGGCGGTTAGCGCCTTCTCCGGTAACAATTTGTTAGCCTGGCTGCGGCAACATCGGTGCCACCATTTGTTGCTGGCGGGCATCAGCACGCCGCTCGCCATCGAAAGCACCGCGCGTCAGGCGCACGACGCCGGCTTTCAGGTGACCGTATTGCACGATCTGTGCGCAGCCCCTACGCAGGAGATCCACCAGCAGAGTCTGGATACCCTGCAAAATCTGGCCGAAATCACCCGTTCGCAGGCCTGGATGAGAGGCTAAGCTACATCGCCGCCGGTTGTGTCGGCCGGCATAATGCACGAATGCATCACTGCCCCGACCTTTAGCGTCATTCTGGTGTGCTACTATCCGCTTTAGCGCTCAATTTCGCCATCATCGCACGCCGCAAAGGCGCTGAGCGCCGTGTACATATTTAAGGGATATATTATGTGGGGCGTACTGGCTGCTTCGTTATTTTTCTTGCCGTTTAACCGGCTGATAGCCTGGGTGATCCTGGCCGCCTCGGCGGGCATGGGGCTTTATCATGGGGTGCTGACGCCACTCAGCCTGGGTTGCCTGTTGGCCATCGTGGCGCTGGCGGGTCTACGTCATTATTTTCGCGCGCAGCGTAATCTGGCGATCGCGCTCGAAGGGTTGGTGATCGCCGGCTGCGTGGCGCTGTTCTTGCATCTGGTGCCGGGCATCCACAACCAGCTGATGATCGACGGCGAAAAGGCCGGCCCGCTCAGCGCGCCGTTCACCATGTATTACAACTTCGACAAGGCGATGGTGCCGTTCCTGCTGTTCGCCTGCTTGCCCACATTGTTTTCCGCCGAACGCGGCGGCAACGGCGGCAAGGCGGGCTGGATTGCGCTGCTGCTGGCCGTCCCGGCGCTGTTGCTGCTGGCGGTGGCGCTGGGCGGCTTAAAAATCGAGCTGCATGCGCCCGCCTGGATCCTGCCCTTCGTCATGGCGAACCTGTTCTTCGTCTGCATGGCCGAAGAAGCGCTGTTTCGCGGCTACCTGCAGCAGCGCCTCAGCCAGTGGCTGGGGGCCTGGCCGGCGCTGATCGTCGCCTCCCTGGTGTTCGGCGCCGCGCATCTGGCGGGCGGTACGCTGATGGTGATCTTCGCGACCCTCGCCGGCGTGATCTACGGCCTGGCGTGGATGTGGAGCGGCCGTCTGTGGGTGCCGATTCTGTTCCATTTCGGACTGAACCTGACCCATCTGCTGTTCTTCACCTACCCGCTGTATCAGCATCCCTAACGTCTGACGCCGGCAGAGAGTGCTTCTCTGCCGGTGGCTGGATGAAAACGCTATCACAAGCGCCTCACCGCCCCGCCATCAACCGCTTTGCATGCTGCTTTACGCCGCCTGTCCTGCGCTTTTCACCAAAGTGTAAACGATTCCATTTTTCGCGTTGGATCACCTTTTTATCGCTGTAGCCATGCTATCTTTTTGCGCATTGACCACTCCCTGTTCAGCAATGGGCGTATCAAGACGGTAATTGGAAGCGATTACACCGTCGTCGACGCCAAGAAAGGAACCGTATGACGGAATTTAACCCTATCGACCATCCGCACCGCCGCTTTAACCCGCTGAGCGGCCAGTGGGTGCTGGTCTCACCGCACCGCGCCAAGCGCCCCTGGCAGGGCCAACAGGAGAGCGTCCCCACGGCAACGCTGCCGGCGCACGATCCCGACTGTTTCCTGTGCCCGGGCAACGCGCGCGTCACCGGCGATCGCAATCCGGAATATCGCGGCACCTATGTCTTTACCAACGATTTCGCCGCGCTGATGAGCGATACGCCGCCGGCGCCCGACAGCCACGATCCGTTGATGCGCAGCCAGAGCGCGCGCGGCGTCAGCCGGGTTATCTGTTTCTCTCCCGATCACAGCAAGACCCTGCCCGAACTGACGCTGCCGGCGCTGGAGCAAGTAGTCGCCGCCTGGCAGGCGCAAACCGAGGAGCTGGGCAAGCACTACCCCTGGGTGCAACTGTTCGAAAACAAAGGCACGGCGATGGGCTGCTCCAACCCGCACCCGCACGGGCAGGTCTGGGCCAACAGTTTTCTGCCGAACGAGGCCGAACGCGAAGATCGCTTGCAACACGACTATTTCCGGAAACATGCCTCCCCGCTGCTGCTGGACTATGCGCAGCGCGAGCTGGCCGCAGGCGAACGCATCGTGGTGAACACCGAACACTGGCTGGCGGTGGTGCCCTACTGGGCCGCCTGGCCGTTTGAAACGCTGCTGCTGCCGAAAACGGCGGTGCAGCGCATCACCGATCTCAGCGCGGCGCAAAGCCGCGATCTGGCGCTGGCGCTGAAGAAGCTGACCAGCCGCTACGACAACCTGTTCCAGTGCTCGTTCCCCTATTCGATGGGATGGCACGGCGCGCCGTTCAACGGCGCCGACAACCGGCACTGGCAGCTGCACGCCCATTTCTATCCGCCGCTGCTGCGCTCAGCCAGCGTGCGCAAATTTATGGTCGGTTACGAGATGCTGGCGGAAACCCAGCGTGACCTGACCGCCGAACAGGCCGCAGAGCGTCTGCGCGCCGTCAGCGATATTCATTACCGTGAAGCCGGAGCCCAAGCATGAGCCTGAAACCGCTTACCCATTCCCTGTTCACCGAACACTTCGGCTATGCGCCGGCGTTGACCATCCAGGCGCCGGGGCGGGTGAACCTGATCGGCGAGCATACCGATTACAATGACGGCTTCGTGCTACCCTGCGCCATCGATTACCAAACCGTTATCGCCTGCGCCAAGCGCGACGACCGTCAGATCCGCGTGCTGGCCGCCGATTATCAGAATCAGCAGGATCAATTCTCGCTCGACGATCCGATCGTCAGCCATCCCGACCAGCGCTGGTCTGACTATGTCCGCGGCGTGGTGAAGCACCTTCAGCGCCGTAACGCCGATTTCGGCGGCGCGGATCTGGTGATCGCCGGCAATGTGCCGCAGGGCGCGGGGCTCAGCTCCTCCGCCGCACTGGAAGTGGCGGTGGGCCAGGCGCTGCAGGCGCTCTATCAGTTGCCGCTGGACGGCGTGGCGCTGGCGCTGAACGGCCAGGAGGCGGAGAACCAATTCGTCGGTTGCAACTGCGGCATCATGGACCAGCTGATCTCCGCGCTCGGCCGGCGCGACAGCGCTCTGCTGATCGACTGCCGCTCGCTGGAGACCCGCGCGGTGCCGATGCCGGACAGCGTGGCGGTGGTGATCATCAACTCCAATGTGCAACGCGGGCTGGTGGACAGCGAATACAACACCCGCCGCAAACAGTGCGAAGAAGCGGCGCGTTTCTTCGGCGTCAAGGCGCTGCGCGACGTGAGCCCCGAACAGTTTGCAGCGCGTCAACATGAGTTGGATCCGTTGGTGGCCAAACGCGCGCGCCATGTCATCAGCGAGAATGCCCGCACGTTGGCGGCGGCCGATGCGCTGGCGGCCGGCGATCTGCAACGCATGGGCCGGCTGATGGCGGAGTCTCACGCCTCGATGCGTGACGACTTTGAAATCACCGTGCCGCCAATCGATCGGTTGGTCGAGATTGTCAAAGCGACCCTCGGCCCGCGCGGCGGCGTGCGCATGACCGGAGGCGGCTTTGGCGGCTGCATCGTCGCGCTGATGCCACAGGACCTCGTGGAAACGGTGCGCGCCGCCGTGGCGCACGAGTATCCGCGGCAAACCGGCGGATTGCGGGAAACGTTTTACGTCTGCCAGGCTTCGCAGGGGGCCGGCACATGCTGACGGTGAGCACGGAAGCGGCGCCCGATGGGCAGCCTTACCAGCTGACGCGGCTGCAAAACGCCGGCGGCATGACCGTCACCCTGATGGACTGGGGCGCCACCTGGTTGTCCGCGGTATTACCGCTCACATCCGGCGAAAAACGCGAGCTGCTGCTCGGCTGCCGCAGCGCCGCGGACTATCAACGTCAGGGCGCCTATCTGGGCGCCACCGTTGGCCGTTACGCCAACCGCATCGCCAATGCCAGCCTGCCCATCGACGGTAAATCCCATGCGCTGCTCGCCAATCAGGGCGCGCACCAGTTGCACGGCGGCCCCGACGGTTTTCATACCCGCCGCTGGCGCCGGGTACAGCAGGATGCGCACCAGGTCTGCTATGCGCTGCATTCAGCGGATGGCGATCAGGGCTTCCCCGGCAATCTCGACGTGCAGGTTTGCTACCGCCTGACCCCCGATAATCGTCTGGAAATCAGCTATCTGGCGCAGGTCGATCGCCCCAGCCCGGTCAACCTGACCAACCACGCCTATTTCAATCTGGACGGCCCCGGCACCGACGCCCGCGCCCAACGGCTGCAGCTGTTCGCCGATCGCTATCTGCCCGTCGACGCCGAGGGCATTCCCTGCGCCGAGCTGACGCCGGTGGACGGCAGCGGCATGGATTTTCGTCAACCGAAAACGCTGCTGCAGGATTTCCTGCGCGATCGCGACCAACAGCGGGTCAACGGCTACGATCACGCCTTTCTGTTGCACCGCATCTGCGGCGCGCTGGAAAGCCCGGCGGCCCATTTATGGTCCGCCGACGGGCAGGTGCAAATGAGCGTGTTCACCGACGCACCTGCGCTGCAACTCTACAGCGGCAATTTTCTGGCCGGCACGCCGGCGCGCGAGGGCGGCAGCTATGCCAACCATGCCGGCGTGGCGCTGGAAAGCGAGTTTTTGCCGGACAGCCCGCACCATCCCGAGTGGCCGCAGCCGGATTGCTGGCTGCAGCCGGGGAGCCGCTACCGCAGCGCCACGCATTATCAGTTTTATCCTATCTAACCCGCCATGCCCCTCGCCGTGCGGCCGGGGGCGATTTGTTATAAATGCTTACCTTTTAGCCCTATCCCCCCGCCGGCGCCCACCTTCCCTTATTCCAAAGCGCGCACTACACTCAGGCTACCGTGATAAGCACAACGCCTTGTGCAACGTCACAATTTTCGGCCGATGGCGGCCAATCAATAGCTGAAGGAACACCTATGCGTCTGATTACTGCACTTCCATTGCTGGCGGGCTTAATGCTGAGCACCAATCTGATGGCGGCCGACGCGACGACGGCGACGAAAACGCCTTCGCCGGCGCAGGCGGCCCAACAGAAACGCATGACCGATTGCAACCAGCAGGCATCCACCAAGTCGCTGAAAGGCGCGGACCGCTCCACCTTTATGAGCACCTGTCTGAAATCCGAAGGCGCCGCTGCAACGGGCAAAACCCTGACGCCGCAGCAGCAGAAGATGAAAAGCTGCAACGCCGACGCCAAGACCAAGGATCTGAAGGGCGACGCGCGTAAAACCTTCATGAGCAACTGCCTGAAAAAATCGGCCTGATTTTCCCTCTGCCACGGCGCGTCCGAAGCGATTCCGACGCGCCGTTTCTCCCCCTTCCGCCCCAGCCTGAACGATTCAGCTTTTTCCTTTCTCCAGCCCTTACTTTGCGGCAAGAAATTGGCTATGGTTAGACACTATCGATTGCCGAGCCCCGGCCCGCGGCAATATAATGATTTTCGTTATCATTGAAATGTCAGATTATTAAGGAGTTAAGCTATGGCTGTAACTAAGCTGGTTCTGGTGCGTCACGGCGAAAGCCAGTGGAACCAAGAAAACCGCTTCACCGGTTGGTATGATGTTGATCTGTCCGACAAGGGCCGCACCGAAGCGAAAGCAGCAGGCAAGCTGTTGAAAGAAGAAGGTTTCACTTTCGACTTCGCTTACACCTCCGTACTGAAGCGCGCGATCCACACCCTGTGGAACATCCTCGACGAGCTGGATCAGGCCTGGTTGCCAACCGAAAAATCCTGGAAGCTGAACGAACGTCACTACGGCGCGCTGCAGGGTCTGAACAAAGCGGAAACCGCTGAAAAATACGGCGACGAGCAGGTGAAACAATGGCGTCGCGGCTTCGCGGTGACCCCGCCGGAGCTGACCAAAGAAGACGAACGTTACCCTGGCCACGATCCGCGCTACGCTTCGCTGACCGAGCAAGAGCTGCCGCTGACCGAAAGCCTGGCGCTGACCATCGATCGCGTTATCCCTTACTGGGACGAAGAAATCCTGCCACGCATCAAGAGCGGCGAACGCGTGATCGTTGCGGCGCACGGCAACTCGCTGCGCGCGCTGGTGAAATACCTGGATAACCTGAGCGAAGACGAAATCCTCGAGCTGAACATCCCAACCGGCGTGCCGTTGGTGTATGAGTTCGACGAGAACTTCAAGCCAACCAAACGTTACTACCTGGGTAACGCCGATGAGATCGCTGCAAAAGCGGCGGCCGTGGCGAACCAGGGTAAAGCGAAGTAATTTCGCCGGTTCACGAAAAAGCCCCCGGTTTTCACCGGGGGCTTTTTTATTTCTGCTGCGCCATCGCCTCATTCACCGCATCCAGCCGTTCCTGCATCGCCGGATGAGTGCTGAGCCAGGCAGGCAGCGCCCAGTCATCGGTCTTTTCTCGTTCAGGCGCCTGTGCCAACGCGCGGTAGATCGCCGCCATTTCCGCCAGCGAACGCCCCTGGCGCTGCATTTCCGCTATCGCAAACGCATCCGCCTCACGCTCCATCCCGCGAGAAAACTGCATCTCATTTACGAAGGATGCGGACTGCAGCAACGTGTCGCCGATGCCGCTGACGTCACCCGTCATCCACATCAGCGTCAATGCCACCAGTGACGAGCGCACCAACATGCGCATCGGATGGCGATAAGCGTGATGCCCCATTTCGTGCAGCATCACCGCCGCCAGGCCATCGTCGTTTTTCGACAAGGTGACCAGGCTATCGCTGAGCACCAGCGTGCCGTCCGGCAACATAAAGGCGTTCGGCGCACCGGGCGCCGCCATCAACTTCAGCGAGAGCGGCGTGCGCTCTTGGCGCATGTCGGCCGGCATCACCTGCCGGAACAGCTGCTGCAGCGCCAGTTGCCGCTCTGCCGGCAGTGCCGAGGGTGCGAAGCCGCTCTGCTCCAAGAACGTCTGCGTATGTTCGCCCAGCTTCTGTTCCACCGAGGTGGGGATGCGCATGGCGATCTCGCTGCTCGCCCACGGCAGCACCACGTAAACGTAAGCCACTACCGCCAGCAGCGTCAGCAGCAGCGCCAGGGCGACGCCGCGTTTATGGCGTTCCAGGCGATGCACCCACCCCGGCGAACGGCGCTGATAGAACCAGCGGCGAAAGGCCGCGTCGTCGTCGGGCACAAAACGCCCGCCGCCCTTGAAGGTAAGCGTCAGCGGAATATTGCCCAGCGCGGCAGAAACGGTGATGTCCGTCAGCGGGATGTAACGCTGTTCATCCTGCCGCTGCAGCGTCACGCCTTCGCCGCTTTCGTTCACCAGCAGACGAGCCGCCTCACGTGCGGCCCGCCCCGGCAACTGATAAGCGCCTTCAAGGATCATCGGCGCCTCAGAAGCTGCCGCCCAGATCCAGCGCCTGCACCGCTTCTTCGGCCACCGCGCTGTTGGCGGTTTCCTGATGCGCCGTAATGTCCAGCAGCGCCAGATCGCCTTCAACCGCCGTGCACGCCGCCAGATAACGGGCATGACGCACTTCCGCCACCGGCGCCGCCAAACCGAGCGAGAACAGGGTAATCAGGGTATTGGTGATCAACAATCCCATATACGGCAGCGTTTTCATTGAGGAATGCAGCTTGATGTCGCCGTTCAGCCTTGCCTGGTTAAACAGGTAGTTGCGTTGGGCGACAACCTGGTAGCTGCTGGCCACCAGGGCGCCGATCAGCAGCACCACCATCATCAGCAGAAGGCTGCTGATATTGTCCAGCACCAGCACATCGATGGCTTCGTTGGTCAACATGCCCATCAACACCATCTGATAGAGGGTAAAGAAGAACGAACCGATGCACACCAGCGCGACCAACATGAACGGCAGGAATATGAGCAGGCCGATCAAGGCAAATTTGATAAAGGCCGATTTCTTCAGTTCGGCAATAAACGGCGTGTTCCCGAAAAACAGGTTATTAACGTACAAATCATGCTGCAGTGCGCTAATAATGCCGTTTACCGCCGCAAATGCAGGCACGGCCAAAATCAGCGTCAGCACCAGCATAAATGCGATGGCGTTGATGCTGCCAAGACCGCTGCCAATGCCGAGCAAGACGATCAGACCGACATACAGCCCGATAATCAGCAATAACGGGCAGAACAGTAAAGCCCAATAGGCGCGCCCGGTGCGGCAGACATAATTAAAACGCACGCCGCGATAGCTCGACATAATCGCATTGTAACGCCAGCTGCGGATAACGATCCACGGCAACAGGGCAAGCAACACCAGCAAAGCCAGCAGCCCCAGCAGAGGCGTTATCGCCAGCAAGATATAAAACACGATGATGCCGCCGATCACCAACAGCCGCCCTTTCAGAATTTGCAGCGGCTGCGCATGATAATCGAAACGATCGCCGTCCAATTCCGTGTTGCCGTAAAAATAGCGACGACGACGCACCGTCGCCCAGGCGGAATAGATGCCCAGGGTCAGAGCCGTCAATAACGCGTTGACTAACCAAATAGCGAAGTACTCACCACCTTTCCCATGGAATTTAATCCGATGCAGCCCCAGCGGCTGCGAGGTATTGTTTGTCATAATTCTTTCGTCCTGAAAGGAATAAGGTCATACCACTCCCCACTTATTAGGCCTGCGGGGTTTATGGAATAAAAAAGCGTCTTATATAAGCACAATGCCGAGAGCGGTGACAATTATTCTTTTATTAAATAGGAATAATGCGAAGACGGTCGCCTAATGATTTAATAAGCCTATTGACTGTAGGCCTTAAATTGACAGGAGATATAAAATTTTAAGGTAAATAGAAAAAGGGCCCGCTGGCGAGCCCCTCTTTACGCGATTAACCGCGGCGCGCTTTCACCGCCGCCGCCAGATCGCGCAGCACGGTTTCGGTATCCTGCCAGCCGATGCAGCCGTCGGTGACGCTCTTGCCGTAAACCAGCGGCTCGCCGCTTTCGAGGCTCTGGTTGCCTTCCACCAGGTGGCTTTCGATCATCACACCGATAATCGCTTTTTCACCGCCGCCAATTTGCCCGCAAACATCGGCGCTCACGTCCATCTGTTTTTTGAACTGTTTGCTGCTGTTGGCATGGCTGAAGTCGATCATCACCTGCGCCGGCAGCCCCGCTTTGCTCAGACCGGCTTTGACGTCCTTCACATGCGCCGCGCTGTAGTTTGGCTCTTTGCCGCCGCGCAGGATAATGTGGCAGTCACCGTTGCCGCTGGTGTTAACGATCGCCGAGTGGCCCCATTTGGTCACCGACAGGAAGCAGTGCGGCGCGCCGGCGGCGTTGATGGCGTCGATCGCCACCTTGATGGTGCCGTCGGTGCCGTTCTTGAAGCCGACCGGGCAAGAGAGACCGGAGGCCAGTTCACGGTGCACCTGCGATTCCGTGGTGCGCGCGCCGATGGCGCCCCAGCTCATCAGATCCGCCAGGTACTGCGGCGTGATCATGTCGAGGAATTCGCCGGCGGCCGGCAGCCCGCTGTCGTTGATCTCCACCAGCAGCTTGCGCGCCAGGCGCAGGCCGTCGTTGATGTTGAAGCTGTTGTCCATTTGCGGATCGTTGATCAGGCCTTTCCAGCCCACGGTGGTGCGCGGTTTTTCGAAGTACACGCGCATCACCACTTCCAGCTCGCCGCTCAGTTCTTCACGCAGCGCCAGCAGGCGCCCCGCGTACTCTTTGGCGGCTTGGGTATCATGGATGGAGCAAGGGCCAATCACCACCAGCAGGCGATCGTCGCTGCCGCGGAGGATATTGTGAATTGCGCTGCGGGCCTGGGACACCGTCTTTGCCGCGCGTTCAGTGGCCGGGAATTTCTCCAGCAAAGCCACCGGCGGCAGGAGTTCCTTAATATCATTAATGCGTAAATCGTCGTTTTGGTAATTCATAGCTTTTCCATTCGGTATCGTGGGGTATTTCGCAGTGCGTAACGGTGTAGATCCCAACAATCTAGCCTGTGAGAATGGCGCTGTAAATCACCTTTGCCCCCCGCCGCTGGAACCGCCAAATTAACAGCAGATTGTGCTGTTTCATCTGGCGAGCGCAGAGCCTCCTTTTTCGCTATGCTAGCGATCAGAATATAAAGTGACCCGAGTTGAACATGCCCTCTCTGCTATTAGTTGATGACCACCCGGTGGTTCATGTCGCACTGGAAGCGGCGCTAATGAAATCATCCCGCCCCTACCGCCTGCAGGCGGCGCAGGATGACGTACAGGCGCTGGCCCTGCTGGCCGAGGCCGCTTTCGGCCTGGTGATCCTGGATATCGGCCTGCCGCAGGTCGACGGGCTGCAGCTGTTGAAAAAAATCCGCCGCCGCTATCCGCAACAAAAGATCCTGATCTACACCGCGCAGGAAGCCGATGTCTATGCGCGCATGGCGCATGCCGCCGGCGCCGACGGTTTCGTCAATAAAGGCAGCCCGCTGGCGGAGTTGGTGCAGGCGATCGAACAGGTGCTGGACGGTGAAACCAGCTTCCCCGCCGCCGCGCTGGCCGAAGAGGCGCCGACGGCGGACGGCGGGCTGCTCACCCCTAAGGAACTCGAGGTGCTGGGCTTGCTGAGCCAGGGGCTGTCCAACCTGCAGATCGCCGACCGGCTGCACATCAGCAACAAGACCGTCAGCACGCACAAAAAAAACATCCAGCGCAAAACCGGCGCCGGCAACCTGCTGGAGCTGGTGGCGGTGTTTAAAGAGCTGGCGCCATGATGCGCCGCGCCCTGCTGCTGCTGATCCTGTGGTGCGGCCTGGCGCAGGCGGCGGAGCCGGTGCGCTATCAGCTGGTCAGCAACCTGAATACCCCCGAGAATATGCTGATCGTCGGCGAGAAAAATCCCTGGCGCGATCGCACGCTGCGCGTCGGCATCATCAGTGAGAACACCAGCCCGTACAACATCATCGTGGACGACGATCTGTATGGGCTGAACGCCGACTACCTCGGCTATATTCAGCAGGTGACCGGCATCCGCTTCGCCATTTACGGCTTCGCCGATCTGACCCAGCTGGAACAGGCGCTGCACGACGGCAAGGTCGATCTGCTGTACGGCATCCCGCAGAGCGAAGCGCTGCACGGGCTGGAGATCTCCCAGCCTTACTACATCAGCAACCTGCGCGTATTGCGCGATCGCAGCAACGATAGGCCGGTGATGCTCAATTCCGCCAACGCCCGCGTCGCGATCGGCGCGCTGACCGACATGCAGTCCGGCGGCGCCCTGCAGGCGGTGGCGTCGCAGATCCAGCGCTACGACAACAACCTGCAGGCGGTCTATTCGCTGCTCAACGGCAGCAGCGACTACTTTATCGCCGACGAGGCCAGCGCCAGCTTTATCATCGACCAGTTGCAGCTCGGCCAGCTCTATCAAATTGAAAGCAACGAGAACCTGGGCAACCTCTCCTTCGTGTTCGCCGCCGCCGACCCGCGCCTGATAGACACGCTGGACACCGCCATCGCCGACGCGCCGATGGAACTGATGAATGCCCTGCAGAGCCGCTGGAGCAAAAAGATCCCCAGCTACCTCGATACCGGCAATGCCGATCTGACGACGATGGAGAAGAATTGGGTGGCGAGCCACCGCGTGGTTTACTATGCCGCCATCGAGAACAACTTCCCGTTCGCCTACCGCGGTTCCGACGGCCAGCCGCGCGGCTACGCCATCGATATTCTCAACATCATCGCGCAAAACACCGGGCTGCGTTTCGCGCCGCTGTGGGCGCGCAACGCCGAGCAGGCCGATCAGCTGGTGCAATCCGGCCAGGCCAGCTTCCGCGCCGCCCTGCCGCTGGCGCGCGGCGTCAAGGCGCGCTATGGCGCCAGCATGCCGATCCACCGTTCGCTGTGGGGCGTTTACGTCGGCCAGTATGCCAACGGCGTCTCGACCTGGAGCGATCTGGCCGGCAAGCGCATCGGCGTGCTGCAGGGCGATTTGGCTCAGGGGCTGGTGCCGGAGCAGGAACAGACCGTCAGCTTCGCCGACAGCAAGTCGATGTACGACGCGCTGGCCAACGGCCAGTTGGATGCGCTGGTGGATAACGTCATTTCCGCCAACTTTTTGGCGCTGTCGCGCTATTCCGGCGCCATCAAACTGGCCTTCGCCGCCAACAACATCCCTTATCCGGTAGCGTTCGGCGTACGCCGCGATCAGCCGCTGCTGCTGGCGATCCTCGATAAGAACCTGATGCAAATCCCGGCGGATACCCTGCAATCGCTGCGCGACGAGTGGATCGTCGACCGCAGCAACCTTATCGACGCGGTGAACGACAACCGCATGCCGCCGCAGACCACCTGGCTGCTGGCGCTGTTGGCCGCCGCCACCGTGCTGCTGTTGGCGCTGACGCTGCGCCGTTTCATGCTGCAGCGCCGTGAAAAACGCGAACGCGAAGAGCTCGAGCAGGCGCGCCGCCGCGCCGAAGCGGAAAACCGCATGAAGAGCAAATTCCTCGCCACCGTCAGCCATGAACTGCGCACGCCGATGCACGCCATCCTTGGCCTGCTGGAACTGGAGCTCAAACGCCAACCGGCGCCGGAAGGCCTGCCGGTGATTTACAGTTCGGCCTCATCGCTGCTCAACCTGCTCAACGACCTGCAGGATCACGCCCGACTGGAAACCGGGTCGTTGACGTTGGCGCCAAAACCGGTGGCGCTGCGCCCCTGGGTCGCGCGCATTGACGCCCTTTACCGCCCGCTTATCGGCGAACGGCCGTTGACGTTGAAGGTGACGGCGGATCCGGCGCTGCCGGAGGCGGTGGTCATTGATGGTGAGCGTTTACTTCAGGTGGCTAACAACCTGATAAACAATGCGATAAAGTTCACGACGCGCGGAACCATTCAGGTCGAAGTTGGCTGGCGCGCGCAGGATGAACGGCAGGGAGAGTTGCAGTTAACGGTGAACGACAGCGGCTGCGGCATCGCCGCCGATGAAGTAGGCAAGCTGTTTCAACCGTTTTACCGCGCGCGCGGCGCGCAACGCATCTCGGTGCAAGGTACCGGTTTGGGCCTGTCTATCTGCAAAGAAATCGTCGAACAGATGGGCGGCCGCATAGAGCTGCACTCGCAGCCGGGCGTCGGCACCCGCGTCGAGGTAGTGATACCGGTCGAGCTGAGCGGCGACGCGCCGGCTGGCGCCCAGGAGGAGCACACCTTTGCTCTGCCGTCTTCCGCCTTGCGTACCGCGCTGATCGACGATCATCCCACCAATTTGTTGCTGCTGGAACGCCAACTGCGCCACTTCGGGCAGCAACCCGCCCGCTTCGAACAAGGCTATGCGTTGCTGAAGGCCCAGCGACGGCAGCCGTTTGACCTGCTGTTTATCGACTATAACATGCCGCGCCCGGACGGCCTGACGCTGGCCAGGCTGATCCGGCGCGACGAACAGCGGCTGCAGCGCCCGCCTTGCCGCATCGTGCTCTGTTCGGCGGACGTGCAGGAGTTTACCCGCATCCCGCCGGGGCTGGTGGCGATCGATCACTTCCTGACCAAGCCGATTTCGCTGACGGCGATCGGCCAGGTATTGGCTCAGCAACCTCAGGCTCAGGAAGAAAAGTCAGTCCTTACTGACCTACGGCAAACGCTGGCCGACATGGCGGGCGGCGATGGCGCCATGCTGCAGCGGCTGGCGCAGACGCTAGGCGATACGCTGCGGCAAGACCGGCAGCGGCTCGCGGACGCCGTCGCCGCGAACGACTGGCCTCGCCTGGAGCAGGCGGCACACCGCATCAAGGGCAGCCTGCTGATGCTGCAGCTGCCGGAAGCCGCGCAGCTATGCCAACAGCTGGTGGATACCGCACGTCGGGGCGAGCTTGCCGCCGCCGCTTATACTAAATTAAAGGCGTTAGTGGCGCAGATAGAACCGGAGCTGGACGCTCTGCTCGCCGCCGCCCCCTCTTTCGCTATGCATAAGGATGAATAATGTCGGACACTCCACACGTACACCTGCCGAAAGACAGTAATAGTAAACGCCTACTGACCGCTTTTTTAGTCACCGCCGTCTTTATGGTGGCCGAGGTGGTCGGCGGCCTGTTGTCCGGCTCGCTGGCGCTGTTGGCCGACGCCGGCCATATGTTGACCGACGCCGCCGCGCTGCTGGTGGCGCTGATGGCGGTGCACTTCTCCCAGCGCAAACCCAACGCGCGCCACACCTTCGGCTACCTGCGCCTGACCACGCTGGCGGCCTTCCTCAACGCCGCGGCGCTGCTGGTGATCGTGGTATTCATCCTGTGGGAGGCGATACGGCGTTTCTTCGAACCACAGCCGGTGATGGGTACCCCGATGCTGATCATCGCCATAGCGGGGCTGCTGGCGAACCTGTTCGCCTTCTGGCTGCTGCATCGCGGCAGCGAAGAGAAAAATATCAACGTGCGCGCCGCCGCGCTGCATGTGCTGGGCGACCTGCTCGGCTCGGTGGGCGCTATCGTCGCGGCCATCGTTATTCTCGCCACCGGCTGGACGCCGATTGACCCGATCCTGTCGGTGCTGGTCTCCTGTCTGGTGCTGCGCAGCGCCTGGCGGCTGCTGAAGGAGAGCTTCCACGAGCTGCTGGAAGGCACGCCGCAGGAGGTCGACATCGCCAAGCTGCAAAAAGACCTGTGCCTGAACATCCCGGAAGTGCGCAATATCCACCACGTACACGTCTGGCAGATCGGCGAACAGAAGCTGATGACGCTGCATGCGCAGGTGATCCCGCCACATGACCACGATGGACTGTTGCAACGCATCCAGGCTTATCTGTTGCAACACTACAAGATCGGCCACGTGACCATTCAGATGGAGTACCGGCACTGCGAGACGCCGGACTGCGGTATCAATCGGGCGCCGGAGCCGAGTGAACACTCACATGCCGAAGCGCATTCGCACCTGGGGCATCGCCACTAAGCCAGGAGGGCGCCATCACGGCGCCCTCTGCGTTGTTACGGAGCGGAAGATAACGGATTGGAATGGTTGCGCCCGGCGCTCTTGATCCACAGCCAGGAGCCGTTCAGCGCGATCAGCGTCAGAATGACGTACTCCAGCGCCATCGCGTAAACGCCCTGGTAAGCGAAGATCGCCACGCTGATGACATCGATCACCACCCACAGCAGCCAGTTTTCCACGTACTTGCGCGTCATCAGGATCATCGCCACGATGGACAGCACCATCATCGCCGAATCCCAGAACGGGAAGGCGTCCGGCTGCAGCGTCGGCATCTGTACGTTCAGCCCCAGCCCTTGCATCACCGCCACCGCAATCTGCGTCAGCCAGGCGAACACGCGGTCGATGTTAAAGGTCATCAGGCCAATGCCGATGACGCACACCGCCGCCCAAGCCAGCGCTTTCGGCAGCGGCAGCCAGCGGATCTGCAGCTCAGCCTGATTATCCTGCGTCTGGCGGCTCCAGGCATACCAACCGTAAATGTTGGCGCCGAAGAAAAACAGCTGCAGCAGCAGACTGGCGTACAGCTGGATCTGGAAGAAAATCACCGCGAACAGCGTGACGTTGATCAGGCCGAACAGGTAGTTGACGATTTTTTCCTTGCTGGCGTACCAGATGCACAGCAACCCGAACAGGGTGCCGATGGCTTCGATCCACGACAGATCGTAGCCGCCCGCGCCAAGCGGAATGTGCACCAGAATATTGCTGGTACTGAAGAAGCTCATGAGGTCATCCTTTTAAACGGTTAAGCGTTGCCTTTAACCTGCATCTTAAGCTGAGCGGCGAAATCCAGCATGCGGTTCAGCGGCACCAGCGCCTTTTCACGCAACGCAGCGTCCACGTGGATCTCATGCTGTGCGCCCCCCTGCTCCAGACCTTCGGCAATCGCCTTCAGGCCATTCATCGCCATCCACGGGCAATGCGCGCAGCTGCGGCAGGTCGCGCCTTCTCCGGCGGTCGGCGCTTCGAACAGCTCCTTGTCCGGACAGGCCTGCTGCATCTTGTAAAAGATACCGCGATCGGTGGCGACGATCAGCTGTTGATGCGGCAATGTTTTCGCCGCCTGAATCAACTGGCTGGTAGACCCCACCGCATCCGCCAGCTCGACCACCGCCTGAGGCGATTCGGGATGCACCAGGATAGCCGCCTGCGGATAGAGCGCCTTCATGCGCCGCAGCGCCTGGGTCTTGAACTCGTCATGGACAATGCAGGCGCCTTGCCAGCACAGCACGTCGGCGCCGGTCTGCTTCTGCACATAGCTGCCGAGATGGCGATCCGGCGCCCAGATAATTTTCTCGCCCAGGCTATCCAGATGCTCGATCAGTTCGACAGCGATGCTGGAGGTCACCACCCAGTCGGCGCGCGCTTTGACCGCCGCCGAGGTGTTCGCATAGACCACCACGGTGCGATCGGGATGGCTGTCGCAAAACGCATGGAACTCCTCTTCCGGGCAACCCAGGTCAAGCGAACATTCGGCAAACAGGGTCGGCATCAGCACCTGTTTTTCCGGGCTGAGGATCTTGGCGGTCTCCCCCATGAAGCGCACGCCGGCCACCAACAACGTGGAAGCCGGATGGGCGCTGCCGAAGCGCGCCATTTCCAGCGAATCCGCCACGCAGCCACCGGTTTCTTCCGCCAGCGCCTGGATTTCCGGATCGGTATAGTAGTGGGCGACCATCACCGCATTGCGCTGCTTGAGCAAGGTTTTGATCTTTTCGCGATAAAAGGCTTTTTCCGCTACGTCCAGCGGTACCGGTTTGGGCGGGAAAGGATACACCGCCGCGTTGACATCAAACATTTCACTCATCGCTGCAATCTCATGCTAGGCTGGGCGCCTGCCATTTGAATATCGCCTGCCGCAACGCCCTTCGTTTTATATACTAAACAAAATACCTAAAATTGCGCGAAAAGTCCGCTGATATTTTCAAATTTGCGCACTTGGTGTTTAATAGATTAAAAACACTGGAATGAGCCGCGCAGAACACAGTGGATAATGGCCTGGCGAAGACGCATAACGCCCAGGGAAGACCCGGATGCCGATTGGCGCAGAGTTGAAACGAGAAAGCAGGGATTCAGGTTGGGGTGCTGCAGAGGCGAAAAAAGCGCCAAAAGGCGCTTTTTTCTGAATTGGTGGGTCGTGCAGGATTGATTCGGCCTGTGGCCTCACCCTACGGGCAACGCTGCGCGTTGTCGTATCGCTGCGCGATGCTCGAACCTGAACGCAGGATCTCACCCGCACGACTCAGTGGGCTATGTCAGCAAGAAGATAAAGGCAGAGCCAGGTAGGCGCAGATGCGAAAAAAGCGCCAAAAGGCGCTTTTCTCTGAATTGGTGGGTCGTGCAGGATTCGAACCTGCGACCAATTGATTAAAAGTCAACTGCTCTACCAACTGAGCTAACGACCCGCAGTGTGGTGGGTGATGACGGGCTCGAACCGCCGACCCCCTCCGTGTAAAGGAGATGCTCTACCAACTGAGCTAATCACCCACTGCTGTGGTACTGCTATTTTTCACATCCTGCTCTATCAAAGAGTGGTGGGTCGTGCAGGATTCGAACCTGCGACCAATTGATTAAAAGTCAACTGCTCTACCAACTGAGCTAACGACCCACTGATGTGGTTTACTGCTGATGGCGAATAGGCTACAAAAACCGACTCGCGGAAAACAAGGATGGGGATGTTCAGGACAACTCGACGGGTACTCGACTCGGACCTTTACTTTGCCACATCAAACCGATTCTGAAGCTGCCATTCTCTAAGAATGGTGGGTCGTGCAGGATAACTCGGCCTTTGGCCTCGCCCTTGCGGGCCATCACCGGAGTGATGTTGTCTCGCTGCGCGAGACTCGAACCTTTACGGTTCTCATCCTTTACGATTCTCTATCGCAGCCATTCTCGAAGAATGGTGGGTCGTGCAGGATTCGAACCTGCGACCAATTGATTAAAAGTCAACTGCTCTACCAACTGAGCTAACGACCCATAACAGTGGTGGGTGATGACGGGCTCGAACCGCCGACCCCCTCCGTGTAAAGGAGATGCTCTACCAACTGAGCTAATCACCCACTGTTGTGGTTACTGCTACTTCAGAAATTGGTGGGTCGTGCAGGATTCGAACCTGCGACCAATTGATTAAAAGTCAACTGCTCTACCAACTGAGCTAACGACCCAATTTCCCTGCCGCTTTAACATCTTGCAAGATGTCTTGGCAACGGCGGCATATATTACTAATTTATCTTGGCAGCGCAACCTAAATTTTTTACCGATGCGTTCAACTGCTTGTTCTTCACGCGAATGAGCCCAGAAATCGGTCAAATCGACTAACTTCTGGGCTCATTTTTCTAACCGTTAACCGCCTACGCGACTTTTCGCCTGCTTGGCCGCCGCACTGGTTGGGTATTGTTTAATCACCTGCTGGAACACGGCCTTGGCTTTATCGGCCTGCCCTTTTTCCTGCATGATGATACCCACCTTGTACATGGCGTCCGGCGCCTTCGGTGATTTAGCGTAATTCTTCACCACCACCGCAAAATAATAGGCCGCATCGTCTTTTTTACCCTTGTTGTAGAACAACTGGCCCAGCCAATAGTTGGCGTTGGGCTGGTAAGTAGACTTCGGGTACTGTTTTACGAAGGACTGAAAGGCGGAAATCGCCTGGTCATACTGTTTTTTTTCCAGCGCCAGAGAAACAGCGGCGTTGTAGTCGCTGTTCTCATCACCGCCGCTCGGCGTTGCAGAAGCGGCTGCAGGCGCGCTGCTGCCCGCATCGGAAGATGCGCCTGCGGCTGCCCCGCCGGCAGCGCCCGCTGCCGCAGAGGCGCTCTGAGCGCCGCCCTGGCTGAGGCTATCCATCTGTTGATAGATTTGCTTCTGGCGTTCAACGACCTGATTCAACTGATACTGGCTTTCCTGGATTTGCCCACGGAGAGAATCAATGTCGCGTTGATTGTCAGAGAGTTGTTGCTGGAGTTGGTTTAAAAGCTGGCCTTGAGCATTGCTGATGCGCTCAAGCGAGGTGACGCGGTCTTCGACCGAGCCGGAGCCGACATTACTGATTGGCGCTTGGGCAGTAGCGGCCCAAGGGGCCGCTACGCCAACCAGTAACGACAGACTCAACAGGTGACGTCTGAAGTTACTGTTCATGCGATTCTCTTAGTAAACCAGAACGGCACGACGGTTTTTAGCATAAGCCGCTTCGTCGTGGCCCAGTACTGCTGGTTTTTCTTTACCGTAAGAAACGATAGAGATCTGGTCAGCGGAAACGCCTTTACCCTGCAGGTACATTTTAACGGCGTTAGCACGACGCTCACCCAGAGCGATGTTGTATTCCGGCGTGCCGCGTTCGTCAGCGTGGCCTTCAACGGTCACTTTGTAAGACGGGTTGTTACGCAGGAATGCAGCGTGCGCGTCCAGCATCTGAGCGAATTCGGAGCTTACGTCATACTTGTCCAGGCCGAAGTAAACGATGTTGTTCTTCTGCAGTTCTTGCATCTGCAGACGAGCTTGTTCTTCGGAAGACAGGTTGCTGCTGCCGTTTTCCATACCAGTGCCGGCGCCAGCGCCCATACCAGATTGGTCGTTGTTCGCGCTTTTGTTAGAACTACAAGCTGCTACAGCCAGAACTGGCAGTGCCAGCAGAAGCCCTTTCAGCACTTTGTTCAGTTGCATTTCTTTGATCCTTTTATAGTTTGCCATACATATTTACACATGCATCACAGATACGGCGACCAGGCAGGGAATTTGACCTGTCCATCAGTTGCCGGAAGACGCGCTTTGAAACGCCCATCAGTTGACACCAACTGCAGCACGGAGCCCATACCTTGCGTGGAGCTATAGATCACCATGGTGCCGTTTGGCGCAATACTAGGCGTTTCATCCAGGAAGGTGCCGGTCAAAACCTGAACGGCGCCTGATCCAAGATCTTGTTTGGCGATGTGTTGTGCACCACTGTTGGTGCTGACCATCACCAGGAATTTACCATCGGAGCTGACTTCAGAATCCTGGTTCTGAGAGCCTTCCCACGTCAGACGCTGTGCGGCACCGCCGCTGGCGCTGATTTTATAAATCTGCGGACGCCCGCCCTGGTCGGAGGTAAACGCCAGAGACTGGCCATCCGGGAACCAGGTCGGTTCGGTGTTGTTGTTGCGGCCATCGGTCAGCTGCGTGATCTGGCCGGAGCCGAGGTTCATCACGTACAGGTTCAGGCTGCCGCTCTTGGACAGCGCGAAGGCCAGCTTGCTGCCGTCCGGCGAGAACGCCGGCGCACCGTTGTGGCGCGGGAACGAAGCGATCTGGCGGATAGCGCCGTTAGCCAGGGTTTGCACCACCAGCGCGGAACGGCCGCTCTCGAAGGTCACGTAAGCCAGTTTACTGCCGTCCGGCGACCAGGCTGGCGACATCAGCGGCTCAGGCGAACGGTGCACCGTGAACTGGTTGTAACCGTCGTAATCCGCTACGCGCAGCTCGTACGGGAATTTCCCGCCGTTGGTCTGCACCACGTAGGCGATACGGGTGCGGAACGCGCCCTTGATGCCGGTCAGCTTCTCGAACACTTCGTCGCTGGCGGTATGGGCAGAATAACGCAACCACTGTTTGGTCACTTTATACTGGTTCTGCGCCAATACGGTACCCGGCGAACCCGAGGTGTCCACCAACTGGTAGGAGATCAGGTAGCTGCCGTCGGCGCCAGGTTGAACCTGACCGACCACTACGGCGTCGATGCCCAATGCAGTCCAGGCCGCCGGCGTCACTTCAGACGCGGAGGTGGGTTGCTGCGGCATGCGCGCCACGTCGATCGGGTTGAATTTGCCGCTGTTGCGCAGATCCGCGCCGACAATCTTGCCGATATCTTCCGGCGGCGTGCCTGGGCCCGCCCATTTAAACGGCACCACGCCAATCGGACGAGCGGAGTCGACCCCTTGGGTGATTTCAATGCGAACTTCCGCGTGCAACACGGACGCCCACAGAATTAAAAAACCTAGCGCTACTCGAAATGCCTGCTTCATCTCATCTCCCTTATCCAGGCGGGATGCCTGCGATAAATTAGCAGAATTTTAACAAACCAACTTACGTAAAACTACATAATCCCTGTTGGTTACCTTAGTACATCCCTGTGATATTACTCAGCTCAAACAACCATTATTGCGGCTTGAACGTAAGGGGAGCATTCTTAAACACCTCATAAACCGCCTGGCTTGGCGGTTTAGGGATCTTCGCCTGTTTCGCCGCGGCTATCGCCGCCTGACACAGTGCCGGATCGCCCCCTTCAGATTTTACGTCTACCAGAAAACCGTCCGGCGCCAGCTTGATTCGCAGGTCACATTTACGGCCCTTGTACAGATCCGCATCGTAGAACTTGCTTTGAATCGCAGCGGTAATCTGGCCAAGATAGCCATTGATTTCCGCCCCGCTGGCGCCAGCCGTTTTGGCATTGCCCTGGCCAGCCGGTTTACCGTCACCCTTCTGCTTGCCGCCACCTTTCGGCGCGTTCTTGCCGTCCGCCAGGCCACCAAACAGGTCATCAACTTCCGCCGATTGCTTCGCAGCCTCGGCGGCGGCTTTTTTCTTCTCTGCAGCGGCTTTCTTGGCTGCCGCAGCTTTCTCAGCGGCGGCCGCTTTCTTCTCTGCCTCGGCGGCAGCCTTCTTCTCGGCTTCCGCTGCGGCTTTTTTCTCGGCTTCAGCGGCCGCTTTCTTCTCCGCGGCCTCTGCGGCTTTTTGCTCTGCGGCAGCGGCGGCGGCTTTCTTCGCCTCTTCCGCCTGTTTCTTGGCGGCGGCAGCGGCGGCCGCTTCTTTCTTGGCTTCCGCTTCGGCTTTCTTCTGCGCGTCCGCCTGCGCCTTGGCGACCTTGTCCGCTTCGGCCTTCGCCTTGGCGGCGGCGGCTTCGGCGACCTTCTGTTGCTCTTTGGCTTTCGCTGCGGCGGCTTCCGCCGCTTTTTGCTGCTCGGCGGCCTGTTTCTGCTGCTCCGCTGCCTTCTGCTGTTGCTCAGCCTGCGCCTTGGCGTTCTGCGCGGCTTTCTCCTGCGCCGCCAAACGCTCTTTCTCCAGCTCTTTCAGGCGCTGCTGTTGCTCCGCCTGCTTCTGCTGAAGCTCTTCGGCCTGTTGCTCCGCTTTTTTCTGGCGCTGCTTCTCGGCACGCTGCGCATCGTTGCTCTGCTGCTGCTGGCGGTTGTACTGTTCCACCACGGCGCCGGGATCGACCATCACCGCGCCCACGACAGAACCATCGCCGCCGCCGCCGGCGCTCATGTCGACCTTTTCCTGCAGCGATCCCCAAATCAGCAGGGCAATCAGTATGAAGTGCAGAACGACCGAAACAATAACGGCGCGGTTCAGCTTATCGTTTTGCTCAGTTGCCTTTACCAAAATAGATTCCCAAAAACTGGTGTTGCTTATACGGGGTTCCTGGGCCGCAGCGCAGGAACCGGGTTGCCGTTCGCCTTACGGTCAGATCGGCTGGGTCATCAGCCCCACGGAAGCCACGCCCGCCTGATGGAGAATATTCAATGCCTTGATAATCTCATCGTAAGGGACTTCCTTCGCACCGCCGATCAAAAAGACCGTTTTCGGGTTAGCCGCCAAACGCGACTTGGCTTCGGCCGCGACTTGTTCAGGCGGCAGCAGCTCCATACGGTTGTGATCCACCACCAGGGTGTATTGACCTACGCCGGAAACCTCGAGGATCACCGGCGGATTGTCATCGCTGGACACCGTTTTGGAATCGGTGGCGTCCGGCAGGTCAACCTCCACGCTCTGCGTGATGATTGGCGCGGTTGCCATAAAGATCAGCAGCAGCACCAGCAACACGTCGAGCAGCGGAACGATGTTAATTTCGGACTTCAGCTCGCGCCGACTACGTCCACGTACTCTCGCCATGCTACCTCCTACTTATTTGCTGTCGCTGGAGAAGGCCTGACGATGCAGAATAGCGGTGAACTCTTCCATAAAGTTGTCGTAATTCTGCTCAAGCTTGTTGACGCGCTGGTTGAGACGGTTATAGGCCATTACCGCCGGGATGGCGGCGAACAGACCGATCGCGGTGGCGATCAGCGCTTCGGCGATACCCGGCGCCACCATCTGCAGCGTGGCTTGCTTCACCGCGCCCAGCGCGATAAAGGCGTGCATGATCCCCCACACGGTGCCGAACAGACCGATGTACGGACTGATCGAACCGACGGTGCCGAGGAACGGAATATGGGTTTCCAGCGTTTCCAGCTCACGGTTCATCGAAATGCGCATCGCACGCGACGCCCCTTCGATCACCGACTCCGGCGCATGGTTGTTGGCGCGGTGCAGGCGGGCGAACTCTTTGAAGCCGGAATGGAAGATCTGCTCGGAACCGGTCAGGCTATCGCGACGCGCCTGACTTTCCTGGTACAGACGGGAAAGCTCGATACCGGACCAGAATTTGTCTTCAAAGGCTTCGGCGTCACGCGTCGCCGCATTGAGGATGCGGGTGCGCTGAATGATGATCGCCCAAGAGGCTACCGAGAAGCATATCAAAATCAACATGATAAGCTTAACCAGCAGGCTCGCCTTCAAGAATAAATCTAGGATGTTCATGTCAGTCACTGCTTAAACTCCGCGACAATAGACTTAGGAAGCGCTCTTGGCTTCATTTGGTGTGGATCAATACAGGCAATCAGGACATCTGCCTGGCTCAGTAGGGCCCCGTCAGAATTGACAATGCGTTGAGCAAACGTGAGAGAAGCCCCGCGCAGAGAGGTGATTTCACTCTGGACCTCCAGTTGCTCGTCAAGACGAGCCGGAGCCAGATAATCCACCGTCATGCGCCGGACGACAAAAGCGACTTGTTCACTGAGCAGCTGCTGTTGATGAAAGTTGTGCTGACGCAGCATCTCTGTGCGCGCTCTTTCAAAAAAGGCGACGTAGCGGGCGTGATAGACCACACCACTGGCATCGGTATCCTCGTAGTAAACGCGAACCGGCCATCGAAACAACGTATTACTCACTCTACTTCCCAGCAATGCAATTTAACGCTGCTACTATACGCAAGACGGATCGGGTTGGGAATGGGTTACAAGATGGGAATGAAAATAATTATGGGCCGTGAGGGCCCATAACGTGGGGACATCGGGGAGATTATAAAGAAACGTAAAGTAATCCTGCGCACAAGATCACAATTGCAGGAAGCGGCGCGAAAAAAGCGCGCCAGACGCTGCGCTGCGGGCGGAATCCGAAACCGTGGATCACTCCGGCGCATACGGCCCAAATCAGCAACAGCCCTTCCCAAATCTCCAGCGAGCTGGTTTTGGCGGCGAAACGCGTCGGATCCCAGAACACGCACCCCGCCAAAATCAACGCCAGCACCAGGGAAAGGGCCCGAACCGGGCCCTTGTCGGTGACAGCGTACAGCTTGTCAATCACGGACGAGCTCATTACTTACCGTCTTGCTGAGCTTTGGTCGCTTCGCTCTGCTCAAGCGCCAGCGCCGTGATGATGCCGAAGGCGCAGGCAAGAAGCGTTCCGAGAATCCAGGCAAAATACCACATGGTTTAGCTCCTTATCCTTAGTACAGCGAATGCTTGTTGTTTTCGATGTAGTTCTTGTCGAGACGACCGAACATTTTGTAGTACGACCAGCTGGTGTACGCCAAAACGATAGGCACGAAGATCGCCGCCACGACGGTCATCACTTTCAGCGTCAACAGGCTCGACGTCGCGTCCCACATGGTCAGGCTGACGTTAGGCACGGTGCTGGACGGCATCACGAACGGGAACATGGTGACCCCGGCGGTGAGGATGACGCAGGCGATGGTCAGCGACGAGGTGACGAACGCCAGCGCGCCTTTCTCCAGACGCGAGAACAGGATGGTGAACAACGGCAGCACCACGCCCAGTGCAGGCAAGGCCCACAGCAGCGGATACTTGTTGAAGTTGATCAGCCATGCGCCGGCCTGATGCGCCACTTCTTTACGCAGCGGGTTGGATTCCGCCATGGTGTCCAGCGCCGAAGTGATCACGTAGCCGTCGATGCCTTTAACCAGCCACACACCCGCCAGCAGGAAGCATACCGCCATGATCAGCGTCGCGATCTGCGCTGCGGCGCGTGACCGCAGGTGGATCTCGCCGGTGGTGCGCATCTGCAGGTAGGTCGCGCCCTGAGTGACCAGCATGGTCAGACTGACCACGCCTGCCAACAGACCGAACGGATTCAGCAGTTGGAAGAAGTTGCCGGTGTAGAACAGACGCAGGTACTCGTCCACATGGAACGGCACGCCCTGCAGCAGGTTGCCGAACGCCACGCCGAACACCAACGCAGGCACGAAGGAACCGATGAAGATGCCCCAGTCCCACATGTTGCGCCAGCGGCTGCTCTCCAGCTTGGAACGGTAGTCAAAACCGACCGGGCGGAAGAACAACGCCGCCAGCACCAGGATCATGGCGACGTAGAAGCCCGAGAAGGCCGCTGCGTAGACCATCGGCCAGGCGGCGAACAGCGCGCCGCCGGCGGTGATCAGCCACACCTGGTTACCGTCCCAGTGAGGGGCGATGGAGTTGATCATCACCCGGCGCTCGGTATCGGTTTTACCGATGATGCGCACCAGGATGCCGACGCCCATGTCGAAACCGTCGGTGACGGCGAAGCCGATCAGCAGTACGCCAACCAGCACCCACCAGATAAATCGCAGTACTTCATAGTCAAACATACGTGGACTCCTGTTTAGCGCGCTTCCTGCACGGCGGCAGTCGGTTGTTCAAAGTGGTAGCGGCCGGTTTTCAGGCTGCTTGGACCCAGACGCGCAAACTTGAACATCAGGTACATTTCAGCCACCAGGAACAGGGTGTACAAGCCGCAAATCAGCCCCATCGAGAACAGAATGTCGCCCGCGGTCAGCGAAGAGTTGGCGACTGCGGTCGGCAGCACCTCACCAATCGCCCACGGTTGACGGCCGTATTCCGCCACGAACCAGCCGGCTTCCACCGCGATCCACGGCAGCGGCAAGCCATACAGCGCCGCACGCAACAGCCATTTTTTCTGGCCGATGCGGCCGCGCACCACGCTCAGGAAGGACAGACCGATAATCAGCAGCATCAGCACGCCACAGGCCACCATGATGCGGAAGGCGAAGTACAGCGGCGCCACGCGTGGAATGGAGTCCTTGGTCGCCTGCTGGATCTGCGCTTCCGTCGCGTCGCTGACGTTCGGGGTATAACGCTTCAGCAGCATGCCGTAGCCCAGGTCTTGCTTGGTTTTGTTGAATTCCGCACGCACCGCAGGATCGGTATTGCCGCCGCGCAGCTCTTCCAGCAGCTGGTAGGCTTTCATGCCGTTGCGGATGCGCACTTCATGTTGCGCCAGCAGATCTTTCAGGCCGGTGACCTGAGTGTCGGTGGAACGCGTGGCGATCAGGCCAAGCGCATACGGGATCTGAATAGAGAAGGAGTTTTCCATCTTGTCCTGATCGGGGATGCCGAACAGGGTGAAGGACGCCGGCGCCGGCTGGGTATCCCACTCCGCTTCGATGGCGGCCAGTTTGGTTTTCTGTACGTCGCCCATTTCGTAACCGGATTCGTCACCCAGCACGATCACCGACAGCACCGCAGCCATGCCGAAGCTGGCTGCGATGGCGAAGGAGCGTTTGGCGAAAGCGATGTCGCGGCCCTTCAGCAGGTAGTAAGCGCTGATGCCCAGCACGAACATGGCGCCGGTGGTGTAGCCTGCAGCCACGGTGTGAACGAATTTCACCTGCGCAACCGGGTTAAGGACCAGCTCGGAGAAGCTGACCATCTCCATGCGCATGGTTTCGAAGTTGAAATCCGACGCGATCGGGTTCTGCATCCAGCCGTTGGCGACCAGGATCCACAGCGCGGACAGGTTGGAGCCGAGTGCCACGAACCAGGTTACCGCCATGTGCTGCACCTTGCTCAGACGATCCCAGCCGAAGAAGAACAGGCCGACCAGCGTCGATTCAAGGAAGAACGCCATCAGACCTTCGATAGCCAGTGGGGCCCCGAAGATATCGCCGACGTAATGAGAGAAATATGACCAGTTAGTCCCGAACTGGAACTCCATGGTCAAACCGGTGGCCACACCCAGAGCAAAGTTAATCGCAAATAACTTTCCCCAGAATTTGGTCATGTCTTTATAGATTTGTTTGCCAGACAGGACATATACCGTTTCCATAATTGCCAGCAAGAACGCCATACCGAGCGTTAATGGGACAAATAAGAAATGGTACATCGCCGTTAAAGCAAACTGTAAGCGCGACAGTTCGACAATATCAAACATCTTGACTCCTTGCTCCTCGCAGGAAGACTCCGACACGCGGTTATCGGCACGCTTCTTTCAAAGCCGCCAGTAACGCCCCGCAGTGAATGCCCTTAAACACAACAAATTTGATCCAGCTTCTCCGCTTTCAACCGCACACTCGGCCAATAGCCCGCACGGGCCGTCGACAAGCACGCCACTGAAAACCGACAACGGGTAACAAATGCAACAAGATCAACCATCCATAATCACAACATGGATGATACTCGCCCAATCCCACACAATAAATAGGTTTTTACGTGACGTGGGTTGGACTTTTGGTTACAGGTCAAATCTTAGCCGAAAGAGGTACTTCGGCCTAATTTGATCTGAGACAATTTAAGCCTATCCGCATATTATTTCCATATTCATCAGCACATTTCGCATAATTTTCTTAGGGTCATGTTGCGCAATGGTTTAATTGTTTTTTAATGATATTTTTGTGTTAAATAAATGTAATTCAAAAGAGCCGCCATTGTATTATTACGCACTTATTATGCGACATAATTAACCTTTTATTTCCAATAAGCCGTGACAGTGATAGCAGTCACAAAACAACAAATCTCTCTCCAATATTAGTCTATTTCTCGCAATGGGATCGTAAAGGTTGCGATTTTGTAGCAAAATGACCACTTATGTTAAAATTGCATTGAGTGACAATAACTTATGAAAAAAATCATCTTTGCCTCTGTCTTGGGACTCTCGGGAAACGCCATGGCCGCCGAAACGGTAAATATCACCCTGTTGGGCACCTCCGATCTGCACGGCACTTTCGTGCCCTGGGACTACGCCAGCGACACGGAAAACCTGGCGGGCAGCCTGAGCCAGATAGCCACCCAGGTCAAAAAGGTGCGCGCCGAACAGCCCAACCTGATTCTGGTGGACGCCGGCGACACCATCCAGGGCAACTTCGTCGAAACCTTCAAACAGGAGGCCGTCAGCCCGATGATGCTGGGCCTCAACGCGCTTGACTACGACGTTTGGGTGATGGGCAACCACGAATTCGACTTCGGTCTGCCGGCGCTGGCCACGCCGCTCAAACAGTTTAAAGGCGCGGCGCTGGCGGGCAACATCGTCTGGGACAGCGGCAAACCTTATCTGCCGGCCTATACCATCCTTGAACGCCAGGGCGTGAAGATCGGCATTATCGGCATGGACACGCCGATGACTGCGGAATTCGCCAAGGGCACCGATCGCATCAAAGGGCTAAACTTCACCGATCCGGTACAGGCGGTGAAACAGGTCATCAGGCAGATCGACGGCCAGGTCGACGCGATCGTGCTGGTCGCGCATATGGGCATCGACAACGAGAACCAGCGCCCCGGCACCGGCGTGGCGGACATCGCCAACGCCAACCCGGAGCTGGCGGCGATCGTCGCCGGCCACATGCATGTGAAGATCGACAAAGCGGTGGTGAACGGCGTCATCATCACGGAGCCGGATAAGTACGGTCGCGCGCTGTCACGCATTGACCTGCAATTTGAACGCCGCGATGGCAAATTCACGCTGATCGACAAAAACAGCTACACCTATTCCATCAAGGGGCTGGCGCCGGACAGCGCCATGCAGGCTCTCTACCAGCCGTATCATGACATTTTGCGCGCCAACGCCAACCGAGTCGTGGCGAAGCTGAGCGGCAGCGATCTGGTGCCTGCCGACGAGTTCCGCGGCATTCCTCAGGTACACGTTCAGGATACCGGCATCAGTGAGTTATTCCAGCAGGCCGCCCGTCACTATGCACCGCTGGCGCAGGTGATCGCCCTGCAGATCGACAACGATCGCGCCAAACTGGATGTCGGCGACATCAAGGCCAAGGATATCGCCTTTAACTACCAATACGCCGGCGGCGAGATCACCGTTTATCAGCTCAACGGCAAAGCGCTTAAACGCTACATGGAGTGGTCTGCCGATTATTTCAATCAGCTGCAGCCGGGCGACGTCACCTACAGCTTTAACCCGGCGCGGCGCTCGTCCAAATATTCCACCAACGATTTCTTCGACGGCGTCACTTACACTATCGATCTGCGTCAACCGGCCGGTTCACGCATCGTCAGTCTGCGCCTGGCAGACGGCACGCCGGTCACCGACGACATGCCGATCCGCCTGGGTATGAACAGTTACCGTATGGGCCACCTGACGCAGAAGGGCGGCGCGCTGGAGGGGCAATCCTTCCCGGTGCTGTTCGACAGCAAAGCGCAATACGGTGAAGAAGAAGGCACCATTCGCAACCTGGCTCTGCGCTACCTGACGGAAGTGAAACACGGCCAGTATCAGAGCGTGCCGCCGCAGCGCTGGAAGCTGGTCGGCATGGCGGGATACGAACCGCAGCGGGCGATTGTCAAACGGCTGCTCAATGAAGGCGTTATCCAGGTGCCGACCACCGACGATGGCCGCTACACCAACGTCGCCTCGATCAACGTCAAAGACGCGCTGTTCCACAACGCCGACGATTACCGCACCGCCCTCACCTCGCTGGAGCAACAGCGGCAAGCCGCCGCGGATCCGGTGCTGCAGCGCCGCCTGCAGGATCGGATCGCGCTGATCAAGGCGCTCAACGAGTTCTGATCTTCACCCATAAAAAAGGCCACCCAATGGGTGGCCAAACATGTCGAGATAGTGTTTTTTCGTACTAATATCTTAGCGCTTCAGCACCGCTTTTACCGCGTCGCCGATGTCCGCCAGGCTGCGAACGGTTTTCACGCCCGCCGCTTCCAGCGCAGCAAACTTCTCGTCCGCCGTGCCTTTGCCGCCTGCGATGATGGCGCCCGCGTGGCCCATACGCTTGCCTTTTGGCGCGGTCACGCCGGCGATGTAGCCCACGACCGGTTTGGTGACGTGTTCTTTGATGTAAGCTGCCGCTTCTTCTTCAGCGCTGCCGCCGATCTCACCGATCATCACGATCGCTTCGGTCTGCGGATCCTGCTGGAACATCTTCAGGATATCGATGAAGTTGGAGCCCGGGATCGGGTCACCGCCGATGCCCACGCAGGTGGACTGGCCCAGACCGGCATCGGTGGTTTGTTTCACCGCTTCATAGGTCAGGGTACCGGAGCGGGAAACGATGCCCACTTTGCCCGGCAGGTGGATGTGGCCAGGCATGATGCCGATTTTGCACTCGCCCGGGGTGATCACGCCTGGGCAGTTCGGCCCGATCATGCGCACGCCGGCTTCGTCCAGTTTCACTTTCACGGTCAGCATGTCCAGGGTCGGGATGCCTTCGGTGATGGTAATGATCAATTTGATGCCGGCATCGATCGCTTCCAGAATGGAGTCTTTGCAGAACGGCGCTGGAACGTAGATGACGGAGGCCGTCGCGCCGGTCGCTTCAACCGCTTCGCGCACGGTGTTGAACACCGGCAGACCCAGGTGCTGAGTGCCGCCTTTGCCTGGGGTGACGCCGCCAACCATTTTGGTGCCGTAAGCGATAGCTTGTTCGGAGTGGAAAGTCCCCTGGCTACCGGTGAAGCCCTGGCAAATTACTTTGGTGTTTTTATCGATTAAGATGGACATTATTTACCCTCCACTGCTGCAACAACTTGCTGAGCCGCATCAGTCAGGCTGGTCGCAGCAATGATATTCAGGCCGCTGTCCGCCAGTTTCTTGGCGCCCAGTTCGGCGTTGTTCCCTTCCAGGCGCACAACGACCGGGACGTTAACGCCCACTTCAGCCACTGCGCCGATGATGCCGTCGGCGATCAGATCGCAACGTACGATACCGCCGAAGATGTTAACCAGAACCGCTTTCACCTTGTCGTCGGACAGGATGATTTTGAACGCTTCGGTCACGCGCTCTTTGGTCGCGCCGCCGCCAACGTCCAGGAAGTTGGCCGGTTCACCGCCGTGCAGTTTAACGATGTCCATGGTGCCCATCGCCAGACCGGCGCCGTTCACCATGCAGCCGATGTTGCCGTCGAGGGCAACGTAGTTCAGCTCCCACTGAGCCGCACGGGATTCACGCTCGTCTTCCTGCGAAGGGTCACGCATTTCACGCAGTTCAGGCTGACGGAACAGGGCGTTGCCGTCGGCGCCCAGTTTGCCGTCCAGGCACACCAGATCGCCCTGCTTGGTGATCACCAGCGGGTTGATCTCAACCATCGCCAGGTCGCGCTCCAGGAACAGCGTGGCCAGACCCATGAAGATCTTGGCAAACTGGCTGACTTGCTTGCCGGTCAGGCCCAGTTTGAAGGCCAGTTCACGGCCCTGATAAGGCTGTGGACCCGCCAGCGGATCGATGGTCATTTTGTGGATCAGTTCCGGGGTTTCTTCCGCCACTTTCTCGATTTCCACGCCGCCTTCGGTAGACGCCATGAATACGATGCGACGGGTCGCGCGGTCTACAACGGCCCCCAGGTACAGCTCTTTATCGATGTCGGTCGCCGCTTCTACCAGGATCTGGTTAACCGGCTGGCCCAGCGCGTCAGTCTGGTAAGTCACCAGACGTTTGCCCAACCAGGCTTCCGCGAAGGCACGGATATCTTCTTTGCTGTTGACGACTTTAACGCCGCCCGCTTTACCGCGGCCGCCAGCATGAACCTGACATTTCACCACCCACGGGCCGGAGCCGATTTTGGATGCGGCTTCTTCTGCTTCACGCGGAGTGGTACAGGCGTAACCGGTTGGTGCCGGCATGCCATACCGAGCAAACAGCTGTTTTGCCTGATATTCGTGTAAATTCATGATGTTCTATCCATTCAGTTCTGAAGGTTTTTAGCCGGACCATTGTTACGCGGTAAACCGCATGGTTTTCCGGCCACATAGCACAGAGTGCGGGCGCGGCGTGCCGCGCCCGGCAAGGGTTACTAGACGTCCAGCAGCAGACGAGCCGGATCTTCCAGCATCTCTTTGACCGTCACCAGATAACCGACGGATTCTTTACCGTCGATCAGGCGGTGGTCGTAAGACAGCGCCAGATACATCATCGGCTGGATCACCACCTGACCATTGACCGCCATTGGGCGATCTTTGATGGCGTGCATGCCCAGGATGGCGCTCTGCGGCGGGTTGATGATCGGGGTGGACATCAGGGAGCCGAATACGCCGCCGTTGGTAATGGTGAAGTTACCGCCGGTCAGCTCTTCCACGGTCAGTTTGCCGTCGCGGCCCTTAACGGCCAGCTCTTTGATTTTCTTCTCGATGTCAGCCATGCTCATGGCGTCTACATCGCGCAGTACCGGCGTCACCAGGCCGCGTGGGGTGGAAACCGCGATGCTGATGTCGAAGTAGTTGTGGTAAACCACGTCGGAACCGTCGATCGACGCGTTCACTTCCGGGAAACGCTTCAGCGCTTCAACCACCGCCTTGATGTAGAAGGACATGAAGCCCAGACGCACGCCGTGGCGTTTCTCGAAGGCTTCGCCGTACTGCTTGCGCAGATCCATGATCGGCTGCATGTTGATTTCGTTGAAGGTGGTCAACATCGCGGTGCTGTTTTTCGCTTCCAGCAGACGCTCGGCGACGCGTTTGCGCAGGCGGGTCATCGGCACGCGTTTTTCGCTGCGGCCGGCCAGAGCAGGCTGCGGCGCGGCTTCAGCGGCGGCTGGTTTGGCAGCGGCGCCGCCTTTGGCCAGGTGCGCTTCCACGTCTTCACGCGTAATGCGGCCACCCACGCCGGTGCCTTTGATGGCGCCGGCATCGAGATCGTGTTCAGCAATCAGGCGGCGAATCGCCGGGCTGAGCGCGTCATTGCTTTCTTCTTCCAGGCTCGCGGTCGCGCGCTGTGCAGGCGTGGCTTCTTTCTCCTGGCTCTTCTCAGCGGTCGGCTTGCCGGAGCTGTCGCCCGGACGGATGCGGCCGAGCAGCTGGCGAGACAGTACGGTCGCGCCCTCTTCTTCCACGATAGCATCGAGAATACCCGCTTCACTGGCCGGCACTTCCAACACCACTTTGTCGGTTTCGATTTCAACCAGGACTTCGTCACGCTGAACGCTGTCGCCCGGTTTCTTGTGCCAGGTGGCTACGGTCGCATCGGCAACCGATTCAGGAAGGTCAGGAACCAGAATATCTACGCTACTCATTTAGCTTTCCCTTAAGTTTTTTATCATCTGCTTGCCGGCCCCTCGGCCGGCAAGCGAGCGAACATTAGTCAATATTCAGCGCATCATTCACCAGAGCCTGCTGCTGCTTCTGGTGTACGGACATATAACCCACCGCCGGAGAGGCGGAGGCCGGACGTCCTGCGTAACGTAAAGAAGCCCCGAACGGCACCACTTCACGGAAGTTGTGTTGGCTGCAGTACCAGGCGCCCTGGTTCAGCGGCTCTTCCTGACACCAGACGAAGTCATGCACGTGCGAGTATTGCTCCAGCACGGCCTGCACGGCCTGATGCGGGAACGGATACAACTGCTCGATGCGCACGATGGCCACGTCTTTCTGCTCGTTCTTGCGACGCTGTTCCAGCAGGTCGTAGTAAACCTTACCGGAGCACAGCACGACGCGCTTGACCGCTTTCGGATCCAAATCGTCGATCTCGCCGATCGCCGGCAGGAAGGTGCCGTTGGCCAGCTCGTCCAGCGAAGAGACCGCCAGCGGGTGACGCAGCAGCGACTTCGGCGACATCACCACCAGCGGACGACGCATACCGCGCAGCGCCTGACGACGCAGCATGTGGTAAACCTGCGCCGGCGTGGACGGGACGCACACCTGCATGTTCTGCTCAGCGCACAGCTGCAGATAACGTTCCAGACGCGCGGAGGAGTGCTCTGGGCCCTGGCCTTCATAGCCGTGCGGCAGCAGCATCACCAGGCCGCACATACGGCCCCATTTTTGCTCGCCGGAGCTGATGAACTGGTCGATAACAACCTGCGCGCCGTTGGCGAAGTCGCCGAACTGCGCTTCCCAGATGGTCAGCGTGCGCGGTTCTGCCGTGGCGTAGCCGTATTCGAACGCCAGCACCGCCTCTTCAGACAGCACGGAGTCCCAGACCTTGAATTCGCCCTGGCCGCTGTGGATATTCGCCAGCGGAACATAGACCGAACCGTTTTTCTGGTTGTGCACCACCGCGTGACGGTGGAAGAAAGTGCCGCGGCCGGCATCTTCGCCGGAGATGCGGATTGGAATGCCTTCATCCGCCATGGTGGCGTAGGCCAGCGTTTCGGCGGCGCCCCAGTCGAACGGCTTGTTGCCCGCCGCCATCTCGGCGCGGTCAGCGTAGATTTTCGCCACGCGTGACTGCATTTCGATCGCTTCCGGCACGGTGCTGATGCGGCGGCCCAGTTCCTGCAGACGCTTCATCTCAACCTTGCTCGGGTACTCTTCGTCCCACTCGTGGTTCAGGTACGGCGACCAGGTGAAGGAGTGCAGATTCATCGGACGCCATTCTTCAACCACACAATCGCCGCGGTCGAGCGCATCACGATACAGGTTGACCATTTCCGTGGCATCTTCCAGGCTGGCCACTTTCTGTTCGGTCAGAATGTCAGCGTAGATTTTGCGCGGCGTAGGGTGTTTCTTGATCTTCTGATACATCACCGGCTGGGTGGCGCTCGGCTCATCGGCCTCGTTGTGCCCATGGCGACGGTAGCAGACCAGATCGATCATCACGTCACGCTTAAAGGTGTTACGGAAATCCAACGCCAGGCGAGTGACGAAGGCCACGGCTTCCGGATCGTCCGCGTTAACGTGGAAGATCGGCGCCTGAACCATTTTGGCGATGTCGGTGCAATATTCGGTAGAGCGCGCATCCAGCGGGTTGGAGGTGGTGAAGCCAACCTGGTTGTTGATGACGATGCGCACAGTGCCGCCCACTTCGTAGCCGCGAGCCTGAGACATGTTCAGGGTTTCCTGAACCACGCCCTGGCCGGTAATGGCGGCGTCGCCGTGGATGGTGATCGGCAGCACCATGTTGCTGCGCGCTTCGTCCAGACGATCGCGACGGGCGCGAACCGACCCCATGACCACCGGGCTGACGATCTCCAGGTGCGACGGGTTGAACGCCAGCGCCAGGTGAACCATGCCGCCTTCGGTTTCCACGTCGGAGGAGAAGCCCTGGTGATATTTCACGTCACCGGTGCCGAGGTGTTCTTTATGCTTGCCGGCGAATTCGTCGAACAGGTCGGCCGGCTTTTTGCCCAGCACGTTGATCAGCACGTTCAGACGGCCGCGGTGGGCCATGCCCAACACCACTTCACGCGTGCCGTTCTTGCCGGCGTGGCGCACCATCTCTTTCAGCATCGGCACCAGCGCGTCGCCGCCTTCCAGCGAGAAGCGTTTGGCGCCCGGGAATTTGGCGCCCAGGTAGCGTTCCAGGCCTTCCGCAGCGGTCAGCTCGTTCAGGAAACGGCGTTTTTCGTCGGCGGTAAAGCTGGCGCGCCCCACCACCGACTCGATGCGCTGCTGGATCCAGCGTTTCTCTTCGGTGTTGGTGATGTGCATGTATTCAGCGCCGATCGAACCGCAGTAGGTCTGCTTCAGCGCGGCGTACAGATCGCCCAGCTTCATGGTTTCTTTGCCGATGGCGAAAGAGCCCACGTTGAAGGTTTCCTGGAAATCGGCTTCGGTCAGGTTGTGGTAAGCGGGCTCAAGGTCAGGAACTTGCTCACGCTGCCACAGGCCGAGCGGATCGAGGTTGGCATGCTGATGTCCGCGGAAGCGGAAGGCGTTGATCAGCTGCAGTACCTTGACCTGTTTGGCGTCGGTTGCCGGATCGGTGATGGTGGTGTTGTAGCGCGCGGAGTCTTTCGCCAGGCGGCGGAAGTAGTCGCGCGTTTGAGAGTGGAGCTGATCGGGTTTGACACCCGCGGTTGGTAGCTGTTGAAAAATGGAACGCCAGCTATCTTCAACGGAACCCGGATCGGTTAAGAAATCTTCATAGAGCTGCTCTATGTAAGACTGGTTCGCGCCCGCCAGATAGGAGGAATCCAGCCAGGCCTTCATTGCGCCGTTCTGCATCATGATCCCTTAAGCTTTGAAGCTTTAGTTTTCGCCGTGGTTAACATAATTACCGTGATGAATACGGTTTGCCGTAAAACGGTTCACTCGACGTACTTGCGGCCATGACGGCCCGATACGTTCTGTTATGGACCTTGCGGTCCCTTACAAGGAACCTCTAAAAACCGGCGGAAGAACCAGGCTGCATAGCGCCGCAGCCGCGGGTCAGTTTTTAGAGGTTCCCTCCCCTATGGGATGTGCGCCGGAAAAGAGCCCGGCGCAGCATCTCATTCCGTTTATGCGCCGCGTTGCAGCAGCATGGACTTGATATGCCCGATCGCACGCGTCGGGTTCAAGCCTTTAGGACATACACTGACACAATTCATAATGCTATGGCAGCGGAAAACACTAAAAGCATCGTCCAGATCATCTAAACGTTCTTGCGTTTCCGTGTCACGGCTGTCGATCAGGAAGCGATACGCCGCCAACAGACCGGCAGGCCCGATGAACTTGTCCGGGTTCCACCAGAACGATGGGCAAGAAGTCGAGCAGCAGGCGCACAGGATGCACTCGTACAGACCGTCCAGCTTGGCGCGCTGTTCCGGCGACTGCAGGTGCTCACGCGCCGGCGGATTCTTGCCGTCGTTCAGCAGGTAAGGCTTGATCTTTTCATACTGAGTGTAGAACTGCCCCATATCCACCACCAGATCGCGCACCACCGGCAGCCCCGGCAGCGGACGGATCACGATCTTGCCGTTGCCTTTGCGCAGCGACGAAACCGGAGTGATGCACGCCAGGCCATTTTTACCGTTCATGTTCAGGCCGTCGGAACCGCACACGCCTTCGCGGCATGAGCGACGGAACGACAGGGTCGGATCTTTTTCTTTCAGCTGGATCAACGCATCCAGCAGCATCATGTCACGGCCTTCTTCCGCTTCCAGGGTGTAGTCCTGCATGTGCGGCGCGTCGTCGACATCCGGATTGTAGCGATAAATGGAAAATTCGAGTTTCATCTGTCGATCTCCGCAATTAGTAAGAACGCACTTTCGGCGGGAATGCCGGGCGCAGCTTCGGTTGCATGTTCACTTCACGACGCGTCATGCTTTCCGATTGCGGCAGATACAGCGAATGGCACAGCCAGTTGGCGTCATCGCGTTCCGGGTAGTCGAAGCGGCTGTGTGCGCCACGGCTCTCGGTACGGAAGTTGGCCGACACGGCGGTGGAATACGCGGTCTCCATCAGGTTATCCAACTCCAGGCACTCGATGCGCTGGGTGTTGAACTCGCTGGAGGTATCGTCCAGGCGTGCGTTCTTCAGACGTTCACGGATCACTTTCAGTTCTTCCAGGCCCTTGGCCATCGCATCGCCTTCGCGGAATACCGAGAAGTTGTGCTGCATGCAAGACTGCAGCGCTTTGCGAATTTCGACCGGGTCTTCGCCGGAACGGGTATTGTTCCAACGGTTCAGACGATCAAGCGAAGCTTCCACGTCGGAGTCGCTGGCGTCACGGCTCACGCCCTGCTCTTCCAACGATTCCTGCAGGTGCATGCCGGCGGAACGGCCGAACACCACCAGGTCCAGCAGCGAGTTGCCGCCCAGACGATTGGCGCCGTGCACCGATACGCAGGCGATTTCGCCCACGGCGAACAGCCCAGGGATCACCACGTCTTCGCCTTTCTCGTTTACGGTCAACGCCTGACCGGTCACCTTGGTCGGAATGCCGCCCATCATATAGTGACAGGTTGGGATAACCGGGATCGGCTCTTTCACCGGATCGACGTGCGCGAAGGTGCGGGACAGCTCAAGAATGCCCGGCAGACGGGATTCCAGCACCTCTTTGCCCAGGTGATCCAGCTTCAGCTTGGCGTGCGGGCCCCAAGGACCGTCACAGCCGCGGCCTTCGCGGATTTCGATCATGATCGAACGGGCAACCACGTCGCGCCCCGCCAGATCTTTGGCGTTCGGCGCATAACGCTCCATGAAGCGCTCGCCGTGTTTGTTCAACAGGTAACCGCCTTCGCCGCGGCAGCCTTCGGTCACCAGCACGCCCGCGCCGGCGATGCCGGTCGGGTGGAACTGCCACATTTCCATGTCCTGCACCGGCACGCCGGCGCGCAGCGCCATGCCGACACCGTCGCCGGTGTTGATGTGGGCGTTGGTGGTGGACTGGTAAATACGGCCTGCGCCGCCGGTCGCCAGCACGGTGGCCTTGGCTTTGAAGTAAACCACTTCACCGGTTTCGATGCAGATAGCCGTGGTGCCGACCACCGCGCCGTCCTGGTTTTTCACCAGATCGAGCGCATACCACTCAGAGAAAATGGTGGTGTGGTTTTTCAGGTTCTGTTGGTACAGGGTGTGCAGCAGCGCGTGGCCGGTACGGTCGGCTGCGGCGGCGGTACGCGCCGCCTGCTCGCCGCCGAAGTTCAGCGACTGACCGCCGAACGGGCGCTGGTAGATGCGGCCGTCGTCCAGGCGAGAGAACGGCAGGCCCATGTGTTCCAGTTCCAGAATCGCTTCCGGGCCGGTTTTACACATATATTCGATGGCGTCCTGGTCACCGATATAGTCGGAACCTTTCACCGTGTCGTACATATGCCATTCCCAGTTGTCCTCGTGGCTGTTGCCGAGCGCGACGGTGATGCCGCCCTGGGCGGACACGGTATGGGAACGGGTCGGGAAAACTTTGGACAGCAGGGCACAGGTCGAGCCCGCTTGGGAAATTTGCAGCGCGGCACGCATGCCCGCACCGCCGGCGCCGATTACGACGGCATCAAACTCTCTGACTGGCAGTTTCATTTAAGCACCCCACACTACGATTGTTCCGTACAGTAAATAGACCAGCAACGCGACCACGACAGCCAGCTGCAACACCAGGCGAACCGCCAGCGGCTTGACGTAGTCCGTCAGCACCTGCCACAGCCCGATCCAGGCGTGCACCAGAATCGACAGCAAGGTCAGCAGAGTGAACACTTTCGTAATGGAAGTGGCGAAGAAACCGCGCCAGATGTCATAAGTGAGTTCCGGAGCCGTGACGAAAAAGCCCAGGATATACAGGACGTACAGGGTGATGATGATAGCGGAAGCACGCAGCAGCAGCCAATCGTGCACGCCGTTGCGCCCTAATGCAGAAACGTTGTTTACCATACGAGGACTCCAGCCAGAACTGACAGCACGACGGTCAGACCGATCGCCACCTGGGCGGAACGGGTGCCGGCGGCCAAACTCTCTTCGATGTAGCCAAAATCCATTAACAAGTGACGGATGCCACCGCAAATGTGATAGGCCAGCGCCGTGAGGATGCCCCAGAATATGAATTTGACGATGAAGCTATTCATGATGGCGGCCGCCTGCAGGAACCCCTCTTGGGAAGAGAGTGACAGGCCCAGCAGCCAGAGGAGGATACCCACGGCAACGAAGGTAATTACGCCAGAGACTCGGTGTAAGATAGACGCTATCGCAGTTACGGGGAACCGGATCGTTTGCAGATCCAAGTTGACAGGTCGTTGTTTTTTCACGTATTTGCCCACACAGCTCTTATTATTTTCCTTCCTCCGGGCCTGGGCGGGGATCAGACAGCGTTAAGAGCCTAAAACCCTTACACGTCACGCGCTCAAACATCAACATCCTCTGTGCTCAAACGGCGCGCATTTATAACGCTGGGTGCTCCTACTTCAGGGTAATCCGGAGACCTGGCGGCAGTATAGGAGGATCACATTCTGATTACAATTCTCATACAACCGCTTTGATAACATTTCCCCCGAACAGTGATTCAGATCACGGATTTCACAATTAGTGCAAAATTAATTATCTGATTTGACAAGAGATCAACATTTCCATTACATATAGGGGCACAAACGGTCCTATGATGCGCTACGGGTCAGCAGATACACTTCCCCCCGGGTTCGAGTTATGCAACAGTGTATTTGGCGAACCTATCCCAATAGCCGTTGTTTCCCGCTCGATTTTGCCGGCGTCAAAAAGCAAATAAAGCAAATAAAAACAGTTTATTGGGATAGGTTCACATCTCTTCGAACAGCTCATAGGTAAGATTAACAGACTATAACGAATTACTCTGAATCGTTAACAACTGGTCACCCGTCTCGTTCGCCTGGTCAGCACTCTGTACCCTACCCGCGCACAGTTGCGCAGTCGCTCACAGAGTTAGCGTCCGCACCATTTTTTGCGGGCAACCTGCAGAGATTTAAGGTATTTCAGTTGTTAGTGGTTTTTAAAATAAGGCGCTAAGGAGACAGTAAATGACTGATAAGAAAGCGACGCTAACCATTAACGACAGCGAAGCTCCGATCGAACTGGGCGTATTGACACCGACACTGGGCCCTGATGTCCTCGATGTCCGCGCTCTGGGTTCCAAAGGTTATTTCACATTTGATCCCGGCTTTACCTCCACCGCTTCTTGCGAATCCAAGATTACCTTCATCGACGGCGACAAAGGCGTGCTGCTGCACCGCGGCTTCCCTATCGAACAGCTGGCGAAAGAATCTTCCTACCTGGAAGTGTGCTACATCCTGCTGTACGGCGAGACCCCGACGCCGGAAGAGTTCGAGACCTTCAAAACGACCGTTACCCGCCACACCATGATCCACGACCAGATCACCCATCTGTTCCGTGGCTTCCGTCGCGACTCGCACCCGATGGCGGTGCTGTGCGGCGTGACCGGCGCGCTGGCGGCGTTCTACCACGATGCGCTGGACGTCAACAACGAGCGTCACCGTGAAATCACCGCGTTCCGTCTGCTGTCCAAAATGCCGACCGTGGCCGCGATGTGCTACAAATACTCCCTGGGCCAGCCGTTCGTTTATCCGCGCAACGATCTGTCCTATGCCGGCAACTTCCTGCACATGATGTTCGCCACCCCGTGCGAAGAGTACGTGGTGAACCCGGTATTGGAACGCGCCATGGATCGCATCCTGATCCTGCACGCCGACCATGAGCAGAACGCCTCTACCTCGACCGTGCGCACCGCCGGCTCTTCCGGCGCCAACCCGTTCGCCTGCATCGCGGCCGGCATCGCCTCCCTGTGGGGGCCGGCGCACGGCGGCGCCAACGAAGCGGCGCTAAAAATGCTGGAAGAGATCAAGACCGTCGATCACATTCCGGAATTCATCAAGCGCGCCAAGGACAAGAACGACTCCTTCCGCCTGATGGGCTTCGGCCACCGCGTGTACAAGAACTACGATCCGCGCGCCACCGTGATGCGCGAGACCTGTCACGAAGTGCTGAAAGAGCTGAACAAGAAGGACGACAACCTGCTGCAGGTGGCGATGGAGCTGGAGCACATCGCGCTGAACGACCCGTACTTCATCGAGAAGAAACTGTACCCGAACGTCGACTTCTACTCCGGCATCATCCTGAAGGCGATGGGCATTCCTTCTTCCATGTTCACCGTGATCTTCGCCATCGCGCGCACCATCGGCTGGATCGCGCACTGGAACGAAATGCACGACGAAGGCATCAAAATTGCTCGTCCGCGTCAGCTGTACACCGGCTATGCCGAGCGTGATTTCAAATCCCAGCTGAAAACCAAGTAAGCCGCTTCCCCGGCTGAAACCGCACAGCGCCGCCCCTTCGGGCGGCGTTTTTTTTGCTTATTTCTGGCAGCCCGGGCACCAATAAAACGGCCGCGACGACAGGTCGGTGCGCACAATCATCGCGCCGCAGCGCTCACAGGGCTCGCCGCTGCGATGAAACACCTTGAAGCGAAACAGCGCGCCGTGATGGCGGTTCTCATCCGCCTGCCCGCGAGTCTGATAGGAAAGACGCGGCACCGCCAGCAGCGCCTCCGCCAGACGCCAAAGCGCTTCCGGCGCCAGATCCTGCGGTTTGTGCTGCGGCGCCAGTTCGGCCTGCCACAGAATTTCGGCGCGCAGATAATTGCCCAATCCGGCGAGAAACGCCTGGTCGAGCAGCATGCCGCCCAGCTGCCTGCGGCGAAAACGCGGCGTCAGCAAACGCTCCTGCACCTCAGCCACCGTCAACGACATGTCCAGCACGTCGGGGCCGATGCGTTGCAGGAACGGGTGCTGTTCTATCTCCTCCCGCGGCCCGACGGTGATGTCGGACGCGCTGTAGAGCAATATTGCGCTGCGAGCGGTTTCCAGCCGCACCCGCAGATCGCGCTTGGTCTCCGGCGTCTCTCCCGCCGCCGCCACTTTCCATACGCCGTACAGCTGGTTATGGCTGTACATCGTCAGCCCATTGGAAAAGTGGGTCAACAGCGCCTTGCCGCGCGGCTCGATGGCGACGATGCGCTCGCCGAGCAAACGCTGGCGGTAGTGCTTCAACTGGGGAAAAGCGAAATCGACGGCGGTCAGCGGCTGATCGATCACCGCCGCCGCCAGTTTGTCCGCCGCCCGGTGGATCTCCGGTCCTTCCGGCATAGACCACTCCTTGCGTAGACCCGGCGCAGCCCGATGCGCCGGGGATTCTCTTGATTAATGCGTCGCGCCGCCCACCACTTTCAGATCGTGTTCCACCTGCAAAGCGATGGAAACGGCCAGCTCCAGCGCAAACAGCACCGTCGAAGCCGCCATGCTCGGCGCGCCGGGGTGCGCCGCCGCCTGCTCAGGCAGATACGGGATATGGATAAAACCGCCCTTCACCTCGCGTTGGCCGCTCAAACGGTGCAGCAGCCCATACATCACATGGTTGCACACGTAGGTGCCGGCAGTCTGCGAAACGGCGGCCGGAATGCCGGCCTCGCGCATCGAACTCACCATCGCTTTGATCGGCAAAGTGCTGAAATAGGCCGCCGGACCGCCGGCGACGATCGGCTCATCCACCGGCTGCTGCCCCTGATTGTCGGGAATACGCGCGTCGTCGACGTTGATCGCCACCCGTTCAATCGTGATATCGGTGCGGCCGCCGGCCTGGCCGATAGCCAGCACCATCACCGGCTGCACCTCGTCGATCGCCGCATTGAGCGCCTCCAGCGCGGCGCCGAACACGCACGGCAACTGGCGCGCCACGATACGCGTGCCCACCAGTTCCATATCGTTGAGCTGCTTCACCACTTCCCAGGAGGGATTGAGGCGCTCGCCGCCAAACGGCTCGAAGCCGGTAATCAATACTTTTTGCATCCTTACTCCTACAGGAACATCAGGAAATACAGCAGGAACACGTTAACCAACAGCAGCAGCACGCCAGTCGGCACCTGCGCCTTGATCACCGCATTCTTGTCCGGCAACTCCAGCAGCGCCGCCGGCACAATGTTGAAGTTCGCCGCCATCGGCGTCATCAGGGTGCCGCAATAGCCGGAGAACATGCCGATCGCCGCCATCACCGCCGGGTTGCCGCCGTGCTGCAACACCAGGATCGGAATGCCGATGCCGGCGGTAACGATCGGGAACGCGGCGAAGGCGTTGCCCATCACCATGGTCAGCACTGCCATACCGATAGCGTAGACCGCCACGGCGATAAAGCGGTTATCGACCGCCAGATATTCCTGGGTCAAATGCGAGATCGCAGTGCCGACGCCGGCGACGGTAAACAGCAGCCCCAGCGTGGCGAGGATCTGCGGCAGAATGAACGCCCAGCCGATCGAATCCAGCAGGCGCCGCGCTTCCTGTATCGGCTGCAGCGCCTTCTCATGGGTCATTGTCACCGCGATCGCCAACCCGATCAGGCAGCCGACGGTCATCGAGAACAGGGTAATTAGCGTCGCGTGGTTACCGCTGCCGAATACCGCGTTTTGCAACGCCGGCACGTTGTTAAACAGCAGCACGCCGACCACCGTCACCACCGGGATCGCCAGCGCGGGAATGAACAGCTTGTTGCCCAGGCGCTTGGCGCTCGCCTCGCGCTCCTGCGGCGTCCGCTGGTGATAGCTGCCGAGGCGCACGCCGCCGAAGCCGGCAATCAGAGCCATCACCACCACCACCGCGCCAACGATGATATGCAGCATGCGTTTTTCGTTGCTGCCCTCACCCAGTACATCGCCCAACAGGCGATAAGTCCAGTCGCCGACCAGGAATACCAGGCCGTACAGCCCCCAAAACAGCCCGGTGGTGATGCGGCGCGGGTTGGCGCGATCGCGCAAGGACATCACCGCCACAATCAGCAGCACCGCGCCGGCCAGCCAGTAAAGGTATTGTTGCTGGAAGTTCATCGCGCTTCCCCCTTCGCCTGCAGCGCCGCCTGATTCAGCTGCGCCAGCTCGGCGCTCAGCTGTTTATCCATCCGATACAGCCGGAAGGCGTGAATCAGGAAAGCGAAAATGGCGGTCGGAATGCCCCACAGCGCGATATGCAGCGGCTCGGTTTGAATGCCGCCGGACTCCAGCATAAAGTTATGCATGAAGATGATCGCACCGAAGGCCACGAAGATATCCTCGCCGAAGAACAGCCCGACGTTGTCGGTAGCGGCCGACATGGCGCGCAGGCGGTGGCGGGTGCGCTCCGGCAGCTCGCCGTAACGGTTTTCCGTCGCCCCTTCCGCCATCGGCGCCAGCAGCGGCCGCACCATCTGCGGATGCCCGCCCAGGCTGGTCAGCCCCATCGCCGCGGTGATCTCGCGCACGAACAGGTACACGATCAGCAAACGGCCGGCGGTGGCGCTTTTGATCTTGGCGATCCACGCCTGCGCCCGCTCTTTCAGCCCGTGACGTTCCAGCAGGCCGATCACCGCCAGCGGCAGCAGCAGGATCAGCGGCAGGTTTCGGGTATTGAGAAAGCCCTCGCCGAGCTTTTCCAGAATGACGTCCAGCGGCATCAGCGCCGCCAGACCGGTGATGATGCCGGCGGCGATCACCACCAGCACCGGATTGAAACGCAATACAAACCCGACCACGATCGCGGCGATGCCGATCAGTGGCCAGAGATTCACGGCCTGTTCCATAGTCTTCCCTCGATATTTTCTAATAATTTTTTTGTTTGTGATGTTGTGTCTTGCTTTACTGCTCTGCGCTGACGCGGATGCCCTGTTGAACAAAACTGTCCCGCAGCTTGCGCGCATACGCCAGCGCATGCTCGCCGTCCCCGTGCAGGCAGACGGTCTCCGCCTGTACGGCGGTCCAAACGCCATCGACGCTGCGCACCCGGTGATGGCGCACCATCTCCAGGGTTTGCGCCAGCGCTTGTTCGTCATCCTCGATCAATGCCCCCGGCAAACCACGCGGCACCAGCGTGCCGTCGGCCTGATAACCGCGATCGGCGAACACCTCCTGCCGGGTGGTCAGACCGAGCCGTTGCCCGGCGCGGATCAGCTCGCTGCCGGCCAGCCCCACCAGCCGCAGCGCCGGATCGACCGCCTGCACCGCCCGGGCGATGGCTTCTGCCAGTGCCGGCTCAACCGCCGCCTGGTTGTACAGCATGCCGTGCGGCTTAACGTGCACCATCACCCCGCCCTCGGCGCGGGCGATGGCCGCCAGCGCCCCGAGCTGATACACCACCTGCGCGTACACCGTTTCCGGCGGTAGCTGCATGCGAGTGCGGCCGAAATTCTCCCGATCGGGAAAACTCGGGTGGGCGCCGATCGCCACGCCGTACTGCAATGCCCAGCGCACCGACTGACGCATGGTCTGCGCATCGCCGGCGTGGAAGCCGCAGGCGATGTTGGCCGAGCTCACCAATTGCAACAGCGCTTGGTCGTTGGCGCAGCCTTCGCCGAGATCGGCGTTCAAATCAACGATCATGTAACCCCCAGGCAATCTGTCGAAGGAAAAGATCCTGCTCGGCCTTGGCGCGCTGCGCCTCGGCCAGTGAACAGAGAACGAAATGGATCGGTTCGCCGAGACGGATCTGCGCCAAATGGTAAAGATCGGCTTCGATCACGCAGGCGATGCGCGGGTAACCGCCGGTGGTTTGCGCATCGGCCATCAGCACGATCGGCTGGCCGTTGTGCGGCACCTGCACCACGCCGGGCATCAGGCCGTGCGACAGCATCTCTCTGTCGGTGGTGCGTGCCAGCGGCGTGCCGCCGTGCAGACGGTAGCCCATGCGGTTGCTCTGCGGGCTGAGCTGCCAGGCGGCGCGCCAAAACGCATCTTGCGCCTCTTCGCTGAATTCGGCGTACTCCGGCCCCGGCAACGCACGGATGCGATTGGTGAACAGCAACTGCTTCACGCCACAGCGGGTTTGCGGTTCAGCGGCGGATTTGCCCAGCGGCAACCGATCGCCGTCCTTCAGATTACGCCCCTCGCACCCGCCAAAAGCGGCTTTCATGTCGGTGCTGCGCGAGCCCAGCATTTCCGGCACGGCGATACCGCCGGCGATCGCGAGATAACTGCGCATGCCGCGCTTCGGCGTGCCCAGCACCAGCCGCTGCCCCTTTTTCACCGGGTAGCGCCAGCCGGTCCACAGCGGCTTACCGTCCAGCTGCGCGTCGCAGCCGGCGCCGGTCAGGGCGATCCAGCCGGGACGGGTAAACTCGGCGCTGAACTGGCCGAGCGTGATCTCCAGCCCGGCGGCCTCCGGCGCGTTGCCCACCAGCAGGTTGGCGATCTTCAGCGCCGGTTGATCCAACGCGCCGCCGGTACTGATGCCCAGACGGCGAAATCCTTCACGGCCCAAATCCTGCACCGTGGTATAGATGCCGGCGCGCAGAATAATCAGCATACGCCCTCCTTCTGCGGCACAAAGCGTACGCTATCGCCCGGGCGCAGCAGCGTCGGCGGCATTTCATGGGGATTGAACAACGCCAGCGGCGTGCGGCCGATCAGCTGCCAGCCGCCGGGCGTCGCCAGCGGATAGATGCCGGTCTGGCCGCCGCCGATACCGACGGAGCCGGCCGCCACCGCCAGACGCGGTTCGGCGCGGCGCGGCGTCGCCAGTTTTTCCGGCATGCCGCCCAAATAGGAGAAGCCCGGCTGAAAGCCGAGAAAATAGACCACGTAAGCCGCCGCCGCATGGCATTCCACCACCTGTCGCGGCGTCATGCCGGTATGGCGCGCCACCTCATCCAGATCAGGGCCCTGTTCCCCGCCGTAGACAACCGGGATCTCCACCTGACGCGACTCCGGCGTCAGGCGCTCTTTGCTTTCCCACCCCTGCTGCAGTAACGCGAGCATCGCTTCGGCGTCGGCCTGCGGCGTATGCAACAGCAGCGTCAGGTTGTTCATTCCCGGCACCACTTCCCGCACGTCGGGATGATGATTCAGCTTTTCCGCCAGCGCCCAGATGCGCTGCTGGCTCGACAACGTCACCGGCGGCGACAGTTCAAGCACTACCGCTCTTTCACCTAAAAGGTAATAACGCGCTTGTTGCACCCTTATTCTCCTTATTATTATCGCGCTGAAAAACACACCAGTTATGCGTGACGCAGCCCCGGCTGTCAATAGAACGCAACCATAAGGAAAATAAGGAAATAGCGCGGTAAAAGGATTCAGCCGGCGCGCAGGCCGGGCTGGATCCGACGCAGAAAAAAATCAGGCGGGATTCGGGATATCGATAAAGGTCACATCAAAACCGTGGTGCTGAGCCAGCCATTCCCCCAGCGCTTTCACGCCGCCGCGCTCGGTTGCGTGGTGGCCGGCGGCAAAGAAATGCACGCCCATTTCGCGCGCGCTGTGAATGGTCTGCTCAGACACTTCACCGCTGATGAAAGCATCGACGCCGAAGCGCGCCGCGCTGTCGATAAAGCCCTGGCCGCCGCCGGTGCACCAGGCCACTCGGCGAATATGCTCAGGCGCGTTATCGCCGCAGTGCAGCACCGCGCGCCCCAGCCGGCTTTCGATGCGCTGTTGCAGCGCTTCGCCGGTCAGCGGCTGTTCGAATTCCCCGTGCGGCACCAGCGGCTCGACGTCGCCAATCACCCGAATGCCCAGCGCCTGCGCCAGCTGCGCGTTGTTGCCCAGCACCGGATGCGCGTCCAGCGGCAAGTGGTAGCCGTACAGATTGATGTCGTGGGTCAACAGCGTTTTCAGGCGGTTGCGCTTCATGCCGCGCACCGCCGGCGCCTCGTTTTTCCAGAAATAGCCGTGATGCACGATGATCGCGTCGGCCTGATGCGCCAACGCGGCGTCCAACAGCGCCTGACAGGCGGTGACGCCGGTCACGATGCGCTGCACGTGCGGGCGCCCTTCCACCTGCAATCCATTGGGGGCATAGTCCTGAAACGCCGCGGCATTCAGTTCCGTGTTGATCAGTTGTTCCAGATCGAGGTTACGCATTCTCTTCTCTCTTCATAGTCAAAATGTCTGCCGATCGCCCTGCGCCATCAGGATGAATTTCACCCCCAGATCGTTGCCCTGCGCCAGCTGCTGCGCAATGGCGGCGCGCGCGTCTTCGCCCTGCTTCAGGCTCGGCTTGATGTGGCTGATCACCACCGGCAGACCGTTCAGCGAGCCTTCGCCGCCGCTGTACTGCGTCAGGTTCTTCAGCTCCTTCAGCAGCCAGGCCGGCGTCAGATGGCCGTATAGATGTTTGTCCTCCACCCCGTTGGGGTAAGAGGTTTCGATAATCATGCCCTTGAGCTTTTTCTGCTCGACAAGCGGCCCCAGCACGCGCCACACGGTATCGAGATCGCGCGACTGCTCCACCTTGTCCGGCCCGGTATCGCCGAAGTAGGCGAAGAACTCGTTGCCGTTGGAAATCAGCAGCATTGACGACGGGTAGCGATCGTGGCTGAGCGGGTACATCACGCCGGTCAACCCGGTCAGGCCGAGGGTAAAGCGCTGCTGCGGCCGCACCGTTTGCAGCCGGTAGGTGCCCAGCCGCGAGCCGTTGCCGGCGTCGGTAAAGTTCGGCCAGGCCTTCCAGTTGAAGTAATGGTTGCGCAGGGTCAGCACGGTGTCCGCCTGGGCGTAAACGGTTTTTTTATTATCCTCGGGCGAGCCGACGATCAGCCCCGCCACGTGGTCCAGATGGCCGTGGCTGATGAAATAGCCGCCGATCAACTGCCGGAACACATAGCCCTGCGGCGTGTAAGGCGCAGCCAGCTCGGGGGTCACCTGCGGGAAACTGCCCTTCTCCAGCCCTTTGGCGATGCCCGGCAGCAGCGAGCCGGCGTCCAGCGCCACATACTGCGGCTGATTATCGCTGCGGATCAGATAAGAGGTCAGGTTGCCGTCGCTGACGCCGCCGTCGACGCCCAGCGCCACCACGTCAAAGCCGGCGATCGCCAGCGCAGAATAGCCGCTCAGGCACAGGGCCAGCACCTTTTTCATCATTACGTCGCTCCTTGCAGTTGCCTCAAGACTCTCCCCGTTTCGCCGCCTCGAACGCCGCCAACGTCTCCACGCGGGCTTGTTTGTGATCGACGATCGGCAGCGGGTAGTTCAGCGTACGGCGCTGCTTTTCCGCCCAGCGGTGGGGGTAATGGATGTCATTGTCGGGCACATCCGCCAGTTCCGGCAACCATTTACGGATGAAAGTGCCTTGTGGATCAAAACGTTCACCCTGAGTGGTCGGGTTAAAGATGCGGAAATACGGCGCGGCGTCGGTGCCGGTGGAGGCCGCCCACTGCCAGCCGCCGTTATTGGCCGCCAGATCCCCGTCCAGCAGTTGCGACATGAAATAGCGCTCCCCGGCGCGCCAGTCGATCAGCAGATCCTTCACCAGAAAACTGGCGCTGATCATGCGCAGCCGGTTGTGCATCCAGCCGGTAGCGTTCAGTTGGCGCATGGCGGCATCGACGATCGGATAGCCGGTTTCGCCCCGCTGCCAGGCCTGCAGCTTCGCCGCGTCAGCGCTCCAGCGCACCTTGTCCGTCCAGGCGATAAAGGGACGATGGCGGCACAGCTCGGGGTAGGCCACCAGCAGGTGGCGATAGAACTCGCGCCAAATCAGCTCGTTCAGCCAGGCGAAAGCGCCGCTCTCGCGATCTTCCAGCAGCTGCGGGCATTCGGCGCGCAGGCGGTTAAAACACTGGCGCGGCGACAGCACGCCGATCGCCAGATAGGGCGACAGGCTGCTGGTGCCGGCGATGGCGGGCAGATCGCGCTGCCGAAGGTAATCTTGCACCTGCTCACGACAAAAGGCGCGCAGCCGCTGCAGCGCGGCCTCCTCGCCGGCGGGATAATCATCCCCGATGTCCGCCGCGGGATAATCGAACGCCGCCGGCGCTTCAGGCGCAGGCAACGCGCCATCGGCACGGATCTTCGGCGCCGGCAGGCAGCTCACGTCGGACTCAGTCAGGCGCTGAATGAAGGCGTTGCGAAACGGCGTATAAACCTTGTACATCTCGCCGCCGCCGGTTAGCACGCTGCCCGGCGGCAACAGCAGGCTGTCATCAAAACCGTGGCACGTTACCCGTCCATTCAACTGCTGCTCCAGCCGCGCATCGCGTCGCCGTTCATTCAGTTCGTACTGGCGGTTGTAAAACAGTGCGTCCACCTGCTCTCGCCGGCAATACTCCGCCAGCCAGTCGATCGACGCGGCAAAGTCCGTGCCGGCATGGCAATGCAGCGCAATGCCCTTTTGCGCCAGCGCCTGCTGTACCGCCCGCAGGCTGGCGTGGATCAGCGCCGCCTGCCGCGGCGCCATCTCATGTTCCCGCCACTGCTGCGGGGTGGCGATAAACACCGCCAGCACCCGGGCTTTGGGATCGCTGCAGGCAGCGTGCAGCGCTTTGTTGTCGGTGATACGCAGATCGTTACGCAACCAGACCAGATGCGTGGTCATAAAATTCCCTTGTCAATCAATGGCCGTAACGCAAACGCAGCGCCTCCGGATAAGGTTCGAAATAGCGTTGTTCCGCCAGATAACTGTCGGGGTATTCCGCCATGTAATGCTTAAGCAAGGCGATCGGCGCCAGCAGCGGCTGCATGCCCTGCCGGTAGCGGTCGATCAGGTGCGCCAGCTCCTGGCGCTGCGCCGCGCTGAGCTGGCGGCGGAAGTAACCCTGCACGTGCATCAGCACGTTGGTATGGTTGCGGCGCGTCGCCTTGTGCGCCAACAGCGCCATCAGGCGGCTGCGGTACTCCACGGCGAAGTCTTCCAGCGAGTCCCAGCGATGAATGTCGGCGACGAAACGCCCCAGTTCGCGGTACGCCGGCTGCGAATGCGCCAGCAGCGACAGCTTGTAGCGGCTGTGAAACGCGATCAGCCCGCCGCGGGTCAGCCCCTGACGCCACAGCATGTTCAACTCATACAGCGCGTACACTCGCTCGATAAAGTTTTCCCGCAGCGCCGCATCCTGCAAACGCCCATCCTCTTCCACCGGCAGCCACGGCATCTGGCGCAGCAGCTCGGCGGTAAACAGCCCGACGCCGTTTTTACGCGAGTCCTTGCCGTTCTCGCTGTAGACCCGCACCCGTTCCAGGCCGCAGCTCGGCGACTTGGCGCAGACGATATAGCCGCACAGGTGCTGCAACGCGGCCACGCGCTGCGCGGAGAAACTGCGCATCTCCTCGGTCAGATCCACGCCGGCGTCGTTGCTGTAGCGCATCGCCGGCCACGGCTGCGCCTGTTTCACCAGGCGCAGCGCCGGGCGCGGCGTGGGCAGGCCGATCGCCATTTCCGGGCATACGGGCTCAAAGCGCACATAGGGCGCCAACTGTTCCACCGCGAAGGCCAGCCGCTTGTGGCCACCGTCGAAACGCACCGCGTCGCCCAGTAAACAGGCGCTGATGCCGATAGGGATCTTGTCACTCATACCGTTCTCTCGTGGTGTTGGTCGATGGGGAAAGTGTAGAAGAATGGCTTGCCAAATACGACCTTGCGCTTGACGGCATCGGGCTTGGGGCATAAAAAAACCCCCGCCGCAGGGCGAGGGTTGTTCGTGAGTCGGCAGTGACTCAGTAGAAGTCGCAGGACGCCAGTTCCGCCTGCTGCAGCCAGACCGGCTTATCGCTGGTTTTTGACCAGACGCGGTGCAGGTAGCTGTAAAAACGCCCGCGATCGCTGCGGAACAGCATCACCGGCAGGGCCAAAATGCCCGCGATCACCACTGCGCTGCGGCGCAGGAGAATCCGATGCAGTGAATAAGCGTGATAGGTCGTAGACATGCGAACCTCCTTAAAAACGCCTGCCGTTGATTTGTCAGGGAAAACGGCGTGGGCGTATCAAATGAACAATCGGTAATTTGGTAACTGGACAAAATTTTAGCGCACTTGATGAAAGTTTACTACTCATCCGACCACTAAATCGCACAAAAAATCGCTAATCACCGCGGCGATTCGTAATTTTGTTACAGCTAAGTTAATTTTTAACTTAACATTGGTTACGTTGTGGTTATTATCCGGTTCCTGCTGCCACGCCTCTGCCCTTGCTTATTCACTCATCAGGCGCAATCTCGCCGCCAACCTGCTGGTTGAAATGCTCAATTTTCGCTGAAATTTCAGCCATTTTTATACTTTTTTTACACCCGCCTGCGCGATTTTTTCATCTTCTTTCTACCCCGCTCCCTACACTGCCTCTATCAAAAACAACACCTCTGGAGGTGTCCCGTGAGTTTCAGCGTTATTGGTGGTGCGCTGTTGGTTCTGCTGCTGTTGGCCTATCTGGTCTACGCCCTGTTTAACGCGGAGGATTTCTGATGGCGGCTTCAGCCTTTTTACTGATCGCCAGTTTCCTGCTGGTGCTTCTGCTGCTGGCCCGGCCGCTGGGCGGTTTTATGGCGCGCCTGATCGAAGGTGAGCCGCTGCCTGCGCTACGCGCAGTGGAAGCCGGCGTCTGGCGCGCCTGCGGCATCCGCCCCACCGAGATGAATTGGTGGCAGTATGCGCTGGCGATCCTGGCGTTTAACCTGCTCGGCCTGGCGCTGCTGTTTGCCCTGCTGATGGCGCAGGGCTCGCTGCCGCTCAACCCGCAAGGCTTCCCTGGCCTCTCCTGGGATCTGGCGCTCAACACCGCCGTCAGCTTCGTCACCAACACCAACTGGCAAGCCTACAGCGGTGAAAGCGCCCTCAGCTATTTCAGCCAGATGGCCGGGCTGGCGGTGCAGAACTTCGTTTCCGCCTCCACCGGCATCGCCGTGGCCTTTGCGCTGATCCGCGCCTTTACCCGCCGCGCCGGCAAGACCGTCGGCAACGCCTGGGCCGATCTGTTCCGCATCACGCTGTATGTGCTGCTGCCGATCGCGCTGCTGATCGCCCTGTTCTTCGTCAGCCAGGGCACGCTGCAAAACTTCCTGCCTTACCTGCACGTCACCACGCTCGAAGGCGCGCAGCAGACGCTGCCGATGGGGCCGGTCGCCTCGCAGGAAGCGATCAAGATGCTCGGCACCAACGGCGGGGGGTTCTTCGGCGCCAACTCGGCGCACCCGTTCGAAAACCCGACCGTGCTGACCAACTTCGTGCAGATGCTGGCCATCTTCCTGATCCCTTGCGCGCTGTGCTTCTCTTTCGGACAACTGGCCGGTGAAAACCGTCAGGGCCACGCGCTGATCTGGGCGATGGCGCTGATCTTCGTGGTGGCGGTGGTGGTGGTGATGTACGCCGAGCTGGCGGGCAACCCGCACCTGAGCGCGCTGGGCGCTGACAGCAACATCAATATGGAAGGCAAAGAGTCGCGCTTCGGCATTCTCGCCACCAGCCTGTTCTCGGTGGTGACCACCGCCGCGTCCTGCGGGGCGGTCAACGCCATGCACGACTCCTTCACCGCGCTGGGCGGCATGGTGCCGATGTGGCTGATGCAGATCGGTGAAGTGGTATTCGGCGGCGTCGGCTCCGGCCTGTACGGCATGCTGCTGTTCGTGCTGCTGACGGTGTTTATCGCCGGTCTGATGATCGGCCGCACCCCGGAATATCTGGGCAAAAAAATCGACGTTTACGACATGAAGATGACCGCGCTGGCGATCCTGGTCACGCCGACGCTGGTGTTGCTGGGCAGCGCGCTGGCCATCGGCACCGACGCGGGCCGCGCCGGCATCCTCAACCCGGGCGCCCACGGCTTCAGCGAAGTGCTGTATGCCCTGTCCTCCGCCGCCAACAACAACGGCAGCGCCTTCGCCGGGTTGAGCGTCAATACGCCGTTCTACAACCTGCTGCTGGCCTTCGCCATGTTCGTCGGCCGCTTCGGGGTGATCCTGCCGGTGCTGGCGATCGCCGGTTCGCTGAGCGCCAAGCCACGCCAGCCGGCGGGCAACGGCACCCTGCCGAGCTATGGGCCGCTGTTTATCGGCCTGCTGATCGGCACCGTGCTGCTGGTGGGCGCGCTGACCTTCGTGCCGGCGCTGGCGCTGGGCCCGGTGGCCGAGCATTTGCAACTTTGGTTGGCAAACTAACAGACGTCACAGAGAGAGAATAAGAGATGACTCGCAAACAACGCGCGCTGTTTGAACCGGCTCTGGTGCGCACCGCGCTGATCGATGCGGTGAAAAAACTGGACCCTCGCGTTCAATGGCGCAACCCGGTGATGTTCGTGGTGTATATCGGCAGCCTGCTGACCACCGCCATCTGGCTGGCGATCCTCGCCGGCCAAACCGACGGCGCCGCCGCCTTTACCGGCAGCGTCTCCCTGTGGTTGTGGTTCACCGTGCTGTTCGCCAACTTCGCCGAGGCGCTGGCCGAAGGCCGCAGCAAGGCCCAGGCGGAAAGCCTGAAAGGCACCAAGAAAACCAGCTGGGCGAAAAAACTGGCCGGCCCGCGCCGCGACGGCGCCACGGAGAAAGTGGCCGCCGAGAGCCTGCGCAAAGGCGATATCGTGCTGGTGGAAGCCGGCGACACCATTCCGTGCGACGGCGAAGTGCTGGAGGGCGGCGCCTCGGTGGATGAAAGCGCCATCACCGGGGAATCCGCCCCGGTGATCCGCGAATCCGGCGGGGACTTCTCCTCGGTCACCGGCGGCACCCGCGTGCTGTCCGACTGGCTGGTGGTGCAGTGCAGCGTCAACCCGGGGGAAACCTTCCTCGATCGCATGATCGCCATGGTGGAAGGCGCCAAACGCCGCAAAACGCCGAACGAAATCGCGCTGACCATCCTGCTGGTGGCGCTGACCATCGTGTTCGTGTTGGCTACCGCCACCCTGTTCCCGTTCTCGCAATACAGCGTCGAGGCGGCCGGCAGCGGCAGCGTGGTCACCATCACCGTGCTGGTCGCGCTGCTGGTTTGCCTGATCCCCACCACCATCGGCGGTCTGCTGTCCGCCATCGGCGTGGCCGGGATGAGCCGCATGCTCGGCGCCAACGTAATCGCCACCAGCGGCCGCGCGGTGGAAGCCGCCGGCGACGTGGACGTGCTGCTGCTGGATAAAACCGGCACCATCACGCTGGGCAACCGTCAGGCTTCGGAGTTCCTGCCGGCGCCGGGCGTGAAAGAACAAGAGCTGGCGGACGCCGCGCAGCTGGCTTCGCTGGCGGACGAAACGCCGGAAGGCCGCAGCATCGTGGTGCTGGCCAAACAGCGCTTTAACCTGCGCGAGCGCGATCTGCAGGCGCTGAACGCCACCTTCGTGCCCTTCTCCGCCCAGACCCGCATGAGCGGCGTCAACGTGCAGGAGCGCATGATCCGTAAAGGCGCGGTGGACGCCATTCGCCGTCACGTCGAAACCAATCAGGGGCACTTCCCGCGGGCGGTGGACGATCTGGTGGAAAGCGTGGCGCGCACCGGCGGCACGCCGCTGGTGGTGGCGGAAGGCGCACGGGTGCTAGGCGTGGTGGCGTTGAAGGATATCGTCAAGGGCGGCATCAAAGAGCGCTTCAATGAGCTGCGCAAGATGGGCATCAAAACGGTGATGATCACCGGCGATAACCCGCTGACCGCGGCGGCGATCGCCGCCGAAGCCGGGGTGGACGACTTCCTGTCGGAAGCCACGCCGGAAGCCAAGCTGGCGCTGATCCGCCAGTATCAGGCGGAAGGCCGTCTGGTGGCGATGACCGGCGACGGCACCAACGACGCCCCGGCGCTGGCGCAGGCCGATGTGGCGGTGGCGATGAACTCCGGCACCCAGGCCGCCAAAGAGGCGGGCAACATGGTCGATCTGGATTCCAACCCGACCAAGCTGATCGAAGTGGTGCATATCGGCAAACAGATGCTGATGACGCGCGGCTCGCTGACCACCTTCAGCATCGCCAACGACGTGGCCAAGTACTTCGCCATCATTCCGGCGGCGTTCGCGGCCACCTATCCGCAGCTGAACGCGCTGAACGTGATGCACCTGCACTCCCCCGCCTCCGCCATCATGTCGGCGGTGATCTTCAACGCCCTGGTGATCGTGTTTCTGATCCCGCTGGCGCTGAAAGGGGTGAGCTACAAGCCGATGAGCGCCGCGGCTCTGCTGCGCCGCAACCTGTGGCTGTACGGGGTCGGCGGTCTGCTGGTGCCGTTCGTCGGCATCAAACTGATCGACCTGATCCTGGTCGCGCTGCACGTCGCCGGTTAACCATTGAGGGAAAAGAACATGACGTATTTACGACCTGCGCTGGTGATGTTGATCCTGCTGACGCTGATCACCGGCATCGCCTATCCGCTGCTGACCACCGGGCTGGCGCAGCTGCTGTTTTCGGGCGCGGCCAACGGTTCGCTGCTGTACCAGGGCGACAAGGCGGTCGGCTCCGCGCTGATCGGCCAGAACTTCACGCGCGCCGACTATTTCTGGGGCCGCCCGTCGGCGACCGGCGATTCAGCCTATAATCCACAGGCCTCCGCCGGCAGCAACCTGGCGGCCACCAACCCGGCGCTGGATAAGGTTATCGCCGAACGCGCGGCGCAGCTGCGCCAGGCCAATCCGGCCATGAGCGGCCCGATCCCGGTGGATCTGCTGACCGCCTCCGGCAGCGGGCTGGATCCGCAGATCTCGACCGCTGCGGCGCGTTATCAGCTGGCGCGGGTCGCGGCGGCGCGTCATCTGCCGCCGGAACAGGTTGCCAAACTGATCGAAGACAACACCGATCGGGCCACGCCCAACTTCATGGGTGAATCGGTGGTCAACGTGCTGAAGCTGAACCTGGCGCTGGATGCGTTGAAGTAACGCGCCGTATTCAGCATAGTGATAGGGTTCGGCATGCCGAACCCCTTTTTGCTTGGTAACACAAGGAATTGTCATGGTCGAAGAAGAACAGCAGCGTCCCGATCCCGATAGCCTGCTGGCGCTGGCCAATGAAAAACCGCGCGGCCGGTTGAAGGTATTCTTCGGCGCCTGCGCCGGCGTGGGCAAAACCTACGCCATGCTGCAGGAGGCCCAGCGTTTGCGCGCCCAGGGGCTGGATGTGCTGGTCGGCGTGGTGGAAACCCACGGCCGCAGCGAGACCGCCGCCCTGCTCGACGGCCTGGCGCTGTTGCCGCAAAAGCGCATCCAGCATCGTGGGCGACTGGTGCATGAATTCGATCTCGACGCCGCGTTGGCGCGCCATCCGGCGCTGATCCTGATGGACGAACTGGCGCACAGCAACGCCCACGGTTCGCGCCACCCCAAACGCTGGCAGGATGTGGAAGAGCTGCTGGACGCCGGCATCGACGTGCTGACTACCGTCAACGTGCAACATTTGGAAAGTCTGAACGACGTGGTGGGCGGCGTGACCGGCGTGCGGGTGCGCGAAACGGTGCCCGACCACGTGTTTGACGAGGCCAGCGAAGTGGTGCTGGTCGATCTGCCGCCGGACGATCTGCGCCGACGGCTGCACGAAGGCAAAGTGTATATTCCCGGTCAGGCCGAGCGCGCCATCGAGCATTTTTTCCGTAAAGGCAACCTGATCGCCCTGCGCGAGTTGGCGCTGCGCCGCACCGCCGATCGGGTCGATGACCAGATGCGCGAGTTTCGCGACACCCAGGGGCGCGAGAAAGTGTGGCACACCCGCGACAGCATTCTGCTGTGCGTCGGCCACAACAGCGGCAACGAAAAGCTGGTGCGCATCGCCGCCCGGCTGGCGGCGCGGCTCGGCTGCCACTGGCATGCGGTTTACGTGGAAACCCCCAAGCTGCACCGGCTGCCGGAAAACCAGCGCCGCGCCATTCTGCGCGCGCTGCGGCTGGCGCAGGAGCTGGGCGCCGAAACCGCCACCTTGGCCGATCCGTCCGAAGAGCGCGCAGTGCTGCGCTACGCCCGCGAACATAACCTCGGCAAAATCATCATCGGCCGCCGCAGCGAGCAGCGCTGGAAGCTGCGTGGCAGTTTTGCCGATCGCCTCGGCCGGCTGGGCCCGGATCTCGATCTGGTGATCGTCGCGCTGGACAGCGACGCCGCGCAGCCGCCGCCGGGCAAGGAGCACGACGGCCGCAGCTTCAATGAGAAATGGCGCATGCAGCTGCGCGGCTGCGCGGTGGCGGTGGCGCTGTGCGCGCTGATCACCCTGCTCTCGCAGTGGCTGCTGCCGGGCTTCGATCAGGCCAACCTGGTGATGGTCTACCTGCTCGGCGTGGCGATCGTCGCGCTGTTCTTCGGCCGCTGGCCATCGGTGCTGGCGGCGGTGATCAACGTCGCCAGTTTCGATCTGTTCTTCGTTCAGCCCGAATGGTCGTTCGCCGTCAGCGATATGCAGTATCTGCTGACCTTCGGCGTGATGCTCGCCGTCGGCATCATCATCGGCAACCTGACCGCCGGGGTGCGTTATCAGGCCCGGGTGGCGCGCTATCGCGAGCAGCGGGCGCGCCATCTGTACGAAATGTCACGCGGGCTGAGCCGCGCGCTGACCGTGGCCGACATCGCCAACACCAGCCGTCATTTCCTCTCCAGCAGCTTCCAGGCGAAAACCGTGCTGCTGCTGCCGCAGGAAGACGGCCGGCTGCAGCAAATGATCGGCGAGGAAGGCGGGCTGCTGTCGGTAGACGAAGCCATCGCGCGCTGGAGTTTCGATAAAGGCTTGCCGGCCGGCGCCGGCACCGACACCCTGCCCGGGGTGCCTTACCAACTGCTGCCGCTCAATACCCCCAAACAGACCTTCGGCCTGTTGGCGATCGAACCCAACAACCTGCGCCAGCTGATGGTGCCGGAACAACAGCGGTTGCTGCAAACCTTCGCAGTGCTGATCGCCAGCGCGCTGGAACGGCTGCACCTGGCGCGCAGCGCCGAAGAAGCCAAGCTGGACGCCGAACGCGAACAGCTGCGCAACTCGCTGCTGGCGGCACTGTCGCACGATCTGCGCACCCCGCTGACCGTGTTGTTCGGCCAGGCGGAAATTCTCACGCTGGACCTGGCGGCCGAAGGCTCCAATCACGCCACCCAGGCCAGCCAGATCCGCCAGCAGGTGCTGAGTACCACCCGGCTGGTGAACAACCTGCTGGATATGGCGCGCATCCAGTCCGGCGGTTTCAGCCTGCGTAAAGAGTGGCAGTCGCTGGAAGAGATCGTCGGCGCTTCGCTGCACATGCTGGAGCCGCTGCTCAGCCAGCATCCAATCGAGGTCGAGCTGCCGCCGGAACAGATCCTGGTCAACTGCGACGGCAGCCTGCTGGAACGGGTGTTCACCAACCTGTTGGAAAACGCCAATAAATACGCCGGCGCCGAGGCCACCATCGGCATTCGCGCCCGCACGCTGCCCGAGTGGCTGGAAGTCGAGGTCTGGGATAACGGCCCCGGCATCCCCGCCGATCAGCTGCAGCTGATTTTCGACAAGTTTTCACGCGGCAATAAAGAGTCGGCGATCCCCGGCGTCGGCTTGGGGTTAGCGATTTGTCGTGCCATTATTGAAGTGCATGACGGCCGCATCTGGGCGGAAAACGGCGCCAACGGCGGCGCCAGCTTCCGCTTCGTGCTGCCGCTGGAAAAACCGCCCGAGATCGACGGCGACGCCTTCGATCTGTAATCAACGCAGGGGAAACGTGAGCATAACGCCAACCAACATTCTGATTGTTGAAGATGAAAAAGAGATCCGCCGCTTCGTGCGCACCGCGCTGGAGAGCGAAGGCCTGCGGGTGTTTGAAAGTGAAACGCTGCAGCGGGGGCTGATTGAGGCCGGCACGCGCAAACCGGATCTGATCATCCTGGATTTGGGGTTGCCGGATGGCGACGGGCTGAGCTACATCCGCGATCTGCGGCAGTGGAGCGCCATTCCGGTGATCGTGTTGTCGGCGCGCAACGCCGAAGAGGACAAGATCGCCGCGCTGGACGCCGGCGCCGACGACTACCTCAGCAAGCCGTTCGGCATCGGTGAGTTGCTGGCGCGGGTGCGGGTCGCGCTGCGTCGCCACTCAGCTAGCCAACAGGAAAGTCCGCTGGTGAGCTTTTCGGCGATTACCGTCGATCTGGTGAATCGCCGGGTGCTGCGCAACGACGAAGACCTGCATCTGACGCCGATCGAGTTTCGTCTGTTGGCGGAGCTGCTGGCCAACGCCGGCAAGGTGATCACCCAACGCCAGCTGTTGAGCCACGTCTGGGGGCCGAACTACGTGGAGCACAGCCACTATCTGCGCATCTACATGGGCCATTTGCGGCAGAAGCTCGAAGCCGATCCGGCCCGGCCCAAACACCTGCTGACCGAAACCGGCGTCGGCTATCGCTTCATGCCTTAACCCCGGAGGGCGCGGTTTGCCGCGCCTTTACGCCGCCGGGCCCTTCTTCAATCCGACCATAAATTCCTTAAACGCCTCGCGCAGCGGAGCGAACACCGGGTGTTTGCGGTTTTCGATCATCACTTCGGAGAACAGCTTCAACCCCACGGCGAAGGCCGCGCTCTGCTCGGGGCCGAAGTTCAGATCGTCACGCGCCCGAATGCGCTCGACGATCTCGAGAATATCGTCGTGGTTGCTCACTTCAAAACTCAGCGGCGCTTTCTCGACGGGATTGCCCTGGCGATCGCTCAGGGCTTCAACGGTAATGTTAAAACGGTGGCCGTGCATCAGTTCTTCTCCTGTTGCGAAGGTTGAATCTGCATTTCGCTTTCGATCGCCGCCACGGCGGTCAGCAACGCGGCGTTGATGCGCTCCACCTGCTGCGGCGTAAGATCGGCGCGCATCACGTTGCCGCGCAGCAGGCTGCGCAGACGGTTCATGGCGTCGTAGATGCCTTCCGCCAGGTTGCCGTGCCGATGACGCTCGCGGCCGGCGCCCGCCAGACGCGCCAGAATGACCTCAACCACCTGTTGATGCTTTTGCAGCTCGCCCTCGCCCGCCGCGGTGATGCGGTAGCTTTTGCGGCCGTTGCCGGTGGTGAGCGGTTCGAGGAAATCCTGCTCTTCCAGCAGCGTCAGCGTGGGGTAAATCACCCCCGGGCTCGGCACGTACAGGCCGGATGACGCTTCCTCGATCGCCTTGATCAATTCGTACCCGTGGCTGGGCTTGCGCGCCACCAGCGCCAGCAGCACCAGGCGCAGATCGCCGTGTTCGAACAGACGATGACGCCCGCCCCGGCCGCCGCGCCCACCCCGGCCGTGCTCTTCGCCTTCGCCGCCGAAGTGATGGCGCCCGCCGCGATGACGACGACCCTCTTCGCATTCATGGTGATGATGATGCCGGTGTAAGCCTAATCGATGAAACATAAGGTGAGACCTCGCTTTAGTAGGGAACATCAATACGAGGTTGTTTAGATATATCTAAACAGCATCGATAGCGCTAATCTAGATCGATATATCTAAATGCGCAAGCGCGTGCCGTGAAAAAGATATATCTAAATAGCGCCCATAAAAAAAGCGCTGTAAAAACAGCGCTTTTTATCAATCAAGAAAAGTGATTACTTGGCGGAAGCCAGCACTTCGCTGACGATCTCGACCGCTTCGTGCTCAATCTTCTCGCGGTGCTCCGCCCCGAGGAAGCTCTCGCAGTAGATCTTGTAAGCCTCTTCGGTGCCGGAAGGACGAGCCGCGAACCAACCGTTGTCGGTCATCACTTTCAGGCCGCCGATCGACGCGCCGTTGCCCGGCGCTGCGGTCAGACGTGCGGTGATCGGGTCCCCGCCCAGCGTACTGGCCTTGACCATCTCCGGCGACAGCTTGGACAGCGCCGCTTTCTGCGCATGGGTTGCCGGCGCTTGGATGCGGTTGTAGCTTGGCGCACCGAAACGCTTGGCCAGATCGTCATAATGATGCTGCGGGTTCTCACCGGTTACCGCGGTGATTTCAGCCGCCAGCAGGCACATGATGATGCCGTCTTTGTCGGTCGACCACGGCTGGCCGTTGAAGCGCAGGAACGAGGCCCCGGCGCTCTCTTCGCCGCCAAAGCCCAGGCTGCCGTCGAACAGACCGTCCACGAACCACTTGAAGCCGACCGGCACTTCCACCAGCTTGCGGCCCAGATCGGCCACCACGCGATCGATCATCGCGCTGGACACCAGCGTTTTACCTACCGCAACATCGGCGCCCCACTGCGGGCGATGCTGGAACAGGTAGTTGATGGCTACCGCCAGATAGTGGTTCGGGTTCATCAGACCCTTCGGCGTGACGATGCCGTGGCGGTCGTAATCCGGATCGTTGGCGAACGCCAAATCGAATTTGTCGCGCAGCGCCAGCAGGCCGGCCATCGCCGACTCCGACGAGCAGTCCATGCGGATGATGCCGTCGTGATCCAGGTGCATAAAGCGGAACGTCTGATCGATGGAATCGTTCACCAGCGTCAGATCCAGCTTGTAGTGTTCCGCCACCCGCTGCCAATAGGCGATGCCGGAACCGCCGAGCGGATCCACGCCCAGCTTCAGGCCGGCGCGTTGGATGGCCGGCATGTCGACCACCTCCACCAGCCCTTCGACGTAAGGCTGCACCAGATCTTTGGCGTGCAGGTGGCCGCTGTTCCAGGCCTTGTCCAGCGACTGACGCTGCACGCCTTTCAGCTGCTGCGCCAGCAGTTCGTTGGCGCGCTTTTCGATCACCGACGTCAGGTTGGTGTCAGCCGGGCCGCCGTTCGGCGGATTGTATTTGATGCCGCCGTCTTCCGGCGGATTGTGGGACGGCGTAATGACGATGCCGTCGGCCTGCGCGCCGCCGCGGCGGTTGTGGCACAAAATGGCGTGCGATACCGCCGGCGTTGGCGTGAAGCCGTTGTTTTCCTGCACGATCACATCGACGCCGTTGGCGGTCAGCACTTCCAGCACGGAAATAAAGGCCGGCTCGGACAGTGCATGGGTGTCTTTGCCCACGTAGCACGGGCCGGTAGTGCCTTGCTGATGACGAACTTCGGCGATCGCCTGAGCGATGGCGAGAATGTGCGCTTCGTTGAAGCTGTGGCGCTGCGCGCTGCCGCGGTGGCCGGAGGTGCCAAACTTCACCGCATGTGCGGCATTGCCGGCTTCCGGTTGCAGCACATAGTACTGCGACGTCAGCTGGGCTACGTTGATCAGATCGCTTTGGCGGGCGGGCTGCCCGGCACGTGGATTATTCGCCATCGACATATCTCCCTCATCCCTGTCGGTGACCGGGCAAATACGTCGCGCACGGCCATCATGACGGGCTGTTCGCTAAATTAAACGGTACCGCAAACTTTCTCGATCAGTTCCGCCGGGAACTGCATCGCCTGCATGATGTGTTCGATCATGCTGCGTTTGCGGCCGGTATTGGTATTGGTGATCACCCAGTAAGGGGTGCCCGGCACATGCTTCGGCTTGGTATGCGTGCCGTTGGCCAGCAGGGTCTGCTGATCGCCGGCGAAATAGGTGCGGGTACGGCCGGTCAACGCCTCGGTGGCGGCGGCAAAACCGGCGGCATCGAGGGTGTACAGCGTGGACAGCACCAGCATGAAACGGTTGACCGCTTTGTTCTGCTCGGCGTATTCATCCGACAGCAGCAGTTCACGCACGGCGCGTACGCGATCGCGCGGGCGCTGAACCGGTGCCGCTTTTTCCGCTTCGACGGACGGCGACGCACTGGCGGCAGGCAACGCGCGCACCGGCTGACCGGCGGTGAATTTCAACATGCGGCGTAAAATATCGGACGCGCTTTCACCGATGTGTTGCGTGTGGCTGGCAATATAACGGTAAAGCTCTTCGTCGACTTCAATAGTTTTCATCTTTATCCAATACTGTTTTTTCTACTTAGAACCTGAAGCCAGATCCTGCATTCAAGCCATGGGATTATAAGGTTAAAAGCGCTGGGGCGAACACAATAATGTGCCTCCGGACGGCAAATGCAGACTAATACCTATAGCCGGCACTGCCAAGCCCGCGCCGCGAAAATTCCGCATGATTCATCGTGCGATTCAATCATGATACCCTAATCTGAATCTCTCTCAGTATGAACTTCGCCATGAAATTACATTATCAACTGCTGGCCGCCGAGTCAGACGCGCTGCCGGTGCTGCTGATCCACGGGCTGTTCGGCAATCTGGACAACCTGGGCGTGCTGGCGCGCGATCTGCATCAGCGTCACAGCGTAATTAAGGTCGATCTGCGCAACCACGGCCTCTCCCCGCGCGCCGACGAGATGAACTACCCCGCGATGGCGCAGGATCTGCTGGAGCTGCTCGACGAACTGCGGCTTGAGAAAGCGATCGTCATCGGCCATTCGATGGGCGGCAAAGCGGCGATGGCGCTGACCGCCATCGCGCCCGAGCGCGTCGCCAAGCTGATCGTCATCGACGTCGCGCCGGTGAATTACCAGACCCGACGTCACGACGAGATTTTCGCCGCCCTGAAGGCCGTCAGCGCCGCCGGCATCACCCAGCGCCAGGCCGCCGCCCAGCTGATGCGCGATTACCTGCAGGAAGAAGGCGTGATCCAGTTCCTGCTGAAGTCCTTCCATAACGGCGAATGGCGCTTCAACCTGCCGGTGCTGATTGAGCGCTATGATGACATCACCGGCTGGCAGGACGTGCCGGCCTGGCCGCACCCGACCCTGTTCATTCGCGGCGGCCTGTCGCCGTACGTGCAGGACAGCTACCGTGCGGACATCGCCCGCCAGTTCCCGCAGGCCCGCGCGCACGTTGTTGCCGGCACCGGCCATTGGGTGCACGCCGAAAAACCGGAGGCGGTGCTGCGTGCCATCCACCGTTTCCTCGACGAAGCCTGAAAAATACGCTCACCTGGCGAAAAAACGCGCTAAAGATAACGGCTTAGCGCGTTTAGCCCGCAGTTAGGCATTGTCGCCGCTCCATCTGCTGGGGTAATATGGCGCGCTATAATTTTGCCGCCGCGCCAGCGCGTTCGCGAACGCCGGGTCGGGGGTGAATTTGGGTTAGGGTTTATTGGCCCGAAGTGTGTTAACCGATGCCTCCGGAAGCGTGCGAGCGCTTTTTGATGCAAACTCCCTTGCAGTACCGCTACCTATGGCAAAAGAACAAACGGATCGCACGACGCTGGATCTGTTCGCAGATGAACGCCGTCCGGGGCGCCCGAAAACCAACCCGCTTTCCCGCGATGAACAGCTTAGAATCAATAAGCGCAATCAGTTACGGCGCGATAAAGTGCGTGGATTGCGGCGCGTAGAGCTGAAAATCAACGCGGATGCGGTGGACGCCCTGAACAAACTGGCGGAACAGCGCAACATCAGCCGCAGCGAACTCATCGAGCAGATGCTGTTGGCGCAACTGGCGGAAGAACAGCCGGAACATTGATCTCTTCGGCCGCACGCGCGGCGCGGCGTTAAGGACAACGCCGGATCGGCACGCTTTTCTTCATCTCCGGCATCGCATAAATGCGATAAAACCCCGGCGCCACTTTCTGGCATGATACGCATTTACCGGTAAGAGACTGCGCCTGTCGGCGCCCCGTCCCCCGCGGCGAACGGCTCTTGCCATGGCATCATTTTAATCGGCGTCAGCGGCGGCAGTGCTGGCATCGAGTAATGCAATTACTTGAATTTAAAGGTTATACGCGATATGGCTACTGTAGGCATTTTCTTTGGCAGCGACACTGGCAATACCGAAAACATTGCCAAAATGATCCAGAAAATTCTCCAGAAACAGTTTGGCGACGACGTCTCTGAAGTGCATGACATCGCTAAAAGCAGCAAAGAAGACCTGGAAGGGTTCGATATCCTGCTGCTGGGCATCCCGACCTGGTACTACGGTGAAGCGCAGTGTGACTGGGACGATTTCTTCCCGACGCTGGAAGAAGTCGATTTCAACGGCAAACTGGTGGCGCTGTTCGGCTGCGGCGACCAGGAAGACTACGCGGAATATTTCTGTGACGCGATGGGCACCATCCGCGACATCATCGAACCGCGCGGCGCGGCCATCGTGGGCCACTGGCCGACCAAAGGCTACCACTTCGAAGCCTCCAAAGGCCTGGCGGACGACAACCACTTCATCGGTCTGGCGATCGACGAAGACCGTCAGCCGGAGCTGACCAACGAGCGTGTCGACGCCTGGGTCAAACAGATCGTCGAAGAGCTGAGCCTGGCCGATATCGTCGGCTAAACGCCGGGACTGGCGAAAGGTTGAACAAAGGCCCTGTAAAGTGCATAGTGTGCCGACAGGGCCGTCATCGGCAACAGGGATTGCTGCGATAGAAGCTACAGATTTGTAACTTCCCACCCCGTCACGGTAGACTGAGATATCGGTTTATCCCATCCATCAAGGCGTTGCATGCAAAACATGCAATAGTGCAATTATATCTTTGTTAACAACCGGCGGTTTCCATTTAGTACAACCGGTTCTATAATGAGACGCATTAACTCTTTGTGCCGACCGATGCCACAGGCGAGTACGCCTCAACTTGATTAGCATAGTAACAGGACTGAATTCGCATGACCGACAACAACATCGCATTGAAGAAGGCCGGCTTAAAAGTCACGCTTCCGCGACTCAAAATCCTGGAAGTACTGCAAAATCCGGAATGCCATCACGTCAGTGCGGAAGATTTGTACAAAAAACTGATTGATATGGGCGAAGAGATCGGGCTGGCAACGGTTTATCGCGTACTGAACCAGTTTGACGATGCGGGCATTGTGACACGTCACAATTTCGAAGGCGGCAAGTCCGTGTTCGAGCTGACCCAACAGCATCACCACGATCACCTGATTTGCCTGGATTGCGGCAAAGTGATCGAATTCAGCGACGAATCCATCGAAGTGCGCCAGCGTGACATCGCCAAGCAGCACGGCATCAAGCTCACCAACCACAGTCTGTACCTGTACGGCCACTGTGAAACCGGTGACTGTCGCGAAGACGAAACGCTGCACGACAAGAAATAAGCCCTGACCGGCTATGAAAAACCGCCTCATCTTGAGGCGGTTTTTTTATGCCCGCCATGCAGCAGACAAAAAAATCCCCGGACCAGCCGGGGAAAATCATGTCATGAAATACCACAATTGCAGCGGCACAGCGACTCCACGAACTACTCTCACTACAACGTCCGCCCTGCGCCGACACGCGCGGGCGAACGCATTCCCCCTTCGTTATGATGCGGCCCGCCGCCAAAACTGCGGGCCGCACCGCCCTTCTTAGACCTTCTCGGCGCGGCTGTAGCGTTTGCCGTCCGGGCTGACCGAGCGCACCTGTACTTCGCCGGAGACCGCAGGTTTAGCCTTGGCATCATAGCGCTGCCACTGCTTACCGCCGTCGGTGGAGTACTCGATGCCCAACCCCGGCAGCGCGATATTCGCCTCCAGCTTGCCGCCCGCCACGCGAGCGCCCGGCACCGGCAGACGATAAGCCACGCCGCCTTTGTCCAGCTTGGCCAGTTCACGCTGGCCCAGAATATTGGCGAAGCGCAGCCAATCTTTCTCCAGCGTCTTGGTATCGACAAAGTGGGTTTCCCCGCCTTTGTATTCGCGGCCGGCGCGATAGTCCTGCTCCCAACCGGCGCGATGCCAGGCGCGCTCCGCCACCGACAGCGCGCGTGGGAAGATCATGTATTCCATCTGCGGGTCGGTGCGCTGGGTTTCGCTCCACAGCTGAGCGGAAAGTCCATATGCCCCCGGCCACGGCTTGTCGCTCTTGGCGTTGAAGTGGTTGCCGTCTCGGTCAACCGAGGTTTCCGCGTTCTGCGGCATGTTGTCCGGCGCGAAGCTGAACACCTTGCGCTCGTCGCTGAAGCGGGTGCCCCAGTAGTAACCGCGCTCGTCCGGGTTCACCTCGTAAGGGAAGTCCATATAGACGTAGTCCGGGTTGGAGACCACCACTTCATACCCTTTGTTGGCCCAGTCGTTGACGCTGTCGAAACCGCCCCAGTACAGGGTGTCCCAGAAGTTGACCCCCACGCGCGAGGTGGCGAACGCCTTCGAACTCTCGGCGTCTTTCAGGCCGTCTTGCCAGGCCTGCATTCTGTCGATGCCGTGCGCCTTCACCAGCTTGCTGACCTCTTGGCCGAAGTAGCTCGGCAGGTGCTCCATGTCGGCCACTTTGCCCTCTTTGATCATCACCTGGCACACCTGAGACTTGGCCCACGGCTTGTCTTCATTGCTCTGGTCAATGATGCCTTTACCCGGTTCCGGTTTCGCCTTGTCGGTGTAGCCGGCGCCCAGGCGGATGTTTTTCGCTTCGTCGCCGCCAAAGTGCCAGGTCTTAATCGGCTGGCCGGCTTCTTTATGCATCTGGGCAATCTCGCCAATCACCTTGTCGACAAAGCGCTGGGAGGAATCCAGGCACGGGTTCAGGTAACTCTGACGGTTAAAGAACTGCACGGAGGTGGTATTGGAGGTATCGGTCGGATCCACCAGACGGAATTCGTTGGCCTCCTGCTCTTTGCCGGCGGCATGCAGTTTCTTGTAGCGCGCTTCCATCGAGACCACCGCCGCGCGGGCGTGCGCCGGCATGTCGATCTCCGGGATCACCTCAATCTGGCGCGCCTCGGCGTATTTGATGATGTCGATGTAGTCCTGACGAGTGAAGAAACCGCCGTAGACATCCGGCCCCTGGCCGTACTGCGGCAGCAGGCAGGTGGTTTCGCTCAGATCGTGGCAGCGCTGGCCGCCGACTTCCGTCAACTCAGGCAAGCCGGGAATTTCGATACGCCAACCTTCGTCATCGCTCAGGTGGAAGTGGAATTTGTTGAGCTTGTAAGCCGCCATCTGATCCAGCAGGCGCAGCACCGCATCCTTCTTATGGAAGTTACGCGCCACGTCGAGGAAAATGCCGCGATACTGGAAGCGCGGCGCATCGCTGGCGTCGAGCGTGGCGATCTTGCCGCTGCCGTCGGTCGGCACTAACGACAGGATAGACTGCAACCCGTAGAACACCCCGGCCTGATCGAAGCCAATCACCCGCGCCTCTTTCTTGCCGATCTTCAGCTCATAAGCGCCCGGCACCGCCATCGCGCCTTTAAACTTGCCCGGCTGGATGTCGGTCTTGATCGGGTAACCGTTGGCCTGAACCGGCACGCCCAGCAGCGCGAAGCGCTGGTTGACGACATCCACCGCCGGCTTGACCAACGCACTCAGATCCGGCGATACCCCTTTGCGCAGATCGGCGTCCTGCGCGTGCACTTTCACCTGCATCGGCGTCGGCACGATCTGGCCGCGCAGCGCGCCGACGGGCAGCGTCTGCAGATCGGCGTTGCTGACAAAACGCGAAGCCGGCGTCATCAGAATATTTTTGTCGTCCTTGGTGCGCTTCCACTGATCGCCGGTAAACGGCGCCACAAACTGATCCAGATTTTCGGTGTCGGTATTCGCCAGCATTTTCGGCTTGGCGTCGCCGGAAGTGGCATACCAGCGGGGCAGGAAGTCGTTTCTGAACAGCTGCCAGTATTCGGCGACCACCGGGATTTCCACCGCCTTACCGGCCGGGAAACCGCTGAATTTGGCGGTCGGCTCCAGCTTGTACAGATCGCCAGTGAGGTGAGCGATCTTGAACTGATCGTTGTCTACCCGCAGAGTCTGGCGCGGGCTGTGGAAATAAATGATCCAGTCTTTGCCGTCGATCGCCTGCCCGTCGTTGCTCAGGGTGAACAACACCCGGTTGCATGAGGCCCAGTCTGCGCCCAGCGCCGCGCAATCCACGCCGTTTTCCCCGGCGCGGTTATCCAGCATTTTCACGTTCAGCTTCAGTTGGCTCAGCTGATCCACCAGCTGTTGATCGGCCATGGCGCTCCCCATGCCGCCCAGGAATCCCATCGTTGCCGTCAAGGCGGCCAGTGCGCTCAGTTTGAATGCGTTCATCTTCTCGTCCTTCTTAATTATTGTTATCGCGAATTTCTTGCCACAGCTTGCCGCACTTGGCGTCGTAAGCCTGACCGTTACCGCTGTGAACCGCCATAATGCAGTTCTGATAATCCATCACCCGTACCGTTTCCTGCGCAGCGAACTGCTGGTGCTGTTTCTCTTGTTTCAGCACGTTCAGTACCGCCTTGCACGGCTGCAGACGCTCCGGCGAGCCTTCCGCGGTATTGATGCAGGCGCTGTAAGCCTGTTTCAACTTGGCGTCTTCCGGCGGCGCGGCGGGTTGCGCACAGGCGCTCAGCGCCGCAGCGGCCGCTAACATCAGCATGATTTTTTTCATCGTTGAATTCCCTTAACTGCCCCGGCGGCGAGGCCGGGGAACGCATCAGAAGATGGTGAATGGCGCGATGACCATGAACTTGACGTCTTTCTCGTCCTGGAAGATGTTGCCGTAACCGCCGCCCCAGCTCGGAATGTTGGTGTGGTTGTCATACTGGGTGTAATGCAGCTTGAGCAGCGTGCCCTTGGCTCGCCCTTCCTGGATGGTGTACATCGCGTCCAGACTCCAGGCGCTCTCTTTCAGGCGCTGGCTCTGATCGTAGATCGGGTTGGTGCTCGGCTTGGCGTCCCACGCGTAAACGTAAGAGCCGCCGACCGCCATGCCCGGCAGGTTCCAGTTGCTGAGGTCATACATCACGCCGGCATACACCGCTTTTTCGCCGTTGGCGTTAAAGTCGGAGCGGTTATCCCACCACACGTCCAGGCGACCGTTTGACGAGGCGTAGGTCGGGGTCATGCGTTGCAGGAAGAAGCCCTGATTGCCTTCCGCCTTGACCATGGTGCCTTCCAGACGCCAGTTGAACTGGCCGGTGGTGTAACCGAAGGTCAACGCCTGCAGCCAGGCCAGGCCGTCATAGATGCTGTTCGGATCGTTCTTGTTGCTGATGCGGTCTTCCGCGCCATAGAACTGGTAACTGGTGGTCAGCGGGTTGCCCAGCAGATCGAATTTGTAAGACGCCTTGGTGAAGTACTGATTCACGTACCCCTGGGCCTGGCCGTAAGCGGCTTCCAGCACCAGATCGTTTTTGAAATCGTACTTGGCGCCCAGCGAGTGCAGGTAGGAGACACGGGTTTTCTTATCGTTCTGGCGGAAGTCGTCCATCTCGATATGCCACGGCGCTTTGTATTTGTCGGCCCACATGTAGGAGAAGCTCAACGCGCCGGCATCGCCGTAGTCGAACTTGGCGCCGGCTTCAGCTCCCTGATAAGTGCCCGGCATAAAGCTCCAGTGCGGCGCCAGCAGGGTTTGGCCGCTCGGCTGAATATAGCCGGCGCGCGCCCAGACCGGGCCGTATTTGAATTTGGCGGCGGCTTTGTACAGGCTGATACCGCCTTTATCACCGGAGTAGTCTTCGTCGTAGGTACGGTTCTTCGAAGAGAACGCGATTTCGTTCGGGTGACCGCTGGCGCTGGATTCAGCCAGTTCGATGGCAGTAAAAGTGCCGACATCCAGACCGAACATGTCCCAGGCGTAGCCCGACGCGAAATCCAGGCTCAGGTTGGCGGTAGAGTGGGACAGGTTGGTGGTGTATTGATTGTAATCCTTGCTGTCCGGATTGAGATCTTTACGGTCACGCTCACGTTGCCAGTAATAAATGCCGCCGGTCAGCGTGGAATCCTCGATAAACCCTGCGGCTTTCACCTCAGGCGCCATGGCAAACCCTGTTCCCAACAGCGCGCCCGCGACTGCGAGCGCCAGCGTTTTACGCTGAGCACCGTGCGTACCCATATTGAAATTCCTCTTTGACTTAACTTAAAAGTTGCAGCCGCCTGTGTTCACCACTGCCCTGCACGACTGCCAATAAAAAACCCGAACGGGTAAAAAATATTGCCGACGAGATGTTATTCCCACAGCACTAATTGCTACAGACAGACTATTTTTCGCGACGCGAATTATCAAATGAAAAATGCGGAAGATTTGTCAAAGTATGACAAGGAGCACATATCGGTGATAATTTGTTACGCTGGCATTCATGGAAGGTGCCGAATAAAAAATTCAATTAAATCAGAATAAATACGGATACCAGGTCAACCAGAGACGATTAATGGTTTCAGCCTGACTAAATCCGTCAGTCAGGTGATAAAAGTTGAGAGCGCTCTCTAAATGAAATTAATTCGCATCACGAATATATAAGTAAAGATTAAGACTACTAAGCCCAATATAAGAAAACTTATTGATTAACGCACCGCAGTTAATTAAACGCAGCCCGGAAAAACGTGGCGGGAATAGATGATTTACTCAATAGCAGGCATAAAAAAGCGCGGCCTGAGCCGCGCTGATACATTAATTTTCGAGGCGATTAAGATTAGCCTTCGATTTTTGCCCAGGTGTCACGCAGACCGACGGTGCGGTTAAACACCAGGTGCTCAGCCGAAGAGTAATGGCTGTCGGCGCAGAAGTAGCCTTCACGCTCGAACTGATAGGCTTTCTCCGGCTGCGCGACCGCCAGACTCGGCTCAACGAAACCGTGCTTGATCACCAGCGATTCCGGGTTAATGGTGGAGAGGAAGTCCTCCGCCGCGCCCGGGTTAGGCACGCTGAACAGACGATCGTACAGGCGAATTTCCGCCGGCAGCGCGTGCGCCGCAGACACCCAGTGGATCACGCCCTTCACCTTGCGGCCGTCGGCAGGATCTTTGCTCAGCGTTTCCGCATCGTAGCTGCAGAAGATGGTGGTGATCTCGCCGGCTTCATCTTTCTCGACGCGCTCGGCCTTGATCACGTACGCGTTGCGCAGACGCACTTCCTTACCCAACACCAGACGCTTGTACTGCTTGTTGGCTTCTTCGCGGAAGTCGGCGCGATCGATATAGATCTCACGGCTGAACGGCACATCGCGGTGTCCCATTTCCGGCTTGTTCGGGTGGTTAGGCATGCTGACCATTTCCACCGCATCGCCCATGTTCTCGATGACGATTTTCACCGGATCCAGCACCGCCATGGCGCGCGGCGCGTTCTCGTTCAGATCGTCGCGGATGCAGGATTCCAGCGCCACCATTTCGACGTTGTTGTCTTGCTTGGTCACGCCGATGCGCAGGCAGAACTCGCGGATCGAGGCGGCAGTATAACCGCGGCGGCGCAGACCGGAGACGGTCGGCATGCGCGGATCATCCCAACCTTCGACGATCTTCTCGGCCACCAGCTGATGCAGCTTGCGCTTCGACATGATGGCGTATTCGAGGTTGAGACGCGAAAACTCGTACTGGCGCGGGTGGCAAGGAATGGTGATGTTATCCAGCACCCAATCATACAGACGGCGGTTATCCTGGAATTCCAGGGTGCACAGCGAATGGGTGATCCCTTCCAGCGCATCGGAAATGCAGTGGGTGAAATCGTACATCGGGTAGATGCACCATTTATTGCCGGTCTGGTGGTGTTCGGCGAACTTGATGCGGTACAGCACCGGATCGCGCATCACGATAAACGGCGAAGCCATATCGATCTTGGCGCGCAGGCAGGCGGCGCCTTCGGCGAATTCGCCGTTGCGCATCTTCTCGAACAGCGCCAGGTTCTCTTCCACGCTGCGACCGCGGTACGGGCTGTCTTTGCCCGGCGCAGTCAGGGTGCCGCGGTATTCACGGATCTGCTCCGGCGACAGTTCGTCGACGTAGGCCAGCCCTTTGCTGATAAGCTCCACCGCATACTGGTGCAGCTGATCGAAATAGTCTGAGGAGTAACGAACGTTGCCGCTCCACTCAAAGCCCAGCCACTCCACGTCGTGCTTGATAGACTCGACGAACTCGATGTCTTCTTTCACCGGGTTGGTGTCGTCGAAACGCAGGTTGCACTGGCCCTGATAGTCCTTGGCGATGCCGAAGTTCAGGCAGATGGACTTGGCGTGGCCGATATGCAGATAGCCGTTAGGCTCCGGCGGGAAACGGGTATGTACCGACGTGTGTTTCCCCGACGCCAGATCTTCATCGACGATCTGACGGATAAAATTGGTTGGGCGGGCTTCAGCCTCACTCATTTCACTGTTCCTCAATGCAAAGCGCTACACATAACCGCCTATGATCCAACAAGCCACGTCTGGAAACAACCGTTTGTTTCATGAAAAATGCGGCGCGTTGCACCATCGGCGCGCAGCGCACCGCCGTGGGGCGAAACGGGATAAAAAAAGCGGGAAGAGATCGCTCTCTTCCCGCCAAGTCGGGGCAAACTCCGCCATGATGCGTGCTCGGCCCCAGGCACTACTCAGGTAAAAACAGCCTTATTTCTGGATCTCATACAGCTTGGTCTGACCGGCGACCACAGAGCCGCTGGCCAGCGCCGCCAGGCCGGCGTACTCGTCAGAGTTGCTGACTACCACCGGGCTTATCATCGAACGCGCATTGGCATTCAGGTAATCCAGATCCAGTTCCAGAATCGGTTGACCGGCTTTCACTTCCGCGCCCTCTTCCACCAGGCGTTTGAAGCCCTGGCCTTCCAGCGCGACGGTGTCGATCCCCATGTGCACCACGATCTCGGCGCCCTTGTCGGTTTCCAGGCAGAATGCGTGGTTGGTATTGAAGATTTTCACCACGGTGCCGTCAGCCGGCGCCACCACGATCTTGTCGGTCGGGCGAATCGCCAGGCCGTCGCCTACCGCCTTACTGGCGAAAGCTTCGTCCGGCACCTGTTCGAGCGCCACCACTTCGCCGGTCACCGGCGCCAGCAGCGTTTCAAACGCGGCTTTCGGCGCGTTCGGCACCGCCTGCGGTTTGGCTTCCGCGGCAGGCGCCGCCGCCGGGGTCGCCGCTGCCGCTACCGGGCCGGCCGCAATCACGTTGCGCATTGCGCTGGCGATAAGTTCGGCACGGGTGCCGACGATCACTTGCACGCTCTGCTTGTTCAGGCGGATAACGCCCGACGCGCCGAGGCGTTTCGCCAATGCGTCGTTCACCAGCGCGGAGTCTTTCACATTCAAACGCAGGCGGGTGATGCAGGCGTCGATGCCGGTCAGGTTGTCGGAACCGCCGATCGCGCCGACGTAACGACGAGCCAGGGTGGTGGTTTCGTTCTCGTCTTTACCGGCGTTGCTGTCGACGTTGACGTCGTAGCCGTCGGTTTCGTCACCGGCAACCGCCAGCTCGCGGCCCGGGGTCATCAGGTTGAATTTTTTGATGGTGAAGCGGAACACCACGTAGTAGATGACGAAGAACACCAGGCCTTGCGGGATCAGCATGTACCAGTGGGTCGCCAGCGGGTTGCGAGACGACAGCACCATATCCACCAGGCCGGCGCTGAAGCCGAAACCGGCGATCCAATGCATGCTGGCGGCGATGAACACCGAGATACCGGTCAGCACGGCGTGGATCACGTACAGCACCGGCGCCACGAACATGAAGGAGAATTCCAGCGGTTCGGTAATACCGGTAAAGAAGGCGGCGAAAGCGGCCGCCAGCATGATGCCCGCCACTTTGGCTTTGTTCTCAGGACGCGCGCAGTGGTAAATGGCCAGCGCCGCCCCCGGCAGACCGAACATCATGATCGGGAAGAAGCCCGCCTGATAACGGCCGGTGATGCCGACAACCGCTTTACCGGCTTCGATCGACTGCTGGCCGCCAAGGAAGTTAGGAATATCGTTGATGCCGGCCACGTCGAACCAGAACACCGAGTTCAGCGCGTGGTGCAGGCCGACCGGGATCAGCAGGCGGTTGAAGAAGGCGTAGATGCCCGCGCCGACCGAGCCCATTTTCTGAATGTGTTCACCGAAGTTCACCAGACCGTTGAAGATCACCGGCCAAATGTACATCAGGATGAAAGCCACCAGGATCATCAGGAAGGAAATGAGGATCGGCACCAAACGGCGGCCGCTGAAGAACGACAGCGCCTTGGGCAGCTCGACGCCGCTGAAGCGGTTGTACACTTCGGCGGAGATGATGCCCACCAGAATACCGACGAACTGGTTCTGGATCTTGCCGAACGCGGCGGGCACCTGATCGAGCGGGATCTTCTGAATCATCGACACGGCGGCCGGGGAACAGAGGGTGGTCAGCACCAGGAAGCCGACGAAGCCGGTCAACGCGGCGGCGCCGTCCTTGTCTTTGGACATGCCGTAGGCCACGCCGATAGCGAACAGCACCGACATGTTGTCGATGATAGCGGAGCCGGATTTAATGAAGAAAGCGGCGAGCGCGTTGTCGCCGCCCCAACCAACAGGGTCAATCCAGTACCCGACGCCCATCAAGATGGCGGCGGCGGGCAGCGTGGCGACCGGCACCATCAGCGCCCGTCCCACCTTTTGCAAATAACTAAGAATGTTCACCTTTTCCCCCTATGTTGTCCGCGGACGGACCCTATTAGTAGTTTATTTGAAGCTCTCACTACCTTTTTAGAAACAGCGCTTGGCACGTATCACTCATGCCGAGTGTAAAAAATTTATTTTGTATCGCAAATTAAAACCTCCCTTTTTGTGATAAATATCACCAAAAAGTAGTCTTTACCTCCCAGATTGCTGGCCATCACACAAAACTTATTTTATCATTCAAAAAATCAACCGGACGGACGATTCACGCGAGAATCATAAAGCTGGGTTACGCTTACGACTCCCGCAGGCCCGTACAGTATAGCTTTAGTTTACTTATCCCAAGAGGTGTTAGATGAGACTTATCCCACTGAAAGATACCGCACAAGTCGGCAAATGGGCCGCGCGTCATATCGTTCAACGCATCAACGCATTCAAGCCAACCGCAGAGCGCCCGTTTGTTCTCGGCCTGCCCACCGGCGGCACGCCGCTGGAAGCCTACAAACATCTGATTGCGATGCACAAAGCAGGTGAAGTAAGCTTTAAGCATGTTGTGACTTTCAACATGGACGAGTACGTTGGCCTGCCGCAGGAACACCCGGAAAGCTATCACACCTTCATGTACCGCAACTTCTTTGATCACGTTGATATCCCTCGCGAAAATATCAACCTGCTGAACGGCAACGCCGCGGATGTCGACGCCGAGTGCCGCCAGTACGAAGAGAAGATCAAGTCTTACGGCAAAATTAACCTGTTCATGGGCGGCGTGGGCATCGACGGCCATATCGCGTTCAACGAGCCGGCTTCGTCCCTGGCGTCGCGCACCCGCATCAAAACGCTGACCGAAGACACCCGCATCGCCAACTCGCGCTTCTTCGGCGGCGACGTCAGCCTGGTGCCGAAATATGCGCTGACCGTCGGCGTGGGCACGCTGCTGGACGCGGAAGAAGTAATGATCCTGGTCACCGGCCACGCCAAGGCGCAGGCGCTGGAAGCCGCAGTGGAAGGCAATATCAACCACATGTGGACCATCAGCTGTCTGCAGCTGCACGCCAAAGCGGTGGTGGTGTGCGACGAACCGGCCACCATGGAGCTGAAAGTCAAAACTGTCAAATATTTCCGCGAGTTAGAAGCGGAAAGCGTTAAAAGTCTTTAATCTTTGCAGGGGGCTACGATGTTCGCTTTAACCCACGGCCGAATCTATACCGGCCACGACGTACTTGATGACCATGCAGTCATTATCGCTGATGGGCTGATCGAGAAAGTCTGCCCGGCGGCTGAATTGCCCGCCGGCATCGAAACGCGCGACCTGGGTGGCGCCATCCTGGCCCCCGGGCTTATCGACGTGCAGCTGAACGGCTGCGGCGGCGTACAGTTCAACGATTCGCTGGAAGCGATCTCGGAAGAAACGCTGGAGATCATGCAGCGCGCCAACGAGAAATCCGGCTGCACCAGCTATCTGCCGACGCTGATCACCAGCAGCGACGAATTCATGAAGCACAGCGTCGACGTGATGCGCGCTTATCTGAAAAAGCACCAAAACCAGGCGTTGGGCCTGCACCTGGAAGGGCCATACCTCAGCCCGGTGAAAAAAGGCACCCACAATCCGGCGTTCATTCGCAAGCCGACCCAGGAAATGATCGATTACCTGTGCGCCAACGCCGACGTGATCACCAAGGTGACACTGGCGCCGGAAATGGTTGAACCGCACTTTATCAAGCAGCTGACCGAGGCCGGCATCGTGGTCTCCGCCGGCCACTCGAACGCCACCTACGATCAGGCTCGCACCGGTTTCGCCGCCGGCATCAGCTTCGCCACCCACCTGTACAACGCCATGCCTTATATCACCGGCCGCGAACCGGGGCTGATGGGGGCAATCTTCGATACGCCGGAGGTCTATACCGGCATCATCGCCGACGGCCATCACGTGGCCTGGGCGAGTATCCGTAACGCCAAACGCCTGAAAGGTGATAAATTGGTCTTGGTCACCGATGCCACCGCGCCGGCGGGTGCAGATATTGACCAATTTATTTTCGCCGGTAAAACAATATACTATCGGGATGGGCTGTGCGTGGATGAGAACGGCACCCTGAGCGGTTCCGCGCTGACCATGATCGAAGCGGTGCGAAACAGCGTCGAGCATATCGGCATCGCGCTGGACGAAGCGCTGCGCATGGCGACGCTGTATCCGGCGCGCGCCATCGGCGTCGATCACCGTCTGGGCACCCTCGAAGCCGGCAAGGTGGCTAACCTGACCGCCTTCACCCGTGATTTCAAGATCACCAAAACGCTCGTTAACGGTAACGAGGTTTAATTCAATGAACAGCGAGTAAAATTATTGATGAGCACTGGCGGACAAGCACAAATAGGGAACGTTGACTTAGTCAAACAACTTAACGGCGCGGCAGTTTACCGCCTGATCGACCAGCAGGGCCCGATCTCGCGCATTCAGATTGCCGAACTCAGCCAGCTCGCCCCCGCCAGCGTCACCAAAATTACTCGCCAGCTGCTGGAGCGCGGGCTGATCAAAGAAGTCGATCAGCAAGCCTCCACCGGCGGCCGCCGCGCGATCTCCATCGTGTCGGAAACCCGTCATTTCCATACCGTCGCGGTGCGTCTCGGCCGCCACGACGCCACCATCACCCTGTATGACATGAGCGGCAAGTCGCTCAGCGAAGAACACTATCCGCTGCCGGAACGCACTCAAGAAACGCTGGAGAATGCGCTGTTCGCCGCCATCGCCCAATTCATCGACGCTAACCAGCGCCGCCTGCGCGAGTTGATCGCCATCGCGGTGATCCTGCCCGGCCTGGTGGATCCGGCGCTGGGCGTGGTGCGCTACATGCCGCACATCAGCGTCAGCAATTGGGCGCTGGTGGACAACCTGCAGCAGCGCTTTAACGTCACCAGCTTCGTCGGCCACGACATCCGCAGCCTGGCGCTGGCGGAGCACTACTTCGGCGCCACCCGCGACTGCGAAGACTCGATTCTGGTGCGCCTGCACCGTGGCACCGGCGCCGGCATCATCGTCAACGGGCAGATTTTTCTCGGCAACAACGGCAACGTCGGCGAGATCGGCCATATCCAGATCGATCCGTTGGGGGAACGCTGCCACTGCGGCAACTTCGGCTGCCTGGAAACCGTGGCCGCCAACGCCGCGATCGAACAGCGCGTGCGCCAGCTGCTGAGCCAGGGCTACCCGAGCAAACTGACGCTGGAAGACTGCGGCATCAACGCCATCTGCAAGGCCGCCAACCGCGGCGATCTGCTGGCCAGCGAAGTGATCGAACACGTAGGCCGCTATCTGGGCAAAGCGGTGGCCATCGCCATCAACCTGTTCAATCCGCAGAAGGTGGTGATCGCCGGTGAGATCACCGAAGCGGACAAGGTGCTGCTGCCGGCGATCCAGAGCTGCATCAATACCCAGGTGCTGAAGGACTTCCGCAAAAATCTGCCGGTGGTGACCTCCGAACTCAATCATCGCTCGGCGATCGGCGCTTTCGCCCTGGCCAAACGCGCGATGCTCAACGGCGTGCTCTTGCAGCGATTGCTGGAAAGCTGATCCGCCGCTTCTGGCAGGCGTGTTATCGTCACCCTTCGCCTGCCGTAATCATGAGAAACAGCGACAAATGAAAATCAAAAACGTTATATGCGATATCGACGGCGTGCTGCTGCATGACAATACGCCGGTGCCCGGCGCCGATCTGTTCCTGGCGCGCATCCAGGAACAGGGCATGCCGCTGGTGGTGCTGACTAACTACCCGTCACAGACCGCGCAGGATCTGGCGAACCGCTTCGCCGCCGCCGGGCTGGAAGTGCCGGAGAGCGCGTTCTACACCTCGGCGATGGCCACCGCCGATTTCCTGCGCCGTCAGGAAGGCAAAAAAGCCTATGTGGTCGGCGAAGGCGCCCTGATCCATGAGCTGTACAAAGCCGGTTTCACCATCACCGACATCAACCCGGACTTCGTTATCGTCGGTGAAACCCGCTCTTACAACTGGGACATGATGCATAAAGCCGCCTACTTCGTCAGTAACGGCGCGCGCTTTATCGCCACCAACCCGGATAGTCACGGCCACGGCTTCTCGCCGGCCTGCGGCGCGCTGTGCGCCCCCATCGAGAAGATCACCGGCCGCAAGCCGTTTTACGTCGGCAAGCCCAGCCCGTGGATCATTCGCGCCGCACTGAACAAAATGCAGGCGCACTCGGAAGAGACGGTGATCGTCGGCGATAACCTGCGCACCGACATTCTGGCGGGCTTCCAGGCCGGCCTGGAAACCGTGCTGGTGCTGTCCGGCGTCTCCACGCTGAGCGACATCGAAACCATGCCGTTCCGCCCGAGCTACGTCTACCCTTCCGTCGCCGATATCACCATCTTCTGATGCGGCCATGGCGGCCGCCCGGCCGCCATTATTTCCTTCTCCCTCAGCGTCGGTTTGAATTTAATTCGTTCATGGCCGTAAAAGGTTTCAGCCTGCCTGCGTTAAAAATCCTCATTATAACGTTACGCCCCGCCAATAGCTGATATTGCCGGCGAGCGAAAAACCCTTACCCCTAATTAATGAGGCTACCATGAGCACAAATAACACTATTAATGCCGTCGCCGCCGATGACGCGGCCATTATGCCGTCTATCGCCAATAAAAAGATCCTGATGGGTTTCTGGCACAACTGGGCCGCCGGCGCCAGTGACGGCTATCAGCAAGGCCAGTTCACCAATATGAACCTGACCGACATTCCCGCCGAGTACAACGTGGTGGCCGTCGCCTTTATGAAAGGCCAGGGCATCCCAACCTTCAAGCCTTACAACCTGTCCGACGCCGAGTTCCGCCGCCAGGTGGGCGTGCTGAACAGCCAGGGCCGCGCGGTGCTGATCTCCCTCGGCGGCGCAGACGCGCATATCGAGCTGAAAACCGGCGACGAAGACAAGCTGAAAGACGAGATTATTCGCCTGGTGGAAGTCTATGGCTTCGACGGACTGGATATCGATCTGGAACAGGCGGCGATCGGCGCCGCCAATAATAAAACCGTCTTGCCTGCGGCGCTGAAAAAAGTAAAAGACCATTACGCCGCCCAGGGGAAAAACTTTATTATCAGCATGGCGCCGGAATTCCCATACTTACGTGAAAATGGCACCTACCTGGATTATATCAGCGCCCTCGAAGGCTATTACGACTTTATCGCGCCGCAATATTATAACCAGGGTGGCGATGGCCTTTGGGTTGAAGAAATTAAAACCTGGCTGACCCAAAACGACGATACCAAGAAGGAAGACTTCCTCTACTACCTGACGGAAAGCCTGGTTACCGGCACCCGCGGCTATGCGAAGATCCCGGCGGCGAAATTCGTCATCGGCCTGCCGAGCAACAACGACGCCGCCGCCACCGGCTACGTGATCGATAAACAGGCGGTGTATAACGCTTTCTCGCGTCTCGACGCCAAAAACCTGTCGATCAAGGGCCTGATGACCTGGTCAATCAACTGGGACAACGGCAAGAGCAAAGCCGGCGTCGCCTACAATTGGGAGTTCAAAACCCGCTATGCGCCGCTGATTCAGGGCGGCGTCACCCCGCCGCCGGGAAAGCCTAATGCGCCGACGGCGCTGACGGTCGCCGAGCTGGGCGCCACCTCGCTGAAACTGAGCTGGGCCGCCGCCACCGGCGCCTCACCGATCGCCAGCTACACCGTCTACCGCAACGGCAACCCGATCGGCCAAACCGCCGGTCTGTCGCTGGCCGACAGCGGTCTGACGCCGGCAACCCAGTACAGCTACTTCGTTACCGCGACCGACACCCTGGGCAATACCTCCCTGCCGAGCAGCGCGCTGGCGGTCAAAACCGCCAATGACGGTACGCCGCCCGATCCGGGCGCGCCCGAGTGGCAGAACAACCACAGCTACAAAGCCGGCGACGTCGTGAGTTATAAAGGCAAGAAATACACCTGTATTCAGGCGCACACCTCCAATGCCGGCTGGACGCCGGATGCCGCGTTCACCCTCTGGCAGCTCATCGCCTAATCGCTAATCGATTGCCGGTCAAACTGGCCGGCAATCCCGCCATCACGCTAAAAATTGCATAATCGATAATTTTTCACGCCGATAACTGAAAATCCGTTAAAAACCTCAGCTACGCAAACAACTATTTCTCAGCGCATGGCTAAAACGCTTGCATCCTCTGCAGCTTTTGGCGCATTTTCATAACCACAGCGCAGCAAAATCGCGTTATCGCTGATAAATCGGCAATGCTGCCCATAACAGTAAAAACAACATCACAGTCATAAAAGCCCGTTAGGAGAGTTGTATGTGTTCTATTTTCGGTGTGCTCGATCTGAAGTCCGATCCCGTTGAACTGCGTAAGAAAGCGCTGGAGCTGTCACGTCTGATGCGCCACCGCGGCCCGGATTGGTCCGGCGTTTACGCCAGCGACAAAGCCATTCTGGCTCACGAACGCCTGTCGATCGTCGACGTCAACAACGGCGCTCAACCGCTGTACAATGCTGCGCACACCCACGTTCTGGCGGTCAACGGCGAAATTTACAACCATCAGGCGCTGCGCCAACAGCTGAGCGACCGCTATGCCTTCCAGACCGGCTCCGACTGTGAAGTGATCCTGGCGCTGTATCAGGAGAAAGGACCGGAGTTCCTCGACGATCTGCAAGGCATGTTCGCCTTTGCCCTGTATGACACCGAAAAAGACGCCTACCTGATCGGCCGCGATCACCTGGGCATCATCCCGCTGTATATGGGCCATGACGAACACGGCAACCTGTACGTTGCCTCGGAAATGAAAGCGCTGGTGCCGGTGTGCCGCACCATCAAGGAATTCCCGGCCGGCAGCTACCTGTGGAGCCAGGACGGCCAGATCCGCGAATACTATCGCCGCGACTGGTTCGATTACGACAGCGTCAAGGACAACGTGACCGACGCCGCCGCCCTGCGCACCGCGCTGGAAGAGTCGGTGAAAAGCCACCTGATGTCCGACGTGCCTTACGGCGTGCTGCTCTCGGGCGGGCTGGATTCCTCGGTCATTTCGGCGATCACCAAGAAGTACGCCGCGCGCCGCGTGGAAGATCAGGAACGCAGCGAAGCCTGGTGGCCGCAGCTGCACTCCTTCGCCGTCGGGCTGGAAGGCTCGCCGGATCTGCGCGCCGCGCAGGAGGTGGCCAACCATCTGGGCACCGTGCACCATGAGATCCACTTCACCGTGCAGGAAGGGCTGGACGCCATCCGCGACGTGATTTACCACATCGAAACCTATGACGTCACCACCATCCGCGCGTCGACGCCGATGTACCTGATGTCGCGCAAAATCAAGGCGATGGGCATCAAGATGGTGCTGTCCGGCGAAGGCGCGGACGAAGTGTTCGGCGGCTACCTGTACTTCCATAAGGCGCCGGACGCCCGCGAATTCCACGAAGAGACCGTACGCAAACTGCTGGCGCTGCACATGTTCGACTGCGCGCGCGCCAACAAGGCGATGTCCGCCTGGGGCGTCGAAGCCCGCGTGCCGTTCCTGGACAAAAAATTCCTCGACGTGGCAATGCGCATCAACCCGAAAGATAAAATGTGCGGCAACGGCAAAATGGAAAAACACATCGTTCGCGAATGTTTCGAGTCCTATTTGCCCGCCAGCGTGGCCTGGCGCCAGAAAGAGCAGTTCTCCGACGGCGTCGGCTACAGCTGGATCGACACGCTAAAAGAGGTGGCTGCGCAGCAAATTAGCGATCAACAGCTCGAAACCGCGCGTTTCCGCTTCCCGTACAACACGCCGACGTCGAAAGAAGGCTACCTGTACCGCGAAATCTTCGAGGAGCTGTTCCCGCTGCCGAGCGCCGCCGAATGCGTGCCGGGCGGCCCATCCGTCGCCTGCTCGTCCGCCAAGGCCATCGAGTGGGATGAATCGTTCAAGAAGATGGACGATCCTTCCGGCCGCGCCGTCGGCGTGCACCAGGCCGCCTATAAATAATCGCGCGGCATTTTCCCCGGGGCGGGCCTTTTGGCCCGCCTTTTTGTTGCCTTTTCCGCCCGCCAACTGCCTGAATTGCCGATTTTATCGCCATAATGTTCACAACCCAGACAAACGGCGCTTCCGGGCGCTTTTTCGGGAAAAAACTTGTTGACGCAAATCGGTCATATACGCATAATGCGCCCCGCAACGCCGATGAAGGCAAAGCAAAAAAAGAGGGCTACGTAGCTCAGCTGGTTAGAGCACATCACTCATAATGATGGGGTCACAGGTTCGAATCCCGTCGTAGCCACCATCTCTTTTTTGTATTTGCGGGAGTGGCGAAATTGGTAGACGCACCAGATTTAGGTTCTGGCGCCGCAAGGTGTGCGAGTTCAAGTCTCGCCTCCCGCACCATTTCTCTTCATCGTCGGCGCAGTATGTTGATGGGGTATCGCCAAGCGGTAAGGCACCGGTTTTTGATACCGGCATTCCCTGGTTCGAATCCAGGTACCCCAGCCATATTCTTTCGGGAATGGGGTTTCAACATAAGATTTGTTTGCAGGTGGGGTATCGCCAAGCGGTAAGGCACCGGTTTTTGATACCGGCATTCCCTGGTTCGAATCCAGGTACCCCAGCCATAACAAACTGCTTGCAAATCAAAGAAGTAAAAAGTAACATCGGCTACGTAGCTCAGCTGGTTAGAGCACATCACTCATAATGATGGGGTCACAGGTTCAAATCCCGTCGTAGCCACCATAATTGGGGTGTCGCCAAGCGGTAAGGCTCTGGTTTCTGATACCAGCATACCCAGGTTCGAATCCTGGCACCCCAGCCATATTTAGAAAAGCCCGCTTCGGCGGGCTTTTTGCTGTCTGCCGTTCAGCCAACCTTAAATAGGCCCAGCCACCGCTGAGCCCTGTCGGTTACAATCCCAAGGCGTACTTCAACGCATGCTCTTTCAGCTTGCCCGCCCGCTGCGCGGCCATCAGCGCCAGATTGCGCGCCACGGTCAGCGGCGCCAGGTTATTGCTGAAGGCGGTATAGAACAGATCCATGCCGCTCTGCATCAACAGATTGTCGGTACGGCGGCGACGTTGATAGCGCAGCAGCACCGCCTCGCCGCTCCAGTCTTCTCCCTGCTCCCGCGCCTCGCTCAGCACGTTCAGCAAGGCATCCACATCGCGATACCCCAGATTGACGCCCTGCCCGGCCAGCGGGTTGATGGTATGCGCCGCATCGCCCAGCAGCGCCAGGCCCGGCAGCACGTAGCGCTGCGCATGACGGCGCGTCAACGGGAACGATCCGGCGGCGTGCACCTTGACCGGGCCCAGTCGCGCCGGAAAAGCGGCGGCGATCTCGCGCTCCAGCTGCGCCGGCGGCATCGCCTGCAGTTGGCGAATGCGCTGCGGGCTGTCATACCACACCAGCGACGCCCAGCTGTCGTACAGCGGCAGGAAAGCGCGCGGCCCTGACGGGAAGAAGCGCTGCCAGGTCACATCCTGCTGCGGCGCGCCGGTATCGACGGTGATCAACATGCACGCCTGACGATACTGCCAGCCGTTGGTGCCGATCGCCGCCAGCTTGCGCACCTGCGAGTTGGCGCCGTCGGCGCCGACAACCAGCCGCGCCTGCAGCGTTTCACCGCTGTCCAGCGTCAGTTGCCAGGCCTTGTCCGCCCGCTGCAGCGATTGCAGCCTGGCGGGGCACAGCAGCGTCAAATTGGCGCACTGTGCGAACTGCTGCCACAGCGCCAGCTGCAAAATGCGGTTTTCCACCATAAAGCCCAACTCCGGCAGCCCCAGAGATAGCGCATCGAACGCCACGCGCGACGACGCCCATTCCCAGGTCTCCAGCCGGCGATATGGCGCCGTGCGCATCGCCGTCACGGCGGGCCAGGCGCCGAGCTGTTTCAGCAGCCCCACCGAGGTGCAGCCGATAGCGGAAATGCGCAGGTCCGGCGGGCTTTGCGCCTCGAACGCCTGCGGCGCCTGATGTTCCAGCAACGCCACCGACCAGCCCGCCTGCGCCAGGCCCAGAGCCGCCGCCGCGCCGACCATGCCGCCGCCCACCACCACCGCGTCGTACCGATTTTGAGATGTCTTCATATTGGCTATGTTTTCTATGTGAATGCTCGCCATCCCACCCGACATGGCGTTTTGCGCAGTGTACCGGATTTTCGCTTCGGCTTCAGGTTGCGTGCCATTTTCCCCCGCGCTGGTCACAACGGCGGCAAATGATTACAATACGCGCCCTGCATGTCGCGTAACGCAACTTTCGCTCCGCACTGAGTAATGGCAAGTCAATGACGAAAAAACTACATATCAAAACCTGGGGCTGCCAGATGAATGAGTACGATTCATCGAAAATGGCCGACCTGTTGAACAGCACGCACGGCTTCGAGTGGACCGACAACGCCGAGGAAGCGGACGTGCTGTTGCTGAACACCTGCTCGATCCGTGAAAAAGCGCAGGAAAAAGTTTTCGCCATGCTGGGGCGCTGGCGCTTGCTGAAAGAGAAGAACCCGTCTGTCATCATCGGCGTCGGCGGTTGCGTGGCCTCGCAAGAAGGCGAACTGATCCGCAGCCGCGCGCCTTGCGTCGACGTGGTATTCGGCCCGCAGACCCTGCACCGCCTGCCGGAAATGATCAACCACGTTCAGGGCACCCGCAGCCCGGTGGTCGATATCAGTTTCCCGGAGATCGAAAAGTTCGACCGCCTGCCGGAGCCGCGCGCCGAAGGCCCGACCGCGTTCGTGTCGATCATGGAAGGCTGCAACAAATACTGCACTTTCTGCGTGGTGCCATACACCCGCGGCGAGGAAGTGAGCCGCCCGAGCGACGACGTGCTGTTCGAAATCGCCCAACTGGCGGCGCAGGGCGTGCGCGAAGTCAACCTGCTCGGCCAAAACGTCAACGCGTACCGCGGCGCCACGCATGACGGCGATATCTGCTCGTTCGCCGAACTGCTGCGCCTGGTGGCCGCCATCGACGGCATCGATCGCATTCGCTTCACCACCAGCCACCCTATCGAGTTCACCGACGACATCATCGCGGTGTATGAAGACACGCCGGAGCTGGTCAGCTTCCTGCACCTGCCGGTGCAGAGCGGTTCGGATCGCATCCTGACCATGATGAAACGCGCCCATACCGCGCTGGAGTATAAGGCGATTATCCGCAAGCTGCGCAAGGCGCGCCCGAACATCCAGCTCAGCTCCGACTTCATCGTCGGTTTCCCGGGCGAGAGCCAGGCCGACTTCGAACAGACCATGAACCTGATCGCCGACGTCAACTTCGACGTCAGCTTCAGCTTCATCTATTCGTCGCGCCCCGGTACGCCGGCGGCGGACATGGTTGACGACGTCAGCGAAGAAGAGAAAAAACAGCGGCTGTATATTCTGCAGGATCGCATCAACCAGCAGGCGCTGCAGTTCAGCCGCCGCATGCTCGGCACCGTCCAGCGCATTCTGGTGGAAGGCACCTCGCGCAGAAGCGTGATGGAGCTGGCCGGGCGCACGGAGTGCAACCGTGTGGTAAACTTCGAAGGCACGCCCGACATGATCGGCCAGTTTGTCGACGTGGAAATTACCGAGGTGCTGACCAACACCCTGCGTGGCGCAGTGGTGCGCACCGAACAGCAGATGGATCTGCGCGTACATGAATCCCCGCAGACGGTGATCGCCCGTACCCGCAAAGAAAACGCGCTGGGCGTCGGCATTTACCAGCCCTGACGCCGCGGCGGCCCGCCTTATCGCCGCCCGTTCGCGCTACCCCTTACCGTTTCTCCGCCGGGCGTCCGCGCCCGGTGATGTTCTTTTTTTTATTTTTTATTGTTGAAGAGGCGACATAACATGCAACTCCCACACTGCCCGAAGTGCAACTCCGAATACACCTACCAGGACAATGCCCTGTTCATCTGCCCTGAGTGCGCCCACGAGTGGAGCGACAGCGCCCCGGCGGAAGATCAGGACGCGCTGATCGTCAAAGACGCCAACGGCAACCTGCTGGCGGACGGCGACGCGGTCACCGTGATCAAGGACCTGAAGGTTAAAGGCAGCTCCTCGATGCTGAAGATCGGCACCAAGGTGAAAAACATTCGTCTGGTGGAAGGCGATCACAACATCGACTGCAAAATCGACGGTTTCGGCCCGATGAAACTGAAATCCGAGTTCGTGAAAAAGAACTGATCCTCGGCGGCCTTGTCCTGTGATGACGCGGCGGGCTTTGCGCCCCGCCGCGTTTTTTCCTTATCTTCCCTTGAATTCCGCCGACGGCGCACAGATAGATCAGCGGTAAACTTGCGCCGTTGCGGCGCACCATGAATAATTCAAGAAAGAGAGTATTCAGGCTCGCCCTGAACGCGCGCGTCCCGGACGCGCTATGTGACATCAACCAGGCCCGATGTGACCTAGAGGAATAGTTTGAACGTCGCAACACAAGAAATTATGTTGGAGCCCGCAGACAACAAGCGTTTGCTCAGCCTGTGCGGCCCGTTTGATGACAACATCAAGCAACTCGAGCGCCGATTGGGCATCGAAATCAATCGTCGCGACAACCGCTTCAAGCTGGTCGGCAAAAACCTGTGCGTGGTCGCCGCCGCCGATATCCTGCGCCATCTGTACGTGGATACCGCGCCGATTCGCGGCGTGATCCCGGATATCGATCCGGAGCAAATCCATCTGGCTATCAAAGAGAGCCGGGTGCTGGAACAGGTGGCGGACAGCGTGCCGGATTACGGCAAGGCGGTCACCATCAAAACCAAGCGCGGCATGGTGAAACCGCGCACGCCTAACCAGGCGCAGTACATCGCCAACATTCTCGATCACGACATCACCTTCGGCATCGGCCCGGCCGGTACCGGCAAAACCTACCTGGCGGTCGCCGCCGCGGTGGATGCGCTGGAACGCCAGGAAATTCGCCGCATTCTTCTGACCCGTCCCGCGGTCGAAGCCGGCGAAAAGCTGGGCTTCCTGCCGGGCGATCTGAGCCAGAAGGTCGATCCTTATTTGCGCCCGCTGTACGACGCCCTGTTCGAAATGCTGGGCTTCGAGCGCGTGGAGAAGCTCATTGAGCGCAACGTGATCGAAGTCGCGCCGCTGGCCTATATGCGCGGCCGTACGCTGAACGACGCCTTTATCATTCTGGATGAGAGCCAGAACACCACCATCGAGCAGATGAAGATGTTCCTGACGCGCATCGGTTTCAACTCGAAGGCGGTCATCACCGGCGACGTCACCCAGATCGACCTGCCGCGCAACCAGAAATCCGGCCTGCGCCACGCGGTGGAAGTGCTGTCGGACGTGGAAGAACTGAGCTTCAACTTCTTCCACAGCGAAGACGTGGTGCGCCACCCGGTGGTGGCCCGCGTGGTCATCGCTTATGAGGCCTGGGAAGCGGCCGAACAGAAACGCAAAGACGCGATTGCCGAACAACGTAAGCGCGAGGCGCTCGCCGCCTCCGAGCAGGAGACACCATGAGTCAGGTGATTTTGGATCTGCAGATTGCCTGTGAAAGCAGCGACGGCCTGCCGGATGAAGCCACGTTCCAGCGCTGGCTGGAAGGCGTGCTGCCGCAATTTCAGGAAGAGGCCGAGGTCACCGTGCGTCTGGTGGACGAAGCGGAAAGCCACGAGCTGAACCTGACCTATCGCGGCAAAGACAAGCCGACCAACGTGCTCTCTTTCCCGTTCGAGGCCCCGCCGGGCATCGAACTGCCGCTGCTCGGCGATCTGATCATCTGCCGCCAGGTGGTTGAACAGGAAGCGATTGAGCAAGGCAAGGCGTTGGAGGCCCACTGGGCGCATATGGTTGTCCACGGCAGCCTTCATCTGCTAGGGTATGACCACATCGAAGACGATGAAGCCGAAGAAATGGAGTCTTTGGAAACCGAAATCATGCACGGACTGGGCTATCCTGATCCGTACCTGGCGGAAAAAGACCCCGTCTGACGTCAGCCGTTTACCTTACAGCCCCTAACGGGGCTGTCGCTGACGCCCCTTAACTCTGACATGAGTGACAGTAACGAAAACGCCATGAGCGACGACCATTCACAAAGCAATGACAGCCCCAGTCCCAAGAAGGGGTTCTTTACTCTTATCCTTAACCAGCTGTTCCACGGCGAGCCCAAAAACCGTGGCGATCTGGTCGAGCTGATCCGTGATTCCGAACAAAACGACCTGATCGATCCCGATACCCGCGACATGCTGGAAGGCGTGATGGATATCGCCGAACAGCGCGTGCGCGACATCATGATCCCCCGCTCCCAGATGGTGACGCTCAAGCGCAACCAGACGCTGGAAGAGTGCCTGGACGTGATTATCGACTCCGCCCACTCGCGCTTCCCGGTGATCAGCGAAGACAAAGATCACATCGAAGGCATCCTGATGGCCAAGGATCTGCTGCCGTTCATGCGCGCAGACTCCGAGCCGTTCAGCATCGACAAAGTGCTGCGCACCGCGGTGGTGGTGCCGGAAAGCAAGCGCGTCGACCGGATGTTGAAAGAGTTCCGCTCCCAGCGCTACCACATGGCGATTGTCATTGACGAATTCGGCGGCGTGTCCGGCCTGGTCACCATCGAAGACATTCTGGAACTGATCGTCGGCGAGATCGAAGACGAATACGACGACGAAGACGATCTGGATATCCGCCAGCTCAGCCGCCACATGTACACCGTACGCGCGCTGGCACCGATCGAAGACTTCAACGAAGCCTTCGGCACCCATTTCAGCGACGACGAGGTTGATACCATCGGCGGTTTGGTGATGCAGGCCTTCGGCCATCTGCCTGCGCGCGGGGAAACCATTGAAATCGAAGGTTACCTATTTAAAGTTGCCATGGCAGACAGTCGACGTATCATCCAGGTTCATGTAAAAATTCCGGACGACTCTCCACCACCGAAACTGGAAGATTAAATCCAACATGGCTAAAGCCTCATTACTTGAACGCCAGTGGGTTCGCGCCCTGCTGGCGCTGTTGTCAGGTGCCGGCGGGACGCTGGCGTTCTCGCCCTACGATTTCTGGCCCGCGGCCATCGTCTCCCTGTTCGGCCTGCTGGCCGTTACCCTCAATCGCACCACCAAACAGTCCGCCCTGCTCGGCTTTGTCTGGGGCTTCGGGTTGTTCGGCAGCGGGATCAACTGGGTGTATGTCAGCATCGCCGATTTCGGCGGCATGCCCTTCGCCGTCAACGTCTTCCTGGTGGCGCTGCTCGCCGCTTACCTGTCGCTGTATACCGGGCTGTTCGCCGGGCTGCTGACCCGCCTGTGGCCGGCGACCCGCTGGTGGCGGCTGGCCATCGCCGCGCCGGCGCTGTGGCAGGTCACGGAATTCCTGCGCGGCTGGGTGCTGACCGGCTTCCCGTGGCTGCAGTTCGGCTATAGCCAGATCAACGGCCCGCTGAAAGGCATCGCGCCGCTGCTGGGCGTCGACGCCATCACCTTTGTGCTGATGGCCATCGCCGGCCTGCTGGTGTACGCCGTCAATCAGCGCCGCCTCTCGGCGGCGGTGCTCGCCGCCGCGCTGCTGCTGTTGCCATGGCCGCTGCGCCAGCTGCAGTGGTTTACTCCGCAGACGGATAAAGCGGTGAATGTCGCCATGGTGCAAGGCAACATCGCTCAATCGATGAAATGGGATCCGAAAGCGCTGGTCAGCACGCTGCAAACCTATCTGGACGAAACCCGTCCCTACATGGGCAAGGCGCCAATCGTCATCTGGCCGGAATCCGCCATCCCGGATTATGAAGCCAATCAGAACGGCTTCCTGACGATGATGGACGACCTGATGCGGGCGAAGAACAGCAGCCTCATCACCGGCATCGTCGACGTGCGCGCCACGCCGCAGGGCCAGCAAATCTACAACAGCGCCATCGTGCTCGGTGAACCGACGCCGTACAGGTACCCGGCCAACGATCGCTACAACAAGCACCACCTGGTGCCGTTCGGCGAGTTCGTGCCGCTGGAGACGCTGCTGCGGCCGCTGGCGCCGTTCTTCGACCTGCCGATGTCCTCCTTCAGCCGCGGCGACTACGTACAACCGCAGCTCAGCGTACGCGGCTACAACCTGACGGCGGCCATTTGCTACGAAATCGTGTTGGGCCAGCAGGTGCGCGATAACTTCCGCCCGGACACCAACTTCCTGCTGACCATCTCCAACGACGCCTGGTTCGGCCACTCCATCGGCCCATGGCAGCACTTCCAGATGGCGCGCATGCGGGCGCTGGAACTGGGCCGGCCGCTGCTGCGCAGCACCAACAACGGCGTCACCGCCGCAGTGGACGCGAACGGCGACGTGATCGCCGAGATCCCGCAGTTCACTCGTCAAGTGCTTGAAGTGAAGGTCACACCGACCACCGGCGTCACGCCTTACGCGCGTTTCGGCGCCGCGCCGCTGTGGGTGATCACCCTGTTGCTGGGCGGTTGGGCGCTGATGTTGGGCCTGCGCCGCAAATAGTCCTCTTCGCCGGGGCGCGCCCGCCGCGCCCCGCGTTTCCGTAAACGTTCCCCCACCTCGGTCAGAAAACGTCGTTAAATCAACGCGGCTGGCACACTCCTTGCTTTATCTAAGGTGACATCGCACGTCGGTTAACTTTTGCTGACGTTTTGTCGCACCCGTGCACATTTTGGAGGCGCCGAACGCACCATGCAGGTGCGTCGGGGTTTGGTTGCATTGATTTGGTGCGCGCGGCGTCTCAAAAAATGAAACATTTTAGTTTCAAGATATTCACAATCGGTTATTTTTTAACGGCTATCCGTTCTAAGACTATCTTTATAACCTGAGCAATAAATAGTCGATTTAAACCTGACGCTCTTTAGTCAGAGCCACCACAACAGCAAAGGAGTTGGACCATGCAAATGCGTAAATTGGCGTTATCGTTACTGCTGCTCGGTATGGCAGGTAGCGTGGCGCACGCGGAAGACCTGACCGGTACGCTGAAGAAAATCAAAGACAACGGCGTTATCGTTGTCGGCCACCGCGAATCGTCTGTGCCCTTTTCCTACTACGACAACCAGCAAAAAGTTGTGGGCTACTCTCAGGACTACTCCAACCAAATCGTTGAAGCCGTTAAGAAAAAGCTGAATGCACCGAATCTGCAGGTGAAAATGCTGCCGATTACCTCGCAGAACCGCATCCCGCTGCTGCAAAACGGCACCTATGACTTCGAATGCGGTTCTACCACCAATAACGTAGAGCGCCAGAAACAGGCCGCCTTCTCCGACACCATCTTTGTGGTCGGCACCCGCCTGCTGGTGAAGAAAGGCTCCGACATCAAAGACTTTAAAGACCTGGCCGGCAAACCGGTGGTGGTCACCTCCGGCACCACGTCCGAAGTGTTGCTGAACAAACTGAACGACAGCGGCAAAATGAACATGCGCATCATCAGCGCCAAAGACCACGGCGACTCCTTCCGCACCCTGGAAAGCGGCCGCGCGGTGGCCTTCATGATGGATGACGCCCTGCTGGCGGGCGAGCGCGCCAAAGCCAAGAAGCCGGATCAATGGGAAATCATCGGCACGCCGCAGTCGAAAGAAGCCTACGGTTGCATGCTGCGTAAAGACGATCCTGAGTTCAAGAAACTGGTCGATGACACTATCGCCCAGGCGCAAACCTCCGGTGAAGCGGCCAAGTGGTTTGATAAATGGTTCAAGCAGCCTATTCCACCGAAAAACCTCAACATGAACTTCGAGCTGTCGGACGACATGAAGCAACTGTTCAAAGCGCCTAACGACAAAGCGTTGAACTAACTCAATAGAATAAAGCCGGGGCGGCCGCCAAGCCAAACCGGCCCAGTTGATGACTGGGACAGACAGGAATGAGGGAGGCCGTTCCCCTCCCTCATTTTCCCCAAGGCGCGTCACCGATCTCCGCACACAACAAGCCAGCCCGACTGGCCGCGCGGCGATCGGCGCCTATCAAGTCATCACTTTTCGGCGCCCTGCGCCCGTTTATCGGAGTTTGTTATGTCAATAGATTGGAACTGGGGTATCTTCCTGCAGCAGGCCCCGTTTGGGAACACCACTTACCTCGGCTGGATCTGGTCCGGCTTTCAGGTCACGGTGGCCCTCTCCGTCTGTGCATGGATTATCGCTTTCTTCGTCGGTTCGCTGTTCGGTATCTTGCGTACCGTGCCCAACCGCTTTCTTTCCACTCTCGGCACCTGTTACGTCGAACTGTTCCGCAACGTGCCGCTGATCGTGCAATTCTTTACCTGGTATCTGGTGATCCCCGAGCTGCTGCCGGCCAATATCGGCACCTGGTTCAAGACCGAGTTGGATCCCAACGTGCAGTTCTTCGTCTCTTCCATGCTCTGTCTGGGGCTGTTTACCGCCGCCCGCGTTTGCGAGCAAGTGCGCGCCGCCATTCAATCCCTGCCGCGCGGCCAGAAAGCCGCCGGGTTGGCGATGGGCCTGACGCTGCCGCAAACCTACCGCTACGTGCTGTTGCCAAACGCCTACCGGGTTATCGTGCCGCCGATGACCTCGGAGATGCTCAACCTGGTCAAAAACTCCGCCATCGCCTCCACCATCGGCCTGGTGGACATGGCCGCACAGGCCGGCAAGCTGTTGGATTACTCCGCACACGCCTATGAATCCTTTACCGCCATTACGTTGGCTTATATCGGCATCAACGCCGTGATCATGCTGTTTATGCGTCTGGTCGAAAAGAAAGTGCAGTTGCCTGGCAACCTGGGGAGTAAATAATGTACGAATTTGACTGGGCGTCGATCGTCCCAAGCTTCCCTTATCTGCTGCAGGGCATGGCGATCACGCTGAAGATCACCGTGACCGCCATCGTGGTCGGCATTCTGTGGGGCACCGTGCTGGCGGTGATGCGTCTGTCGCCGTTCAAGCCCATCAGCTGGTTCGCCACCCTGTATGTCAACCTGTTCCGCTCGGTGCCGCTGGTGATGGTGCTGCTGTGGTTCTATCTGGTGGTTCCAAGCTTATTACAACAGGTTCTAGGCCTGTCGCCGAAAACCGATATTCGCCTGATCTCGGCTATGGTAGCCTTTTCCCTGTTTGAAGCGGCCTATTACTCGGAAATCATCCGCGCCGGTATCATCAGCATCTCGCGCGGCCAATCCTCCGCCGCGTTGGCGCTGGGCATGACGCATTGGCAATCCATGCGGCTGGTGATCCTGCCGCAGGCGTTCCGCGCCATGGTGCCACTGCTGCTGACCCAGGGCATCGTCCTGTTCCAGGATACCTCGCTGGTTTACGTACTGAGCCTGGCCGACTTCTTCCGCACCGCATCGACCATCGGCGAACGCGACGGCACCCAGGTTGAAATGATCCTGTTCGCCGGCTTTGTCTATTTTGTTATCAGCCTCGCCGCCTCGGCGCTGGTAAGCTATTTGAAGAAAAGGACTGTTTGATGATATCCCTGAAAAATGTTTCCAAGTGGTACGGTCACTTTCAAGTGTTGACCGATTGCACCACCGAAGTGAAAAAAGGCGAAGTGGTCGTCGTCTGCGGTCCTTCAGGTTCCGGCAAGTCCACCCTGATCAAAACCGTCAACGGCCTGGAGCCGATCCAGCAGGGAAGCATCCTGGTGAACGGCACGCCCGTCAACGACAAGAAAACCAACCTGGCGCAGCTGCGCGCCAAGGTCGGCATGGTGTTCCAACACTTTGAACTGTTCCCGCACCTGTCCATTATCGACAACCTGACGCTGGCGCAGGTAAAAGTGCTCAAGCGCGACAAGACCGCCTCACGCGAGAAGGGCCTGAAGCTGCTGGAACGCGTCGGCCTGTCCGCCCATGCCAACAAGTTCCCCGGTCAGCTCTCCGGCGGCCAGCAACAGCGCGTCGCCATCGCCCGCGCGCTGTGCATGGATCCGATCGCCATGCTGTTCGACGAACCGACCTCGGCGCTCGATCCGGAAATGATCAACGAAGTGCTGGACGTGATGGTCGAGCTGGCGAACGAAGGCATGACCATGATGGTGGTGACCCACGAAATGGGCTTCGCCCGCAAGGTGGCGAACCGCGTGATCTTTATGGACGAAGGCAAAATCGTCGAAGACCGCAACAAAGACGATTTCTTCAACAACCCCGAGTCCGATCGCGCCAAGGACTTCCTCGCCAAGATCCTGCACTAAGTTCTCGCTATGCGCCCCGCCAGGGGCGCATCTTTTCTCCCGGCACGAAAAGCGCTTGTATCTCCTCGTTTTTGATCCGATGCTCGCCGGATAACAAACAGAGGAGAAAGAACATGCCCCGCCCTATTATCATCGATTGCGATCCCGGCCTCGACGACGCCATCGCGCTGGCTATGGCGCTGCGCTCGCCGGAGCTGGACGTCAAAGCCATCACCACCTCCGCCGGCAACCAGACGCCGGAGAAAACCCTGCATAACGCGCTGGGTCTGCTGACCCTGATGCAGCGCGAGGACATCCCTGTCGCCGCCGGCGCCGCTCGCCCGCTGATGCGCGAGCTGGTGATCGCCGACTATGTCCACGGCAAAACCGGCATGGGCAACACCCACCTGCCGACGCCGACCCTCAAACCCGATCCCCGCGGCGCCGTCGAGCTGATCGCCGACCTGCTGCGCGCCAGCCCGCAGCCAATCACCCTGGTGGTGACCGGCCCGATGACCAACATCGCCCTGCTGTTGGCCCAGCACGCCGAGCTGAAAAGCCGTATCGAGCGCATCGTATTTATGGGCGGCGGCATGAATGCCGGCAATACCACGCCGGTGGCGGAATTCAATATCTTCGTCGATCCCGAAGCCGCCGAGATGGTGTTGAAATCTGGCGTGCCGCTGACCATGGCCGGGCTGAACGTCACCCATCAGGCGCTGGTGCTGCCGCAGGATATCGAGCGCATTCGTCAGATAGCCAATCCGGTCGCGCAGGCGGTGGCGGAGATGCTCGATTTTTACCTGCCGCTTTATCTCAGCCACCCGCGCGGCCTGCCTGGCGCGGCGATGCACGATCCCTGCACCATCGCCTGGCTGCTGGCGCCGCAGCTGTTTACCGGCATTGAACGCTGGGTCGGTGTGGAAACCAAAGGGGAGTACACCGTCGGCATGACGGTGGTGGACTATTTCCAGCAAACCGGCAACGCGGCCAACGTGGAAGTGCTGACCGGCATCGATCGCGCAGGCTTTATCGATCTGCTGGCCGAGCGCGTCGCGCGTTATTGAAGAACCTCTCGGGGCGCGCTCGCGCCATCATTCAACTTTTTTGATTTAACTCAGCGAATTTTTGCGCTATCACTGTTGATGGCTTGCCTCTACCATGCGTTTACACCGATTGACATCGTTACCAATTACACTTCGCCTGGAGATAAGCCAATGAGCCGCGTACTGGTCCTGAAATCAAGTATTCTGGGTGAATATTCCCAGTCTGGAAAATTAGTCGATTTTTTTGTTGAACAATGGCGTGAAGCTCATCCGGAAGACACTTTCACCGTGCGCGACTTGGCCAACCCAACGCTGCCGGAGCTGGATGGCGAAGTGATGGCCGGCTTTACCGCCGGCGACAAACCGTTGACGCCGCATCAGCAAAGCACCCTGGCGCTGTCCGATGAGCTGATTGCCGAGCTGAAGTCGCACGACACGCTGATCATCAGCGCCCCGATGTACAACTTCAACATCCCGACGCAGCTGAAGATCTACTTCGATCTGATCGCCCGCGCCGGTCAGACGTTCCGCTACACCTCCGCCGGCGCCGAAGGGCTGGTGACGGGCAAAAAAGCGATCGTCATCTCCAGCCGCGGCGGCATCCACGCCGACACGCCGACGGATCTGATCACCCCGTACGTGAAACTGTTCCTGGGCTTTATCGGCATCACCGACGTTGAATTCGTGCTGGCGGAAGGCTTCGCCTACGGCCCGGAAGCGGCGGAGAAAGCCGCCCAGGACAGCCGCATCGCGGTCGCGCAGAAAATCCCGGCCGGCGTCGCCGTCCCGGCCAGCGCACCGGCGCCGGCAAACGTCGCCCAAGAAGCCGTCAGCGGCGGCTTCCTGAGCAACCTGCTGAAGAAACTGTTCCGTTAACGGTAAACGTCAGCGTTCCCCGCCGCGGCGGGGGACATCATCAGGGTTCAAATGGCCGACGCTGGAACTGGTCGTGACCGCATTTCGGGCAGAGCGGCAGCACTTCCGGCGTGTAAAACGCCAGGTGGTAGTGACACTGCTCGCAGACCAGATTGCCCAGCCCCACCACTTCACCGCTGTGATACACGCCGTGGTGGCTGACATCCTTGAACACCTCGCGCCACTCCAGCTGGGTTTTATCGGTGATATCCGCCAGTTCCTGCCACAGGCTCTCCTTAATCACCCGCATAAACACGCTGTCGGTAAACTCGTCCCGGCTTTCCTGATAGCTGCGGGCGAACTCTTCCAGATCGCGCCGCACCGCCTGCGTCACCTGCCGCACCTCGTCGCGCGTCAGATCTTCGGCCTCGTTCAACCGCCGCTCCGCGCTGGCCACCAGTTCGTCGATATCGCGTTCGCCGTTTTTCAGACGTTCGGTCAGCGATGCCACCAATTCGCGGTAATACTGAGCAACCTTGTTCATAGACTCTCCTCGATAAACGCTGCGCCGGACTTGGCCATGGGGATACCCTTAAGCTACTTGTTCTTATTTTAGCCGTAAATGACTGATGTCACTTGGCAAGACGCGGGATCCGCAGGTTGTGAGCCGCGTCATGGCGGCGTTTTTTTTAAATGCGCCGAGTCAGGCGCTTGGAGTTGTTGCCGGGAGGTCTTATCAGCTATGCTATGCGGATCTACGAATACTAAATGTTCATTGCGTTGCCTCTGACCGGGGCAACGGTTTACACCTACAGGACCACCGGCCGCCATGCAAGAGCAATACCGTCCAGAAGACATAGAATCGAACGTACAGCTTCACTGGCAAGAGAAGCAGACTTTCAAAGTTACCGAAGACGACAGCAAGGAAAAGTACTACTGCCTATCCATGCTGCCTTACCCGTCCGGCCGACTGCACATGGGCCACGTTCGTAACTACACTATCGGCGACGTGATCTCGCGCTATCAGCGCATGCTGGGCAAAAACGTACTGCAGCCGATCGGCTGGGATGCGTTCGGCCTGCCGGCGGAAGGCGCGGCGGTGAAAAACAACACCGCGCCGGCCCCGTGGACCTACGACAACATCGAATACATGAAGAACCAGCTGAAACTGCTGGGCTTCGGCTACGACTGGGATCGCGAAATCGCCACCTGCCAGCCGGAATACTATCGCTGGGAACAGTGGTTCTTCACCAAGCTGTATGAAAAAGGCCTGGTCTACAAGAAGACCTCGGCGGTGAACTGGTGTCCGCACGATCTGACCGTGCTGGCCAACGAACAGGTTATCGACGGCTGCTGCTGGCGCTGCGACACCAAGGTCGAGCGTAAAGAGATCCCGCAGTGGTTCATCAAAATCACCGCCTACGCCGATCAGCTGCTGAACGATCTGGACACGCTGGAAAGCTGGCCGGAGCAGGTGAAAACCATGCAGCGCAACTGGATTGGCCGCTCCGAAGGCGTGGAAATCACCTTCGACGTGGCTGGCAGCGAAGAGAAGCTGACGGTTTACACCACCCGTCCCGACACCTTCATGGGCGCCACCTACGTGGCGGTCGCCGCGGGCCACCCGCTGGCGCAACAGGGCGCACACAACAACCCGGCGCTGACCGACTTCATCGACGAATGCCGCAACACCAAAGTGGCCGAAGCCGAAATGGCGACGATGGAGAAGAAAGGCATGCCGACTGGCCTGTTCGTTGTCCATCCGCTGAGCGGCGAGAAGCTGCCGGTGTGGGTCGCCAACTTCGTGCTGATGGAATACGGCACCGGCGCCGTGATGGCGGTGCCGGCGCACGACCAGCGCGACTGGGAATTCGCCACCAAATATGATTTGCCGATCAAACCGGTGATCCTGAACCTCGACGGCAGCCAGCCTGACGTGAGCGCCGAAGCGATGACCGACAAAGGCGTGCTGTTCAACTCCGGCGAGTTTGACGGTCTGGACAACGAAGCGGGCTTTAACGCCATCGCCGACAAACTGGTCGCCAAAGGCGTCGGCCAGCGCAAGGTCAATTACCGTCTGCGCGACTGGGGCGTTTCCCGTCAGCGTTACTGGGGCGCGCCAATCCCGATGGTGACGCTGGAAGACGGCACCGTGATGCCGACGCCGGAAGATCAGCTGCCGGTGATCCTGCCGGAAGACGTGGTCATGGACGGCATCACCAGCCCGATCAAGGCCGACCCTGAGTGGGCGAAGACCACCGTCAACGGCCAGCCGGCGCTGCGTGAAACCGACACCTTCGACACCTTTATGGAGTCTTCCTGGTACTACGCGCGCTACACCTGCCCGCAGTATGACCAGGGCATGCTGGATCCGGCCGCCGCCAACTACTGGCTGCCGGTCGATCAATATATCGGCGGCATCGAGCACGCCATCATGCACCTGATGTACTTCCGCTTCTTCCACAAGCTGATGCGCGATGCGGGCCTGGTGGATTCCGATGAGCCGGCCAAGCGCCTGCTGTGTCAGGGCATGGTGCTGGCCGACGCCTTCTACTACACCGGCAACAGCGGCGAGCGCGTCTGGGTATCCCCGGTTGACGCCACCGTCGAGCGCGACGACAAAGGCCGCATCATCAAGGCCACCGATCCGCAAGGCCGTGAACTGGTCTATGCTGGCATGAGCAAAATGTCGAAGTCGAAGAACAACGGCATCGACCCGCAGGAGATGGTGGAAAAATACGGCGCGGACACCGTGCGTCTGTTCATGATGTTCGCTTCACCGGCAGAAATGACGCTGGAGTGGCAGGAATCCGGCGTGGAAGGGGCTAACCGCTTCCTGAAGCGCGTATGGAAACTGGCCTACGATCACGTGGAAAAAGGCGCGGTGCAGCCGCTGGACGTGGCGTCGCTGAACGAAGAGCAGAAAGCGCTGCGCCGCGATCTGCACAAAACCATCGCCAAAGTGACCGACGATATCGGCCGCCGCCAGACCTTCAACACCGCGATCGCCGCCGTGATGGAGCTGATGAACAAACTGGCCCGCGCGCCGCAGGAGAGCGAGCAGGATCGCGCGCTGCTGCAGGAAGCGCTGCTGGCCGTCGTTCGCATGCTGTATCCGTTCACCCCACACGTGTGCTTCGCCCTGTGGCAGGCGCTGGGCGGCGAAGGCGACGTGGACACCGCGCCATGGCCGGTTGCCGACGAGCAGGCGATGGTCGAGGACTCCAAGCTGGTGGTGGTGCAGGTGAACGGCAAGGTTCGCGCTAAAATCACCGTATCTGCCGATGCGACCGAAGAGCAAGTGCGCGCGCGCGCTGCCGAAGAGCATCTGGTGGCTAAATATCTGGACGGCGTCACGATTCGCAAAGTGATCTACGTTCCGGGCAAACTGCTTAACCTGGTTGTGGGTTAACACAAGGAGGAGTTGTGCGACAACGTATTCTGACGCTGTTGCTGGGGTTGGCGGTGCTGGTCACCGCCGGCTGCGGTTTTCACCTGCGTGGCACCACGCAGGTGCCTAATGAAATGAAAACGCTGATCCTGGACAGTTCGGATCCTTATGGGCCATTGACGCGCGCGGTGCGTGAGCAACTGCGTTTGAACGCCGTGACCATCGTCAGCGATCCGAAGCGTAAAGACGTGCCTTCTCTGCGCATCGTCGGCGCGACGGAAAGCCAGGATACCGCCTCGATCTTCCAGGACGGTAAAACCGCCGAGTATCAGCTGGTGCTGACCGTGCAGGCCCAGGTGCTGATCCCGGGGCACGACCTGTATCCGCTGTCGGTGAAAGTGTTCCGTTCGTTCTTCGACAACCCGCTGACCGCGCTGGCCAAAGACTCCGAGCAGGAGATCATTCGCCAGGAAATGCGTGAGCAGGCGGCGCAACAGCTGGTGCGCAAACTGCTGACCGTGCACGCGGCGGAAGAAGAAAACCGGCAAAAAGCCGCTGCCGTCGGCGAACGAGCGGCAAGCCAAACCGCACAATGATCCGCATTTATCCGGAACAACTTGCCGCGCAGCTCCGAGAGGGGCTGCGCGCTTGTTATTTATTGAGCGGCAATGAACCGCTGCTTCTGCAGGAAAGCCAGGATCTGCTCCGGCAGGCCGCGCAACAGCAGCAGTTCAGCGAGCACTACAGCATTTCCCTCGACGCCCATACCGACTGGGACGCCATCTTCGGCATCTGCCAGGCGATGAGCCTGTTCGCCAGCCGCCAGACGCTGCTGCTGATTTTCCCGGAAAACGGCCCAACGGCGCCGATCGGCGAACAGCTGACCAAGCTCGCCACCCTGCTGCACGAGGATATTCTGCTGATCCTGCGCGGCCCGCGCCTCACCAAAGCGCAGGAAAACAGCGCCTGGTTCAAGGCGCTCAGCCCGCACGGCGCCCTCGTCAGTTGCCAGACGCCGGAGCAGGCACAGCTGCCGCGCTGGGTCGCCACGCGCGCCAAGGCGATGAAGCTGGAGTTGGACGACGCGGCCAATCAGCTGTTGTGCTACTGCTACGAAGGCAACCTGCTGGCGCTGTCGCAGGCGCTGGAGCGGCTGTCGCTGCTGCACCCGGACGGCAAGCTCACCCTGCCGCGCGTCGAGCAGGCGGTGAACGACGCCGCCCACTTCACGCCGTTCCACTGGCTGGACGCCTTGCTGGCCGGCAAGAGCAAGCGCGCCTGGCATATTTTGCAGCAGCTGCAGCAAGAGGATGTCGAGCCGGTGATCCTGTTGCGCACCCTGCAGCGCGAACTGCTGCTGTTGCTGACGCGTGCGCAGCGCCGCATGGCGTCCGCGCCGCTGCGCACGCTGTTCGATCAGCACAAGGTCTGGCAGAACCGCCGCCCGCTAGTGACCCAGGCGCTGCAACGCCTGTCCGGCGCCCAGCTGCAGCAAGCGGTACAGCTGCTGACGCAAATCGAGCTGACCCTCAAGCAGGACTATGGCCAGTCGGTCTGGCCGGAACTGGAAACCCTGTCGATGCTGCTGTGCGGCAAACCCCTGGCCACGAGTTTTACCGATGCCCACTAATCCGGAACACCCCACCGTATTGCACGCGCTGTTTGGCGGCACCTTTGATCCGATCCACTACGGCCATCTGCGGCCGGTGGAGGCGCTGGCCGCCGAAGTGGGCCTGAATCGCGTTACGCTGCTGCCTAACCACGTGCCGCCGCACCGCCCGCAGCCCGAGGCCAACGCACAGCAGCGCTTGAAGATGGTCGAGCTGGCGATCGCCGGCAATCCGCTGTTCGCGGTCGACGATCGCGAACTGCATCGCACCACCCCCTCCTACACCATCGAGACGTTGGAAACGATTCGTAAAGAGCGTGGCGCCGCCCAGCCGCTGGCGTTTATTATTGGCCAGGACTCGCTGCTGACGCTGCATAAATGGCATCGCTGGCAGGCGCTGTTGGACGTCTGCCATCTGCTGGTGTTGGCGCGCCCGGGCTATAACGATCGCATGGACACGCCGGAACTGCAGCAGTGGCTGGAACGTCATCGCACCGCCGACCCGGCGCTGCTCAGCCGCCGCCCGCACGGCCATATCTATCTGGCCGATACGCCGGAGCTGGAAATTTCCGCCACCGAGATCCGCCAGCGCCGCCATCAGGGCCTCAACTGCGACGATCTGCTGCCGCGCCCGGTGCAGCGCTATATCGAGTTGCAGGGTTTATATCGCTAGCGAAAGGTGCGTGATATACTGCGCCGCTATTTTTCAGGTATCCGCTGAAAACCCCGGAAACCTTAGCTGGCCGGGCAGTCACCAGTTAGCTGGCTTTCAGCGGCAGCCTGCCGAAACCTTTATCCGGTTACGCCGCGGCGCGCGTATGTTGCTCGCCGCAGCCGACTGAACAGAACACACCCGAGGGGGAACCTTTGCAAGGTAAAGCGCTCCAAGATTTCGTCATCGATAAAATCGATGACCTCAAAGGCCAAGACATTGTCGCTCTGGACGTACAGGGCAAATCCAGCATCACCGATTGCATGATCATCTGCACCGGCACGTCGACTCGCCACGTGATGTCGATCGCCAGCCACGTGGTGCAGGAATCCCGCGCCGCGGGCATGGAGCTGTTTGGCATGAAAGGCCAGGAAGCCTCCGACTGGATCGTGGTCGATCTGGGCGAAGTGATCGTGCACGTGATGCAGGAAGAAAGCCGTCGCCTGTACGAGCTGGAAAAACTCTGGAGCTAAGCGGTGAAACTGCAATTGGTGGCGGTCGGCACCAAAATGCCAGACTGGGTGCAAACCGGCTTTATGGATTACCTGCACCGCTTTCCCAAAGATATGCCGTTTGAGCTGACCGAGATCCCGGCCGGCAAACGCGGCAAAAACGCCGACATCAAACGCATTCTGGACAAGGAAGGCGAACAAATGCTGGCGGCCGTGGGCAAAGGCAACCGCATCGTTACGCTGGATATCCCAGGCACGCCGTGGGAAACGCCGCAGCTGGCGCAGCAGCTTGAGCGCTGGAAGCAGGATGGCCGCAACGTCAGCTTGCTGATCGGCGGCCCGGAAGGGCTGGCGCCCGCCTGCAAAGCCGCTGCCGAGCAGAGTTGGTCGCTTTCTCCGTTGACACTGCCGCATCCTTTGGTGCGCGTCCTGGTGGCCGAAAGCCTCTACCGCGCCTGGAGTATTACTACAAATCATCCTTACCACCGGGAATAGCCGGTGGTGACCGTGACAGAGTGAAATAAAGCAGCGGGATGAAAATAGAACGTAACCCTTTTCGCGACTATACGGCTGAATCCGCCCTGTTTGTACGCCGCGCCCTGGTGGCGTTCTTGGTCATCCTGGTGCTGTCCGGCATCCTGATCGCCAACCTGTATAATCTGCAAGTGGTCCGCGTCGAGGATTACCGCACCCGCTCCAACGAAAACCGCATCAAGCTGGTGCCCATCGCGCCCAGCCGCGGCATTATCTACGATCGCAACGGCACTCCGCTGGCGCTCAACCGCACCATTTATCAGCTGGAACTGATGCCGGAAAAGGTCGACGATCTCAAAGCCACGCTGCAGGCGCTGCGCCCGGTGGTCGACTTGACCGATGACGACATCACCAATTTCGAAAAAGAGCGCAAGCGCTCGCGCCGTTTCGTCTCCATTCCGGTGAAAACCGCCCTAAACGAGGTGCAGGTCGCCCGCTTTGCGGTCAATCAGTTCCGCTTCCCGGGTGTGGAAGTGAAGGGCTATCAACGCCGCTACTACCCCTACGGATCCGCCCTCACCCACGTCACCGGCTATGTGTCGAAGATCAACGACCGCGACGTCGAACGCCTGGATAAAGACGGCAAACTGGCCAACTACGCCGCCACCCACGATATCGGCAAGCTGGGTATCGAACGCTATTACGAAGACACGCTGCACGGCAAAACCGGCTATGAAGAGGTCGAGGTCAACAACCGCGGCCGGGTGATCCGCCAATTGCACGAGCAACCGCCCTCCGCCGGTCAGGACGTTTACCTGACGCTCGATCTTGATCTGCAGCGCTATATCGAGCAGCTGCTGGTCGGCAGCCGCGCCGCGGTGGTGGTGAGCGATCCGCGCACCGGCGCCATCCTGGCGATGGTCTCCAACCCGAGCTACGATCCGAACCTGTTCGTCGATGGCATTTCCAGCAAGGACTATCAGGGGTTGCTGAACGATCCGAATCGCCCGCTGATCAACCGCGCCACCCAAGGGGTCTACCCGCCCGCCTCGACGGTGAAGCCTTATATCGCGGTGTCGGCGCTGAGCGCCGGGGTGATCACCAAAAACACCGTGGTGTTCGATCCCGGCTGGTGGCAATTGCCCGGCTCGGAAAAACGCTTTCGCGACTGGAAGAAATGGGGCCACGGCCGCCTGAACGTCACCAAGGCGCTGGAAGAGTCCGCAGATACCTATTTCTACCAGGTCGCTTATGACATGGGGATCGATCGGCTGTCGACCTGGCTGACCAAATTCGGTTACGGCCAGTACACCGGCATCGATCTGTCCGAAGAGCGCTCCGGCCTGATGCCGACGCGCGAATGGAAGCAGAAACGCTATAAAAAACCGTGGTATCAGGGCGACACCATTCCGGTAGGCATCGGCCAGGGTTACTGGACCGCGACGCCGATCCAGATGGCCAAGGCGCTGAACACCCTGATCAACGACGGCACCGTCAAAACGCCGCACCTGCTGCAGAGCACCCGCATCAACGGCGCGCTGGTGCCGTTCAAACAGGAAGAAAACACGCAGATCGGCGATATTCACTCCGGCTTCTGGGAAATTGCCAAAGACGGCATGTACGGTGTGGCCAACCGTCCGAACGGGACGGCGCGCAAATACTTTGCGGACGCACCTTATAAAGCCGCGGCGAAATCGGGTACCGCACAGGTATTCGGCTATGAAACCTACAACGCCCACAAACTGGCGGAGCACCTGCGCGATCACAAACTGATGACCGCCTTCGCACCGTTCAACAACCCGACGGTGTCAGTCGCCATCATTCTGGAAAACGGCGGCTCCGGTCCGGCGGTGGGGACCATCACCCGCCAGATCCTCGACCACATTCTGCTGGGCGACAACAATACGCAATTGCCAAGCGAGGCCCCGCTGCCGCCTGGCGTAGAAGGTGACTAAGGTAGAACATGACTGAAAGCCAACAAAAAGGCTCGATCTGGACCAAAATCCACATCGACCCGACGTTCCTGCTGCTGATCCTGGCCCTGTTGGTCTACAGCGCCTTCGTGATGTGGAGCGCCAGCGGCCAGGACATCGGCATGATGGAGCGCAAGATCGGGCAGATCGTCATGGGGCTGATCGTGATGGCCGTCATGGCGCAGATCCCGCCGCGCGTGTACGAAAGCTGGGCGCCCTATCTGTATATCTTCTGCGTGATTTTGCTGATCCTGGTGGACGCCTTCGGGCAGATCAGTAAAGGCGCGCAGCGCTGGTTGGATCTCGGCGTAGTGCGCTTCCAGCCGTCGGAAATCGCCAAGATCGCCGTGCCGCTGATGGTGGCGCGCTTTATGAACCGCGACGTCTGCCCGCCTTCGCTGAAAAACACCGCCATCGCGCTGGTGCTGATCTTCCTGCCGACGCTGCTGGTGGCCGCGCAGCCGGATCTGGGCACCTCTATCCTGATCGCCGCTTCCGGCCTGTTCGTACTGTTCCTGTCCGGCATGAGCTGGAAGCTGATCGCCGTCGCCGCCGTCGCGCTGGCGGCCTTCATCCCGGTGCTGTGGTTCTTCCTGATGCACGGCTATCAGCGCGACCGCGTCATGATGCTGCTCGATCCGGAGAGCGACCCGCTCGGCGCCGGTTATCACATCATTCAATCCAAGATCGCCATCGGCTCCGGCGGCCTGTCCGGCAAGGGCTGGCTGCACGGCACCCAGTCACAGCTGGAGTTTCTGCCGGAGCGCCATACCGACTTTATCTTCGCCGTCCTGGCCGAAGAGCTGGGGCTGATCGGGGTGCTGGTGCTGCTGGCGCTTTACCTGCTGGTGATCATCCGCGGGCTGATGATCGCCGCCAAGGCGCAAACCACCTTTGGCCGCGTCATGGTCGGCGGCTTGATGCTGATTTTGTTCGTTTATGTCTTTGTTAACATCGGTATGGTCAGTGGCATTTTGCCGGTAGTTGGCGTACCTTTGCCTCTGGTCAGTTACGGGGGTTCGGCGCTGATAGTGTTGATGGCCGGTTTCGGCATCATCATGTCGATCCACACGCATCGGAAAATGCTGTCTAAAAGTTTATAAGAGGTGAGTAATGCGTAAGGAATGGCTTTGGATCGGCGTCGCGGCGGTGTTGCTCTCCGCCTGTACCGCCCCGACCACGGAACAGCAAGCCCCTCCGCAGCCGTACAACGGCCCGGTGGTGGAAATCGGCGGCGTCGAGCCTCAATATGAACCCTATAACCTTAATAACATGCAGGATTATAAGGTTAATGGCGATACTTACCGCATCGTAAAAGATCCGCAGAACTTCTCGCAGACCGGCCTGGCGGCTTGGTATGGCGAAGAGGCCAACGGCAACACCACGGCGCTGGGCGAGCAGTTTGACCCCAACGGCCTGACGGCGGCGCATCCGACCCTGCCAATCCCAAGCTATGTGCGCGTCACTAACCTGGCCAACGGCCGTCAGCTGGTGGTGCGCGTCAACGATCGCGGGCCATACACCAAGGGCCGCATCATCGATCTGTCGAAAGCCGCCGCCGACCGCCTCAACCTGTCCAACAACACCAAGGTCAAGGTAGATTTCATCAACGTGGCGCCGGACGGCACGCTGAGCGGGCCCGGCACCATCGGCACCATCGTGGCGAAACAGAGCTACGCCCTGCCGGCGCGCCCAGATCTCGGCTCCAGTGGCATGGGCACCCCTATTCAACAGGAGGCGCCGATCGCCAGCGGCGCGGCGGTGCGCCCGATCGATAACAGCACTCTGCGCACCGACGACAACAGCGCCCCTGCAGCCGGCGGCAATGCCGCCAACGGCCGCAGCGGTTTCCTCGGCGCGCCGAGCGCGGTGCCGGCCGGGGTGCTGGAAGGTTCCGAACCTGAAGTCGCCGCGGTGGCCGCACCGGTCGCGGCCGGCGCTGCGGCTGTCGGCACGGCTGCCGCAGCCTCTTCCGGCGGCTACGTGGTGCAGGTCGGCGCGCTGAGCAGCGCCGAACGCGCCCAGAGCTGGCAACAGAGCCTGAGCCAACAGTTTGGCGTCCCGGGCAAAGTGGCGGCTAACGGCAACGTTTACCGAGTCCAGCTTGGCCCGTTCAGCAGCCGTCAACAGGCGGCCCAGCTGCAGCAACGCCTGGCGAGCGAAGCGCAACAACAGTCTTTCGTTACTGCTGCACCCTGAGCGTTAAGCCCGGCGGGCATTCACGGCCGATAAGCGGTTATTTAGCTGAAACATTTTCTTGCAGCTAAAAGGGCACTAACCGCAATTAGTCAGATGAATGGGTAATGCCTGCCGGGATCGCATCTGCTATAGTGTGGCTCGTTTTTTAACTTTACTTTCACGGATGTTGTAGTCCCGATCATGAAACAAGTAACTTCTTTTCGCTTAATCAAAAGCATCGCCCTCGGCACCGTTATCGCAATGAGCGCAGCCTCCGTTGCGCACGCCGATGACGTTAACATCAAAACCATGATCCCAGGTGTCCCGCAGATCGATGCGGAAGCGTACATCCTGATTGATTACAACTCCGGCAAGGTGCTGGCCGAGATGAACGCCGATGCGCGTCGCGATCCGGCCAGCCTGACCAAAATGATGACCAGCTACGTCATCGGCCAGGCGCTGAAAGCGGGCAAAATCGGCCAGGACGATCTGGTGACCGTCGGCCAGGACGCTTGGGCGACCGGCAACCCGGTGTTCAAAGGCTCCTCGCTGATGTTCCTGAAGCCGGGCGATCGCGTGCCGGTCTCCAAACTGACCCGCGGCATCAACCTGCAGTCCGGTAACGACGCCTGCGTGGCAATGGCCGACTACGTCGCCGGCAGCCAGGACGCGTTCGTCAACCTGATGAACACCTACGTCAGCAAGCTGGGCCTGCAGAATACCCACTTCCAGACGGTGCACGGCCTGGATGCGCAGGGCCAATACAGCTCGGCGCGCGACATGGCGCTGATCGGCCAGGCGCTGATCCGCGACGTGCCGGAAGAATACGCGATCTACAAAGAAAAAGAGTTCACCTTCAACAATATCCGCCAGATGAACCGCAACGGTCTGCTGTGGGATAACAGCCTGAACGTCGACGGCATCAAAACCGGCCATACCGACGCGGCGGGTTACAACCTGGTGGCTTCGGCGACCGAAGGCCAAATGCGCCTGATCTCCGCCGTGATGGGCGGCCGCACCTACAAAGGCCGTGAAGCCGAAAGCAAGAAACTGCTGACCTGGGGCTTCCGCTTCTTCGAAACCGTGGCGCCGCTGAAAGTCGGTAAAGAGTTCGCCTCCGAGCCGGTCTGGTTCGGCGATGCCGACCGCGTTGAGCTGGGCGTGGACAAAGACGTTTACCTGACCATTCCGCGCGGCCGCATGAAAGACCTGAAGGCCAGCTACGTGCTGAACACGCCGGAAATTCACGCGCCGCTGGCGAAAAACCAGGTGGTGGGCAGCATCAACTTCCAGCTGGACGGCAAGACCATCGACCAGCGTCCGCTGGTGGTCATGAACGAAGTGAAAGAAGGCGGCTTCTTCAGCCGCATCGTGGACTACATCAAACTGATGTTCCACCACTGGTTCGGTTAACGGTTGAAACGGGCGAAATCGTCCCCATATAGTGAATAACACTAACTCCCGCCCCGGCGGGAGTTATACTTTATAGATTAGCTAGCACTCTGGAGCGCACGCACATGCAAAAAACTAAACTGAACGAACTGCTCGAATTCCCTTGCTCGTTTACCTACAAGGTAATGGGCCTGGCGCAGCCTGAGCTGGTTGACCAGGTGGTTGAAGTGGTGCAGCGCCATGCGCCGGGTGATTACAACCCGCAGGTCAAGCCAAGCAGCAAAGGCAACTACCACTCCGTCTCCATCACCATCAATGCCACTCACATCGAGCAGGTCGAAACCCTGTACGAAGAGTTGGGCAACATTGAAATTGTTCGCATGGTGCTGTAATTCCAGCATAAACCCCTGCTTATCAACCCGGGATGGCGCAGCGTCTTCCCGGGTTGCGCATTTTTGGTCAGCGAAAGGCTGGTCGCAGGCCGGAGCGCCCGGTATAATGGCTTTACCACTTCTGTAACCTGACGATGACTCTTTTGCAACCAGACAAGATCATTTTGCGTCAGCTGGGGTTGCAGCCCTACGCGCCTGTATCCCAAGCCATGCATAACTTCACCGACAGTCGTACCGAGACCACGCCGGACGAGCTGTGGCTGGTGCAGCATCACCCGGTGTTCACCCAGGGTCAGGCCGGCAAAGCCGAACACGTGCTGATGCCCGGCGACATCCCGGTTGTCCAGAGCGATCGCGGCGGCCAGGTGACCTACCACGGGCCGGGTCAGCAGGTGATGTACGTGATGGTCGATCTGAAACGCAACAAGGTCGGCGTACGTCAATTGGTCACGGCGATAGAAGATACGGTTATCAACACCCTCGCCCACTTCCGCCTCACATCGCGCGCCCGTCCGGATGCGCCCGGCGTGTACGTGGGGGAGCAGAAAATCTGTTCGTTGGGTTTGCGGATCCGCAAAGGCAGCTCATTCCACGGCCTGGCCCTGAATGTGGCGATGGATCTCAGCCCCTTCCAACGCATCAACCCTTGCGGTTACGCCGGTATGCAGATGACGCAGGTCAGCGCGCTGGCGCCCGGCGTTGGCATTGAAGACATACACCCAATCCTGGTACAGGAATTTGTTCATTTACTCGGCTACCAGACGGTCGAGCTTCGTAACTGGAACCTGCACGATTATGAGTAAACCAATTCAGATGGAACGCGGCGTCAAATACCGCGATGCTGACAAAATGGCGCTGATCCCGGTCAAAACGGTGGTCACCGAACGGCAGGAGCTGTTGCGTAAACCCGAGTGGATGAAGATCAAACTGCCTGCCGACTCAACGCGCATTCAGGGCATCAAAGCCGCGATGCGCAAGAACGGCCTGCACTCCGTCTGTGAGGAAGCCTCGTGCCCTAACCTGTCCGAGTGTTTCAACCACGGTACCGCCACCTTTATGATCCTCGGCGCCATCTGCACCCGCCGCTGCCCGTTCTGCGACGTGGCCCACGGCCGCCCGATCGCGCCGGACGCCAACGAGCCGGAAAAGCTGGCGCAAACCATCGCCGACATGGCGCTGCGTTACGTGGTGATCACCTCGGTTGACCGCGACGATCTGCGCGACGGCGGCGCTCAGCACTTTGCCGACTGCATCTCCGCCATCCGCGCCAAAAGCCCGAACATCAAAATTGAAACGCTGGTGCCGGACTTCCGCGGCCGTATGGACCGCGCGCTGGAGATCCTCACCGCCACGCCGCCGGACGTATTCAACCACAACCTGGAAAACGTGCCGCGCGTCTACCGCCAGGTGCGTCCGGGCGCCAACTACGAATGGTCGCTGAAGCTGCTGGAGCGCTTTAAAGAAGCGCACCCGGATATCCCGACCAAATCCGGCCTGATGGTCGGCCTGGGCGAAACCAACGCGGAAATCATTGAAGTGATGCGCGATCTGCGTCGCCACGGCGTGACCATGCTGACGCTGGGTCAGTACCTGCAGCCGAGCCGTCACCACCTGCCGGTGCAGCGCTACGTCAGCCCTGCCGAGTTTGACGAGATGAAAGAAGAAGCGATGGCGATGGGCTTCACCCACGCCGCCTGCGGCCCGTTCGTGCGTTCGTCTTACCACGCCGATCTGCAGGCCAAAGGGATGGAAGTGAAATAACGCGTAATAGTTTGTTACGCTATAGACGGCGGAAACGCCAAAAAACGGATGTCCACAAGGCATCCGTTTTTTATTGCGCGCAGTCAGACGGGGTTAAACGTCTTTCTTTTCGACGCTCTGCTGAGCGGACTGGCTTTCGGCGGCGTTGTTGCCGGCGGCCGGCGGCGTGCTGTCATCGCCCACGGCTTTTTTAAAGCCTTTCAGCGCCGCGCCAAGATCGGCGCCGAGCGTACGCAGTTTGCTGGTGCCGAACAGTAAAATCACCAACACTGCAATCACCAGAAGTTTGGTAATGCTGATACCTTCCATACTCACCTTCTTATCATAGAGCGCTGCGCGAACAGCGAGAAAAACTGACCTTGCCTGCGAATATTTAGCGACTTTCCTTTGGCTCGCACAACCGCAACATGTAACAGAGTGAGATCGGTCGCAGGAATGCCACAGGGCCTCTGGACGTGAATCCCAGACTATTCTTAGTTTATCACCCGCATGATACGCTGCCATGATACTCATCAGGGAGATGCCGGATGTATATTGCCCCACCCATTTTCGATGCCCGAAAATCCGGCCTCAGCTTCGCCAAACGCACCTACCTGCCCCGCGTCGTCGGTCTGGGGCTCGGCTTTATCTGCGTCTGCGCCGCGCTCTACCCCCTGGCTCCGCCCGCGGCGGTCTGGCTATTGCTGGCCTTTCACGGATTTCTCTGGCCGCATCTCGCCTACCGCCTGGCCTGCCGCGCCAAAGATCCGTTCAAAGCCGAAATTCGCAACCTGTTGATCGACTCCGCTTTCGGCGGCTTCTGGGCGGCGATGATGGCGTTCAACGCGCTGCCCGCCATCGTCATCCTGTCGATGATGAGCATGAATAACATCGCTTCAGCCGGCAAAACGCTGTTTGTAAAAGGATTGGCCATGCAACTGGCCACGGCGGCGTTCACCGCCGCGCTGCTCGGCTTCCCGTTTCACCCGTACAGCACGCCGTTGCAGGTCTATCTGTGCCTGCCGATGATCTACCTTTACCCGACGCTGCTCGGGCTGGTGACTTACCGCACCGCCAAGCGGCTGGCGGAAAAGAAACAGGAGCTGCAGCGCATCAGCACCCGCGATGGACTGACCGGCTTATACAACCGTCGCCACTGGGAGCATCTGCTGCATCGCCAGTTCGACAGCTGCCGTCGCTACCAGGATAAGGCCACGCTGATCCTGATGGATATCGACCGCTTCAAAACCATCAACGACACCTTCGGCCATGCTTTGGGGGATGAGGCTCTGGCGGCGCTGGCGGAAGAGCTGCTGATCGGCTTGCGTAACGTGGATATCGTCGGGCGCTACGGCGGCGACGAGTTTGGCGCGGTGCTGCCGAACACCAACGCCGAGCAGGCGGAAATCGTCCTGCGACGCATCCAGCAGCGGCTGGATGCGGTCAGCTTCAAGGAGGCGCCGCAGCTGCGGCTGCAGATCAGCGCTGGCATCGCCAACTACCACCCCGCGTTGGGCGGCTATCTGGACTGGCTGAAAGCGGCCGACAGCGCGCTCTATCGGGCGAAGCAAAACGGCCGCAACCGGCTGGAAACGGCAGTGCCGCCAGGGGAGTAACTTACTGACTTAATAACTTGGCAAAATACTTCGGCGCTTCAACAAAGCCTTCGCGCAGGTAAAACGCATGGGCCCGCTCGCGGCGACTGTGGCAATGAACCTCCAACCGATCGCAGCCGCGACGGTGCGCGAGCGCCTCTCCCTCCGCCAACAACCGCCGCCCCACGCCCGCGCCGCGCGCCCGATCGTCGACGCAAAAATAGCTGATGCGGCCAATGTCGCCGGCCAACGCCAGCTGCGGCAGGAAATGCAGCGACAACACGCCCAGCACCTGCGCCCCGTCCGCCGCCACCAGCAGCGCCTCGTCCGGGTGCGCCAACAGTTGCTGCATGCGCTGCGTCAGAAACGCCTCGGTGCCGGGATAGCCCAACGCCGTCATCAATTCGGCGATAGCGTGCCGGTCGCCCAGACGCGCCGCTCTGATTTCCATCGGTTTTACCTCGCAGGGGGTCGATACTACAAAATAGACGGCGTTAGGTGTAACATCCATCGGGTACGGTGAAAAAGGCCGTGCGGCACGCTGGAGATGACATTCCTCCCTAACCGCCTTCACAGGCTGATGATGTCTACGTAACCTCTCGGAGAGAGGCGCGTAGCGTTACGCCTGTCCCTTTCCGAGCCCGTGAATTTCTCTGTTTGAAAGGGAGTTGCCCCATGTTGAGTTCTTTACTGGCCGTCTTTATCGGCGGCGGCGTCGGCAGCGTTTTGCGCTGGGCGGTAAGCATGAAAATGAATCCGCTGAACGCCCACATTCCGCTAGGGACGCTGATGGTCAATCTGATCGGCGGTTTTATCATCGGTCTGGCGATGGCGATTTTCACCCGCATGACACACCTGGATCCCACCTGGAAACTGCTGATCACCACCGGCTTCTGCGGCGGCCTGACCACCTTCTCCACCTTTTCGCTGGAGGTGGTGTATCTGATGCAGGACGGCCGCTTCGGCTGGGCATTGGCCAACATGTTGCTTAACCTGGCCGGCTCGCTGGCGATGACGCTGCTGGCCTTCATGCTGGTGATGTGGGTCAACGGGCGCTAAGCCCTTAATGTTTCCTTAATCTTGCATGCGCATAATCTCATCCAGAACTCCTGACTGGATGAGAAATCGCTATGTTTAGCCTGCCGAAAACCACCGCCGAAGCGATCGCCGTTGCGCTGTGCGTGCTGATCGTCGCCGCCTTTATCAACGCCTACCTGTTCGCCTAAACACCTTTTCCCCGCAACGCGCGTTCATCTTGCGTCCTCCCCATCCGTTACACTACAATTGAGAATGAACGTTCACACCCAAAATTGTGAACCCGGCTCACGCGCAGCAAAGGATCGGGCAGATGCTCTCCCCCAACGACAGTAAACAGGCCAAAGTGCAGGCGCGCCGCGATCAGATCGTCGAAGCGGCGAAAACCAGCTTCCGCCGCCACGGCTTCCATGCCGCCAGCATGGCGGAGATTGCCCAGGGCTCGCAGCTCAGCGTCGGGCAAATCTATCGCTATTTCGCCAATAAAGACGCGATTATCGAAGAGATCGTCAATCGCATCATCACCAGCAAGATGCAGCGCCTGGAAAACCTTGGCGATCACATCAACCTGATCGCCGGCACGCTGGCGGCGCGCACGCTGTTTCAGCAACCGGGCGAGAGCGAAACCGATCACATGCTGATGCTGGAAGTGACCGCCGAGGCCACGCGCAACCCGGTGGTGGCCAAACTGCTCAGCGATGCGGAGGCGCGGCTGTTTCGCCACGTGTGCCACAACCTGCAGCGGCTGTATCCCGATTTCAGCGCGGAAGAGATCGCCGCGCGGGTGGAGTTTATCGCCGTCATGAGCGAAGGCACCGGTTACCGTATCCTTACCACGCAAAAAGCCGATGCGTCCCTGCTGCGCGATCTGTATCAGCAGGCCATTTCTCACCTGTTCAGGAAATCTTAATCTCCCATGACCAAACACTTAGCCAGACAACGTCTGGTGTACGCCGTCGTGCTTGGCCTGTTGGCCGCGCTGGGGCCGCTGTGCACCGATCTCTATCTGCCCGCCCTGCCGGAAATGGCGGGCGAGCTGAATACCTCCACCGCCGCCGCGCAGCTCAGCCTGACCGCCGGGCTGCTCGGCCTGGGCGTCGGCCAGCTGATTTTTGGCCCTTACAGCGACAAACTGGGCCGTATGCGCCCGCTGCTGCTGTCGCTGATCCTGCTGCTGGGCGCTTCGCTGTGGTGCGCGCTGGCGCCCACCATTGACCAACTGCTGATCGCCCGCCTGCTCCAGGGCATCGCCGGCGCCGGCGGCGCGGTGATTTCCCGCGCCATTGCCCGCGATCTGTACGCCGGCCACGAGCTGACCCGCTTCTTCGCCCTGCTGATGCTGGTTAACGGCCTGGCGCCGATCGTCGCGCCGGTGCTGGGCGGCGTCATGCTGCAAGTGATGAACTGGCGCGGCATCTTCGGCGTGCTGGCGGCCATCGCCGTGCTGCTGTTCAGCCTGTCGGCGCTGAAGCTGCGCGAATCCCTGCCGGTCGAGCGCCGCAGCCAGGGCGGCATTCTGGCGATGCTGATGTCGCTCGGCGGGTTGCTGACCCAGCGCTATTTCATGGGTCTGTGCCTGACGCAGGGCTTCGTAATGGCCGGCATGTTCGCCTATATCGGCGCTTCGCCTTTCGTCTTGCAGCAGATCTACGGCCTCAGCCCGCAGATGTTCAGCCTGTGCTTCGCCATTAACGGCGTCGGGCTGATCATTGCGGCGCAGCTGGCCAGCCGTCTCAGTTCACGTTGGGGGGAACGCCGGGTGTTGAGGGGCGGGTTAACGCTGGCGGCCGTCGCATCGCTGTTGCTGCTGTTGGCCGCCGCGCTGCATGCACCGCTGGTCGTGTTGCTGGTGCCGCTGTTCTTCTCGGTGGCGGTGATCGGCATCGTTGGCCCGACCGCCTCGTCGCTGGCGATGCAAAGCCAGGGGGACAAAGCCGGCAGCGCGTCGGCCTTGATCGGCGTGTGCATGTTCGCGCTCGGCGCCTGCGCCGTGCCGCTCACCGGGCTGGGCGGCACCTCGGCCCTGTCGATGGCGCTGACCATCGTTGGCTGCTACGCCATCGCCATCCTGCTGTTCAGCCTGTTGGCCCGCCGCAGCGACGCATAACGCGCCCAATAAAAAACCCGCTCAATGAGCGGGTTTTAAGAAATTCAGCTACGCAGCTTAGATAGCAGTAACGTTAGCGGCAGATGGGCCTTTGGCACCGTTCGTGATTTCAAATTCTACACGCTGGCCTTCAGCAAGCGTTTTGAAACCGTTGCTAACGATGGCAGAGAAGTGAACGAAAACGTCCTTGCTACCATCTTCCGGAGTAATGAAACCGAAGCCCTTGGATTCATTAAACCACTTAACGCTACCTTTAATCTTAGACATCAAACTTACCTTTAACGTGAATGAAAGACACAAAACCTGTGTCGATTACAGTACAGCAAGCAGGCAGGATTTTGTCCACCACCGCGATCACAGAAATCCGATAAAGAGTGAAAAAATCCGTGTTGTCCGGTGTAAATGAATGACACCGGTTGCAGTAAGTTACCGTTCCAGGTCAATCCTCTCCCTGCGCCGGCGAACAACGCGCAAACGCCTAAACCAGCCCCTTCCCCCCATCGTTGACGCGCCGTGCAGACACAATCGCTATGAAATATAACCAGATGGTCTTTTTGCTTCGGCGGCCCCTGCACTAGGGTTAGGGTTTATTTCCCACTGTGAGCCAAGCCTATGACCAGCCAGTTGGCAGACAAGATCATCGCCTATCGGCGTGAACTGCACCAAAACCCGGAGCTTTCCAATCATGAATTCGCCACCACCGCCCGCCTGACCCGCTGGCTGCAAGAGGCGGGCATTCGCCTTCTGCCGTTGGCGCTGAAAACCGGCGTCGTGGCGGAGATCGGCAGCGGCCAAGGGCCGATCATCGCGCTGCGCGGCGACATCGACGCCCTGCCGATCGACGAAATCGCCGACGTGCCCTTCAGTTCGCAAAACAGCGGCGTGATGCACGCCTGCGGGCACGACTTTCACACCTCGGTGATGCTCGGCGCCGCACACCTGCTCAAAGCGCGTGAAGCCGAACTGGCGGGTACGGTGCGCATCTTCTTCCAGCCGGCGGAAGAGACCTTCAACGGCGCCCGACACCTGATCGACGCCGGCGCGCTGGATAACGTCGCGGCGATATTTGGCCTGCACAATGCGCCGGAGCTGCCCACCGGCACCTTCGCCACCCGCGCCGGGCCGTTCTACGCCAACGTCGATCGTTTCCAGATCCGCATCACCGGCAAAGGCGCCCACGCCGCCAAACCGGAACAGGGTGTCGATACCATCGTCACCGCCAGCCAGATCGTCGGCGCGCTGCAAACGCTGCCCAGCCGCAGCTTCAGCTCGCTGGAATCGCTGGTGGTGAGCGTGACGCGCATCGAAGGCGGCAATACCTGGAACGTGCTGCCGCAAACCGTCGAGCTGGAAGGCACGGTGCGCACCCACAGCGATGCGGTGCGCCGCCAGGTGCCGGATAAAATTCGCCAGGTGATCGACGGCGTTGCCGCCGCGCTCGGCGCGCAGGCGGAACTCCACTGGCAGCCGGGGCCGCCGGCGGTGATCAACGACGCCCATTGGGCGGCGTTCAGCAAAACCGTCGCCGCCGAGGCCGGCTACCGGGTCGAAGAGGCGGAGCTGCAGATGGGCGGCGAGGATTTCGCGCTGTATCTGCATCACGTGCCGGGCGCGTTCGTCAGCATCGGCTCCGCCAGCGAATTCGGCCTGCACCATCCGCGTTTCAATCCCGATGAGCGCGCCCTCTTTCCTGCCGCCCGCTATTTTTCGCTGCTGGCGGAGCGCACGCTGCAGCAATTAACCCCCGCAGCGAAAAAAGCCCTCAGCAACGCCTGAATAACGTGAAATAGTATTTCCCCAACGCCGCTGATGCCGCGCCGGGGATTATTATTTTCGCTCGCCGTGATATTTGCAGTTTTCAACATTTGAATATGCTGTTTTGTTGTTTTACATCCCGACAGCGCTCATCAATAGTGAACGCATCAGACACCGCGCGCCTTTCGGCGCATGACAGGATAATCACGATGAGCGACAACGCGAATAATCAACGGCAATTACGGCTGGGCGCCATTCTGCACGGCGCCTCGGGAAATATGTCCGCCTGGCGCCACCCGGACGCCACCGCCGACGCCAGCATCAACCTCGAATTTAATATCGCCTCGGCGAAAAAAGCCGAACAAGGGAAATTCGATTTCGTCTTTGTCGCCGATGGCTTATATATCAACGAAAAGTCCATTCCGCATTTTCTTAACCGTTTCGAGCCGTTGACCTTATTGGCCGCGCTGTCCGCCGCCACCGACAAAATTGGCCTGGTGGGCACGCTCTCCACGTCCTACAGCGATCCGTTCACCGTCGCCCGCCAGTTCGCCAGCCTCGATCACCTGAGCAACGGCCGCGCGGGCTGGAACGTGGTGACGTCGCCGCTGGAAGGTTCGGCCAAAAACTTCTCGCGCGCCGAACACCCGGAGCACAGCCTGCGTTACCGCATCGCCGGCGAGTTTCTCGACGTCGCCAAAGGACTGTGGGACTCCTGGGAAGACGATGCCTTCGTGCGCAATAAGGCCAGCGGCGAATTTTTCCGCGCCGGGAAACTGCACACCCTCAATCATCAGGGGGAGTTCTTCTCGGTGCAGGGGCCGTTGAACATCGGCCGCACGCCGCAGGGCCGCCCGATCCTGTTCCAGGCCGGCGCCTCCGAAGACGGCAAACGGCTGGCGGCCAAGCACGCCGATGCGATCTTCACCCATCACGACACGCTGGAGCAGGCGCAGGATTTCTACCAGGACGTGAAGCGGCAGCTGGTGGAACAGGGGCGCGAACCGGACGACCTGCGCATCTTCCAGGGCGTCAGCGTGATCGTCGGCGACGACGATGCGGACGTCGAGCGCCAGTACCAAGAGACGGCCCGTCTGGTCAGCATCGAGAACGCCCTCAACTACCTTGGCCGCTACTTCGAACATTACGACTTTTCCCGCCATCCGTTGGACGCGCCCTTCCCGGACATCGGCGATCTGGGGCAAAACAGCTTCCGCAGCACCACCGACGCCATCAAGCGCAACGCCCGCGAGCGTAACCTCACGCTGCGCCAGGTGGCGCTGGAAGCCGCCTCGCCGCGCCCGGTGTTCAGCGGCACGCCGGAAGCGGTGGCGGACGGCCTGCAACGCTGGTTCGACGGCGAAGCCGCCGACGGCTTCATCATCAGCGGCGGTACGCCCAACGCCTTCGGGCACTTCGTCGATCGGGTGGTCCCCGTCCTGCAACGGCGCGGCCTGTTCCGCCAGGCGTACCACGGCGATACGCTGCGCGAGCACCTGGGCCTGAAGCGTCCGTTGAACAGATTCACCCAATAATAAGATCGTTTTCAGGAATACCCGCTATGCAGAAAACCGTTACCGCCGCTCTCGTGGCGGCCTTGCTGAGCTTGACCGGCGCCGCGCAGGCGGGCACCGGCATCGATTTGCAGGCCAATGAAACCCCTATCCATGCGCCGAAAAACCCGCAGGCGATCGCCAAGCTGCCGGCCGATTTCCGCTTCGTGAAGCCGGGCCGGTTCACCGTCGCGATCGCCGCGCTCAACACGCCGCCGCTGGCGCTGTTCGCCGCCGACAACCGGCGGCTTATCGGCAGCGAAGTGGATATCGCGCAGTTGGTGGCCGACAGCCTGGGGCTGGAACTGAACGTGGTGCAAACCTCGTGGGAAGACTGGCCGCTGGGGGTGGTTTCGGGCAAGTATGACGCGGCCATCACCAACGTCACCGTGACCAAAGAACGCAAAACCCGCTTCGACTTCGCCACCTATCGCATTGACTCGCTCGGCTTTTATGTCAAAACCGGCGGCAAGATAGCGACGATCAAACAGCCTGCCGATATCGCCGGATTAAAGATCATCGTCGGCTCCGGCACCAACCAGGAAGCCATTTTGCTGGCGTGGGACAAGCAGAATCGGCAGCAGGGGCTCAAACCCTTCCAGCCGATCTACGTGACCGACGATGCGGCCGCCACGCTGGCGATCCAGTCCGGCCGGGCCGACGCCTATTTCGGGCCCAACGTGCTGGGCGCCTATAAAGCGGCGCTGAATGGCCGTACCCGGCTGGCGGGCACGGTGGAAGGCGGTTGGCCCAAGGCGGCGCACATCGCCGTCACCACCCGTAAAGGCAACGGGCTGGTGCAGGCGGTGAATGAAGCGCTGAACGGCGCGATCCGCGGCGGACAGTACGATCAGGTGCTCAACCGCTGGGGCGAGAGCGTCGAACGCCTTGCGCAGTCGGAAATCAACCCGCCCGGTCTGGGCGATTAGGAGCGCGCGATGACGCAAGACACTTTCATTCAGACGCTGCCGACCGACCCGCTGATCGCCCCGGTGATCGAGGGGCTGTTCGGCGAATATCGTCAGCGCTACGGCGACTATTTTGGTGACCAGGAACCGGAACCGCTGGACCTGTACGCGCCGCCGCAGGGCGCCTTCATCGTGCTGCTGCGCGCCGGTGCGCCGATCGCCATGGGCGCCTTCAAGCGCTATGACGGGCAAACCGCCGAGCTGAAGCGTATCTGGACGCGGGGCGATCTGCGCCGCCAGGGCCTGGCGCAACGGGTGTTGCAGCAGTTGGAAACGCTGGCGCTGGCGCAGGGTTATCGCCGGCTCTATCTGACCACCGGCTTTCGCCAGCCCGAAGCGGTGGGCCTGTACCTGAGCAACGGTTATCAGCCGCAGTTCGATCCCACCGTCGACAGCGAGGTTTACAGCCGCCCGCCCTACGATGGCCGCCTGCCGTTCCGCAAAAGCCTGATTGCAGAAGACGCCTGTTGTTGCGCGTCGGAAAGGAAAATCGCCTAAGGCCCCTTTATCTGTATCAGGAGACATGACATGTCCAAACAACAAGAAGTCTTGAAAGTGGTGCCCGCCCGCTATCCGCTGCGGCTGATCGGCGCGCTGTTTTCGCTGTTTATTCTGGCCGCCATCGTGCAATCGGTGGCGGGCAACGCGCGCTGGGAATGGGGCGTGTTCGCCGAGTGGTTCTTCGCCCCGGCGGTGCTGGCGGGGCTGGGACAGACCCTGCTGCTGACGCTGCTCGGCACGCTGTTCAGCATTCTGTTCGGCACCCTGCTGGCCCTGGCGCGGCTGTCGCGCTCTTACCTGCTGGCGTCGCTGGCCTGGGGGTATATCTGGCTGTTTCGCTCGCTGCCGCTGATCCTGGTGCTGATCATCCTGTATAACTTTTCCTATCTGTACGACGCCATCTCGCTGGGCATTCCCTTTACCTCGGTGGTGTTCGCCAGCTACCCGACCATCGATATCCTCGGCCAGTTCGCCGTGGCGGTGCTGGGTCTGACGCTGGTGCAGTCCGCCTATACCGCCGAGATCATCCGCGGCGGCATCCTGGGCGTGGATTACGGCCAGCACGAAGCGGCGGCGGCGCTGGGCCTGCCGGGCTATCGCCGCACCTTCCGCATCATTCTGCCGCAGGCGCTGCGATCCATTATTCCGACCGGATTCAACGAGATCATCAGTCTGGCGAAAGGCACCTCAATCGTTTATGTGCTGGCGCTGCCGGAGCTGTTTTACACCATCCAGGTGATCTATAACCGCACCCAGCAGGTGATACCGCTGCTGATGGTGGCCACCGTCTGGTATCTGTTCATCACCACCGCCCTGTCGGTGATCCAATACTACATCGAACGCTATTTCGCCCGGGGCGCGGTGCGCGAACTGCCGCCGACGCCCTGGCAGAAACTGGCCGGCTGGCTAAAACGTTAGGAGACCCGCATGTCTGAAGCCATTGATTATTACGCCTTGCCCGAACAGCCGGCACGCAACCTCACCCCGGTGCCGGCGCGCGGCCTGATCGAAATCAGCAACGTCAGCAAGTTCTTCGGCAAACACAAGGCGCTGGACGACGTCAGCCTGACGCTGCAGCCGGGCACCGTGACCGTGATCCTCGGGCCTTCCGGCTCCGGAAAATCGACGCTGCTGCGTGCGATCAACCATCTGGAGCGCGTCGACGAGGGCTTTATCCGCATCGACGGCGACTACGTCGGCTACCGCCGCAAGGGCAACCGGCTGTACGAGCTGAAGGAAAAGGCCATCCTCCGGCAGCGCATCAACGTCGGCTACGTGTTCCAAAACTTCAACCTGTTCCCGCATCTGACGGTGCTGGAAAACATCATCGAAGCGCCGGTGGTGCACAAGATCCACTCCCGCGAACGGGCGAAAGCGGTGGCCTATGAGCTGCTGGATACGGTCGGGCTGCGCCACAAGGCGGACGCCTACCCGCGCCACCTCTCCGGCGGCCAACAGCAGCGCATCGCCATCGCGCGCGCGCTGGCGCTGAACCCGAAGGTGATCCTGTTCGATGAGCCGACCTCCGCACTCGATCCCGAGCTGGTCGGCGAAGTGCTGGACGTGATTAAAGGGTTGGCGGATCTGGGCGTCACGCTGGTGGTGGTGACACATGAAATCGGCTTTGCGCGCGAAGCGGCGGATCGGGTGGTGTTTATGGTCGACGGGCAGATCGTCGAGCAGGGCGATGCCAGACAGGTGCTGGCTCAGCCGCAGCACCCGCGCACCGTCAACTTCCTCAACAAAGTGCTGTAAGCGTCGGGGCGCCGATGCGCCCCGCGCAGGAGCAGGTTAGAGGCCGGCGAAACGCCGCTTTTCGGCGGCGAAATCCAGCGGGCGGATCCCCTGCTGGTTTTTGTCCTCTTCGGTCAGCAACGCCGGGGGAATAAACCAGGTCACCTCGAACAGCAGCCCGTCCGGATCGTGACCATAAATGCTTTTGTGCACGCCGTGATCCTCTTCCAATCCGAGAATGCCGCGTTCGGCCAGCTGATGGCGAATGCGCTCCAGCTCTTCCAGGCTGTCCACTTCCCAGGCCAGATGGTACAGCCCGGCCGGCGGCTCATGCTCCGCCGGCGGCTCGCCGTTGGCGCGAAACACCCCGGCGCGCTGCTGGCCCAGGTTCTTGCTGAACAACGCCAAATCGTGATCGTTGTCCGAGTCGGCGGCCTGGGTAAATACCGCCCGATCGGGGCTGTCGGACGGCTTCAGCTTGAAGCCCAATACCTGATGATAAAAATCGGCGCTCTGCCGCACGTCGCTGACGTACAGCACGGCGTGATTGAGACGTTTGATGCCCATCGCTATTCCTTTTTGCGCATTGAATACAGTCAGCATGAACATAGCATGTCGCTGGGAAGCCGCTAAATGCCGTTATCGCATGACTAAATGCCGCCCGCGCAATCTGTCGCTGCTGGGCATTCCGCGCTATCATAAGCGCTGTATTGAACCTTTTTGTGAGAATAGCGATGAACGGCAAGATAACGACTTTTTTTGAAGACAAAGGCTTCGGCTTTATTACCGACGAGAACGGAGAAAATCGTTATTTTCACGTGATTAAAGTGCAAAACCCGGAGCTGATTAAGAAAAACGCGGCGGTGACCTTCGAACCGACCAACAACACCAAAGGCCCGTCGGCTTATGCGGTCAAAGTGTTGGCGCCCAGCAAATACATCATCATCGCCAATGAAAGAATCAAGATCACCAGCATCAAGTCTTTCAATACCTTCACCAAGGAAGTGCCGGTCAAAGCCGACGTGGATAAAGAGAACACCGTGCTGTCGGTCGGCCTGCTGATGAACCGTATTCGCCCGCAGTCCGAAGACCAGGCGCAGGCCATGCAAACGCTGCGCATGCTGACCATCACCACCTTCCAGAACACCACCCATACCTTCTCCGAGCACGAGATCGACATGGATGAGACCATCAAGGCGCTGAAAAGCCTGTAAGCCTCCGCGTACAGAAAATAACCAACGAAATTTGTCGTCGCCTGTGTTAGCGTGAGTTTTCACCTGACACAGGCTATTGATATGTCCGATTCCAGCAGCGTCAAAGGTTTTATCAACCGCTCCACCCAAATCGTCTGCCCTAAATGCGGCTATGTTACCCGGCAAAAATGCGCGGCAATGCTGCAAGACGTGATATTGATTTGCCCTAATTGCGAAACCCGTTTCGAGCCCAGGCAAGGCTGAAAACGGTTAGCGGAACAGGATATGCTCGACGCTGTTGCCGTTCACCACGTTGAACGACTCCACCCGATTACGCCCCTGCGATTTGGCGCGATACAGCGCGATATCCGCCATGTTCATCAACTGCTCCAGCGATTTCACCTCGTTCATCGCCAAACTGGCGACGCCGACGCTGATGGTGATTTTCAACGTCTGCTTGCCTTCCGCCTGCAGCTCCGTCTGCTCCACCAGCCGGCGCAGATGCTCCCCCAGCGCCACGCCCTGCGCCGCCAACGCGCGCGGCAGCATGATGGCGAACTCTTCCCCGCCCAAGCGGCCGAACAGCTGATCGTGCCGCAGCTCGCGCCGCACGATGTGCGCGAACGACGCCAGCACCTGATCGCCGGCGCTGTGGCCATGCGTATCGTTGATCTGCTTGAAATGATCGATATCGATCAGCAGTAACGACACCGCTTCTTTGGAACGGTGCTTGTGCTCCAACAGCTTGCCCGCTTTGCGCGTCATCGCGCTGCGCGCCAGCACGCCGGTCAGGAAATCGTGGTTGGCGCTGTGCTCCAGACGCCGCATAAGCTTACGGTTGGCCGCGATGGAACTGGCGAGGATCAGCGGCCCCATCACCAGCATGGCGATACCCAATCGGGCGGACATCAACGTGTCGAGGAAGGCATTATGGTTGTTCGGCGTTTCATACAGCACCAGGTTGGCGGATATGCTGCTGATCTCGGACATACCGGTCAACAGCGTCAGCAACGTCACCGGGAACAGCTGGTAGCGCACCGCGCACCACAGCAGCGCCGGGATCGGGAAGGCGATCGCGCCCGGCCCGCCGATATAGACGCTGAACGCCAGTGACAGCAGCAGCGCCAGCAGCGGCAGGCAGCCTTTCAAGCGCCAACGCACCTGCATGCGCAACAGCTGTTTCAACCGCGGCGCCGCCATCAGCACCGGCAACAGCAGCAGGGTCGTCGAAAACTGTTCGCTGAACCAGGCCAGCCAGGCGACCACCACCGTGTTGTTGTACAGGCTATCGTTGCGCAGCACGGACAGCGTCGACGCCACCGCCGCACCGGCCAGGCTGGCGCTGAACATATAGAGTATCGCCTGGGGTTTACCCATGCGCCGTTGAGATTGCGGCAGCATCAGCATGATGCCGTAACCGACGACGATCAGCGACATGTTGCAGGCGTTCAGCCACAGCGCCAAAGACCAGCCCTCGCCGGTGCTGAGATCGGCGGCAACCATGCCCAGATAGGTCGTGAGCCAGCCGAGCGGCGTGGCGTAAGCGGGTTTGCGCAGCAGCAGGCCGAGCAGAATCGCATTCACCGGCCAAAATAAAGAAAGCGAGCCAATCGGCCGGCTAAGAATGCCCACCAGGGAAAGTAAAAAGGCCAGCATGAAAAGATTGATGAGCTGAACCGTAAGCGGCAGGCCATGCCTGGCGTTTATTCTGGCGTTCATCGCCTCGCCCATATTTTGCTAATAACCAGAATAATAATGTGCATACTCTCTCGCCCGGCCAGTGAGGGATAATCAACCCGGATTTCAACCAAAAAAGCCAGACAAATCAATAATAAAAAGCATTAACAATTAATTAACAGACTTTTCTTAACCTAATGTGGCGGCGGTGGACTCCCCCGCATACCGTCAGAAAATAATGCTCAGCTCTGCTGACAGCATAGCGCAAAGCGTAATCGGCCGCCGACGACGTTAATTACATTAATAATATTGTGGTTATTGCTCGTTGAATGATATTTGAATAACTACGCGATTATTTTCCTGCAACTGGGCCACCCGTGCAATAACAACCCAAAAAAAGCCCGCCTAAAGCGGGCTTGCTTGAACAACAGCAAATCGACAGTTACGACACAGTCATTCATTGCATGCCTGTGCTGCCATGCAGTGTAGCGGCGAAAGCTTAAGCAGACCTTAGCAACAAAAAACCCGGCCTAGGAACCGGGAATATTTGTACGAAATGCAGCGTTAGCCCAAGCAGGCTAATAACATTTCGCAGCTTACACGCCAAATGTGCAGAGAAAATGAACGCTGCACGCGGCAAGGCCTTACGCCAGTTTGGCGGCAAAGCCCGCCACGCGCTGGCCATAGAGCTTGGCGGTCGCCAGATCGCCCGACAGCATCTCGTCCACGCCGGCATCCGACGGCGTCTGCACCAACAGCCCCACCGAACCGCCCAGGTTGTTGACATCGGTACGCTGCGCCGATTTGGTGTTGGCCGGCAACAGCCCCAGACTGACCCACAGGCCGCCATGTTGCGAAGCCAGCGTTTGCAGCGCAATCAGCGTAACCTGCTTGTCGCCGTTCAGGCTGGCGCTGTTGGTAAAGCCGCCGAACACTTTGTCCTGCCACTTGCGGCCGAACCAGGCTTTGGAACTGGCGTCGGCGAATTTCTTGAACTGCCAGGACGGGCCGCCCATATAGGTCGGTGAGCCAAAGATGATGGCGTCCGCCTCATCCAGCTTCTGCCACGCTTCATCGCTGATATCGCCTTCCTGATCGATGGCGATCAGTTCGGCCCCTGCGCCTTCCGCCACCACTTTCGCCAAACGCTCGGTATGGCCGTAGCCGGAATGAAACACCACTACTGTCTTCGCCATAGAAATTCTCCACTCATTGCACAGAGGCGCCGACGACGCCCATCTCGCGTTCAATCTAATCAAGCGCGCAACGGCTGAATACTGAATAAAACTGACGGTGTTATTCAAAAAAATCGCGCTACGCGCCGCCGGGTATGCGCAGATAAAAAAAATCCCGCACAAGGCGGGATAAACTTAACAGGGATGGGGTAATACACTACAGGGAATGGATAACACACAACATCATCGGGTAGAGCTACAGTACCAATCCCAATGTATAGAACTGTCATCCCCGCGTAAGTTTGCTCGGCCAGATGTAACGCCGAATGGGAAATATGACATTCCGCTCAAGGCACCACGAACAGCCTCGACTCGAAACCGCCGCTTTTGAAGGTGCCGGTATTGACCCACCCCGGCGGCGAACGGCCGAAGTCCTGATTGAAATCCCCGCCGCTGACCAGCCAGACCCGGCGATGGCCTTTCGCTAACGCGCTGAGGTTATCGACGTAGGTCTGCGCCGCCCGATCGTGGAAAAAGGTGCCGAAACCATAGGCATTGGGCTTGCCCGAAATGCCGTTGGGCCTGGCGGGGGTATACAGCAAGGCGCGATAGCCCTTCTTGTTGTAATACACATAGCTCAGGTAGTTGAACATGTTGCTGACCACCACCGCATCGTTGGGCTGATAGTTACTGTTGATGTAGTGCACCATCACCTTGAACTCATCTTTCTCGACCGGATAGTCGTTGCGCACACCGCAGCCGAACAGCAGGCTGAAGAACAGCAGCAAAGAGATCCCGCGCACCCGGCTTTTCGTACCGGCGATCAGCACGCCCAATACCAGCGGAATGCCGAGCGCGGCGGAATAAAGGTAGCGATCGACAAACAGCGGCGAACGCCAGGAAATGGCGAATACCAACGTCACCGGGATCAGCATGCCGCCGAGCAGCAGCAGCGCATATTTTCTCGGCATCTGGCGCCGCCACAGCAGCAGTGAACATAAGGCGACAAACATCGCCGGCAGCAGCCAGAGAATGATCGTGGGATAGTTGCTGCCATCATGCCCGGTGAGAAAACGCCAATACATCGCCGGCAGATCGCCCCAGGCAACCTGAGGGATCCAACCGACGTCGCCGCCGACCCGCAGTTCGGCAATATGCGCCAGCAGATTGAGCAGCACCAGCAGCCAGGGAATATAGGCCACTCCAATCGCCGCATTGGCCCCCCACCACGCCGGCAGCCTGATGTAACACTCGCCTTCGCGGCGGCACGACAGCGCCAACACCACCAGCCAGTGCGCGATCAGCGTGAAAATCGTGAAGTAGTGAGTATAAAAGCTCAGCGTCATCAACAGCGCATACAGCGCCAGATAGCGGCGGTTATCCGGCGTTTTCAGCCACTTCGCCAGCGCCATGGCGGCGGCGATCGCCAGCAGCCCCATCAGCGCGTACATGCGCGCCTCCTGGCTGTAACGCACCGCCATCGGCATGATCGCCATCAGCCATCCCGCGGTCAGCGCCGCCCGCTCGTTGGCCAACCAACGGGTAAAACGCATCGCCAGCGCCACCGTCATCACGCCGAACACCAGGCTCAGCGCGCGGGCCGCCATAATGCCGTCGCCAAACAGCACCATCCAGCCATGCAGCAGCAGGTAATAAAGCGGCGGGTGAACATCGAAGGAAGCATGGTACAGCAAAGCGCCCACATCATAGCGGCTGGTCAGCACGCTGGAGGCCTCGTCGCACCAAAAATACCGATCCGTTAAGGAAATAAACCGCACGATCGCCGAAAACGCCACGATCGCCAACGCGTAATGTTTGTAACCGATGCCTTTTAAGCCGTTATTGCTCAAAGAAACATTCGATACCTGTTGCAGTGACATAACCGCATTCCGCCCAAGAGAACCACACAGTGTGGAGACGCAGCGTCATCATTGCCGACGGCGGGTAAATGGCGGGTAAATCAGTGCGAAAAAAACGGCGCAATCACCGCGGCGGCGCACGGCCCTCAGCGGATTTCAACGGTGATGTCCGGGTAGGCCTTCTCCCCGTCGCTGAGGTAATGCCCCAACGCCCGGTAAGCCATGACGTACAGCACGGCGGCGCCGCACAGGCACAGCAAGGTCACGAGAAAGAATCTGGATTTGCGCACGATAGGCTCCATGGGGAAATTTTCACCTATTGTAACGCGGCAAAATAAACGAAGGTTCAATTGGCGGTGGGTAAACAGCCTCGTGGCGGACAAGACAGCATCGTTTCGGCATACAGATAAATACATCGATAGCAGAGCAATAAGTGACGAGGCCAGCGGAAGGGAACAGAAAACCGCTTATCCATTCTGTCGTTATCCAGCACAAAGCCCGGAAATCCCATTGTCAGCCCCATTGTGTATACAGAAAACGCAGCAAGCCCGCCGCAGATATCCCTCATTCCACCTGCCCCCAGGCACCGTAGGCATTCCGGGTGCCACTTCCTCCTCGTGAGCAAAAAAATGAGCATCATGTTGAAAAGCGATAACACTGCACTTTTCTTTAAGCGTTTTTAAAATGCCGTACACGCACAGCAAGAAAATGCTCACACACAAAACAGAAAATATGTTTCCATATGTCACAACAATCAACACCAGAACATAATCACATGATAAATAACAACATACATGACCAGCAACGCCCTGCTCATTGCCAAACTTACAGATTAACCTTATTGACGCCAGCTTTTTTCGGTCAATTTTTAAGCGAAACAACCAGATTATAAAACCGAATCAGACATAAAAACAAATTAAATTTAGAATAAAAAACCATAATAAAATAAATTATTAGTGATTAACACCAAATAGATCATCAAACAAAAACAAATCAGACAATGCAATACCATTCTAGGTAAAATAGAGTTTGATAAATTCAAAGAATTAGCCAGAAAATCTTTTGCATGCTTGTTATGAAAGGGAATTTTTTCATGAAGCGTTTTTATGATGAAACACTGCGCTGGATGATTGCAATATTTTTCATTGCAGTGCCATTTAATCCATATATATCAGGAATGACCTTTTATTTATGGATAATATTAATTTTCGCCGACACAACATTCCTGAGTAGAATGCAAAAAGTCAGTCGCAAGACAATTGCGTTCTTGTTCATTTGGATGGCAGTTTGCTTAATCACAATAAACCCTACCATCGCAATTAAATCTGCAGTCTTAGCATTAGGGATTTTCTATTTTGTCACAATGCGAAATGAAATATCTCGAAAAGTCTATTTTTGCTTTTTAATTTCCCTAGTATGGTGCCTAATGCAGTTTGCGGCATTTTTCGTCGACAAATCGCTGGCATTGGCAATGGGGCCTAAAAACCTCTCCCAATTAATCTGGGGGCAGTTCGCAACCAAAACGTCGAGCAACCAATTTGCTATCATTCTTTTCCCTCGCATGTCTGGCTTATCCAGGGAAGCGGGGTTCTTTGCCTCTCTGCTTGCCGTCGTTTTCTTGATAAGGCTGCGCGAAGGCAATGTGAAGAAAAAAGAATATGCTCTTTTCGCTGCAGGTTTTCTATGCAGCCTGTCAAAAGTTTCATTCTCACTGTTGATCATTGGCATACTTTACCCTCTAAAACGGATAATAAACAAGATCCCGGTAACGATCACCTATGCCGTATTTTTCTTATCGCTGGTATCGTTTGCCACTTATTTAAACATCGGCGATCCCAATTTTTACATTCCTAATGAGTCAATCGCACACAGACTGTCAGCCTCTTATATGATTCAGTATATGGATGTAAAGAGTCTCTTTTTAGGCTGCGCCGATGATTACAACTGCTTTGACAACTCCAAGATGGGTATGGTCAATTATTTGATCTCTCGTGGCGGCGGGGCAGGCTTCACGCCTAATGTTGGCCTGAACGGCATATTTATTAACCTGGGCGTGCTCGGCTTCATCACGGCGGCCATCGGACTGCAGGTAATGAACTTCAAAAGTTTCGATCTGATTCTTTTGATCATTTTCACCTCTACCGTCTCACTTTTTACAATAGATGGTTTTGTTATCGCTATTTATTATTACATTCTGACCGAAAAATATTACGCCAAAAGAAAATCCCCAGGCGAATCTCTTAACACCTGGGTGAACGCACCTATATCTAAATAACATCCCATCGCTTATATGAGCCGATATTAACCCCGGCTCATATAAGCGCCGTTCTAACGGCGATGACATCTCCCCATGCCGACAACGCCCCTCTGTTATCACTCTCATGCTAACCATGAGCATCATATCTAGTTAACCGTGTTTCTCACCTCTTCACATTCTGGACATCAATGCCAGGTCCGTCACATTGCGACGGGTGTCAAAATACAAAAAAAATAAAATCCGTCATGAGTTTCACATCTATATTTCATAGTGGTTCATCGAACCCTTGGCAGACTGACTGAATGGAGGAGGCGTGAGAATAAACAAGCGCCGCTTGCGATACGATGTCCTGCGATACAGTGCATTGGCTTTTGCTGTTATCGTCTATCTTACTTATCTTTTTTTAATTTAATGGCTTAGCGTTACATAGTACACAAAACCCTCGCTTCGGCGAGGTTTTTTAATCCCCTGCCCCCTGTTGAAATCCTCCCCTACAGTTTCAAATGGCCGCGAGCACTCCCGACAGGCGCGCGGTATCACGCCGTGCCCGTCACATCAGCGGCGCAGAGAGGGCGGCCTTTCATACGTATCATGTATTGGAAAACGTGACGTGCAGGCGGAGTTTTCGCAGTGGAGCCGACACAACGCCACCCGGCATGCGTCATGTTCCCGGGTACGGATGGGTCTCGCGCCAGTGGTCCGCTACCTGCTGCCGCGTACAGACCCACACCCGTTCGTGTTGCTGGATATAGTCGAGAAAACGCTGCAGCGCGCGAAAACGCCCCGGCCTGCCCAGCAGACGACAGTGCATCCCCACCGACATCATCTTCGGCGCCTCCTCGCCCTCAGCGTACAGCACGTCGAAGCTGTCTTTCAGATAGGTGTAAAATTGCTCGGCGGTATTAAACCCCTGAGCGGTGGCAAAACGCATGTCGTTGGCGTCCAGCGTGTAAGGAACGATCAGGTGCGGCCGACGGCTGCCGTCGCCGCACGCCACTTCGCTCCAGAACGGCAAATCATCGCCGTAATAATCGCTGTCATAATCAAAACCGCCCTGCTCCACGACCAGTTGCCGAGTGTTGGGGCTATCGCGCCCGGTATACCAGCCGGTAGGCGCTTTGCCGAACAGGTCGGCCAGCACTTGCACCGCTTTTTGCATATGCTCACGCTCCTCAGCGATATCCATATGTTGATAATGGATCCAGCGCCAACCATGGCTGACCACATCGTATTTCGCCGCTTTGATCGCCGCGACAATCTCCGGCTGGCGCGCCAGCGCCATCGCCACGCCGAAGACCGTCAACGGCAGGCCACGCCGGCTGAACTCGCGGTGGATCCGCCAAAAGCCCGCCCGGCTACCGTATTCGTACAGCGAATCCATCGACATATGGCGCGCCGGATAGCTGGCGGCGCCGATAATATCGGAGAGAAACTGTTCCGATCCCGCATCGCCATGCAGCACATGATTCTCCGCACCCTCCTCGTAATTGAGCACAAACTGCACGGCAATTCGCGCGTTGCCCGGCCAACGCGCATGCGGCGGATCTCCGGCGTAGCCTCGCAGGTCACGGGGGTAATTCTCATCGACAATGACCATTCTTCATCCCTTTAAAATAGATTTAACGACTGAAATTGACCGCTTAACGCTTTGGTTTCGGGATAGGCCAAGTCCCCTTGTTTGCTGGTCGATAACCCCAACGCCACCAGCGACTCCACCATTTTTACCGCCGCGCTGACGCCATCAATCACCGGCGCCCGCAGCTCGCGGGTCAGTTCCTGCGCCAGCGTCGCCATTCCGCCGCAGCCGAGCACAATCGCCCCGCAGCCATCCTCTTTCAGAGCGCGGATGCAGCGCTCGCGCACTTTCTCCTGCGCCAGCCCGCTGCCGTCTTCCAGCGCCAGCACCGGCAAGTCAATGGCGTGCAGCGCCGCGCAATGCTGATGAAAACCGTACTGATGCAGCAGGTGGCGGGCGATAATCAGCGTGCGCGGTAACGTGGTGACGATCGAAAAACGGGTCGCCACCATCGACGCCATATGCATCGCCGCTTCCGCAATGCCGATCACCGGCCCCTGCGCCAGCTCGCGCGCGGCCAGCAATCCCGGATCGCCGAAACAGGCGATCACATGACCGTCAACGCCCTGCCGTCGCCCCGCCCTCACCTGTTCCAGCACTCCGATCGCCGCGATGGCTTCGTCAAAGTGCCCTTCAATGGACGGCACCCCGTCGCGCGGGCACACAGCCAGGATCTCGGTGCCCGGCGCGGCGGCGGTGCGCGCGGCGGCGGCGATGGTGTCGGTCATCGCCTGACTGGTGTTGGGGTTGATAACCTGTATGCAAACAGAAGACATCACGGCTCCTTGTAACCGGCGAACAGCCGGGAAAAATCGGGCAGGCTGACGCCATCGCGCTCAAAGCGCAGGCTGGCGACAATATGATCAAAATGGCGCATCAGGGCGTCGCTCAGAGGCTGCAGCGCTTTATCCCGCAACAAACCGACCAACTGCTGATGATCGTCGCAACGGCACCCCTGCCGCCACGGCGCGTCCCAGGTGGCGATGACCAGGGAAGAACGCTGGCAAAGACGCGTCACCATGTCGGTGATAACCGAATTGCCCGAGATCGCCTGTAGCTGAATATGAAAATCGGCGGAATAGCGAATCGCCGCCGGGCCGTCGTAAGCCTCATGCACCTGCTGTTCCAGCTGAATAATGCGCTCCAGTGCCGCCAGATGGGGCGCTCGACAGCGGGCGATAATATCGGGAAGGTTGGCGACCTCCAGCAGCGCGCGCGTGCGGAAGATAGCCTGCGCCTCTTCCACCGTCGGGCTGGCGACATATGCACCACGTTTGGGCTTCAGGCTAACCATTTGCACAGCGGCGAGTCGTTGCAGCACCTTACGGATGCCGGTGCGGCTCACGGCAAACACGTCGGACAACGCCTCCTCCGGCAATTTGCTGCCCGGCGGCAGCTGATGCTCGACAATCGCCGTCATCAACGCCTGATAAATGGTTTCATCTTTGTCCTGCAGCGCTGGCGCGGCCTGGAGACAATGTTCAGTATTCATTCACCCACTCCGGTTTCACCTATCGATAGCAAAATCGTATACATAACGCTCGGTTTCTGTATGCAAAATCAGCCATTGTGGCCTGGATCCTGCAATAGCCTCAGCAATCCACATAACAAGAGGAGCAGGTTTCATGCCACATTCAACACACATGCATCAGGTTTCGGCCAAAGACGCGACCGCCGGCTACAGCCCGCGACTGTGTAATGAAGATCTCGCGCCGACGCGCGACCAAAACTGGAGCTGGTACAACATTTTTTCATTCTGGATGTCGGACGTGCACAGCATGGGGGGCTATGTGGTCGCGGCGAGCTTTTTCACGCTCGGGTTGGCCAGTTGGCAAGTGCTGCTCTGCCTGCTGATCGGCATTTGCATCGTACAGCTGTGCGCCAACCTGGTGGCGAAGCCAAGCCAAATGGCCGGCGTGCCCTATGCGGTCATCTGCCGCCAGGCGTTTGGCGTCTTTGGCGCCAATATCCCGGCGGTGATCCGCGGGCTTATCGCTTTCGCCTGGTATGGGATCCAGACCTACCTTGCGGCCAACGCCCTGATGCTGGTGCTGCTCAAGTTCTGGCCGTCGCTGTCCACGCTCACCGGAAGCGGCTTCCTCGGCCTGTCGCTCCTGGGCTGGCTATGCTTCGCCACCATGTGGCTGCTGCAGGCGATGGTCTTTTGGCACGGCATGAACGCCATTAAGCGCTTCATCGATATCGCCGGGCCGGCAGTCTATGTGGTGATGCTGGCGCTGGCGGGCTGGATTGTATACAAGACCGGTTTTGACGGGATTTCCTTTACCCTGGCCAGCAAATCGCTGACCGCCGGGGAGCAGACCTGGCAAATGATCACCGCCACCGCGCTGGTGGTCTCCTACTTCTCCGGGCCGCTGCTCAACTTCGGCGATTTCTCCCGCTACGGCAAAAACATGGGCGAGATCCGCCGCGGCAACCGCTGGGGCCTGCCGTTCAACTTCCTGCTGTTCTCCATCGTCACCGTAGTGATTGTTTCCGGCACACAATCGCTGTTTGGCCACATGATCACCGACCCGATTGAAACCGTCAGCCGCATTGGAAACGATCTGGCGGTCGCCATTGGCCTGCTGACGATGATCACCGCCACCATTGGCATCAATATCGTAGCCAACTTCGTCTCGCCGGCCTTTGACTTTTCGAACTGTTCGCCGCAGAAAATCAGCTTCCGCACCGGCGGGATGATTGCCGCCGTTGGGTCGATTCTGCTGACGCCGTGGAATTTGTTTAATTCGCCGGAGCTTATCCACTACACCCTCGACGTGCTGGGCGCCTTTATTGGCCCATTGTTCGGCATCCTGATCGCCGATTTTTATCTGATCAAACGCGGCCAGGTATCCGTGGACGATCTGTTTGATGACACCCCGAAAGGCAAATACTGGTACCGCAACGGTTTTAACCCGAAAGCCATTGCCGCGCTGCTGCCGTCGGTGGCCATTGGCCTGATCATCAGCTTTATTCCGGCTCTGCACCAAGTGGCCAACTTCAGCTGGTTTATCGGCGTCTTCCTCGGCGCGACCGCCTACCGCTGGCTGGCCCGCGATGAGCGCACCGCCGTGGCAGGTCCGGCGTTCCGGGCGAAGGTGATGGCGCAAAAAGAGTAATTCCGCCCACAGCAAACTGCGTCGGAAGGGAAAAAAGCCATCCGCAACCGTGCCGCCTCGGCGTTAACGCCGGGGCGGCCGTTGTGAGCGAACCAGTCGGCCGCTGGCTTTTCACCGATGCGCGGAGGAGCGCTGAGCGCCGCGTTCAAGCGCGTATTTTCGAAGCACTTCAACCCCCTATCGCATCTGGGGTTGAGGCAAGTCTGCATGAAGAGACGGCGGAGTGGTGAGGGAAAGCCCGGCCAGCAAGGCGGCGATAATGACAAACAGGTGCCCTTCGGACGAGTCCAGCAGGAATGAATTGAACAGATGGCAGGCCATGTAGCTGCTGAGCACCGCAACGAACAGATTTCGGCGCGCCGGCGGCAAGCGCCAGGCGACGCGGTAGCAACTCCACATCCAGGTGAGGAACACCATCAATCCCAGCAAACCGCTCTGCACCGTTTCCAACAGGTATTCATTGTGCGGATTATGCACGCCATAGCCGGTGGATGGATTGCCGTACCAAAAGCTGCCGGCGCCGTTGCCCAGCAGCGGGGATTGCTTTATCAGTCGCAGGGCTTCGCGGGCAAAGGCGGTGCGTTGCCCCATGGAGTTGTCGCAGGCCGCATAAGCCGTTTGGGCCGGGGCGAAAACGCACCCCTGAATTTGCTGGACGCCCAGCGTCAGGCGCTCCATGGCGCGATTAGGGGTCATGACCAGCATCACGACAGCCAGTATGCCGCAGGCGAGCACGGCCACTTGCTGCTTGCGCCGGAGGGTAAGCAATAACCAGATACCCATGCCAACGGCCAATGCCACATACCCGGTACGCCCCTGCACCATCAGCAGAACATTAACCGTCGCCAACAACACCAGTCCCGCATACCCCCAGCGCCGTTTTCCGCTACAGGCAAAAGCACGCGACAACCAGACCAGCGCCGCCAGCGCCATAAACACGTTTTGGGTGATTTGCAGCTTAAACACCGTAGGGTTGTCGGGGTTCAGCCCGCCCAATATGACATGGCCAAGCCCGCTCATGAAGCTGATGGCCAATATCGCGGCATTGGCCCACAAAAAGCCGCGGACAAATTGCGTCATCAGCCGCGAGTCGGCCAGAAAGAACAGCGCCAGCGGCAGGACATACAGCAATTTTTGGTATTTGCCGACCATTTTGGGGCCGTAGGCGTGAGCATGCGTCAGCAATGACAACGCCAGCAGCGCAAACATCAGGGCCGGCAACCAGACCAGGGGATGACAAGCCAGTGCAGCCCACTGCCGGATATCGCGCAGCCAGAGCAGACAGACGACAACCAGCCCCAGTGAGATATTCATCAGGGGATTGGAGGTCGGGAGGGAGGCTCCCAGCAAAAAGGCGGTAAACGCAAACAACCGTTGCTGAAGGGGCGTCTGTATCGACGAGGAAACTGCTGAGTTGAATAGCATCGTGGCGTACTCATTGATAAGAGAAAAACACGGTGGAAGGCCGCGCAGGGTTAACGCTGCGCAGACCCGACGAGGGATGCCAGTTGCCTGTTAACCGCCTGTATCACATCGCCGGCCGGGATGGCCGCGAGGTAACGCTCGCGGGTGTTGGTGTCAACGGCGTCCGGGGCGGGCAGCGGACGATAGTCTCCGGCCCACAGCAACGTGTGGGGCGCCTGCCACGGGGACCATCGCGCGAGGTCGCTGGGCCCGAACAGCACCACCGAGGGCGTATTCAGCGCGGCGGCCATGTGCATCGGCACCGAATCGACCCCGATAAACAGCCGCGCCCGGTCAATCAACACCGCGAGCTCCGGCAGCTCCAGACGCCCGGCCAGATTAATCACCCGCCGCGGTAACAGGCAGCGGGCCATGATGGCGCTTATCATGGTGGCTTCATCTTGCGTGCGTCCGCCGGTGAGCACCACCGTTCTGCCCTGGGCGGTCAGGTGGTTAATCACGGCGCTGAATCCGTCCACCGTCCAGGTCTTGAAAGCCCAGCGTGCGGTCGGCTGTATCAGCACAAAATCGGTCAGGTGATGGCGTCGACTGAGCCGGTCAACGTCATCCACATCAGATTGCCGCCAGGCCTGCGTCACCTGCGTGATTGTCGTGGGCAAGGCCAGTGGCGCCAGAATGCTGAGATTATTCAGCACGGTGTGCTGCGCCGGGCCGGCAACGTCGACCAGTAGCGAATGGCAGGCCCGCCAGAGTCGATTGTCGCGTTTGGGGTAGCGAAACCCCAGACTGAAGGTCGGTTTGAGAAAACGGCAATACAACGCCGCCCGCCACTGATCGGAGAGGTTGATCACCAGATCATAATGGCCGGTCCGCAGGCTGTTCCATAACGCATATTCGCCGCGGTATTGCGCTTTCAGCCCTTGGCGCTTGAGCTCTCGATCCACGGTAAAGGCCAGATAAACATCCTGATTGCCGGCCAGCATCGCCTCGGTGCCGTCATAGACCAGCACATCGATCAACGCATTGGGGTAGTTGACGCGCAATGTGCTGAGCACCGGCGTCATCAGCAGGACGTCGCCAAAGTGGCGCAGCTTGATGACGAGAATGCGTTGCACGCTATCCCGGTGCAAAAGCGCATTGGGCACCCGGCGATCGGGAAGTGTGGCCAGCGGGGATACGGGGCGTTTGCCGGTGGTGCGATGGGCATTCATGGTTCGTCGCCTCAGAAAAATACAAAAGGCCGCTGCAGGGCCGAAAGAGTCCGTGAGGATAAAAATAGCGCTGCGCCACGGTTCGATAACCCGAGAAGGCTGCAGGGAGAAAACGCCGTTCTCTCTGCCGTGCTCCCTGAACCGTCAATCTCGTTATCGCGGGAAAGCGGGCAATTAGCAGACGTTCTCGTCATGGCTGAGTACGGGGGTTTTATCCTGATAAATTGTCGAGCGCTACGTGGTATTCACCGGATGAATAAAGAGTTACCGCCGAATAATATCCTGCCCGATCTTAACGGCGACCGTGCAGCAAAGATAATTGGTTGTGCAGATCAATAAGATCTTACCGATCGTTGAAAACGATCAATCCTTTACAGATTGCAGGGTTACCGAGAAAATTCCTAACCTATTGAGGTTATTCATGTCTTTTATTGCTGCACCGTGCGGCGCGTGCTGAACTCACTCCCCGACCGGAGAGCCCGGTGCGGGAAGTGAACCATCGTTAGCGAATAAACGTGGGAGGGAGAAATAGGAGTTTTCACCGGTGGAACAGCGGCGCCGCGGCCGGATACCTAATCACTCGCCAAGCGCAGAAATTGCACGACCGTCGAAAAGCTGAGCTTTGGAGAATAGACCGGCTGGGTGAGCATAGAAATGGTACAGCGATACGCTCACCTTACACCGAACCATCTCACTGAGCATGCGAGGCAAATTGATGCGATTTTCGGAGGTTTAGTCCCAAATCTGTCCCATGATGAAATTGGAAAGACGGGATGAAAGGCGTAACTCATTGATACTTAATGGCACGCCCTATAGGATTCGAACCTATGACCTACGGCTTAGAAGGCCGTTGCTCTATCCAACTGAGCTAAGGGCGCATTGAGATGCGGCAACCTGTGGTTGCGGGTTGCGATTATACGGTCAGAGGTTAGCGAGTCAATGCCTTTTCATGACGTTACGGCGACGACGGTGCTTTATGGCGTTTTTTCCGCCAGCGCCCGTGCGGCGGCCCGCGCTATGCTGCGTTGCGCCAGGCCGACAGCGGTATCGCCTGGCGTGCGTTCGGCCCCTTGCCGCCCATCACCCCGCCGCAGGCAAAGGCGCACGGACTTAACGACCGCCGTAATGTCGCCCCAATCGGCATGCTCAACCACCTGCATGTTGCAGGTCGCCTCCCCTCTTTTCCCCAGAGCGGAGTCAGGGCGTGCGCTGTTTAAAGAAGCCTGGCTCCACGGCGCCCAAGCCAGCAATAGCGCGCACCCTACCCATGCGCTGCCGTTCATGCGCACAGCTTCCGCCACAGGGCGCTCAGGCGCGCCCGCCACGACGGCGTCGCCTGGTGCTGACAAAGCTGATGCAGCGCGGTGAGTTGCTCACTGTCCGCCGGATGCAGCGAAGAATCGAACACCGTCTCGCCAACGTGCTTAGGCTGCGCCGGTTGCCGATCAGGCTGATGATGCAACGGATAAAGCCGGGTTATCGCTCTCATGATCCTGCCCTCTTTCGCCCTGTGTATGGCCCCAGCGTATGCAAATGCCGGTAAAAATGGCGTAGAGGTTCCTGAAGCCGGCATAAAAAAAGCGTAAATCGGCCTCGCCGACGGCGGCGAGGGTGATTCTGCGCCTGACAGCGCGCTCAGCTTCTGACAGAATAGCGGCATCCCCGCTTTTCTTAATTGATGGATTTCCACACTGATGTCAGCAAAGATTATTGATGGTAAAACGATTGCGCAGCAGGTTAGAAACGAAGTGGCTGAGCAAGTGAAACAACGTCTGGCGGCCGGCAAGCGCGCGCCAGGGCTGGCGGTTGTGCTGGTCGGCGAGAATCCGGCTTCGCAAATTTACGTCGCCAGCAAGCGCCGCGCCTGCGATGAAGTCGGCTTCCTCTCCCGCTCCTACGACCTGCCCGCTGCCACCAGTGAAGCCGAGCTGCTGGCGTTGATCGACCAGCTGAACGCCGATGAGGAAATCGACGGCATTCTGGTGCAGCTGCCGTTGCCGGCCGGCATCGATAACGTCAAGGTGCTGGAACGCATCCATCCGGACAAAGACGTCGACGGCTTCCACCCGTACAACGTCGGCCGCCTGTGCCAGCGCGCGCCCAAGCTGCGCCCATGCACGCCGCGCGGCATCGTCACCCTGCTGGAGCGTTATAACATCGATACCTACGGTCTGAACGCCGTGGTGGTCGGCGCGTCCAACATCGTCGGCCGCCCGATGAGCATGGAGCTACTGCTGGCCGGCTGCACCACCACCGTCACCCACCGCTTCACCAAAAACCTGCGCCACCACGTCGAGAACGCCGATCTGCTGGTGGTGGCGGTCGGCAAACCGGGCTTCATCCCGGGCGACTGGATCAAACCGGGCGCCATCGTGGTTGACGTCGGCATCAACCGCCTGGAAAGCGGTAAAGTGGTGGGCGATGTCGATTTCGACGCCGCCAGCGAGCGCGCCGCCTACATCACCCCGGTGCCGGGTGGCGTTGGCCCGATGACCGTGGCTACACTGATCCAAAATACCTTGCAAGCCTGCGAGGAATATCACGACGTTCAACCTAAATAAGTAAGGCAGTATGGAAATTTTCAATCTGGACAATCATCCCCATGTCGAACTGTGCGATCTGCTGAAGTTCCAGGGCTGGTGTGAAAGCGGCGGCGCCGCCAAAGAAGTCATCGCCGAAGGGCAGGTGAAAGTCGACGGTAAGGTCGAAACCCGCAAGCGCTGCAAGATCGTCGCCGATCAGGTGGTGGAGTTCGGCGGCGGCAAGGTCATGGTAAACCCTAACCCGCAGCCATAGAAAAGGCGCTGAATTCAGCGCCTTTTTTGTTTCCTTCTGCCGGATTACTTACGGCGCCAGGTGGTGCCCTGCGGGCCGTCTTCCAGCACGATGTTCATCTCGTTCAAGCGATCACGCGCGGCATCCGCCAGCGCCCAGTCCTTGGCGGCGCGCGCTTCGTTACGCTGTTTGATCAGCGCTTCGATCTCCGCCACTTCACCGTCGTCAACCTGTGCGCCCCCTTGCAGGAACTGCTCCGGCTCCTGCTGCAGCAGGCCAAGCACGTTCGCCAGCTTGCGCAGTTCCGCCGCCATGCCGCTGGCCGCCGCCATGTCTTCCCCCTTCAGGCGGTTAACCTCGCGCGCCAGATCGAACAGCGCCGAGTAGGCTTCCGGGGTGTTGAAGTCGTCGTCCATCGCTTCGCGGAAGCGGGCTTCGAACGCTTCGCCGCCGGCCGGCGCGGCATTGGCGTCGGTGCCGCGCAGCGCGGTATAGAGGCGCTCCAGCGCGGTGCGCGCCTGCTTGAGATTCTCTTCACTGTAGTTCAGCTGGCTGCGATAGTGGCCGGACATCAGGAAGTAACGCACCGTCTCCGCATCGTAATGGCCGAGCACGTCGCGAATGGTGAAGAAGTTATCCAGCGATTTGGACATCTTCTCTTTGTCGATCATCACCATGCCGGAGTGCATCCAATAATTGACGTACGGGCCGTCGTGGGCGCAGCTCGACTGCGCGATCTCGTTCTCGTGGTGCGGGAACATCAGATCGGAACCGCCGCCGTGGATGTCGAAGTGGGTACCCAGCTGTTTGCAGTTCATGGCGGAGCATTCGATGTGCCAGCCCGGACGGCCCGGCCCCCACGGCGACTGCCAGCTCGGCTCGCCCGGCTTGGACATTTTCCACAGCACGAAGTCCATCGGGTTGCGCTTAACGTCGTCGATCTCTACGCGCGCGCCGGCCTGCAGCTGCTCCAGATCCTGGCGCGACAGCAGCCCGTACTGCGGATCGCTGTCGATGGAGAACATCACGTCGCCGTTGCTGGCCACATAGGCGTGATCGCGATCGATCAGGCGCTGGGTGATCTCGATGATCTCGGCGATGTGTTGGGTCGCGCGCGGTTCGCTGTCCGGGCGATCGATCAGCAACGCGTCGAAGTCGGCATGCATTTCCGCCAGCATGCGTTCGGTCAGTTGGTCGCAGGTCTCATGATTTTCCGCCGCGCGGCGGATGATTTTGTCGTCCACGTCGGTGACGTTGCGCACGTAGTTCAGCGAATAGCCGAGATAGCGCAGGTAACGCGCCACCACGTCGAAAGCGACAAAGGTACGACCGTGGCCGATGTGACACAGGTCATAGATGGTTACCCCGCACACGTACATGCCCACTTTCCCGGCATGAATGGGTTTGAATTCCTCTTTTTGACGACTCAGGGTATTAAAAATCTTTAGCATCGGGAGATTCCGTGGTGTGCGTGATAACAAAAAAGATAACCGGGCTTCAGGTTTAACGCCCGGTAGCGTATTGAAACCTGAAGCCTGATCTATTGCAAGGTTAAGGCCATGCTTTGCTGACTTCACGCGAAGAAAAAGCGCAAAATTCGCCGGCCGGCGCAATTGTTATAATATAACACAAATACAATTACCACAGACAGTGCGCGGTTGAGCCGCTGCTGACTCGCTGGGGCGGATATGTTATAAGGGCGGTCTGAATGTTCACTCGCTTTACGTGACGTCTCACTTCACCTTGTTAGGATTAAAACTATGGTTACTTTCCACACCAATCACGGCGATATCGTTATCAAGACCTTTGCTGACAAAGCGCCGGTTACCGTTGAAAACTTCCTGAACTACTGCCGCGCCGGTTTCTACGACAACACCATCTTCCACCGTGTGATCAACGGCTTCATGATCCAGGGCGGCGGTTTCGAGCCGGGCATGAACCAGAAAGCGACCAACGCAGCCATCAAGAACGAAGCCAACAACGGTTTGAAAAACACCATCGGCACCCTGGCAATGGCGCGCACCAACGATCCGCACTCCGCCACCGCACAGTTCTTCATCAACGTGGCTGACAACGACTTCCTGAACTTCCGCGGCGAAAACGTGCAGGGCTGGGGTTACTGCGTGTTTGCTGAAGTGGTTGAAGGCATGGACGTGGTCAACAAGATCAAAGGCGTGAAAACCGGCCGCAGCGGCATGCACCAGGACGTACCGGTAGAAGACGTGGTGATCAACAGCGTGACCGTCAGCGAGTAATCGCGGCTGCATGAGTACGCTGTTCATCGCAGATCTGCACTTGTGCGCACAGGAACCGGCAATCACTGCCGGTTTTCTGCGTTTTTTACGGCGCGAAGCGGTGCACGCCGACGCGCTGTACATCCTCGGCGACCTGTTTGAAGCCTGGATCGGCGACGACGATCCCGAGCCGCTGCACGCGGAGATCGCCGCGGCGCTGAAAGCGCTGCAACAGGCCGGCGTGCCCTGCTATTTCATCCACGGCAACCGCGATTTTCTGCTCGGCAAGCGCTTCGCCCGCGCCAGCGGCATGCAGCTGCTGCCGGAAGAAAAAGTGCTGGAGCTGTACGGCCGCAGGATCCTGATCCTGCACGGCGACACCCTGTGCACCGACGATCAAGCCTATCAGCAATTCCGCCGTAAAGTGCACAACCCGCTGATTCAAAAACTGTTCCTCGCGCTGCCGCTGCGCTGGCGACTGAAGATCGCCGCCAAGATGCGCGCCCGCAGCCAGCAATCCAACCAGTACAAGTCGGAAGCCATCATGGACGTCAACCCGCAGGCGGTCGAGCAAACGATGCTGCGCCACGACGTGCACTGGATGATCCACGGCCATACCCATCGCCCGGCGGTGCATCGGCTGGCGTTGAGCAACGGCGAAGCCCATCGCGCGGTGCTGGGTGCCTGGCACGTCGAAGGATCGATGATCAAAGTCAGCGCCGACGCCGTCGAGCTGATCCAATTCCCATTCTGAGTTCCGCACTGGCGCGCGGGTGAAAATTCGCGCTTTCGCCGGTGAAAACCGGCGACGCAACCGTTTTCCTCGCCGTGCGCTCATGGTATGCTCTACGCCCTCATTCGGCCCTCAGCCGACGCCAGACAAATCACAGGAGCCTTACACCCATGGGAGCCAACGCCGCTTCAGCCGCCAATGCCGGGGCTAAAATCGCAATTGTAATGGGATCGAAAAGTGACTGGGCCACCATGCAGTTCGCCGCCGAAGTCCTGACCCAGCTCGATGTCCCCTTCCATGTCGAAGTCGTTTCCGCTCACCGCACGCCGGACAAGCTATTCAGCTTCGCCGAGCAGGCTGCCGCCAACGGCTTTGACGTGATCATCGCCGGCGCCGGCGGTGCCGCGCATCTGCCGGGCATGCTGGCGGCGAAAACGCTGGTGCCGGTGCTGGGTGTTCCGGTGCAAAGCGCCGCGCTGAGCGGCGTGGACAGCCTCTACTCCATCGTGCAGATGCCGCGCGGCATTCCGGTGGGGACGCTGGCGATCGGCAAAGCCGGCGCCGCCAACGCCGGGCTGCTGGCGATGCAGATCCTGGCACTGCACGACGCCGCCCTGGCGCAGCGTTTGGCGGACTGGCGTCAGGCGCAGACTGAAGACGTTTTGAACCACCCCGATCCACGGGAGGACGCATGAAGCCGGTTTGCGTATTGGGCAACGGTCAGCTGGGGCGCATGCTGCGCCAGGCCGGCGAACCGCTGGGCATCGCCGTCTACCCTGTCGGCATCGATGCCGAACCTGAGGCGGTGCCGTATCAGAACAGCGTCATTACCGCCGAGATTGAACGCTGGCCGGAAACCGCGCTGACGCGCGAACTGGCGACTCACAGCGCCTTCGTCAACCGCGACATCTTCCCGCGTTTGGCGGATCGCCTGACGCAAAAGCAGCTGCTCGATCAGCTCGGCCTGGCGACCGCGCCGTGGCAGCTGCTGGCGAGCGCCGCCGAATGGCCGCAGGTGTTCGCTGCGCTGGGCGAGTTGGCGATCGTCAAACGCCGGGTCGGCGGCTATGACGGCCGCGGCCAGTGGCGCCTGCGTCCGGGGCAGGAAGCCGAACTGCCGGCCGATGCCTATGGCGAGTGCATCGTCGAGCAAGGCATCAATTTCTCCGGCGAAGTGTCGCTGGTGGGCGCGCGCGGCCACGACGGCCGTTCGGTCTTCTACCCGCTGACCCACAACCTGCATGAAGACGGCATCCTGCGCGCCAGCGTGGCGCTGCCGCAGCCCAATCCGGCGCTGCAGCAACAGGCCGAGCAGATGCTGGCGGCGATCCTGAACGAGCTGAACTACGTCGGCGTGATGGCGATGGAATGCTTTATCGTCGGCGATCGACTGTTGATCAACGAACTGGCGCCGCGCGTGCACAACAGCGGCCACTGGACGCAAAACGGCGCATCCATCAGCCAGTTCGAGCTGCACCTGCGCGCCATCCTCGGCCTGCCGCTGCCGCAGCCGGTGGTGAGCACGCCGTCGGTGATGGTCAACCTGATCGGCACCGCCGTCAACGAACAGTGGCTGTCGCTGCCGCTGGTGCATCTGCACTGGTATGAGAAAGAGGTGCGCCCGGGCCGCAAGGTCGGCCACCTCAATCTGAACGACCCGAGCGCCGCCGATCTGCGTCAAGCGCTGCAGGCGCTGGCGCCGCTGCTGCCGGGCGAATACCAAAGCGGGCTGGCCTGGGCACAGCAGAAGCTGGCTTAACGGTTTACACCGCCGAAAAGAAGAAGGTTCAGCCCAGGCTGAACCTTTTTATTGCCGCAAAGATCAACGCGAGCCGATATTACGCAACGGTTTGCCGGCCATCAGATTGCGCTCAATATGTTCCAGTGAAATATTTTTGGTTTCCGGGATCAGCGCCAGCGTGATGAAAACAAACAGCACGTTAAGCCCCGCGTAAACCCAAAAGGTGTGAGCGCTGCCCAACGAATTCAGCATGGTCAGGAACGTCGCCCCCACGATCATATTGGCTATCCAGTTAGTGGCGGTGGAACAGGTGATGCCGAAATCGCGGCCTTTCAATGGCTGGATCTCTGAGCACAGCACCCAAATCAGCGGGCCGGCGCTCATGGCAAAACCGACGATAAACATCAGCAGCATGACGATGGCGAAATATTGCTCCGCCGCCGAGTTCATGCCGATATTCATCATGGTGCCCAGCGCCCCCATGCCAACGGCCATCACGATAAACCCAAGGATCAAAGTGGGCTTGCGGCCCCAGCGGTCAACCAGCCCAATAGCGATAAAGGTGGCCAGCACGTTGACCAGACCGACGATCACCGTGCCCCACATCTGCTGTTCCGTACTGGCGAAGCCCGCCAGACCGAAAATCTTCGGCGCGTAATACATGGTGACGTTCATCCCGGTGAACTGCTGCATCACCTGGAGAAGAATGCCAAGGAAAACCGCGCGGCGGAAATTTTTATTGCCTTTGAACAACGTCCAACCGCTTTGCTTCAGTTTGAGGCTTTCACGAATTTCATTCAGCTCATACTGCGCCTGGGCACTGCTGTCGCGCAGCTTCTCCAACACCTGACGCGCTTGCTCATGGCGATTACGCGAGGCCAACCACCGCGGGCTGTCAGGCAAAAAGAACACGCCGACCAACAACAGCCCGGCCGGGATGGTGATGACACCCAACATCCAGCGCCAGGCGCCGGTATAGCTGAATGCCGTATCAGACAGGTAAGCGGCCAGAATGCCGATGGTGATCATCAATTGATACATCGAGATCATACTGCCGCGGATTTTCTCCGGCGCGATTTCAGAAAGATAAATCGGCGCGGTATAAGAAGCGATCCCCACCGCCAATCCCAGCAGAATACGTGAAACGATCAACACCTCCACGTTGGGAGCGAACGCAGAACACAGCGATCCCGCCACGAAGAGGATTGCGCCGATCATCAAACTGTATTTGCGCCCCAGCCGGAAGTTCATCCAGCCGCTGCCGATGGCGCCGACGGCGGCGCCAAACATCATTGAGCTGACCACCCACTCCTGCTGAGAGCTGGTGATCTGAAAAGTGTCGGTAATAAACGGCAGGGCGCCGGCGATCACGCCGATATCAAGACCGAACAGCAGGCCGGCCAAGGCGGCTAAAAAACAGACGAAAAAAGTCATGCCGACATGAGTCGGGCTTTTCTCCGCCGGTGTCACTTTGACGGTATCGCTCATACAGCCTCCAGGAGAAAACGGTCATCAGTGTGCGACATGATAGGAGGCAATGCGTCGGAGATAAGTGAGTGCGATCACATTAGTGAAAACGGTTACATTCCATTAAATCTTTTTAGGTCGCTTTTTATGGCGGATGAATTCACTTAATCCATGCGTAACCCTCTAAATCAATGCGTAAAATAGGCGAAGTCGGCCAACTATCCGCTACACCGATGACCAATGGCAAACGTATCGATATGACATAAATGTAATCGATTTCACAATGAATGGGCATGAAGAGGAATTGCGCCAGTGACGCGCGAAAGAAAATCGGCAGGCCCGGCCACGCTTGGCGGCAACGGGCCTGCGATCGCCAGATCAGCCATCATAACTGCGGAACAGCGCCCGGCCGCGCAGCAAGCGCACGCCCAGCCAGCCGCCGCACAGCGACAGCAGCAGCGCGCTGGCCAGCGGCAGCGCCCACCACAGCACCGGCGTCGGCGTCCACGGGAAGTCGAACACCCGGCTTTGCAGCAGCCACAGCGCCGCTTCGGCCCCCACCGCCGCCGCGATGCCCGCCACCAGCCCCAGCAGGGCAAACTCGCACCACAGCGTGCGGCGCAGCAGCCGTTTACCGGCGCCCAGCGTGCGATAGACCACCAGCTCCTGCCGCCGCTGACGCATGCCGACCTGCACCTGCGCCAGCAGCAGCAGGCCGCCGCACAGCACCACCAGCACCACCATCACCTCCAGCGCGCGGCTGACCTGTTGCAGCACGCCGCCGACCTGTTTCAGGATCGCGCCGATGTCCAGCAGGCTGAGCGTTGGGAACTGGCGGTTGAGCTGGGTCAACATCCGGCCGTCGCCGTCGTAGCGGAAGCTGGTGAGCCAGGTCTGCGGCTGGCCGTCCAGCGCGCCCGGCGGGAAGATAAAGTAAAAGTTCGGCTTCAGGCTTTCCCAATCCACCTGACGCAGGCTGGTGACTTTGGCGCTGAACGCCTGGGTATCGCCGCTGAAGGTCAACGTGTCGCCCAGCTTGATCTTCAGCCGCCCGGCGATGCCTTCATCCATTGAAACCTCGCCGCTTTTCGGCGGCCAATTGCCCGCCACCAACGGATTGTGATCCGGCAGTTCGGCCAGCCAGGTCAGGTTCAGCTCACGGTTCACCGCCTCGCCGCCCGGATCGTCTTCATGCACCCGTTCGGTCGCCACCTGCTGGTTTATCTCGGTCAGGCGCACCCGGACGATCGGGTAATAGGTTTCCGGTTTGATCTGGTGTTGCTGCAGGAAGGTTTTCACCTGCGGCACCTGCGCCTCGGTCATGTTGAGCAGGAAATAGTTCGGGCTGTCCGGCGGCAGCTGTTGCTGCCAACGTTCGAGCAGATCGCCGCGCAGCACCAACAGCAGCGCCAGCAGCATGAACGACAGCGAGAACGCCGCCAACTGGCTGATGGTCACCCACGGCTGATGCAGCAGGCGGTTGACCGCCAGCCGCAGCGCCAGGCTCTTGAGCGTGATGCGGCGCAGCAGCAGCAGGCTGCCCCACCCTATACCGCCCAGCAGCAGCGCCAGCACCGCCATGCCCGCCAGGATCGCCCACAGCAACGTGCTGACTCCCATCAGCAACACCAACAACGCGACCACGATCGCCGCCGTCACCGGCAGGAAGTAGCGCAGCGGCCAGACGTTGGCCGCCACATCGCGGCGCAGCACCCGCAGCGGCTGGGTGGCCAGCAACTGGCGATACGGCCGCAACCCGACCAGCAGCGAAATCAGCACCAGCGCGCCGAGCGCCCACAGCCACGGCCAGACGCCGGCGGCGGGCAACGCGGCCGGCAACACCGGCTTCAGCAGGCGAATCAACAGCGCCTCGAACGCCAGCCCGATCGCCCCGCCGCACACCGCCGCCAGCGCCATCACCGCCAGCCACTGGCCGACGATCAATTTGCGCAGCGCACCGCGCCCGGCACCAAGGGTTTTCAGCACCGCGATCAGATCGTAGCGGCTGCGGCAATAGTGGCTCATCGCCACCGCCACGGCGGCGATCGACAACAGCAGCGTCAGCAGGGCCGACAACAGCAGGAACTGTTGGGAGCGCTGCAGCGACTTGCCGAGCGCGCTGCCGGACTCCTGCAGCCCGAACCAGCGCTGATCCGGCGTCAACTGCGGCGTCAGCCGTTCTTCGTAACGCTGAATATCCGGCTCGGCGCCGGCGAACATGTAGCGGTAGGTCAGGCGGCTGCCCGGCTGCACCGCGCCGGTCTTATCGACGTCCGCCAGGTTGATCATGATGCGCGGCGCGGTCTGGAATGGATTGAAACCGGCGTCCGGCTCCTGAATGATTTCACCGGCGATGCGCAGCGTGGTGTCGCCCACCTCCAGCGAATCGCCCACTTTCACGTTCAGCAGCGCCAGCAAACGCGGCGCCACCAGCACGCTGCCCGGTTCGGGCTGGATGTTGGCCGGGCGCGTTTCCAGCTTGCCGTACAGCGGATAGGCCAAATCGGTGGCTTTCACGTCCGCCAGCTGCGGCCGATCGCCGGCATAGGTCATGGTGGTGAACGACAGCTGACGGCTCACCTTCAGCCCCTGTTGCTGCGCGTCCAGCAGCCAGCCTTCCGGCACCGGATGCGCGCTGCGCAGCACCCGATCGCCGGCGATAAAATCGCGGCTCTGCTGGCTGAGCCCTTTGTCCATGCGATCGCTGATGCTGCCCAGCGCCAGCACGCAGGCGACGGAGAGCGTCAGCGCCAGCCACACGATCAGCAGCGACGGCGAGCGCCATTCGCGCCAGAACCAGCGCCAGATCATGCTTCCTCCCACAGCTTGCCTTCGCGCAGCCGCAGCCGCCGCTGGCAGCGCGCCGCCAGGGTTTCGTCATGGGTCACCAGGATCAGGGTGGTGTCAAAATCGCGGTTGAGGGAAAACAGCAAATCGGCGATGCGATCGCCGGTCTGACGATCGAGGTTGCCGGTCGGTTCATCGGCGAACAGCACCCGCGGTCGGCCGCTGAAGGCGCGCGCCAGCGCCACGCGCTGCTGCTCGCCGCCGGACAGCTGCGCCGGCAGGTGATCGAGCCGTTTCCCCAGCCCCAACTGCTCGAGCAGCTGCACTGCCTGCTCGCGGCTCTGTCTGTCGCTCTCGCCGCGCAACAGTGCCGGCAGCTGCACGTTCTCCAGCGCGTTCAGCGTCGGCACCAGCATGAACGACTGAAACACGAAGCCGACATTCCTGGCGCGCAGCGCGGCGCGCCCCTCTTCGTCCAGCGCGGTCAGCGACTCGCCGAGCAAGCGCACCTCGCCTTCGCTGCCGTCATCCAGCCCGGCCAAAATGCCCAGCAAGGTCGATTTCCCCGATCCGGATTCGCCGATCAGGGCGATCGTCTGCGCGGGTTTGACAAGCAGCTCGACTCCGGTAAGGATGGTGAGCTGATGCTCACCCAGACCAACGTGTTTACTAAGATGATGAACTTCAAGAACGTTTTCCGCTGGCATCTTCCCTTCCTTTTGCTGTTGGGATTATTCAGTTTACGCGCTGCCGCCGCCGATACCTTGTTGATTTTGGGCGACAGTTTAAGCGCCGGCTACCGCCTGCCGATCGATCGGGCCTGGCCGACGCTGTTGGCCGAACAGTGGCAGAAAAAACCGGGCGCGCCGCAGCTGGTCAACGCCAGCATCAGCGGCGACACCGCCGCGCAGGGGCTGGCGCGTCTGCCCGCGCTGCTGAAACAGCATCAGCCGCGCTGGGTGCTGATCGAGCTGGGCGCCAACGACGGCCTGCGCGGCTTCCCGGCGCAGGACGTACAGCGCGATCTCGGCCAAATCATCACGTTGGTGCAGCAGGCCGGCGCGCAGCCGCTGCTGATGCAGATCCGCATCCCGCCGAACTACGGCCGCCGCTATACTGAAGCGTTCGGCGCCGTCTACCCGGCGCTGGCCAAGCAGTTCAACATTCCGCTGCTGCCGTTCTATATGGAACAGGTGGTGGTGAAGCCGGAATGGATGCAGGATGACGGATTGCACCCCAATGGGGACGCCCAGCCGTTTATCGCCACCTGGATGGCGGAGCGCCTGGAGCCTCTAGTAAAGCATGAGTCTCACTAAATTAGGGTCGTACACTAGGTAAAGTTATGCAAAAAGCGGTATTGATAACCGGCTGTTCCAGCGGGATTGGCTTGATTGCGGCGCAGGATCTGCGCAACCGCGGCTACCGGGTGCTGGCCGCCTGCCGCAAGCCGCAGGACGTGGAAAACATGCGCCAGCTCGGGCTGGAAGGCATCGAGCTGGATCTGGACGACAGCGCCAGCGTCGAGCGCGCCGCCGCCGAGGTGATCGCGCTGACCGACGGCCGACTGTACGGTCTGTTCAATAACGGCGGTTTCGGCGTTTACGGCCCGCTCAGCCGCATTTCGCGCAGCCAGCTGGAACGGCAGTTCGCCACCAACCTGTTCGGCACCCACCAACTGACCCAACTGCTGTTGCCGGCGATGTTGCCGCACGGCGAAGGGCGGATCATTCAGACCAGTTCGGTGATGGGCCTGGTCTCCAGCGCCGGGCGCGGCGCCTACGCCGCCAGCAAGTTCGCGCTGGAAGCCTGGTCGGACGCGCTGCGCATGGAGCTGCACGGCAGCGGCATTCAGGTCAGCCTGATCGAACCGGGGCCGATCTCCACCCACTTTAGCCAGAACGTCAACCAGGCGCAGAGCGACAAACCGGTGCACAATCCCGGCATCGCCAAGCGCCTGACGCTGCCGCCGGAGGCCATTCTGCCCAAACTGCGCCACGCGCTGGAAAGCCCGCGCGCCAAACTGCGCTATCCGGTCACCCTGCTGGCGCACGCGATGAGCGTGCTGCGCCGCATTTTGCCGGGCCGCTGTCTGGATTGGCTGCTGCGCAGCAACGCTTAATTCGCCCGACGGGGTTGAAGAATGGCGGCGCGCCCCCATCTACACCCCATGGCTCCGCACGATCAGAGAGAAAAAAGATGCTAGCTCAAGCTGTTGTTGATATTAACGAAACTAACCTGCACCAGACGCTGGAACAATCGATGTCCACACCGGTGCTGTTCTACTTCTGGTCCGAGCGCAGCCAACACTGCCTGCAGCTCACGCCGGTGCTGGACAAGCTGGCGGCGGAATACGCCGGTCAGTTCATTCTGGCCAAGGTGGACTGCGACGCCGAACAGATGATCGCCTCGCAATTCGGGCTGCGTTCCATTCCGACGGTCTACCTGTTCAAAGACGGTCAGCCGGTCGACGGCTTCCAGGGCCCGCAGCCGGAAGAAGCGATCCGCGATTTGCTGCAGCGTTTCCTGCCGAAGGAAGAAGATCTGAAACTGGCGCAGGCGCAGGAGCTGCTGGCCGCCGGCAACGCCGCCGAAGCACTGCCGCTGCTGAAAGACGCCTGGCAGAGCAGCCAACAGCGCAGCGACATCGGCCTGACGCTGGCCGAAACTCAGATCGCGCTCAGCCGCAGCGAAGACGCTGAAGCGGTGCTGGCGACCATCCCGCTGCAGGATCGCGATACCCGCTATCAAGGTCTGGTGGCGCAGATTGAATTGTTGAAGCAGGCGGCGGACACGCCGGAAATCCAACAGCTGCAACAGCAGGTGCAGCAGCAGCCGGACAACGTCGAACTGGCGGTGCAGCTGGCGCTGCAACTGCATCAGGTCGGGCGTAACGAAGAAGCGCTGGAACTGCTGATGGGGCATCTGAAGAAAGATCTGGCCGCCGCCAACGGCAGCGCGCGCAAAACCCTGATGGACATTCTGGCCGCGCTCGGCACCGGCGACGCGCTGGCCGCTAAATATCGCCGCCAGCTGTACTCCCTGCTGTACTGATATCCGTCATACCTGAAGCTGCATCCAGGCGGCAAATGTGAAAAGCCCTGGGCGCTTAGATAACTAAGTGACCAGGGCTCGAACGTGCAGCCAGCTTGAAATATGACGGGGATTAGCGATAGACCCGCACCCCGCCCTCCACGCCCGCCGGGCTGAACAACACCTGCCACAGCTGAATGTTGCGCGAACGGAACGCGCCGGCGCAGGCGTTCAGGTAATAGGTGAACATGCGTTCGAAGCGCTCGGAATAACCGCCCATCAGATCCGGCCACGCCCGTTTGAAATTCTCCAGCCAGGCCATCAGCGTGCGATCGTAATCGGCGCCAAAGTTGTGCCAATCCTCCATCACGAAACGCCCTTCGCTGGCCTCGGCGATATGCCGCACCGAAGGCAGGCAGCCGTTGGGGAAGATGTATTTGTCTATCCAGGCGTCGACGTTGAGATCGGTTTGATTGGAACCGATAGTGTGCAGCAGGAACAGACCGTCGGGCTTCAGGTTGCGCGCCGCGACGCTGAAGTAGGTCTCGTAGTTTTTCGGCCCGACGTGCTCGAACATGCCGACCGACACGATGCGATCAAACTGACGATCCAGATCGCGGTAATCCTGTAGCAAGATCTCGACGTCCAGCCCGGCGCAGCGTTCCTGCGCCAGCTTCTGCTGCTCGGCCGAAATGGTCACGCCGTGCACCGAGACGCCGTAGTTTTGCGCCGCAAACTGCGCCAATCCACCCCAGCCGCAGCCGATATCCAGCAGCGTCATGCCCGGTTTCAACTGCAGTTTTTCGCAGATCATCCTGAGCTTGGCCTGCTGCGCCTGCTCCAGCGTCTGCGCCTCTTTCCAGTAGCCGCAGGAGTATTGCATATAAGGATCGAGCATCGCCCGGAACAGGTCGTTGCCGATGTCGTAGTGCTCTTTGCCCACCTGCCAGGCGCGCTTGCGCGATTGGCGATTGAACAGCCGGGCATAGGCGATGCGCGCGATGTCGCTCAGGCTTTTCGGCAGCCGTTCATCGACGCCGGCCTGCAGAATGCGGGTGAACAGCATGTCCAGCCGTTCGCACTCCCACCAGCCGTCCATATAGCTTTCGCCGAAGCCGAGCGAGCCTTCCTGCAAAATGCGTTTGAACAGCGCCGGGTTATGCACCCGGATATCCCAGGCGCGCGGGCCGTTGATGGCGACGCCGGCTTCCGCCAACATCTCCTCCACAATGCGATACCAGCGATCGTTCTTCTGGGCGAGTTCATCAACACTGAGCGAATCCATAACAATCCTTGGCCGAAATGTCATTTCAAAAAGCATAGTCGCAAATGAAAATGACAAATTTTTGACGGTAAACACGGGGGTGTTTTTACTCTAGCCAAGGCGAGCAACATCATGAAATGAATAAAAATTATTGAAATCATGCCATTTAGGCATACTTATTTTTCAGCTGTGCCACACTTGTCGTGACAACACTCTGTTCCAGACGCGGGATCCACCGCTCGCGGGTTGCGTCAGCGCCCTGGATTAAGTCGCGGTATCAGTAGGCATTTTTCCGGCGCTGTCGTAATATCTGTTTACATATGTCTGACAGGAGGTTTGCATGCTTACTTTTATTCCCATCGTGATCGTCGTCGCGCTGATTGTGGTGTTCGCCGGCGTCAAAATTGTGCCGCAGGGGTTCCAATGGACGGTAGAACGCTTCGGCCGCTATACCAAGACGCTGATGCCGGGCCTGAACCTGGTGGTGCCGTTCATGGACCGCATCGGCCGCAAAATCAACATGATGGAGCAGGTGCTGGACATCCCTTCCCAAGAGGTGATTTCCCGCGATAACGCCAACGTCGCCATCGACGCGGTGTGCTTTATCCAGGTGGTCGATCCGGCGCGCGCCGCCTACGAGGTCAGCAACCTCGAACAGGCGATCGTCAACCTGACCATGACCAACTTCCGCACCGTGCTCGGCTCGATGGAGCTGGACGAAATGCTGTCGCAGCGCGACAGCATCAACAGCCGCCTGTTGCACATCGTCGATGAAGCGACCAACCCTTGGGGGGTGAAAATCACCCGTATCGAGATCCGCGACGTGCGGCCGCCGGCAGAACTGATCGCCTCGATGAACGCCCAGATGAAGGCCGAGCGCACCAAGCGCGCCGACATCCTGGAGGCGGAGGGGGTGCGTCAGGCGGCCATTCTGCGCGCCGAAGGGGAGAAGCAATCGCAGATCCTGAAGGCCGAGGGCGAACGTCAGTCGGCGTTCCTGCAGGCGGAAGCGCGTGAACGCGCCGCCGAGGCCGAGGCGCGCGCCACCCAGCTGGTGTCCGACGCCATCGCCAGCGGCAACATTCAGGCGGTGAACTACTTCGTGGCGCAGAAATACACCGATGCGCTGCAGAAGATCGGTTCCTCCAACAACAGCAAGGTGGTGATGATGCCGCTGGACGCCAGCAGCCTGCTCGGCTCGATCGGCGGCATTACCGAATTGCTGAAAGAAAGCAAAGGCAAATAATCATGCTCGAACTGATCGCGGCGAATCCGCTGTGGTTCTGGCTCTCTCTCGGGGGCGTGTTGCTGGCGGCGGAAATGCTCGGCGCCGGCGGCTACCTGCTGTGGAGCGGCGTGGCGGCGCTGTTGGTCGGCGCCTTGATCTGGCTGCTGCCACCGCTTTCCTGGGAATGGCAAGGCGTGATCTTCGCCGTCCTGACCGTCGTCGTCGCCTATCTGTGGTGGTACTGGCTGCGTCGCCGCCCGGCGGCCGCATCCGGCGGTTCGCCGGTGCTCAACCAGCGCAACCGTCAGCTGATCGGCACCCGCGCCACGCTGACGGAGCCGATGCACAACGGCATGGGGCGCATTAATATCGGTGACAGCAGCTGGCGCGCGCAGGCGGCGGAAGATCTGCCCGCCGGCACCGAAGTGGAAGTGGTGGCGGTGGAAGGGGTCACGCTGGTGATCCGCGCCATCAGCCGTTAATTAGAACGACAACACCCCGCCAGGTTATTGATGATGGGGCACTCCGCCCCCTCGTCGCCCGGGCATTGTTCCGCCAACGTCAACAGGCGCTGGCGCATATTCCCCAGCTCGCTGATGTGCTTTTCGATCTCCGCCACCTTCTGCAGCGTGCGCGCCTTCACGTCGGCGCTGTGGCGGGCCGGATCGTTGAACAACGCTACCAGTTCGCGGCACTCGTCCAGGTTGAAGCCCACCTGCCGCGCCTGGCGCAGCAGCGTCAGCTCTTCGACATGCTTGGCGGAATAGTGGCGGTAACCGTTGTCGCTGCGAATCGGGGCGGTAATCAACGCTTTCTCTTCGTAAAAACGAATCGTCTTGCTGGTTAAACCGGTTTTTTTCGCGACGTCGCTAATATTCATTTTCCCTCCTTGACCTTACCCTTGCTGGAAGGTTTAAGCTCCATTCTTAGTGAAAACAGGTCAGGCGGTCAACCTTTAAACACCGCCTCTACGCAAGGAGTTCAATCATGTCACACACCACTATGCTGGCATTGCAGGGGTTGTCCTGCATGAACTGCGCGCAGCGGGTGAAAAAAGCCCTGGAAAGCCGCAGCGATGTCGAACAGGCGGAGGTTAACGTCCATTACGCCAAAGTGACCGGCGAAGCGCCGGACAGCGCATTGATCGACAGCGTGATCGCCGCCGGCTATCAGGCAGAAGTCGCGCCGCGCGCCGACACCGAACTGCAGCTGAGCGGGCTGAGCTGCATGCACTGCGTCGGCAGCACCCGCAAGGCGCTGGAAGCGGTGCCAGGCGTGTTCGCCGCCGACGTCGAGATCGACAACGCGAAAGTGTACGGCGATGCCGATCCGCAGGCGCTGATCGCCGCGGTGGAACATGCCGGTTATCACGCCAGCGTGGCGGGCGCCGTCGTCCCAAAAACTGAGCCGTTGACTGACGCAACACCTTCGTTGCCGGACGTTCAGCCAGCGGCGCAGCCTTCTCTTCCGGCAACCGACAGCGCGGACGACAGCGTACAGCTGCTGCTCAGCGGCATGACCTGCGCCAGCTGCGTCAATAAGGTGCAGCAGGCGCTGCAAAGCGTTCCCGGCGTGGAGCACGCGCGCGTCAACCTGGCGGAGCGCAGCGCGCTGGTGACCGGCGCCGCCGATGCGCAGGCGCTGGTGGCGGCGGTGGAAAAAGCCGGCTACGGCGCCGAGATGATTCAGGACGAAACCGAACGCCGCGAACGTCAGCAACAGACCGCACGCGCCAACATGAAGCGCTTTAGCTGGCAGGCGGCGCTGGGGCTGGCGTTGGGTATTCCGCTGATGGCCTGGGGGCTGTTCGGCGGCAGCATGACGCTGACGCCGGAAACCCAGCGCCCTTGGCTGCTGGTCGGCGTCATTACCCTGGCGGTGATGGTGTTCGCCGGCGGGCACTTCTACCGCAACGCCTGGCGCGCATTGATGAACGGCAGCGCTACCATGGATACCTTGGTGGCGCTCGGCACCGGCGCCGCCTGGCTCTATTCGATCGCCGTCAACATTTGGCCCGATTTCTTCCCGATGGAGGCGCGTCACCTCTATTACGAGGCCAGCGCGATGATCATCGGTTTGATCAACCTCGGCCATGCGCTGGAACAGCGCGCCCGCCAGCGTTCTTCGCAGGCGCTGGAGCGGCTGCTCGATCTGACGCCGCCCACCGCGCGGCTGGTGACTGACGACGGCGAGCGCGATATTCCGCTGGCGGAGGTGCAGCTCGGCATGACGCTGCGGCTGACCACCGGCGATCGCGTGCCGGTCGACGGTGAAATCGTGCAGGGCGAAGTCTGGCTCGATGAAGCGATGCTGACCGGCGAAGCGGTGCCGCAGCAGAAAGGCCCCGGCGACACGGTGCATGCCGGGACGGTAGTCGACGACGGCAGCGTGCTGTTCCGCGCCGCCGCCATCGGCAGCCAAACCACGCTGGCGCGCATCATCAAACTGGTGCGTCAGGCGCAGAGCAGTAAGCCGGCGATTGGCCAGTTGGCCGACCGCGTCTCGGCGGTGTTCGTGCCGGCGGTGGTAGCGATCGCGCTGTTCAGCGCGGCGATGTGGTACTTCTTCGGCCCGCAGCCGCAGCTGGTCTATACGCTGGTGATCGCCACCACGGTGCTGATCATCGCCTGCCCATGTGCGTTAGGATTGGCGACGCCGATGTCGATCATCTCCGGCGTGGGCCGCGCGGCGGAATTCGGCGTGCTGGTGCGCGACGCCGACGCCCTGCAGCAGGCCAGCCAGTTGGACACCCTGGTGTTCGATAAAACCGGCACCCTGACGGAAGGGAAACCGCAGGTGGTGGAGATCCTGACCTTCAATCAGGTCAGCGAACAGCAGGCGCTCGGCTGGGCCGCCGCGCTGGAACAAGGCTCCAATCACCCGCTGGCGCGCGCCATCATGGAACGCGCCGCCGGGCAAACGCTGCCGCAGGTGGCGCAGTTCCGCACCCTGCGCGGCGCCGGCGTCAGCGGGGAGATCGACGGCGTGCAGGTGCTGCTGGGCAACGCCGCGCTGCTGAAACAACATCAGGTCGCGGCCGACGAACTGGAGGCACCGATGCGCGCCCAGGCCGAACGCGGCGTGACGCCGGTGCTGCTGGCCGTTGACGGTAAACCGGCTGCGCTGTTCGCCATTCGCGATCCGCTACGCGAGGACAGCGTCGCGGCGCTGCAGCGCCTGCACCAGCAGGGATATCAGCTGGTGATGCTGACCGGCGACAACCCGGTGACCGCCAACGCCATCGCCAAAGAGGCCGGTATCGATCGGGTGATTGCCGGCGTGCTGCCGGACGGCAAAGCGGCGGCGATCAAACAGCTGCAGGCGCAGGGCCAACGCGTGGCGATGGTCGGCGACGGCATCAACGACGCCCCGGCGCTGGCGCAGGCCGACGTGGGCATCGCGATGGGCGGCGGCAGCGACATCGCCATCGAGACCGCCGCCATCACCCTGATGCGCCACAGCCTGAATGGCGTAGCGGATGCGGTGGAGCTGTCGAAGGCCACGCTGCGCAACATGAAGCAGAACCTGTTCGGCGCCTTTATCTATAATACGCTGGGCATTCCAATCGCCGCCGGCGTGCTCTACCCGCTGACCGGCACACTGCTCAGCCCGGTGGTGGCGGGTGCCGCGATGGCGCTGTCGTCGATTACCGTAGTCAGCAACGCCAACCGGCTGCTGCGTTTTAAACCCAGGAAGTAAGCTCCGGGGCGCCGTCAAGGCGCCCCGCTGTTTTCCGGGCTTCCCTGCGCGGCAGATAGCGTTTAGCATGAATGACGATTTTCCCTCGCCTTGCACGCGAAAACGCGCACCCGTTATTCAGGAGCCACGCCGTATGGGTCAACTGTTACGCCGCCTCGCCACCTTTCTCGGCCTGATCTCGCCCAAAAGTTACGCTTATCCGGCGCTGGACATCACTCTGCCGGGCGAGCGTCGGCTCCATCTGGTGGGCAGCATCCATATGGGCACCGTCGATATGTCGCCGCTGCCGCCCCGGCTGGCCGCCCGGCTGCAACAGGCCGACGCGCTGATCGTCGAAGCCGATATCACCAGTGCCGCCTCCCCTTTCGACCACGCAGAGCAACAGCCGGAGCTGGAACAGCGCCTGTCCGCCGAAGAATATCAACAGCTGCTGGCGCTGTGCCACGAACTGGGCGCCGATCCGCACGCCTTCGCCACCCTGCCCGGCTGGCAGGTGGCGCTGATGATGCAGGCGCGGCAGGCTCAGCGTCTGGGGCTGCGCGCAGAGTACGGCGTAGATTATCAGCTGCTGCAGGCCGCCAGAGCGCAGGACAAACCGGTGATCGAACTCGAGGGGGCGCAGCAGCAGTTGGCGCTGCTGGAACAGCTGCCGGAAGGCGGCATCGCGCTGCTGCGCGATACGCTGGAGCACTGGCATACCAACGCGCGGCTGCTGCAAACCATGGTGAGCTGGTGGCTGGACGCCAAACCGCGCGGCACGCTGGACACGCTGCCGGCCACCTTCAGCGCCGGGCTTTACGACGTGCTGATGCATCAACGCAATCGCGACTGGCGGCGTCAGCTGGAGGCGCTGCCGGCCGGAGACTATGTGGTGGCGGTTGGCGCATTGCACCTGTATGGCGAGGATAACCTGCCGGCGATGCTGCAGCCGCAGGGGTAAAAAAGTGGCCAATATCGCTATTGGCCAGTCAAAGAGGAATTTCTTGTATTCTAGTTATACGCATAGCAACCGTGTTAACGGTTACAGTAAACAGGGTAGCAACCCGGTGAATATCTTGGCAACCCGCTTTATGTAACAGCCGCTCAGGTTGCCGGGCTGGTTGGATTTTTGTATTTTTAAGGCTGGTTATCACCCTTTCCCCGCCGGGGACATTTTGGACAACACATCATGACGCCCGCAGTCGTTCTGCTTGAGAAACAAAAGGTCGCCTTCACCCTCCATCCTTATCACCACGACAGCGACGAAACCAACTTCGGCGATGAGGCGGTGAGAAAGCTGGGGCTGGATGCCGATCGGGTTTACAAAACCTTGCTGGTGGCGCTGAACGGCGACGCCAAACACCTGGCGGTGGCGGTCACGCCGGTCGCAACCCAGTTGGATCTGAAAAAGGTTGCCCGCGCCCTCGGCGCCAAAAAGGCCGAGATGGCCGATCCGCAGCTGGCGCAGCGCGTCACCGGGTATCTGGTGGGCGGCATCAGCCCGCTGGGGCAGAAAAAACGGCTGCCGACGGTGATCGACAGCCCGGCGCAAGCGTTCGCCACCATTTACGTTTCCGGCGGCAAACGCGGGCTGGATATTGAGCTGGCCGCCGCCGATCTGTGCCGCCTGCTGGCCGGCAGCTTCGCCGACATCGCCAAACGCGACTGACGCCGCGTACTCAGCGGCACACCACCGTGGCGTCACAGGCCGCCAGCGTTTCCACCAGGCGGTCCTCCAGCGCCTTCACCTGCGCGCCGGGCACCAGATAGTTATTGCTGATGATGGCGAACGCCAGCGGCCGCCCGGTCGCCGAATCAACATAGCCGCTGAGCGACGATACGCCGGTCATGGAACCGCTCTTGGCGTGAGTGCGCCCCGCCGCCGCGCTTTTCACCATGCGGTTACGCAGCGTGCCGCCCACCAGCAACCCCGGCTCGCCCGCGACGGGCAAGGCGCGATACCAGTCGGCGAACCACGGCTGTTTTCTGGCCGCCAGCAGCAGCGTCGTCAGCTGTTGCGGCGTGATCTGGTTCATGCGCGACAGCCCTGAACCGTCCACCTGGCGATACGCGTCGGCCGCGATGCCCTGGCTTTGCACAAACCCGTTTATCGCCTGAAGACCGGCGGCCCAATCCCCTTTGCCTTGCGTCTTGCGGCCCATCGCTTTGGTCAATATCTCGCCGTAGCCGTTATTGGACACTTTCAGGAAGGTGACGACCAGGTGGGAGAGCGGCGGCGAGGTTTTTTGCGCCAGCAGCTGTGCGCCGGCCGGCGTCACGCCCTCTTCAGCGTTGCCGCGCAGGGTGATGCCGCGCGCGCGCAGAGCATGTTGCAATAAAGCGCCGACGACGAGGGCCGGTTGATCGACGGTAATCAATCGTGAGCTGGCCTCCGCCTGCGCGGCGATGGTGCCGCTGACCACGATCCGGTTGCTGCCCGGCTGGCGCTCGTACGTCAGCGCGGTGTCACTGCCGGTGGTGGTGCGATTGACCAGCGTCACCGCGTCATTGGCGGGATAGAAGCTCGCCCGTCCCGGCGCGCCGGCGCGAGCGCCCGGCCGCACATCCACCTGCACCACGTTGATATCGCCGCCGGGGGTAAAGGCGTAGTTCAGCGCCGAGATCGGCGCAGCGAAGGCGAAGGGTTCATCGTCCCAGCTCCAGCCGGCGCCGAATGGCGTTTGATCGAAGGCGCCGGCGTCCAGCAACAACCGCCCCTGTATATGACGGATGCCGCGCTGCGCCAGCGCCGCGGCGAAGGTGTCGAGATCGTCCGGATGCAGCGTCGGATCGCCGCTGCCCTGCAGATAGAGATCTCCCCGCAACGTGTCGCCGCGCTGCTCGCCGGCGGTCAGCAGCCGGGTTTCAAACCGGTAATCCGCCCCCAGCACGCCGAACGCCGCCAGAGAAGTGAAGATCTTCATGTTGGAAGCCGGCGCCAAACGCTGCTCCGCGTGCGCCTGATACAGCACCTTGCCGCTGTCGGCATCGCGCACCATCACGCCGTTCGACGCCCCGACCAACGCCTTGTCCTGGCCGAGGGCCGCCAGCGCCTGGCTGAGAGTTTGTCCATGACGTTCGCCGGATGACGAACACCCCGCCAGCGCCACGATGGCGGGCAGCAGCCAGCCTGCGGTTTTCAACATGTCATCTTCCTGTTTGCGTTATCAAAACCAAATTGTCGCTCAGGCTATCATTGGAAGGCGGCGGTGGCGAGAATGTCCGGCCCGCTTATCATTCAGATACGCTCAGGCATCGCCAAACGACGCTCGTTGCGCACCACCCGCCACGCCAACAGCAGCACGCAGAGGCTGCAGAGCGACAGCACGGCGCCCAGGTGCTGCGACAGCCCCGCCAACACCAAGCCACCGCCGAGCATCAGGTAATACATCAGGCCAAGGATGGCGCCGGCGGTGCCCATGCAGTCTTTATAATGGCGCAGCGCGCGCGCCAGAATATTGGGAATGGCGATGCCGTACGCCATCACCACCAGCATCATCGGCAGAACGAACCACAAGGTCCCTTCCAGCAGCAGTACCAGCAGGCCGCCGGTCAGCGATAATCCGCAGGCCAGCATCAACAGTGCAGGGAACAGCCAGTGCTTGCCGATCAAAAACTTGTTGATCGCCGCGCCGATGCCCACCCCGGCCGCCAACACCAAACCGGTATAACCGAACCACTGTGCCGGCAGCGCCAACGCCGAGAAGTGGAATGGCGCCAGCTGGTAATAGCTGAACATGCAAATATTGAACAACGCCACCAACAGCGCGCTGAGCCAAATATCCCCGTCCTTGACCATCCGTCCCAGCGTGCCGAAAAATGAATTCTTCACCACCTGCTGCGGACGCGTCTCCGGCAGTTGCCAACCGGCATAGCCCAGCAACAGCGCCGCCAACAGCGCCAAACCGCCGAACACCCCCTGATAGCCCCAATAGTGAGTCAGCACTGCGCCGCTCAACACGCCAACCGCCGGGCTGATCGCCATGGCGATCCCCATCACCGAGAACACCCGCGCCAATTCATAACCGTCGAAGCGATCGCGAATCGCCGTTTGCGTCCCGACCGAACCGACCGCCGCGCCAAAGGCGGCCAGCACCCGCGCCGCCAGCAGTACGCTGAAGCTGCCGCTGAACAGCGCAACGAGAGAAGCCAGCAGATAGAGCGTCAGCCCGGCCAAAATGGTGGGACGGCGTCCGATGACGTCGCACATCCGTCCCCATACCACCACGCCGAGCGCAAAGGCGAAAAAGTAACAAGAGAGCGTTTGCGCCGCCATTTCCGCACTGACCCGGAAACCGTGCGCAATATGCGTCAATGCCGGGCTGTAGATGGTCTCCACCACCTGGGGAAACATCATCATCGAGGTCGCCAACGTCAGCGTCAGTTTACGTTGCATAACAGATCCTGTAGCCAAGAATAGGCTGCACAAGGTAGCATCTGCTCCCCGGCGCCGATTACAATATAAAAGACAATAAATTTACAAAATCGGACAGACTATGGCGTGGCTTCAGGCGCAGGACAGTTTTAATCCGGATACGCTCGACAACGGGGTACTCGGGATCGCCGCCGAACTGGCGCAGCACGACTCGGGCACGCATTGGCATGACAGGGGGCAGTTGCTGTTCTGTCAGCAAGGCAGCATGCGCATCACGCTCAACCAAAGCATCTGTATGCTGCCGCCGGGCAGAGTCGCCTGGATCCCGCCGCAGGTGGCTCACCGCGTTCAGGTCAACGGCGTCGTCGGTTACCGTTCGCTTTATCTCGACGCCGATCGCTATGCCTGTCTGCCTGCGCAGCTTGCCGTACTGACAGCCTCGCCGCTGCTGCGCGAGGTGTTGGAACGCATCGCGTTCGCCGCCTTCGACACCGACTGGCAGTATGGGCCTTACGCCAATATTCTGGCGGTCTGCCTGGACGAGATCGCCGCCGCGCCGCGCGAACTGACGCTGCTGCCGCTGCCCAGCGACCGCCGCCTGCGCCATCTGGCCAATCTGGACATGCTTCCGCCGCTGCACGAGCTATCGCGCTATAGCGGCGCTTCCGAGAAAACCATCAGCCGGATTTTCCGCCGTGAAACCGGGCTCGGTTATCAACAATGGCGTCAGCAATGGCGCCTGATCAAAGCGATAGAGATGCTGGCCGCAGGGCTGAGCCAATCCGACGTCGCCGGTCGGCTGGCGTTTTCCAGCGACAGCGCCTTCGCCACTTTTTTCAAGAATATGGCGGGCTGCCCGCCGAGGGCGTATATGGAGAGAAGAAAGTAAGACGCCGTTTAAAACGGTAACGCTGACAAAAGGCGTTGATGCAGAGGAGAAAAGCGAGGGGGGAACGGCGCCCCCGCGACAAGCGAGAACGCCGTTCCGCGACGCCTCTAGCGATAGACGATTTCGCCCTTCGGCTCGTACGCCGCCGCATCCAGCGGCGAGTGTTTCTCGATGTACTGCTTCAGCACTTCAGCATCGATAAAGCCGGTGTTGACGTAGCTCGGCAGCCCGTCCAGCTTCGGATAGCCGTCGCCGCCCAGCGCGTTGAAGTTCAGCGTCGCCATGCGGTAAGTTTTATCCGCCTGCAGCGGCTGGCCGTTGATCTTCACCTCGCTGACGCCCTTGCCGTCCGCCACCAGGCTGACGTTGGCGAACTGAGCATAGGCGCCGGAATCCGGCTTCATGTTGGCCACCACCGCCAGATACTGTTCAACCTCGCGGCCTTTCATATCGACATGCACCAACGTGTTGCCGAACGGCTGCACCTTGAGCACGTTCTTGTAGGTGATATCGCCGCTTTCAATCGAATCGCGCACTCCGCCACCGCTCATCACGGCGAAGTCGGCGTCGGCGCGCTCCCTCTGCGCCGCCAGCATCACCCGCGCCAGGTTGGTCTGCACGAAGCGCACCTTGCTGCGATCGCCTTCAAGCTTGCCGTTGACGCTGCCGATCTTCACGCCCAGCTGCGCCTTGCCCTTATCCTGGAACGGCGTCAGCAGCTTCATCATGGTCGGATCTTCCGCAATCTGCTGGGTGTAGTACACGCGCTCGCTGGTGCCGTCGGCTTTCTCCACCTTCTTCTTCAGGTTCACCGGGATCAGCTGATAATGCACCAGCTTCAGCTCGCCGTTGCGGAATTCGAAATCGGCGCGCCCGACGTATTTGCCCCACTCGTGCGCCTGCACAATCCAGGTGCCGTTCTGACGATCCGGCGAGCATGGCGTGCCCGGCACATAATCCGCCTGTTTGCGGTTGTCACCGGCCATGCACACCGGATCCTGCGAGTGGCCGCCGACGATCATGTCGAGATATCCCGCCGGCAGGCTGCGCGCCATCTCCACGTCGCCCGGCGCGTTAGAGCCATGCTCGCCGTTGTCATAGTGCCCCATATGGGTGGCGGCGATGATCACGTCCGGCTTCTCGTCCTTGCGCAGTTGCTCCACCACCTGCTTCGCTTCCTGCGCCGGCACGCGGAACTCCATGTCGGTGAAGTACTCCGGATTGCCTATCTTGGCGGTGTCGTCGGTCGTCAGGCCGATCACGGCAATCTTGATGCCCTGTTTGTCGAACAAGGCGTAAGGCTTGAACAGGCGCTGGCCTGTGCTTTTCTGGTAGATGTTGGCGGACAAGAGCGGGAAGGTCGCCCACTTCTCCTGCTGGCGCAGCACGCTCAGCGGGTTGTCGAATTCGTGGTTGCCGATCGCCATCGCGTCGTAACCCACCAGGTTCATGCCGCGGAAGTCCGGCTCGGCGTCCTGCAGATCCGATTCCGGCACGCCGGTGTTGATATCGCCGCCGGACAGCAACAGCACGCTGCCGCCCTGCGCCGCCACTTCGCGGCGAATGCCGTCCACCAGGGTTTTCTGCGCGCCCAGACCGTATTCGCCATGATCGTTCTGCCAGAAGTGACCGTGATGATCGTTGGTATGCAGAATGGTGATGGCGTAGGTCTTATCCTTTTCCCAGGCACTGGCGGCCCCCGACAGCAGCGTCAGGGATACGGCCAACGCGCATGCGGTGGTTTTCAGCGAAAAACGCATGGCGGATCTCCGTGTATTAAATAGCTTTTATGATGAGGGCGAAATTGTAGCGCGAATTAATGACAGCTGATTTCAATTTTTTGCGATGTGAGTCTGATTATTTCAGATATGGTAAAAATTGAACGCCCTGCCTAAGATGTCATCTCTGTGCTCAACAACTTATCAGGCTAATAATAATATGACCGACAGTAGCCAAAGCGCGATGCCGCCCGCCAAGGGCAGTACGGTAAAGAGGACCGCTTTCTCCATCCTCGGCGCCATCAGCGTGTCTCACCTGCTCAACGATATGATCCAGTCGCTGATCCTGGCGATTTACCCGATCCTGCAAGCCGATTTTCACCTCAGCTTCGTGCAGATCGGTATGATCACCCTGACCTATCAGCTAACGGCTTCCCTGCTGCAACCGCTGATCGGCTATTACACCGATAAGCACCCGCAGCCTTACTCACTGCCTATCGGCATGGGCTTTACCCTGTCCGGCCTGCTGCTGCTGTCGGTGGCGAACACCTTCCCGCTGGTGCTGCTGGCAGCGGCGCTGGTGGGCACCGGCTCATCGGTATTCCACCCGGAATCCTCGCGCGTGGCGCGCATGGCCTCCGGCGGACGACACGGCCTGGCGCAGTCGCTGTTCCAGGTCGGCGGCAACTTCGGCAGCTCGCTCGGCCCGCTGCTGGCCGCGCTGATCATCGCGCCTTACGGCAAAGGCAACGTCGCCTGGTTCACGCTGGCGGCGCTGCTGGCGATCGTGGTATTGCTGCAGGTCAGCAAGTGGTACCAACATCAGCATCGGGCGGCGAAAGGGCAGCCGAAAAGCCCCGCAATGCTGAAACCGTTGCCAAAACGTACCGTCGCCTACTCGCTGGGCATTCTGCTGGTGCTGATTTTCTCTAAATACTTCTATCTGGCCAGCATCAGCAGCTATTACACCTTTTATCTGATACATAAGTTCGGCGTTTCGGTGCAGAATGCGCAAATTCACCTGTTCGCCTTCCTGTTCGCGGTAGCCGCCGGAACCATCATCGGCGGGCCTCTTGGCGACAAGATAGGGAGAAAATACGTTATTTGGGGCTCAATCCTTGGTGCGGCGCCATTTACGCTTATTTTACCCCATGCATCCCTGTACTGGACCGGCATTTTGACGGTGATCATCGGGGTTATTCTCGCCTCGGCGTTCTCCGCCATCCTGGTCTACGCACAGGAGCTGATCCCCGGTAAAGTCGGCATGGTTTCCGGTTTATTCTTCGGTTTTGCTTTCGGTATGGGCGGGTTAGGCGCGGCAGTTCTTGGCTATGTCGCGGATTTGACCAGTATCGAGCTGGTCTACCAAATCTGTGCTTTCCTGCCGCTGATCGGCATTATTACCGCGCTACTGCCCAATATGGAGCATAAACCGCAATAACCCCGCGAACTGCCCGGATGAAAGTATTTATTCATCCGGGTTATCCTACGGATAAATCAATGTTATTTGGTTTATCTGGCACAAAATCCCCTCATTGACGCGCCTTAAGCGAAATCCTCTGCTTTTTTACAAAAAAGACCAAATTAGCCAAGCAAGCCGCGAACAAATGCAATAAACTAAATGTATCTTTTCGTAACTTTGTTGCGTTTCTCCCGTGCCGCGATGCATAGCCAGAAGGAGTATGGATGCATAATTCAACACCGCTCATCACCACCATCGTCGGAGGGTTAGTACTCGCCTTCCTCCTCGGCATGCTGGCGAACCGCCTGCGCATCTCACCCCTGGTGGGATATCTGGCCGCAGGGGTGCTCGCCGGCCCGTTCACCCCCGGTTTCGTCGCCGACACCTCACTGGCGCCGGAACTGGCGGAAATAGGCGTTATCCTGTTGATGTTCGGTGTTGGCCTGCACTTCTCTTTGAAAGACCTCCTCGCAGTAAAATCTATCGCCATACCCGGCGCCGTGGCGCAGATAGCCGTCGCTACCCTGCTCGGTATGGGGCTGTCCAAGCTGCTCGGCTGGGATCTGATCTCCGGCCTGGTGTTCGGCCTCTGTCTCTCCACCGCCAGCACCGTGGTGCTGTTGCGCGCGCTGGAGGAGAGGCAATTGATCGACAGCCAGCGCGGGCAAATCGCCATCGGCTGGCTGATCGTCGAAGATTTGGCGATGGTGCTGACGCTGGTATTACTGCCCGCCTTCGGCAACATGCTGGGCAACGACAACGCCAGCAGCGGCAAGCTGCTGATGGAGCTGGCGCTGACCATCGGTAAGGTCATCGCCTTCATTGCGTTGATGATCGTGGTCGGCCGCCGCCTGGTGCCGTGGATCCTGTCGAAAACCGCCAGCACCGGCTCGCGCGAGCTGTTCACCCTGGCGGTATTGGCGCTGGCGCTCGGCATCGCCTACGGCGCGGTGAAGCTGTTCGACGTCTCCTTCGCGCTGGGCGCCTTCTTCGCCGGCATGGTGCTGAACGAGTCCGAGCTGAGCCACCGCGCGGCGCACGACACCCTGCCGCTGCGCGACGCGTTCGCGGTGCTGTTCTTCGTCTCGGTTGGCATGCTGTTCGATCCGATGATCGTGATTAACGAACCGCTGGCGGTGCTGGCGACGCTGGCGATCATCGTGTTCGGCAAATCTGCCGCCGCGTTCCTGCTGGTGAAAATGTTCGGCCACTCCAAGCGCACCGCGCTGACCATCTCCGCCAGCCTGGCGCAGATCGGCGAGTTCGCCTTTATTCTGGCGGGCCTCGGCATCGCGCTGGGCATGATGTCGGAACACGGGCGCAATCTGGTGCTGGCCGGCGCCATTCTGTCCATCATGCTCAACCCGCTGCTGTTCACCCTGCTGGAGCGCTATCTGGCCAAAACCGAAACCATCGAAGAGCAAATCCTCGAAGAGGCGGTGGAAGAAGAGAAGCAGATCCCGGTGGACATGTGCAACCATGCGCTGGTGGTCGGCTATGGCCGCGTCGGCAGCCTGCTGGGCGGCAAACTGGCCGAAGCGGGCATCCCGCTGGTGGTGATCGAGAACTCCCGCCCGCGGGTGGAAGCGCTGCGCGAGCAGGGCATCAAGACGGTGCTGGGCAACGCCGCCAATCCGGAAGTGATGGATCTGGCGCGGCTCGACTGCGCACGCTGGCTGCTGCTGACCATCCCCAACGGCTATGAGGCCGGCGAGATCGTCGCCTCGGCGCGCGCCAAGCGGCCGAACATCGAGATCATCGCCCGCGCCCACTACGACGACGAGGTGGCCTACATCACCGATCGCGGCGCCAATCAGGTGGTGATGGGCGAACGGGAGATCGCTAACAGCATGCTGAACATCCTGCAGTTGGATACCCTGAGCGAAGAAGAAAAAATGGGGGGCTGCCCGATCTGAGGCACCGCGCACAAAAAAAGGTCCGGCATGCCGGACCTTTTCTTTTTCAGCGGATTAACGCTCCCAATAGGACTCTTCCAGGCTGTCTTCGCGCTCCGGCAGGCCGCGAGTGAGACGCGGCGAATGCTGGTTCAACACCTGGTAGCTGACGCGGTTGGCGTATTTGCACACCTGCGCCAACGAAGAGTATGTCAGGTAACTGCGCACGTGCTTGCTCGAGTTCGGCACGTTGTGGCGGTGATAACCGTTGGCGGCGATATCGTGCAGCAACGCCGACAGCGCGCCGTCGCCGGCGCCGTTGGTGTTCATGATCTTCTCCGGCCCGCCCATATACGGCGCGATGTGCGAGTAAACGCGCAGCGGATGGTCACAGTGTTCGCGACGCATGGCGCGGCTGAACTCGTAGCGGTTGAACTCGGCGATATGCCCCGGCAACAGCGGGTGCTGGGTCTGACGCTTGTTGGCCTCTTCGGTGTAGCCCGCCATATACAGGCCGTTCGGCCCGGCGGTGCACAGCACCAGATCCACCCACTCCAGCGCCATGTCCGAGGCGGTCAACGGATCGCTCAGCCCGGTCAGCTCCAGCGCTTCGTCTTCGTTCATCGCCAGAATGGTCACATTTTCCTTCAGGAAGTCGCGCCACCACTGCGGGTTGTCGGCGATCACGTACTTGGTGCCCAGGGTCAGCACCACCGGCACATCGTGCTTTTTGGCGTATTCGATCGCCTGCAGGGTAGCCTCCTTTATCGGCTCCCCTTCCTTGCAGCGCACCAGATAAGAGCTCAGCACCAGCGCCGACGCGCCGGCGATCACCTCTTCAGGGATGCTTTCCGGGCGCAGCTGGTTCATCTGGCCGGGGTTGATGGCGAAGGTGCGCTCGCCGCTTTCGCCGATCAGCGTGAAACAGCGGCCGATGGCGCCGTCAACGCCCTGCAGATAGTTAAGATCGGTGCGGCTGGAGGTATTGCACAGATAACGGTAGGCGTAGCTGCCGATTTTCACGTTGCTGCACATCACGCCGAGCAGCACCGAGCGGTCGTCCGCCAGCACCGAATAGTTGTGCATGGTGTTGCCGATGGTGCCGCCGGCGAACTGATGGGTGACCAGGTTGTTTTCATTCAATTCCTGATACAGCGCCTCGGCGACGTCATCTTCGATCACCAGAGAGTGGCCCAGGCTCAGGCCGTAGCGCTGGACAAAAGCGTCGTCCACTTTCGCCTCGATATCCACCAGCGTCTGGTCGATGCCGACGATATACGAGGTGCTGATTTCACTTTCGGGCTGGGCCTGCTGCAGAAGCGGATCGCGGGCGCTCACCGGGAAATAGTGTTTGGACTTGCGTTTACCAGGAAATTTCATGTGATTGGTGGTGGTGGCGGTTTAACAAGCGGAGAATGTTAACACATCCCCGCCCGATCACGATGCATCTAATAGACAGATTATGGATGATTACAGACGCTGCGCCACCAACTGCTGCATCATGTCGATATGCGCCGGTTCGTCGTTCAACGCTGAGATGTATTCAAACTTCTCGCCGCCGGCCTTAAGGAAGATCTCGCGGTTCTGCTCTTTAATCTCTTCCAGCGTTTCCAGGCAGTCCGCCGAGAAACCGGGGCAGATCAGCTGAATATGCTTCACGCCCTGCGCCGGCAGCCCTTTTAGGGTCTCATCGGTATACGGCGTCAGCCAAGGCTCGCGGCCGAAGCGCGATTGGTACGTCATCATCACTCGCTCCGGTGCCAGCGGCAACGCGGCGCTCAGCGCTCGCAGCGTATCCTCGCAGCGCTGCGGGTAGTCGTCGCCAAGCCGCGCATAGCGCTTGGGGATGCCGTGGAACGACAGCACCAGCCGATCCGGCTGGCCGTGTTCGGCGAACGAGCGCTCCACGCTTTGCTGCAGCGCGGCGATATAGGCTGGGTGCTCGGCATAGTCGCGAATGAAGGCCACCGACGGCAAGCGGCGATAGCCTTTCAGCACCCGGGCTACGCCGTCCCATACCGCCGCGCTGGTGGAACAGGAATATTGCGGATAGAGCGGCAGCACCACCAGGTTGGTCACGCCCTGCACCAGCAGCTTGTCGATGGCTTCCGCCAGGCTCGGCGAGCCGTAGCTCATCCCCAGCTCCACCGGCGTATTCGGCATGCGCGCCGCCAGCGCCCGCTGTTGGCGGCGGCTGTACACCAGCAGCGGCGAACCCTCTTCCATCCACACCGACTGATAGAGTTTCGCCACGCGCGGCGAGCGGATCGGCAGGATCGCGCCGTTGAGGATCGGCCACCAGATCAGCGGCGCCGTATCGACCACGCGATCGTCACTGAGGAATTCCTTCAGATAGCGTTTGACCGCCGACGAGGTCGGCGCATCTGGCGTGCCCAGGTTCACCAGCAATACGCCGTGTTTCTCTTGCTTCATCTCAGTTCCCCTCATTTCCTTTCCGGCCGGCATTCCGTTCTGGGTCGGGATGTCAGCAGCCATTAATGCCGGCTATTGTAACGGAAAAGTCCTGCGTCGAAACCGATAACAGCAACAGGCTATGCCTGTAGGCATCTTCCTTGCGCCAGCTGCCATACCGCCGCCACGTTGCGCGCCGTCACCTGCAGATTGCGATCGGCGTCCGCCAGCGCTTCTTCCAGCGTCACAATGCGATCGAGCACCGAAAACGCTGCATCGATGCCGTGTTGATGCACCACCGAATAATCCGGCGTCAGGCTGCCGGCGATGGCGATCACCGGCACGCCGTGACGCTTGGCCACCCGCGCCACGCCGATCGGCGTTTTGCCGTGAATCGACTGGCTGTCCAGCCGCCCTTCGCCGGTGATCACCAGATCGGCATCGCGCACCGCTTCATCCAGGCGCAGGGTTTCAGTGACAATCTCGATGCCCGGCCGCAAGCGCGCGTCGAGCATGCCAAGCAGCGCCGCCCCCATGCCGCCCGCCGCGCCCGCCCCCGGCTGGGTCAGCACGGCGCGGCCGGTTTCCCGTTCCAGCAGTTCGCCATAGTGGTGCAACGCCGCATCGAGCTGCGCCACCATCTCCGGCGTCGCCCCTTTCTGCGGCCCGAATACCGCCGACGCGCCCTTTGCGCCGCACAGCGGGTTATCCACGTCACAGGCGGCGGTTACGCTCACCCGCTGCAGACGCACGTCCAGCCCGGCGAGATCGAGGTGCGCCAGCTGCGCCAGCGCCGCGCCGCCCATTGGCAGCGGGCGACGATCCTTATCCAGCAATTTAACGCCCAGCGCCTGCATCATTCCGGCGCCGCCGTCGTTGGTGGCGCTGCCGCCGATGCCGAGAACGATCGCCTTCACGCCGCGATCCAGCGCCGCCAACATCAGTTCGCCGGTGCCGTAACTGGTGGTAATGCGCGGATCGCGCCGGTTGGGCGGTGCCAAGTGCAGCCCGGAGGCGGCGGCCATTTCAATCACCGCGGTTTCGCCGTCGCCCAACAGGCCATAGAATCCCTGCACCGGCTCCCCGAGCGGGCCGGTGACCGTCACCTGAACGATTTCACCGCCGGTGGCAGCCACCATCGACTCCACCGTGCCTTCACCGCCGTCCGCCATCGGTAGCTTCACGTAGTGCGCCTGCGGGTAAATCTGACGGAATCCCCGCTCGATGGCGTCGGCGACGCCGAGCGCGCTCAGGCTCTCTTTGAAAGAATCCGGGGCAATAACCACTTTTTTCAGCGTTTTCATCACTGTTCCTTATCCCGCCAGGTTAAATACGCCAAACATCAGCGCCGAGATTGCCGCGATGGTGAACCCCACCAGCGTTTCATACGGCAACAGCTTGAGCCGCTCGTGCACCGCCATATTGACGCTGCCGCCGGTGGCGTGGAAGAAGCTGCCGTGCGGCAGGTGATCCAACACCGTGGCGCCCGCATGGATCATCGCCGCGCCGGCCAATCCGCTCACCCCCAGCTCAAGCAGCGTGGAGCTGAACACCCCGGAGGCGACGGCGGTGCCGGCGGTGGTCGAGGCGGTCGCCATCGACATCAGCGCGCCGGACAGCGGCGCCAGCAGCCAGGCCGGCAGCCCGGTGTGCGTCAAACCGGTAATCAAGACATCCTTCAGCGCCGAGTTGGCGATAATGCCCGCCAGCGTGCCGGTGCCGAGCAACATGATCGCTACCGGCGCCATGCGCGACAGGCCGGAGACCATAAACTGATTGCACTGACGAATGCGCCCCATCAGCAGCGCGCCCGCCAAACCGCCGGCCGGCAGCGCGATCAGCGGATCAACGGCGATACCGGCTATCGGCCGCAGCGACAGCAGCAGGATCGCCACCAGCGGCGCGCTGATCGCCGCAGCGAAGCCCGGCCGCGCCCCTTCGGCATGCTGAGTCAGCTCTTCAGCCATCACCCTGCTACCTTTATCGCTCAGGCGACGCGCCAGCAGATAGGCCACCACCAGGCCGCACAGCCCCGGCACGATGCCGGCCATCATCACCGAGGTGAGCGGCACGTGGAAGTTGTCCGCCGCCGCGATGGTGTTCGGGTTGGGCGACATCACGTTGCCGGCCTTGCCGCCGCCGATCATCGCCAGCAGGATCGCCGCACGAGAAATGCCGGCCTTTTGGGCGATCGACAGCGCGATCGGCGCGACGGTGATCACCGCCACGTCGATAAACACCCCCACCGCCGTCAGGATCAGTGTAGCCACCGCCAGCGCCAGCAGCGCGCGGGTTTCGCCCACCTTGCGTACGATAGTTTCGGCGATGGTGTGCGCCGCGCCGGATTCGATCAGCACCCCGGCCAATACCCCCGCCGCCAGAATGCGCATCACGGCGTTGGTGATGCCCTGCGCCCCGCCGATCATCAGCGTCACGGTCTGCACCAGATCGGCGCCGCCGCACAGCCCGCCCGCCAGCGCGCCGGCAATCATGCCGTAAGCCGGTGGAACCTTGCGTAGAATCAGGACGATGGCGACGGCTAACGCCACCAGCGCCCCCAGAGTGGATACGGTTGTCATTGTTGTTTTCTCCGTGGTTGATGTGCAGGCCAACATATCCCGCGCGCCCGGCGTTGGCCTGAGGGGAAACAACAAAAAATCGCCGAAGGAACGGCGCGGAATTTGTGGGTTGGCACAACTCAGTCGTGCATCAGCATGCCGATATACAACCGCAGAGAGTCAGTTAATTGATTGATTTTCATGCCGGTTATGGCTTCGATGCGCTGCAGGCGATAGCGCAGGGTATTGACGTGAATATGCAGCTGCGCGGCGGCCTGCGTCTGATCACAATTCTGCGAAAAATAGTGGCGCAGCGTGGCGCGCAGCACGCCTTTTTCATCCTGTTCGCCCAGCGTCCGCCAGGGGCGCCCCAGCTCTTGCGCTCGCCAGTCCTCCCCGAGATCGCACAGCAGCGACGGCAGCGGATAGTCGTGGTAGAACAGCGTGGCGTGACGCAGTTTCAGGCGCTGCGCCATTGCCTGGGTGGCACGCGCCGTCAGGCTGGAACGGTAGGCGCTTTGCGGATCGTCATAAAAACCGCCGACGATCAGCCGCACCCGAAAGCGGTGTTTTAGCTGGTTTTGCAAACGCTGCGCCTGCTGGCGCTCCAGCTTCAAACTCCATTCGCCCTGAGCCATACAAGCCGGGCGCAACAGGGTCATTTCATTGAAGCCGGTAATGGCGATCAACGCGTCGCGCTGGGTGGCCTCCAGCTCCGCCAACAGCTCACGCAGCAGGTGCGGCTGCGCCTCTTGCAGCTCGACGATCCAGACGATGCGCGCCTGGCGCAGATCCAATCCCAGATACGCCGCCATCGCTTCCAGCGACGCCGTGTTCGGCTGCGGCTGCAACAGCTGGTTCGCCAGCTCTTCCCGGTAGCGTTTTTCCCACTGGTGCTGATCCAGCAACGCCGCCTGCTCCACCATCATCTCCGCCGCCATTTTGACCAACTCGGCGTAGGCGCGCACCTCGGCCGGCTCGCCGGAAATGCCGATCACTCCCACCCGCTGATTGCGAAAGCTGAACGGCAGGTTGATGCCGGGCCGCACGCCCTTCAGGTGTTCGGCGGTGGCGCGATCGATTTCCACCACCCGATTCTCCGCCAGCGCCAGCACCGCGCCTTCATGACGCTGGAACAGACGCTGCGGGTTGCCGGAGGCGATGATCACGCCGTTGCTGTCCATCACGTTGACGGAATGGCTGATGATGCCCATCGCCCGCTGGACGATCTGGCGCGCGGTGGCTTCCGCCAGAAGTTTGGTCTGTCTGAGCATGCCGGCTCCCTGCTGAGGATGAAAACGCAGGCTTGTTATACGCCATTTGGCGCGGGCGATTAACGGTCACGGCCGCAACAAGCCGCCGCGATCACAATTTAACGGGAAAACGGCAAAAAAAAACGCCGGGCCACAGGCCCGGCGTCATGCACAGCCAGCTTGCTATCAACCGAGGATAGTCGCCAGCTCTGCGCTCACTTCGGCCACCTTGCGGGTGCCGTCGATTTTGCGGTATTGGGTGTTGCCCGCTGCCGCTTCTTTGCTGTAGTAAGAGATCAGCGGCGCGGTCATCTGATGGTATTCCACCAGGCGCTTGCGCACGGTCTCTTCCTGATCGTCCTTGCGCGTGGTCAGCTCTTCGCCGGTCACGTCGTCTTTGCCTTCTACCTGCGGCGGATTGAACTTCACGTGGTATACGCGGCCGGACGGCGCGTGCACGCGGCGGCCAACGATGCGGTCAACGATCAGCTCGTCCGGCACGTCGAACTCCAGCACGAAGTCCACATTGATGCCGGCTTCTTTCATCGCGTCAGCTTGCGGAATGGTGCGCGGGAAGCCGTCCAACAGGAAGCCCTTGCGGCAATCTTCCTGAGCGATGCGCTCTTTGACCAGCGCGATCACCAGCTCATCGGTCACCAGCTTGCCGGCGTCCATGATCTCTTTCGCCTGCTTGCCCAGTTCACTGCCGGCCTTCACGGCTGCGCGCAACATATCACCGGTGGAGATTTGCGGAATGCCGTATTTCTCCATGATGAATTGAGCCTGAGTACCTTTACCAGCGCCCGGAGCGCCCAGCAGAATGATACGCATTGCGTAAATCCCCTTGCTATGTAGTTTTTATAAAATTGCGAAAACGCTCAACGATACCATTTCAGGGGGGGCAGGCTCAAGGCGCGCGAAGGAAATCGATTGCGGAACATGCAAAAATTCAAGCGAACAAAAGAGGGGAAAATGCGGGGAAAAACCGGAAATGCGCCCCTAACGGTGCCGTTAAGGGCGCATATAATCAACTTCAGGCGGACAGCAACTTGTTCATGCGGCGGATGAACAGGTTCGGATCCTCCAGCGTGCCGCGTTCAGCCAACAGCGCCTGATCCAAAAGCAGGTCGATCCACTCGGCGAAATGTTCGTTATCGCCCACGTCGGATGCGCGTTTGACCAACGCATGCTCAGGATTAAGCTCGAAAATGTACTTCACTTCCGGCGCCTGCTGGCCCGCAGCGGCGAACAGCTTGGCCATCTGGGTGCTCATCTCGTCGGCGTCGGTCACCACGATCGCCGGCGTATCGGTCAGACGGTGCGTCAGACGCACATCCTTCACGCGGTCGCCCAGCAGGGTTTTTACGCGTTCGATGAACGGTTCCAACTGCTTCTCGGCCGCCTTCTGCTCTTCGGTTTCATCCGCCAGTTTATCCAGCGTTTCATCCGCCTTGCTGACCGACTGGAACGGCTTGCCGTCGAACTCGGTCAGGTAGCTCATCATCCACTCGTCGATGCGATCAGACAACAGCAGCACTTCGATGCCTTTCTTGCGGAACAGCTCCAGATGCGGGCTGCTCTTGGCGGCGGCGTAGCTGTCGGCGGTGATGTAGTAAATTTTTTCCTGCCCTTCCGCCATGCGGCCGACGTACTCTTCCAGCGACACGGTCTGCGCCGAGCTGTCGCCGTGGGTGGTCGCGAAGCGCAGCAGTTTGGCGATCGCTTCCTGGTTGCCGTTGTCTTCCGCCGGGCCTTCTTTCAGCACCAGACCGAACTGCTGCCAGAATTTCTGGTAGCCTTCGGCGTCGTCTTTAGCCAGCTTATCCAGCATCTGCAGCACGCGCTTGGTCAGCGCGCCGCGCAGGTTCTGCGTCACGCGGCTGTCTTGCAGGATCTCGCGCGATACGTTCAGCGGCAGATCGTTGGAATCGATCAGGCCGCGCACGAAGCGCAGATAGTTCGGCATGAACTGCTCGGCGTCGTCCATGATGAACACGCGCTGCACGTACAGCTTCAGGCCGTGCTTGTGATCGCGGTTCCACATGTCCCACGGCGCCTGCGCCGGGATATACAGCAGGCTGGTATATTCCTGCTTGCCTTCCACCCGATTGTGGCTCCAGCTCAGCGGATCGGTGAAATCGTGGGCGATGTGCTTGTAGAACTCTTTGTACTCTTCGTCTGTCACGTCAGCCTTGCTGCGGGTCCACAGGGCCTGCGCCTTGTTGATCTTCTCCCAGGTGACGGTGCCGTCTTCTTCGTTCTTGCTTTCGATCTCCACCGGCAAGGCGATGTGATCGGAATATTTGCCGATCACCGAGCGCAGGCGCCAGGCGTCGAGGTACTCATCTTCGCCTTCGCGCAGATGCAGGGTGATTTCGGTGCCGCGGGTTTCTTTGGTGATGTCGGCGATGGTGTAGTCGCCTTCACCGGCGGACTCCCAGAACACGCCCTCGTCATCGGCGGCGCCGGCCGCGCGGGTGCGCACGGTCACTTTGTCCGCCACGATGAACGCCGAGTAGAAACCGACGCCGAATTGGCCGATCAGTTGGCTGTCTTTCGCCTGGTCGGAACCGATGGATTCCAGGAACGCTTTGGTGCCCGATTTGGCGATGGTGCCGAGGTTTTCGATCACTTCTTCGCGGCGCATACCGATGCCGTTGTCGGCAATGGTCAGGGTGCGCTGCTCTTTATCGAAGGACAAACGCACGCGCAGCTCGCCGTCGCCGGCATACAGCTCCGGCGCGGACAGAGCGCGGAAGCGCAGCTTGTCGGCGGCGTCAGAGGCGTTGGAGATCAGCTCGCGCAGAAAAATTTCTTTGTTGGAGTACAGCGAATGGATCATCAAATGAAGCAGCTGTTTTACTTCAGACTGGAACCCGCGGGTTTCTTGACCTTTCATACTCATTGATTACCTCAAAGACAATGGCTACCAAAATCGAACAATGAGGATCAGATGAGGGTCAGGGTCTTGTTTTTCAAGCGGACGGCGGGAAATTTTTGGCAAAAAACAATGGGGCCGGGCGGCCCCATCCGGGAAAACATCAGAACTTGATGGCGTGGCGCCCCGCCAGCGAATGCGACAGCGTGGTGCCGTCGACCATCTCCAGCTCGCCGCCCACCGGCACGCCGTGGGCGATGCGGCTGGCGAGCACGCCATACTGGCCACACATCTCGGCGATGTAGTTGGCGGTCGCCTCCCCTTCCACCGTCGGGTTGGTGGCGAGGATCACTTCGGTGATGCTTTCCTTTTCCAGCCGTTGCTCCAGGCGATCCAGACCGATATCGCCCGGCCCGATGCCGTCCAGCGGCGACAGATGCCCCATCAGCACAAAGTAGCGCCCGGCGAACTGGCCGGTCTGCTCGATGGCGTGGATATCCGCCGGGCTTTCCACCACGCAAATCTGGCCGTTTTGCTGGCGGCGCGGATTGGCGCAAATGGTGCAGACGTCCTGCTCGGTGAAGGTGCGGCAATCGGCGCAGTGGCCGATCTCCGACATCGCGCGCGTCAACGCCTGCGCCAGACGCATGCCGCCGCTGCGATCGCGCTGCAGCAGCTGAAACGCCATGCGCTGCGCCGATTTCGGGCCGACGCCCGGCAGGCAGCGCAGCGCCTCCATCAGGGATTCAAGGAGCGGGCTGGTTTGCATCAGAACGGCATCTTGAAGCCAGGCGGCAACTGCATGCCGCTGGAGACGGAGGCCATTTTCTCTTTCTGGGTCTCTTCGATGCGGCGCGCGGCGTCGTTAAACGCAGCGGCGATCAGATCTTCCAGCATCTCTTTGTCGTCTTCCATCAGGCTTGGATCGATTTCCACGCGGCGGCAGTTGTGCGCGCCATTGATGGTGACTTTCACCAGGCCGGCGCCAGATTCGCCGGTCACTTCCAATTTGGCGACTTCTTCCTGCATCTGCTGCATTTTTTCTTGCATTTGCTGGGCTTGCTTCATCAGGTTGCCCAGACCGCCTTTACCAAACATAGTCGTCTCTCGTCGCTAGGGCCGCGCACATCGCGCAGCGTTTAAAGGGGGCGAATACTCTCTTCATCCAGATCCGCGTCGAAGAATCGGCGCAGCGTCTGAATGTTGGTATCCGCTTCGATGGACTGGCGCGCCTGCGCCAGCTTTTCCTCATAGATGGCTTGTCGCCATTCCAGCGGGGTGCGCTCCGCCGGATTATCGTCCTCCACCACGGTCAGCTCGATCGGGCTGCCGTACAGCTCACCGAGCGCGTCGGCCAGCGTCTTCTGCGCCGAAGGCGAATTCAGATGGCGCTGCGAAGACCGCAGATGGAGGCTAATCTTGCCCGGCTCCGGCTGCTGCTTGAAGGCGTTCAACGCCAGCTGCTGCACCAGTTTCGGGATCTTCAGCTTATCGATTTCCGCCGCCCAGGCGTCGCGCTCCAGCGACTCCACCACCAGCTTGGCGGCCAGCTCCGGCGTTTTCTCGTGTTCCAACGCCGTGCGCAGCGCTTTCGGCGTCGCCAGCGGTTCCGGCGCCGCCTCGGGCTCGGTCTGCGCGCGCCAACGATAGGCTTCCGGTTTCGCCGGTTTTTCCGGCACCTTCTTCTCCGCCAGGCGCTGCTGGCTGCGCTCGGTCACGGAAGCCAAACGCCCCAGCGCCGAGTTTGCCGGCCGCGCTATTCCTGGCGCCGCCGGCTCATTCTTTTTTGGTGTGGATGCTCCCTGCTGCCGTTGCAGCTGGGACCGCGCTTTCAACAGCTGGGCGGTGGCATCCGGTAAAGGGGTCGATGATTGTCGCTGCGGCGCGGCCGGCTGCCCTAGCGGCGGCGGCGCGTCCTGAAACTGCGGCGGCTGTGGCGATGCGGTCTGCTGCGGCTGCGCCATCGGCGCCGGCGCGGTCTGCACCAACGCCACCGGCTCCGGGATCACCGCTTTCGGGTGAAACGCCAGCGCGCGCAGCAGAGTCATCTCAACCCCCATGCGGCGATCCGGCGCATAGGCCAGCTCTTTGCGGCCCACCAACAGCGTTTGGTAATAGAGTTGCACATCGGCCGGCGGCAGGGTGCGCGCCAGCTCACGCAGCCGTTGTTCCACGGCGGCGTAGTGGTTGTCGAGCATCGAAGGCAGCAGTTGCACCATCGCAATGCGGTGCAGCAACGCCAGCGTCTCCACCAGCAGGTTTTCCCAATCCACGCCGCGCGAAGCGGCCTGCGCGACCTGCGCCATCACCTTTTCACCGTCGGCGCTGACCAGCGCTTCGAGGATCGCCAGCGGCTGCTCGTCATCGAGCGTACCGAGCATCTGGCTGACGGTGGCGGCGGTCACCTGCCCCTGCCCCATGGCGATCGCCTGATCGGTCAGGCTCAGCGCATCGCGCATGCTGCCGTCGGCGGCGCGCGCCAGCAGCTGCAGCGCGCGGGCGTCGCTGGTGATCTGCTCCGCCGTCAGCACCGTTTCCAGCTGCTGGCGGATCTGATCGACGTCCAGCGCTTTGAGGTGAAACTGCAGGCAGCGGGAAAGAATGGTCACCGGCAATTTTTGCGGATCGGTGGTGGCCAACAGGAATTTGACGTGCGGCGGCGGCTCTTCCAGCGTCTTCAGCAACGCGTTGAAGCTGTGGCGCGACAGCATGTGCACTTCATCGATCAGGTAGACCTTGAAGCGGCCGCGCGCCGGCGCGTACTGAACGTTGTCCAGCAGATCGCGGGTATCTTCCACCTTGGTTCGGGAAGCGGCGTCGATCTCGATCAGATCGACGAAACGCCCCTGCTCGATCTCGCGGCAGTTGTCGCATTGGCCGCACGGCGTGGCGGTGATGCCGGTTTCACAGTTCAGGCCTTTGGCCAGCAAGCGGGCGATGGTGGTTTTCCCCACGCCGCGCGTGCCCGAGAACAGATAGGCGTGATGGATCCGCCCCAGCGAGAGGCCGTTGGCCAGCGCGGTCAGGACATGTTCCTGGCCGACCACGTCTGCGAACGTTTGAGGGCGCCACTTACGGGCGAGAACCTGATAGCTCATTAATACCGGAGAAGTCGAGTAATCTGGAGGGTCATGCTAACACAGCCCCGCGGCAATCCGCGAGGCCGTTGTGCCCAAGGGGCGATGCCGCATCAATGACCGGCGAAGTCCACCAGGCAGTAGCAGTCGATGCCCAGCTTGTTCAGACGCGCTTCTCCGCCCAGATCCGGCAGGTTGATGATGAACGCGGCGTCTTTCACTTCACCGCCCAGACGGCGGATCAGTTTGGTGGTCGCTTCAATGGTGCCGCCGGTCGCCAGCAGATCGTCCACCACCAGCACTTTGTCGCCCGCGGTGATGGCGTCGGTGTGGATCTCCAGCTTGTCGGTGCCGTATTCCAGCTCATAGCTTTCGCTGAGCGTGGCGCGCGGCAGTTTGCCCGGTTTGCGCACCGGCACGAAACCGACGCCCAACGCCAACGCGACGGGCGCGCCGAACAGGAAACCACGCGCTTCGGTACCCACCACCTTGGTCACGCCCGCTTCGCGATAGCGCTCAACCAGCAGCTCGATGCTGGCGGCGTAGGCCAACGGGTTTTCCAGCAGGCTGGTCACGTCGCGGAACAGGATGCCCGGCTTCGGATAATCCGGGATGGTTTTGATACTGTCTTTAATAAACTGAAGCTGCTGCGCAGTAGCGGTCATAATTGTTGCCTGATAAAACTGCCTGAAAACCGGCGCGCCGCTCACCCGCCGCCCCCGGGTGAAACACACCGGAGAAAAAATGGCAGGCGATCCGCGCACGAAAACGCCCAAATCTATGCAAACTGGCGGACAAATGCAACTCTCCCCTGCATCTTTCAACCCGCAGCGTTGTTGACCGCACGCATTACTTACCTAAGTAAGCTCCCGGGGATGCCTGCGTTTGTCGCCTGGCTGCGGCTTGAAAGCTATTGAGGAGTTTAAGGTACAATCAGCGCTGTTTTTGTTGCGGCAGATCAATAACCGGCAGGCGCAGCATAAAGGTCAGCAAAATGGCCAACATCAGCAGCAACAGCCCGCGCACCCACCAGATTTTCACCAGCCACAGCGAACAGGCGAAGGTCAGCACGATCACCAGCACCGCTTTCCACTTCGCCCCCGGCGGCAGCGCGCGATGCTGCTGCCAATGGCGCAGATAAGGGCCAAACCAGGAACGGTACAGCAGCCAGTGATGAAAGCGCGGCGAAGAGCGGGCAAAGCACCAGGCGGCCAACAGCAGGAACGGCGTGGTCGGCAACAGCGGCAACACCACGCCCAACGTCGCCAGCACCACCGCCAACCAGCCCAAAATGATCAATAACCCACGCGTCATGCGGTTCTTCGCTCCTCAATCGGTTGCGGTTTACTGTAGCATCGGCGCCGCGCCGGCGGAATATACATGCGGCGCTTGTTTCAGGACGGCATCGCGGGCAAGCTTAGGCCTGTTGAAATCAAGAGGGAGCTTATGTGAGCACTCAGCGTCTATTACAGGTGTTGGCACAGCAGATCGCGGCGCTGGCGGCCGAAGTCAGCCCGCGCGGCGACGCCCCGATCCCGCAGGCGCGGTTCGACGCCGCCCTGTTCGCCAACCGCGGCACGCGGCTGCGCGACTACCTGGCCGAAGTGGAGAAAAACTTCGCCCAGCTGCAAAACGCCGCTAACGACAGCCGCGCCAGCCAGGTGGCCTTTCTGGCCGAAAAACTGGTGGCTCAGATCGCCGCCCTGCAGCGCGAGCTGGCGACCCAGGCGCTGCGGCGCAAGAATCAGCCGAAGGAAGCCCCCGAGGTCGATCTCTACCACAAGCTGGCCGAGCATCAGGATTACGAACGCCGGCTGATCGCCATGATTCAGGATCGGGAAAGCCTGCTGGGGCGCCAGACCACGCTGGCGGCGCAGCAAAAGCTGCAGCACGAGCTGGCGGCGCTGGAGGGGCGGCTGATGCGCTGTCGTCAGGCGTTGGCGCGCATCGAGCGCAATATCGAGCGCAAAGAAAACGGTTTTTGAAGATTTATCACAATATTTTAATGATTATTCCCCGGTTGCGCGCCGGGTTCACTATACTCTGCCGATACCCGAGTTATTCATCCCATTAATTAAATAAGCGCAGGTGCTATGTCTCTGGAAAACGCCTCACCCGAACTGCAGCTGGCGGTAGACTTGATTTACCTGCTGGAATGCAACGAGATCGATCCGGCCACCGCGCTGGCGGCGCTGGATATCGTCAAACGGGATTATCAGGAAAAGCTGCAGCGCGCCGGCGTCACCTCTCCCTATCTGCCTGCCGGACAGTAACCAGGGACAGCGCCGCTGTCCCTTTCGCCTCTCATTGCTTATCCGCCGCCGTCTGGCCGCCGTCGTCCGGCGACAGCGTTCTTTTCACTTCCTGCACTTCATTGCCCTGCTGGTTATGCAGATACACCTCCAGCTGATTGAAGGCGATGTCGATGCCGTTTTCCCGGCACAAGCGGTCGATTGAGCGATTCAGTTCGTCCACCGTGTAGCTGCGATCGCGCAGTTCCCGCACATAGAGCCGCAGTTCGTGATCCAGCGTGCTGGCGCCGAAGTTGAGGAAGAACACCTGCGGTTCGGGATCGGTCATCACCCGCGGGTTGTCGTGCGCCGCCTGCAACAGCACCTTTTTCACCTTGTCGAGATCGGAGCCGTAGGCCACGCCGACCTTGATCAGCACGCGGGTGATGGTATCGGACAGCGACCAGTTGATCAGCCGCTCGGTGACGAACGCCTTGTTCGGAATGATCACCTCTTTGCGATCGAAGTCGGTAATGGTGGTGGCGCGAATGCGGATCTTGCTGACCGAACCGGAGAAGGTGCCGATGGTGATGGTATCGCCGATGCGGATCGGGCGTTCGAACAGAATGATCAGGCCGGAGACGAAGTTGGCGAAGATCTCTTGCAGGCCGAAACCCAGCCCGACCGTCAGACCGGCGGCCAGCCATTGCAGTTTGTCCCAGGATACGCCGAGCGATCCCAGCGCAACCACGGCGCCCACGGCGGTAATCAGGTAAGTGAGCACGGTGGTGATGGCGTAAGACGCCCCCTGCCGCAGTTGCAGCCGCGACAGCACCACCACCTCCAGCAAACCGGGCAAGTTGCGGGTGAGCACGTAGGCGACAATCACTGCGGCGATCGCCACCATCATGTTGCCCAGCGTCACCGCCTGCGACACGCTGCTGCCCGCCACGGTGCTGGTGTAATGCCACAGCGTGATGCTGTCCAGATAAGCGATGACCGTCACCAGATCCGACCAAATGGCGTAGAAGGCGCTGGCGAAGATGGCGAACAGCACCAGGGTGGTCAGGCGCAGCGACTGCTGGTTGATCTGATCGAGCGCCAGCGGCGGCTCTTCCACCACCGGTTCGCCGCCTTCGGCTCCTTCTTTCGCCACGTTTTGCCGCCGCGCCAACGCGCGCCGGTAAGCCAGACGCCGCGCCGCCACGCTCAGGCCGCGCAGCGCGGTCAGGTATACGATATTCCACAGGAAAAACAGATACAGGCTGTCTATCCAGCGGCTGGCCAGCCGCAGCGTGGTATAGAAGTAGCCGGCGAACATCAGCCCCAGCAGGATCAGCGGCGTGGCGGCCAGCGCGGTGACCACCACCAGCCGCACGGCGTGCGAGCCTTTTTCACGCCAGCTGTCGCGGCACAGCGGGAACACCAGCACCGTGAGCAGCGCCAGCGTCAACATCACCACGATCTGGCCGATCACGTCTTCCACCAGACGCAGCGGCGCTTTCTCGCCCAATACCGACCAGAAGATCAACGGCTGCAGCGCCAACCCCAGCCGCAGCGTCTGACGGCGGTAATGCGCGCACAGGTTGGCGCCGAAGTTGAAATGCCGCTCGGCGATGCCGCCCGGTTTCAGCATGCGATAGCTGAAGCCGAACACCAGCCACGACAGCGCCAGCTGCTGCGACAATGCCCATATAAAGTCGCTGATGCCGAAATCCGCGCGATACATCCAGAAACCGACGCCGAGGAGTAACGCGGCGCCGGGCAACACTTTCAGCAAGGTCAGCGCGATGGCCTTCGGCGTGTGCAGTTGGCCGTCGCGCTTAAGTTGCCCCACGTCGTTGGCCAGCTTTTGCAAATGGCCGTCGATCAGCCGGTAGCGCCAGCGCAATACCCCGATCGCCAACAGCATCGGGATCAGGAACACCAGCGCATTCAACCCGCCCTGCACCAGCTTGCCGCCGTCGAATTTGAGATCGAGCCCGGCAATCTGATCGCGCACCGCCTCCGGCATCGCCTTCAGCCACGCCAGATCGACCGGCTTGTTGCTGTTGACCCAGAAAATCTGCTGGGTCAGCGTATCTTGCAGCGAACCGTAAACGCTGGTCAGCTGTTGCTGATTGATCTGCAGGTTGATCGACAGCGACAGCTGGTTGCTGAGCTGCTTGTTCAGCTGATCCAGCAGTTCGCGGCGCATATCGACGATCTCGTTTAACGCGTCGATCACCTCCGGGCCGGCCTTTTCCTTGCTTTCGGCCACCAGCTGGTTGATGTAATCCTCTCCCTTGAACAGATCGTCGCGTTGCTGATTGATATCGAACTGCTCCAGCCGCAAATCGGCGATGCGCGTGTCCATATCCGCCAACAGCGTGCCCTGCGGCAGGCTCTGCTGCTGCTGATACAGGATGCGCGACAGCACCAGGCTGCCCTTCAGCACCTGGATCTGTTCTTTCAGGTTACGCTCCGCCTGCAGCCCGCGATCGAGCCAGTTTTTGACCCGAATATTCTGCTGGAACAGGGTGTTGCTCTCTTCGGTGGCGGCGATCAGCCGCTGGCTCAGTTGGCGGTTGACGTCCAGCTGTTTGCTGACCAACAGATCGTGCTGGATATCGGTGGCGTCTTCCGGGTTTTGCGCCTCTTTGGCGGTCTTTTCAGACAGCGTCAAACGTTTGCTGTTGACGATCTCCTGCAGCAACTGCACCGAGCGATCCAGCGCGTCGATATGCGCCGTGGTGTAATCACGCTGTTTTTGCAGCAGATCCTGCAGCGTGGTATTGGCTTCCAGACTTTTGCGCTGCAGCTCAAGCTGTGCGTTGAGCAACGCCTGCTCGGTGGTCAGCATCACCTGCTGGCTGTTGCGCAGCGAATCTTGCCCCGGCGTCTGGCCGCTGAGCTGGCTGCGGATCTCCTGCAGGCGCTGCGAAGCGGCGTACATGGTGCTTTGTACTCGTTCAGGCTGGGTTTGCAGCGACACCAGTTGGCTGTTGTAAGTAGAGAGGCTCTCCTGCGCGCTTTGCAGCTCGTCGAGCGTTTGATACAGCCGGCTTTCCAATTGGCGCAGCGACAGCGGCAACAGCGCGGCGCGCGCCGCCGCGCTGTCCGTCGGCCGCTTCAGCGCATCCAGTTCTGCGGTCACCTGATTGAGCTTCGCCGGCGCCTGCTGCACCTGCTGTTTAAGCTGCGCCGCGTCCTGCCGATTGCGCTCGATGGCGTCCAGCAGCTCCAGCGTGCGGGTTAAATCCTGTTGGGACAGCTTTTCGACCGGCGTCAGGGCTTTTTGCTTGCTCAGCGCTTCCAGCTGGCTTTGCACTTCGCTGCGCTGCGGCAAATCGCCGTTCAGCGCCGCCTGCGCCGGCGAGCTCAGCGCGCAAATCAGGAAAAGGAGTGTCGCGGCGGCGATGCGCCGCCGGCATGCGCCGACAAACGAGCGCGGCGTCAGAGAGGGCAGAGTCAACCAGCGATGCATGATTTAGCTTCGGATCGGTTAAGAAGCCTGAAGATTATCACGATCGCCGGCGGGCAACGAACAACAAAAACGTTGCCGATGATGTCCCGTTGTCGCGAAATCAGAAAGTGAGCACTTTCTCCGCCGCCAGCGTCCACTGCGCCAGTTCGACCAGCGTGCCGATCTCCACGCCGTCCGCCAGCGGCAAGCGGCTGACGCCGCGCGCGTCGGCGCAGGTCTTGCACAGCTTGACCGGCACCTGCTGCGCGGTGAGGATCTCCAGCATCTGCTGCAGATGGTATCCTTCGTGCGGCTGCTGTCCTGCCAGCCCGGCCACCACCGCGTCGGACATCAGAAACAGCCGCAGGTCGAGACTGCTTTGCTGCTCTTTCAGCGCGATGGCCAACCGCAGCGCATTGAACAAGGATTCATGGCCATAGGCGGCGCCGTTGGCGATGAGAACAACTGATGACATGAAATCTCTCCTTATAAAGGAAGGCGGTCGACGTCGGGGTTGAGGCGCAAGGTGGGGCAAAACTGCAGCATCTCCAAAAACGCATCGACCAGCGCTTCGGCTTCGGCCCGCAGATCGAAACTTTCCGGCATAAACAGCCAGTTTTCCATCAGGCCGGTGATATAACCGCGCAGGATGATCGCCGCACGGCGGGTATGCAAATCGGCGGGCAATTGCTCGTGGTGAATGCAGTTATACAGCACCGCTTCGATGCGTTCGTAGCCGGCGAGGTACAACACCTTGCGCGAATCCAGCAGCGGCATCATTTCACCGACAAACTCGCATTTGTGGAATATAATCTCCATCAACGCCCGCCTGCGGCCGTCTTCAACCGTAGACGTCAGAATGTAAATCAGAATTTCCCGGATAACCCGCAGTGGATTATCGGGAAACTTTGCCTGATACTCTGTTTCGAGCTGGTCAATTTTCGGCTCGGTAGATTCCCAAACTTCATTAAACAGGTCTACCTTATTCTTGAAGTGCCAGTAAATGGCTCCACGCGTAACCCCGGCAGCGGTGGCAATATCTGTCAGTGACGTTGCAGCAACGCCACGTTCAGAGAACTCTCTCACCGCAGCATCGAGGATTTGCTGTCGGGTTTCTTGCGCCTGCTGTTTGGTTTTTCGTGCCATGGCATTGTTATTTAGGGGGAGTGTGATTTACATACATTCGCGAATGTATGTACCATAGCACGCACATATAATTAACGCAGCAATGGGTTTTAAAGCTTGTGATCCATTGATCATTTTGAAATCGGACACTTGAGGTTTTTCTATGAACAAAAACAGAGGGTTAACGCCTCTGGCGGCCGTTCTGATGCTTTCAGGCAGCTTAGTGCTAACAGGATGTAACGATAAAGAAACCCAACAGCAAGGCGCCCAACAGCAGGCTCCTGAAGTGGGCGTAGTCACTTTGAAGGCCGAGCCTCTCAATATCACTACCGATCTTCCTGGCCGCACCGCTGCGTATCGCATCGCCGAAGTTCGCCCTCAGGTCAGCGGCATCATCCTGAAGCGTAACTTCGTTGAAGGCAGCGATATCAAGGCCGGGACGTCTCTGTACCAAATCGATCCCGCGACCTATCAGGCCAGCTACGACAGCGCGAAAGGCGATTTGGCCAAAGCGCAGGCCAGCGCTTCCATCGCGCGCGTGACGGTAAACCGCTACAAGCCATTGCTGGGCACCAGCTACATCAGCAAGCAGGACTATGACAACGCCGTGTCCACGCTGCAGCAAGCGGATGCCGCCGTGGTGGCCGCCAAGGCCGCCGTGGAAACCGCGCGCATCAACCTGGCGTACACCAAGGTGACCTCTCCGATCTCCGGCCGCATCGGCAAATCCGCCGTGACCGAAGGCGCGCTGGTCAGCAACGGCCAGGCAACCGCCCTGTCCACCGTGCAGCAGCTGGATCCGATGTATGTCGACGTCACCCAGTCGAGCACCGACTTCCTGCGCCTGAAGCAAGAACTGGCCAGCGGCGCGCTGAAGCAGGAAAACGGCAAGGCCAAAGTGAAACTGATGCTGGAAAACGGCACTGAATACGCGCAGGAAGGCACGCTGGAGTTCTCCGACGTCACCGTCGATGAGACCACCGGCTCCATCACCATTCGCGCCCTGTTCCCTAACCCGAACGATACGCTGTTGCCTGGCATGTTCGTGCGCGCCCGTCTGGACGAAGGCGTACGCAGCGATGCGTTGCTGGTGCCTCAACAGGGCGTCACCCGCAACCCGCGCGGCGACGCGACGGCGTTGGTGGTAGGGGCAGACAACAAAGTTGAGCTGCGCACGCTGAAGGCGGACCAGGCGATTGGCGACAAATGGCTGGTTACCGATGGCCTGAAAGCCGGCGATCGCGTCATCGTCACCGGCCTGATGAAAGTGCATCCGGGCGCGCAGGTAAAAGTGCAGGAAGTTGACACTCAGGCGCAAAAACAGCCGCAGTCTGAAGCGCAGAAGTCATAAAAAGGAGCCTGTAATACATGGCTAAGTTCTTTATAGACCGCCCAATTTTCGCCTGGGTAATCGCCATCATCGTCATGTTGGCGGGGGTGCTTGCAATAATGAAACTGCCAATCGCGCAGTATCCCACTATTGCACCGCCGGCGGTGAGTATTTCCGCCAACTACCCGGGCGCAGATGCCAAAACGGTGCAGGATACCGTCACACAGATTATCGAACAGAACATGAACGGTATCGATAACCTGATGTACATGTCCTCCACCAGTGATTCCTCTGGTAGCGTCACCATTACCCTGACGTTTGAGTCCGGCACCGATCCTGACATCGCGCAGGTTCAGGTCCAGAACAAACTGTCGTTGGCCACCCCGCTGCTGCCGCAAGAAGTTCAGCAGCAGGGCCTGAAAGTAGAAAAATCCAGCAGCAGCTTCCTGATGGTGGCCGGCTTCGTTTCCGACGATCCGAACATGACTCAGGACGATATTGCGGACTACGTGGCGTCCAACATCAAGGACCCGATCAGCCGTTCGTCCGGCGTGGGTGAAGTGCAGCTGTTCGGTGCCCAGTACGCGATGCGTATCTGGCTGGATCCGAACAAGCTGAACAACTACCAGCTGACGACCACGGATGTGACCTCCGCCATCACCGAGCAGAACAACCAGATCGCCGCAGGCCAGCTGGGCGGCCTGCCGCCGGTGCCGGGGCAGCAGTTGAACGCCTCGATCATCGCGCAGACCCGTCTGACTTCGCCGGAAGAGTTCGGCAAGATCCTGCTGAAGGTCAATACCGACGGTTCCCAGGTGCGCCTGCGCGACGTCGCTCACATCGAGCGCGGCGCGGAAAGCTATGCCGTTACCGCGCGTTATAACGGCAAGCCTGCCGCCGGCCTGGGTATCAAACTGGCGACCGGCGCCAACGCCTTGAACACCGCCAAAGGTGTGAAAGACGAGCTGGCCAAGATGGCGCCCTTCTTCCCGCAAGGGATGAAAGTGGTTTATCCGTACGACACCACCCCATTCGTTAAGATCTCCATCAACGAAGTGGTGAAAACGCTGATCGAAGCCATCATCCTGGTGTTCCTGGTGATGTATCTGTTCCTGCAAAACTTCCGCGCGACGCTGATCCCAACCATCGCGGTGCCGGTGGTGTTGCTGGGGACCTTTGCGATACTCGCGGCGTTCGGCTTCTCGATAAACACCCTGACGATGTTCGGCATGGTGTTGGCGATCGGCCTGCTGGTGGATGACGCCATCGTGGTGGTGGAAAACGTCGAGCGCGTCATGTCCGAAGAGGGGCTGCCGCCGAAAGAAGCGACCCGTAAATCGATGGGCCAGATCCAGGGCGCGCTGGTGGGTATCGCCATGGTGCTGTCGGCGGTATTCGTGCCGATGGCGTTCTTCGGCGGTTCAACCGGCGCCATCTATCGTCAGTTCTCGATCACCATCGTGTCCGCGATGGCGCTGTCGGTGCTGGTGGCCTTGATCCTGACGCCGGCGCTGTGCGCCACCCTGCTCAAACCGATCCCGAAAGGCGATCACGGGGTTAAAACGGGCTTCTTCGGCTGGTTTAACCGCATGTTCGAGAAGAGCACGCATCACTATACCGACAGCGTGGGCAACATCCTGCGCAGCACCGGCCGCTACCTGATCATCTACCTGCTGATCGTGGTTGGCATGGGTCTGCTGTTCCTGCGCCTGCCTTCTTCGTTCCTGCCGGACGAAGATCAGGGCATCCTGTTGACCATGGTGCAGTTGCCTGCCGGCGCCACCGAATCCCGCACCAACAAGGTGTTGGAAGAAGTCTCCGACTACTTCCTGAACAAGGAAAAGGACAACGTGGTTTCGGTGTTTACCGTCGCGGGCTTCGGCTTCAACGGTAACGGCCAGAACAACGGCCTGGCATTCGTCAGCCTGAAAGACTGGGGCGAGCGGCCGGGGGCCGGGAACAAGGTAGAAGCGATCGCGGGTCGCGCCATGGGCGCCTTCTCGCAGATTAAAGAAGGCCTGGTGTTCCCGTTCAACCTGCCGGCGATCATCGAACTCGGTACCGCAACCGGCTTCGACTTCGAGCTGATTGACCAGGGCGGCCTGGGGCACGAAAAACTGACCGAAGCGCGTAACCAGCTGTTGGGCATGGTTGCTCAGCATCCGGACGTGCTGGTGGGCGTGCGCCCGAACGGCCTGGAAGATACGCCGCAGTTCAAACTGATCGTCGATCAGGAAAAAGCCAAGGCGCTGGGCGTGAGCATCACCACCATCAACAGCACGCTGAGCACCGCACTGGGTGGTTCATACGTCAACGACTTCATCGACCGCGGTCGTGTGAAGAAGGTGTACGTACAGGCCGAAGCGCCGTTCCGCATGCTGCCGGAAGACATCAACAAGTGGTACGTGCGCGGTACCAGCGGCCAGATGGTGCCATTCTCCGCCTTCTCTTCGGCGAAATGGGAATACGGCTCACCGCGTCTGGAACGCTATAACGGCTTGCCGTCGATGGAAATTCTGGGCCAGGCTGCACCGGGCAAGAGTACCGGTGAAGCGATGAACCTGATGGAACAGCTGGCGTCCAAACTGCCAAGCGGCATCGGTTACGACTGGACCGGCATGTCCTATCAGGAACGTCTGTCGGGCAACCAGGCGCCGGCGCTGTACGCCATCTCGATTCTGGTGGTGTTCCTGTGTCTGGCGGCGCTGTATGAAAGCTGGTCCGTGCCGTTCTCGGTCATGCTGGTATTGCCGCTGGGGGTTATCGGTGCGTTGTTGGCCGCGACGATGCGCGGCATGAATAACGACGTGTACTTCCAGGTGGGGCTGTTGACCACCATCGGTCTATCGGCGAAGAACGCCATCCTGATCGTGGAATTCGCCAAGGATCTGATGGAGAAAGAAGGCAAAGGTCTGATCGAAGCGACGTTGGAAGCGGTGCGTATGCGTCTGCGTCCAATTCTGATGACGTCCCTGGCCTTCATCCTCGGGGTTCTGCCGCTGGTTATCAGCAGCGGCGCAGGCTCCGGCGCACAGAACGCGGTAGGTACCGGCGTAATGGGCGGGATGATCACCGCGACCGTATTGGCGATCTTCTTCGTACCGGTGTTCTTCGTGGTGGTTCGCCGCCGCTTCAGCAAGAAGAACGAAGACCTGGAACACAGCCACCCGGTAGAGCATCACTGATCGTTCAGTGAAGAGATTTCTACCCGATAATCGAAAAGGCCGCGCATGCGGCCTTTTTCTTTTGCTTCAGTTGCTTAATGCAAACCGTTCTCATTAATTCACTCGTGTGTGCAATTTACGCTTGATCGTGATGCCCGGTCGGCGCATAATTGTTGTTATAGTATAACATTACACGAGAGAGCCATTATGAAACCCGGCATCCATCCCGATTATCGCACCGTGGTGTTCCACGACGTCAGTGCCAACGCCTACTTCAAAGTGGGATCGACCATCAAAACCGATCGCACCATCGAGCTGGACGGCGAAAGCTGGCCGTATGTCACCCTCGACGTCTCTTCCGCTTCGCATCCGTATTACACCGGCAAGCAGAAAGACTATTCCAAAGAAGGCAGCACGGCGCGCTTCCAGCAGCGCTTTGGCCGCTTTATCGGCAATAAGTAACAAGGAACCCCCATGCAGGTATTGAGTTCATTGCGTTCGGCGAAAAATCGCCACCCGGATTGCAAAGTCGTGCGTCGTCGTGGCCGCATCTATGTGATCTGTAAAAGCAATCCGCGATTCAAAGCGGTACAGGGACGTAAGAAAAAGCGTTAACTCCAAAGTGTCATCTGTCGCAAAGCCCCGTTGCTGCTCAACGGGGCTTTTTTTATGGCGAGAAAGTACCTGCAAGCTGCCCCCGCCGGCAAGCGGGGGCGGTGATTACTTCATGCTGCTCAGCAGCGCGTCGACATTGTGCTTGAACGCCTGCTCATAGGTGGCCGCCGGGCCGCCCACGCGCGAGAGCGCTTCAGGGTACAGCTCGCCGCCCGCCTTGGCGCCGGTGGCGGCGGCAATCTGTTTCACCAGCCGCGGATCGGTCTGGTTTTCGATAAAGTAAGCGTTAACTTTTTCCTGTTTGATTTGTTTGATCAGGCCGGCCACATCGCTGGCGCTGGCTTCGGCCTCGGTGGAAAATCCGACCGGCGCAAGGAAGGTGACGCCATACTCTTGCCCAAAGTAACCAAAGGCATCATGGCTGGTGAGCACCTTACGTTTCTGCGGCGGCACAGCGGCGAACTGGGTTTTGGCCCACAGATCCAGCTTTTGCAACTGCTGAATGTATTCGGCGCCGCGCTGGCGAAAATAGTTGGCATCCTCGGGATCGGCGGCGATCAGGGCGTTCATCACGTTGGTGGCGTACTGCACGCCGTTTTTCATGCTGTTCCAGGCGTGGGGATCGGTAATCGGTTTGCCGTCCTCCTCCATTTGGCGGGTGTTGATGCCCTGTGACGCGGTAATCACCTGTCCTTTATAACCCGAAGCGCTGACCAGGCGATCGATCCACCCTTCCAGCCCCAGGCCGCTGACGAACACCACGTCGGCCTGCGCCAACGTCTTGCCGTCCTGCGGTGAAGGCTCGAAGCTGTGCGGATCGCCATCCGGCCCCACCAGCGTGCTGACCTTGACGTGATCGCCCCCCACCTGTTTAACGATATCTCCCAGAATGGAAAAGCTGGCGACGGCGTCGACGGTCTTCGCCATCGCCAATGGGCTGGCCAGCAGAGCAGCGACCGCCAGCGATATAGGTAAACGTTTCATATTTTCTCCTTGCAAATGGCACTTCTCAACGGCGCGCAAAGGCGTAAATGCCTCCACGCGTTCCAAACAGGATCGAGACAAAGAAGATGACGCTGGCGCTGAGCACGATCGCCGGACCGGCAGGCAGCGAAGCGTAGTAGGACCACACCAGCCCAATCAGGCTGGACAGCGCGCCGATGCCCATCGCCACCGCCAGCGTCTGCGGCAGATTGCGCGCCCAGAAGCGTGCGCTGGCGGCGGGCAGCATCATCAGCCCCACCGACATCAGGGTGCCGAGGATCTGGAACCCCGCCACCAGATTGACCACCACCAGCGCCAAAAACAGGCCGTGGATCAGCGCCAACCGGCGCGGCGCGTTAACGCGCAGGAAAGTGACGTCGAAGGACTCGATCACCAACGCGCGGTACAGCGCGGCCAGCGCCAGCAGCGACACCGTGGCGATCGCACCGACCATCAGCATCGCCTGCGCATCCACCGCCAGAATCGAACCGAACAGCACGTGCAGCAGATCCACGCTGGAACCGCGCAGCGAGACCAACGTGACCCCGAGCGCCAGCGACCCCAGATAGAATCCGGCGAAGCTGGCGTCCTCTTTCAGCGGCGTGCGGCGGCTCACCAGGCCGGACAACATCGCCACCGCCAGCCCGGCGATAAAGCCGCCCACGCCCATGGCCACCAGCGACATGCCGGAAATCAGATAACCGATTGCCGCGCCGGGCAACACCGCGTGGGACAACGCATCCCCCACCAGGCTCATGCGGCGCAGCAACAGAAACACCCCCAGCGGGGCGGCGCTGAGCGACAGCGCCAGACACGCCATCAATGCGCGTCGCATAAAACCGAAAGAGAGAAAAGGGTCGATAAGCCCATGCAACAGCATCATGGCGCCACCACCCGCAGGCCCGGCTGCCGTTCGGCGGCGAGATACCGCGGCACCTGTTCCAGCACGCGCTCGGCCGCGCCCCAATGACACGCCTGCGGGGTCAGCAACAGCACCTGCGGAAAATGCTCGGCGACCATCGACATGTCATGCAGGACGGCGATCACCGTTCTCCCCTGCTGGTGCAGCTGCGCGATCACCTGCAGCAGGATCTGCGTAGTGGCGCTGTCGATGCCGGTGAAGGGTTCATCCAGCAGGATCAACGGCGCCTGTTGGACCAACAGGCGCGCAAACAGCACCCGCTGCAGCTGGCCGCCGGAGAGCTCACCCACCGGACTGTGCGCCAGCGCGCTCATGCCGACGCTCGCCAGCGCCTCATTAACCTGGCTCGCCGCACGCTGGTTCATACCGCCGAACATGCCGCTTTGCGGCCAACATCCCATCGCCACCAGATCGCTCACCGCGATCGGGAATTGCCGATCCAGCTCCGCCTGCTGCGGTAAATAAGCCTTGCGCAGCGGCTTTTCACCGCTAAAGTCCAGGCGACCCGCCAAGGGCGGCAACAAACCGGCGAGCGTTTTCAGCAACGTCGATTTCCCTGCCCCGTTGACGCCCACCACCGCGGTTAACGAACCGGCGCTAAACTGCCCACTCAGCGGCGGGAAAAGCGGCGTGGCGCCATAGCCTATCGTCAGCTGACGTAATGAAATCATGGCAGCGACACCGCCCAAAAAATGCCGAGCCACAGCAGAGTCAACAAAACGATAGCGCCCGCACAGCGCACGGCCGCGGAGGTGGTGAACAACGAATTCAGTGACGACGCGGCGTCATTTTGAGAAGTGGGAATCAAGGGAATAACCAAAGCAACAGATTTATAGTTACAATATAACATCACAATAAATAGTATGTCTCAAGCATTGCCGGACTCATTAATGCAACGGAACGTAACAGCTCGTCGCGCAGCAGGTCTCCCCCCTCACCCCCTTATCAAACTCAGGGATATTCCCGTTCGGCAAAAATGTTGGCGGAAGGTAAAAAAACAGCGGTAAATCGAAAAATTTACCGGCGCGAGTGGAAAAGGAGTAAGATGAGCAGATAACATTGTTGTTGGCCGAGATTAATGCTTGTTACCCTTGCCTGTAACCTGGACGTCAACGCACTTTCTGTTAAAAAATTAAAGAAAGTGATTAATGACAATATTGCGGAGTTAGTGCCGTCGCTGACCAGCGGACTCAGTTTTTATTCTGAAAGCGCACGCTATGCCGAAGATTCATTAGAAATACTTGATATAGTGCAACAAGGTGACAGCGATTATTCAATGAGTTATCGCTATAAGTGGGGCATTTTTAATGCTTGCCTGGATATCAACAGCGAAGACACGATCAGCGATAGCGTCCGGTTCCGTGTGGCGCAACGGGGTTTAATCTTCGACATCATTGATAACTCACGCCCATCAACCGCGGATGAATTGTAAGTTTACGTAATAACTGCAGGCCAAACGCGAAAAAATGATTTATATTCATTTTACGGGAAGTTTATTTAACCACCGTTAAGCTGCCTCCGTTCATGATGTAAATCAGCTTACTCACATAGTGTTATCAACACCGCCATTAAGACTTACGGAGGGGATGATATGGATGAGTATTCGCCTAAGCGACACGACATTGCTCAACTCAAATTCTTGTGCGAAAATTTGTATGATGAAGGTATCGCCACCCTGGGAGACAGCCACCACGGGTGGGTCAACGATCCGACATCCTCCGTCAACCTTCAGCTTAATGAGTTGATCGAACATATCGCTTCGTTTGTGATGAGTTATAAAATTAAATACATGGACGAATCCGATTTGTCGGAGTTAGTCGAGGAATATCTCGACGATACCTATACGCTGTTCAGCAGCTACGGTATCAATGATTCCGACCTGCGCCGCTGGCAAAAAACCAAGGCGAGATTATTCAGAATGTTCTCAGGAGAGGACATCTGTACGACAATGAAAACTTAGGGGATAATTATTCCCGAGCTATTTTACGGTTATTAAACTAAAAGGCCACCATGACTAAAACCGACTATCTGATGCGTTTACGTAAATGCACCACGATTGATACTCTCGAACGTGTTATTGAAAAAAATAAGTACGAGCTTTCCGATGATGAACTGGAGCTGTTTTACTCAGCCGCCGATCATCGTTTGGCGGAGCTGACCATGAACAAGCTGTATGACAAAATCCCCACCTCCGTTTGGAAATATGTCAGATAATCAGCCCCCAACGCGTTGAGCCGATGCTTTTATCGGCTTCAATGTTCAAGTTGAATAGGTCATTTTCCTATTGACAACGAAATGTTAATTACACTCATCTTTGCCGTTAATAATAAATAGCAACAATTCTCGGTTAATGCCCGGGGTATTACGCCTTAACGCTATTCACGCGTGAAGACGCTCGCCTCACATTGCCTGTGTGGTGCACATCGCGGCGAATATCCCTGAGGCCATCGCTGCCACGCCGCCGCGCCGGGCGGCGTGATCCATCACCGCCAGGCTCAGAGCATACGGCGCAAAATCGCCCGCCGGGCGAAACAGTGATGCTTAATCACCGCCGCGATGTGCAGTACAATCATGGCCGACAGCGCGATGCATGAATAACGGTGCACGGCGAAAAAGAAACGATTAACCTCAAGATTCGCAATCGGACGGGGAAAATCGATCGCGCCGAATACCGCAAAGCCGTGCTCCAGCATAAGAAAGCCGCTCAGCAACACCACGAAAATCAGCAGGTAGAATATTTCGTGCAGCAAATGCACCAACCCCTTCTCGCGCCCTTGCAGCATATCGCCATAAGGCACTTTAGGCCGGAAAAAACGCCAGATAAAGCGCGCCGCCATCAGCGGTGTCAGCACCAAGGCCAACGACATATTGGTCACGGAGAAAAAGGCGAAGATGCTCGCATCCGCCATAAAATGCAGTGAATAACCCACGATCATGACGTAGATCATCACGGCGGCAATGCCCCAATGCAGTAACCGACTGAAAAGATCGTAACGGGCAGGTTCGTGTGACATAAAGCTCCTTTAAAAGCGGCCATCATTGGCCGCTTGCCTATCCGATTCGCACTTACTTTTTCACGACCCAGGCATCCTGCCAGTTGGATCCCACGCCCGGCTCAAACTGAGTCGCGCCGCTGTTCCACTGCATGCAGTAACCGCTGTAAGGGAAAGGTTTGCACTGATAAACCTTGCCGTCTTTCGGTTGCAGCACCGTGGTGCCGGCGGTGTATTTACTCAGTGCGTTCGGGAAGACGAAGTTGTAGTCGCCATTGCCGCCACCGCCGGTGGATTCAGCTTCCAGATTGAAGTTTTCGATATCCGGCTGAATGCTCTGCCCATTGTCGTTGCTGGCGATAACTTTCAGCATGTGGTGGCCCTCGCTGACGTTGTTCAGCGCGATGGTCAGCGGCTGGCTGGCGTCTTCCAGCGTCTCTTTCACGTAGCCTTTTTCCGTCTGGCCGTGATCGTAAACGCGCGCCTCAACGGTCAATTTGCCTTTAACCTCGGCATTGAAGGTCAGCTGAGCTTTACCGTCCTTGATCTTGGTGCTGGACAGGTTGCCGATGCGGATCTCTTCGGTGATAGCCGGCGTTTCTTCCTCATAGGAGATCACCACGCTCTTCATCGTGCTGCCTTGTTTGGCGAAGACTGCATTATTGCCAAACACCGGATTGACGTTGCCTTTACCGTCTTTCACCCCGGCACGCACCGCTTTCTGTTCGGCGTTGATCTTGCTGGCCAACGCGTGGTTCCAGCGGTTTTTGTCGGTCAGCGCCTCACTGTCGATCGCCAGCTCGGTTTTCATCGTCAGCACTTCACCGTCCGCATCGAAGAAGCGGGCGATCACCTTGTCGCCAACCTGCAGGTTTTTGCCGGTGAGAGAGCCTTGCAGCTGCTTGCGCCATTCGGACACGACGCCGTCGTCCTCGAAGTTGACGTCAACCACCTGATAGAAGCTGTTCACCGTGTCATTGATTTCCCACACGCCATAAATCACCTGATAGCCGGTTCTCTCCGGCACCACGCACTGGTGCACTTCGCGATCTTTTGGCGCCTGAGCATGGCCATCGACTTCACAGAACGGCTCTTTTTCGAAAGCCTCGCGCGACAGCGGCTTATTCACGTCCCAGTCTTGTTTGGTGATGTAATAACGCCAGTTATTGGTTTTGTGCTTGGCGGTGTGGTACCAGGTGAACGTCTGCGGTCCCGGCTTCATGGTGTTCAACGCCCAGACGTTGACGCCCTGACGATCCAGCGGCTCGAAACCGCCCACCCCGCCGCTGGCCAGCTGGCCGTCGCGCGGCGTCGCGCCGCCAGGGAAGCCGGAAACCTGCTCGACGCTCTGCGGTTCCCACTGCGCTCTGCCGCAGTCGGTGTTGCTGCCCAGCTTGCACTTGTAAGCGCGGCTCTCGGGCACTTCGATATAACCGTGCGACCAGGCGGCCGAGGAGGCAGTGAGCGCTGCCATCATCAGGGCGATTTTGGATAATTTCATTACGACTCCAGTTAAATTTATTGGATTCCAACTGAGTGAGAAGAAACTCAAAGAGATGCGGCGATACCGCGAGAGGAATAATAAGTAGAAGCCCTGAACGCCCGGCACTTAGAATGCATTAAAATAATAAAACCTAATGCCGTCAGAATATTAAACCGCATGATAAAGGGTTAACATATTCCTGACCTCGTAAAGCGCCGCCATGCGGTGCAAGAAAATACCGACACCGCGCCACTTCCACAGGGAAAATAACGTGACATTGAAAAACATCGCCACGGCGTTCATGGCATGCCTGCTGTTATCCGGCTGTCAGCACGCCGCCAAATCGGCCCCTGACGCCGCCATCCAGCGCGACCAGCTGTCATCGCTGGTCGGTGCCGGCCAGTTTCTGAGAGAACGCTGCAACCGCGCCGATATCCCGGCCAACGACCCACTCGCGGCGGCGGCGTTGCAGGCGGCGGAGAGAAAAGGCTGGGCGCCGGCGCTTAATCGCACCCAGTTGCTTGATGCAGGCAAAAACGTCGCCGCGCAGCTGGAGGCCGACGCCACGCCGTTGCAAGAGAAGTGCAGCGGACTCAACCGAACTCTGGCGCCGTTTTTAGCCCAGCTCCGTTAACCCGCCAGCGGTAGCGCAAGCCACTGGCAGGCTACCGCGCCGGCGCCCGCCACCGCCAACCCCGGGCCGAAAGGCAGGGGCTGCGCCCCATCGCCGCCGCGCCACACCCGCAGCAGCAGCCACAGCAGGCTGCCGGTGGCGGCAAACAGCAGAATCGACGACAAAACGGCATAGCCGCCCCAGGCGCCGAGCGCCGCCAGCAGTTTAAAATCGCCATATCCCAGCCCCTCGCGGCCGGTCGCGAGACGAAATCCCCAATACAGCAGCCACAACGTCAAATACCCCGCCAGCGCGCCGATGACCGCCGCCGACAAAAATGCCGGGTGCGCCAGGCAATGCCACAACAGCCCGGCCCACAGCAGCGACAGCGTCAGGCAATCCGGCAACAGCTGACGCTCGCTGTCGATCGCCGCCAAGGCCAGCAGCAATGCAGCAAACGCCAACATGAAAAACCAATCCACACCCATGCCGACGCGCCAGGCCAGCGTTATTCCCATTAGCATCAGCAATAACTCCACCAGTGGATAACGGATGGAAATAGGCGTGCGACAATAACGACAGCGACCGCGCAACAGCAGCCAACTTAATAAAGGAATATTATCGAGCGCCGATATTTTCATTGTGCAACACGGGCAGAATGAACGCGGCAAAAAGAGATTAAATCGTTCGGCCTGCGCCATTTCCATTTCGCGCTCAAGCATGACAGGCAGCCGATAAACGACCACATTGATAAAACTGCCGATGCACAGGCTCAACACGGCGCTAAATAGCAGCCAGTGTTCATCGGCCACTGCGTTTATTGCGGATAGCATGGCTCTCTGGATCCTCTATTGTCGTCGCGTGGGTGACATCGCCGGTTGCGCCGTTACCCGCAGTTGGCTGATTTGCACCACGCCCGGCGCCTGCCCCGCACGTTCTGCGGCGAGTGAGAGCACGCGGATCCCGTGCTCGCGTTGCAGGGCGGCCAGCCACGGCAACAGGCGTTCAAACGGCACGGGCGGCAGCGTGACCCGCACATCCGCTTCACTTTCCGTCAGTTCGGCGATGGCGATGCGATATGCCAGCGCACTCTGTCGCAGTCGCTCCGGCAGTTGCTCGCGCGCGGCGGCGCTCTGCGGCAAACGCGCCTGCAATTGTTGGATGACGCGCGCCTGCTCCCGCAGCGCCGCCAGCCGTTGTGCGTTTTTTTGCGCCTGTGAAAATTGATACAGGCAGTAGCCGCAGGCCATCAGCATCAACAGGCTTAACAGCACTGCCCGCCGCAGCGCCTTATCGCGCCAACCGATGTTCATCGCTCACCTCTCACCGTCAGGATCGCCTGGTTAGGCGCGCTTCCCTCGCTGAACGTCATGCTGACGCCACCGTCGTTGACCGGCGCCGGCAGCGGCGCGTCATTTCTGTTTACCGTCACCACCAAACGATCGTCGGCGGCGTCGAAAGCCAGCGCCTGCAACTGCGGAGGTTCCCAGACAGCAAGCGCCTCGGCCGCGTAGGGCAACAGCCTGAACAGCTGCGGCGCATTCAGGGTGTCTTGCATACGCCGTGCCCACGCTTGCGCCGCCCGTTCGGCGAACGCCGGCGCGGTCTCGCCACTCTGCAGCAGGCGCTGAGTCAGCGCCGTTATCTGGCTTTCGCTCTGTCTGGCCATTAATTGGTGATGCAAGCCCCCCACCAGCAGCGAACCGCTGAGCAACAGCATCGCGCAGGCGGTCTTATCGGGCAGACGGCGCGGCCAGCGCACGCCCGGTTTGAAACGCCCCTGCAACAACGTGGATGTGCTGTTCCAGGCCTCTTCCGCCAATCGCCACAGCGGATCCTCATCGATACGCGCCGTTTCCCAGCCCGCCGGCACCTCTCCGCCACTGTGCAGACACCAATCCGGCGTCGGCCACGGGACGCTGTCCCCCCAGGCATCGGGCAACTGCATGCCCTGCATGCCCCCCGTTCGGAGCAGCCAGTGTCCGCGCCAGCGCAGTGCGCTGCATTGGTTCGGCAACGGCAACGCCAGCACGTCGGGCAGCAGGGCATCGACGCGAATGCCGCAGGCGTTGAGGCTATCAACCCACCCTTGCATCTGCGCCAGCGCAACGCCGGCGATAGTGAAATCGCGCTGCACCTTGCCCAGCACCGCCCAATGCATCTGCTCGACATCGGTCAACAATCCGGTCTCATGGGAGTACGCCAGCGCCAGCGGCGTCGCCTGCCGGGCCTTGCCCTGGAATGTCGTTTGTCTCAGCACCACATGACGGGCAGGCACCAGCACCACGACCCGGCTACCCTGCGCCATGGCCGCCAACTCACTACCGCCTTCGGCCAGAACGAGGCGGGCGGCAAAGCGGCAGCGCGTCTCGCCGACGCGGCCCCAGCGCACATCGGCCATCGCATCATCGTCCAGCGCGATAAGCAGGATGGTGTTCGCCATCGTTTACCCTTCCCCTCTGTCGAACCGACGTCCGCTGACCGTGACGCCTGACGGGCCCGGCTGCAACGCGCTGACCAGCCGATAGCGTCCGTCGTTCAGCCTAAGCTGCAGCTGCGCAATCCAGCGGTTATCGTCGAAAATCAGTCGCTCGCCAAGGCCATCCTCGCCCAGCGCCTGCAGCGCTTTTTCCTGCGACAAAAACGCCAGCGTCTGCCAGCCCTGCGGCGGGCGGGCCGCCAGCAGCGCCCGCAGCCGCTCATCGCTCAGCGCGTTCATCAACATCGCCCGCAGCAGCGGCAGCTGAGCGTCGTTCACGGCGTCCGGATTGAGGCGCAGCTCGGCATCCGGCGCCGCACAAAGCAGCGGCGCAAGACGCAGATAAAGCTCGCGGTCGATGCCGGCCAGCTCCCGCAGCTCGCTGACATCCCCCATCAGATACCCTTCGCCATAGGCTCTGGCGACGATCGCATCGGCAATCGCGCCCGCCTGGGCAGCGGCGATCCCCTGATTGTTCAATAGCAGCATGAATATTCGTCTCTCCTTATTGGGGGTTCCCCCCTCGCTATCGCCGACATCCGCCGGGCGGGCGGCGCGGATCAGGGCGTTGAGGTTGAAACAGGCGTCAACGCGGCGCAGACGTATCGCCACTTCCCCCTCTTCGGTGCGCATGCTGAAGGTCACCCCTGATGCCCCCCACGCCCTCCGCTGTTCTCCCGCCTGCTGCAGCCGCTGCCGGGCGTAGCTCTCGCCGCCCAGCAGCAGCCATTTCGCCCGCAACCGATCCTGCTGAGACTGGGTGCGCGCCAGCGAACGCTGCCAGTTATCGTTGATATTGACCGCCACGATCGCCATCAGCGACATCATCAGCAACACCATCAACAGCGCCATACCGCGTTGTTTATTCATAATGGCCTCGCGGCAGGCAACGTGACGATGCGCCGGACTTCCCCCAGCGCGGGGGTGTCGATGACGATCTCCACCGCCTGCGGCAGCAGCCCGCCGGCGCGCCAGGCCGTCAACCATTCGCCCTGCCGGTAAAAACGCAGTTGGAACCGCGTCACCTCAGACAGCAGCAGCACGCTGCGCGCCGCCGCCTGCGGGCTGCTCAAATTCGGGTAACTGAGGCGTTCGAGCCGCCCCTGCCGGTAGCGATACGCCACCCGCTCCTGCGTGGCGCGCGGCAATCGGGCCTGGGGGTTCGGCCAGCCGTTTCGGATCAGTAGCAGCTGAAAATCGCCGCCTTCCTCTCCCGCCGTCTGCAGCACCGCAAACTCCGGCGCCGCCGGCCAGCGTTTATCGCCGGTCGGCGCGCGCGCCTGCGCCTGCGTCAAATCGCGCTCGACGATCGCCAGCGCCCGTTGCAGCTGGGTCAACTGCGTCGATTTGCGCTGGGTGATTTCGTCGTTTTTCAGCACGCCTCTGAAGACCGTCAATGCGGTGAGCGACAGCATGGCGAACAGGGCGATGGCCAACAGCATTTCCACCAGCGTAAAACCCCGTTGCAAAGCGCGCTTCACGGCAACGCCCTATAGGCGAGCATCTCCACCAGCGCATTGCGATCCTGCGGGTCGCGCCTGACTTCAATCGCGATCGCCCGCATCCCGGCGTCGCTGGTCTCCCGCCCGCGATAGCGCCAGTGCCAGGTTTCACCGGCCATCACCGTGGAGCCCGAATGCCAGGCCAGCGTCGGTGGGCGGGGCTCGAGCTGCAGCAGCGTCAGCTGGTTGTCCGCCACCCACAGCGCCACGGTCTTGGCTTCGATCGCGCTCAGGCTACGCACCTGGCCGCCGGTGCTGTTGATCAGCGCCAGACAGCCGATGGCGAAGATCATCATGGCCACCATCACTTCCAGCAGCGTCATGCCCTGCTGGCATCTCATTTTCCGCGTCATCGCAACGAATGTCCGTCGTTTCAAATACAAAGTAACCGGGCGCCTGCAATCGCCACAGACACTTGCCCTGCGATAGCTCCACGCTGAACGCCGTGGTTTCGCCCCCCGGATACAGCCACACCTGTGGCAGCGCCGCCTCTGCGGCGAGCGCGACGGTTTGCCCTTCAACGCTCAGCCGCAGCGCGACGCCGTCCGGCAGAGCATACTGATCCCGGCTCTCCCGCCCCGCTTCGGCGACGCTGCGCCAACCGCCGTCATCGAACGCCACGCCATATCTCACCCCTTCGCGCTCGGCCCGCTCGGCGAGAGCATTCAGCCAATGGCTCAATCGCTCCCCCTGCTGCGCCAACGGCTTCTCATCCGCCGGAAAACTCAGCATCACCAGGCCGCTGGTCACCCCCAGCAGCAGCAATACCAACATGGTCTCCAGCAGCGTAAAACCGCGTATGCGCCTCATGGCGCGTCGGCCACCCAGTTACCGATGTCATCATCGGTATCAGCGACGCCGTCCGGCCCCAGCGTGAACACATCCAGCTTGCCATGGCGCCCCGGGTTGCGCAGACGATACGCTTGCCCCCAGGGGTCTTGCGGCAAGCGGCGGATATAACCGTCTTCGGGATAATTCCTTGGGATCGGCGCCAGCGTCGGCCGGGTCACCAGCGCCGCCAGCCCCTGCTCCGCGCTGGGATAACGGCCGTTATCCAGCTTGTACATATCCAGCGCGTTCTCCAACGCGACGATATCGCTGGCGGCCTTTTGCCGATCGGCCTTCTCCTTGTTACCCATCAGGCTTGGGATGGTCAGGCTGGCCAACAGCCCCAGAATGACGATCACCACCATGATTTCCAGCAGCGTGAACCCACGCTGCCGGGACCTGCGCATATTGCTGATATGACTCACTTTACTCTCCATTAACGGCATGATTAGCCGACCATATTATTGAGCTGCAATATCGGCTGCAGGATGGCCAGAATGATAAACAGCACCGAACCGGCCATCGCGATCACCAATAAAGGCTCAAACAGCCCCAGCGCCAGCGTGATTTGCCGGCTGAAGGCCTCCTGCTGCATCGCCGCCGCCCGTTCGAGCATCATGTCCAGTTCGCCGCTGCGCTCGCCGGACATGATCATGTGTCGCATCATCGGCGAGAACAGCGCGGTGCCTTCAAGCGACGGCGACAATCCTTCCCCCTCTCGCACTCGCTCCATCGCCGCCAGCAGGCGCTCACGGGCGGCCTCGTTACCCAACACGCCGGCGCTGATGCGCATCGCCTCCAGCAACGGCACGGCGCTGGCGTTCAAAATGCTCAGCGTTTTGGCGTAGCGCGCGGTATTCACCGCCAGCGACAGCTTGCCGACCACCGGCAGCCGCAGGATGAACGCATGCCAGCGTGCGCGCCGCGCCGGATCCCGCAGGCGATAACGGAAAGCGCCAAGGCCCGCCAGCGCCGCCATCAACACCGCCGCCCCCCATTGGCGCAATCCGTCGCTGGCGCCGAGCAGCATCCGGGTCGACAGCGGCAAGGTCTGCTTCATATGCACAAACTGTTCGATCACCTTCGGCACCACTGCCGTCAGCAAGATAGCCACCACGCCAATCGCCACCGCCGTCAGCACCATCGGGTACACCAACGCCTGCACGATCTTGTTCTTCATGTGCTGGCGCTGTTCGACATAGTCAGCCAGCCGTTCCAGCACCGGCCCCAGATGGCCGGCAATCTCACCGGCCGCCACCATGGCGCAATAGAGACGGTCAAAAATCTGCGGATACTGCCCCAGCGCCTGCGCCAGCGGGAAACCCTCCAGAATGCGCTGCCTCACCTGAGTCAACGCCGCCTGCAGGCCTTTTTTCTCCGTTTGCCGCGCCACCGCCATCAGCGCCTCTTCCAGCGGCAGCGCGGCGGACAGCAGCGTCGCCAGTTGCCGGGTGAGCAGCGCCAGATCGCCGCTGCTCACGCCGCTCATCCAACGGCCGGCGAGCAGGCCGGCAAGAGCGGATCGCCTGCGCGCCTGCACCGCCAGCACCTGCCAACCCTTCTCACGCAACCGATCGCGGGCCTGGCGCAGAGAATCCGCCTCCAACACGCCACGCCGGGCGCGCCCCTCACGATCGCAGGCGCGATAATCAAACTTCATCGCCATCCCCTTCGCTCGTCACCCGCAACACTTCTTCCAGGCTGGTCTCTCCGGCGCACATTTTGGCGATCCCATCCTGGCGCAGCGGCTGATAGCGCTCCCCGGCCAGCCTGGCGATGTCCAGCTCACCGTCGCTACGGTGGATTGCCCTGCGCATCGGTTCATCCAGCACCAACAGTTCATGCAAACCGATTCGGCCGCGATAGCCCTGCCCGCCGCAGGCCTCGCATCCTATCGGGCGCCAGCAGGTCAGCGCCCGCGTCGACGCCGGCCCCAGTTGGCGCCGCTGCGCGTCAGGCAGCGCATAAGGCTCGCGACAGTGCGGGCAAAGCCGGCGCACCAGGCGCTGCGCCAACACGCCGCTCAGCGAGCTGGAAAGCAAAAACGGTTCAACGCCCATGTCCCGCAGCCGGGTCACGGCGCCGATCGCCGTGTTGGTATGCAGGGTCGACAGCACCAGATGTCCGGTCAATGAGGCCTGCACCGCGATCTGCGCCGTTTCACCGTCGCGGATCTCGCCGATCAACACCACATCGGGATCCTGACGCAGCAGCGCGCGCAGCCCGCGCGCGAAGGTCATGTCCACCTTGGGGTTCACCTGCGTCTGCGCGATGCCGGCCAGTTCATACTCGACGGGATCTTCGATCGTCATGATGTTGCGCTGTTCGTCATTGATCTGGTTCAGCAAGGTATAGAGCGTGGTGCTCTTGCCCGAACCGGTCGGGCCGGTGACCAGAATAATGCCGTGCGGCTGGCGGATCAGGCGCAGCAACGCCTGTTGATGCGCCGCCGCCATGCCCAGGCTGGGCAGTTCGAGCCGCACGCCCTGTTTATCCAACAGGCGCATGACCACGCGCTCGCCGTGGCTGGCCGGCATCACCGACACCCGCACGTCGATCGCCCGCCCGCCAACCTTCAGCGCCATGCGCCCATCCTGCGGCACGCGCTTCTCGGCGATATCCAGCTTCGACATGACCTTGATGCGCGACACCAGCAGCGCCGCCAGCTTGCGCTGCGGCGCCAGAATGCGGCGCAGCGCGCCGTCGATGCGAAAACGGATCACCAGCTCGCTCTCGTAGGTTTCGATGTGAATATCGGAGGCGCGCTCTTTGATCGCCTCACTCAGCAAGGCGTTAATCAGGCGGATAATCGGCGCATCGTCCTGTTCGTCCAACAGGTCCTGCTGCTGCGGCAACTCTTCCGCCAACGCGTAGAAATCCAGTTCGCCGCCCAGGTCGTCGATCATTTTCTGTGCCTGGCCGCTTTCCCGCTGATAGTGCGCCACCAGCCGTTGTTCAAAGGCCTCCGTGTCCAGCCGGGCCAGCGTCGGCTCACCGGGCAGGCAGCGGTACGCCTCCATCAACGCGGCGTGGCGGGTCTCGGAGTGACAATACAGTTGAATCCCGCTCTGCCCGTCGACGGCCAGCACGCCATGCTGCCGCGCCCAGCCAAAAGGCAGCCGCGGCCCCGCAGAACGGGGCTTCACGGGCGCGCTCCGCGCGAATAAAACGCCTCGATACGCGCGACGGTGGCGAGGAACGCCCGATTGTCGACCACCTTCTTATCGCCGGCGATCTCGCTGCGCAGTGCGTTATTCAGCTCACGATCGTCCTGCTGCTCGGCGTCGAACTTGCCTAACTTGCGCTGGCTCTGCCGGGCATACCCCTCGGTGCTGCGAATGATGGTCGGGCGGATAAACAGCATCAAATTACGCTTGCTCGCTTTGGTGGCGTTCGAGCGAAACAGCGCCCCCACCAGCGGGATCTTGCCCAGGATCGGCACGCTGCTCTCCAGCTCCGAGTTGGACTTGTCCAGCAGTCCGCCCACCACCACGGTCTCACCGCTGTCCACCAGTACCGTGTTGTTGACCGTGCGGATATTGAAGGTCGCCCCCAGCGAATCCGGCGTGGCGCCGGCGCTGTCGGCAACGCTGGAGACCTCCTGCTCGATCTGCATCAGCACGGACTGGCCCTGATTGATCTGCGGTTTGACCTTGAGCTTGATGCCCACCGTTTTGCGCGACACGGTATTGAAAACGTTATCGCTGTTAGTGGTTTGCGAACCGGTGAGGATCGGCACATCCTGCCCGACGCTGAACTCCGCCTCGGCGTTATCGAGCGTAACGATGCTCGGCGTAGCCAGGATATTGTTTTGGTTGTTGCTGGCGATGGCGGACAGCAATACGCCCCAGTTGCCGCTGTAGAAACCGGTCATCAGGCCGTTGGCCTTGCCGAACACATCGCTCATGCCGTTTTCGAACCCCGCCGAGATGCCGGGCGCCTGGCCGGCGAACTGCGTGCCACCGCCGTATTTGTTGGCCCACTGCACGCCGATGTTCAGCCCCTGCCCATCCTGCACTTCGACGATCACCGCTTCGACCAGCACCTGCGCGCGCCGTACATCCAGCTTGGCGACCACCGCCTCCAGATCGCGCATCACGTCCGGCGCGGCGGTGATGATCAGCGCATTGGTCTGCTCATCGGCCTTGATCACCACATTTTTCAACAGCGCCACGTTGGCGGCGGCGCTCTCTTTCTCGTTTTGCAGGCCCGCGCTCACGCCGGTCAGCACCTCGACCAGGCTCTGCGCCTTGGCGTACTTAAGCGGAATAACCTGGGTATTGCCTTGGGTGACACTCTTGTTATCCAACTGCTCAATCAGTTCTTTGGCGTGTTCGCGGGCCCGATCGTCCCCGGCGATCATCACGCTGTTGGTGCGCTCATCCGCCACCAGCCGCAGCGAGCCAGCCCCGGCCATACGCCGTTTGCCCTCTTCGCGAAACAGTTCGTTCACCATCCGCGCGATCTCCGGCGCCGCCGCATGCTTCAGCGCGAGGCTCTCGACCCGATTGCCGTCGTCCTGATCCATCTCCCTGACAAGCTCGAGCAGACCGTTGACCACCCCGGCTCGGCCGGTGATCAACAACGCATTGCCCTGCTCGTAATGCGCCACGCTGCCCACGCCGATGCTGTCGTTAAGCTGACGCAAGATCGGCGAAACGTCTTTGGCCGCGATATTGCGCAGCGGCACCACGCGCATCACCACGTCATCCCCTTCGGCGATCGCCTCGCCGCCGTTTTGCGACAGCGCGGCTCTTTTTCCCTCTTTGGCGGCGATCACCTTCAGGACATTGTTGGGCATGCCGATGACCGTATAGCCGTAGACGTCCAGCACATTGAGAAAGAACTGGTAATATTGCTTCTCGTCGAGCTGTTCGTAGCTGCGTACCGTGATCTTACCTTTCACCGCCGGATCGATAATGATGGTCTTGCTCAGGTTTTTACTGACCGTATTGATAAATTCCTGAATGTCCGTGCCTTTGAAATTGGCGGAGAATTGCTCCGCACGCGACGGGCCAGCCAGCGCAATCATGACGGCCGCCGCCGCTAACGCGCGCCATAAACCGGCGCTCCAGCCTGCGCAGGAACGAAAAATAAAATGCGTCATCACAGTGTCGCCTTATGCTGTAAAACACCCTACGCCGAAACGGCGCGCCGGCTACTCTTTAAACGTCAGCGCGGCGTAATAACCGTTTTCATCGAGCAGTATTTTATTTTTTAATATCCGCACGATAACGGCATTGCTGCCGACCAGCCGATCGCCAACGCCATACCCGGTTTGTTTACCGCCATGCTCCACGATGACCAGGCTTTTTTCGGCGCTATCACTGAACAGCAAACCGGTTATCTTGCCGAGCGCCGCGGCTTCCGGCGCATTAGCCAGCAGCTCGGCGTCGATCGTCCACTCGCCGACCTTATACCCGCGCGCCTTTTCGCCGCTTTTCGCCGCCTGATAGCGGCCAAACCAGTGTGCGTCGTTAATTTTCTCGATGTCATCTTCCTGGGGAAAGGCGTCATGGCGCACTTGCCCACGCCCACTTTCAAGGTGCGGCTCAATGGGTTCGTTATTCACGGTTATCATTCGCCACACCTGAGAAAGCATGAACGTCAAATTAGCCAGGAAGAAAAGTAGAATAAAAAAGTCTATCAACCGCTTGCTCACTGGCCCCCCGGTTATTCAACGGCGCCAACGCTAAGCGGAAATGCCCAACACCATCGCCACGGAAAACAGCAGCGTGATGGCCAGCGCCACTTTATAATTTACGGCGTCCAGCCACGTTCGCCGCTGTTTATTAGCCGCCGGCGCCAAGCATTGCTCCCGCGTATTCACGCGTTCGCAGGCCTGGAAACTCAGCATCACGCCAAATCGGGGAATGGTTTTGATCACCTCGCCAGGAATACCGTGGCGGGAGAGCAAAGCGCGGCATTGGAATATCATTTGATAATAGTTATTGTCGCTGATGGTCTCATGGTTGCAGAACCAGACTGCGCGAATAATGTCATTTTTCTTATAGATGCCACTCAACAGGCACAGCATGAAACGCCGCTGCAATTCGGTCATTTCGATGAGCACATTCTCTTTTTTAAATAACAGCGTCTTTTCATTGTTGTTTAAGATCACCAACTCATTTTCCAACAGAGTCTCGTTCAGGGCAATGCTATGTATGTCCATCTCTCGCCTATCAGTTTAATGAAGTCCAAAGGCTCCCTGTGCCATTACCTTTGCACGCATGCGGCAGATGCATTTTCAACGCAAGTAAGTGATTCACCGTTTTAAGAGCTGACTCAATTAATCATGTTGAAAATATTCATGCAACTTATTTGTTAAAAATAAACAATATAAAATTAATCTAACAAAACAACACCAGCGCAAAGCCATTAAATCATTTAAAAACATGATGATAGAAGGATTTATAAAATAGATGAATCGCCATTAAATTCGATTAGTAATGCGAAAAATAGACACTTACCGATAATAACTCATGTTATTAGTTGTGCGCTAAAAAGACGGCGGAACGCTATAAAAGGCAAATAAAATACACCTTTAGCAGGTGAGGCAATAAAGTAAAAGTCAGGACTCAATATTGCATAAGAACATCGGCGAATAGGCATTGCTAAACATCAACGTGTTTTTATCAATGCTGCGAATATGATAAAACGTCGACTCATTGCTGAAAAAGTAGGTATAAATCTCTTCCGGTAAGGTATCACGCGGCGAATAGTTGACCTCGCCGTACTGAAATCGATAAAAACTCCCCTGCGAAACATAGCTGAAGTTAACCCGCCGATTGACGAAGTATTTCTTTTCACCGTCGTTGGCTAACCCCGACAGGACCATCACGCCCTTATCGCCGGACAAAAAGATGTAGTTTATTTTCAGCGACAGCTGAATGTCGTTATGGGCCGCCTGCGCGTCCAGTGAATTGAAATAATTGAACGTGGCGTTCGCTTCACAGGAAAAATCACTGAAGTCATGATGGCTGCGTATCAGGGAATACATCACGCTGCCGGTCAACACGCACAGGCCGACCAGCGTGGCTGACAGAATATTTAACTTTTTTTCCATGCCCGAATGTACTCGCTCTCACAGTTATGCAAAACAGCCGCACTGTCCTTCGTGCATTTGGCGATAAACTGGCGTCCGCTGTCTTCATTGGCATTTTGAGAACGGTTAACCTTGGTAATGACGACCTCGCCGGATCGGCAATGCCGGCCATACAAATCTTTCCTGACCAGAAACTGCAAGTAGCCGTCCTGGTGATTCGCCAAAAAATGGCCGGCATAGTAGATCGGGCAACCGTTCACCGTGCCGACGTAGGACAATACCTGCTTCTTTTCACTGTCGCGATGGTGCTTGTAATAGATGAAGCACAGCGCCAGAAAAGATAAGGGTACGACGATCGATAAACTGCGCAGCAGAATAAAAAAATAGTGATGGGTGTTTTTTGTCGTTGCGGCAGGTGACGCCAACGTCACCGCGGCATCGGCAAGCTGAGGGGGCTCGGGTAAATCAATCCGCAGTCGGTCGACAGGTATTATTCGATTAAGTCTATACCCCTTTTTGGATAGGGTAACGATGAGGCGCTCGTTGAAACCGACAGACGTCAATGCGCGTCGGGTCAGGCTGATATATTGATTTAACGTCGCTGAAGAGGCGCTCAAGCCGTGATCGGTCCAAACCTGCTGCAACAGCGTCTCGCGGCTCACCGTCTCATGACCGTGTTCAAGCAAGCATTTGAATACTCTGGCATTGACGCTGGATAAGAAAACTTCCCGTCCCTTCTTTAAACTTTTCAATGAACCGTTTTCAGTATTAAATGTAATATCTTTATCAATGATATAAATCATGTTTAGCCTGACAGCGCACACGGGTTATTATTTAAACTTATTGAGCCAGTTCGACGACCGCCGCTAAGCGCGGATAGTTTTTTCGCACAGAGAAAAAACAATACTAACGTCATCCCAACAGGTGCGCAACTTTAAGAATTTTCCCCATCTCTCCATCCTTATTTGTCCCACAAATGGCGGTATACGCGTTATTTTTTTCGCCGTCATCGGATCTGTTGGCAACAATACATTTCTATCAGGGGGATAAAGGCTAAACGGTGCAGAGGACACGCTTCGCGATCGCGACGTGCGCAAGTAACGCCTGTTCAGCGTATCGACTTGATGAATAACGGGGAAAAGCGTTTTGCGGGACGCAAATGGGTGGGGACCCTGCCAGCTACATCCCGGCACACACGTCACCTGCTGCGGCTGCTTCCTTCCGGACCTGACCGAGTTCACAAGTTAGTGTTGCGGGAGAACCAACAGGGCCCCCATTGACGGCTTCTGTACTCCGAAGCGGTGGGCATTATCGGCGATGCCCCATCAAATAGCAAGCCAACCGGGGCCAACCGCTGTTTTCTTGCCCACCTGCATTGTGGCACACTCTCCGCCTGGGTTTTAACTCGCGCAGGAACTGCAACATGCAACCCGAAGACGCCTCTTTCAGCCAGCGGGTATTCCATATCGTGGCCGCTATTCCGTACGGCAAAGTCACCACCTACGGTGAAGTCGCCCGTCTGGCCGGTTCGCCGCGCGCCGCGCGTCAGGTCGGCGGTGTGCTGCGGCGTTTGCCGGAAGGCAGCACGCTGCCGTGGCACCGCGTAATCAACCGGCACGGGCAAATCTCGCAGCAGGGGGAGGATTTTCAACGGCAACGGCAGGCATTGCTGGCGGAGGGGATTATTTTCGGCCCGCACAGCACGGTCGATTTCGATCGCTACGGCTGGCGCTGGTAAAACAAAACAGCCTTTGGCCGAAGCGCAAAGGCTGTTGATTGGGTCTTGCCGTACCGCAGCAGAATTACTGCATTGCGCTTGGCGCAGCCTGCATCGGCACGCCCTGGACCGGAACCAGCAGCAGATCGGCGCGGGTGCCGTTGCGGTTAACCACTTCCTGGATCGTGTCGGTAATGAACATCAGTCGCCCGTTGACCGTCACCGCCGCGCTCAGAATGATGCGCGCATTCGGTTGGATATCAGACGGGTTGTACGGCAGCGTAAAGTTGAACGGCGCTTGTTGCCCTTCGGTACGTATCGCGCGCTGTGCAATCACTTTGGACGGCGCATCCGCCAGCGAGGCATCAGAGAGGGTGACCGTCAGTACGGCGTCCGGCGGCAGCGCAATGCGCTGACGTATATTAACCGAACCTGTCACCGCCGGGCCCTGAATCTGCGTCTGCGCAGCCGCCGGGTTGCCGGCCGCCGGTGTAGGCACATCAGCACTCTTTTGCGCGCATCCTGCCAGCGTGATCGTCAGTGCCGCGGCACCGCCTACGATTTGCCAGAGTTTCATGGATCGGTCTCCTTTTTTATTATCAACACGTTGGTGGCTTTCACCACCTCACTCATTAAACTTAGCACAAAACACTGATAAATCCACTTTACCCCACCTATTAATCACTTAGCCTGCCCAATGCGCTCACTATTAAGAGCATTCTCATCGGCCCTTTAACGCAAGATATTGACGCCGCGCCGTGATATTCCGCACACTGCGCAAAATGATTATTAGAAAGGTAACAATTTTATGAGCCAGGCATTGCAAAACCTCCTCGATCTGTTGGATCTGGAGAAAATCGAAGAAGGGCTGTTCCGCGGCCAAAGCGAAGATCTGGGGCTGCGCCAGGTGTTCGGCGGGCAAGTGGTCGGTCAGGCGCTGTACGCCGCCAAACAGACGGTGCCGGACGAGCGCAGCGTGCACTCGTTCCACAGCTACTTCCTGCGCCCGGGCGACAGCAGCAAGCCGATCGTTTACGACGTAGAAACCCTGCGCGACGGCAACAGCTTCAGCGCCCGTCGCGTCAGCGCCATCCAGCACGGCAAACCTATCTTCTATATGACCGCCTCCTTCCAGAGCCCGGAAGAAGGTTTCGAGCACCAGAACCAGATGCCGGACGTGCCGCCGCCGGAAGGGCTGCTGTCCGAATCAGAGATTGCTCAGAAGCTGGCGCCGATGCTGCCGACCAAAGTACGCGAAAAATTTATCGGTCAGAAGCCGATCGAAATGCGCCCGGTGAAATTCCACAACCCGTTGAAGGGCAGCGTGGAAGAACCGCATCGCTACGTGTGGTTCCGCGCCAACGGCAGCATGCCGGACGATGCGCGCATCCACCAATATCTGCTGGGCTACGCATCGGACTTTAACTTCCTGCCGACGGCGCTGCAGCCGCACGGCGTCGGCTTCCTCGAGCCGGGCATGCAGGTGGCCACCATCGACCATTCGATGTGGTTCCACCGCCCGTTCCGCATGGATGATTGGCTGCTGTACGCGGTGGAAAGCTCCTCCGCCTCCGGCGCACGCGGCTTTGTGCGCGGCCAGATTTACACCCGCGACGGCGTGCTGGTCGCCACCACCGTACAGGAAGGGGTGATTCGCCAACGCGACGCCTGATTCGCGGCATAAAGGAAGGGGCGATGTTTCCATCGCCCCTTTTTGCTTCATCATTATTTTCGTATTTAGCGCACTGCCCTGCTTCGAGTCTTACTGGTTGTAGGCGCTCTCGCCGTGGCTGTTGACGTCCAACCCTTCGCGTTCCTGCTCTTCCGGCACTCTCAGCCCCACCATCGCGCCCGCGATCTTGAAGGCGATAAAGGCAGCGACGCTTGACCACACCAGCGTAATCACGACGCTCAGCAGCTGGATCCACACCTGATGCCCCATCGTCACCCCTTCGGCATAGCCGGTGCCGCCGAGGGAAGAAGCGGTGAACACGCCGGTCAGCAGACAGCCGACGATGCCGCACACGCCGTGCACGCCGAACACGTCGCAGGTGTCGTCCACTTTCAGCCATTTCTTCAACGTCACTACGCCCCACAGGCCGGCGACGCCCCCCACCAGGCCGATGATCAACGCGCCACCCACGCCCACGGTGCCCGCCGCCGGCGTAACGGCAACCAGCCCGGCGATCATGCCGGAGCAGGCGCCCAGCAACGAAGGCTTGCCGCGCAGCACCCACTCGGCGAAGGTCCAGGACAGAATGGCGCCCGCAGTAGCCACCACAGTGTTCAGGAATGCCAAGGCCGCGATGCCGTTAGCCGCGCTGGCGGAACCGGCGTTAAAGCCGAACCAGCCGATATACAAGATGGACGCGCCGGTAAACACCATCGGCAGGTTATGCGGTTTGAACGCCTCTTTACCAAAGCCGGCGCGTTTGCCGAGCAGATAGGCACCGATCAGCCCGGCGCTGGCGGCGTTGATGTGCACCACGGTGCCGCCGGCGAAGTCCAGCGCACCGTCGGTGGCCAGATAGCCACCGCCCCACACCATGTGTGCGATCGGCAGGTAAGACAGGGTGAACCACAGGATCGCGAAGATCAGCACCGCCGAGAAGCGAATGCGTTCGGCGAAGCCCCCCACCACCAGCGCCACGGTAATGCAGGCGAAGGAGGCCTGGAAAGCGACGTGGATCATCTGGCTGATGCTGCCGGTGACGCTGTCGATGCCGATGCCTTTCAGCATCGCCGTCTGGAATCCGCCGAACACCGCATTGCCTTCGCTGAACGCCAGGCTGTAGCCATACAGCACCCACAGCACGCAGACCAGCGCGAAGGTGACGGTGACCTGCGTCAGCATCGACAGCACGTTTTTGCCGCGCAGCAGGCCGCCGTAAAACAGCGCGATGCCGGGCAGCGTCATGAACAGCACCAACGCGGTGCAGATCATCATAAAGGCGTTGTCGGCCTTATCGGCGACCGCCGGGGCGGCCAGGGCCAAAGAAGGAACCAGTGTTACCGAACTCAGGCCCAACATGGATAACAGTCTTTTCATTATCAATCATCCCCATCACTTAACTGAGTTCGCGGTTACAGTGCCGATTCGTCGGTTTCGCCGGTGCGAATACGGATCACGCGTTGCAATTCGGCAACGAAAATTTTGCCGTCGCCGATTTTGCCGGTGTAGGCGGCTTTGCTAATGACATCAACCACTTCATCCAACTGATCGTCGGCGATGGCGATATCGATTTTGACCTTGGGCAGGAAGTTGACGTTATATTCGGCGCCGCGATACAGCTCGGCGTGCCCCTTCTGGCGGCCAAAGCCCTTCACTTCGGTTACGGTCAACCCTTGAATGCCCACGGAGGACAAGGCCTCGCGCACGTCCTCCAGCTTGAACGGTTTGATTACCACGGTCACCAGCTTCATATTGCCTCTCCACGAATTAAGCCCAAACTCACCCCTGGTACGCCTCATATGTAGCAAGGGCTGTGCCACATTTTATTTTGCATGGCGATTCAGCGGATTAGCGGGCACGCGGGCGCCGCCGCGGCGCGGCGCAGTACCGATACCTTGAATGGGTTAAATAATGCGCACTGATTTGGTGCGCGCCGCGTCGAAAAAGTGCAGAAAGGGGGCGTAGCCTGGACCAGTTGCCTGCTTGTGGTGCGTTGGGAAAAATAAGGGCCGCGATCGCGGCCCATGGGATCAGGCGGGTTGGCTCTCCTCGCGTACCGCTTCCGCCAACTGCTCGCCCGCCAGCTGCAGCTGATACATCTGGTAGTAGCGCCCCTGCTGCGCCAGCAGCTGTTGATGGTTGCCCTGCTCCACCGCCTGGCCGCGATGCAGCACCAGAATGGAATCGGCATCGACGATCGTCGAGAGGCGGTGAGCGATCACCACCAGCGTGGTGTGCTCGCGGATCACGCGCAGCGCCCGCTGGATAGCCTGCTCGGTGCCCGAGTCGATGTTGGCGGTCGCCTCGTCGAGGATCAGGATCTGCGGCGCCTGCACCAATACCCGCGCCATCGCCAGCAGCTGTTTCTGCCCGACCGACAGGTTATTGCCCTGCTCCCCCAGCCGGGTGTGGATACCCTGCGGGAAGCCGCGCACCAGATCCGCCAGCTGCACCGTTTCCAGCGCCCGCCAGACGGCTTCTTCATCGATGTTGCGCCCCAGCGTCACGTTGGCCAGCACCGAATCGGCGATCACCACCGGATCCTGTTGCACCATCGCCACGCCCTGGCGCAGCGTGCGGTGCGACAGGCTGGAGAGCGGACGACCGTCGAGACGCACTTCCCCTTCGCTGACCGGGTAATAGCCCATCAGCAGGTTAGCCAGCGTGCTCTTGCCGCTGCCGGTGTGGCCGACCAGCGCCACGAAGCCGCGTGAGGGCACCGCCAGCGAAATATGCTGCAGCACCTTTTTATCCGCACGGTAGGCGAAGCTCAGATCGGTGATATCGATGCTGCCGCCGGCCAACGGACGATCGTCTGCGCCGTAGCTTTGCTGGCTGCGATCCATCAGTTCGAAAATACGTTCGCCGGCCACCACCGCTTGCTGCAGGATTGACTGTTGTGACGTCAGCTCGATCAGCGGTTCGTTCAAACGCCCGAGGTAGTTGATGAAGGCATAGAGCACGCCGACGCCAATCACGCCTTCGCCGCTGAAGCCGAACAACATCAGCAAACCGCACAGCACCAGCGCCGAAAACAGGCTGAGCAGCGGCCGCAGCAGGAAACCGTCAAGCCGCAGCGTCTGCATGCGCGCAAGATAGTGCGACTGGCTGGCGGCGCTCATGCGCTCGCCGAAGCGCACCTGCTGGCGGAATTGCTGGATCACGCCCATGCCGTTGATCACTTCGTTGAAACCGTCGTTGATGTCCGCCAGATAACTGCGCACCCGGCGCACAATCGGCGTGCTGTAATATTGATAGATGCCCATCACCACGAACACCGCCGGGAAGATGCAGATAGCCACTAACGCCATGCGCCAGTCGAGGCTGAACATCGCCACCAGCATGGCGCCGATCAGCGCGGCGCTTTTCAGCACCGTGGAGACCACCATCACGTACAGGTCCTTGATCACTTCGGTGTCGTTGGTGACGCGCGAGATCAATTGCCCGACCGGTTGCGTGTCGAAGGCGCTGAGCGGCTGGCGCAGCGCGGCGTCCATCACGTCGGTACGCAGCCGCTGCACCACGCCTACCGCCGCCTGGTTGAACAGCAGCGCCTGGAAGTAGTGCAGCGCCGCCGCCAGCAGCTCCAGCAGAATGTAGGCCGCCGCCAGCCCGCCGACAATCATCAGCGGCAGTTGCCCTTTGGCGACGTAATTATCGATAAAATAGCTGACCAGGATCGGCCCGGCGACTTCCGCCGCCGCCGCCACCCACAGCATCAGCACCGCCACCCCCAGCGGTTTGCGGTACGGCGAGCCGTAGGCCAGTAGCCGCTTCAGCGTCGGCCACAGCTTTTGCACTTTATTCATCGGCCAACGCCTCCTCGCCGTTTTCCGGCGCTTCGTCCAGCGCCGCTTCCAGCTGCTGATAACGGTACATATCGCGATACCAGCCCGGCTGCGCCGCCAGCGCCGCCGGATCGCCGCGCTGCGCCACGCCGCCGTGCTGCATCACCAGGATTTCGCTGGCTTCGGTCAATGCCGACAGCCGGTGCGCGCTGATGATCACCGTGCGATCTTGCCCCCAGCTGCGCAGGTTGTGCAGGATCTGGTGCTCGGTACGGCCGTCCACCGCCGACAACGCATCGTCGAGGATCAGGATCTCCGCATCCAGCAGCAACGCACGCGCGATGGAGATGCGCTGTTTCTGGCCGCCCGACAGCATCACGCCGCGTTCGCCCACTTCGGTGTCATAGCCCTGCGGCAGCCGCAGAATGTCCTCATGGACGCTGGCCAGCCGCGCCGCCTGTTCAATCTGCGCCTGCGTCGCCCCCGGCTGGCCCAGCGCGATGTTGTTCGCCACGGTATCGGAGAACAGGAACGGCGTCTGGCTCACCACCGACAGCCGCGAACGCCAGTCGTCGAGCCTGACCTGCGGAAGCGGCAGGCCGTGATAGCGGATCTGCCCTTGGTCGACGTCGAACTGCCGCTGGATCAGCGACAGTAATGTCGACTTACCGGCCCCGGTCGGCCCGCACAGCCCCAGCATCTGCCCCGGCTTCAACGTCAGCGCCACATCATGCAGCGCCGGGTGCGGGTTTTCCGGGTAGTGGAACGCGCGGATATCCACCTCCAGCACGCCGCGCCCGGCCGGCAACGCCTGCGGGCCGTCCTGCACCGCCGGCGCCTCGTCGAGCAGGCTGCGGATACGGCTGTAGGCCGCGCTGCCGCGCTCGACGATGTTGAACATCCAGGCCAGCGCCAGCATCGGCCAGATCATCAGGCCGAGGTACATCACAAAGCTGGTCAGTTGCCCGAGCGTCAGCGAACCGTTCACTACCATCCAGCTGCCGCCGCCGATGGCCAGCAGGTTAGAGGCGCCGATGGCGATATAAATGGTCGGATCGAAGCGCGCATCCACCCGCGCCACGTGCATGTTCTTGGCGCCGGTCTGCGCCGCGACGTCGGCGAAGCGGTTGGATTGGTGATCTTCCAGCCCGAAGGCCTTGATCATGCGGATGCTGGTCATGCTTTCCTGCGCCTGATCGTTCAGGCTGGAAAACGCCGCCTGCGCCGATTTAAAGCGCTGGTGCAGCTGATCGCCGTAATATTTGATGGCGATCGCCATCAGCGGCATCGGGATTAACGCCAACACCGTCAGTTGCCAGCTGATTTGGGTGCTCATGACCACCAGCACCACCAACCCCATCACCAGCGAATCCACCAGCGTCAGCACGCCTTCACCGGCGGCGAACACCACGCGATCCACGTCGTTGGTGGCGCGCGCCATCAGATCGCCGGTGCGGTGGCGCAGGTAGAACGCCGGGTTCTGCCGACTGAGCTGACGGTAAAAGTTTTCGCGCAGCTCGACCGCCAGCTGGTAGGAAGCGCCGAACAGCAGCACTCGCCACACATAGCGCAGCAGGTAAACGACGATCGCGGTGCCGATCATCAGCCCGAGCCAGGCCAACAGCACGCCGGTAGACATCTGTTTTTCGGTGACGCCATCCACGATGATGCCGACCAGTTTAGGCGGCAGCAGTTGCAGGATGGCGATGACGATCAGCAATACCACCGCGCCCAGGTAGCGGCGCCACTCCCGGCGGAAGTACCAGCCGATTTGTGCAAATAATCTCACGCAGTTTGATTCCAGGGTTTTATGAGGTTTGTCTCTTTTTCCGCTTCAACGGAGCAGGATACCACCGTTGAGCCGCCCGTCCGGTGAACTTTTCACTCCGGCACCGGCAGCGCGGTGGTGTATTTGATTTTTTCCATGGCAAAGCTCGAGGTGACGTCGATAAGGCCCGGCACGCCGTTCACCAGGCGCTTGTAAAAACCGTCGTAACTTTTCATGTCTGCCACTTCGACCTGCATCAGGTAGTCGTACTCTCCCGCCATACGGTAGAACGCCAGCACCTCGGGCATCTGGCTGGTCAGCTGCACAAACGCCTGATACCACTCGCTGCTGTGCTGTTGGGTCTTGATCAGTACGAACGCCGTCAGCCCCAGGCCAAGCTTTTCGTTATCCAACAAGGCCACCCGGCCGCGGATATAGCCTTCGTCTTCCAGACGCTTCAGGCGCTTCCAGCACGGCGTAGAGGTCAAATTAACCGCATCGGCCAGCGCCTGCAGCGACTGGGTGCAATCTTGCTGCAGCATGCACAGCAGCTTACGGTCTGTTTTATCTAACATAGCGGCCACCTGGAGAAAAATTTTCTCCCATTAGGCGATTAAACAGGGAAAATGGCAATCCTTTTTTCCTGCCGACAGGCTATGCTACGCCATAAATCAGCCCCCTATTCTGAGGCCAAATCATGACAAACTCTTGGGTAAAATATGCTATCGGTGAAATAGAAGCGGATTTTCAACGCTCCGCCGATACGCACCTGATTCGCCTGAACCTGCCGGCGTTTCCCGGCATCTGCCTGTACCTGAAAGATGAGAGCACCCACCCGACCGGCAGCCTGAAACACCGCCTGGCGCGCTCGCTGTTCCTATACGGCCTGTGCAACGGCTGGATCACCGAGAACACCACCATCATCGAGGCCTCTTCCGGCAGCACGGCGGTGTCCGAAGCCTACTTCGCGCGGCTGATCGGTCTGCCGTTCATCGCGGTGATGCCGTCCTGCACCGCACGCCGCAAGGTAGAGCAGATCGCCTTTTACGGCGGCCGCTGTCACTTCGTCGATCACGCCGCCCAGATCTACGCCGCTTCCGAACAGCTGGCGAAAGAGCTGAACGGCCACTATATGGATCAGTTCACCTACGCCGAGCGCGCCACCGACTGGCGCGGCAACAACAATATCGCCGACAGCATCTTCCGCCAGATGGCGCGCGAACCCTTCCCGGTGCCGAAACACATCGTGATGAGCGCCGGCACCGGCGGCACCTCCGCCACGCTGGGGCGCTATATCCGCTATCAGGGGCACGACACCCGGTTGACGGTGGTCGATCCGGAAAACTCGGTGTTCTATGACTGCTTCCACCACGGCGATCGCACCCTGATCGGCAGCTGCGGCAGCCGTATCGAAGGCATCGGCCGCCCACGCGCCGAGCCGTCGTTCATCCCTTCGGTGGTCGATAACATGTTGCGGGTGCCGGACGCCGCCAGCGTCGCCACCATTCACTGGCTGGAGGCCGTGCTCGGCCGCAAGGTCGGCGCCTCCACCGGCACCAACGTCTGGGGCGCGCTGCAATTGGCGAAGCAGATGCGGGAAAACGGCGAGCAAGGGGCGATCGTCACCCTGCTGTGCGACAGCGGCGAGCGCTACCTCGATACCTATTACAACCCGGAGTGGGTCAGCAACAACATTGGCGATCTGCAACCGTATCTGGCGCAGTTGGCGGATTTGTAACGCCGGGCGCAACGTAAAAAAAAGCCGGGTAGTCATACCCGGCCGGCTGTAAGGAGAACCTCATTATTCGGGGGAATAGGTGAGGCAAGGTGAACGCAGCCAATGTTGTAAATAATGAGCCACCGCCTGTTGTTGGCAGTGGCCGATAACCGGCAGCTGCGGCAGCAGGGATTTCAGCTGCGGCAGGGCGTTCCCCATCACCACGCCGTGTCCCACCGCGCCCAGCATCTCTTTGTCGTTCATCGCATCGCCGAACGCCATGCAGTCGGCCATCGTCAATCCCAGGTGACGGCTCAGCCGGTCCAGCGCCGCGCCCTTGTTGCAACCAAGCGGCAGCACCTCCAGGCAATCGTAAGCGGAGAAACACAGATCGGCCTCGCCGCCCAGCTGCGCCCGCAGCTGCACCTGCAATTCCAGCAACTCCTCATGCGGTGCGACAAAGCACACCTTGCTGTTGCCGAACGCCGGTAAGCGGCGCACGTCAGCCAGTTGGAAACGAAAGCCGCTCAGGTGGTGCGCCTGCAGCATCTCTTCCGGCGCGGGGAACTCGGTCAGCCAACCTTCGTCGCGGAACACGTGCATGCTGGCGCGGGTGCGCCAATGATGATGCAGCACCTCTTCGGCGATCTCCGCCGGCAGATCGGCGGCGTGCAGCTGTTGGCCGCGGTTGTCATACACCCGCGTGCCGTTGCCGGTGATCAGATAGCCCTGCAACCCCAGCTGCGCCATGATCGGTTGCGCATCAAGGTAGTGCCGCCCGGTGGCGAACGTCACCACCATCTCCCGCTCCACCAGCTGGTTCAGCACCGCCAGCGTTTCCGGGCCAACCCGGTGATCCGGCATCAACAGCGTGCCGTCCATATCGAAAGCCGCCAGGCGATACATAAAGACCTCATGAATGTGAACGCGATTACAATCAGTGCAGTATGGGATGGTATTTGCGGAAGTAATAGTGAACAATTTGGGAAAACTGTTCCGGATTTCTGCTCATGCGCCTGGTTCACCGTCTCAGCCAATATCAACGCCTGTATCAACAGCTCGGCAACGCGCCGGTCGCCGTGACCATCGGCGAGCTGGCGGCAATGTTCTACTGCAGCGAACGCCATGCCCGCACGCTGGTGCAGCAGCTGCAGGATCAGGGCTGGCTGAGCTGGCATTCGCAGCCCGGCCGCGGCAAACGCGCCAGCCTGCATTGCCTGAAAACCCCGGATGAGCTGCGCGCGCAGCTGTTGCAGCAGCTGTTGCAACAGGGCAATCATCAGGGGGCGCTGGAGATGGCGCAGCTCGATCCGCAACACCTGCAGGATCTGCTCAGCCCGCACCTCGGCGGGCAATGGCAGGCCGGCAGCCCGACGCTGCGCATTCCCTATTACCGTACGCTGGAGGCGCTCGATCCGCTCACGCTGACCGGCCGCGCCGAGCAACATCTGGTGTCGACCCTGCACGCCGGGCTGACGCGCCTGATGACCGGTAACCCGGAGCCGCAGCCCGATCTGGCGCACCACTGGCAGATAAGCGATGGCGGCCTGCGCTGGCAATTCTTTTTGCGTAGCCAGCTGCGCTGGCACAACGGCGAACCGTTGACCGGCCAGCAACTGCTGCAAACGCTGGAAAAACTGCTGGGCCATCCGCGCAGCCAACCCAGCCTGAGCAGCGTCGCGAACGTCAGCCTGCCGCATCCGCTGTGCATTCAGTTCGACCTGCACCTGCCGGACTATTGGCTGGCACACCGGCTGGCGGAGCTGCCTTGTCTGATGACGCACCCCGAACTGCCGGCCATCGGCGCCGGCCCATTTAAACTGGCGTTGAATGAACCGCAGTTGGTGAGGCTGGAACAGCATGCCGGTTACCATCTGCAGCATCCGTATCTGGACACCATCGAATACTGGATCACGCCCGATCTGCCCATCGCCGGCGCCGATGCCAGCTGCCGGCATCCGGTGCGCATCACCATCGGTCAGCAAGACGATTTGGCGCAGGCCCGGCCGGTACAGCGCAGCATGAGCCTGGGCTGGTGTTATCTGGCGCTGAACCTGCGCCACGGCGTGCTGAGCGAAGCCCAGGGGCAAAAGCTGCTGATGCTGATCCAGCAGTCCGGCCTGCTCAGCCATCTGCCGATCCCCAACAGCGTGATCACCCCCAGCCATGAAATGCTGCCCGGCTGGCGCATCCCCAGCCAACGGATTGAAGAAGATGTCCCGCTGCCCGCTCGGCTAACATTGCTGTATCGGCCGCCGGTCGAGCTGGAAACGGTGACGGTCGCGCTACAGCGGCTGCTCGCGCAGCACGGCTGCGAGCTGGAAGTGCGTTACTACGCCGGCAAACGCTGGCAAAGCGAGGCGCAGATCGCCCAGGCCGACCTGCTGCTGGCGGACAACCTGATCGGCGAGGCGCCGGAGGCGACGCTGGAGAGCTGGCTGCGGCAGGATCCGCTGTGGCGCGGCATCCTGACGGCAAGCCGCTGGCAGCAGCAACAGGAGACGCTGCGGGAGATCCAGCAGCTGCAGGCGCAGCCACTGCGCTTCGAACGGCTGCAGGCCTATTATCAACAGCTGATGGCCGCCGCCATCATCACGCCGCTGTTCCACTACCAGTATCAGATCAGCGCGCCGCCGCGCATGCATGGCGTGACGCTGACCGCCCATGGCTGGTTCGATTTTTGCCAGGCGTGGCTGCCGCCGCCGGTGGATGACGCACCGACCGGAGCCGAACCGCCCTGCGCCTGACGGCCCTTTCTGCTACTATTGTCGCCGCAACGCAATTTTTATCCTGCCGCCCGAATGTGTATCGGGAATGGCCAAAGCCCAAAAAGGTGATTTTATGAAGCGCGCGGTTGTCGTTTTCAGCGGTGGACAAGACTCCACGACCTGCTTGATCCAGGCATTGCAACAGTATGACGAAGTTCACTGCGTCACGTTCGATTACGGCCAGCGCCATCGCGCCGAAATTGAAGTGGCTCAGGAGCTGTCGGAGGCCCTCGGCGCCAAGGCGCACAAGGTGCTGGACGTGACGTTGCTCAATGAGCTGGCCATCAGCAGCCTGACTCGCGACAATATTCCGGTTCCCGCCTACGATCCCAACCAGAAAAACGCGCTGCCGAGCACCTTCGTGCCGGGCCGCAACATCCTGTTCCTGACGCTGGCGGCGATCTACGCCTACCAGGTGGAAGCGGAGGCGGTGATCACCGGCGTGTGTGAAACCGACTTCTCCGGCTACCCGGATTGCCGCGACGAGTTCGTCAAAGCGCTGAACCAGGCGGTGGTGTTGGGCATCGCCCGCGATATCCGCTTCGAAACGCCGTTGATGTGGCTGAACAAGGCCGAAACCTGGGCGCTGGCGGACTATTACCAGCAGCTGGATCGGGTGCGTCAGGATACGCTGACCTGCTACAACGGCATCAAAGGTGACGGCTGCGGCGAATGCGCCGCCTGCAACCTGCGCGCCAATGGCCTGACGCAGTATCGCGCCAACCAGGCGGAAGTGATGGCGGCGTTGAAACAGAAGGCCGGTCTGGCCTGAGGCAGCGACGGCGGCAGCCTCCGCCGCCGGTGAGCTGACTGCGAATGTTATTTGGGCGTGAGCGCTTCCAGGTGCTCGCGCAATTCCCCTTCAATCGGCAGCGCCCGCTGCGTTTTCAGATCGACGCACACGAAAGTCAGCAGCGCGTCGGCCACCGGCGTCCCCGCCGGATCCTGCGTCACCTTCTGGCTCAGCACCCCGCTTTTGCCGTTGAGCTGCACCATCTGGCTGTCGATGCGCAGTTTATCCCCCAATACCGCCGGGCTGCGGTAATTGATATTGATGTTCACCACGATGAAAGCGATGTTGTTTTCCGTCATCCAGCGGAACCCTGCCTCGTTTTCCAGCCACTCCCAGCGCGCCTCCTCCAGAAACTCCAGATAGCGGGCATTGTTAACGTGCTGGTAGACATCAAGGTGATAACCGCGAACTTTGATAAAGGTTTGCATAGGGAACGATCGCTCCTGCCTGGTGATTACAGAAAGAGGGAGCCGCGTGGGCTCCCTCGCCCGTTTGGTCAACGCGCCAAACTGGTAAGACCTGTAAAATGTAGCAGAGTCGCCATTGCCTCAGCGGCATTTTGCCGCGCAGCCGCGACCGGGATCACATTTTCAGCCTAGTGCGGTTCTTCTCGAACAGCGCCGGCCCGATGCCCGGCACCTCCTGCAGTTGCTCAACCTGGGTGAATGGCCCGTTCTGTTCGCGATAGCGCACAATGCCTTCCGCCTTCTTCAGACCGACACCGCTCAAAGCCGCTGCGAGCTGTTCGGCAGTGGCCTGATTGATACTGACCGCCGTCTCTTCGGCCGCCTTGGTCATCGCCTGTTGCCCGCCATTGCTCGTCGGGGTTGAGAGCATCGGCGCCGGCGCATCGGCTTTATCCGCCGCGGCGGCCGGCACCGCCAGGCATAACAACAGCGCGGCCAACGCGGCTTTAACGTGATGACGGTAACCTGATAACGTTTTTTTCTCTGTATGTTGCATGCTGTATCCTCCTTGTGTGTGACAGCACGGCTACCTTGCCGCGGCGGCAGATATTCAGCAATCGGCGGATATCAGATGTGGAAAAGGCCGCGAAAGCGGCCTTTGTTTGTTGCATTGCGTTGCAGAAAAATGCGGCGATTACTGCGGCTGTTGCTCAGCGGCGCCCATTTTAATTTTGGCTTCTTTACGCAGGCTCGCCAGCAGCGAATCGAAGGAAACGCCGGTCGCGCCCTCTTCCATCTTGCCGACGAAGGTTTTCATTTCGTCTTCCGGCAGCGTGCCTGGCTTCACCGCATCGAGTGCGATCAGCACCACGTTGTCCTGGCGATCCTGCGACATGCCGTACACCGGTTTGCCGTCCTGCGGGTGCGGCAGCGCGAACACGCTCTCCACCAGCTGGCTGTCTTCCGGCGCGCGCGCCATCTTCTGCACGGCGCCAAAGCTCAGGCCGGCGGCTTTCATCGCCTCGTCGCCCTTGCCCTGCTTCAGCTCAACCAGCAGCTTCTCGCCCTGCAGTTTCGCTTCCTGCACCGCCTTGTTGCGTTTCACCAGATCCGCCACGCGGTCTTTTACCTGGTCGAACGGCTCGATGCCTTCCGGCTTGTGGCCGCTCACGCGCACCACGAAGGCGCGGTCGCCGTCTACGGTGATCACGTCGGAGTTACTGCCCGGTGCGCCGTTCTCGCCGATCAGCGAACCGTCGAAGATCGCCTGCACCACCGGCTTGAAGTTCAACGCCGCAGGGATGTTGTCGCGGGTGAACCAGTCGGTTTGCGCCGCTTTCACGCCCGCCGCTTCTTCAGCCGAGGCCAGGGATTCGTTGTCGCTGGTTGCCGCTTCGCTCACCTTCTGCTGCAGCGCGTAATACGCGTCTACCGCTTTCTCCTGCTTCACCTGCTTGGCGATAGCGTCATGCACTTCGCTCAGCGGCTTCAGTTTCTCTGGTTCGATGTCGTTCAAACGCACGATCAGGTAGCCGACGGAAGATTTCACCACGCCGGACAGCTGCCCTTTTTCAGTCAGGTTAGCCTGCTTCAGTTCGTCGGCGGTGGTTTCCGGCTCCAGCCAACCCAGTTCACCGCCGGTACGGCGTGAGATGATGTCGGTGGATTTTTCTTTCGCCAGCGTGGCGAAATCGGCGCCCTTCTTCAGCTCGTCCAGCGCCGCATTGGCTTCCGCCTCGGTTTTCAGCTGGATCACGCTGTAGTTTTTACGCTCCGGCTGGCCGTAGCTGCTCTTGTGCTGGTCGTAGTAAGCGCTGATGTCCTCTTCGCTCACTTTCACCTTATCCTGCATGGACGCGGCGTCCAACGGGATATAGCTCACCTTCACCTGCTCCGGGGCGATGAAGCTGTTCTTGTTCTGATCGTAATACGCCTTCAGTTCGTCGTCGCCGGCGCTCTGTTTCGCCTGCAGCGCCTTCAGATCGATAGTCGCCAGACGCACGTCGCGCTCCTGCAGCACCAACGCCGCCATGGCTTGCGATTCGGACGGCAGCACGAAGCCGGATTCGCCGAAGGCCTGGATCAGCTGCTGATTGACCAGCTGCTGACGCATCGACTGCGCGAAGTTGTCGGCGGTGTAGCCCATACGGCCGATCAGGTCGAGGTACTTGGCGTTATCGAACTGGCCGTTGGTTTGGAAATAAGGCGCCTTGCGGATGGCGTCCTTGATCTGATCGTCGCTGACTGCCAGGCCCAGCTTCTTGGCGTATTGGTCGAGCAGCATGTTGTCGATCAACTGGGACAACACCTGACGGCGCATCTGCTGCATGTAGCCTTCGTTGCCGGCCAGCGCAGAGAACTGGTCACCCAGCTGCTGCTGCATGCGGCTACGCTCGCTTTGGAAAGCCTGTTCCAGCTGAGCGCGTTCGATCGTCTGACCATTTACTTTCGCAGCATAATCGCCGGAGCCGCCGATCAGGTAGTTACCCACCCCGGTCAGGACGAATGACAGGATGATCAGGGCCAGGATGATTTTGAGCACGACGTGATTGGCAGCCGCGCGTAAATTGTCCATCATAGTGTGACAACACTCCGCTGTGATGTGGATTAACAACCCTTGTGCAGGCGCGTTCCCTGCGACAAAAATAAAAAAAGCGCATCAGTCCGATGCGCCTTGTATCTTACCTTACCAGCACCGCTGCGTCAGGTGATTGTTTATTACAAAACCCTGTTACGCTAAACGGTTAGACGCCAAATCAGTTTACAGCGTCTTTCAGCGCTTTCCCTGCACGGAAGGCCGGCACTTTGGCTGCCGCGATCTTGATTTCTTTACCGGTTTGCGGGTTACGGCCGGTACGAGCCGAACGTTCACGCACGGTGAAGGAACCGAAACCAACCAGAGCCACGTCATCCCCAGCTTTCAGAGAGTCGGTAACGGAAGCGATTACTGCGTCTAAAGCACGTCCAGCTGCCGCTTTGGAAATATCAGCACCTGCGGCAATCTTGTCGATCAGTTGTGACTTATTCACTCTATCATCCCCTCTAGAATTCTATCGTCGCACCGAAAAATCCCTACGGTTGCGACAGCGCAGCTGTTATATCAATCCCATCGAACCTTGGCAAGCCACCGACTGCGTGGCAAAACGTGGGCCGACAGAGATCTAACTTAGCGGTACAAAAAAATACTGGCAAGTCCGAAATGGCTTGCCAGTATAAGTTTTATCAATGGTTTTTGCGATTCGTCACTATTTTGCCGCTACCGGCAGTGCGCCGAAGGCCGGGTTTTGCAACGCAATGTTCAAAACTTCATCGATTCGCTGCACCGGATGAATCTCCAGATCGGCGATGACATTGTCCGGGATCTCTTCAAGATCGCGCTTGTTCTCGTAAGGGATCAGCACGGTTTTGATGCCGCCGCGATGCGCCGCCAGCAGCTTCTCTTTCAGGCCACCGATCGGCAATACCTGGCCGCGCAGGGTGATCTCGCCGGTCATCGCCACATCGGCGCGTACCGGGTTGCCGGTCAGGCAGGAGACCAGCGCGGTGCACATCGCGATACCGGCGCTTGGGCCGTCTTTCGGCGTCGCCCCTTCCGGCACGTGCACGTGGATGTCGCGCTTCTCGTAGAAATCGGCGTTGATGCCCAATTTCTCCGCGCGCGCGCGCACCACGGTCAGCGCCGCCTGAATCGATTCCTGCATCACTTCACCCAGAGAGCCGGTGTAAGTCAGCTTGCCTTTGCCCGGCACGCAGGCGGTTTCGATGGTCAGCAGATCGCCGCCCACTTCCGTCCACGCCAGCCCGGTGACTTCGCCCACGCGGTTTTCGGTATCCGCACGGCCGTAATCGACGCGCTGCACGCCCAGGTAGTCCTTCAGGTTGTCGCCGTTGATCTCGATGTGTTTGCGCTTCTTGTCCATCAGCAGCGTTTTCACCGCTTTACGGCACAGTTTGGATATTTCACGCTCCAGGCTGCGCACCCCGGCTTCGCGGGTGTAGAAGCGAATGATGCCGATGATGGCGCTGTCGTCGACCGTCAGCTCGCCTTTTTTCAGCGCGTTGCGCTCAAGCTGCTTCGGCAGCAGGTGCTGTTTGGCGATGTTGAGCTTTTCATCCTCGGTATAACCCGACAGACGGATCACTTCCATACGGTCCAGCAGCGGCGCAGGGATGTTCATCGAGTTGGAGGTGGCGACGAACATCACGTCGGACAGATCGTAATCCACTTCCAGGTAGTGGTCGTTGAACGCCACGTTCTGTTCCGGATCCAGCACCTCCAGCAGAGCGGAAGCCGGATCGCCGCGCATGTCGGAAGACATCTTGTCGATCTCATCCAGCAGGAACAGCGGGTTCTTCACCCCAACCTTGGCCATTTTCTGGATCAGTTTGCCCGGCATCGATCCGATGTAGGTACGGCGGTGACCGCGGATTTCCGCTTCGTCACGCACGCCGCCCAACGCCATGCGCACGTACTGGCGCCCGGTCGCTTTGGCGATCGACTGCCCCAGCGAGGTTTTACCCACGCCCGGCGGCCCAACCAGACACAGGATAGGCCCTTTGATTTTGCTGACTCGGCTCTGCACCGCGAGGTACTCGAGGATGCGATCCTTGACGCGCTCCAGGCCGTAGTGATCGGTATCGAGCACTTCCTGCGCCTTGACCAGGTCTTTTTTCACCTTGCTGCGCGCGTTCCACGGCACCTGCAGCATCCAGTCGATGTAGCCGCGTACCACGGTCGCTTCCGCCGACATCGGCGACATCATCTTCAGCTTTTGCAGTTCCGCTTCGGTTTTCTCGCGCGCCTCTTTCGGCATTTTCGCCGCATCGATCTTGCGCTTCAGCGCTTCGTGCTCATCCGGCGCGTCGTCCATCTCACCCAGTTCTTTCTGAATCGCCTTCATCTGCTCATTCAGATAGTACTCGCGCTGGCTCTTCTCCATCTGCTTCTTGACGCGGTTGCGGATGCGTTTCTCAACCTGCAGCAGGTCGATCTCCGACTCCATCATCGCCATCAGGTATTCCAGACGCTCGGTGATGTCGGACATCTCGAGCACCGACTGTTTGTCGCTGAGTTTCAGCGGCATGTGGGCGGCGATGGTGTCCGCCAGGCGCGCGGCGTCGTCGATGCTGTTCAGTGACGTCAGCACCTCCGGCGGGATTTTTTTGTTCAGTTTGATATAGCCTTCAAACTGATTGATCGCGGTGCGCACCAGCACTTCTTGCTCGCGCTCGTCGATAGCCGGCGATTCAAGGTATTCCGCCTGCGCGGCAAAATGCTCACCGCTGTCGGACAGCGTAGTGATGCGTGCGCGCTGCAGCCCCTCGACCAGCACTTTTACCGTGCCGTCCGGCAGCTTCAGCATCTGCAGGATCGACGCTACGGTGCCAACCGAGAACAAGTCGTTAATGCCAGGTTCATCCGTTGAGGCCTCTTTCTGTGCCACCAGCATGATCTTCTTATCGTGATCCATTGCGGCTTCGAGGCACCGAATCGATTTTTCCCGGCCAACAAATAACGGGATCACCATGTGCGGATAAACCACCACGTCGCGCAATGGCAAAACGGGGATTTCAATGCGTTCGGAACGCTCAGGGTTCATAGAGCTCTCTCTTAGTTTAATTTCCGCCAGGTTGAGGGGGAATCTCATGAGACGCAAGCATCTAACGTTTCATAAAATCTGGTTAATGAGTATATGGGGATGAATCTCTTACATTCAACGGCAAGAATGCAGGAAAAAGAAATGGGGGATGAAATCCCCCATTTTGCTGATAACGCGCTGGTTTAACTGGCTAATTATTCGCCAGACGCCTGGGCTTCCGGCTTGCCGTAAATCAGCAGCGGTTTGGATTGACCGGCGATCACCGACTCGTCGATCACCACTTTATCCACGCTGTCCATCGACGGCAGATCGTACATGGTATCGAGCAGCGCGCCTTCCACGATGGAACGCAGGCCGCGGGCGCCGGTTTTGCGCGCCATGGCTTTCTTGGCGATGGCGTTCAGCGCTTCGTCACGGAACTCCAGCTCCACGCCTTCCAGGTTGAACAGCGCCTGATACTGCTTGGTCAGAGCGTTCTTCGGCTCTTTCAGGATCTGAATCAGCGCGTCTTCGCTCAGCTCGCTCAGGGTCGCCACCACCGGCAGACGGCCGATGAACTCAGGGATCAGACCGAACTTGATCAGGTCTTCCGGTTCGGCCTGCAGCAACAGTTCGCCTTCGGTGGCCTTCTCGGACTCGCCCTTGACGGTCGCGCCGAAGCCGATGCCGGAGCCGGTGTTGACGCGCTGACCGATCACCTTATCCAGGCCGGCAAATGCGCCGCCGCAGATAAACAGGATCTTGGAGGTATCGACCTGCAGGAACTCCTGCTGCGGATGCTTGCGCCCGCCCTGCGGCGGAACCGCGGCGATGGTACCTTCAATCAGCTTCAGCAGCGCCTGCTGCACGCCTTCACCCGAAACGTCACGCGTGATAGACGGATTGTCGGACTTGCGGGAAATCTTATCAATTTCATCGATATAAACGATGCCGCGCTGCGCTTTCTGCACGTCATAGTCACATTTTTGCAACAGCTTCTGGATAATATTTTCCACGTCCTCGCCCACGTAACCGGCTTCGGTCAGCGTGGTGGCGTCGGCCATGGTGAACGGCACGTCCAGGAAGCGCGCCAGCGTTTCCGCCAGCAGAGTCTTGCCGCTGCCGGTTGGGCCAATCAGCAAGATGTTGCTCTTGCCCAACTCGATACCGTTGCTGGTATCGCCGTTGCGCAGGCGTTTGTAGTGGTTGTACACCGCAACCGCCAGCACTTTCTTCGCCTGCTCCTGACCGATGACATAGTCATCCAGGTGGTGGCGGATTTCGTGCGGCGTCGGCAGCGCACTGCGCTCACGATGCGGGGCAACTTCTTTAATCTCTTCGCGAATAATGTCGTTACACAGATCGACACATTCATCGCAGATATACACTGACGGCCCGGCAATCAGCTTACGCACTTCATGCTGGCTTTTGCCGCAAAAAGAGCAGTACAGCAGCTTTCCTGAACCGTCTTTGCGCTTATCTGTCATCAGTCAAACCTCTTCTTTAGTCTTGTCCCGCAGGAAAATCACGGCGGCAGTGCGCCCAAACTCATATCGGGAACGCCGGGGGGCTACAACAGAGCGAGCCCCTGCCCACTCTGATTACTATAGTCCATCGGCGCCGCGTGGTTCTAGCTGCGGTGTGTCAGAATGCCGTCAACCAGGCCGTATTCCACGGCTTCTTCCGCGGTCATAAAGCGATCGCGCTCGGTATCGCGCTCGATCTGCTCCAGCGGCTGGCCGGTATGCTCGGCCATCAGTTCATTCATGCGCGCTTTCACCTTGAGGATTTCACGCGCGTGGATTTCGATGTCCGTCGCCTGGCCCTGGTAGCCGCCCAGCGGCTGGTGAATCATCACGCGCGAGTTCGGCAGGCAGAAACGTTTGCCTTTGGCGCCCGCGGTCAGCAGGAAGGAGCCCATCGAGCACGCCTGCCCCATACAGATGGTGCTGACGTCCGGCTTGATGAACTTCATGGTGTCGTAAATCGACATGCCCGCGGTGATCACCCCGCCCGGCGAGTTGATGTAGAGGAAAATGTCTTTTTCCGGGCTTTCCGCTTCGAGGAACAGCATTTGCGCCACGATCAGGTTGGCCATGTGATCTTCCACCTGGCCGGTCAGGAAAATGATGCGCTCTTTCAGCAGGCGGGAATAGATGTCGTAAGAACGCTCCCCGCGTGAAGTCTGCTCTACCACCATCGGCACCAGCGCCATGTTCGGTGCAAATTGATCTCGTTCGCCACTGTATGACATTACCGTCTCCTAATAGAAATTGCCTTGGCGGCCAGGGTGTCACCCTAATACGCCGATTCTACTTGAGAACGGCCATGATGACTATGCTCAAGCATTCGACCCGCGCCACACGTACCCGACGGTTATTTCATCCCGCGCACTTTGGCAAACAGCCCCAGAATTATTCTTTACAGATTGGGGGAGCCCGGCGCGATTTCAAGCCCAGAGGCCGATTTTCTCCGCGCGCCGGAAACGATGCCGTTATTCTGACCGTTATCATGCCAGCCAGTTCCCCAGGCAACAGGGTAAATATAGTGCATATTGCCCCGCTTAACCTGAGATTAATCAGCAACGTGGCAAAAAGAAAAGCCCGCAACCTGAGGTTACGGGCTTTTTCATCGTGCGCCGGTTCGCCAGGCGAAACCGGGGGCGCCGTTCATCGCGCCCGGCACGCAGGCATTACGCCTGTTGAGTTTGGTTCATCAGCTCGCTGAAGGTAGTGGCTTTTTCAGTCACTTTCGCTTTTGCCAGCAGGGCTTCAACCGCTTGCTCTTCCAGAGCCACGTTGCGCATGTTGTTCATCAGCTCTTTGTTTTTGCTGTAGAACTCAATGACTTCGCTCGGATCTTCGTAGGCGGAGGCCATTTCTTCGATCAGCGTCTTCACGCGGTCTTCGTCAGCTTTCAGATCGTTGGTGCTGATCACTTCGCCCAGCAGCAGGCCAACCACTACGCGGCGTTTGGCTTGCTCTTCGAACAGCTCGCGTGGCAGTTCCAGCGCTTGCTTCTCGTTGCCGCCGAAACGCTGTGCAGCCTGACGACGCAGCACGTCGATTTCGCCGTCGATCAGCGCAGCAGGCACGTCGATTTCGTTCGCGCTCACCAGGCCTTCGATCGCCTGAGACTTGATGCGGTTACGCACGGCGCCTTTCAGCTCGCGCTCCATGTTCTTGCGAACTTCGGTGCGCAGACCGGCAACGGAACCGTCCGCCACGCCGAAACGCTTGATGAACTCTTCGGTCAGTTCCGGCAGCTCGCGCTCTTCAACTTTCTTCAGCACGATAGCGAATTTGGCCGCTTTGCCCTTCAGGTTTTCCGCGTGGTAGTCTTCCGGGAAGTTCACGTCGATGGAGAACTCTTCGCCCGCTTTGTGACCGACCAGACCTTCTTCGAAGCCTGGGATCATGCGGCCCTGGCCCATTGCCAGCACGAAGTCGGACGCTTTGCCGCCTTCGAACTCTTCACCGTCGATAGAACCGGTGAAGTCAACGGTCACGCGATCTTCAGCTTCCGCCGCGCGATCGGTTTCTTTCCAGGTCGCCTGCTGCTTGCGCAGAGTGTCCAGCATCGCGTCGACGTCTTCGTCGTTCACTTCCACTACTGGTTTTTCAACTTCGATGTTTTCCAGGCCTTTCAGCTCAACTTCTGGATACACTTCGAATTCAACGGCGAAAGTGAAGTCTTCACCTTCTTTGTACTCGCCCGGCACGTAGTTTGGTGCGCCGGCCGGATTAATCTTTTCTTTGATGATCGCGTCAACGAAGCTGCGCTGCATCGCTTCGCCCAGCACGTCCTGACGAACAGAGGCGCCGTAACGCTGTTCCACGATGTTCATCGGCACTTTGCCTTTGCGGAAGCCGTCGATACGCACGCTTTTCGCTGCGTTGATCAGCTCTTTCTTCACCGCCTGCTTGATAGTATCAGCCGGTACAGTAATAGAGAGACGGCGCCCAAGGCCTTGAGTGGTTTCTACTGAAACTTGCATCTTGTTACCTCAAAAAAATCACAGTGCTCGGTCAACTCCGTTCCAAGAACCAGGACGGCTACAAATAAGAACCGAGTTCCCTGATGACAGAAGCGTCCCGAAACCATTCCGGAAAAATAAGACGCGACATTATAGCGGCGCATGCATGGCGAGTCGAGGAAAGCTAGGCGGCGCAGGCGCGCTAAAAATCACACTTTTGTCGATTCGATCGCCAAAAGGCCGCCAAAACAGACCGAACGTTGGCCATATTGCGCATCGGCCGTGTCGTCGTCAAAAACAGAAACGGCCCGCAGGCCGTTTCAAAATTCGTCAGTAGTAATACCCTAATTCGAGGGCAAAGTTCCACTGATACCTGAAAATTTCCCCCTCAGGCCAGCGTCCCGGCGCCGCGGCACGGCGGCGAGGCCGGCACGGTATCCTGCAACCCTTCCCACTCTTTGAGCGTATAGGTGTGCAGCGCCAGCGCGTGTACGCCATCGGCCAACTCTTCCGACAATACCCCGTAGATGGAGCGGTGACGCGTCAAAAACCGTTCGCCGACGAAGCGATCGCTGACCAATACCACTTTGAAATGACTTTCTGAACCCGCCGGAACGTTATGACGATAGCTTTCATCAACGACTTCCAGATACGCGGGCTCAAACGCCGCCCTTAACTTTGCTTCTATTTGCTCGCGAATCATAGGATCTCCTTACAACACCGGCAGAGGACCGTGCCCATCTAGTTCAATATTAGCCGGTTTTCCCCCGTTTAGACCATCGCCTGGACAAATTTCTCTTTTCTGCGGTCAGAGGATGAGCGTCATCCCCGCCGCTTGGGGGATTATCCGATTGAGCGGGCCAAAAAAGCGTGTTTTTATCAACGGCAGGTAAAAATTTGTCACTCAGGCGCCTTCCGCGCTTCCACCGCACGGCGGCGATGCTATGATGTCGGCAATTCGTTGTCGGCTATCCCGCTCTGATTATTGCTAAATCCATCGAGAATGAGACAGAAAACATGTTAAAGAAACTTTGTCTTCCTTTGCTGACCGCCCTGCTGCTGGCCGGCTGCGCGACCAGCAGCAACACCCTGAACGTCACGCCGAAAATCGTTCTGCCGCAGCAGGATCCGACCCTGCAGGGCATCACCATCAGCATCAATGGCGCGGATCAGCGCACCGATCAGGCGCTGGCCAAGGTGAACCGCGACGGCCAACTGGTCACGCTGACGCCGTCGCGCGATCTGCGTTTCCTGCTGCAGGAAGTGCTGGAGAAACAAATGGGCGCCCGCGGTTACATGATTGGCGCCGACGGCCCGGTCGCGCTGCAGGTGGTCGTCAATAATCTGTACGCGGACGTATCCGAAGGCAACCTGCGCTACAACATCACCACCAAAGCCGACATCTCGATCATCGCCCAGGCGAAGAACGGCAACAAGCAGGTGAAAAACTACCGCTCGACCTATAACGTGCAGGGCGCCTTCACGGCGACCAACGACAAGATCACCGACGCCGTCAACTCCGTGCTGGGCGACGTGATCGCCGACATGGCACAGGACACCAGCGTCAACGACTTTATCAAGCAAAACGCGCGCTAATCGGCGCGCCTGGCGCCGCCCGGCGGATCGGGCGGCGCAGACAGGGAACTCATGTCGAAACACTATCTGAACATCTTCACCCAGCGTAACTCCGCCATTCTGCTGCTGCTGGGCTTCGCGTCGGGTCTGCCGCTGGCACTGACCTCCGGCACGCTGCAAGCCTGGATGACCGTCGAAAACATCGATCTGAAAACCATCGGCATCTTCTCGCTGGTGGGCCAGGCCTACGTCTTCAAATTCCTCTGGTCGCCCTTCATGGATCGCTATACCCCGCCGTTCCTCGGGCGGCGGCGCGGTTGGCTGCTGATCAGCCAACTGCTGCTGGTGGCGGCGATCGTGGCGATGGGCTTTATGCAACCCGCGCAGCACCTGTGGTGGCTGGCGGCGTTGGCGGTGCTGGTGGCGTTCTGCTCCGCCTCGCAAGATATCGTGTTCGACGCCTATAAAACCGACCTGCTGAAAGCCGAAGAACGCGGCGCGGGCGCGGCGATATCGGTGCTGGGTTATCGGCTGGCGATGCTGGTTTCCGGCGGCCTGGCGCTGTGGCTGGCGGATCGCTATTTCGGCTGGCAAGCCACCTACTGGCTGATGGCCGGATTGATGCTGATCGGCGTGGCTGCCACGCTGATGGCGCCGGAACCGGATGAAAGCATCCCGGCGCCGCGCACCATGGAACAGGCGGTCGTCGCGCCGCTGCGCGATTTCTTCGGCCGCAACAACGCCTGGCTGATCCTGCTACTGATCGTGATGTACAAAATGGGCGACGCCTTCGCCGGCAGCCTGAGCACCACCTTCCTGATCCGCGGCGTGGGATTCGACGCCGGCGAAGTGGGGCTGGTGAACAAAACCCTCGGGCTGTTCGCCACCATCGTCGGCGCTCTGTTCGGCGGCGTGCTGATGCAGCGTCTCACCCTGTTCCGCGCCCTGATGCTGTTCGGCGTCCTGCAGGCGGTCTCCAATCTCGGCTATTGGATTCTGGCGGTGACCGACAAGAACCTGCTCACCATGGGCAGCGCCATCTTCCTTGAAAACCTGTGCGGCGGCATGGGCACCGCGGCCTTCGTCGCGCTGCTGATGACGCTGTGCAACCGTTCGTTCTCCGCCACCCAGTTCGCGCTGCTGTCGGCGCTGTCCGCCGTGGGTCGCGTTTATGTCGGGCCGATCGCCGGCTGGTTCGTCGAAGCCCATGGTTGGCCGCTGTTCTATCTGTTCTCGATCGCCGCCGCGCTGCCGGGCTTGCTGTTGCTCGGCGTCTGCCGCCAGACGCTGGAACACACCCAGCAGCATGGCGATTTTATGCCGCGCACCGCGTTTACCCAGGCTTACCGCTGGGCGCTGCGCCTGCTGACGCTGGGCTGCTCGCTGCTGGGGCTGTGGTTGCTGCTGCTGATCGCTAATGCGCTCGACTGGACGCAGGCGCCGCTGTTGGCCGACCGGCTGCTGCAGATCGGCGCTGCATTGAGCCTGCTCGGCGTCGCGATGGGCAGCATGCTGGATTATCTGGCGCTGCGCCGCGCTCGTTTGGCGTAACCCGACCGGCCGGCGATTTTGCCGGCCGAAAAAAAAGCGATCCGGGGGTGTATTTATTTCGTTAAAAAAAGATAATCAGCGAGAAAATTATTTTTTTATCCGACTGCGGCGCTCGGAAATAAAATTAAATTCACCTTTAAGACACAATTATTTTACATTAAATAAACCTTTTCTGCGTATTTCCCCGCCGCGCATTTCTTCGCCAGATTCATCATACCTTTAGTTTTCCTTAACATACGGACTGCTCGTCACGATTCAGCGTGCCAACGCTTTGTTGTCATTGGTAAATTGTCACGCAGGGTTACATCTGTGACCCCCTTAACAGAAAGTGTCAACAAGCCGCTGACACTCCCTTAAGCATGTTTACAGTACTGCAACCTTCCCGTAAAATGCCCGCACACATGAAACGACAATTGAGCCTTTGTTATTGAGGTCGTTAGATGAGACTTAAGAAATACAATAAAAGTATTGGGATGCTGTCATTAATTGCAGGCACTGTATTGCTCAGTGGCTGCGATATGGTTTTGATGAATCCCAAAGGAGCAATTGGTGTTGAGCAACGGACACTGATTATCACTGCAATCGCGTTGATGTTGATCGTGGTGGTGCCAGTTATCTTCATGGCGTTCGCCTTTGCCTGGAAGTATCGCGCTTCCAACAAAGACGCCAAGTACAGTCCGAACTGGGCCCACTCCAACAAGATCGAAGCGGTCGTCTGGACCATTCCTATCATTATCATCGCCATCCTTGGCACCATTACCTGGAAGACTACCCACGAACTCGACCCGTTCAAGCCGATTGTCACCGACAAGAAGCCGATGACGATCGAAGTGGTGTCGCTCGACTGGAAATGGCTGTTCATCTACCCGGAACAAGGCATTGCGACCGTTAATGAGCTGGCTTTCCCGAAAGATGTTCCAGTCGAATTCAAGATCACCTCTAACTCGGTAATGAACTCGTTCTTTATCCCGCAGTTGGGTGGACAGATTTATGCGATGGCCGGCATGCAGACCAAACTGCACCTGATCGGCAACGAAGCCGGTGCCTACAAGGGCATCTCCAGCAGCTACAGCGGCGCAGGCTTCTCCGGTATGAAATTCACCGCGATCGTTACCCCGACCGAAGGCGACTTCGATCAGTGGGTGGCCAAGGTGAAGGCATCGCCTAAAAACCTGAACACCACCGACGACTTTAACAAACTGGCAGAGCCGAGTGAAAACAACCCGGTCGAGTACTTTGCCGCTGTCAAACCGAATTTGTTCAAAGAAACAATTGCCAAATTCATGGGCGACATGGATATGCACAAGGGCGCTGGCGCGCACGAAGGCATGGACATGAGCCAAGGTATGGACATGGGTGAACATGCTGCTCACGCCGGAGCCGAGGAATAACTGATGTTGGGAAAATTAACACTTGATGCGGTTCCGTACCACGAACCGATCATCATGGTCACCGTAGCCGCAATTATCGTCGGGGGCCTGGCAGTGCTGGCGCTGCTGACCTATTTCGGCAAATGGAAGTGGCTGTGGAGCGAATGGCTGACTTCGGTCGACCATAAAAAAATTGGTATCATGTATATCGTCGTGGCGATGGTCATGCTGCTGCGCGGCTTCGCCGACGCCATCATGATGCGTAGCCAGCAGGCGTTGGCGTCCGCCGGCGAAGCCGGATTCCTGCCGCCGCACCACTACGACCAGATCTTCACCGCGCACGGCGTCATCATGATCTTCTTCATGGCGATGCCTTTCGTGGTTGGCCTGATGAACGTCGTGGTGCCGCTGCAAATCGGCGCGCGCGACGTCGCCTTCCCGTTCCTGAACTCCCTGAGCTTCTGGTTCTTCGTGGTGGGCGTTGTGCTGATCAACATCTCCCTGGGGGTCGGTGAATTCGCTCAGACCGGTTGGCTGGCGTATCCGCCGCTGTCGGGTAAAGAGTACAGTCCTGGCGTCGGGGTCGATTACTGGATCTGGAGTCTGCAGATTTCCGGTCTGGGTACCCTGCTGACCGGCGTGAACTTCTTCGCCACCATTCTGAAGATGCGTGCCCCTGGCATGCCTATGATGAAGATGCCGGTGTTCACCTGGGCGGCGCTGTGTACCAACGTCCTGATCATCGTTTCTTTCCCAATTCTGACCGTCACCATCGCGCTGCTGACCCTGGATCGCTATCTGGGCACCCATTTCTTCACCAATGATATGGGCGGCAACATGATGATGTACATCAACCTGATTTGGGCCTGGGGTCACCCAGAGGTGTACATTCTGGTTCTGCCGGTGTTCGGCGTATTCTCCGAAGTCACCGCGACCTTCTCCAGAAAACGCCTGTTTGGCTATACCTCACTGGTATGGGCAACCATCGCGATCACCGTTCTGTCGTTCATCGTCTGGCTGCACCACTTCTTCACCATGGGGTCCGGCGCGAACGTTAACGCCTTCTTCGGTATCGCCACCATGATCATTTCCATCCCGACCGGGGTGAAAATCTTCAACTGGCTGTTCACCATGTATCAGGGCCGCATCAAGCTCAACTCCGCAATGCTGTGGACCGTTGGCTTCATCATCACCTTCTCCGTGGGTGGTATGACCGGCGTTCTGCTGGCGGTGCCGGGCGCGAACTTCGTGCTGCACAACAGCCTGTTCCTGATCGCGCACTTCCACAACGTCATCATCGGCGGCGTGGTGTTCGGTTGCTTCGCGGGTCTGACCTACTGGTTCCCGAAATCCTTCGGCTTCACGCTGAACGAAAAATGGGGCATCCGCGCGTTCTGGTTCTGGATCATCGGCTTCTTCACCGCCTTCATGCCGCTGTACGCATTGGGCTTTATGGGCATGACCCGTCGTATCAGCCAGAACATCAACCCTGAGTTCCACCCTCTGCTGCTGGTAGCAGCCGGCGGTGCGGCGCTGATCGCCTGCGGCATCCTGTGCCAGCTGACCCAGATCTTCGTCAGTATCCGTGACCGCGAACAGAACCGCGATCTGACCGGTGACCCATGGGGCGCTCGTACTCTGGAGTGGTCAACGTCTTCTCCACCGCCGTTCTATAACTTTGCCGTAGTGCCGCAGATTCATGACCGTGATGAGTTCTGGGACATGAAAGAAAAAGGCGAAGCCTATAAGAAACCGGCTAAGTACGAACCGATTCATATGCCTAAGAACACCGGCGCCGGCGTTATCATCGCCTTCTTCAGCCTGGTATTCGGTTTCGCAATGATTTGGGAAATCTGGTGGATGGCTCTGGCCGGTTTCATCGGTATGATCGTCGTCTGGATCGGCAAGAGCTTCGATCACGATGTTGACTACTATGTGCAGGTTGATGAAATCGAGCGCATTGAGAACCAACACTACGAACAAATCCGTAAAGCAGGCGTGAACCATGTCAACTGAAACTCTGACCAATCATAACGCAGCCCATGCAGAGCATGGGCACCACGATGCGGGTGAGACCAAGGTCTTCGGATTCTGGATCTACCTGATGAGCGACTGTATTTTGTTTGCGAGCTTGTTCGCGACTTATGCAGTCCTGGTGAACGGGACCGCCGGCGGTCCCTCTGGCAAAGACATCTTCGACCTGAAGTTTGTCTTGGTCGAAACTTTCCTGCTGTTATTCAGCTCCATCACCTACGGCATGGCGATGATCGCCATGAACAAGGGTAAAGTTGGCGGTGTAAACACCTGGCTGTTCCTGACCTTCCTGTTCGGTCTGGGCTTCGTGGCGATGGAAATCTATGAATTCCATCACCTGATCGCCGAAGGCTTCGGTCCGGATCGCAGCGCGTTCCTGTCCAGCTTCTTCGCGCTGGTCGGCACCCACGGTCTGCACGTGACTTCCGGCCTAATTTGGATCATCGTGCTGATGATTCAGGTGAGCAAGTTCGGCCTGACCGCGACCAACAAAACCCGCCTGATGTGCCTGAGCCTGTTCTGGCACTTCCTGGACGTGGTCTGGATCTGCGTATTTACCGTTGTCTACCTGCTGGGGGTTATGTAATGAGCCATTCATCCCATGAAACCTCTCACGGCGGCGCAAGCCACGGCAGCGTGAAGTCATACCTGATCGGCTTTATCCTGTCGATCATCCTGACGGTAATTCCATTTGCGATGGTAATGAACGGCACTGCCTCTCATTCCACCATCCTGGCGGTTGTTGTCGGTATGGCGGTTATCCAGGTGATTGTTCACCTGGTTTACTTCCTGCACATGAACACCTCATCGGAAGAGCGCTGGAACCTGGTGGCATTGCTGTTCACCGCTATGATCATCGGTATCGTTGTTGTAGGTTCACTCTGGATTATGTACAACCTCAACATCAATATGATGGTCGATTAAGAGCTGAGCTGCACGTGATGATTAAGCAATACCTGCAAGTCACTAAACCAGGAATTATTTTCGGCAATTTAATTTCTGTCGTTGGGGGATTCCTGCTCGCTTCCAAAGGGAGCATCGACTATCCCCTGTTTCTCGCCACCCTGGTGGGTGTCTCGTTGGTGGTCGCGTCGGGCTGTGTGTTTAACAACTACATCGACCGCGACATCGACAAGAAGATGGAGAGAACGAAGAATCGGGTGCTGGTAAAAGGCCTGATCGCGCCGAGTGTCACCCTGGTTTATGCGACCGCGTTGGGTATTGTGGGCTTCGCGTTGCTGTATATCGCGGCCAACCCGCTGGCCATGTGGCTGGCGGTGATGGGCTTCGTGGTTTATGTCGGCGTTTATAGCCTGTACATGAAGCGCCACTCGGTCTACGGCACGCTGATCGGCAGCTTGTCGGGTGCCGCGCCGCCGGTTATCGGTTACTGCGCGGTCACCAACGAGTTCGACGCCGGCGCGTTGATCCTGCTGGCTATCTTTAGCCTGTGGCAGATGCCGCATTCTTATGCGATCGCTATCTTCCGCTTTAAAGATTACCAGGCGGCCAACATTCCGGTGCTGCCGGTGGTGAAAGGCATTTCCGTCGCCAAGAACCACATCACGGTCTACATCCTGGCGTTTATGATCGCCACGCTGATGCTGACCCTGGTGGGCTACGCCGGCTACAAATACCTGATCGTCGCTGCGGCGGTGAGCGTATGGTGGCTGGGCATGGCGCTGCGCGGTTACAAAACCGAAAACGACAGCGTCTGGGCGCGTAAACTGTTCGTGTTCTCCATCGTCGCCATCACCTCGCTGAGCGTGATGATGTCGATCGACTTCAGCGCCACGGCGGCGCCTGAAGCGCTGGTGACCTACGTTTGGTAAGCCAAATCATCTGTCAATGGGCCGCGTATGCGGCCCATTTTATTTGTCACGCCGAAAAGCGGCCAAACTGTAATATCTGTTAAACAACATTCGATTTACCCCCCCCTGCCCTGCACACTAAAATGACGCAGCTTTACAGAAATCATGCCATCAGGCGCTGTCTCAACGTCTGATGGCATGGTTTTTACCGAGGTTTGATGTGAACGATAATTCAATGACCCCGCAGGAGCGCCGCGCCACCTGGGGATTAGGCACCGTATTCTCCCTGCGCATGCTCGGCATGTTTATGGTATTGCCTGTGTTGACCACCTACGGCATGGCGCTCAACGGCGCCAGCGAAGCGCTGATCGGCATCGCCATCGGCATTTACGGCCTGGCGCAGGCGGTGTTTCAGATCCCGTTCGGCCTGGTGTCCGATCGCATCGGCCGCAAGCCGCTGATCGTCGGCGGCCTGCTGATCTTTGCCCTCGGCAGCGTGATCGCCGCCGTCACTGACTCTATCTGGGGCGTGATCCTCGGCCGCGCGTTGCAAGGCTCCGGCGCCATCGCCGCCGCGGTAATGGCGCTGCTCTCCGATCTGACCCGCGAGCAGAACCGCACCAAAGCGATGGCGTTTATCGGCGTCAGCTTCGGCATCACCTTCGCCATCGCCATGGTTCTGGGCCCTATCATCACTCACGCCTTGGGCCTGCACGCGCTGTTCTGGATGATCGCCATGCTGGCGCTGGCCGGCATCGTCATCACCCTGGCAGTGGTGCCTTCCGCCGACACCCATCTGCTGAACCGCGAGTCCAGCATCGTGCGCGGCAGCTTCCGCAAAGTGCTGAGCAACTCGCGCCTGTTGAAACTCAACTTCGGCATCATGTGTCTGCACATTCTGCTGATGTCGAGTTTCGTGGCGCTGCCGCTGGCGATGGAAAAAGCAGGGCTGGCGGCCAGCGAACACTGGATCGTCTACCTGGTGACCATGCTGGTGTCGTTCGCCGCCGTGGTGCCGTTCATTATCTATGCCGAGAAATATCGCCGCATGAAGCAGGTTTTTATGGGCTGCGTGGCGGTGCTGTTCTGCGCCGAAGTGCTGCTGTGGCTCTCCGGCGCTCATCTATGGGGCATCATCGCCGGCGTGCAGCTGTTCTTTATGGCCTTCAACGTGATGGAAGCCATCCTGCCTTCGCTGATCAGCAAAGAATCGCCGGCCGGCTACAAGGGCACCGCGATGGGGGTGTACTCCACCAGCCAGTTTATCGGCGTGGCGATCGGCGGCAGCCTCGGCGGCTGGCTGTACGGTTTGCAGGGGGCAGGCTTGGTGTTTATCGCCGGCGCGGTATTGGCCGCCGTCTGGTTCCTGGTCAGCAGCACCATGAAAGAACCGCCGTATGTCAGCAGCCTGCGCATTACGCTGTCGGAACTGGCGGTGAAGGATTCAGCGCTGGAAAGCCGCCTGAAGGCGCAGCCCGGCGTGGCCGAGGCGATCGTCGTGCCGGAAGAGCGCAGCGCCTACGTCAAGGTGGATACCAAGCAGACCAATCGCGGTCAGTTGGAAGCGCTGGTCAATTCGCTGTAAAAAATCAGGGCCGGCAATGCCGGCCCCGTCGAGATTAATCGCGGAAGTTCTTGAACTGGAACGGCTGGCCCAGATCGCCGCCGCGCACCAGCGCCATCACGCTCTGCAAGTCGTCGCGTGACTTGCCGGTCACCCGCACTTCTTCGCCCTGGATCTGCGCCTGCACCTTCAGCTTGCTGTCTTTGATCAGCTTGACGATTTTCTTCGCCACGCTGGTTTCAATCCCCTGCTTCAGCTTGGCTTCCACGCTGTAGGTTTTACCGCTGTGGGTAAACTCTTCCGGGATCTCCAGCGCGGCGCCGTCGATGCTGCGCTTGCTCAGCTTTTCGCGCAGAATGTCGAGCAGCTGCTGCACCTGGAAATCAGACTCGGTGGCAACCTTGATGCTTTGATTCTTCTCGTTTAGCTCAAAGCTGGCCGGCACGTTGCGAAAATCCCAGCGGGTGCCGAGATCGCGGGTGGCGTTCTCAACGGCGTTACGCACTTCCTGCATATCAATTTCGGAAACGATGTCGAAAGATGGCATACTTCTTCCTCCTGAATGAGTGCCTAATAGCTTAGGCGATTTTGATGCCGAGCATGATAACCGCTTTGCCGCCTCAGACAAAATCTGCTGAACGCACGCAGGGATAGCGCTTCAGGCTGCCATAAAGCCTATAGTTAGATCACGGTAATTGAGCGGTATTCCCGTGTTTCCAAGGAGACTGAATGAAAATAACCATTCTTGGTTGCGGCGCGCTCGGACAACTGTGGCTCTCCCGGCTGTATCAGCAGGGCCACGATGTACAGGGATGGCTAAGAGTGCCGCAGCCTTTTTGCGCCGTGAACGTGATAGAGCCGGAAGGCGTCTCGTTTAATCGCAATTTGCCCACCAACGATCCGGAGCACCTCGCGCAAAGCGAGCTGCTGCTGGTGACGCTGAAAGCCTGGCAGGTATCCAGCGCGGTCAGCGCGCTGTTGCCGAAGCTGAGCCCCCGCTGCGCCATCTTGCTGCTGCACAACGGCATGGGCACTCAGGAGGAGCTGCCGCCGAATGGCCAGCCCATCTTGCAGGGCACCACCACCCACGCCGCGCGCCACGAAGGCAGCACCATTATCCACGTCGCCACCGGCATCACCCACATCGGCCCCACCTCACCGGCCGCCCAGCATCTCAGCCACCTGGCGGAAGTGCTGCATCAGGCGCTGCCCGACGTCGCCTGGCACAACAACATCGCCTCGGCCAACTGGCGCAAGCTGGCGGTCAACTGCGTGATCAACCCGCTGACGGCGCTGTACGGCTGCCGCAACGGCGATCTGCAGCGCTACCCGGAGCAGATCGAAGCGCTGTGTCGTGAAGTCGCCAGCGTGATGGTCATGGAGGGTTACCACACCTCCTGCGAAGGCCTGATGCAATACGTGATGGACGTGATCCACAGCACCGCCGACAACGTTTCGTCGATGCTGCAGGATATCCGCAGCCAGCGGCATACCGAGATCGACTACATCACCGGCTACCTGCTGCGCCGCGCACGCAGCCACGGCCTCACGCTGCCGGAGAATGCGCGGCTGTTTGAATTGATTAAACGAAAGGAAAATGAATATGAGCGTATCGGCGCTGGTCTGCCTGGCACCTGGTAGCGAAGAAACCGAAGCCGTCACCACCATCGATCTGCTGGTGCGGGCGGGCGTTAAAGTCACTACCGCCAGCGTCGCCGGCGACGGCGAGCTGACTATCGTTTGTTCGCGCGGCGTCAAGCTGCTGGCCGACGCGCCGCTGGTGGCGATCGTCGATGAGCCTTTCGACGCCATCGTGCTGCCCGGCGGCCTGCAGGGGGCGGAATGCTTCCGCGACAGTCCGCTGCTGGTGGAAAAAGTGCGGCAGATGCATCTGCAGGGCCACATCGTCGCCGCCATCTGCGCGGCCCCGGCGCTGGTGCTGCAGCACCACGATCTGTTCCCGATCGGCAACATGACCGGTTTTCCGGGTTTGAAAGATCGGATACCGGCGGATAAATGGATGGAGCGCCGCGTGGTGTACGACGCGCGCGTCAACCTACTCACCAGCCAGGGGCCGGGCACCGCGATGGAGTTTGCGCTGAAGCTGATAGACCTGCTGCTCGGCAAGGCCAAAGCGGCGGAGATCGCCGCGCAGCTGGTGCTGATCCCTGGGATGTACGATTTCCGCGACTGAGCGGCTTGCCGATAAAAAAAGGGCTGAACACCGGTTCAGCCCCTCTCGTTTACGCCGCTGCCCGCGTTAGGGGCGATAAACCTTCACGTTGCTGAAGCCCTGCTCCAGCAGGTACAGCGCCTGCAGGCGGCTCATTACGCCGCGCTCGCAGTACAGCAGATAGGTTTTGCTCTGATCCAGATCGCCGAACTGGGTGCTCAGCTTGTAGAACGGCAGCGCTTTCACTTCAACCTGTTCCAGCTGCAACGGTTTCTCTTCCTGCTCGTCGTTGGAACGGATATCCAGGATCACCTCGTCGGCGCCGAAGGCCGCGACGGTTTCCACTTCGGTCACCTGCTCCTGCGCCTGCTCGGCGATGGAGCGAATATCGACGTTCTTCGCCTCGCTCACCACCCGATCGAGAATGCTGAAATCGAAGTGGCTTTCTTCCTCTTCAATCTTGGCCTTGACGGCTTTTACCGTCGGGCTCTTCGAAATCACGCCGCAGTATTCCGGCATGGTTTTGGCGAAGTCCTCGGTGCCGATTTCACGCGCCAGTTTGATGATGTGCTCTTTATCGTGCGAGATCAGCGGACGCAGGATCAGCGTATCGGACGCATTGTCGATCAAGCGCAGGTTGGTCAGCGTCTGGCTGGACACCTGCCCCAGCGCCTCACCGGTTACCAGCGCCTGCACGCCGTAGCGTTCGGCCACTTGCGAAGCGGCGCGCACCATCATGCGCTTGAGCACCACGCCCATCTGGCCGTCGTCGACTTTCTCCAGGATCTCGCCCACCACCGGTTCGAAGTCGATGGCGACGAAGCGCACCTTGTGCGAACTGGCGAAACGGTTCCACAGATAGTGCGCCACCTGTTTCACGCCAATCTCATGCGCGGCGCCGCCCAGGTTAAAGAAGCAGAAGTGCACGCGGCAGCCGCGACGCATCAGCATATAGCTGGACACGCCCGAGTCGAAACCGCCGGAAATCAGCGACATCACGTCTTCCTGAGTGCCGACCGGGTAACCGCCGATGCCTTCGAGGCGGCGTTTAACCAGCATCAGCTTGTCGTCTTCGATCTCGAGGTTTACCGTGACCTGCGGGCGGGTCAGGTTAACGCGCGCGCTGTCGATATGCTGGTTCAGACCGCCGCCGACGTAGCGCTCCACGTCCTGCGAGTTGAAGGCCTGCTTGCCGCGGCGCTTGACGCGCACGCAGAAGGTTTTGCCTTCCAGCTGGGCGCGGTAGGCTTCCAGCGTCTGCTCGAAGATGTGGTGGATATCGGTATAAGCGCGATCTTCCACTTCCAGAATATGGTGGATGCCGGGGATCCGCGTCAGCGCGTCGGCGATGACCGGCCGCTGGTTTTCATCTTTGGCGCGAACTTCGATATGATCCCAGTGACGGACGACCGCCAGCGTTTCATCATACTGCTTCAGGACGTTGCGAATATTGGTCGAGAGAATCTTGATAAAGCGCAAGCGCACAGATTGGCTCTTGATGGTGATTTCTGGGAACAATTTAATGATAAACTTCATGGCGGTCTTTGTTGTCAGATAAGAATTACGGCGCGGAGTATATCACCATATCGCCGTGCTCTACGCACAAAACCACACATGAGCGCCATGATTTGCTAATCAAGATCCGCTAGGATAGGCTCTGGCGCCACGGTTCACATGATGACGTAAAAAGAAAATTATGCCGAAAAAACCAGCACAATCAGCCAGTACAGAGCAAACAGCCAGCTTTGAAAGCGCCCTCGGCGAGCTGGAAAGCATCGTGACGCGTCTGGAGTCGGGCGAACTGCCGCTGGAAGACGCGCTGAACGAATTCGAACGCGGCGTGCAGCTGGCGCGTCAAGGCCAGCAGAAACTGCAACAGGCGGAACAGCGTGTGCAGATCCTCCTTAACGACAGCGCCGACGACGCGGCGTTGGCGCCTTTCACACCGGATACCGAGTAACCGACATGTCTGAGATCGTCCCATCGGCCGCTTTTGCCGATCAACTGCAGATTTTCCGCCGGCGCGCCGATCGCGCGCTGCTGGATTTCATCGCCCCGCTGCCGTTCAACGACGGCAACATGGTGGCGGCGATGCGTCATGGCGCCTTACTGGGCGGCAAGCGCCTGCGCCCGTTCCTGGTGTACACCACCGGCCAGATGTTCGGCGTATCGCTGACCAACCTGGACGCGCCGGCGGCGGCGGTGGAATGCATTCACGCCTACTCGCTGATCCACGACGATCTGCCGGCGATGGACGACGACGATCTGCGCCGCGGCCAGCCGACCTGCCACATTAAATTCGGCGAAGCCAACGCGATCCTGGCCGGCGATGCGCTGCAAACGCTGGCGTTTTCGATCCTGGCCGATGCCGAAATGCCCGACGTGGCGCTGCGCGATCGGCTGGCGATGGTCTCCGAACTGGCGGCAGCCAGCGGCGTCGCCGGCATGTGCGGCGGCCAATCGCTGGATCTGGAGGCCGAAGGCAAGCGCGTCGATCTGCAGGCGCTGGAGCAGATCCACCGCCACAAAACCGGTGCGTTGATCCGTGCCGCGGTGCGTCTGGGCGCGCTGAGCGCCGGCGAAGCAGGACGAGCGGCGCTGCCGCAGTTGGATCGTTACGCCGCTGCGGTCGGCCTGGCGTTCCAGGTGCAGGATGACATTTTGGACGTTGTCGGCGAGACTGAAAAGATCGGCAAGCGCCAGGGAGCGGACCAACAACACGGAAAGAGTACCTACCCGGCGTTACTCGGGCTTGACAGCGCGAAAGCAAAAGCGTGGGATCTCTATCAGGAAGCATTAGCTGCATTAGACACTTTGGCAGCGCAATCTTATAACACAGCGCCATTGCGAGCGTTAGCCAGCTTCATTATTGAACGCGACAATTAACGTGTGACGTTAACTCCTCTGATATGAGTATCGAATGAGTCTTGATATAGCCAAATACCCAACCCTGGCGCTAGCGGAAAACCCCGAGGAACTCCGCTCACTGCCCAAAGAGAGCTTGCCGAAGCTGTGCGATGAGCTGCGGCAATATCTGCTGAACAGCGTCAGTCGCTCCAGCGGCCACTTTGCCTCCGGGCTGGGTACCGTCGAACTGACGGTGGCGTTGCATTTCGTCTACAACACGCCGTTCGATCATCTGGTGTGGGACGTCGGCCACCAGGCCTACCCGCACAAAATCCTGACCGGCCGCCGCGACCGGATCGCCACTATCCGGCAAAAGAACGGGTTGCACCCCTTCCCGTGGCGCGCCGAAAGCGAATACGACGTGCTGTCGGTCGGCCATTCGTCAACCTCGATCAGCGCCGGCCTCGGCATGGCGGTGGCGGCAGAGCGTGAAGGCAAAGGCCGCCGCACGGTTTGCGTGATCGGCGATGGCGCCATCACCGCCGGCATGGCGTTCGAAGCGATGAACCACGCCGGCGACATCAATCCGGACATGCTGGTGGTACTGAACGACAACGAGATGTCGATCTCGGAAAACGTCGGCGCGCTGAACAACCATCTGGCACAGCTGCTGTCCGGCAAACTTTACTCCACCCTGCGCGAAGGCGGCAAAAAAGTGCTGGCCGGCGTGCCGCCGATCAAGGAGCTGGTGAAACGCACCGAAGAGCACCTGAAAGGCATGGTGGTGCCGGGTACGCTGTTCGAAGAGCTGGGCTTCAACTACATCGGCCCGGTAGACGGGCACGACGTACAGGGCCTGGTCGCCACGTTGAAAAACATGCGCGATCTGAAAGGCCCGCAGCTGTTGCACATCATGACCAAGAAAGGCCGCGGTTACGCGCCGGCGGAGAAGGATCCGATCAGCTTCCACGCGGTGCCGAAGTTCGATCCCGCCAGCGGCACGCTGCCGAAAAGCGCCGGCGGTCTGCCGACCTATTCGAAAATCTTCGGCGACTGGCTGTGTGAAACCGCCGCCAAAGACAGCTCACTGATGGCGATCACGCCGGCGATGCGCGAAGGTTCCGGCATGGTGCAGTTCTCGCGCGACTATCCGCAGCAATATTTCGATGTGGCGATCGCCGAGCAACACGCGGTCACCTTCGCCGCCGGGCTGGCGATCGGCGGCTACAAGCCGGTGGTGGCGATCTATTCCACCTTCCTGCAACGCGCCTACGATCAGCTGATCCATGACGTGGCGATCCAAAACCTGCCGGTGATGTTCGCCATCGATCGCGGCGGCATCGTCGGCGCCGACGGCCAGACCCACCAGGGGGCGTTCGATCTGTCGTTCATGCGCTGCATCCCGACCATGGTGATCATGACGCCGAGCGACGAAAACGAATGCCGCCAGATGCTGTATACCGGCTATCACTACAACGACGGCCCGAGCGCCGTGCGCTATCCGCGCGGCACCGGCACCGGCGCTGCGCTGGAGCCGCTCAGCCTGCTGCCGATCGGCAAAGGCGTGGTGCGCCGCCAGGGGGAAAAGATCGCCATTCTCAACTTCGGCACCCTGCTGCCGGAGGCCGCTGCGGCGGCTGAAGCGCTCAACGCCACGCTGGTCGACATGCGCTTCGTCAAACCGCTGGACGAGCAGCTGGTGCTCGAACTGGCCGCCAGCCATGAAACGCTGGTCACGCTGGAAGAGAACGCCATCATGGGCGGCGCCGGCAGCGGCGTCAACGAACTGCTGATGGCCAAACGCCGCCCGGTGCCGGTGCTGAACCTCGGCCTGCCGGACAGCTTCGTCTCACAGGGCACCCAGGAAGAACTGCGCGCCGATCTGGGGCTGGACGCCGCCGGCATTCAGCGCCAAATCGAAACCTGGCTGGCGCAGTAATTCGCCACTCGCGCCTGATAAAACGCCTCCGCCTTCGGGGGCGTTTTCATTTCCGCCCTCCGGGATCCGCGCTACAGTTACTGTCTGAGCTGTGAATGGGAGGCAAGCATGAAATATCTCAAACTGGGCAACACCGATCTGAACGTCTCGCGCATCTGCCTGGGTTGCATGACCTACGGCGAACCGAGCCGCGGCAATCACGCCTGGACGCTGCCGGAAGAAAGCAGCCGCCCACTGTTGAAACAGGCGCTGGAAGCCGGCATCAACTTTTTCGACACCGCCAACAGCTATTCCGACGGCAGCAGCGAGGAGATCCTCGGCCGGGCGCTGCGCGACTATGCACGCCGCGAGGAGGTGGTGATCGCCACCAAGGTCTATTTCCCGCTGAGCAACCTGGAGCGCGGTTTGTCGCGCGCCAAGATCATGCAGTCCATCGACGACAGCCTGCGCCGTCTCGGCACCGACTATGTCGATTTGCTGCAAATCCATCGCTGGGATTACGAAACGCCGCTGGAAGAGACGCTGGAAGCGCTGCACGACGTGGTGAAAGCCGGTAAGGCGCGTTACATCGGCGCCTCTTCCATGTACGCCTGGCAGTTCGCCAAGGCGCTGTATACCGCCGATCTGCACGGCTGGACGCGCTTCGTCAGCATGCAGGATCAATACAACCTGATCCAGCGCGAAGAAGAGCGCGAGATGCACCCGCTGTGCGCCGCCGAAGGCATCGCCGTACTACCGTGGAGCCCGCTGGCGCGCGGCCGCCTGACCCGCCCCTGGGGCGAAACCACCGCCCGCCTGGTCTCGGACCAGTTCGGCAAGAGCCTGTACGATGAAACCGAAGGCATCGACGCCATTATCGCCGAGCGCGTCGCCAGCCTGGCAGAGGAACGCGGCGTGCCACGCGCGCAGATCGCGCTGGCTTGGCTGCTGAACAAGCCGGCGGTCAGCGCGCCGATCGTTGGCGCGTCACGCAGCGAGCAGTTGGACGACGCCATTGCCGCGGTCGATTTGAGTTTGTCGCCGCAAGAGGTGGCGGAGTTGGAAACGGCTTACGTGCCGCATCGGGTGACGGGGTTTGAATAAGAGAAGCGGGCGCGAAGAAGCGCGCCCGGCTGTCAGAACAGCCCGATCGGCCAGTGGTGCCCAATCAGGTAGATGATGCCCGCAGACAGCACGCCGGCGATGATATCGTCGACCATGATGCCCATGCCGCCATGCACGTTGCGGTCAAACCAGCGGATCGGCCACGGCTTCCACATATCCAGAATGCGAAAGATGACGAAACCGGCGGCAACCCAGCGCCAATCGTTGACCGGCAGCGCCATCAGCGTGATCCACATGCCGACGAACTCATCCCAGACGATGCTGCCGTGATCGTGCACCTTCATGTCTTTTGCCGTGCGGTGGCAAATATAGACGCCGATGCAAATGCTGAACATCACCGTCAGCGAGTAGAGCTGCCACGGCAGTTGGATCAGCAGCAGCCAGAACGGGATCGCCGCCAGCGATCCCATGGTGCCCGGCATCACCGGTGACAAACCGCTGCCGAAACCGGTGGCCAGCAGGTGCCACGGATTGCTCATCCGCAGCCGACGCTTGGCTTCATCCATGGGTGCCCGGCTCCGCGTTGAAATGATCGAACCCGGCCCAGTCCAGCACCACCGCCTCGTCGTTGCGGTAATAGCGAATGCCTTCAGACAGCGGGCCAATCTGGCCGATACAGGTGTAATCGGCCCCGAGGTGGCTCAGCGCCACGTCCAGCGCGCCGCGGTTGATCTCCGGCACGGTGAAGCACAGCTCGTAGTCTTCGCCGCCCGCCAGCGCCCAACGCAGCGCCTGTTCGGCATCGGCATGGCTGCTCAGCGCCTGCGACATCGGCAGCTCGTCCAGCACGATGCGCGCGCCGCAGTCGCTGGCCTTCAGGATGTGCTTCAGATCGGAAATCAGGCCGTCGGAAAGATCGATTGCCGAGCTGGCCAGATCGCGCAGCGCCTGCCCCTGCAGCACCCGCGGCTGCGGACGCAGGTGGCGAGCGACCAGATAATCGCGCGCCGCGCTATCCGTCACCGCCAGGCGATCCTGCAGGATCGCCAAACCGGCGGCGCTGTCGCCCAGCGTGCCGGTCACATAGATCCAGTCGCCGATGCGCGCGCCGCTGCGGGTCAACGCCCGGCCGGCCGGGATCAGCCCCTGAATGGTCAAGGTCATGCTCAGCGGGCCGCGCGTGGTATCGCCGCCGATCAGCTGCATGCCGTAATAATTGAGTTGATCGAACAGGCTGTCGCTGAACGCCTTCAGCCAGGGTTCGTTCACCTCCGGCAGCGTCAGGGCCAGCGAGAGCCACGCCGGATCGGCGCCCATCGCCGCCAGATCGCTCAGATTGACCGCCAGCGCTTTATACCCGAGATCGGCCGGATCGATGTCCGGCAGGAAGTGAATGCCCGCGACCAACGTATCGGTACTGACGGCCACCAGCTGTTTTTCCGGCACTGCCAGCAGTGCGCAGTCATCTCCAATGCCCAACTGTACATCCCGGCGCACGCGCTTAAACCGGTCAAAATAGCGGGCAATGAGGTCAAATTCGCCGCATGCCATATCGATATTCCACTAGAAGAAATTAAGGCCGGGAATGCCGGCCTTAATGTTTTTACTTTTTCTTGCGAAGGGTTGGCGCCACTTTATCCAGCACCCCGTTCACAAACTTGTGGCTGTCTTCCGCGCCGAAGGTTTTCGCCAGCTCGATCGCTTCGTTGATCGCCACCTTGTAAGGGACATCCTCGCGCATTTTCAGTTCAAACAGCGCGACGCGCAGCACCGCGCGTTCCACCTGGCCCAGCTCTTCGAGCTGACGCGACAGGTAAGGTGCCATCAGCTCGTCCAGCATACCTGCATTCACTGCCGCGCCGGACAGCAACTCGCGAAAATAGGCGACGTCAACATCTTTGACATCCTGCTCCGTCAGGAACTGGTGTTCAACATCGGCAAGGTCGTTTTTAGACAACTGCCAAGAGTAAAGCGCTTGAACAGCGCACTCACGAGCGCGGCGACGAGCAGCAGGTTTCACGGAATTCCCCTTAACTAAATTCAGGCTTTAATAGCTTTGATAACATTAATCATTTCAAGTGCGGTCAACGCGGCTTCAGCGCCCTTGTTGCCCGCTTTGGTGCCGGCGCGTTCGATCGCCTGTTCGATGCTTTCGGTGGTCAGCACGCCAAAGGCAACCGGGATTTCGGCATTTATCGCAACGTTGCCGATGCCGGAGCTGGCTTCGCCCGCCACATATTCGAAGTGCGCGGTGCCCCCACGGATAACGGTGCCCAGCGCGATAACCGCGTCGTATTTGCCGGTTTTGGCCAATACGCTCGCCGTCAGCGGCAGCTCGTAAGCGCCCGGGACCCAGACAACGGTGATGTTGTCGTCAGCAACCTGACCAATGCGTTTCAGCGCGTCGATGGCGCCTTCCAGCAGGCTGTCGTTGATGAAATTGTTAAAACGTGCAATTGCGATCGCCACACGGGCATTTGGAGTAGCAACAACACCTTCGATAACTTTCATGGGCTTTCCTTAAAAATGGGTTCAATACCCCGCAGGGGGGCGGATTCTATCATATTCTTTCATCGCCTGCGCGGCGCTTTTGTAAAACCGGCGCGCGGGCGCGAGATTCAGTGTTTCGCCCGCAGGCGCAAACGCAGATCGGGGCCAACCTGGCGCACGTCGCTAAAGACGAATTCCGGTGCGTCGGCCAGACGCTCAAGGCCCGGCAAATGACACAGGCCGCGGCCATTATCGCCCAACAGTTTTGGCGCGATGTACAAAATGAGCTCATCCACCAGGCCGGCCTGCAGCAGCGCGCCGGCCAGCGTCGCCCCCGCCTCCACCCAGATTGAATTCACCTGGCGCTTGGCCAACAGCATCATCATCACCACCAGATCGACGCCGCCGCCGTGCGCCGGGCAGATAAACTGCTCAACGTCTTGCGGCCAGGCCTGTTCATCCGCCTGCAGCCGCGCCAGCCAGGTGGCGCCCGGCTGCTGCACCACGCGGTGCTGTGGGGTGATGCGATTTTGGCTGTCGAGCAGGATGCGCAGCGGCTGACGCAGATTTTCGCGCGGATAGAGGCGCTGGGTCTCGGCATCCAGCTCATCCCAACGCACCGTCAGCGACGGATCGTCCGCCAGCACGGTGGCGCTGGTGCTGAGAATGGCGGCGCTCTGCGCACGCAGCCGCTGCACGTCCTGACGCGCTTCGGGTGAGGTGATCCATTGGCTTTCGCCGGAGGCCATCGCCGTGCGGCCGTCCAGCGACGCGCCCAGCTTCAGTTGCACATAGGGAAAACCTGTGCGCATGCGTTTGAGGAAGCCCAGGTTGACCGCTTCGGCCTCGGCCAGCATCAGGCCATGACGTACCTCAACGCCGGCTTGCTGCAGCTTGTACAAGCCGCGCCCCGCCACCTGAGGATTGGGATCTTGCATCGCCGCGACCACCCGCGTCACGCCGGCGGCCACCAGCGCATCGGCGCAGGGCGGCGTGCGGCCGTGATGGCTGCACGGCTCGAGCGTCACATAGGCGGTGGCGCCGCGCGCCTTGTCGCCCGCCATGCGCAGCGCGTGCACTTCCGCGTGCGGCTCGCCGGCGCGCAGATGATAGCCTTCACCGACAATTTCGCCGTCGCGCACGATAACGCAGCCGACGTTCGGATTGGGCGCGGTGGTGAAACGCCCCAGCCGCGCCAGCTCGAAGGCGCGCGCCATGTAAAATTCGTCGTGATGCATGAAAGATCCTTTAGTCTTGCAGGCGGGCAATCTCTTCGCCGAACTCGCGCACGTCTTCGAAGCTGCGGTACACCGACGCGAAGCGAATGTAGGCGACCTTATCCAGCTTTTTCAGCGCGTCCATCACCAGATTGCCGACTAACTTGGTCGGCACTTCGCGTTCGCCGGTGGCGCGCAGTTGGGATTTGATATGGTTAAGGGCGTTTTCCACGTCGTCCGAGCTGACCGGGCGCTTTTCCAGCGCTTTCAGCATGCCGCGACGCAGTTTGTCTTCGTTGAACGGCTCGCGCACCTCATCGCTTTTAATCACTCGCGGCATCACCAGCTCGGCCACCTCGAAGGTGGTGAAGCGTTCATTGCATACCAGACACTGGCGACGACGGCGTACTTGCGAACCGTCCCCCACCAGGCGGGAATCAATGACTTTGGTATCAACGGCGGCGCAGAAAGGGCAATGCATAACACGTCCTGATAAACGTTTTTTATAGATAAATGCAGTTTAACCCGAAGTGAAGCCACAACAAAGGGCGTCAGCCATTTGTTGCGATAAGCGGCGGGCAGGCGGCGTCGATATGACTTTCACCGCCATGCGGGCTAAGCTTGATAGCAGGAGATTCAGCATAGGAAATCGCCGTCATGACAACCCGTTCCCCCAAAATCGCCCTGCTCGCCGCCGCCGTGTTGCTCACTGGCTGCGCGCACAACGCCGCCGTGCCTCAGCTGCGCCATCAGGTCGCCGCGCTGAACCAAAAAGTGAGCGTATTGACCGATCAGGCCACCGCGCTGGAGCGGCAAAACCAGCTCAATCAGCACTCCGACAACGGCGTCTACCTGCTGCCGGCGGCGCGGAGCGCCGCCCGTTTGCAAAGCGGCATCGGCGAACTGAGCGTTTCGCTGAGCCACATCAAGAGCGAAGCCAACGGTGCCCAGGCGCAGCTGCATGTGCGCATCCTCTCACAGGCCACGCTGCCGCCGTTTAAAGCGGTGGTGGAATGGGGCCAACTGGACGCGGCCACCGGCCGGCCGCTGACCGCCGAGGCGCTGTCGCAACCGATCGCCAGCGCCGACTCGCTGCTGCCAAAACCCGGGCAGGACTTCGAGCTGCGCTTCAGCGGCCTGACGCCGGAACAGCTGGGCTATATCCGTCTGCACAGCCTGGTAGCCACCGCCCAGCCGGCGGTGGTGCAGCAACACTGAAATCCGAGGCAAAAAAAAGGAGCGCCGATGGGCGCTCCTTCTCATTTCGCTGAATACTGCGGCGGTTAAGGCAGAATCGAAGGCTGATCCGCGCCCTCTTTTTCCACTTTTTGCTGCAGCATGTGTTCGCGTTTCATCCCCAGCTTCAACGCCAGCGCGGACGCGACGTAGATAGAGGAAACTGTACCGATCGACACGCCGATCAGCATCGCCAGCGAGAAGCCTTGCAGCATCGCGCCACCGAAGATGTACAGCATCAGCACCACCATCAGGGTGGTCCCGGAAGTCATCAGCGTACGGCTCAGCGTCTGGGTCAACGACACGTTCATGATCTCGTAAGGCGTGCCGCGGCGGATCTTGCGGAAGTTCTCACGAATACGGTCGGAGACCACGATGCTGTCGTTCAGCGAGTAACCGATAACCGACATCAGGGACGCGACGATGGTCAGGTCAATCTCGATGTGGAACAGCGACAGCACGCCCAGCGTGATGATCACGTCGTGCGCCAGCGCGATAACCGCCCCCAGCGCCAGGCGCCATTCGAAGCGGAAGCCGACGTAGATCAGGATACAGATCAACGCCACCAGCAGCGCCATGCCGCCGGTTTGCGCCAGCTCGCTGCCCACGCTCGGGCCGACGAACTCAATGCGCTTCACGGTGGCGTTTTTATCCACCGAGTCGTTGATCACGCCGATCACCTTATTGCCCAGTTCCTGGCCTGCGGTGCCGGTCGCCGGTGGCATGCGCACCATCACGTCGCGGCTGCTGCCGAAGTTCTGGATAATCGGATCCTGGAACCCGGCCTTCTCCAGCGTATCGCGCATCAGGTCGAGGTTAGCCGGCTTCTCCAGGTTGATTTCAATCACCGTACCGCCGGTGAAATCCAGACCCCAGTTAAAGCCGCGCACCGACATGGTGGCGATCGACGCGACCAACAGCACCAACGAGATGCCGAAAGCCACGTAGTCCCAGCGCATAAAGTCGTAGACTTTACGGCCGTAGTTGAGTTGCTCAACAGTATAATCCTGTGCCACAACGCACTCCTCAGATAGACAGCTTGTTAATGCGTTTGCCGCCGTAAAGCAGGTTGACGATGGCACGGGTACCGACAATCGCGGTGAACATGGACGTCGCCACACCGATAGCGGTAGTGATCGCAAAGCCCTTGATCGAACCGGTGCCGACTGCGTACAGGATGACCGCGGTGATCAGGGTGGTGATGTTGGCGTCGACGATACTGGAGAATGCGCCTTTATAGCCCTCATGGATCGCCTGCTGAACGGACCGGCCGTTCTTAAGCTCTTCCTTGATACGTTCGTTAATCAGTACGTTGGCGTCGACCGCCACCGCCAGCGTCAACACGATCCCGGCAATGCCCGGCATGGTCAGCGTCGCCCCCGGCAACAGGGACATCACGCCGACGATCAACACCAGGTTAGCGACCAGCGCCGTGGTGGCGATCACGCCGAACTTACGGTACCAGACCACCATGAAGACGATGGACGCCACCAGGCCCCACAGACAGGCTTCCAGACCTTGGGTGATGTTCTGCTGACCCAGGGTTGGACCGATGGTGCGCTCTTCAACGATCTGAATCGGCGCAATCAGCGCACCCGCACGCAGCAGCAGCGAAAGCTGACGCGCTTCGTTCGGGTTGCCGATGCCGGTGATGCGGAAGCTGTTGCCCAGACGCGACTGAATGTTCGCCACGTTGATCACTTCTTCCTGTTTCACCAGCACCGCACGGCCGTTGGCGTCTTTCTTGCCGCTGTCCTTGTACTCCACGAACAGGGTCGCCATCGGTTTACCGATGTTGTCCTTGGTGAAGTTGGACATCGACGTGCCGCCGGCGCTGTCCAGCGAGATGTTAACCTGCGGCTGGTTGTATTCGTCGGTGCTCGAGGTGGAGTCGGTGATGTGGTCACCGGTCAGGATCACGCGCTTGTACAGCACGATCGGCTGGCCGTCGCGGGTGTATTTCACCTCGGAATCGCCCGGCACGCGGCCGTTGGCCGCCGCGGTGGCGTCCGCATTGGTGTTCACCAGACGGAATTCCAGCGTCGCGGTGGCGCCCAGAATTTCTTTGGCGCGCGCGGTGTCCTGAATGCCCGGCAGCTCAACCACGATGCGGTCGGATCCCTGGCGCTGCACCAGCGGTTCGGCGACGCCTAGCTGGTTGACGCGGTTACGCAGGATAGTGATGTTCTGCTGTACGGCGTATTCGCGCGCTTCGCTCAGACGGGCGTCCGTCAGGCTGGCCTTCATGGTGTTGGCACCATTGGCGGACAGCACCAGATCGCGCTGACGCGGGCCGATGTAGCTGATGGCCTGGTCACGGGCCGCATCGTCGCGGAAGCGAACTTCCACGCCGTTGTTGTCCAGCTTGCGGATAGACGCGTAAGGAATGCCCTTCTCGCGCAGCTCGCTGCGCAGGGTATCCATGGTCTGTTCCTGCAGCTTGCTCAACGCGGTGTCCATGTCCACTTCCATCAGGAAGTGCACGCCGCCGCGCAGGTCCAGACCGAGTTTCATCGGCTCTGCGCCCAGCATGGCCAGCCAGGTCGGCGTGGCCGGCGCCAGGTTCAGCGCCACGACGAATTTGTCACCCAGCTCGGTCACCAGCGCTTCGCGGGCGCGCAGCTGAACGTCAGGATCTTTAAAGCGAGCCAGGATGGCGCCATTTTCCAGCGCAATCGACTTGCTCGCGATGTTGTCTTTTTCTAATACGGTACGGACCTGGTCCAGCGTAGTTTCACTGGCGGCGACGCCGCGCGCGCCAGTGATTTGTACGGCCGGATCCTCACCGTAGATGTTGGGAAGCGCATAAAGCAGACCGACGAGGATCACGACGATCAACATCAGATACTTCCACAAAGGATAACGGTTTAGCACGGCAATTCCCTTCGGGAAAAAAGATTACAGGGCCTTCATGGTACCTTTCGGCAGAACGGCCGCCACGAAGTCACGCTTGATCATCACTTCCGTGGTGTCGTTCAGCGCGATGGCGATGATGCCGGTGTCGGCCACTTTGGTCACGCGACCGATCAGGCCGCCGGTGGTCAGCACTTCGTCGCCTTTACCGATGGAGTCCATCAGCTTCTTGTGATCTTTCGCGCGCTTCTGCTGTGGGCGCAGGATCATGAAGTAGAAGATCAGGCCGAACACCACCAGCATAATGATCAGAGAGTACGGGCTTCCCTGAGCCGGAGCCCCTGCGGATGCGACGGCGTCAGAAATGAAAAAGCTCATTGAAATTCCCTCATTAAGTTATCAATTATTAGATCAAGCGTTTAAAGGCGGAATCGGCTTGCCGATCCGACCATAGAAATCCGCAACAAACTGCTCTAATTTACCCTCTTCGATAGCCTGGCGTAAACCCGCCATCAGGCGCTGGTAGTGACGCAGGTTATGAATTGTGTTCAGTCGAGCACCCAATATTTCGTTGCAACGGTCGAGATGGTGCAAGTAGGCGCGGCTGTAATGGCGACACGTGTAGCAATCACAGTCTTTATCCAGCGGAGAAGTATCATCCTTGTGCTTGGCATTACGGATTTTTACCACACCGTCAGTCACGAACAAATGGCCGTTGCGGGCGTTGCGGGTCGGCATGACGCAGTCGAACATGTCGATGCCGCGGCGCACGCCTTCCACCAAATCTTCCGGCTTGCCGACGCCCATCAAATAGCGTGGCTTATCTTCCGGAATTTGCGGGCAAACGTGTTCAAGAATGCGATGCATATCCTCTTTCGGCTCGCCTACAGCCAAGCCGCCCACAGCGTACCCATCAAAGCCGATATCCACCAGCCCTTTTACTGAAACATCACGTAAATCTTCGTAAACGCCGCCCTGAATGATGCCGAACAGCGCATTTTTATTTTCCAGCTCGTCGAAACGCTGGCGGCTGCGCTGCGCCCAACGCAGCGACATTTCCATCGAACGTTTGGCGTAGTCCCAGTCGGCCGGGTACGGCGTACATTCATCGAAGATCATCACGATGTCGGAACCCAGGTCATACTGGATTTCCATCGATTTTTCCGGGCTCAGGAACACCTTGTCGCCGTTGATCGGGTTGCGGAAGTACACGCCTTCCTCTTTGATCTTGCGCATCGCCCCCAGGCTGAACACCTGGAAACCGCCGGAGTCGGTGAGGATCGGGCCCGGCCACTGCATGAAATCGTGCAGATCGCCGTGCAGCTTCATGATCTCCTGGCCAGGGCGCAGCCACAGGTGGAAGGTGTTGCCCAGCAGGATCTGCGCGCCGGTCTCTTTCACTTCTTCCGGCGTCATGCCCTTGACCGTGCCGTAGGTGCCGACCGGCATAAAGGCCGGGGTTTCCACCACGCCGCGGTCGAAAATCAGGCGGCCGCGGCGTGCGCGGCCATCGGTAGTTTGTAGTTCGTACTTCACAAAGCCTCCAGCATCAGAGAAACAGTCTGATGTCGTTGAAACGGGGCCGCGCCGTGGGCGCAGCCCGGGAAATTAACCGCCGACGGACTCGTTTTTCGCCTGCGGATTACGGCTGATGAACATCGCATCGCCGTAGCTGAAAAAGCGATACTGCTCGGCCACCGCCTGCTGATAGGCGTTCATGGTATTTTTGTAGCCGGCGAAAGCCGACACCAGCATGATCAGGGTGGACTCCGGCAGGTGGAAGTTGGTCACCAGCGCGTCGATCACCTGATAATGGTAACCCGGATAGATAAAGATGCTGGTGTCGCCGAAGAACGGCGCAATCAGCGCCTCTTTGCTGGCCGCCGCGGCACTTTCCAGCGAACGCACCGAGGTGGTGCCCACTGCCACCACGCGCTTGCCGCGCGCTTTGCAGGCCAGCACCGCATCCACGACCTCCTGCGGCACTTCGGCGTATTCGGCGTGCATCACGTGATCTTCGATGGTTTCCACGCGCACCGGCTGGAAGGTGCCGGCGCCGACGTGCAGCGTCACGAACGCCATTTCAACGCCCTTGGCGCGCAACGCCGCCAGCAGCGGTTCGTCGAAGTGCAGACCGGCGGTCGGCGCGGCGACCGCGCCCGGCTTCTCGCTGTAGACCGTCTGATACAGTTCGCGGTCGGCGTCCTCATCCGGGCGAGCGATATAAGGCGGCAGCGGCATGTGGCCGGCCGCGTTGAGAAGGGTGAAGACATCGCGTTCGTCGTTGAAGCGCAGCTCGAACAGCGTCTCGTGGCGCGCCACCATGGTGGCGGCGATGCTCTCGTCATCCCCCAGCAGCAGCTCGGCGCCCGGCTTGGGCGCTTTCGACGCGCGCACGTGCGCCAGCACGCGATGGTCGTCCAGCACGCGCTCCACCAGCACTTCAATCTTGCCGCCGCTGACCTTGCGGCCGAACATGCGCGCCGGGATCACGCGGGTATTGTTGAACACCAGCAGGTCGCCGGCTTCCAGCTTGTCCAGCAGATCGGTGAATACGCCGTGCGTCAGCGCCCCGCTCAGCCCGTCCAGCTGCAGCAGGCGGCATGCGCTGCGCTCGGCCTGGGGATAGTGGGCAATCAGGGATTCGGGAAGTTCAAACGAAAAATCAGCGACGCGCATGGGTATTCACTTCTTCAATTTAAGGCTGGTTGGTAAAAAACAGGCGGCCTAGTCTAAAGCCGGGGGCGGTCAGCGGCAAGAAATAAGGAGGATTTGCCTGACTTCGGGTATAGTTGAGGGATGAATTTTCTCGCTCATCTTCACTTGGCCATGCTGGCGGACAGCTCGTTGCTGGGCAACCTGCTGGCCGATTTCGTGCGCGGCAACCCCGCCGCCGACTATCAGCCCGACGTGGTAGCCGGCATCATGATGCACCGCCGCGTCGACGTGCTGACCGACAGCCTGCCGCAGGTGAAAGCCTGCCGCGACTATTTCAGCGCCCCTTACCGCCGCGTGGCGCCCATTACCCTCGACGTGGTGTGGGACCATTTTCTGGCGCGCCACTGGCAGCAGCTGGAGCCTTCACGCGACCTGCACCAGTTTACCCAGGAAGCCCGCAGCCAGATCGAACCTTACCTGCCGCTCACGCCGCCGCGTTTTCAGAACCTGAACGGCTATCTGTGGCCGGAACGCTGGCTGGAACGCTACGCCGAATTGCCGTTCATCGCCCGGGTATTGCAGGGCATGGCCAGCCGCCGTCCGCGCCTCGATGCCCTGGCCGGCTCGTTCGCCGACGTTGAGCGGCATTATCATCAGCTTGAAACACAATTCTGGCAGTTTTATCCGCAAATGATGCAGCAGGCGAAGGAAAAAACGCTGTGAGGTCAAGCCCAAGCGTTTGAAATTGCAGCGCCTTGCAAGAATTTACGTTTTGCCGCTTGCCCTTTTGTAGGAAAAGGTTATTTTTAAAGCCTGTCAAATTTAATTAATGAATTTAATAGGTAAAAGCTATCTCATCGATTGGTCTTTTGCCCTTTATTCACCACGTCGCGGCCCCTATACTGGCCCTTGTTTTTACATCCACCCTTTAACACCTATTACAGGAGTAATTATGGTCCTGGTAACTCGTCAAGCCCCTGACTTCACTGCAGCTGCCGTACTGGGTAGCGGCGAAATCGTTGAAAACTTCAACCTGAAGAAGCACCTGAACGGCAAACCGGCCGTCCTGTTCTTCTGGCCAATGGACTTCACCTTCGTATGCCCTTCCGAGCTGATCGCTTTCGATCACCGCTATGAAGAGTTCCAGAAGCGTGGCGTTGAAGTGGTTGGCGTTTCCTTCGACTCAGAGTTCGTCCACAACGCATGGCGTAAAACCCCTGTCGACAAAGGCGGCATCGGTGAAGTGAAATACGCAATGGTTGCTGACGTTAAGCGTGAAATCCAGAAAGCTTACGGCATCGAACACCCGGAAGCCGGCGTTGCGCTGCGCGGCTCCTTCCTGATCGACAAAGACGGCATCGTGCGTGCTCAGGTTGTTAACGACCTGCCAATCGGCCGTAACATCGACGAAATGATCCGTACCGTTGACGCGCTGCAATTCCACGAAGAGCATGGTGAAGTGTGCCCGGCTCAGTGGGAAAAAGGCAAAGCAGGTATGGGCGCTTCCCCAGACGGCGTGGCAAAATACCTGTCTGAAAACGCTGCCAAGCTGTAATTTCAGCCTGATAGTGAATCAACCGGCCTCCGCGGCCGGTTTTTTTATGCCCCTTTTTGGGGCAATACGCCCGCCTTCAGTGCTTTATTTCCCTGTTTCCGCTCACATTTCCCACCCTGCTCGCCGCGCGTGCGCCCATCTGCGGCTACTATCAATAACGCTGGCTCGCGCTTTGCAAGTGAACAACAGCCAAGCAAACACAACACAATAAAAAACTGACAGGGTAGGAATAACTATGTTTTTACAGAAATGGAGCAAACCCCTGACCATGGCGGCGCTGCTGGTCAGCGGCAGCCTGCATGCGGCGTCCAATCCGGCGGTGGAGGCCAAAAACGGCATGGTGGTCACCTCGCAGCATCTGGCTTCGCAGGTCGGGGTGGATATCCTGAAGATGGGCGGCAACGCCATCGACGCCGCCGTGGCGGTCGGCTACGCGCAGGCGGTGGTTAACCCCTGCTGCGGCAACATCGGCGGCGGCGGCTTTATGACCGTCCACCTGGCGGACGGCACCGACACCTTCATCAACTTCCGCGAAACCGCGCCGGCGGCGGCCAGCGCCAACATGTATCTGGACGCCGACGGCAAGGTGAAGAAAGACGCCAGCCTGTACGGCTATCTGGCGGCGGGCGTGCCGGGCACCGTGCTGGGAATGGAAACCGCGCGTGAGAAGTACGGCAAACTGAGCCGCGAACAGGTGCTGGCGCCGGCGATCAAGCTGGCGCGCGAAGGCTTTGTGCTGACCCGCGCCGATACCGATATTCTCGACACCACCATCGCGCGCTTCAAACAGGATCCCGAGTCGGCCAAAATCTTCCTGCGCCCGGACGGCAGCCCGCTGCAGCCGGGGGACAAACTGGTGCAAACCGATCTGGCCAATACGCTGGAAGCCATCGCCAAAGGGGGAACCGACGCCTTCTACAAAGGCAAGATCCCGCAGGCGGTAGAGGCGGCGGCCAAACAGGGCGGCGGCATTTTGACGGCGGCCGACTTCGCCAACTATAAAGTCACCGAAACCCCGCCGATCACCTGCAGCTATCGCGGCTACAAGTTCGTGTCGGCGCCGCCTCCCAGCTCCGGCGGCGTGACGCTGTGCGAAATCCTCAATGTGGTGGAAGGCTATGACCTGAAAAGCATGGGCTTCAACTCGGCGGCGGCCATTCACACCATGACCGAGGCGATGCGCCATGCCTACATGGACCGCAACACCTACCTCGGCGACCCGGAATTCATCAAGAACCCGATCGACCGGCTGGTGAGCAAGAGCTACGCCGAGCAGATCCGCAAGAAAATCGTCGCGGACAAGGCCACGCCGTCGGAAAACGTACAGCCCGGCATGGAACCGCATGAGAAGCCGGAAACCACCCACTATTCGATCGTCGACCATGACGGCAACGCGGTCTCCACCACCTATACCGTCAACGGCCGCTTCGGCGCCGTGGTGATCGCACCGGGCACCGGCTTCTTCCTCAACGATGAGATGGACGATTTTACGGTCAAAGTGGGCGAGAAAAACCTGTACGGGCTGGTGCAAGGCACCGCCAACAGTATTGCCCCCGGTAAGCGCCCACTATCGTCAATGAGCCCGACGCTGGTGACCAAGGACAACAAGATCTTTATGGTGCTGGGCTCGCCTGGCGGTTCGCGCATCATCACCATCACCCTGCAGACCGCGTTGAACGTGATCGACCACGGCATGGCGCCGCAGGAAGCGGTGGACGCGCCGCGCATCCATCACCAATGGCTGCCGGATGAGGTGTACTACGAACAGCGCGGCGTTTCCGCCGATACGCTGAAACTGCTGAGCGGCATGGGCTATAAGATGGTCGAACAAACGCCGTGGGGCGCCGCCGAACTGATTCTGGTCGGTTTGCCGGGCGCGGCGGGCGTCAGCCCGGCCAACTCCGGCAACGATTCGGCGGTTTCCGGCAAAGTGCGCGAAGGTTACCTGTACGGCGCCAACGACGTGCGTCGCCCGGCAGGCTCCGCGGTCGGTTACTGATGTAAACGCCCACTCACCTTAATCGCGGGGGCCCTTCGGCCCCCGCAGTTCCCTTAGCCTTCACAGCGCCACACGGTGGCCGATTCTTCCGCCAGCTGCAGGCGCAGCCCGCCAGCCGTTTCGCTCAACTCTCCCCGCCCTTCCACACGCCGCCACGGGCCGCGGGCCAACAGCGGGTTGTGCGGCAGCTGCGCCTGGCCGCTGCCGTCGCGCTGCAGCGCCACCAGCACCTGCTCCTGCTGATACAGGCGCACGAACACCAGCGTTTCTCCGCTGGCGTACAGCACCTGACAGCCGCCGCGACGCAGCGCCAGGCTCTGTTTACGCAGCACCGCCATGCGCTGGAACAGCGCCAGCAGCGGCCGATCCCAGTCGCCGACGTCCCACGGGAACGGCTTGCGGCAGAACGGATCGTTGCCGCCGTCCAGGCCAATCTCATCGCCGTAATAGAGGCAAGGCACGCCGATCCAGCTCAGCAACCACACCGCCGCCATCTGCATGCGCGCCGCGTTCCCCTGCAACAGCGTGAGGAAACGCGCGGTATCGTGGCTGTCCAGCTGGTTGAACTGGATCAGCTGGCGGCCGTGCGGCAACCCGGCGCGGTAGCCGTCCATCCACTGCGCGCACCCGGCGGCGTCCAGCCGCACCGGGTGATAGGCCACGTCCAGCCCCGCCAAAAACGCCCGCACCGGCAGCGCGAACCCCATGTAGTTCATCGCCGCATCCTCCACGCCGGCGTGCAGCCAGCGACGCGCGTCGCCAAAGTGCTCGCCCACTACGTAGGCCTGAGGATTCTCCTGCTTCACCGCCTGATAGATGCCCGCCAGGTGACGCAGGTTGCCAGCAGCGCCGCCGTTCTCCCCCAGCATATGCACCACGTCCAGCCGCCAACCGTCGATGCTGTACGGCGGACGCAGCCAGTGGCGCACCACGCTGCCTTCCCCGCGATAGATCGCTTCCGCCACCTGCGGCTCGGCGAAGTTGAGCTTCGGCAGGCTGGCGTTGCCCTTCCAGTCGAGCGCGCGCCCGTCCGGGTAGAAGTTGAACCAGCCGCGATACGGCGAATCGGGATGGTGGCAGGCGCCGTTTTGCCCTTGGCGATGGCGGTCGAACCACGGATGCGAGTCGCCGGTGTGGTTGAACACCCCGTCCAGCACCAGTTTCATGCCTACCTTGTGAGTGCTCACTCGCAAACGCGCCAGCGCCGCGTTGCCGCCGAAGTGCGGATCGACCTGGTAATAATCCTCGGTATCGTACTTATGCACGCTCGGCGCGGTAAAAATCGGGTTCAGGTACAGCGCCGTCACGCCCAGCTGCTGCAGGTACGGCAGTTTGGCGCAAATGCCGTCCAGATCGCCGCCGTAAAAGGTCGAAGCGGCGTGGCTATCCTCCAGCGGATGCTGCCAGTCGCGCCGGATCACCTCGGCGCCGGCCGCGTGATGGCGGTAGCTGCCGCTCTGGATGCCGTGCTCGCCGCCGCTGCTGGCAAAGCGATCGGGGAAAATCTGGTAGAACAGCTGATCCGCCACCCACTCGGGGCCATTGTCAGGCTCGTCGACGGCGAATTGCGCCAGCTGGCCCGGCGGCGTTGGCGACCAGCCCTGCGGCCCGAACCACTGCTGGCGATCGGCCCACAGCAGCTTGAAGCAGTATCGCCGCGTCGGCTCGCCCTCATTCAGCGTCAGGCTGGCCTGGTAGCGCCGCATCCCCTCGTGACGCTGCGCTTTCATCACCAGCAGCCATTCTTCGTTGTCCGGTTCGGCGCGCAAAAACACCCGTTCCGGCAGTTCATCCCCTTGTAACCACAGCGTGATATCCAAACGTTGCCCTTGCTTCACCACAAAAGGCGGAACCGGTTGATGCCAGGCGTTAAGCATACTGTTCTCCTGCTGTACCAAACGAAATCGACGGCATTCTTCAAGAATGCGAACAATGCCACGTTAAGTGCAACTCCCCCTCCTCTCTGACCGCAAAACCCAGGGATGAGCCGGGGGGCGGAGACCGAAAAATAACGCTAACTCGATGTAAAAAAAGGTAAACAGGCACAAATCCTGCACGTTACCCCTTAGGCTAACGCGTTTTGAGCATACAGGATATTTTTTGCGCATTTTTTAAGGAGCGGTAATGCAACAACAGATAACGCGCTGGCTGGAACAATTTGGGTTGGAATTCGGCGGAGTGATGTCGCTGTTGATGGTCTTGGGGTTGATCGTCCTGATCTCGGTGGTGATCCACCTGGTGCTGCACCGGGTGGTGTTGGCCGCCCTTCAGCGCCGCGGCCAGCAGTCGCAACGCGTCTGGCAACAGGCCATCACCCAATACAAACTGTTCCAGCGCGTGGCGCTGCTGCTGCAAGGGGTGATCATCAGCATCCAGGCGACGCTGTGGCTGCAGAGCGGCAGCCAGACTCAGGCGGTGATCGTTACCGCCGCACAGGTGTGGATACTCGCTTTCACCCTGCTGTCGCTGTTCTCGCTGCTGGATACGCTGCTGGCGCTGCTGCGCCAAAGCCCGATTTCCAATCAGCTGCCGCTGCGCGGCATTTTCCAGGGCCTGAAACTGGTGGCGGCGATCCTGATCGGCATCATGATCGTCTCGCTGCTGATGGGCAAATCGCCGCTGTTGCTGCTCAGCGGCCTGGGCGCCATGACGGCGGTCCTGATGTTGGTGTTCAAGGATCCGATCCTCGGGCTGGTGGCCGGCATTCAGCTCTCCGCCAACGACATGCTAAAGATCGGCGACTGGCTGGAAATGCCGAAATACGGCGCCGACGGCGCGGTCACCGACATCGGCCTGACCACGGTCAAAGTGCGTAACTGGGACAACACCGTCACCACCATACCGACCTACGCGCTGATCTCCGACTCGTTCAAAAACTGGCGTTCGATGTCGGAATCCGGCGGGCGCCGCATCAAGCGCAGCTTGAATATCGACACCGGCAGCGTGCACTTCCTGTCGGAAGAGGAACAGCGCCGCCTGCAGCGCAACCCGCTGCTGCACAGCTACCTGAACGTTAAGACCCAGGAGCTGAGCCAGCACAACCAGGAGATCGCCGTCGATCTGGCCTCGCCGCTCAACGGCCGCCGCCTGACCAACCTCGGCACGCTGCGCGCCTATCTGGAAGCCTACCTGCGCGCTCACCCGCGCATTCACCAAAACATGACGCTGATGGTGCGCCAGCTGGCGCCGACGCCGGAAGGCCTGCCGCTGGAAATCTACGCCTTCACCAACACCACGGTCTGGGCGGAGTACGAAAGCATTCAGGCGGATATTTTCGACCATATCCTGGCGGTGATCGACGAGTTCGGCCTGCGCGTGCATCAGACGCCGACCGGCAACGACATGCGCGGCATGCTGCGACAAAGCGCGAACGCTTCCTGACGTCGGCTGACGTAACTGTGTCTGCTGGTAATTATTCGCTTTCAATTGCCAGCAGATATCTCCATCCCCTTCTTTTCCCCGGCGAAAACGGCGTTAATGCGCCCTCACCTTCACCACCGAGAGGGAAAGCCCTTGCTGAAACGGATACGTCATCGGCTGTTTACCCTGATGGCCACCCTGCTGTTTATCGGCTGCCTGCACAACGCTTTGCTGGATGAAAGCCGCATGCCCCGCAATCTGCAACCTTCGCTGAGCGCCCTCAGCAGCAACCTGCAGGACATTCGCGAAGTGCTGGCGCGCTGCGCCGGCGAGGAAGAGGAGGAACGCCTGAACGACGGCGGCATACGCATCGAAGCCCGCGCCGCCGGGGATGAGGAAGCGGAGGACAAACGCCAGACATAGTGGGTTAAAAAACGCCCCAATTTGTTGCGTGATACGCAACACCCTACTATGATGCGTATAGCGCAACACTCATGGAGCCATCAGGATGATAAGAAGCTTCAAGCATAAGGGACTCAAAAAGTTTTTCGAAACCGGTTCAACAGCAGGTATCGACGCCAAACAGGCGAAAAAAATCGCGCTGCGGCTGAGCGTGCTGGATTTAGCGAAAGTGATTGATGACGTGGATTTACCCGGCTTCTTCTTGCATCCGCTAACGGGCGCTCGCAATGGGCAATGGTCCGTCACCGTGACCGGTAACTGGCGCATCACGTTTGAACTGGTCGAGGGTGATGTTTATATCGTGAATTATGAGGACTATCACTAATGAACCGCATGCATAATCCTCCTCATCCTGGTGAGTTGATCAAAGAAACCATGGAAACGCTGAATCTCAGCGCGCGCGCGCTGGCCAAAGCATTGGACGTCGCGCCGTCTACGGTTCAACGCCTGATCAGCGGTAAATCCGATATCTCGCCGGAAATGGCCATCCGCCTGTCCATCGTAATAGGCAGTTCCGAACAGGTCTGGATGGGAATGCAAGATGCTTACGATCTGTGGCAGGCCAGGCAGTCCATCGACGTTTCCAAACTGCGCAAGCTGGACTTCGCTTGACGCCTGCCCCTAAAAAAACACCGGCCTCAGCCGGTGTTTTTCCATTTAGTCTTGCTGCGTCGCCAGCAGCGCGCGTTTTTTCTGGCGGTTGACCTTGAACCAGTACCCCGCCAACAGCAACACTACCCAGACCAGGCCGGCGTACAGCGAGACGCGCGTGGTCGGGAAGTAGCCGATCAGGCCGATGATGAACACCAGGAACACGATCGCCACCACCGAGGTGAACACCCCGCCGCGCAGCGGGAACGCCAGCTGCTTCACCTGCTCTTTGCTCAGGCTGCGGCGGAAGGCGATTTGCGAGAACAGGATCATGATCCACACCCACACGGTGGCGAAGGTCGCCAGGGAGGCGATCACCAGGAACACGCTCTCCGGCATGATGTAGTTGAGGTATACCGCCAGCAGCAGCGCCAACATCATCACCACTACCGTCACCCAAGGAATGCCGCGTTTCGACACCTTGCTGAACATCTTCGGCGCATGGCCCTGTTCGGCCATGCCGTGCAGCATGCGGCCGACGCCGAACACGTCGCTGTTGATCGCCGACAGCGAAGCGGTGATCACCACGAAGTTGAGGATGCCCGCCGCCACGGTGATGCCCATATGCTGGAAAGTCAGCACGAACGGGCTGCCGTTGGTGCCCACCTGGTTCCACGGGTAGATAGACATGATGACGAACAGCGTGCCGACGTAGAACACCAGAATGCGCCACGGCACCGAGTTGATGGCTTTCGGAATCGATTTTTTCGGATCCTTGGCTTCGCCGGCGGTGATGCCGATGATTTCAATGCCGCCGTAAGCGAACATCACCAGCTGCAGCGACAGGATCATGCCGATAAAGCCGTTGCTGAAGAAGCCGCCGTTCGACCACAGGTTATGAATGCCGGTCGGTTGCCCGCCGTTGCCGATGCCCCAGATGATGATGCCGATGCCGGCCGCGATCATGATGATGATGGTGGCAACCTTGAAGAACGAGAACCAGAACTCGAGCTCGCCGAACACCTTGACGCTCATCAGGTTGATGGCGCCGATGATCAACACCACGCTCAGCACCCAGATCCAGTGCGGCACTTCCGGGAACCAGACCCCCATATAAATGCCGAAGGCGGTCACGTCGGCGATGGCGACGATCAGGATCTCAAAGCAGTAGGTCCAGCCGGTGATGTAACCCGCCATCGGGCCGAGGTAGTCCTGCGCGTAGCGGGAAAACGAGCTGGCCTGTGGGTTGTTGACCGACATCTCCCCCAGTGCGCGCATGATGATGAAGGCCACGATGCCGCCGATCAGGTAAGCCAGCAGCACGCTCGGGCCGGCCATTTTGATGGCGTCCGCCGAGCCGTAGAACAAGCCGGTGCCGATGGCCGACCCCAACGCCATAAAGCGGATATGACGCGTGCTGAGGCCGCGTTTCAGCTTATTGTCGGGGACAGTGGTGGGTGACTGTTGTTGCATGAAAATGACCCATAGTTTTAAACGTAAAAAAGCCACGGACATGTCCGTGGCCCTAGATTAAGCCGGGGGATTATCAGTGCGCGGTCACTTGGGAACGCGTGCACACCCGATCATAAATCGCGACCAGCGCCAGCATCAGCAGCGAAGGCGGCAACCATGCCAACCCCTGCTCCGCCAGCGGCAGGTGAGTGGTCCAGGCCGGCAGCAACTGCTGGAAGCTGGACGCTTTCACCGCGTCAAGGATACCAAACAACAGGCTGACAAGCATCACCGGCGCGATGATGCGCGGCGCGCTGTGCCACCAACGCAGGGTGAAGCTCAGCACCACCAGCACGATGCACGGCGGGTAAATCGCGGTCAGCACCGGAATGGAGATCTGGATCAGGTGGCTCAGACCGAGGTTGGACACCACCATCGAGAACAGGCCCAGAATAAACACCAGCGTCTTGTAAGAGAACGGCAGATATTGCGCGAAGAACTCGGCGCAGGCGCAGGTCAGGCCCACCGCGGTCACCATGCAGGCGATGAAGATCAGCGCCGCCAGGAAGAAGCTGCCGAGGCCGCCAAAGGTGTTCTGAACGTAAGCGTGCAGGATCACCGCGCCGTTGGTGGCGTCCGGCACCAGCGCGCCGCTGCCGGAACCCAGTTTGAACAGGCTCAGGTACACCAGCGTCAGGCCCACGCCGGCGATCAAACCGGCCAGAATGGTGTAGCGGGTCAACAAACCGGCGTCTTTCACGCCGCGCGAACGCGCCGCGTTGACGATAACGATGCCGAACACCAGCGCGCCCAGCGTATCCATGGTCAGATAGCCGTTAACGAAGCCGGAGGAGAAAGGCACGCTCTGATAAGCCGTCGTCGCCGGAATCGGCGCACCGGCAGGCCACAGCAGCGCGGCGATGCCCAGTACGGCCAGCGCGACGATCTTCAGCGGCGCCAGCACATGGCCGACGGTATCGAGCAGGCGGCCCGGATACAGAGAGATGCCGATCACCAGCGCGAAGTACACCAGGCTGTAGATGAACAGCGGCATGGCCCCGTCGCCGGTCAGCGGGGCGATGCCCACTTCGAAGGACACGGTGGCGGTACGCGGCGTCGCGAACAGCGGGCCGACGGCCAGGTAGCAGACGGTCGCCAGCAGCAAGCCGGCGCCGCGGCCGATTGGCGAACTGAGGGCGTCGATGCCGCCGCCGACGCGCGCCAGCGCGATGACGGTGATGACCGGCAGGCCCACGGCGGTGATCAGGAAGCCCAGCGCCGCAGTCCAGACGTGTTCACCGGACTGCAAACCGACCATCGGCGGGAAGATGATGTTCCCGGCCCCGACGAATAAGGCAAAGGTCATAAAGCCCAGTGCCAGGATATCTTTTGACGTTAAACGATGACTCATACGATGTCGTGTTGCCTGTTCAAATGAAAAAAAGGGTCCGATAGCGTGGTGGCGTGACGCCCCACCCGGTTGCCGGCATGCCCGATCGTCGCCGCGCCAAATAAGCACCCTAAACGCAGTCGATCCGGCGTTTATGTCCCTATTCGAAAGTGGCCGCTCATAAAGATGGGCAAAATTTTAGGAGTTATAAAAATGGAGGTTTAATCCGACAACGAAGGCTAAGGTAAACGTTTATAGCGCTTCAAGGCAAGACGCACGGCGAAAAGCAGAGCTATCGACCATATAAACTTTAGCCACCAGTCGATCATATTGGCTATCAATAAATATACACTACATGATTTGTATCATTTTTGAACAATGAATTCACAAAACGTGAAGCATATATCGTTTTACCGCTCGAAATCGCCAATAAAAAGCCGATTTTCGCGTGGCATGAGCTTCGTTTCGCCATAAAAAAAGGTGAAAATTACGCCGTTTTTTGTCGTTTATTGCGCCATGGCCGGCGCGAGCGGTGGCAACCCCAGCGCCTGACGGGTCTTCTGCAGGGTGGCCGGCGGCAGCGGCAGATAGCCGTCGTGGTTGACCAGGCTTTGGCCTGGTGTCGACAGCACGCGATCGAGAAACGCGGCGGTCAGCGGCTCCAGCGGTTGATGGGGGGCTTTGTTGATGTAGATATACAGATAGCGCGACAGCGGGTAGCGATCGTTGCGCACGTTGGCGGCGGTAGGCGCGACATAGTCCTCTCCCGACTCCGCCAATGGCAGCAGCCGCACGCCGCTGGCGCGAAAGCCAATGCTGGCGTAGCCGATGCCGTTGAGCGAACCGGCCACCGCCTGCACCACCGAGGCCGAGCCGGGCAGCTCATTGACACGCGGCATGAAATCGCCGCCGCACAGCGCGCGCAGTTTGAAGTAGCCATAGGTGCCGGACGCCGAGTTGCGGCCAAAGCGCTGCAGCGAACGCGACGCCCAGTCGCCGCGCAGACCCAGCTCGCCCCAGCGCGTCAGCGGCTGGCTTTCGCCGCAGCGCCGGGTGGCGGAGAAAATGCGGTCGAGCTGCTGCAGGTTGAGGCCGCGCAGCGGATTATCCTGATGCACCAATACCACCAGCGCATCCACCGCTACCGGCACCGCCAGCGGCGCATAGCCGTAACGGTGTTCGAATGCCGAGATCTCGGCCGCCTTCATCGGCCGGCTCATCGGGCCGAGCTGCGCGGCGCCCGCGGCCAACGCGGTCGGCGCGGTCGAGGAGCCGGCGGCCTGGATCTGCAGGTTGACGTTGGGATAATGCTGGCTGAAATCCTGCGCCCACAGCGCCATCAGATTCGCCAGCGTGTCGGAACCGACGCTGGACAGGTTGCCCGCCAACATGCCGTCAGGCTGCGCCAGCGCGCCGCGTCCGGCCAGCAGCGCCAGGCAAAGCAACAGCCCTCGGGTTATTCGGGTCATACCGGTGTCTCGCGTTAATTTTTCACCGCATTCTCTGATAAAGCGGCGGGAACAATCAACCGATTGGGCAAGGTAAAGATAAAGCGGGTGCCGATCCCCGGTTCGCTGAGGATCTCCAGCCGCGCGTCGTGATGGCTGAGCGCGTGCTTGACGATCGCCAGCCCCAGCCCGCTGCCGCCGGTCTGGCGCGAGCGGGCCTTGTCGACGCGGTAAAAACGCTCGGTCAGGCGCGGCAGGTGTTCGGCGGCGATGCCCGGCCCGTTGTCGCTGACCTGGAACTGCGCGCCATGCGCCGTCTGTTGCCAGCTCACTTCGATATGGGTGCCCTTCGGCGTGTGGTTGACCGCGTTGTACACCAGGTTAGACACCGCGCTGCGCAACTGGTCTTCATTGCCGAACACGTTGAGCTGTTCGTTCACCCGGAAGGTGATCTCATGATTGCCGCCGCTCAGCGATTGCGCCTCGCGCTGCAACACCCGCAGCATCAGCGGGATATCCACCCGCTCGTTCATGTCGACATTGGGCGCCGCCTCGATGCGCGACAGCGTCAGCAGTTGCTTGACCAGCCCGTCCATCCGGCGGGTCTGCTCTTGCATGGTGCTGAGCGCCTTGCTGCGCAGCGAACCGTCTTGCTCTTCGTCGCCCATCATCTCCAGGTAGCCCTGCAGCACCGTCAGCGGCGTGCGCAGCTCATGGCTGACGTTGGCGAAGAAGTTGCGCCGCGCGCCCTCCAGCTGGCGCATCTGGGTGACGTCGCGCGCCACCATCAGCAACTGCCCTTCGGAATACGGCATCACGCGGAATTCGACGTAGTGTTCGTTGTTCAACTGCAGCGTCAGCGGACGCGAAAACTCCTGCTGTTGCAGATAGTGGCTGAATTCCGGATAACGCAGCAGGTTAAGGATGTGCTGGCCGTTGTCTTCCGGCCAGCGGAAGCCGAGCAGATGCTGCGCCAGCCCGTTGCACCAGAAGATGTTGCCCTCGACGGTGGTCATCACCACCGCGTCAGGCAGCGATTCGGCCCCGCTGCGAAAGCGCTTGATAAGCAGCGCCAGCTCGCGCCGGCGGCGGCGGTTGCGCTGCTGCATCTGATACAGGCCATAAAACAGCGGCTCCCAGCTCCAGCGGCCGGGCGGCGGCGTCATGCTGCGGTCGATCCACAGCCAATGGGAGAGTTTGAGCTGGTTGTAGAAATTCCACACCAGCGCAGCCAGCGCGGAGGCCAGCAGGAACCAGGGCAGATAACCGAAAATCAGCCCCAGCAGTAAGGCGGGCAAACAAAAAAGAGCCAGCTCCAGAGCCAGCCTCTTCCACGACAGACGTTCTAACACGGCATATTCTCCAGCGCGGCGCGATCAGTAGCGCGTTGAGAACCGGTAGCCGGTGCCCCGAACGGTTTGAACCATTTTATCATGCCCACTGGTTTCTAACGCCTTGCGGAGCCGACGGATATGCACGTCAACGGTACGGTCTTCCACATAAACGTTAGTGCCCCAGACGTGATTAAGCAACTGCTCACGGCTATAAACCCGCTCCGGGTGGGTCATAAAGAAGTGCAGCAGCTTGAACTCGGTCGGCCCCATGTCCAGCGCCTGATCGTTCGCCATCACGCGGTGGGAGGACGGGTCCAGGCTCAGCCCTTGCATTTCAATCACCTCCTCCACCGCCATCGGTGAAATGCGGCGCATGACCGCCTTGATGCGCGCCACCAGCTCCTTGGGCGAGAACGGCTTGGTGATGTAATCATCCGCCCCCACTTCCAGGCCGCGCACCCGGTCTTCTTCTTCGCCGCGCGCGGTCAACATCATCACCGGGATATCGCGGGTCAGCGCTTCGCGCTTCATATGTTTGATAAACTGAATGCCGGAACCCCCGGGCAACATCCAGTCAAGCAACACCAAATCAGGGAACGGCTCAGACAGACGCGTCACGGCGCTGTCATAATCCTCGGCTTCCAACGGTTGGTAACCATTTTGTTCCAACACAAAGCACACCATCTCACGGATCGGCGCTTCGTCTTCCACCACCAGTATGCGTCTTGCCATCGTCAATCCTGCCAATGTGTTAGCGACTTTTCGGGCGCCATTATGCGTCAGTTTTGTGACACTTTTATGAAAAAAACCGGCTGTTATAGGCAGTAAGCATAGCGATTATTTCCTGCAGTAAAGAAAAATCATCCGGTTGTCATCATCATTGCGCCGGGACAGCCGCCGCCGCGGCCTTTATAATCATCGCCATTATCTTTGCATCCGGGAGTGTCATGCGCCTGATCCACACCTCTGACTGGCACCTTGGCCAGTACTTTTTCACCAAAAGCCGCGCCGCCGAGCACCAGGCTTTTCTGAACTGGCTGATCGAACAGATCGAACAGCAGCAGGTGGATGCGCTGATCGTCGCCGGGGATCTGTTCGATACCGGCTCACCGCCCAGCTATGCCCGCGAGCTGTACAACCGCTTCGTGGTGGAACTGCAGCGCACCGGCTGCCAGTTGGTGGTGCTGGGCGGCAACCACGACTCGGTGGCGACGCTGAACGAATCGCGGGAGCTGCTCTCCTGCCTGAACACCACGGTGATCGCCAGCGCGCAAGGCGCCCCGGAACAGCAAATCGTGGTGCTGAACCGGCGCGACGGCCAGCCGGGCGCGGTGCTGTGCGCCATTCCGTTCCTGCGGCCGCGCGATCTGCTCACCAGCCGCGCCGGCGAATCCGGCGCGCAGAAACAGCAGGCGCTGCAGGAAGCCATCGCCGAACATTATCAGACGCTGTATCAGGCGGCCTGCGAGCGCCGCGACCAGTTGAGCTTGCCGCTGCCGATCGTCGCCACCGGCCACCTGACCACCGTCGGCGTCACCACCTCCGACTCGGTGCGCGACATCTATATCGGCACCCTCGACGCCTTCCCGGCGCAGGCCTTCCCGCCCGCCGACTATATCGCGCTGGGCCACATTCACCGCGCGCAGAACGTCGCCAAATCGGAGCATATTCGCTATAGCGGTTCGCCGATCCCGCTCAGCTTCGATGAGCTGGGCAAAGCCAAAAGCGTCTTCCTGGTGGATTTCGCCGACGGCGCCCTGCAGCGGGTTGACGCGTTAACGATCCCGCAGTTCCAGCCCATGCAACTGATCAAAGGCGATCTGGCCGAGATCGAACGGCAGCTGCGGCAATTTGCCGACTATGCCGGCGAGCGGCCGGTGTGGCTGGATATCGAAGTGGCGACGCAGGACTACCTCAGCGACATCCAGCGCCGCATCCAGCTGCTGGCGGATGAGCTGCCGGTGGAAGTGGTGCTGTTGCGGCGCAGCAAAGAGCAGCGCCGCCAGGCGATTGCGCAGCAGGATAAGGAAACGCTGAACGAACTGAGCGTCAACGAGGTGTTCGAGCGCAGGTTGGCACAGGAGGCTGAGATGCCCGAAACGCGCCAACAGCGGATGCGCCAGATGTTCCGCCAGGTGGTCGAGGCGGTGCAGCACAACGCCGAGGAGACGAATTCATGAAGATCCTCAGCCTGCGGTTAAAAAACCTCAACTCGCTGCAGGGCGAATGGAAAATTGACTTCACCGCCGAGCCTTTCGCCAGCAACGGCCTGTTCGCCATTACCGGCCCGACCGGCGCGGGCAAAACCACCCTGCTGGACGCCATTTGCCTGGCGCTGTACCACCAAACGCCGCGCCTTAACGTCACCCCGAGCCAGAATGAGCTGATGACCCGCCACACCGCCGAGTCGCTGGCGGAGGTCGAGTTCGAGGTCAAGGGCGTCGGCTATCGCGCCTTCTGGAGCCAGCGCCGCGCCAAAAATGCGCCGGACGGCAACCTGCAGGCGCCGAAGGTCGAACTAGCGCGCCGCGAGGACGGCAAGATCCTGGCGGACAAAGTGCGCGACAAGCTGGAGCTCACCGCCGCCATCACCGGGCTGGACTTCGGCCGCTTCACCAAATCGATGATGCTGTCTCAGGGGCAGTTCGCCGCCTTCCTCAACGCCGACGCCAACGATCGCGCCGAGCTGTTGGAAGAGCTGACCGGCACCGAAATCTATGGGCGGCTGTCCGAGCAGGTGTTCGAGTCGCACAAGCAGGCCAAAACTGACCTGGATGCGTTGCACCAACGCGCCAGCGGCATCGAACTGCTGAACGACGAGCAGCGCCAGTCTCTGACCGAACAGCTGGCGGCGCTGAGCACGCAGGAAAGCGCCCTCGGCGAGCAAACCCAGCGGCAGCAACAGGCGCTGAGCTGGCTGCAACAATGGCAACGCCTCCGGCAACAGCAAAACGAGGGGCAATTGCGGCTGGACACCGCCCAGCGCGAGCAGGCAGAGGCCGCCCCACAGCTGCAGCGGCTGACGCTCAGCGAGCCGGCCGAGAAATTGCGGCCGCTGCGCGGTGAACGCGATCGCTGCCGCGCCGAGCTGCAGACGATACAGCAGCAAGCGGCTCTGTTGGCGCAGCAGCAGGAACAGCAGTCAGCGCAGTTGACCCCGCTGCAGCAGGCGGTGGAGAAAACCCGCCAGGCGCAGCAAACCCATGCCGAGCATATGCGGCAACAGCAACAGCTGATCGACGAGCAGGTCGCCCCGCTCGATCACCAGATAGCCCAACTGCTATCGACCCAGGCCGAGCGGCGACAGGCCGGCGATGCCGCCGCGCAGCAGTGCGCCCAGCAGCAAACTACGCTGGAGCAGCTCACCGCTCAGCGCAGCCAGCTGACGACGCAGGCCGCACAGTTTCAGCAGCAGTTGAATGCGCTGAGTGATGCGCTGGCCGCTCAACAGCAACAGCAGCAGACGCTGGAGGCGAAAACGCCGCTGGCCCCGCTGCGCCAGCGCCTGAGCGCCCTGGCAGACCTGCGCCCAACGCGCCAGCAGCTATTTACTCTGACGTCCCTTCACCGTCAGACTCGCGAGCGTCTGGCCCGGCAACAGGCGGAGCATGCCGAGCGGCAAACGCAGCTCGCCGGGTTGCAACAACAGCTGGAGAGCGCGCGTCAGCAATTCAAACAGCACAAGGCGCAGCTGCAGGAAGTGGAGCGGATCCACGAACTGGAAAAACGCATCGTCAGTCTGGAAGCGGAGCGCGCCCTGCTGCAAAGCGGTGCCCCCTGCCCACTGTGCGGTTCCACCAGCCATCCGGCGGTAGAGCAGTATCAGGCAGTGCAGCCTTCGGCCACGGAACAGCGTTTGGTCGAGATGCGTACCCTCGCCGAGAAACTGCAAACCCAGGGCACCGAGCTGCGTACCCGCTGCGAAGGCCTGCAGGAACAACAACAGCGCCAACAGCAAACCATCGCGCAGGATGAACAGCAGCTGGCTGCCCAACAGCAGCAGTGGCGGCAGCTCAGCGCACCGCTGGCGTTCGACTTTACGTTGGCGGATGGCGAGCAGCTCAGCGCCTGGCTGAACGGCTGCGACGACGAAGAACGGCGCGGGCAACAGGCGCTGCAGCAGCATGAACAGGCGGCGCAGGCGGTACAGCAGGCGAAAGACGCGCTCATCGCTCTGCAAACGCAGCAGCAGCAGACGCAGCAACAGCTGGCGTTGCTCGAAGAACGCTTTACGCTGCTGCAGAAAGCCCACGCCGACAGCCTGCAACAGCAGCAAGAGCTGCAACAACGCTGGCAAGAAGGCGAGAAAACCCTCGCTGAACGACGTGCGCAGCGGCTGGCGCTGTTCGGCGAACAGCAGGTGACTCAGGTGCGCGAGCAGCTGCGCGCCAAACAAACCGCCTGTGAACAGGCCAGCTTACAGGCCGCCGAGCAGTGGCAAAAGGCGCAGGAACTGCGCGAACGCCTGGCCGGCCAGCAGGCCGGGCTGCAACAACAGCTCACCCAGATGCAGGAGCGGCTGCAGCAGGCGCAGCAGCAGTGGCAGCAGGCGCTGGCCGACAGCGAGTTCGCCGATGAAACCGCCTTCGCCGCCGCGCTGCTGGACGACGCCCTGCGTCGCGAATTGCAGCAGCGCAAAGAGCGGCTGCAACAGCGACAGGTGGAGGCCGCCGCCCTGCTGACACAGGCGACGCAAACGCTGGAGCAGCATCGGCAGCACCGTCCTGAAGGGCTGGATGAGGCCAATGCGGATATCGATGCGCTCACTCAATCGCTGGCCGAGCTGGCACAGCAGTTGAAAACGTTGCAGCTGCGTCAGGGCGAACTGCGCAATCAGCTGGAAAGCGATGCCGCTCGTCGCCTCAATCAGCAGGCGCTGTTCGAGCAAATCGCCCGCAGCCAGCAAGACTACGACGACTGGAGCTACCTCAACCAGCTGATCGGCTCGAAAGAAGGCGACAAGTTCCGCCGTTTCGCCCAAGGGCTGACGCTCGATCATCTGGTCTATCTGGCCAACCGGCAGCTCGGCCGGCTGCACGGGCGCTACCTGCTGCAGCGCAAGACCAGCGATGCGCTGGAGCTGCAGGTGGTGGACACCTGGCAGGCGGACGCGCTGCGCGATACCCGCACCCTGTCCGGCGGCGAGAGCTTCCTGGTCAGCCTGGCGTTGGCGCTGGCGTTGTCCGATCTGGTCAGCCATAAAACCAGCATCGACTCGCTGTTCCTCGACGAAGGCTTCGGCACGCTGGACGCCGAAACCCTCGACACCGCGCTGGATGCGCTGGACAGCCTGAACGCCTCCGGCAAAACCATCGGCGTGATCAGCCACGTCGAGGCGATGAAAGAACGCATTCCGGTGCAGATCAAGGTGAAAAAGGTCAACGGGCTTGGCGTCAGCCGGCTGGAAGCGCACTTCAGGCTGGAATGATCCCGCGGCTTGCGGCGCAGAAGTGTGACCGCGGCGGCACTCCGCGGTGAAAAGCGTTGAGCCACGGTGGGCACGGGTTATTATGCCAGCATAACAGGATTGTTACTGTATCCCCTCCGCCGCTCAGGCCGCAGGGCAGAAAGATAAAATACAGGCAAAACCTGACGCCCGGGATCGCTTCCGGGCGTCAGGTTTTTTCGTTTTCAGGATGCTGAAACACCGGGAAAAACCATGAAAATCGCTAAAATACTCAATAATAACGTGGTGATTACGCTGGACGACCGTCAGGCAGAGACGGTGGTGATGGGAAAAGGAATCGGCTTTAAAAAGAAGCCCGGCGATACGCTGGACGAAAGCCTGATCGAAAAGGTCTTCACCCATAACGGCGGAGAAATCGCCGAGCGCTATAAAGAGCTGCTCGCCGAGATCCCATTGGCCTGCGTCACCACCGCCGACAGAATCATCACCCTCGCCCGCGAACGCCTGCCGGGCAAGCTACATAACATCGTCTACATCACGCTGACCGATCACATCCACTTCGCCCTGCAGCGCCATGCGCAAGGGCTGGATATCAAAAATGCGCTGCTGTGGGAGATTAAAAAACTCTATCCGGCCGAATTCGCCGTCGGGCTGGAGGCGCTGGCCCTGATCGCACAGCGGCTGGATACCGCGTTGCCGGAGGACGAAGCCGGATTTATCGCCCTGCACCTGGTCAACGCCCAGCTTAACGACGAGATGCACAACACGCTGCACATTACCCGCGTGATGCAAGAGATCCTCAACCTGGTCAAGTACCATTTCCGCTTTGATTACAACGAGGAATCCCTGAGCTACCACCGGTTCGTGACCCACTTGAAATTTTTCGCCCAACGGCTGCTGGGGAAAAACTACGTCGACAGCGACGATGATTCGCTGTATCAGGTGGTGAAAGAGAAGTACCGCGAGTCATTCGCCTGCGCCGGCAAGATCAACCGCCACATCGAAAAACACTATCAGCATCAGCTCACCACGGAAGAGATGATGTTTCTGACCATTCATATCGAACGGGTGCGCAGCGAAAGCGAGGAAAAGCCGGCTTAACGGCGGGCGTCCGCCACCCGCACGCCGTACTGCGGAAACACCGCGTCGGCGGAGATCAGCGTCAGCCCCTCGGCCTGCGCCTGTGCGATCAGCATGCGATCGAAAGGATCTTGATGATGGGGTGGCAGCTGCCCGGCCTGTTGGCAGTGAAAGGCGTCCATCGGCAACGACAGAAAATCCTCGGCCTCGATGATCGCAAAGATGTCTTCCGGCAGCGCGAGTTTGCCCAGCGCCTGCTTGATCGAGATCTCCCAAATGCTGGCCGCGCTGACGTACACCGCATTGCCCGGATCGGCGATCTGCCTTTTGGCGTTCACGCCCAGGCAGGCGTCGTCGATCAGCCACCACAGCAACGCGTGGGTATCCAGCAACAGGCGCTTCATTCATCGCCCTCAAACAACGCCGCAATGGCCGCATCCCCGGCGTTGAAATCCGCCGGCACGGTGAACCTGCCCTTGGCGGCGCCAGGGCGGCGCGCTTCCCCCTTGATGGCGACCAGCTGTACGTACGGCTTCCCTGCTTTTGCAATAATCACGGTTTCTCCCTCCGCGGCTCTGTCCGCCAACTGGCTCAGATTGGATTTGGCTTCGTGCATATTGGCCTGAATCGGCATACGCGTCCTCCTTAGCTAAGTTAGCTAAAGCATAAAGCGCCGTCCAGTTTTTGTACAGTGAAGGGTTTAAAGCGCGAGCAGCCTCGCGCTTTGTTGCAACGCTTAGCCCTGCTGTTGCGGCCACAGCCAGGCCGCACCGCGCACGCCGCTGGAATCGCCGTGAACGGCCTTGCGGATCGGCGTTTCACACTCGCCGCCGAACACCCAGCCTTTCACCAGTTGCGGCACCGTGCGATACAGACGATCCACGTTGCTCATACCGCCGCCGAGCACCACCACATCCGGATCCAGCATGTTGATCACGTGCGCCAGCGATTTCGCCAGCCGCATTTCGTAGCGGCCAATCGCCTGCTCCGCCAACGCATCGCCCCGCTCGCTCAGCGCCATGATCTCATGCCCTTGCAGCGCATTGCCGCTCAGGCGCGCATAGTCGGTGGCGAAACCGGTGCCGGAAACAAAGGTTTCGATGCAACCCGGCTTGCCGCAGTAACACGGCACTTCGCGGGCGTAGCGCAGCTCATCGTCATCCTGCCACGGCAGCGGATTGTGCCCCCATTCACCGGCGATGCCGTTGCCGCCGGCATGCGCCTGGCCGTTCAGCGCCACGCCGGCGCCGCAGCCGGTGCCGATGATGACCGCAAACACGGTTTTCGCGCCGGCGCCGGCGCCATCGGTGGCTTCCGACACCGCCAGACAGTTGGCGTCGTTGGCGATGCGCACCTCTCGCGTCAGCAGCGCAGACAGATCCTCGTCCAGCGGTTGGCCGTTGAGCCACACCGAGTTGGCGTTTTTCACCCGCCCGGTAAACGGCGACAGCGTGCCGGGAATGCCGACCCCGACCGATCCCCGTTCGCCGGTATGATCCTCGGCCAGTTTCACCAGCCCGGCGATCGCCGCCAGAGTTTGCCGGTAGTCATGGCGCGGCGTGGCGATACGATGGCGAAACAGCTCCCGCCCGTCGTCCGCCAACGCAATCACTTCAATTTTCGTTCCACCCAAATCGATGCCAATGCGCACGTATTTTTCTCCTCGATGCCGCGCAGCGTTGCCACAGCCTAATGTAAGCGCGCAAATGAATCACCTGTTTCCCACCCTCCGTCCCGTCCTTTCTCGCTGCGTAAAGCGACGCAATTCAGAGAGAATGGGGCGATTTTTCAGCGTCAATTCGTTATCATGCCGCCCTGCTTTTGACGAATCAGCGTGCCGAACGCACGCCCAGCCTGGGATAACATTATGCTGTGGTTTAAGAATTTGATGGTTTACCGTTTGAGCCGCGAAGTGGCGCTAAACGCGGATGAAATGGAAAAACAACTCAGCGCGTTCGCCTTCACGCCGTGCGGCAGCCAGGACATGGCGAAGACCGGCTGGGTCTCCCCGATGGGTTCGCACAGCGATGCATTGACGCACGCGGTCAACGGCCAAATCGTCATCTGCGCGCGCAAGGAAGAGAAAATCCTGCCGTCGCCGGTCATCAAGCAAGAGCTGCAGGCCAAGATTGAGCGCCTGGAGGCGGAACAACACCGCAAACTGAAGAAAACCGAGAAGGACGCGTTGAAGGATGAAGTGCTGCACAGCCTGCTGCCGCGCGCATTCAGCCGCTTCAACCAGACTTTCATGTGGATCGACACCGTCAACGATCTGATCATGGTCGATGCCGCCAGCGCCAAACGCGCCGAAGATACGCTGGCGCTGCTGCGCAAAAGCCTCGGTTCGCTGCCGGTGGTGCCGCTGACGATGGAAAGCCCGATCGAACTGACGCTGACCGAATGGGTGCGTTCCGGCGAGATGCCGGCCGGCTTCGCCATTCAGGATGAAGCGGAATTGAAAGCGATTCTGGAAGAAGGCGGCGTGATCCGCTGCAAAAAACAGAATCTGATCAGCGACGAAATCGCGGTGCACATCGAAGCCGGCAAACTGGTGACCAAGCTGGCGGTGGATTGGCAGGAGCGCATTCAGCTGATGCTGTCGGACGACGGTTCATTAAAACGTCTGAAGTTTGCCGACACGCTGCGCGAGCAGAACGACGACATCGATCGCGACGACTTCGCCCAGCGCTTTGACGCCGACTTTATCCTGATGACGAGTGAGCTGGCGGCGTTGATCAAAAACACCATCGAAGCGCTCGGCGGCGAAGCCCAGCGTTAATCCCGCCTCAGATACGACCAGGGCCCAGCGTTCGCTGAGCCCTGCGTTCCCCTAACGAGCAACCTTTATTTGCTCAGGTAGCGGCACAGATAGGCGGTCGCGTCGGCCACCTGCAGGTTGAACTCGCTGTGCCCCGGCACGAAGAATTTCTCGCCCGGCGTAAACACCTGCCAGTCCGGCGCGCCCGGCAGCAGCACTTTCAGCGCCCCGGTGATCACCGTCATTTCTTCCGGCTGCGCGGTGGAGAAGGTGTATTCGCCCTCTTCCATCACACCCACGCTGGTAAGACCGATGCTGCTACTGTCAAAACCGATAGACTTCACTTTTCCGGCAAAATACTCATTCACTTTCAGCATAGACTGGCACCCGCGTCATCATCTTGTATGGAAAATCCATATTGGGGGATTGCGGTTGATCTGTCACTGGTTTTTCGCGCGAAATGCGATCGCGACGCAGAGCAAACCGCGGCCGGGACGCTTACCGGCAAATGGGCAGGACAGCGCAATGGAGTCGGTGCGCAGCGTCTGGCGGGACAAGCGGTGCGATCCGCGCGGGAAAGAGAGCAAGGGCATCGATTTCCAAACCATAAACAGGAAACCGGCCTGACGCCGGTTTCCGCTGGGCTGAAGGTCAATGCTCTAACGCCTCGTCCTCATAGCGGTGCTTGGCGTCGAGCGCTTCCTGCTCGGTTTCATGTTCACTGAGCAACGTATTCGGCTCAATGTCGTCGGTGCGCACCTCAAAACGGCGCAGATGCAGGTTCGGGTCGCCTCGAAACACCTCTACGACGCGGGCGCTCCGTGGATAAGCAGGTTGATCATTTTCGCGCATGCCGTTCTCCCGTGTGTTTCACACAGTAGCAAGTATAGCAGCCGCCCTCATTCCGGCACGCGCGAGCCGAGATCGCGATCGCCGGGGGCGCCCGTCAACAGCTCGGTCAGTTCGTCGCAGGCGCAAATGCGGCCTTCACGCACGGTGAAGTGCGCCAGCACCCGCACGCGGCTGCAGGTGCCGTCACGCTTTTCCACCTCGACCAGATGGTGGGTCAGCACCGACTCATCCTGCGCCGCCGCCGCGAGCACCTTCAGCGTCATGCGGCGGGTTTGCCGTTTCAGCATCGCCATATGTTGCTCAAACTGCTCGAAGTTCAGCACCTTGCCATCCACCTGCTGGCGGTAGCCTGCGCTGAAACGGGCGGCGAGCTGCGTCGGCCGATGCTCCGGGCTGGCGACCACCTGCTGCAGCGTATCGAGCACCAGGTTCAGCGGGGTAAGTTGAGTCATCACGTTTCTCCGAAATGGGGGGAATGGCGATCCTATCCCGGCCAGGCGATGGCATAATAACCGCATCAAGGCTTTCAATAACGTTAAACGGACAATATGACGCAGATCCGCAGCCAACGCCTTCAGCATGAAAGAAAACACCTGACGCCCTGGCACCGGCACGACGGCGGCCAGATCTATCTCTTGACGCGCGGCATGCTGGCGCTGGAACTGCCTGGCCGGCAATGGGCGATCACCGGCGGTGCGCTGGGCTGGCTGCCGCCGGGGTGCCCCCATCAGGCGCTGGCCTGTGGCGATGTGGCGGGCTGGAGTCTGTATCTGCCGGTGGAAAGCGCGCCGGAGATGCCGCCGCAGCCGCAGCTGTTCACCGCCTCCGCGCTATTGCAGGCCCTGGTGGAACGCATCGCGCAGTTCTCCGCCGGCCCGATGAGCGCGCCGCAACGGCGGCTGCTGCAGGTGCTGCTGGATGAAATGCACACGGCAAGCCGCGCGCCGTTGCAATTGCCGCTGCCGCAGGACGCCCGGTTGCTGAACATCGCCCGGGCGCTGCTGAACGATCCCGCCAGCCAGCAAAGCCAGCGCGACTGGGCCGCCTGGGCCGGGCTCAGCCCACGCACCCTGAGCCGCCGCTTTCTGCAGGAAACCGGCATCAGCTTCGCGCTGTGGCGCCAACAGGCGCGGGTATTGCGTTCACTGGAGGGATTATCACGCGACGAAGCGGTCTGCGAGGTGGCCGACGCCTGCGGCTACGACAACGTCAGCGCCTACATCGCCGCCTTTCGCCGCCGCTTCGGCGTCACGCCCGGCGCGTACTTTGCGGCCGCTCGGCAAAGGGAATAAGAAAACGGGCGCCCAGCACCCGAAGAGAAGAAAAGGTTATTTCACCGTCTCACGCGGCAGCACCGCGAGGATTTGTTCCACCACCCGCTGGGGATCGGCGGCACCGTCCATCACGTAATGCGCGGCATCCTGATACAGCGCTTCACGCGCGGCCAGCACCTCGAGCATCTCTTCGGCGATCGGTCTGCCGGTGAGCGTCGGGCGTTGCGCATCTTCCGGGTACTCTTCCAACCGCTGCGCCAACACGCTGGCCGGCGCGCGCAGGTAGATAACGGTGCCATGCTGGCGCATAAACTGGCGGTTTTCCTCCGCCAGGATCGCCCCGCCGCCGGTGGCAACTATAGTTGACGGCCTGGTCACGGTTTGCAACGCGATGGTCTCGCGGCGACGAAACCCCAGCCAGCCCTCGCGCTCGACCATTTCCGCCACGCTCATCTGCGCCGCCTGCTGCATAAACAAATCGGTATCGACGAACTGATAGCCCAACGCCAGCGCCAATGCGCTGCCTACCGTGGTCTTGCCGGCTCCGCGAGCGCCTATCATGAACAGGGTTTGTGTCATTACGGGTTGTCCCTTATGCGGTGACTTGAGTGCATTGCATACCAAAATACCGAGCGGGTGCGATGGCGTGGTGGCAGCATCATACCCCGCCCGCTCTGTATTTCAATATTTACGATAGTGTAAATTCCATGGCACAGCGACTGCCTGCGGCAAAGCCGTGCGCCAGATCCTCATCCAGATGCCGCCGCAAGGCGGCCGTGAGCCGCGCGTCGTCGAGCGGCCGGAACCCCAGCCGCCGGTAATAAGGCGCATTCCACGGCACGTCAATGAAGGTGGTGAGCGTCAGGCGAGCTGCGCCCTGGCGTTTGGCTTCTTCCGCCACCGCCCCGATCAGGCGGCGGCCGACGCCCTGCCGTTGCCAGGCACCGGCGACCGACAATTCGGCGATATGCCAGTCTTTCCCCTGAGCCTGCACGGCGATAAAACCGGCGCACTCGCCGTTGTCGCTTTCGGCCAGCCATTCACGGCGTTCGGCGATAAACGCGGCGTGCTGTTGCGGGCTCATCACCTCGCCTTCGGCGATAAAGCGCCACGCCGGCTGCTGGCGAAACAGCTGCGCCGCCGAGCGTTCAACCGCCATCAGATGCGCGATATCCCGCTGCTGCGCCAAACGAATTTGCAGGCTCATGGGTTCTCCTTAACGTTGGGGCGGTTATTTAAGCAAATTTCACCGCTCGCGGCTCAGAAATCGATACTGCCGCGCAGCACCACCTCACGAGGTTCCCCCACCGCCACGCGCAAATTGCCGCCGCTGGACGGGTAATAGGTTTTATCGAACAGGTTCTTCACGTTCAGCTGCCATTTCACCCGATAGCCGTTGATCGGCATGGTGTAAGCGGCGAACGCATCGGCAACGGTGTAATTATCCAGATTGAAGCTGTTGGCGGCGTCGCCCGGACGGCGGCCCACGTAGCGCGCGCCGGCGCCGATACGCACCTCATCGCCGCTGTACAGGCCGGGGCTGCCCAGGTTCTGGGTCAGGAACAGCGAGGCGGTATGGCGCGCCACGTTGGTCATCTCTTTGCCCTTGTTGTCCGGATCGTCCACCACGCGCGCGTCGGTATACGCATAGGAACCGATCAGGCTCAGCGAATCGGTGAGGTTACCGGCCACGTCCAGCTCCACGCCCTGCGAACGCACGCGCCCGGCGGTGCGCGTCACGGTTTCGCCCTCCACCAGCTCATTGACCATGACGTTACGCTTGGTGATGTCGAACAGCGCCAGCGTGCCGGTGACGCCGTTCGGCAGCGCCAGCTTGCCGCCGACTTCCCACGACTTGCCCTGCTCCGGCGGCAGCGAACCAATTTGGGTGGCGATGGAGGAGTTGGGCTTGAACGACTCGGTATAGCTGCTGTACAGCGACACGTAAGGCGTCAGCTTGTACACCACCCCGGCGCGCGGCACCAGCTTGCCGTCCGAACTGTCGGTGTTGGTCTGGAACGGCCGCCCCTTGCCGGCATAGACGTCGAAAGCGTCGTAGCGCAGCCCGCCCATCACCAGCCAATTATCGGTCAGTTGGATGGAATCCTGCATAAACCAGCCGTAGCTGGTGAGATTTTCCCGCTGATCGCTGTCTTTGGCGCTGACCGCGGTCGAGGGCGGCATCAGGCCGTATACCGGATGGTAGATATTGAAATCGCTGTTCTTTTTGCCGCGGATCATGTCGCCGCGGTAGGTGCGGTTATCTTCAAAATCGAAGCCGAACAGCATCTGGTGGTTGATACGCCCCCAGTCCACGTCGCCATTGAGCGTCAACTGCACCGCGTTGGCGTGGCTGACGGCATGGGCGGTCGAGTCGGCCTGTCGAGTCAACACGCCGGTCACCGGATTCAGCGCCGTGGCGCGCGCCTGGTTGTCGCTGTAGCTGTTGCGGCTGTAGGCGTAGGTCAGCGAGCTTTTCCAGCGTTCGTTGAGCGTTTGATCGATCTGCAGGGTAATGCTGTCCTGATCGCCGCGGGTGGCGTTATAGGCTTCGTCGAAACGGCGATCGCGCGGCGTATTCACCGGTTTGCCGGTGCGCGAATCGATAATGGTGCCGCGATCGAACGGCACCAGATATTCCATATGCTCGTAGGCCAGCCGCACGGTGGTGTGCTCGCCATACCACATCAACGAGGGCGCGATCACCGTCTGGCGGTTGCGGCCGAAGTTGCGCCAGTAGTCGGTTTCATCGTGATCGACGATCATGCGATAGGCGAACCCCGACGTGCCGAGCGGCCCGGTAACGTCGAGCTGGCCGCCGCCGCCGTTGAAGCTGCTGCCCCAGCCTTCCACATGAGTGCGCTGCTGCAGCTGGGGTTTTTTGGTGATCATGTTGATCATGCCGCCCGGTTCCCCCATGCCGTACAGCATCGAAGCCGGCCCCTTGAGCACCTCTACCCGCTCGGTGGTCGGCGTGAAGTTGCGCGCCTGCACCGAGCGCACGCCGTCGCGCAGAATGGAGCCGTCGCGGTTGTCGCCGAAACCGCGTTTCATGACCGCGTCCTGGGTGCCGCCCAGCGTGTTGGCCTGGGTAATGCCGCTGACGTTGTACAGCGCCTCATCCAGGCTGCTGACCGCCTGATCGGCAATCACCTGCTGCGGCACCACGTCGATCGCCTGCGGCACGTTCAGCAGGTTGGTTTCGCTGCGGGTGCCGGTGACGCTGGTCAACGGCTGATAGCTCTGCACGCCGTCGGCGTCTTTGCGGCCGATCACCACCAGGCTTTCTTCCTGCGACGCGGTTTTTTCCGCCGCCCACGTCGGCGATGTCGCGCAGGCCGCCAACGGCAATGCGCACCACCAGCCGCGTTTGTTGTTATTCATTATCTAACTGACTCCAATAGGTCCCTGAAAAAGGTAACGGCAAAAACTGCTGATAAAGCTGTTGGAAGGTCTGCTGCGGGTTGATGTCGGCGAACAGATCCGGGTAAAACGCTTTGGCGAACACCTCGACCAGCACCACGTGGTACGGGCTGAGGTAAAAGTTGTGCCAAACGCTCCAGGCGCGGTGGTTTTTCACCGCCTGCAGGTTGGTCAGCATCGGCTGTTTGGCGATCAGCCGGCGGAAGCTGTCGGCGGCCTCTTGGCGGCTGACCTGCGGCCCGAGGCGTAGATCGGACAGCCGTTTGCCCTGCGGCCCGGCCATGCCGGTGGCGAGGTACACGTCGGGATTGGCGCTCAGAATGGTTTCCGGGTTCAGCTCGCCATACACCCCTTTGACGCTGGCGTTGGCGATGTTGTCACCGCCGGCGAAGGTCAGCAGATCGCCAAGGTTGCCGTGCGCGGCGGTGGTGCAACAGGTCTCGCGCCGCCCCAGATGCAGGTGCAGCATCACTTTGGGCTTCGGCCCCTGATAGCCCGCCAGGCGTTGCTGAATCACCGCCATGTGCTGCTGATAAAACTGGATGAACTGCTCGGCGCGCTGCCGGCGATTGAGCACGTCGCCCAGCAGCCGCACGCTCGGCACGGTGTTGTTCAGCAGATCGATGCGCAGATCGACGTAGATCACCGCCACGCCGGCCTTGTTCAACGCAGAAACCAACCGATCGTTGTCGCCGTCTTCACGCGCATAGCGCGCCAGGATCACCAGATCCGGTTTCAGCTGCAGCAGGCTTTCGACATTGACCTGGCGAAAGTTATTGCCGCTGATGACGGGGATCTGGGCTATCTGCGGAAACTGCTGCGTATAAAGCTGCCAGCTTTGCGCATCGAAACGCGCCAGATCCGCCGGCCAGCCGACGATGCGCTGCGCCGGGTTGCCCGGCTCCAGCAGCGCCAGCGTATACAACATGCGGCTCTCCCCCACCACGATGCGCTGCGGATTGTCCGGCACCACAACCTGACGGCCGGTGATATCGGTCACCGTCTTCGCCTGGGCGTAGAACACGCCGAACCACAGAGAAAGCAGCAGTAAAATGAGGAAATTGCGCATGATTGAGCCGAAAGGGGGAAATAGTGTGCGCATGATAATCACTCTCATTAGCACTTGCAATCCCGCGCCGCCATTGCCAAAAGAAATCCGGGAAACGGCGCCGGGCGCGCGGCAAACACGGCGAAACCGCTAAAATAACGGCTTTAAAAAGTTAAAAAAATGGCGGGGAAATCGGTTAAATAGAACGGGGAAACAGCTAAAAACCGGGAGACCTCCATGACTCAACGCATCATTCCGCTGTCGGATTGCCCGCAGTTTGCCGATGTGTGCGCCGCCTGGGCATTCGGCCAGTGGGGTTCACAGCGCGGCGGCTCGCTGGAGCGCACCCAGCTGCGTTTCGCCCAATGCAGCCGACCGGGCGACGACCACCTGACGCTGATGATGATCGACGGCGATCGTCCGGTGGGCATGGCCAGCCTGTGGCCCAGCGACGACCATCAGCGCCAGGATCTCACCCCGTGGCTGGCCGGCGTCTTCGTGCATCCCGATCACCGCCGCAAGGGCATCGCCCGCCGTCTTGAAATGGCCATCGTCGAGGCGGCGCGGCAGCGCCATCACTCGGTTCTGCATCTCATTACCGACAAATCGGAAGCGCTGTACGCCGGCTGGGGTTGGCAACCTCTGGAGCGCCGGCGGCAGCATGACGAAGAGGTGGTGGTGATGGAGAAAAAACTGTAGCTAACGCGGCGTACAGACATACACCAGCGCCGGCGGGAAGTTGCGCACTACCCGCAGGCGCTTCCAGTGAAAATAGCGCGACAGCAATTTTTCCGACAGGTGGCTGTATTGGAACAGCACCAGCGTGCCGTTGCGCGCCAGCAGCCGCTGCCGGGCCTGCTGAAGAATGCGCACGCTGATCCTGACCGGGATCGACAGCAGCGGCAGGCAGGAAAACACCACGTCGTAATCCGTGGCCATCCGGGTCGCCGAATGGCCCATCACCTGCAGCCGCCGATCGTCAATCCCGCGCAGCCGATGCACGAAATGGGGTTGGATCTCGAAAGCCTCCAGCGCCGCATCGGCGCGCATCCGCCCCAGAATGCGTTTGGTCAGCACGCCGTCCGCCGCGCCCAGTTCCGCGATCGACAGCGCCCGGGTCCATTCAACCTGATTGAGCATCGCCTGACACAGCCACGGGGAAGAAGGCGCCAGCGTACCGACGGTGCGCGGTGAAGCCATAAATTGCTGCAGGTAAGCGAAGTGATTCATCAGTTGCAGTCGGGTCGCATTTAACATTGAGGCCTCCTTGGGTTAAGCCCTCAATGTGAGCCGAATTTCTTAAGTAATCATTAACATGATTCCGAAAGCGGCGGACACAGTTGTAATAAAATGCAACCTTGTCAGCGGCGCGCAAAGAAAAACGGTCGCAATAATGATCTGAGAATAAGCGGTTTATGCGCCGACCGTTCAGATAATTATTGCGACCGTTTATTTTTTTGGCCGCGTTGCCGCGGCCAGAGGGTAAAAAGCTAACGCTTAGCGATAAATTTCCGCATTGCCGCGCCAGTTGCTGGAGTCCCCGGGGGTGTCCAGACCGATAATGCGATAATGACTGGCGCCGTCCGCCGCGGCTTTTTCTTTCAGGGCGGTGATGGCGTCACGCGGTGAGCCGCTAACGCCGGAAACCGACACAACGCCGAGGCTTTGCAGATTGGCGGCCTGCTCGCTGTTGACCTGTTTTACCGACGACAGCGGCGCGGCGAAAGTGGAAAATGAAGCGGCGGCGATCAATACGGCTGCGATGCTTGGGATAAGTTTCATGATTGACTCCAGGTGTTCTTGTTTATTAGCTCGTTGTCAGTGATGTTAATTATCCGCTAGCCAATGAAAACGGACGTCATGCAACGTAAAGAACATCAATCATTGTGAGGAGAATAAGGAGGAAGTGAGAGCGGGTGTGTATTTTCAGGCGAGAATGACTTTATAGGCTTCACCTTACCCCTATTTGATGAACAATTAAAGACGGCGCGCGATAAAGAATGCGCACCGCGTCTATTTAAGATTTTTTACCCGCCGGAGCGCGCTGAGCTACGCTGAATTTTGTGGCTTACCCTTTTAAGGAAGAACGCTTATGTCGCAAAACCTGCTGCGCGTGCGTGACGGTCAGGGCGCGTCGGTCTCATTTTCCGAGCTGCTGTTCGATCTGATCTACGTTTTCGCCGTGACCCAACTTTCCCACTATCTGTTGCATCACCTGACGCTGATCGGCGCGCTGGAAACCCTGCTGCTGTGGTTCGCCGTCTGGCTGGCCTGGCAATACACCGCCTGGGTCACCAACTGGTTCAATCCGGATACCCGCCAGATCCGCCTGTTGCTGTTCGCGATCATGCTGCTGGGGCTATTCGCCGCCGCCGCGTTGCCGCAGGCGTTTGGCGAACGCGGTCTGATCTTCGCCCTGTTCTACGTCGCCATTCAGGTCGGGCGCTCCACCACGGTATTGCGCCTGCTGGCGCCCGATCATCCGTTAAAACAAAACTTTCGCCGCATTCTCGGCTGGCTGTGCATCTCCGCCGTCTTCTGGATCGCCGGCGGGCTGGCGGAAGGCCATGTTCGCCTGGCGCTTTGGGCGATCGCCGTCTTGTGCGAATACGTCTCGCCGATGTTCGGTTTTCGCCTGCCGGTGCTGGGGCGCTCGGACAGCAGCAGCGAATGGACCATCGAAGGCCACCATCTGGCGGAGCGCTGCCAGCTGTTCGTGATCGTGGCGCTGGGGGAAACCATTCTAATCACCGGCGCCACCCTGAGCGAAATGGAAAGCTGGAGCCTGCCGGTGCTCATCGCTTCGCTGGTGGCCTTTTTCGGCAGCCTGGCGATGTGGTGGGTTTACTTCGACACCAGCAGCAAAGCCGGCAGCCACGCCATCAGCCAGGCGGAAAATCCCGGCCAGCTGGGCGCTTATTTCCATTATGTGCACGTCGCGCTGGTAGGGGCGATCATCGTCTGCGCCGTGGCCAACGAGCTGGTGATCGCCCATCCCGACGGCCGCATCCAACACGCCACGGCGGCGGTGCTGCTGCTCGGCCCGGCGATTTACCTGTTCGTCAACGCGCTGTACAAACGGCTGGTGTATCGCCGCTTCCCGCTGTCGCATCTGGTCGGGCTGCTGGCGCTGGCGGTATTGGCCCCGATCGCCTATTTAACCGACCTGCTGATGGTCAATGGCCTGACGACGCTGATCATGGTGGTGGTGGCGGCGTGGGAGAGCATCTCGCGCGGCAGAGCGCCGCAGCGGCACGCGCAAGCCTGAATCAAACGGGGGCGCAATCGCCCCCGCTGTGAGATTGATGACAAACCTCATGCCATTGCCGGGTTTGCAGAGAGCAGCGGATAAAAAAACAAGGAAAATCAATTTATTGATTTTCGGCTGATGGCCACAAAGGAGGAAAAAACACGTTTTTTCCTCCTTTGTCAACGGTCTGACGGGGGCGCAATCGCCCCCGATGTCGGTCACTTCAAGGATTGCGGCAAGGTGAGCACCCAGAGCTCACTCAGCGATTCCGGCTGCTCCAGAGGGCGCAATTCGATGCGGGCGTCGGTTTTGTCACCGTCGAGGCTCAACCGCCCTCCTTTCTCCAGCTGATAGTCGCCGATTTTCTTGCTCTTTGGCGACGCATCCACCAGCGTGGCCTGCAAGCCGAAATCGTTGTCATTGATCACCGCCAGCATGCGATCGTCGATCAGCGCCAACCCTTCCGCTTTCTCCTGGCGCCAGCCCAACTGACGCAGATCCGCCACTTCCCGTTTCTGCGCCAGCTTAACGCCGCGTTTAGCCAGATCTTTCGCATCGTCGAACTCCAGCGCTTTACCCTGGCCGTCAAACGCGCTCAGATCGCTGGCCTGCGCGAGATCCACCAGATAGATCTTGTTGATCATCGACTTATCTTTACCGGTTCCCTGTTCAATCAACAGGATGCGCTGGTTGTCCAACGCCACGACATCGCCAATTTTGGCGTCTTTGGCTTTTTTATAGCTGTCGATATCGATGGGATAGCCGTACATGGCGGTTTTGCCACTGCGCGGATCGAAGCTCACCAGCCGGGTAAACTGCGCCTTGTTTTTGCTTTTGCCATCGACATCCAGCGTGCTCTGCACCGCCGCCAGAATTCGCCCGTCCGGCATCCGGGTCAATCCTTCAAAACCGCGGTTGGGCTGACGCCATTTCAGGATGTTCGGCAAACCGCCCGCCACCGCCTGTTCGCCAGCCTGCGGCGTTGGGCCATATTTGGCGAGGATTTTACCTTTGCCGTCGATATGGATCAGAAACGGGCCGTACTCATCACACAGCCAATAGCCGCCGTTGCCGTCACCGGTCACCCCTTCGGTATCCAACCCGCGGCGATCTCCGGACAGCGGCTGCAACGCGTCGCTCAACGCCACTTCGTTTGTAGAACCAATCAGCTCGCCCGGCAACGGCAGCCCGCCGATCGGCCCTTTTTCGTCGTGCAAGGGCCGCGCATTCTCGGCTACGGCCTTGCCGCCGCCGATACGAATGTCCATCAACAGAGGCGTGAATTGCGGATTGGCGAAAATCTTGGCCTCTTGCTTGCCTACCGCCGGGGCATCGGCATTCGGGCCGCGATCGGTCAGCGTCGTCAGCACCAAATCGTCGCCCTGCTTCTTGTTGAACATCAATCCGGAGCCGATCCCTACCGGCAATCCCTGCGAGAAATGCTTGGCAAACGCCCCCTGATAGGCGACGCGTTCCCCGCCGGGGAAGCCGACCACATAACGCGCCACCTCAATGTCGGCAGCGTGAGCCAATACCGGAAACAGTGAAGCCAACAGCAGGGAGAGCGATTTTATTTTCATATTTTTTACCCGAGGTTAAATGAAGCGTTGTCAGGCAGAAGACGATATTAATTTAGCATGACACTTAGATGACAATAGGCAATTCGTCAAATGCACATCAGGCAATAAGGTTGGCTGGCAAATAGAAATTAGCAATTAACCTGAGCGTATTGAATGGAGAAAACCGCTGGAAAAAACCGCCCGGAAATAGCCCGTCGTTTTGCTTAGGGTAAATTCTTATAACAAAGATAAAAAAATCGGCAAACGCGCGTCAACACGGCGAAAAACGGTGTTTTTCTCATAGACAAAATAAAATGTCAGGGATTTAATACCGCCGTTATTCAAGGTGCATTAAGAAAATTCTATAGAATATCTGCATGAACTTAAAAAGCTGTTCTATAGTTTTTAGTGCTAACGCCCGTTAGTCTATTCCGCAGGATGGAATCTATGTCAAAGCGACTTTTTGCTGAATTTTTTGGCACATTTTGGTTGGTGTTTGGTGGTTGTGGTAGCGCAGTATTGGCAGCGGCATTCCCACAGCTGGGTATTGGTTTCCTCGGCGTCGCGCTCGCTTTCGGTCTGACCGTAGTGACGATGGCCTATGCCGTCGGCCATATTTCCGGCGGGCATTTTAACCCGGCGGTCACCGTCGGCTTATTCGCCGGCGGCCGTTTCGCGGCGAAAGACGTGATCCCTTACGTTATCGCACAGGTGATCGGCGGTATCGCCGCAGCGTCGGTGCTGTATTTGATCGCCAGCGGCAAAGCCGGTTTCGACGCCACGGCAGGCGGTTTCGCCTCCAACGGTTACGGCGAACACTCGCCAGGCGGTTACTCTCTGCAAGCCGCAATCGTGATTGAGCTGGTGCTGACCGCCTTCTTCCTGATCGTTATTCATGGCGTGACCGACAAGCGCGCGCCGGCAGGCTTTGCCCCGCTGGCTATCGGCCTGACACTGACGCTGATCCACCTGATCAGCATCCCGGTGACCAACACCTCCGTCAACCCGGCGCGCAGCACCGGCGTAGCGATCTTCCAGGGCACCTGGGCGCTGCAGCAGCTGTGGGTGTTCTGGCTGGTGCCGCTGGTCGGCGGCATTATCGGCGGCCTGATCTACCGCTGCCTGCTGGAAGACAAAAAATAAGCGTATCGCAGTCGATCGCGTTTCACGGGGCAGCCTTCATCGGCTGCCCCGTTGCTTTCAGCCCTTCGTCACTTCAAACATCATGATATCGCTGGTAAAGGAGCCGTCCGGCTGGATGGCGAAATGCTCCGCCACCTCCTGCGACACGCTTTGCTGCAGCGCGCGGATCGCGGTGACGAAATGCGCCGGCGTGCGCATGCGCGCCACCCAACTGCCGAACTCCAGCGTCAATCGATCCGCCGTCACCTCGCGTACCACCAGCCCGGCCTCGGTCAGCAACGTCAGCCACTCGCCCGGCGCATAGTTGCGCACGTGCGAGGTGTCACGCAGCACTTCCACGGTTTGCAGGTAGATATCCAGCAGCGGGTGCCCCGGCGAGACCACGTCCATAAATATCGCGCTGCCGCCCGGTTTGAGTACACGCCTGACCTCGCGCAGCGCCTGGCCGACATCGCGCCAGTGGTGCGCCGAATAGCGGCTGATGACCAGATCGAAACTGGCATCCTCAAACGGCAAAGACTCCGCCACGCCCTGCTGCTGCTGAATGTTGTTCAGGCCTTTTTCCGCCGCCGCCTGCTTCACCACCGCCAACATTTGCGCCGACAGATCGTAGGCCACCACCTGCGCTACGCTGGCCACCGCGGTGAAGCTGGCATGCCCGGCGCCGCAGCCCAGATCGAGCAGGCGCGCTTCGGCGTGCGGCGCCAGTAACTGCGCCAGACGTTGCAAATCCTTGCCCTGCGCATGCACCGCGCTGGTTAAATAGGCGTTGGCCTGCTCGCCGAACTGCCGGTCTACCGCATTGTTATGGCTGTTGCTGTTGCTCATGTTTGCTCCTGTTATTATCCGGCTTGCGCCTGTGCCTGAAGGCTTTCGGCTACTATAATCAGGCTACTATACGGGTACAATATGAGCAGTTATCCTGGTATAAATAGGTACCATGCTATGTCATCAGAAGCCTTATCCGGGCCAAAAGCCCTCGGCGCGTTTCTGCGCGCGCACCGCGAACGCATCACGCCGGAAATGATCGGCCTGCCCCGCTCTTCGCGCCGCCGCACCAGCGGCCTGCGCCGCGAAGAGCTGGCGCAAATCAGCGGCATCAGCGCCACCTGGTATACCTGGATCGAACAGGGCCGCGAGGTGTCCATTTCCCCTTTCACGCTGGCGCGCATCGCCAAAGCGCTGCGGCTCGGCCCGGCCGAACGCCACTACCTGTTTACCCTGGCGCGTATCGCCGACCCCGAGCAGGAAGCGCACCGAGAAACCGCCAATGACGCGGTGCTGCAAAGCGTGCATCAGATGACGGTGCCCTGCTATCTGCTGGACGTGACCTGGAACGTCGTCGCCTGGAACCCGCAGGCGGCGGCGCTGTTCAGCGGCTGGCTGGATGTGGCCAACAGCCCCAACCTGCTGCACTTCATGTTCTTCCACCCGTTGGCGAAAACGCTGGTCAGCGATTGGGAAGAGCGCGCGCGCCGCGTGGTGGCCGAGTTTCGCGCCGAGACCAGCCATCATCAAAATACCGAAGAGATGCGCGCCTTCGTGCGCAACATGACACACAACAGCGCGGACTTTAATCACTGGTGGAAGCAACATGACGTCATGGCGCGCGAAGGCGGCGAAAGAGCGTTCGAGCATCCTCAGCGAGGCGCGCTGCGCTATCGCCAACTCACCTTCCATCCGGCGGAGCACGCCGGTCTGAAGCTGGTGATGCTGATCCCGCTGCCGCAATTGGTAACAAATTCATAGGCAGGTTTACCCGCCATTTATTTATTGGTTCATGTAAACGCGCTAGGGTAATTGATACCGATGATAGTGATCATCCAGCACCGTTATTTATCTCCTGAGGTACTCCTATGCAATCCGAAGAACAACGCCTTATCGATGGTCTGTTTGGCCGCCTGAAAGAAGCCGAGACCAAGACGGGCCCACGGGATCTCCAGGCAGAGCAGCAAATCAACCAGCATATTCGCGAGCAGCCTTCCGCCCCTTATTACATGGCGCAGGCGATGATTATTCAGGAAGCGGCGCTCAAGCAGATGGATCAGCGGGTCAAAGAGCTGGAGGCCCAGGTGGCGCAGCTGCAGCAAACCGCCAACGGCCAGCAGAGCAGCGGCGGCTTCCTGGCCGGCCTGTTCGGCGGCGGCAGCCGCAGTACGCCAAGCCCGCGCGAACAGTATCAGGCGCAGCAGCAAAATACGGCGGCCTGGAACAACGCGCAGCAGCCGCCGCAGCAACCGGCCTATGCCCCACCGCAGCAGGCGGCGCCTTCACGCGCCGGCGGCTTCCTGGGAGGCGCCTTGCAAACGGCGGCGGGCGTCGCCGGCGGCGTGGTATTGGCCGACATGCTGACCGGCATGTTCCGCCATTCGCAACCCCAGGAAATCGTAAATATTATCGAAGAAACCCCGGCGCCGCTGGACGACAGCGCAATGCGCAATTTCGACGCCTCCAACAACCTGGATACCTTCAACAACGGCGATGGCGGCAGCTTCCTCAACCAGGACAGCGGCTTCCAGAACGCCAACTATCAGGACGACACGGACTACGCCGACGACGATTACAGCGACGACGACGACTCCTTCCTTTAATTCCCTTCGCCCCCTCTCACCCGCAGAGGGGGATTTCCCGTTTCGCCAATCTGGTCTACAGTGAATGCTGTTCATTTATCCAGCAGAGAGAAACGATGACAAGCTTTAATCCTTCCACTCCTTTCTTCAGCGAACGCCTGCAGATGCGCCCACCGGTGATGGCGGATCTCGCGCGTTTCTACGCCATCTTCGGCGATCCGCAAACGCAGCGTTTCAATCCCGCCGGCCCACTCACCAGCGAAGCGCAGGCCGCATCGGCGCTGCAAGAGAGGATTTCCGGGTGGCAACAACACGGTTACGGTTCCTGGGCGATCGCTCTGCGCGAACGGCCGGATTGGATTATCGGCTTTGGCGGATTGTCCCGGAAACCGCTCGGGGCGCAGCGCACCGTGAACCTCGGCTATCGCTTCGATACTCGCGTCTGGGGCATGGGATTGGCCACCGAGATGGCGCGGGCGTCGCTGCAATATGGTTTTGCCGGATTGGCGCTGGAGGAGATTTCCGCCATTGTGCGTGCGGAGAATCAGGCTTCGTGGCGAGTGCTGGAAAAAATCGGCATGCAGCGGGTGGATACGCTGGATGACGTGCCCGGCGCGGCGCCGAGCCTGGTGTATACGCTAAAGCGCTGCGACTATCAGGGCTGATCGTCGCTGATTTTGGCCAACGCCATGCGGTAAGATTTGACCTTCTGGCGCTTTTTCAACCAGGTGGCGGTAGAGACGATGAATACCGCGCCCGACATCGCCAACACGCCGGTTGGATGGCCATAAAACACCATCAAGGCAAAGTAGACGGCGGAAACGATCGCCACCCATTTCGCCGTATTGCCCATGTCGTTTTTCTCTTGGGTCAAACGGCGGATGTGCTCTTCTTCACTGATTCCCATGCGCGCTCCTTGTTGGCTGAATGACCCATTATATGGAGCTGGAGTGCTGATATTTCAAGCGGTTGGATGGTAAAGAAGCGTAAAGCTCAGGCCGGCGGCTCCCGCCGCCGAGGCAGATAGCGCCCGGGCTGGTCGGCACCCGGCAGGCCGCTGCCGTCGTTGCGGCCAAACAGCCGGTAGCGATTGCCGGCGACCGCATCGTAGATCTTGTCCGCCAGTCGCGGCGGCAGGTAACGCGCCAGCGCCAGCGCGCGGTACGGCCATCCCACTTGGCGCAGCGCCCGAAACAACGCCGCCGAACGCAGCCAACAGCGCCCCTGTTCCACATAGACCACGGAATCGAAACGGTCGGTCGGCAATCCCAGCGCCTGCAAGATTGCCTGCCCTTCGACGGATTGCACCGTCGCCAACAGAATGCGCCGCTGCCTATCGGCGCGAACAAGGTATCTCACCAGCCCATGACACAGGTTGCATTCGCCGTCGAACAACAACGCGCGATCGCCGGGCTGCAGATAAGGCAGCTGTGATAAAGGGGTCATCCCGCCTCCCGAAAAATGCTCGCCTTAGCCTAACGCGCCTGGTGCGCCCAGGCCAGAGCGGGATGACGGGGCGTGTTAAGGCGCGGGCGGTGCGTCAGGCACCGCCACCACCGCGACGCGCACTTCGTAATGTTTGGCGCTGCCCGCCGGGATCACCGCCGTCAGTTTGTTGATGGTTTCCACCGGATTGTCGCTGGCCGAGGTGGCGCAGAACAGCTCGCCGCCGCGGCAGAACCCCGGCTTGGGCGGGTACCCGCCCGGGAAAGGCGGCATGCGCATCGGTTCATCCGCCACAGGCGGCATGCGCATCGGTTCATCCGCCACAGGCGGCAACGCTTTGGCCGCAGGCGCCTCGGGGGCAGACATCGCGCTCGCGCTGAACAACAGCGCCATGCCCATGCAGGGCAGCGCCAGGATCTTGATTGCTTGTTTCATTGAATTAGCCTCATTTGCCGGGTTCAGGATTACGCTACCCCGCCCCCGGCCCATGAGAAAGCCGCTTTTCGCTACCTTTTCGCCCCGCTGCGCTTTGCTTACATCCCGTGTCTAACGTGATGAAAACAGAAGATTTGGTAAGCATTCCGATCTTTCCCACTTTCCGCACGGCACATGCCGCCCTGCGTGGAAAGCTCTTCATGTTCTTTTGCCAATCAACGGCTTAAAGTGGGTATGGACTAACTTTCCTGCTTATCTTTTCTCTTCTGCCTAAAGTTTTCGTCATTAATACAATATTGGTAAGAATCAACGATCAAACCCGTTAGCCGCAAAATATTTTCCGGGCGGTCGATAATGATATGCCCCCCGGCAGCCAACTCCAGGCCGGCGCGAGTTATCTCAGCCTGTCTGGCCTCGTCTATCTCAAGCGGAAGCAAAATGGTTGGACGTTGCTTATTGTCGAAATAACGCAGAACCCATCGCGTCGTCTTCCCTTGAAAGAGGATGCTGTAATAGCTTTCCGTGTCTTTCGCAATCAGCTCTGCCTCAGTGCCCAAGATCATCGCCACATTGTCAAACAAGCACCTTTCTGCAAAGGTCGTCACTATTTTACTATTATCGGGATCAACGATCGGGGCGAGCGGATCCGGTCTGTTTTGCGCTTCACCTTCATCTGGTGACTCAGACGCTACAACATTTTCCGACGTCACTGACAGACCAGAAACGACCATCGCACTCACCGCTTTTTCAACAGCCAAACGAACCAATGGCGTTATTGTGTCCAAAAATCGTTGGTTTAGCTGACGCTGAACGTTAGAGCGACTTGCTACATAGCGAACAAAATCAGAATCAACATCTCGAAGACTGGCGCTGATAGTTTTTGTAAATGAAGTCAGATAGATGCTTTCTTCAGCTAATGTCCGCAGCGCTTCCGGCTGAAATTGGTCGTGCCTAAATCGATAGAGCTGATCAATATCAGAATCGTTTAGATTATTAAAATCTATCTTCAAGAATGGTGTATCATCCATGATGTTTTTATCTTTCAGATCGGTGAAAAATCGCCATTCTTTCCCATTGGTTATTGCAGAAACCGTAACCTCCGGTGTCGCATTAAAATAGCGAGATAGCTGGGGGCTATGATTTGACAAATTTTGATTGAAAGACTTCGCCTCGATGAACATGACGGGAACCGCATGGCAAAAAAGGGCGTAATCAACGCGTTCACCCACCTTAACGCCTGGAAAATCAGCACCATACTCTGCCTTCACCTTAGTAGGATCATATGGATGAAAGCCTAGGGTTTCTAATAACGGCAAAATTAATGCCTGCTTAGTCGTTTCCTCAGTATTGCAATGCTGACCTACCGAGGCCACATGAAGAACATGGGCCTTAAGCTTATCTCTGAATGCATTCATCAACCATCCCTCTGCTGTGTTAAATCGCTGTAGTCTTAAATTACACGTTCAAAAGCGCTTTTCTTGCAACAAAGCGGGGCTCTTAAATAGAACTCCGTCAACATTTAATAGAATTAGCATTAATTATTAGTTATATAGCAGAACAAATAGCCTTAATCAAAATGGGAACAAAAAGACCTAAAGTCGATCACAATAAAAAAGAGAGAAGTATTAACAGATGGGAATTTATAGCGAGTGAACCATTGCTGGTACTGGTACTTATACAGAATCCAAATACAAATGATGGGCAGCAAATACTGCCCATCTATCGCGTTACTTGCCGTTCGTCAGCGTGTTGTAGCTGGTCATCAGATTGCGGTAGTCCGGGATATGGTTGGAGAACAGCGTGCCCAGGCCTTCGATGTCGTTGCGCCAGTCGCGGTGCAGCTCGCAGGCGACGCCGAACCAGGTCATCAGCTGCGCGCCGGCGGCCTCCATGCGGCTCCAGGCCGACTGACGCGTCAGCTCATTGAAGGTGCCGGAAGCGTCGGTCACCACAAAGACCTCGAAACCTTCATTGAGCGCCGACAGCGCCGGGAATGCCACGCACACTTCGGTCACTACGCCGGCGATGATCAGCTGCTTGCGGCCGGTGGCTTTTACCGCCTTGACGAAATCGTCGTTGTCCCAGGCGTTGATCTGGCCAGGGCGAGGAATGAAGGGAGCATCGGGGAATTGGGCTTTCAGTTCGGGCACCAGCGGGCCATTGGGGCCGTTTTCGAAACTGGTGGTAAGAATGGTCGGCAGGTTGAAGTACTTCGCTAAATCACCCAGCGCCAGCACGTTGTTTTTAAACCGATCGGGATCGATATCACGCACCAGCGAAAGCAGCCCTGCCTGATGATCCACCAGCAATACGGCGGCCTGGTCTTTGTCGAGGCGCTTGTAATTTGCAGTCATGGTTTTACTCCTGTGGGGTTGATGTTGCGGATGAAACGCCCCGCCGCAGGGCGGGGCGTTGAGGTTTAAGTGTAGCGCCTGAGCCGGGGAACACGGTCCGCCCCAGGCGCCAAGGTTCAACCGGCGCTCGCTTCGGCGTTCATGCTGCCGAACTTGCCGCTGTTGAAATCGCGGAACGCCTGCTGGATTTCCGCGTCGCTGTTCATGACGAACGGGCCGTAGCCGACGATAGGCTCATCGATCGGTTCGCCGCTCAGCACCAACAGCGCGACGTCGTTGTTGGCTTCGATGGTGATCGAATCCCCCGCCCGGTCGAAACGCACCATTTGGGTTTCGCGCACCACGTCTTCGCCGTTAACCAGGATCGCGCCGTGCAGCATCACCAGCGCCAGCGTATGGCCTTCTTTCACCGTCAGCGTGGTGGTATGGCCGGCATTCAGCTTCATGTCCCACACGTTAAGCGGGCTGAAGGTGCGCGCCGGGCCGACGTGGCCGCCAAAGTCACCGGCGATCACCCGCACCTGCCCTGCGCCGTCCGCCAGAGGAACCACCGGAATATCGGCGTTCAGCAGCGTCTGATAGCCCGGCTCGGCCATTTTGTCCTTGGCCGGCAGGTTGACCCACAGCTGCACCATTTCCATGGTGCCGCCCTTGCGCGAGAAGTCCCGCGAATGGAACTCTTCGTGCAGAATGCCGGAGGCGGCGGTCATCCACTGGACGTCGCCGGGGCCAATCACCCCGCCGCTGCCGGTCGAGTCGCGGTGTTCCACTTCGCCCTGATAGACGATGGTCACCGTTTCAAACCCGCGATGCGGGTGCTGACCCACGCCACGGGTGCCGGAGGCGGAGCGGAATTTGGTTGGCGCTGCGTGATCCAGCAGCAGGAACGGGCTCATTTCCGCTCCCAAATCGTTATAAGAGAACAGCGAATTCACCAGGAAACCGTTACCGACCCAATGTGCTTCCGGGCTGTTGTGAATACCGAGGATTTTTTTCATCTTGAACTCCCGTTTCAGACCTCACGGCCTTAAGTTGATGTCAGAAGTTTAATCCGCCGGGGTTTGCTGCAGTAGTAGGCAAGATGTACACTCAGCGTTCTACTGGTAGAACGATAAGGGATGCGATGCTGACCGATCTGAACGACCTGTTTTTCTTCGCCAGCGTGGTCGATCACCAGGGATTCGCCCCCGCCGGCCGGGCGCTGGGCATTCCCAAATCCAAACTCAGCCGCCGCGTGGCGCTGCTGGAAGAGCGGCTGGGCGTGCGCCTGATCCAACGCTCGACACGGCGCTTCTCGGTGACCGAGGTCGGCCAAACCTATTACGCGCACTGCAAGGCGATGCTGGTGGAAGCGGAAGCCGCGCAGCAGGCGATCGAGCAGACGCGCGCCGAGCCCTGCGGCACGGTGCGCATGTCCTGCCCAGTGGCGATCCTGCACACTCGCGTCGGCAGCATGGTGGCGGCCTTTATGGCCGATTATCCCAAGGTGACGGTGCATCTGGAGGCCACCAACCGCCGGGTGGACGTGGTGGGGGAAGGGTTGGATCTGGCGATCCGCGTGCGGCCGCTGCCGCTGGAGGACAGCGATCTGGTGCTGAAGATCCTGGCGCAGCGCACCTGGTGCGTCGCCGCCAGCCCGGCGCTGGTGCGCACCCTCGGGCCGGCGCAAACGCCGGAAGACCTGCGTAAATACCCGACGCTCGATCTCGGCCCGGCGCGCGCTCAGCACCAATGGCGGCTGACCGGCCCACAGGGTGAACGGGTGGAGTGGGAGCACACGCCGCGACTGGTCACCGACGACATGCTGATGCTGCGCACCGCCGCCATCGCCGGCGCCGGCATCGTACAACTGCCGGCGATGATGATGCGCGACGACATGCTGCGCGGCGAGCTGGTGCAACTGTTGCCTGGCTGGCAGCCGCAGGGCGGCGTGGTGCACGCGGTCTACCCGTCGCGCCGCGGCCTGCTGCCGGCGGTGCGGCTGCTGCTCGACTATCTGGGTGAACAGTTCGCCAGCATTGAAGAAGAGTAATCAGGCGGTGATTTCGATCGCGTTGCCGTCCGGATCGCGAATGACGGCCTCGTAGAAGCCGTCGCCGGTCCAGCGCGGCGCGGACAGCAAGATGCCCTCCTGCCGTGCGCGCTGCGCCAACCGATCGACCTGCCGCTCATCCCCCAGCGACAGCGCGATGTGCGCCCAGCCCACCCGCTCCTCCTGCGCCTGCGCCGGCAGCAACGTCGGCACGCGCATGATCTCCAGCGTCGGCCCGGCCGCCAGGCTGACGAAGCGGGAAACGAACCCCGGCCGATTGCGGCTGACGTACTCCTCTCCCGCTTCACCGTTGAAATAGCGCTGCCAGAACGCCAGCTGCGCGTCGATGTCACGGGTCCACAGGGCAACATGGGCTATTTTCATCATCATTCTCCGGTCGATAAATCGCTGTGCCAGATCTGGCCGCCGCCCTGCGCCACCTGCTGCTCAAGCTGCGGGTGCGCGCCGCGCGCCGTCACCAGATGATCCACCCGCCCGGCGGGCAGGAAGGGGTAGGGGGCGTAGGTATTGAGTTTGTCGCGGGTGCACAGCACCGCCACGCTGCCGGCGCGCGTCAGCAACCGCTTTTTGAACGTGGCGTCCTGGTAACTCAACGCGGAGAAGCCGCCGGCCGGGTCGTAGGCGCAAATGCCGGTGAACACCAGATCGAAATGAAATCCGTCGATCTCTTCCGCCGCCTTGGCGTCCACGCAGCCGCCGACCTGCGCATCCAGTTCGCCGCCGATCAGGATGGTGCGGATCCCCGGCCGTTCCAGCATTTTGCCGGCGATGCTCAACGCATTGGTTACCACCGTCAAACGCCGATCGCACGGCAACAGATCCGCCAGATACAGGTGGGTGCTGCCGGCATCGAGGAAGATCAGCTGTTCTTCGCCGATCACCCCCAGCGCGGTCTGCGCCAGCGCCAGCTTCTCATCACCGCTGAGGGCAATGCGCGCCGCAACGGGGCCTTCGGCCGGCGTCGGCGCCAGCGCACCGCCATAGATGCGTTTGCACAGATTCTGTGCCGCCAGCTGACGCAGATCGCGGCGGATGGTCGCTTCGGTGGTATTCAGCCGCTGCGCCATCTCCAGTGCCAGCACTCGCCCCTGTTGGCGGAGCGTGTCGAGAATGGCCTGATGGCGCTCATTCGGTAACAGTTTGGACATCATATCAATCCGGTGATGCTAAAGTGATCATAAATGTACACAAACGTACATAATCGAACAAACACTTTTTTGGCAACACTCAAGCGGCGGCGCTCGTCTAGACTGAAAGTGACATCACAGATAAGGGATTATGACGCGATGACTTCCGCCGTGCTTTATACGCTGTTTCCCGCCGCAGCCACCGTCGTCGGCGCAGCGGTGGCGCTCTATCGCCGCCCCGGCGACGCCGCGATGCGCGTCATCCATCACTTTACCGCCGGCATCGTGTTCGCCGCCGCCGCCACCGAAATCTTGCCCGATCTCAAACAGCAGTCGCCTTTGGCGGTGTTGCTGGGCGGCGCTGTGGGGGTGCTGTTAATGTTGCTGGTTCGGCGTCTGGGCGAAAAAGCGCAGGGGCCGGTCGGTTTTATCGCCGCGGTCGGCGTCGATATCTTTATCGATGGGCTGGTGCTGGGCATTGCCTTCGCGGCCGGCGCCAAAGCCGGCCTGCTGTTGACGCTGGCGTTAACGCTGGAAGTGCTGTTCCTGGGATTGTCGATCGTCGGCGATTTGCAAGACTTTCTCGGCAGGCGGCTGCGCGTCATGGCGGCGATAGTTGGCCTGGCGCTGCTGTTGCCCATCGGCGGCCTGCTGGGGACGCCGGTGGCCATGCTGGGCGCATTTTGGCTGACCGCCTTTCTGGCCTTTGGCCTGATCGCCCTGCTCTACCTGGTGACCGAAGAGCTGTTGGTCGAAGCGCATGAAGGCGGAAAGGAAACCCCGTTCGCCGCCGCGATGTTCTTTGCCGGCTTCCTGCTGCTGTTGCTGTTGGAAGAAGGTTTAGGATAAAAAAACAGGAATTTCATGGCGCATGCCGCCCGGTGGCAACGCTTTGGCTATACTGAGGCAAGCGAAGTTACCGCAGACGTAACGGCTTGGGCGTAAAGGGAAAACGATGTTATTGACGATCGCAAGGTGGCTGTTTCAATTACCCGGGAAGCTGTTTGGGCTGATTTTTAAAAATCGCCTGAGGGTATTTCTGTTCTTCATGCTGGTCGCCCTCGGGGTGCTCGGCGTCAAGCGCTATCTGCTCACCCACCAGTATGACGACGAATTCAGCCTCGCCGCCCCCACCGATTACAACCGCGCCATCAAGCGCGAAATGCCGCAGCGCGAAGCACGTGAGCAATGCGGCGGGCCGCTGCACGATAATGCCGGGCAACCCTGGCCCGCGTCAGCCGGCTATCTGCATCAGCCGACCGGCCTGCCCGCAACCGGCCTGCATCGGCTGACGCTGGACAATCAAGGCAACGATTTCGCGGTGTTGGTCAAAATGGAAACGCCCGCCGCGCCGCAGCAGCTGGCGGAAGTCTTTATTCCGGCCGCCGGCAGCTTCGAGGTTAAAATGAATGCGGATGCGGAACACGTGATGAAAATCAAGAACATCAAGACCGGCTGCATGTTCCGCTCCAGGCCGTTCAACCTGGATAAACGGAGCGATTGGCGCATACCGTTATCGCTGCAAAAGGACGGCAGCCTGCAGCTGCAGCCGATAGGCGATCGGCAATTCTGATCGGGCGCCGGGCAGAGTCACCGGCGCCGCAAAAGGTTACTTTTTCACCGGATGATCGCGGCGGAACAGCTCCCAACTTTCAATTTCCTGCCCATTCGGCAGCGTACAGGTCGAATACTGGCCCGCCGCGTTTTCTTTGGCGTTCAGCTTACCGCCGATTTTGGTGCAATACACGTCGGCCGGGTTCGCCATGCCGATCGGTTTCACCTGCGGCGGTGGCGGCGCATCGTTGGATTTCACGGAACACCCCTGCAACATCGTCATCCCTGCCAGCAGGGAAAGCATCAACGTTTTTTTCATTTTTCCAGCTTATGCAAAATACCCACGGCGGAACGCTCCGCCGTGGGTTGATCATGAAATAAAGGATTTGCCCTGTTTCAGCACCAGATCGCAGGCTTTTTGTTTCACCTTCTCGGTGATCTGCGAGGTGCCCAGGCTGTTGAGATCCAGGCTCTTACCTTCACCGGTCTGCAGCAAGCCGCCCAGACCCTGCTGATAATCCTGGCTCTTGGCGTTTTCGGTGCTGGTGATGCCCAGTTTGCTGAGCAACTGATCTTTCACTCCTTCGGCGCCGTTAGCCGACAGCACGTTGTTTTTCACACAGTACTGCAGGATGCCGGCGGCGTTGGTCATGCTACTGGAGCTTAACGCCTTGTCGCCGCCGTTCAGCAAGCCGGTCAACGAGGAGAGCGACATGCCGCCGCTGCTTTCGCCGCCAGACTTGCTCAGTTCGCCCGCCGCGCTGCTGAGAGAATCCATCAGACCGGCGGCCTGGGTAGCACCGCTGGCCAGGGTCGCGGACAGCGCCAAAGCCAGCAGTAAACGATGTTTGGTGATCATAATGGTAAAACTCCTGTAAGAACGGCATGCAATCGGCGCAGCGCGCCGGGATACCTCTCCGACGCCGCCTGCGGCGACAAGTTCCTTTTATCTCGCCGCCGCGCCGTTTTTCGGAATTCAGGAAGTTTAGAACTGCCAGCGCAGCCAGGCGAAGAACACGTTGCCGTTGTTATAGGTGCCGGGAATGTAGGTCGCCTGGAACGTCAGCCGCTGATAGCCGATAGAAGCCAGCGGCAGCGGCGCCGGGATAGGGATATATTTCCAGTTATCGCGCGCGGTGACGCTGGCGGTGAAACCCAGCCCCAGGCGGAAATCCTTGTCATCCAACGGACGCCAGATCTTCTCGTAGGCGTAGCCGCCGATCGGCTCCCACTTGTTGAAGGAATCCTTGAACGCCATGATGTAGATGCCGTGCCAGTCACCATCGCTGTCGTAGCGGGAGATGCCGTAACCGGCGCCCCACGGGCGCTCGTTGTACTTATCGATATGTTCGTCATCGTAAGTCCAACGGTTATGCCAGGTGATGGCCGGAATATAGAGATCGTGGTTCGGCGAATTGTTCCAGGTCTCCGACACGTTATGGGTAAAGCGCTGCCATAGACCCGGTTTTTCGGCCTGCGCGGTATTGCCACTTTCTGTACTAACCTCAGCGTAAGAAGGCAGTGCAGGAAATATCAACGCCAGAGAACATGCCAACAGAGTCCGTTTGAGAAACATGGTAAAGCTCCTGTAAAAATACGGCCGAAGATTTTTACCGATAGCCCAGGCAAGATCAAGCTGTATCCAATTTATCCAACGCCCGTTTCGCCTTGGTTAAGCTTAGCATCGGAAAATTCGCATTGGTTTATAACGGGTTGCACCGACATCTGCATGTTAGCGCCTTTCGGACGGCAAAACCGTGGGAAAAGTCCGCTTTGTCGTTCGCTACTCGCGGGCCAGGTGCTTGACCAACACATCGACATCGAGGCGGTTCACGAACGCCAGAGAATAAGGCCGAACAGTCGATTTTAAAACGCCGAAGGGTGACGCGCGGCAACGGCAACCCATCACGCTCCTCATGAATCAGTACCAGCGCCTGTCGATGGCTTTCATCGCTCTTTCCCCCGCAAACCGGCGCCACTGCAACGCTGACTCTCTGGTCGGCATGCGCCATCCAGGCGCACGTAGAGAAAAGTTTACGCATCGGCTCCACGGAATGTGATGGTTGCCACGTTATATTAGCGCCCGTAACGACGCTTCTTTACGCCGGCCCGAGGCGGCGCGCATCGCAGCCCCGTAAAGTAAAACTGACAACACGACGCGAATAAAAAAGCGACATTGTTAATTTTTTGTTTTTGATTGGTTGCGTGATGGTTTCATGAAATAAGCGTGCGGCGGATCACCAAAATGCCCCTTTGCGCCGGCTTCTGCCTTTCTTTACCAGCAAAAGAGCGTTACGCCACCCGATGGGATTTAACGCGGCGTCAAAAGTACCGGATGATTCGCCCTGCATCATGATAAATGCCAATACGCCGCCATTTTTCTGTCGATATACCGCCAGGGAAAAATACCGCACCGTCCTCCTGCATAATAACCACACTATTTATACATTATTCAATCGCGTAAAGCGCCGAATACAAACCGCCTATTCTTCGGCTGCCACGCCTGTCTTGAACAAGCCGACACTTTAAATAACTGTTAATGCTAACGACACAACATCGCCAGCAATTTATTTTTGCTGATTTTCGCCTGACAAAATAAAGATAAATAATTCGGAGCAATCAATGAAAATAACTATCGGGTCATTCATTCTGCAACAGCTTCACGCCCTGAACGTCGATCGTATTTATGGCGTGCCCGGCGACTATAACCTCAGCCTGCTGGAGCTGCTGGAAAACGACGAGCGGCTGGCGTTTGTCGGCAACTGCAATGAATTGAACGCCTCCTACGCCGCCGACGGTTACGCCCGCATGAAAGGCGCCGGCGCGCTGATCGTCACCTACGGCGTCGGCGATCTGGCCGCGCTGTCCGGCATCGCCGGGGCCTATGCCGAATCTTCGCCGGTTATCTGCATCGCCGGCACGCCGCCGCTGCATGCGATGAAAAATCACCAGCTCTTGCACCATACCCTGGGCGATGGCAATTTCGACAACGTCATGAACTGCTTTAAACAATTCACCGTTGCGCAAGCCTTGATTACGCCGGAAAATGCCGCACAAGAAATCCCACGCGTTATTTCCCGCGCGTGGATAGAGAAGAAACCGGTGTATTTACAGCTGCCGTCGGATATTTGCGATGTGGAAATTGAAATCGCCGCGGCGGCGACGGCACCGCAATTACCGGCCAGCGATAAATACAATGTGCAATTAGCGGCGATGGCGCTGTTAACCAAAATCAAACGCGCCCAGCGCCCAATCATGTTGGTCGATCAAATGGTGGATCGCTACCAGTTGCAGCAGTTGGTCATCGCGGTCGCTCACCGCTTCGCCATTCCGCTGACCAATATGCCCACCGCCAAATGCATTATCCCGGAAAACACCGCCGGTTGGATGGGCGGCTACAGCGGCAATCTGTCGCGCCCCGAACTGTATGAACACATGGCCCACTCGGACTGCGTGCTGAGCTTCGGCGTGCGTTTGGTGGATTCCACCACCGGCTATTTCTCCCAGCACATTCCCGCCGCCGCTCAGGTGGACATCCAACCGTTCTCAATGAAGCTGGACAACACCTCCTACCCGGCGGTGTCGACGGCGGATCTACTGCAGGCGCTGTTGGATCTGAGCGAAGACGCGCCGGCGCAGCCCCTGGCGCCGTTGGCCAGCCCGCATGAGAAGCTGGCGACGCCGAGCGACGCGCCTATCGACCAGGCCTATCTGTGGCGGCGCATCCAGCGCTTCATCCGGGCGGATGACGTGGTGGTGGTGGAAAACGGCACCTCCGGCGCGGCCATTGGCGGCATGCGCATGCCGGACGGCGTCAAGGTGGTCAACCAACCGATTTGGGGCTCAATCGGCTATACCCTGCCGGCGCTGCTCGGCACCCTGATGGCGGCCCCTGAACGCCGCCACCTGCTGTTCATCGGCGACGGCTCTTTCCAGTTGACCGCGCAGGAAGTGTCCACCCTGCTGCGCTGCGAGCAAAAGCCGATCATCTTCCTGATCAATAACGACGGCTACACCATCGAACGCTATATCCTCGGCGAAAGCTCGTCCTACAACGACATCAGCCCGTGGGACTACGCCAAACTGCCGGCGGTGCTGAATACTCGATCGCAGCCGTTCAGCGTGGCGGTGGAAACCACGCAACAGCTGGAAATGGCCCTGGAACACGCCTCGCGGCAGGATCGGCTGGCGTTTATCGAGGTGAAAGTGCCGATGATGGACACGCCGCCGGTGATGAAAGAGTTCTGCAACCGTTGCAACAGCTTTAACTTCGGCCTGACCAACCCGCGCCGCAGCGCCTGATGCGCGATGATCACGCCGCCGGTGGTTCAGGCCGCCGGCGGCGTTTTTCATGCCGTTACCCGCCGGCGCGCGCCATGCAGCGCTGGCGGCGTTCATCCACCCGCTTGGCGAACCAGGCGGTGGTCAGCTTGCGGGTGATTTTCGGGCTTTCCAGCTGAATGCCCGGCAGCATCTCACGCGGCAGCTTGCCGCCCGCCAGCGCATAGACCTTCTTATACAGGTCGGTATCAGCAAAGTCGGCCGTGTCGCCTTTCTCAAGCGCCCGGCGAATGGCGCTGTCGCTCATGTTCAGGCGCTTGCCGAGCGTGCGCACCGCCAGCTCGGTCGAGCCGGGCTTGTCGCTGCCAAAGTCGATCAGATCGCCGTCCAGCGCCAGCGGAATGGCGCTCGCCCGGCTGACCGCGTTTTGGAACGCCGCGTTGCGGCTGGCGTACCAGCCGGCGTTGAAGTCGGCAAAGCGGTAAATCGGCCGGCTATAGTCGGCCGGGTACCCCAGCAAATGCATAATGCCGAAGTACATGCCGCCGCGTCGGCTGAAGACTTCGCGCCGAATCGAACCGTCAACCGGATAAGGATACCCTTTGGCATGCGCCTCAGCGAAGGCGATGCTCACCTGCATCGGGCCACCGGTATGAACCGGGTTCAAATGACCGAACAGCTTCTGCCCCATCGGCACGCGGTCGATCATGTCATCGAAGATATCGCTCAGATCCTTTTCGGTACGCACCTTATCCAGGCGCTCACTGTAGCTCTGGCCGTTCGACGACGAGATCTTCAACGCGGTATGCACCAAAAAGTTCGGGATGTGCATCTGATCGGCGCGGCGGTCGATCTCCTTCCAGGCGATCTTCGGCAGCCCCGGCACCTGCGGGTTAGCCTGGAACGTCGACTCCTGTTCGGTGACCGCCAGTACCGAGCACAGGTTCTCATCGCTCGGCTCGATGCCCTGCGCGGCGAACGCGGCGGTGATATCGGTGGCCCAACCCTGACGGTCGCCGGCATTGGCCGGGATCAGCGTCATCAGTCGCGCTTTGACGTCGGCGGGACGCGCCGCCGGCGAGGTGGTGGTGGTTTTGCTGGTACAGCCCGCCAGGGCCAGCAGCGCGGCCAGGCTCAGCAAACGGAGGGGCTTCGGGTGGCATAAACGGCGTATCGGCATCTTTTCCCTAAACGTGATGACATGAACAGCACTGAAATTAGCCCAGCCGCCGCGCACAATCCAGTATAAAGATCTCGCCGCGCCTTTCCTTCAGGCTGCTATGTTCAAACGATCGATAAAGATGTATTTTACATGCATCATATAAATCACTTTGCTTGCCCAGCCAGAGGAGCCCCCTATGGAGCAGCAGTTGCTTTGCTATAAAACCCTGCCGGAATGGAACAGCGAAACGCTGCCGGAAGCCTTTCGTCAGCGCCACAACACCCAGAGCGGCACCTGGGCGAAGCTCACCGTGCTGAGCGGCAGCCTGACGTTCGCCATGATGACCGAAGACGGCGCCACCACCGAGACCTGGCAGTTTAGCCCTGAAAGCCAGCCGCCGTTTATCGCCCCCCAACAGTGGCATCGCATCGTTTCCTTCTCGGCCGACATGACCTGCCGGCTGGCGTTTTACTGCACGCCGGAAGATTACTACCACAAGAAATACGAACTGACGCGCACTCACTCCGAAGTGATCGAGGCGGCGGCGCGCATCACACCAGGCAAGGCGCTGGATCTGGGCTGCGGCGGCGGGCGCAATTCGCTCTACCTCAATCTGAAAGGTTTCGATGTCACCGCCTGGGACAAGCATGCGCCGTCGATAGCCCGCCTCAATCAGATTGTTGACGCCGAGCAATTAACCCGCCTGAGCGCCAGGGTGCAGGATCTCAACACCCACCGCTTCAGCGGCGAATACGACTTTATCCTGTCCACCGTGGTCTTGATGTTCCTCGAGCGGCAACAGATCCCGCATATCGTGCAAGACATGCAGGACAGCACCGTACGCGGCGGCCATAACCTGATCGTGGCGGCGATGGATACCGAGGATTATCCCTGCCCACTGCCGTTCCCGTTTACCTTCCGGCCGGGTGAGCTGAAGCATTATTATCGCGACTGGGAGATCCTCAAATACAACGAAGACGTCGGCCAACTGCACAAGACCGACGCCGCCGGCAACCGCATCTCGCTGCGCTTCGCCACCCTGCTGGCGCGCAAGCTATAGCGCGTCGTGAAAGATAATCCCCAGCGTGTGGCGTTGGCCGGCGCGTATTCGGCTGACGCCGTGGCGCAGATTGACCCGATAACAGCCTTTCCCCCCCGCCACCGGCCGGTGATGCACGGCGAACACCACCGCGTCGCCCTGTTGCAGCGGCACCACCTCCGCCCGGCTCTGCATCCGCGGCCGCTGTTCGGTCAGCACGAACTCGCCGCCGGTGAAGTCCTGCTCGGGGGCGGAGAGCAGAAACGCCACCTGCAGCGGAAACACCCGCTCGCCGTACAGGTCCTGATGCAGACAGTTGTAATCCCCCGTTTCGTAGCGCAACAGCAGCGGCGTCGGCCGCCGCTGGCCGGTCCGGTGGCATTCCGCCAGGTAGGTTTCATGTGCGGCGGGATAGCACGCCGCCAGCCCCAACAAGGCGTTCCAACGGTTGGCCACCGGCGGCGGCAGCGGATAGGCGAAATAGCGGTACTCGCCGCGGCCAAAACCGTGCTTCGCCATCACGATGCGGCTGCGAAAATGCGTATCCTGCGGGTAAAGCGCCGAAAGCTCGCGGCACAGGTCTTGGCTGAGCACGCCCGGCAGACGCGCGCAGCCCTGCGCATCGAGTTCACGTTCAATTGCCGCCCAGTCCAATTCGGCCAGCCGGGTCGCCAGTGCGCCGCTCATCGCTGCGCCTCTTTTTCCAGCAACGATTTCTTGCGATCGACGCCCCAGCGGTAGCCGGACAACGTGCCGTCGTTGCGCACCACCCGGTGGCAGGGGATCGCCACCGCCAGCATGTTGGCGGCGCAGGCGCCGGCTACCGCGCGCACCGCTTTGGGCGCCCCAATGCGCCGAGCGATATCGGCATAGCTGACGGTTTCGCCGACCGGTATCGCCTGCAGCGCCCGCCAGACCCGCTGTTGAAACGCGGTGCCGCGAATATCCAGCGGCAGCGCCAACCCGTTCTCCGGCGCTTCAATCAGGCCCACCACCTGCGCCATCAGCGCTTCATACTGCGCGTCGCCGCCGATCAGCTCGGCGTTGGGGAATTTGTCCTGCAGATCCTGCACCAGCTGCTGCGCATCGTCCCCCAGCAGAATGGCGCAGATGCCCACCTCGCTCTGGGCCGCCAGGATCTCGCCCAGCGAACAGCGCCCGACGGCGAAATGGATGCGCATGCCTTTGCCGCCCGCCCGATAGGCCTTCGGCGTCATGCCCAGCGCGGCGTTGGCCTGCTGGTAGAAGCGGCCGTTGGCGCCATAACCGGCGTCGAAGATCGCGTCGGTCACCGTTTCCCGCTGCGTAAGACCGGCGCGCAAGCGTTGGCTGCGCTGCGCGTCGGCGTAGCCTTTCGGCGTCAGGCCGGTGATCGCTTTGAACAGCCGGTGGAAATGGTATTGGCTCAACCCGACATGGCGCGCCAGCGTCTGCAACGACGGCGCTTTTTCCGCCTGCTCGATATAGCGGCAGGCCTCAGCTATCTGCCGCGCATGCTGTTCCGTCAGCGGCGTCAGCCCCTGCCGGCAGCGTTTACAGGGCCGATAGCCGGCCGCCTCCGCCTGCTCCGCGTCGTCAAACAGCTCCACGTTTTGCCGATTAGGTTGGCGTGACGGGCAGGAAGGCGAGCAATACACGCCGGTGGTTTTCACCGCGTAGATAAAGCGGCCGTCGGCGTGCTTGTCGCGGCTGACAATCGCCAGCCAGCGCGGATCGGCGCTGTCGATTACGTTTTTCATCATCCGTTCCTCACTGCGGTTTCGATGTTAACCAGCATAGTGACGGGCCGTTGGCGAAACACGCCGACTCTTGCTTTTTAATTCGGCGCCGACGTTTTCAACAATCTTTCGACAATTTTTAACCAACAACATGAAGTTTATTACGTTGCCAACCCGGTTGCACGGCGTTAGGATCGCGGCCGGCCACGGGCGTGGCCAGTGTTTCTGCCTGTTAGTTGCGCGCATGGAGAGGTTATTGTGTTAGAGAGTTTTGGCGTCCTGAATTTATGGACCTATTTGGCCGGGGTGGTCTTCATCATCATTCTGCCGGGGCCGAATACGCTGTACGTGCTGAAAACCGGCATATCGCGCGGCGTGCGCGCCGGCTATACCGCGGCGCTGGGCGTGTTTATCGGCGATGCGATCCTGATCTTTTGCGCCTATATCGGCGTGGCTTCGCTGATCCGCACCACGCCGTTCCTGTTTACCCTGGTGCGTTTTCTCGGCGCGATTTACCTGCTGTTCCTTGGCGCAAAAATCCTCTACGCCACCTTTGTGCAGAAGGCGCAGGCGCAACAGCAACAGATTGAGGGCGGCAACAGCATTCTGCGCAAATCGCTGACGCTGAGCCTGACCAACCCGAAAGCTATTCTGTTTTACGTGTCGTTCTTCGTGCAGTTCATCGATTTCAACTACGCGCACACCGGGCTGTCGTTCACCATTCTGGCGCTGATCCTCGAAGCCGTCAGCTTTATCTACATGAGCACGCTGATCTTCTCCGGCGCGATGCTGGCACATTTCTTCAACCACAAGAAAGGCCTGGCGAAGCTCGGCAACGGCCTGATCGGCCTGCTGTTCCTCGGTTTCGCCACCCGTCTGGCGACCCTGAGTTCGTAATCCTTCCCGGCCGGCGCCCGCCGGCCGCAGTTTACTGTTCCGTCACGGCAAAATGACACGCAGGACAAATCGAATGTCAGGCAGAGCAAAGCCGCCGCTTTACCGCTGATCTAGACTCTCAGGGTTAACGATAACCTGATGAATCTGATCGGAGGATGTATGTCTGACAATACCGTAGCCGTGCTGGATAGCGTGTCGCGTTTTCTCGATCGTCAGCATGGGCTGTATATCGACGGCCAGTGGCGCGCGTCCGCCGCGGAAGGCCGCCTGGCAGTGTATAACCCCGCCAATGGGCAGCAAATCGCCACCACCGCCGACGCCAACGAACACGACGTGGCGCAGGCGGTGGAGTCCGCCCACAAAGCCTTCAGCGAAGGCGTCTGGGCGCAGCGTCTGCCGGTCGAGCGCGAACGCATCCTGCTGCGCTTCGCCGATCTGGTGGAGCAGCACGCCGAAGAGTTGGCGCAGCTCGAAACCCTGGAGCAGGGCAAATCCATCAACATCGCCCGCGCTTTCGAAGTCGGCAGTACCCTGAACTGGATGCGTTACACCGCTGGGCTGGCGACCAAAATCACCGGTCAGACGCTGGACGTGTCCATTCCGATGCCACCGGGCGCCAAATATCAGGTTTATACCCGCAAAGAGCCGATCGGCGTCGTCGCCGGCATCGTGCCCTGGAACTTCCCGCTGATGATCGGCATGTGGAAAGTCATGCCGGCGCTGGCGGCGGGCTGCTCCATCGTCATCAAGCCGTCGGAAACCACCCCGCTCACCCTGCTGCGCATCGCCGAACTGGCGAGCGAAGCCGGCGTGCCGCCGGGCGTGTTCAACGTGGTCACCGGGCGCGGCACCGTGTGCGGTAAGGCGCTGACCGAACATCCGCTGATCGCCAAAGTCAGCTTTACCGGCTCCACGCCGGTGGGCAAAAGCATCGCGCGCGCTGCGGCGGATCGCCTGACCCGCGTGACGCTCGAGCTGGGCGGTAAAAACCCGGCCATCGTGCTGCAAGATGCCGATCCGCAGCAGGTGATCGAAGGCCTGATGCTCGGCAGCTTCCTCAACCAGGGGCAGGTGTGCGCCGCCAGCTCGCGAATTTATATCGAAGCGCCGATTTACGATCGGTTGGTGGCCGGATTCGAACAGGCGGTGAAATCGCTGTCGGTCGGGCCGGGGATGGATACCGGGGCGCAAATCAACCCGCTGGTGTCGCTCGCGCACCGCAACAAGGTGGCGGCCTACCTGGACGATGCCCGGGCGAAAAACGCCGAGCTTATCGGCGGCGCGGCCGGCCCGGACGCCAACGGCTTCTACATTCCGCCGACGCTGGTGATCAACCCGGATGACCGGCTGAACCTGACGCGCGAGGAAGTGTTCGGCCCGGTGGTCAACCTGATCCGGGTGGCGAGCGCCGAAGAGGCGCTGAGCAAAGCCAACGACACCGACTTCGGGCTGACCGCCAGCCTGTGGACCACCAGCTTGCAAAAGGCGATGGCGTTTACGCCGCGCATTCAGGCCGGCACCGTGTGGGTCAACACCCATACGTTGATCGACCCGAACATGCCGTTCGGCGGGTTCAAACAGTCGGGCAGCGGCCGTGATTTCGGCCCGGATTGGCTGGATGCCTACACCGAGTCGAAATCGGTCTGCATCCGCTATTGAGTGCAGCGGCGTGGGCCAGGCCCGCGCCCTGACTTATTGATACTGCCGACGGTACTCTCTCGGTGACATGCCGAAACGCTGCTTGAAAGCGGTCGAGAAATGGCTGTGATCGGCGAAGCCCCAGTCAAGGCCAATGCCAGCCAGCTTTTCCTGCCCAGCGGCGCTGCGCAGCGCCTGCGCGCACAGATCCAGCCTGCGGTTCCTGATGTACTGCGCCACCACCAGCCCCTGACGGGCGAACAGCCGATACAGGCTGCGTAACGATACCCCCAGCTCGGCCGCTACCCACTCAGGACGCAGCTGCGCCGACTGAATATGCCTGTCGATCAACGCCAGCGCCTTGTCAAATACCGGGTGCTGCCCCTCCGGCCGCGCCTGTTCAAGCGCCAGAGCCGGGCGCAGCAGCGCCGCCAGCGCATTCAGCACCGCCTCGCTTTCCGCTGCGGCGAGCTGAGGATCCTGCATGCTGCTCAGCACCAGCTGGCGGCTGAGGCGCACCGCGCTGAGCTCCGCCCCCAGACGCTGCGCGCAAGGCGGCGGCAGCGGCAGACAGCCGCGCGGCAGTAGCAAAGAGATTTGGCGCGAATCGCGCTGGAAGGTGAAGCTGCTGGGCTGTGAGGCGTCGATCAGCGTCATGTCGCCGGGAGAGAGCATCGTTTGGCGATCGCCCTGCTCCATCAACGCACTGCCGCGCAGCTGGAAGACGGTAAAAAAGTGCGCGCCGTCGCTGCGGGCGATTTCACGCGGCGTGCGATACAGCCGCGCCTGGGCCACGTCGACCACGCTCAGACGCAGCGCATGGGCGCGGAACTCCTGCATCGCCCCGCTGAAACCCGGCCCCAGCGTTTTCGCGCAGAACCTGCCGCAGGCGGTGTTGATTTTGCCCAGCCACTCTTCGAAGCCGGCGTCGCGGAGCGTTGCCAATGCCGTCATGATCTCTCCCTTCAAACGCCGGCGGCGCTGCGCCGTTGAACAGAAAATCACCATAACAATCCGTTAACACACAATCAATGGCGAGCGGGGGATTTGGCGCCGCGATCACAGTTCGCCCGGCGCGTCGTCATCAATCCGTCACGAAATCGTCATCTCATCTTCACAGGCCTCGCCAAAGATACAGGCTGCTCCCCCTTCACGTTGACACCCTGGACATGACCCGATGAAATCATTGCAAAAATCTGTTTTAGCGCTGTGTTTGTTTACCACCAGCGCCCTGGCCGCGTTCCATGCGCAGGCGGCAGAGGAAGCCCAACCGTTCACCACCGCGCAGCAGGTGGATCTGACCCACATCCTGCCGCCACCGCCGGCCAACGACTCGGCGCAGACCCAGCGCGAACTGCAGGAAGTCCTCGACATGCAGCAAAAACGCACGCCGGAAATGGCCAGCCAGGCCAAGGCGGATGCGGAAGAGAACGTCTGGGTGTACAGCAATGTGATGGGGCCGAAGTTCAACGCCAAAGCGTTGCCGGCCGTGAGCGCTTTATTCGATCGCATCGTCGCGACCGAAGCGGCGGTGGTCGATCCGGCGAAAGATTTCTGGAAGCGCCCGCGCCCGCATATGCTGGACAGCCGCATCGAGCCGATCGTCAAGCGCTCCAGCTCCGGCTCCTGGCCTTCCGGCCACACCACGCTGGGCACGCTGATGGGCATCACCCTGGCCAACATGGTGCCGGAGAAGCGCGCCGCCATCATGACGCGCGCTTGGCAATATGGCGACAACCGGGTGGTGGCGGGGATCCACTACCCTTCCGATATCGAGATGGGCCGCATCGCCGGCAGCGTGATCAGCCAGCAGCTTTCGCAACAGCAGGATTTCCAGCAGCAGTATCGGCAAGCCCGTGATGAGCTGCGTCAGGCGCTGGATTTACCCGCGGCGAAATAGACCCGGCGGCTGACACCGCGCCCTGACGGCCCGGTTTACGGCTGTTTGTCCAACAGGTAACGCACCACCGCCGCGTACTCTTTGGCGTAGCCTTCAACACTGGTGGCGGCCATGCCGGCATTGTCTATCTTGTATTGGCCGGCCACGTAGAACGACGGGGTGCCGCGCACGTCAAACGCTTTCACCGCTTCATTCTGCTTGGCGATCAACCCTTTGACCAGCAGGCTGTGGCGCGCGTTTTCATAGGTGGCGGCATCGATGCCGGCCGCCGTGAACACCCGCTGAATATCGTCGGCGCTGTTGACGGCGTGCTGTTTTTGCACCGCGTCGAACATCGCCCCTTCAATCTTGTCTTCCACGCCCAGCACCGTCGCCACCGCCCAGGCTTCGGTCAGCGCATTGCCCAGTTTGCCCATCAGGCTGACGTGATATTTGGTGACCTTCTCGCCCGCGGGCAGCGCCTGCGCCACGGTGCTGCCCACGCGGTAAGTTTCGGCGAACTGATAACAAGGGCCGCAGTAGAAGGAGAAGAACTCCACCACCGCCGGCGCGGCGGCCACCGGCTTATCCAGCCGGGTGTATTGCTCGCCCGCGCGGTAATCCGCGGCCTGAACCGCGGGCAGCGCCAACATCAATACGACGGCGGCGGCGAACGAACGCTTAACTTTTGCCAACATAAACACTCCTGGTTTCATCTATGAACATCGTCCTTAGCGGCGGTTTTTATAATCAAATAACCGCCAGAAGACCAGTTTTTATTACCTTCTATACCCTAAATAATTGGAGTTGCATCACGGCGGCAAGAGCGGGAGTCCCCAGGAGCTTACTCAAGTAAGTGACTGGGGTGAGCGCTCGCAGTCAACACAGATGCAGCTTCAAGTATGACGGGTATATTTGTGAGGGATTATGTTCAGCGCCCTTCGTAACCGTCCCAGTACGCGCCTACCGCTTCCTGCGAGAACACCTGGCGGCGTTTAGGGTTGTCGGAGCCGCTGTAAGTGCGGTTGATGAAAATGGTTTTGTGTTCCATGTTCTGCTGGAATTCCGGGCTGGCCAGATAGTCAGCCTTTTTCTGCGCCTCGCTGCGCGCCACGCCTGCCGCGCGATCCTTTTTCCCCAGCTGGTAGAACTGTTCGAACATCGGCACGGCGTTCTTAATACTGCCGTTCACATCGGTGCGGAATTGCGGATCGAAATCGTCGCGGGTTTGATAAATGTAGTGCTTGGCATGCAGCTCGGCGCTGCTGAGGTGATGGGTGCAGGCGCTGAGCGCCAACAGCGGCAACAACAGCGCCGCGCTTTTCAGTCTTTTCATGTCGTCTGTCCCTGTCAGTGAGGAAGGTTCCTTTAGCGCCAAGAGCATAGCGCCAGCCCCCGGCGAACGTCAAACGACAAAACGCGCATCGCCTTGTTTTATATTAATATTATATACATTGATTGGTATTCATTGCCTGAAACACTATGCTTTAACAGACAGGGTAAACACTCACCGACAGCGAGGCGGCCAATGAAACCGATCGACAAAAGCGTGGGGGAGTACGACCTCACGGCGAAAAAAAAAGCGGGCATGATCACCGGCACCATCCGCGGCGAACTGCCGGACAGCGACGCCAACCTGCCGCTGCTGCCCTTCTCCGGCACCTTCGCCGGCCCGAGCGTGGCCGAAGCCATCGCCGATATTCAGCAGCAGTTCCCCGACATCGAACCGGCGATTATCGACGATTTGCGCGAGGAACTGCTGAAGGCCGGATTCTAATCCGGATCGCAATGCCGCACGAACGGGCTGTACACCGGCGCGCCGGGCTTCAGCGCCAGATCGGCGTCAAAATCTTCATTGCGGTTGAAGGGCACCGCCGGCCAGGCGGAAAACGCGTTCAAACCGTCCCGGTACGCCTGCGTCACCTGCGCCAAAGCGGCGTTTTGCGCCTGCAGAGCCTCGCCCGCCAACCCGCCGCGCACGCCATAGACCAGGAACGGCTCCAGCACGCTAAAGCCGATATAGTGCAACGCATGCATGATGGGCCACAGCATCAGCCGCATATCGCCGTCGCGCCCGTTCGGCGCGCAGGCCTGTGCGGAAGCGCCGGCGGTGACGGTCAGCAGCGCCCGTTTGCCGCGCATTACGCCGTTCTCATGGCGGTGGCGGCTGTCGTAGATCCCGCCGTAAACGAACACCCGATCCATCCAGCCTTTGATGATGGCCGGCGCGCCGAACCACCAGAAAGGAAACTGCAACACCAGCGTATCCGCCCAGTGCAGCAGCTCGATATGCCGCCGGATCTCCGCCGGCAGCGCCTGAGTCGTCCAGTGATGGCGCTGCTCCTGCATCGCATCAAATCTGTCCGCCTGCTTTCTGCTGGGGTAATGGCCGGCGCTCTCGCGCGGATCAAATCCCTCCTGATACAGATCGACCGTCTTCACCTGATGCCCCTGTGCCAGGCAGGCCTGCCGCGCCTGTTCGGCCAAATGGGCATTGAAGGAATGCGGCTCGGGGTGAGCCAGCACAATCAGCACGTTCATCCTATTTCTCCCGTTGTAAGGTGGTGCTGCTATGCTGTGGCTTTATCGCACCCTTGGCAATTACGCACCTGAAGGTAACCCCCAATGGCTTATCCCGGCGACGTCTATTCGAGCAAGTGCTCCGCGCGCGATGCGCTGGCGCTGATCTCCGGCAAGTGGGTGATGTTGATCCTGCCTGCGCTGGCGCAGCGCCCGATGCGCAACGGCGAACTGCTGCGCCGCATCGACGGCATTTCGCAGAAGGTGCTGACGCAAACGCTGCGCCAGCTGGAACGCAACGGGCTGCTTGAACGGCTGGATTTAAGTGAAAAGAATCAGGCACATGTGGAATATCGGCTCAGCGCCGTCGCCTGCTCGCTGGTCGAGACGCTGACGGCGCTGGACCGCTGGGCGGAATACCATTTCCCCGAGCTGGACGCCGCCCGCGAGCGCTATGATGCCGACCGCAAGCGCGAGAGCGAGTAAAGCGGTTTGGCAAGCAACGCGCGGCGCACAGAATGCGCAGGTGAGACGCTTGTTCCCGGTCTCGCCATCCGTTATCTATAGTTAATTCAATTCGCCGGTAACGGCCCACTCCACCTGAGGATCTTGCCTTGACGTTTTTAAAACACCCAATCGCCGCGCTGGTGCTGGCTGGCTGCGGCCTGCTGTCGGCGGGCGGCGCGCTGGCCGCTTCCGATGCGCTGGTGTACTGCACCGTTGCCTCGCCGGAATCGTTCAACCCGCAGCTCTCCAGCTCCGGGCCGACCTTTATCGCCACCTCGCAGGTGCTGTACAACCGCTTGGTGACGCTGCGCGAAAGCGATAAAACGCCCGCCCCGTCGCTGGCCACCGAGTGGAGCGTCAGCCCGGACGGCAAGACCTACACCTTTACCCTGCGCCAGGGGGTAAAATTCAACAGCAACAAATACTTCACCCCAACGCGCGACTTCAACGCCGAAGACGTGGTGTTCACCGTGATGCGGCAGAAGGATCCGGCCAACCCGTATCACAAGGTCTCCGGCGGCAACTATGAATACTTCACCGACATGGGTCTGGATAAGCTGATCACCAAGGTGGAAGCGGTGGACGAACACCACGTGCGCTTCACGCTGAGCCAGCCCAACGCCGCGTTCGTCGCCGACTGGGCGATGGATTTCGCCTCGATCCTGTCCGCCGAGTACGCCGACGCGATGCTGAAAAAGGGCACGCCGGAATACGTCGACAACTGGCCGATCGGCACCGGGCCGTTTGCGCTGCAGCAGTACAAGCAGGATTCGCTGATCCGCTACATCGCCAACCCGCACTACTGGCAGGGCGAAGTGGCCAGCAAGCACCTCATCTTCTCCATCACGCCGGATCCGCAGACCCGGCTGGCCAAGCTGAAAACCAACGAATGCCAGATCATCCCCGCGCCGCTGCCGGAACAGTTCGCCGCCATCAAGGCCGACGGCAACCTGCAGTTGCACGACATTACCGGGCTGAACGTCGGCTATCTGGCGTTCAACACCCAGAAAAAACCGTTCGACAACCTGCTGGTGCGTCAGGCGCTGAGCTACGCGGTGGACAAGAAAGCGATCGTCGCCGCGGTGTTCAAAGACAGCGGCACACCGGCCAATTCGCTGCTGCCGCCGGGCATGCTGGGCTACAACGACAAACTGCCGGAATACGCCTACGATCCGCAAAAGGCGCGCGAGCTGCTGAAGCAGGCCGGGCTGGAGCAGGGTTTTGAGACCGACATCTGGTCGATGCCGGTACAGCGCCCTTACAACCCGAACTCGAAGCGCATCGCCGAGATGATCCAGAGCGACTGGGCGAAGGTGGGCGTGAAGGCCAAGATCGTCACCTGGGAGTGGGGCCAGTATCTGGCCGGGCTGCGCAAAGGCGAGCAGCAGAGCGCGCTGTACGGCTGGGTATCGGACAACGGCGATCCGGACAACTTCGCCACCCTGCTCGGCTGCGCCGGGGTACAGAGCGGCGCCAACGTGGCGCGCTGGTGCGATAAGGATTATGACCGGCTGATCCAGCAGGCTATCCAGGAGAACCAGCTGCAGGCGCGCGCCAAGCTGTACCAACAGGCGCAGGTGATCTTCGCCAAACAGGCGCCGTGGCTACCGCTGGCCACCGGCAAAGTGTTCTACGCCACCCGCAGCAACCTGAGCGGCTACGTGGTGGACGTGAACGGCAGCGATTTCGCCAAGGCCAAATTGAACTGATCCCAGGCGCCGCAGCGAGGGCTGCGGCGCAACCCGCGTCATCGCTTAATAAGCTGCCGGCCTCGGAATCTACCGCCTGTTAACTTCATACCTTACGACGCTCACAGCCTCCCCTGCCGCCAGGCGCATATCCCACTAAACCAATCGCTTAATAAGTGAGTTGAACCTGGCGTTTTGCCTAAATTGCGCGCACGCGCTTTCCTCCGATGTAACATTTCGTTACCATCGGCGCACAGACCCTTTAACATCAAAAGGTAACCCGGTGCAGAACACCTACATGCCGTGGCAAATTCGCCTGCACTGGCTGGTGGCGATCCTGCTGGTCATCACCTGCGTCACCATCGAGCTGCGGGGTTTTGCCGAACCGGGCAGCGCACCGTGGTACGCGCTGGTTGTCACCCACTTCAGCAGCGGCGTGACGGTGTTTGCGCTGATGCTGGCCCGCCTGCTCCTGCGCCGGCGCCACGCCTCGCCCGCCATCGCGCCCAAACCGCCGAAGTGGCAAACCGGCCTGGCGCACCTGACGCATACCCTGATTTATCTGCTGCTGCTGACGCTGCCAGTGCTGGGGGTGTATTCGCGCTATCTGGGCGGCAAGGAGTGGTATCTGTTCGGCCTGTCGATGCCGTTCGCCGACGTGGCCGATCGGCCGCAGGCGCGGATGATTATCGGCTGGCATAAAACGCTGGCCTCATTCGGCTACTGGCTGATCGGCCTGCATGCCGCCGCCGCGCTGTTCCATCACTACATCGTCAAGGACAATGCGCTGGTGCGCATGCTGCCATTGATGAAAAAACGCTGAATACCCGGCGCCAGGGATGACTTTTCGGGCCACGCCCGCTGACAGGGAATGACATGCAAACCCAATTTTTTAATGTGACCGTCGAACAATGCGCCTGCCAGCAGACGGCGCCCGACAACCTGGTGAGGATCATCGCCTCCGGCCAGACGTTCTTTTTTTACCGTGACGACTTCAGCGACAGCGAAAATCTGCTGGCCACGCTCGCCGCCGGCGATCGGGTGAAGATTGGCGCTCACCGCCTGCGTGACGGCAGCTACTGGCTGCACTGGCTGCTGCACGGCACGAAAGGCCGGCTGGAACCCGACAGAACGCTTAAATACAAGCTGAAATATTTCGCCCTGCTGGTGCTGGGCGCGGCGCTGGCCGGTGGCTTCCCGGCCGCCTTTTTCATCATGGACCGGGAAGACTCCTGGCTGACCATCGTCCTGTTCTTTATCGCCATCATCGCCGGCCTCATCGGCATCGGCATGGTGCTGTTCGTCGGTTCAGAGCTCTTGCTGATCGGGCATCGCGGCCGCAGGCGCCTGCTCAGGGCGCTGGATCGCGTGCTGCTGGGGCAAGACGTCACGCCGCCCGATTCGCTCAGCCTGAAAATCCCCGGCATCAGATACCGGGCCGTCCGCAAAGACGCCGTGCCGACGACCGCACCGCTGCAGACCGCACTTCCCCTTCCGGACGGCGTCGAGGCCTCCGGCATCGAGACGGTCAACGCCCTGAGCTACGAACTTCGCCACTATGAGATCCCGCGGCAGATGCAGTATTTGGACACTTACGCGTGGCGTCAGAACGAGACGCACTTCGCGGTGACGACCCGTGCGCTCAACGTCCCCACGACCAAACTGCATCCGGTATTTCGTCGGCAGCATCCGCTTTTCATCGCTAAGGGCGATCCGCTGCAGGTGTTGTACTGCGAGAACGACACCGTCCCCGAGTTGCCTACGGTGCGCGGGATCATCAATCATCGCGACCACCAAACCTATCTCATCGGCGGCAATCGCTACTTCACCGAAGCCGGCCTTAACCTGAGCGCGCGTGTCGTTTTCATCCTGGGCGCGATCATGATGTGTTTGATGCTCGGTCTGATCGTGTGGGATAACGCCGATACCCCAGAGGGCTTTTACCTGGATGCCTGGACCCTGAAGCGCCTCGGCAGTGAGTTGCCGCCGATTCTGCTGCTGCTGATGCTGATGGTCAGCGGCCTGGCGCTGCTGATCGAGGGCTTCGCCCAGATCTGCCGCCTCTACGCTTTTGAGCAGCACCGCACGTTTAAGACGTTCAAATACCTGCGCAATCTGCGCCGCAGGCTATGGCGGCAGGAACAGGTGACGGAGCTGAAATGATGACGCTAGCGCTTTATAAAAGACCCCTTATTATCCTGACGCTGTTTTTGGCCAGCGCGCTGGGCGTCTATTTCCTCGCCCCTGAACAACGCTATGCGCAGTGGCAATGGACCCAGAGCGACGAGACGTTGCCGACTATAGCCCGTTACGATCTCATCCACAGCTACCCGGCGCAGGACGGCGCTCTGCTGCTCATCAGCAAAAGGAGCGAACGCGGGGCTTACAATAGCTTCTACGGCTGGGCGGCCAACTACCTCAGCCAGGTGTTATTCACCGGCCCGAAGGGGTTGCAGATGCTGGGGCAACTCGACGAATCAATCTACGATGCGGTTTGCGTCGAGCAGGAGTGCGTGCTTTTTCTGTCCAAAGGGCGCCGGCTGGTCGATGTGCAACGGGGCACCATCGGGGCGCTGATCCCCTGGCCGGAGGGCGACGACAATCTGCCTTCCTTTATCGGCGGCAAACTGGTAGCGCTGTCGGGAAAGCGCGCGCTGTATTTCATCAGCACCGAAGGCGTATTCTACAGCCCGGACTTTGGCGCCCATTGGCGGCAGACGCTGGATCTGCCGGCGCTGTTGGATGAGCGACAGCTGCTGGGCTTTGAGCGCGGCGAGGAGGAGTCACCGACGGCTTACGCCTCCGGTAAGCGCAAATCCATGCCCGAGATCTTTACCGCCGTTGATGGCGATCGCGTGCTGTTTTGGATGAACCCGGTGCTCGGTTCCGGCGCCTTGCACATTGCCGTTAACGGCAAAACCGGCGAGGTGGCCGAACTGCATTGGCTAACGGTGCGCGTCAAGGAAAGCGCGCAGGCTCCGGATGGCGGCATCTACCTGATCGCCCAAACGCTGGACAGAGGGCTGTATCAGCTTCTGCGGTATCAATCCGACGGGCAGTTGGCGGTGCTGTTGGAAAACGGCGATAAATCGCTGTATCAGCTGTGGGCGGGCAACGACAAGCTGGTCGCCCAAACGGATAACGGCGATGCGCGTCTTTCGCTGATTTTCGATCTGCGCTCATCCGAAGTGCGCTACCGACAGCCGTTGGAGTACCGCTACAACGGGCGCGACGACGCACGCCAAACCGTGATCGAACCGGAAAGCCACTATGGCGATGACGGGGAGACCCCGGCGCTGCCCTACTTCGTTCGCTATCGCTACACCACGCCGTGAACATAAGGAACTTGCCATGCTGTTAGGTTATGGCGCCGGCGCCGCCGGCCTGCTGGCGCTGTTATTGGCCCTGCTGCTCGCCGGCATCCTGCTCGCCTGGTGGGGCTGGCGATACGCCGCCGCCCGCTGCGGCCGCCCGCGCCCGCCGCTTTCCTGGGGCGGCTATCTGTTGGCCTCGGCGCTGGCGATCTACCCGGTGGCGTTCGCGCTGATGCTGATCGACATTGCCCTTCAGGATCTCAAGAGCCAGCGGGCGGAAGAACGCTGGAATCGGCGCAGTTACCTGACGCTCGAGGCGGCAAAACCGTTCGGTGAAATCACCCTGCCGAAAGGCAGCTGGGTAAACCGGCAGGAGCCGCGCCAGCCCGGCACCGAAGACAGCCCCATCACGATGAACGGCGTGACCGCCGTGCGCTTTCCTCAGCCGCAGAGCGTGGCCGGCGTGCCGATCATCGCCTTCGAGGTTTTACCGCCGGTGATGGAGCTGGCAGGTGCGCATACCTTCACCCGTCCAACCGGCCAAACGGTGCACTGCGAAGCCGGTTGGCTGGTCTCTTTCTCTTTACCGCCGGATAAGCCGACCCCGCAGTGGGAGGAGTGGCAGGCCGGGCTGCCTGCGGCGGCGTTTCGGCCCAGCGACTGGATCTTTAGGGAGTGCTTCTCCGGTAGCCCGATCGCGGTGCTGACCTTGCACAACGGCGAAGTCAGGGTGCTGCCTTAAGCCTTACGCCGTGGCGTTGGGCAAGCGCACGGTCACGCGGTTGTTGGCCGTTGGCAACTGCAGCGGCGTTTCCTGCCAACTTACCGCGATAACCAATACCGGCGGGGCCGGCACGCGCGGCTCACGCCCGCCTGGCCCCACGCTGTAGGCATCCCATTCAATCACAAACACCCCGCCGTCTTGCGGCTCGACCCGCTCGACGAAAAAGGTGGTGTCCGAACCGCGCCCGCCCGCCGGTTTATGCGCATAAGAGAGCAGGCTGAACCACTCACCGGCGAAGTAGAGATGGTATAGGCCATCGACGATATGCTCGCCGCGGAACTGGCAGCCGCCGACGCTCAAACCGTCACCCGACGGGGATTCCGCCACGCGTTCGAGATCGCGCACGAAGCGATCGGTCGGCCGGTTATCCAACAACAGTTCATAAGGCGGCGTGTGCAGCAGCGCGGCAGGATCGTCCGCCTGGCGCAGATCCGCCGGCAACATCGAGCGCGCCGCCAGCACGCGGCCGCTGGGCAACGTGATCTCCAGCCGATCCGCCGGATCCGCTACCCACTGCGGCACCCACAGACCGCGCACAAGGTGCAACGGCGTGGCTTCCACCTGCCGACACGTCGCCCGCAGCCGCGCCAGCGCCTCAGCGGAACCGGCGCCCAAGGCTCCCAGCTCGCGATCGGTCAACGCAGGCAGCGCATACAGCGCCCGGGCGGCGGGCTCGTATACCGTCAGCTCCTCTCCCTCGCGGCTGCGGGTCGGTATCAGGCGCAGCTTGCCATCGTCCACGTCCTGCGGCGCGGCACAGGCGCCATGCACAATCGCCCCGTCGCGCAGCAGCAGCGTCCAAAAGCTGGGGCCGCCCATGCCCAGTTCCCCCACGCCGCCAATCTGCCGATCGCTGTCGCCGGCGTGCGCCATCTCAATCGGCTGCGAACGCCAGTCGGTCTTGCGCCACTCTGTCGCCTCTTCGGGTTCTTGCCCGCTTTTAGCGGCGCGCTTCGCCCATTGCAGCACGGCAAACAGCGCGATGCACAGCCCCCCCCAAACCGGGTGATCCTGCCAAATCAATAACCAACCGACGATCAAAAGCGCCCAGGCGGCCATGGCGATATCCTTTTCGAAGAGAAAACCGCCTGATTCTAGCTCAGACGGTTAGTGGGGTTGAAGCCTATGCCATGAATAATTAGCCGTTAAATAGAAAGGTAATAATTTCAGCGTTATTTCTGTGACTATGAAGATCACATAAATAATGCTTCACTGCGTGATTCCAACATAAAAACATAACCCTCTGTATCTCAATAAATATTTATTGCTCGATTAAGAAACAGAAAGCGTAACGAGGAAAAAAATCGCAATAGTTTGTACATATTCTAAACATTGACTATGTTTAGACATACTATTTATATGCAGGAAAAAATACCGAATAAAAAAAGAGAAAGGCGCTTAAAAAATTAACACAACCTTGCTTACCGCGAGGAAGAAAAACTCTTTTCCAGCAATATTCCGCGGATATTTTATCTCCACGGAACGGGTCACTTTGCGTTTTATCAGGCCAATAGGCTACACACCGCAATTAATATCATTATTAGCATTCCGGAGACCGACAATGAAAATCGTTACGGGCATTATCCTTACCTCTGTGGCCGCCTTCAGCGGCGCGGCTTACGCGGCCGATGCACAACCTACCACCGGCAACGCGGAAGTGATGCTGGAACACGTGCACGCCGTGATGGAAAACGGCAGCCCGGCGCCGCAGCACGACGCCGCCTGCCAAAAAGAACTTTCCATGCCGGAATCGAAATATATGGGCATGAAGGTCAAAACCGATTACACCATCAACAGCAGCACCATGATGATGTCGGCCAAGTCGATGTTCCCATCGCCGGATTCCATGAAACCCATGGAGCTGACGGTCGATCTCTCTGCGCTGGGCCTGGCGGATGTGTATGCCTTCGGCGCCTTTAAACCGGCTGCACTACCGCAGGCCTATATTTATTTCACCATCGACAAGGATTTTAAAAATCCGGTCAGTACCTTTATGATTATCAACCAAGGCAAGCAATATAACTGCGTGATCTCCAGCTCGAATAAAATGATGAGCAAAGAGATGCGCGGCAAGATGATGATGAAGAAACAGTAACGGAATGAAAAACGGCGCTTCCCGCAGCAGGAAGCGCCGTCAGAAAAGCCTTAAATCAGACCAGGATTGTATTTCTGGTTGAATTTCTCTTCCGATTGGAACAGATAAATAATGCCTTCGATAAAGCCGACAATCGATGGGATCCCCGTCCAGCAGAACAGCAGGTAGAACAGCCCCCACCACTTCATCCCCAGGTAAAACTTGTGAATGCCCAGTCCGCCCAGGAAGATGGCCAACAGGGCCGCCGCGAGCTTGTCTTTTCTGCTCATAGTTCACTTCTCCTAACTTCTCACCGAGCCACCGGCATGTCCAAAAACGGATGCCGCTCCGCAGAGCGCCGCATCGCAATGCTTGAGGAGGAAAACATTCATCCATCAAGGCTCAACAGGGGTAATTATAACAGCGATTAATTAAACGGTTGTTTAACCGGCGAAAGGATAAGCAGAGGAAAGCATGGGAAGTGAGGCTACAGATACCCGGTTTCGGCTCAAAAAAACACGCACGCTCGCAGGAGCTCGTCGGCATAATAGATGAGCGAAAATTATCCCGCAGCCGTCATTGTAAGAGATAAGGTTAAAACAGATTTTCATTGCCTGATATCGGCATATCGCTATAATTTTTAGTTTCCCTGGTGAATGCCTGCAGACGATTAATAGCAGCTCACTTGCAGGTGTTCAAAAAATGATTATATCACGACGCTAAAGCCCATCACGTTGAGTATTATGCGCCGCAATCGCATTCGCCATCAGTGCGTAATCTTTAATGACCCCTTGGTGACGACGCCCTGAGCAGAAAATAAAATCACAGCGTTGCTCATCTTCGATCAGTTTTTTTGCCAGATGCCTGACTCGCAATTTGGGTGTTGCATTAATTCTGGTCACCCGCCCTCTTTCAGTTTCATTACTTTGCGGATGAACCTTTTCCTCATACTCGCCAATCATCAGGGTTATTTTATTAACGCTTTCAGCGATTGTTAACTTGCCATCAGGAAGCAACGCCCCATTCCCCCACCAGATCGATGGACTGGCCGCCAGATAATTTTGAAACGCGTCAGGATGGTTCAACAGCGTATAAAGTACAAAATGCCCGCCATGTGAATGACCTGCCAGCGTTTGTTTGTCTGTATTGATTGAGTAGCGTGACTCAACCCAGGGCTTAACGCATGCGGTGATAAACTGATAAAATGCCGGCGCTCCGCCACCGTCAATAAACTCTTTATCATCAGAGGGAACCGTATAGTCGCGGGTTCTTGCTTTTAGTATATCCACCCCATCCTGATAGCCGACGCCCACATAAAGAATATTGTCGTTGTTTCTACTCTGATGGCGTTCGGTCAGCTGGGAGAATTGAGTATTGGCATCGAGAAAGTAAAGCGCTTTTAAATCGCCATGCGCTTGCTTGTCATGAGCAATAAAAACCCTATAACGTTGACCATTAAAGTTAAAGTCCTTCGTTCTTGAAATCAAACATCCACACATAACAACCTCACTTTATAAATAAGCCTGTGATTTAACATTGGCGGTAATGTCTCTCCCCAGATGAGAGAAAAGACGGTGAGGTTCAACCGTAGCAACAGATTATTCGGCTTACGACGCTTGCTGGTTGTGTGAATCATTAAACAAACATACTGGTATTATCCCTTGCAGCACATTACCACTCAGCAACAAACAGAGGCCTCGTGAACAACCTGAACCGCATGCGCAAAAGGCCGGCCGAAGCAGATTCAGGGCGACATGCTGTCCGGTTAAAAGCGTCTTCTCCATCAAATCTTGATAGAACATGAATAATAAATTAAGAATCACCCATTAAAATATCAAGAACGCCATCAATTAATAAACGAAAAATCAAAATAAAAAACGCACTTATAGGATGAAAATCTTGAAAAGAAACATTATCTTCGAATTACTCTCGGGACAGACTGTCCCTGGCCCGGCATGGAGAAAAAAGAGCTTCCGGGCGAAGTTCTTACTTCGACTTATTTTATACTATTCATCGACTAAAAAATCACTATCCATTTTAACTCAACAGAGTGAGTTAAAATGGATATTATATAATCAAGATACATTCCCGTGTAAAACGCACCGGCAATACCTGACGCGCAACCTCAATGCCAAACAACGTGCATCGGCAATTGTCAGCCATTACCGGTATGTGTCCTCTCTCAGTAACAAAGCACTGTCCAGCGCGCTGATATCACGTGAAGAAACGATTTTGGCGGAATTCACCGGCAGAGAGGAGGCTCGTTTTACCATTTCGGCCTCTTGTGCGCACAAAGCAGAACGAGAGGGCGAGTCAACCCTATGGTTGCGTGGCGACAATAAAGAACTGCTCGCCAGCGCGACCTTTTCTGCCGTGTCCGAGAGGGCCGAATGGCATTTCGTCATTGGTGGCCTGCAAGGGCCTGGGCGGCATGTGCCCCATGAATCCATCAAAGAAGCGACTCGGGCTTTGTCGGGTATTTTCCCCAAACGTGTTTTGATGGAGTTTATTAGCCGCCTCGCGGAGCTCACCGCGGTGCGCGCCATTTATGGTGTCAGCGATAATGGACACGTTTTTCGCTCATTGCGCTATCGAATGAGCAAAGGCCGGCATTTACATGCAAGCTACGACGATTTCTGGTCGTTGATAGGCGGGATAAAACAAAATGCCTGGCGCTGGCAGCTGCCCTTGACGTTTGAAAGAAAATCTTTGGAACATATACCCAGTAAAAAGCGGGCAGAGTATCGCCGACGTTTTCAAATCATAGATGATATTGCAGAGCAAGTTCGCACGCTTAATACGACTAACCTCTGCGCGAAAATTGCATAATAAAACTATCATGAACATTCTTGGGACAGTTTTTTGAGTCAAATACCCCGTACGTTGCCCACCAATTACAGGGAAAACCAGTTGCCATCCTTCAGTCGGCCAGCACTACTGCACATCGATGCGTCGTCACAGAATAAGACGCTCTGCCCGCAGTGCGACATGCTGGTGGCGCTGCCGCCGCTGGCCTATGGCAGCAAAGCGGTATGCCCGCGCTGCAAAACCACGCTCAGCGCCCGCTGGGACGAGCCGCGCAAGCGGCCGATCGGTTACG
>NZ_JBPIZB010000003.1:0-623831 GCF_051172315.1 Serratia sp. B501
ATCACACAGCGCGTGCAGCAGGCGCAAACCGCCTGGCAGCCGCTGCTGAGCGCCTCCGCCCCGCTGACCTTCAAGCTGGTGGAACAGTTGGCCGCAGACCGGGTCGATCCCGCCAGCGGCAGCTACCTGTCGGTTAACGGCGCCACTCACTGATATAAGGAAAGCCTGTGAAATCATTAGCAAGCATGCTGCAAGGCCAGTCGATCGCCGCGGCCATCACCGCCGTCGAGAACGATATCAAGGCAAAACCGGCGGATGCCGACCTGCGCGCCGCGCTGGTGCAACTGCTGTGTCTGAGCGGCAACTGGACGCGCGCCAACGCGCAGTTGAAATCCTGGCAGGCGCTGAAACCGATCGCCCAACCAACCACCTTGCTGCTGATGCAGTCGGTCAACGCCGAGCTGCAACGCCAGGCGGTATTCGCCGGCACGGCCGCGCCGACGCTGCTGCGGCAGGCGCATCCCTGGCTGAAACTGATGGTGCAGGCGCTGCATCAGGATGCGCAAGGGGCGGCCGAGCAGGCCCAGACGCTGCGCGATGAGGCGCTGGAGGCCGCCCCGACCGGCGCCGGGCGGTTAATGTTGGCCGAAGGCGACCAAGAGCGGCAGCTGAGTTTCGACTGGCTGACCGACGGTGACGGCCGCCTCGGGCCGGTGTGCGAGCTGGCGCTCAACGGCGTTTACTACTGGGTGCCGTTTGCCGACATCGCCGCGATCCAGTTCCAGGCGCCACAGAGCGCCATCGATCTGGTGTGGAGCCATGCGCTGGTGCGCCTGACCGACAGCCGCGAACAGGTATGCCAACTGCCCGCCCGTTACCCGCTGCCCGAAGGCAGCGACGACGCGCTGCTGCTCGGCAAACGCACCGAATGGCAACCGCTGGGCGACGGCGCCCACTATGCGGGGCTGGGCCTGAAGACCTGGCTCAGCGAAAGCGACGAATTCCCGCTGCACAGCCTGCGGCAATTGAGCTTCGACGCGAGCGCCTGACCATGAACGACAAGCGCCCACCCCACTATGACGGCGGCGATCTGCGCCGCCAGGGCTATCGCTATCGTCAGGACAGCGAACGCCTGACTTCACGCGACAAAATGCAGCCGGTGCTGCTCGACATGCTGACCGACGACGAACCGCAGAAAAAGCAGGAGGCGCAGGTGCGCAACCTGGTGTCGCACAGCGAGCTGCGCCGCCGGGTATTGCGCGATTTGCAGTGGCTGTTCAACTGCGTCAACAGCGAATCCAATCTGGATCTCGGCGATTTTCCGCAGGTGCGGCGCTCCACCCTGAATTACGGCATCGCCTCGCTGGCGGGCAAGCGCATGTCGGACATCGAATGGCTGGACATTCAGCGCGCGCTGACCGATTCCATCCTCCATTTCGAGCCGCGCATTCTGCCCGACGGGTTGCAGGTGCGCTGCATTTCGGACACCGGCTCACTGGAGCTGCACAACGTGCTGTCGATCGAAATCAAGGGCCGCCTGTGGTGCGTGCCCTATCCGCTGGAGTTTCTGTTCCGTACCGACGTGGATCTGGAAAACGGCCACTTCGATCTGAAAGACATAGGGTAAGGCGATGGACAGTAAACTGTTAGATTATTACAACCGCGAGCTGGCCTATCTGCGTGAGATGGGCGCCGAGTTCGCCGAACAGTACCCGAAGGTCGCGGGCCGTCTCGGCATGCGCGGCATCGACGTGGCGGACCCTTATATCGAGCGTCTGATGGAGGGCTTCGCCTTCCTCACCTCGCGCGTGCAGCTGAAAATGGACGCCGAGTTCCCGCGCTTTTCTCAGCGCTTGCTGGAGATCATCTACCCCAACTACCTGTCGCCGACGCCGTCGATGGCGATCGCCGAGCTGCAGCCGGACAGCAGTAAAGGCGATATCAGCAACGGCTTCGTGGTGCCGCGCGGCACCATGATGGACAGCCAGACGCTGAAGAAAAGCGGCATCACCTGCAGTTACACCACGGCGCATGACGTCACGCTGCAGCCGGTGCGCATCGCCGGCGTCGAGCTGGGCGGCATTCCGGCCGATATTCCGCTGGCCTCGCTGGGGCTGCAGCACAGCGGCTGCGTCAGCGCGCTGCGCATTCGGCTCGAGTGCTACGAAAGCGTGACGCTCAACAACCTGCAGCTGGACCAATTGATGTTTTACCTGGCCGGGCCGGACATGCAGGCGCAGCAGCTGCTGGAGTTGCTGATGCAGCACAGCGTCGGGCTTGTCTGCCAAACGGTGGAGGCTCAGCCGCAGCGGCGGGCGCTGGCGTTGGACGGGCTGCGACAGGAAGGCTTCGCCGCCGATCAGGCGCTGCTGCCCAACGATCTGCGCAACTTCGAAGGCTACCGGCTGCTGCAAGAATATTTCGCCTTCCCGGCGCGCTTCCAGTTCTTCAGCGTCAACGGCCTGCGCCCGCTGCTGCAAAGCGTGCGCGAAGGGAAAAAGGCGCTGCGCCAGTTCGAAATCGTGGTGCTGCTCGATAGGCACGACGCCGCGCTGGAACGGGTGGTCGACGCCGCCCATTTGGCGCTGCACTGCACGCCGGTGATCAACCTGTTTCCGAAAGTGGCCGAACGCATCGCGATCAACGAAAAGAACCACGAATACCATCTGGTGGTCGACAATATCCGGCCGCTGGATTACGAAGTGTTCTCGGTGCAGCGGCTCGGCGGCAGCGCCAGCGAAAAACGCTACGAGCAAGAGTTTCGGCCGTTTTACAGCACCCTGAGCGCGGACGACGGCAACTATGGCGCCTACTTCTCGCTGCGGCGCGAACAGCGCACGCTGTCGGAGCACGCCCGCCGCTACGGCACCCGCACCGGTTATGCCGGTTCGGAAGTGTTCGTGTCGTTGGTGGACGAACGGCAGTCGCCGTGGCACAGCGATCTGAAATACCTCACCGCCGACGTGCTGTGCACCAGCCGCGACCTGCCGTTGATGCTGTTGCAGCAGGATCAGGGCAATTTCGTGATGCCCGATTCAATCCCGATCAAGCAGGTCTCGCTGCGCAAAGGCCCTACGCCGCCGCGTCCGGCGCTGGCCGAAGGGATGATCACCTGGCGGTTGATCAGTCAGCTGCAGCTGAATTACCTCAGCATGATGGACGGCGATCCGGAACAGGGCGCCGCCAGCCTGCGCCAGCTGCTGGGGCTGTACGGCAACCTGAGCGAGCCGGCGATCGCTAAACAGATCCAGGGCGTGCGCCACTGCAACCTGCGGCCGGTCTATCGGCGAGTGCCTGAACCCGGCCCCATCGTGTTCGCGCGCGGCATCGCCATCGATCTGACGGTCGATGAGCAGGCGTTCTCCGGCAACAGTCCTTACCTGCTCGGCAGCGTGCTGGAGCGCCTGTTCTCGCGCCTGGTGGCGATGAACACCTTCACCGAGATGACGCTCTCCAGCCAGCAGCGCGGCGAGATCGCCCACTGGCAGGCACGCATGGGCAAAAGGACGCTGATATGAACGCGGAGATGATCGCCACCGAACTGGCGCCGCCGCAGATCAACGCGCTGTATCGCCTGCCGGACGACTTCTGGCCGCGGCTGCGCAGCGCGCCTTACAAGCACGATCTGTTTCAACTGCTGCGGCGCATCGACGCCCAGGGCGGCCAACCCTACCTGCTGGGGCGCGCGCCGCTGCCGCGCCACGAGATGCTGCGCCTGGGCCAGGAACCTTCGCTGTCGTTCGCGCCGTCCACGCTGGCGCAGGTGACGCCGCGCGCCAACAGCCCGCTGCACGACGTTTCGATCTTCAGCTTCGGCCTGTTCGGCCCCAACGGGCCGCTGCCGCTGCACCTGACCGAATACGTGCGCGAACGGGTGTATCACCATCAGGACACCACCCTGCTGGCGTTCACCAATCTGTTCCATCACCGGCTGACGCTGCTGTTTTACCGCGCCTGGGCCGACGCGCAACCGACGGTGTCGCTGGATCGCCCCGACAACCGGCGCTTCGACGAGTACCTGTCGAGCCTGATCGGCATCGGCCAGCCGGCGCAGCAAGAGCGCGACAGCATCAACGCCCACGCGAAACATTTTATGGCCGGTCATCTGATTCGCCACAGCCGCGATCCGGAAGGCCTGAGCAAAATTTTGCAGCAGTATTTCAAGGTGCCGGTGCGCATCGTCGAAAACGTGCCGCACTGGCTGCGGGTGGAGCCGCGCGAGCAGGCGCGGCTCAAGGCCGGGCGCGGTGCACCGCGGCTCGGCGAGTCGGCCTTTCTCGGCATCGCGGTGCGGGATATCCAGCACAAGTTCCGCATCGAGCTGGGGCCGATGCCGCAGCAGGACTATGACCGCTTTCTGCCCGGCGCCGATCTGTGCCGGCAACTGCGCGACTGGGTGCGCCAATACCTGGGCATCGAGTTCGTCTGGGAAGTGCGCCTGATCCTGGCGAAGGAACAGGCGCACGGCATCCAGCTCGGCGGCGCGCAGCGATTGGGCCTGAGCAGTTGGCTGGCCGACCATCGGCGACAGCGCGATCTCGACGATCTGATCTTCAGCCCTGAACCGCTGGAAAACCCGTTCTGACCCTATTTCGGCCGACGCCCGGCGGCGTCAGGCCACTCTGAGACCTGAGGAAAACCATGTCTGAAATCAGCCGCTCGGTATTATTCGGCAAACTGGATAGCCTGTTATTCACCTCTCTGGAAAGTGCGACGGCGTTTTGCAAGCTGCGCGGTAACCCCTACGTCGAACTGGCGCACTGGCTGCATCAGCTGATGCAATCGCCGGACGGCGATCTGCAGCAAATCGTTCGCCACTTCGCGCTGGACGAGGCGCAACTGGCGCGCGACATCGTCGAGGCGCTCGATCGCCTGCCGCGCGGCGCCAGCGCCATTTCCGATCTGTCCGAGCACATCGACAGCGCGGTAGAACGCGCCTGGGTCTATGGCTCATTGAAGTTCGGCGCAGCGCGCATCCGTGGCGGCCACCTGCTGCTCGGCATTCTGAAAACCTACAGCCTGCGCCACCTGCTGAAGGCCATTTCCCCGCAGTTCGAGCGCATCAACGCCGATCTGCTGATGGAACAGTTCGCCGCCATTACCGCTCACTCGGCGGAAAACGCCCAGGATGCGGCGGCGCAAAGCGGCGCCGAGCCCCTGCCCGGCGCGGCGCGCAGCGGTGAAAGCGTGCTGGCGCAGTATGCCCAGGATCTGACTGCCAGAGCGCGCAACGGCGAGATCGACCCGGTGGCCGGCCGCGATGAAGAGATCCGGCAAATCGTCGATATTCTGATGCGCCGCCGCCAGAACAACCCGCTGCTGACCGGCGAGGCCGGCGTCGGCAAAACCGCCGTGGTGGAAGGCCTGGCGCTGCGCATCGTGGCCGGCGACGTGCCGCCGCAGCTGCGCGACGTGAAACTGTGCCTGCTGGACATCGGCATGCTGCAGGCCGGTGCCGGCGTCAAGGGCGAGTTTGAAAAACGGCTGCAGGCGGTGATCGACGAAGTGCAATCCAGCCCGACGCCGATCATCCTGTTTATCGACGAAATTCACACCCTGATCGGCGCCGGCGGCGCCCAGGGCACCGGCGACGCCGCCAACCTGCTGAAACCGGCATTGGCGCGCGGCCAACTGCGCACCATCGGCGCCACCACCTGGTCGGAATACAAGAAATACATCGAGAAGGATCCCGCGCTCACCCGCCGTTTCCAGGTGGTGCAGGTGCACGAACCGAGCGAAGACAAAGCGCTGCTGATGCTGCGCAGCACCGTCAGCCCGCTGGAGCAACACCACCGCGTGCTGCTGCTGGATGAAGCGGTGGACGCCGCGGTGCGGCTGTCCCATCGCTATATTCCGGCCCGCCAGTTGCCGGACAAGGCGGTGGCGCTGCTGGATACCGCCTGCGCGCGCGTGGCGGTCAGCCAACATGCCGAGCCCGCCCAGGTCGAAGACTGCCGCCACCGCATCGATGCGCTGCAGATAGAGTTGGATATCGCCCGCCGCGAGGCCAAGGTCGGCATCGGCGATCCCCTGCGCCCGCAGGAGATTGAAGCCCAATTGACCGCGCTGCGCCAGGAACTCGAACAGTTGACCGAGCGTTGGCAGCAGGAGCTGGCGCTGATCCAGCAGATCATCACGCTGCGCGCCCAACTGCACGCCCAAGAAGAGGCGAGCACCGACGAAGAGACGCAAACGCGCCCTGATGCCGACGCGCTGCGCGCCCAATTGGGCGAACTGCAGCAGCAGCTGAGCGCGCTGCAGGGCGAAGCGCCGCTGATCTTCGCCGCCGTCGACGCCAACATCGTGGCGGCGGTGGTGGCCGACTGGACCGGCATCCCGCTGGGCCGCATGGTGAAAAACGAGATTGAAGCGGTGCTGCAGCTCTCCGACACCCTGAATCAGCGCGTCATCGGCCAACGCCATGCGCTGGATCTGATCGCCCGCCGGGTGCGCACCTCACGAGCGCGGCTGGACGATCCGAACAAACCGGTCGGGGTATTCCTGCTGGCCGGGCCCTCCGGCGTCGGCAAAACCGAAACCGCGCTGGCGCTGGCGGAAACCCTGTACGGCGGCGAGCAGAACGTCATCACCATCAACATGAGCGAATTCCAGGAGTCGCACACCGTTTCGACGCTGAAAGGCGCGCCGCCCGGCTATGTCGGCTACGGCGAGGGCGGCGTGTTGACCGAGGCGGTGCGCCGCCGTCCTTACAGCGTGGTGCTGTTGGACGAGATCGAAAAGGCGCACCCGGACGTACATGAAATCTTCTTCCAGGTGTTCGACAAGGGCTGGATGGAGGACGGCGAAGGCCGCCATATCGATTTCCGCAACACCATCATCATCCTGACCTCCAACGTCGGCACCGATCTGATCGCCGGGTTGTGCAGCGATCCGGAGCTGCTGCCGGAGCCGGAGGCGCTGAGCGGCGCGCTGCGCCAACCGCTGCTGTCGGTGTTCCCGGCCGCCTTGCTCGGCCGCCTGCTGGTGGTGCCGTATTACCCGCTGACCGACGCCACGCTGGGCAACATCGTGCGCCTGCAATTGGGCCGCATTCAGCGTCGTCTGGCGGAGAATCACGACATCGTCTGCACCTTCGACGACGCGGTCATCGAGCAGATCGTCAGCCGCTGCACCGAGGTGGAGTCCGGCGGCCGCATGGTCGACGCCATCCTGACCAACACCCTGCTGCCGCAGATCAGCCACACCCTGCTGACCGGCAGCGCCAACGACCAGCGCTATCGCCAGCTGCATATCGCGCTGCAGAACAACGAATTCATTTGTCAATTTCAGGCATAACGCCGCGGCCGCCGAAACGGCGGCCCTTTGAACACAGAGAGTCATCACTATGTCGGGAACCGGGATAACCAAACCGAATTCGAACAGCCTGCCGAGCGGCTATCGATTCAATGAATTCGAGATCCAGGAAGCGATCGGCGAAGGCGGCTTCGGCATCGTCTACCGCGCCTACGATCACCAACTGGAACGCACCATCGCCATCAAGGAGTACATGCCAACCTCGCTGGCGAAACGCAACGACGATCTCAGCATCGGGCTGCGCGGCGAACGCTTCGGCAAAACTTTCCAGGCCGGGCTGAACAGCTTTATTCAGGAGGCGCGTCTGCTGGCGCGCTTCTCGCATCCCGGTCTGCTGCACGTGTTGCGCTTCTGGGAAGAGAACGGCACCGCCTATATGGGCACCCAGTTTTACAGCGGCACCACGCTGAAAAACCTGCAGGCGCAGCAGCCGGAGAAGATCGACGAGGCGTGGATCCGTCGGCTGCTGCCGCCGCTGTTCAGCGCCATCAACACCATCCATCAGGAAGGCTATCTGCACCGCGACATTTCGCTGGATAACATCCAGATCCAGGAGAGCCAGCTGCCGGTGCTGCTGGACTTCGGGTCGGCGCGCAAAGAGATCGGCAACCTGTCGGACGAAACGGAGATCATGCTCAAACCGGGCTTCGCGCCGATCGAGCAGTACACCGAGAACAGCGACGGCGAACAAGGGCCGTGGACCGATATCTACGCGCTCGGCGCCGTGCTGCACACGCTGATCGTCGGTTCGCCGCCGCCGGTCAGCGTGGTGCGCAGCATCGAAGACAGCTACCAGCCGCTGACCGAGCGCCGCCCCGCCGGCTACTCGCCGGAGCTGCTGCGCACCGTCGATCGCGCGCTGGCGCTGAAGCCGGAAGACCGCCCGCAGACCATCGACGAAATGGCCGAGCTGTTGCATCTGCCGATCGCCGATGAAAACGAAATCATCAGCACCCCGGCCGCCGCGCCGGAGAACTTGCTGGTCGCCGCCAACCCGGCCGCCGCTGCGGCCGCAGCCGGCACCGTTACCGCGCGCGGCACCCAATTCTCGCGGCCGATGATGGCCGGCGCCGGCGTCGCCGCGCTGCTGGTGATCGGCGCGATCGCCTGGCTGAGCGGCGGCAAGGACGATGCCCAGGCCGTCGCTCAAAACAGCGAAGCGTCACCGGCGCAGAAAACCCTGACGGAGCAGCCGAGCGCGCCGCAAACCGCGCAGCCTGCGGCGGCGGAACCTGAAAAAGCGGCGCCGCCGGCGCAACCGGTGGCGTTGGTGTACTTCAAACTGCAACCGGGTGAGCAGGTCAGCCTCGACGGCAAGCCGCAGCAGGTGACGCCGGGCGAAAACGGCTTCGCCAGCCTGAACCTGGCGCCGGGCCGCTATCAGCTGGAGATCCGTCACAACGATCGGCTCCGCCGCCAGCAGCTCAGCATCGACACCGCCGGCACCTGGCTGGTCAACCCGGCCACTGCCGGCTAATCCCGTTCTGAAACTCCGCCTCGGCGGGGTTTCCCCTATTTCATGAGACTGACGAGCAACTGCCTCCTCATTGGTCGCGCGGCAAGGCCGCTGCAACGCCGGAGTATGCAGGGCATGACGTCAATCACAGAGGACGTTCTCATGTTGGATCGCATTATTGCGCACACGCCGCTGGGCCAGGAGCAACTGCTGTTTCGCTCACTGGACGGTATCGAAGCGCTTTCCACTCCTTTCGACTTCTCTATTGAATTGCTGAGCACCGACGCGCGCCTCGATCGCAAAGCGCTGCTCGGCCAACCGCTGACGCTGGAAATTCCGACCCAGGGCTTTCTCAGCGCCCCGCGTTACCTGAACGGTAAGATCACCGCCATCGCCGTCAGCAGCGAAGAGATCGGCGGCACGCGCTACGCGGTGTACAACCTGCACGTGCAGCCGGATCTGTGGCCGATGACCAAAGACCGTAATTTCCGCATCTTCCAGGAACAGACGGTGCCGCAGATCGTCAAGACCCTGCTGGCGGAGCACAACGTGCAGTTGGAAGATCAGCTGACCGGCGACTATCGCCTGTGGGGCTACTGCGTGCAGTACAACGAAAGCAGCTTCAACTTCATCAGCCGCCTGATGGAGCAGGAGGGCATCTATTACTATTTCAAACACGAAATGGGCAAACACACGCTGGTGCTCGGGGACGCCCCCCACCATCACCAGCCCTATCCCGGCTATGAGATGATCCCCTACCACCTGACGCCGTCGGGCGGCAGCACCAGCGAGGAAGGCATCAGCCAGTGGACGTTATCCGATCGCGTCACGCCGGGCATCTACAGCCTGGACGACTACGATTTCCGCAAACCGAACGCCTGGCTGTTCCAGGCGCGGCAAAACCCGGTCTCGCCGACGCCGGGGCAAATCGACGTTTACGACTGGCCGGGCCGCTATACCGAGCATCAGCAGGGGGAGTTCTACGCCCGCGTGCGCCAGGAAGCCTGGCAGGCCGAACATCAGCAGATCCGAGGCACCGCCACCGCCATGGGCATCGCCCCCGGCAGTACCTTCACGCTGTATAACGCCCCGCATGCCGACGACAATCGCGAATATCTGACGCTGCAGGCCAGCTACCATCTGAAAGAGAATCGCTACGCCAGCGGCGACGATCAGAGCAGCGAACACCGTATCGACTTCATCGTCCTGCCGGCGGACGTGCCCTGGCACCCGCCGCAGCAGGCCACCTGGCCGAAAACCCACGGACCGCAGACCGCCCGGGTGGTCGGCCCGGCCGGCGAATCGATTTGGACCGACAAATACGGCCGCATCAAGGTGAAGTTCCACTGGGATCGCTTCGGGCCGAAAGACGACGGCAGCTCCTGCTGGGTGCGCGTCTCCAGCGCCTGGGCCGGCCAAGGCTACGGCGGCGTGCAGATCCCGCGCGTGAACGACGAAGTGGTGGTGGACTTTATCAACGGCGATCCGGATCGGCCGATCGTCACCGGGCGCGTCTATAACGAAGCCAGCATGCCGCCGTGGGCGCTGCCGGCCGCCGCCACCCAGATGGGCTTTATGAGTCGCACCAAGGACGGCACCGCCGACAACGCCAACGCCCTGCGTTTCGAAGACAAGGCCGGCGCCGAACAGGTGTGGATCCAGGCGGAGCGCAACATGGACACCCAGGTGAAAAACGATGAAAGCCACACCATCGCTAACGACCACACGCATCTGGTGGGCGGTAACCAGATCAAACGGGTGGTGCTCAATCAGGCGACCGGCGTCAAAGGTGAATCCTCCGCGCTGACCGGCAAAACGCGCAGCGACGCCGTGGTCAATGCCTTTACCCTCGGCTCCGGCGAATCGCTGCGGCTCGAATGCGGCGAAAGCGTGATCGAACTGCTGGCGGACGGCCAAATCAACATCACCGGCACCAGTTTCAATATCACGGTAAAAGAGGATGGCGCGATCAACACCGGCGGCCAGCTGGATCTCAACCAGCCTGGCGGCGCCGCGCGCACCGCCGCACCGGGCGGTGGCCATCAGGCGGCAATCCAGAGCGCCGTCGATCAGCTGTTCCCTAAAGAGTAGGTAATTGGTACGCCGGGAAAGCCGGTTAACGCCGCCCCTCGGGCGGCAGTACCGGCAAAAACGCCGTCCGCTGTAGCCCCTTTTGGCAAGGAGATGAATAGGCTGGCGGCAAAATCACTGACGTTAAGTCAACACAACGGGCTGAATCTGTACCGCCCATCGATTCAGCCTTCTTTATCATTTCCCCTTCACCACTTCTTCACCGTCTGGTAAATCTCGAGGTCAAAATAGCCGTCGGCCTCGCAGTCGTTGAGATAGTGTTCATAGCTCACTCCCTCAACCGGCTGATAGCCGCTGGCCGGCAGCAGCTTCTGGTAAAACTCGCCCCATACCCGTTCGAAATCGCCATCGCTGATGCGTACGCGGTAAACCGCGTACTGCCCAGCGGGCAGCGTCTGCACGGTCATACCCGCGCTGCCCGTCGGCAGCGCGAAATCGTCCGCCACGCTCATCACCACGTCGGCGCGCAGCTTTTCCGGCGCCACTTCTGCCGGATCGTCCCAGTACAACACCAGCCATTTGCCGAACGGCACGTCGTGACGCTGCCGCCATGCCAGCAGTTGCTGCGAACCCTGCGGGATGGTCTGCAGATACGGCCCCACCACTCTTACCCCCACCACCTTCTCCGCCGCCTTATCGATAATCCTCACGCTCATCGCCCTTCCCCCTCACATTGTCTCAGGCACCGATTTCGGTACGCACGTCCAGCAGTTCGGGGAAAAAGGTCAGGTCCAACGCCTTTTTCAGGAAGCTGACGCCGCTGGAACCGCCGGTGCCCGACTTAAAGCCGATGATCCGCTCCACCGTTTTCATATGGCGGAAACGCCACAGATGGAAACTCTCTTCGATATCCACCAGCTTCTCCGCCATTTCATACGCTTCCCAATAGGTCTGCGGGTTGTCGTAGATCACTTTGAACGCCGGCAGCAGATCCGGGTTGCGCTGATAGGGCTGCGTCCAGTCGCGCTTGAGGCACTCCTGCGGGATCGGCAAACCGTGGCGCGCCAGGTACAGCAAGTATTCGTCGTACAGGCTCGGCGCTTCGAGGATCGCCTTCAGCGCCGCGTGTTTTTCCACATCGCTGCTGAACACCGCCAGCATGGCGGCGTTCTTGTTGCCGAGCAGAAACTCGATCGACCGGTATTGATGCGACTGGAAGCCCGACGAACTGCCCAACACATCGCGAAACTCGACGTATTCCGACGGCGTCAGCGTTTCCAGCACCGCCCACTGTTCGAACAGCAGCCGCTGGATCTGTTTAACGCGCGCGAGAATTTTAAAACAGTGGCTGAGTTTGTCCTGCTGCACCAGCCGCAGCGCCGCCTGTAGCTCGTGCAGCATCAGCTTCATCCACAGTTCGGAGGTTTGGTGCTGTATCACGAACAGCATTTCGTCATGATGCGGCGGGTTGGAGAGCGGGTGCTGGCAGTCCAGCAGTTGGTCCAGGCACAGGTAGTCGCCATAGCTCATGCGTTTGGAAAAATCGGTGACAATCGCGCTTTCTAATTCCCGTTTGTTCATCTGTGATCTCCGTTGCGCCCAGCGCCCCATCGGCCTGGAACGTGCCGCAAAGAGAAAACAATAGTACAGAACCCGCCGCCCCGAAGGGCGATAAACGAGAGATGCTTCGCAGATCTCACTCATCCGCGTCACCCCATGGCCGCCGCCCTTAGCTGTTTAGTAAACAACCGGCCCTGCGCCTGACGACTCTCACAAATGCGCGATCCCGTGCGGGTTTCGCCCCGGTTGCGGCTTGCCTGCGCCCGCCTTCCCTTATAGATTGCAGGCTAACGGCAGGCAGCAAGGGATCGGCAAATGGCAAATATTCGTGATGTCGCGCGGTTGGCCGGCGTGTCCATCAGCAGCGTGTCGAACCTGCTGAATAATCGCAGCCACCAGATGAGCGCACAGACCCGTCAGCGCATCGAACAGGCGATGGACACCCTGGGCTATCGTCCGGCGCGCACCGCAGTGAACCTCGCGCCACAGGCGAAGATCATCGGCCTGCTGCTGCCGTCGATCGTTAACCCGAGTTTTTCGGCACTGGCGCACGCCGTCGACAGCGCGGCGCGCGCTCACCGCTACCGCGTCTTGCTCGGCAACGCCTACCGGCAGGAACAGGAGGAAGCCGCGTTTATCGACGATATGTTTCTGCATGGCGTGCGCGGCATCATCGTGGCGGCGAGCGACATCCGCCAGACCCATTTTGTCCGGGCGGCCGAGCGGGGCATGAAGATCGTCAGCTATGACAGCCCGTTCGCCGAGCCGATGGCCGCCGACAGCCGATTGTTCGACAGCGTGTCGATGGACAATCTCGCCGCCGGGCGTCTGGCCGCGCAGCACCTGCTCGAACGCGGCTGCCGACATATCGTGTTCGCCACCGAAGCGGCGCTGACCGTGGGGCGCAGCCACAAGATCGACGGTTTTCTGAGTGCGCTGGGGCACAACTTGAGCGAACGCCAACGGGTGATCGAAGGCAAAGCCACCAGCGCCTACGGCGACACGGAGATGTTCGAATTGGGGCTGACGCTGGCATCCCGCATCCTCGCGCTGACGCCGCGCCCGGACGGCATCGTGGCGATTAACGATGCGCTGGGCATCGGGCTGATGGTGGGGCTGCGCGCCGCCGGCGTCCAGGTGCCAGCAGAGATTTCGGTGGTCGGCATCGACAATATCGCGCTTGCCAGCCTGGCCGAACCGGGGTTGACGTCGATCGGCCCGCCGCTGGCCGAGATGGCGCAGCTGATGGTCGAACGCCTGATCGGCCGCATCAACAATGATTCACAACCGCCCGGCGAGTTTCTCTTCCCGCCGACGGTCATCAGCCGGCGTTCCGTCAAAACCGCCGGTTAATACGGTAAAAACGGCTTACCCAGGCGATGCGCAGATAGCATCGTCCGGCTCGCCGCAGCCAAAATCAGAAAAAACAGCGTCGTCGCACTAAATAAACGGCGCGACGCTTTATGCACGCAACGTCGTTATTCAGCACGCCGCTCATGACTTTGGGCCGGGCCGCTATTATTCCGATTAACCACATGGGAAAAACCATGATGAAAAAAACAATGCCAAAGGATATTGAACGCAGCGCCATCAGGAAATTGACGCTGCATATTGTCCCCCTCATGATCTTGTTGTATTTCCTGGCCTTTCTCGACCGCAACAATATGGCCTACGCCGCCAAAGCGTTGGAAGATAATCTGGGATTGACCGCCTCGGCTTTCGGCTTCGCTTCCGGAATTTTCTTTATCGGCTATTTCCTGTTTGAAATACCCAGCAACGCCGGCACCATTAAATTCGGCCCGCGCATCTGGTTCGCCAGAATATTAATTTCCTGGGGCATCTTCGCGACCCTGCTCGGTTTTGTGCGCACGCCGCTGGAGCTGTATATTTGCCGTTTTATGCTGGGCGTGTGCGAAGCCGGTTTCTTTCCCTCGGTGGTGTATTATTTCACGGTCTTCTTCCCGGAAAAATACCGCACCAAAATTCTCGGCATGTTCATCATCGTCCAGCCGCTGTCCAACGCGGTCGGCTCGCCGATTTCCGGCTTTATTCTCAATATTCAGCATGACTGGTTCGGCTTCGCCCCCTGGCAGCTGCTGTTCATCCTCGAAGGGCTGCCGCCGATCGTCATCGGCCTGCTGATCCCCTTCCTGATCAAGAACTCGCCCAAGGACGTCGGTTATCTGAACGTGGAGGAAAAAGCCTGGCTGATGAGCAACGCCGGCCGCTCCAAATCCGGCTCAAAAATCACGCTGGGCGACTTCCTCAAGGGCATTAAAAACAGAAAGTACCTGCTCTACGCGCTGCTCAACTTCGGCATGGTATGCGGCATTTACGGCTTCGGCACCTGGCTGCCGTCGATCATCAGCGCCATTTCCGGCAGCGATATCTTTCGCGTCAGCCTGCTGGCGCTCATTCCCTACGGCCTGGCCGCGCTGCTGGTGTATCCGTGGAGCCTGTGGGCCAGCAAAACCAAAAAGCTCGGCGTGTTCGCCGGCCTCAGCATGGTGATCGCCGCCATCGGCCTGATGGGCGCGGTGACATTTTTTAAATACGACCCGTTCGTCGCGCTGTCATTCCTGTGCATTGCCGCCATCGGCATCTACACCGCCGTGCCGCCGTTCTTATCCATGCCCGCCAATATCTCCACCGGCGCGGCCGCGGCCGCCGGGCTGGCGGTGGTGAGCTGCATCGGCAATATCGGCGGTTTCGTCGCCCCCTATGCGGTGGGCGTGCTGAACGATCTGACCGGCAGCAGCGCGCCGGGGCTGTTTTTCCTGGCCTCGTGCCTGCTGGCCACCGGCCTGATCTGCATTTTCTACTGCGCCAAACAGCGTGAAGGCGTCATCAATTCTTAACGAACCAATAAGGAGTCAATCATGGGCGATCTTGCGGGCAAAAAGGTCTTTATCACCGGGGCGGAACAGGGCATCGGCCGCGCCACCGCAGAGCGGCTGATCAAGGCCGGGTGCGACATCTATTTTCACTACCACAGCGACGAAAGCGGCCCCAAGGCGCTGGTGGCGCTGGCCCATTCACTCGGACAAAAGGCCGCCTACGGCTACGCCGATCTCATCAACACCGACGAAACGCTGCGCTGCGTCTCGGCCGGCGCCGAGTTTCTCGGCGGCATCGATATTCTGATCAATAACGTCGGCGGCATCGTCGGGCGCAAATGGCTGGGCGAGATCGATCGCGCCTTCTGGCAAACCGTGATCGACGTAAACATGACCACCATGCTGAACGTGACCCAGAGCGCGCTGCCGCACCTGAAGGCGGCGCCGAACGGCGCCAGCATCATCAACCTGGCCTCGCTGGCCGGCCGCGCCGGCGGGCACGCCGGCTCGCTGGCCTATTCCGCCACCAAGGGCGCGGTGCTCACCTGGACGCGCTCGCTGGCGGCGGAGCTGGGCGAGCACGGCATCCGGGTGAACGCAGTGGCGCCCGGCCTGATCCTCGGCACCCGCTTTCATAATCGCCACACCACCCAGGCATCGGCGGAGGAAACCGTTCGCGCCATCCCGCTGGGCCGCGCAGGCACGCCGGACGACGTGGCCCGCGCCATCGCTTTCCTGGCGGCGGAATACGACGGCTTCATCTCCGGCGCCACTCTCGACATCAACGGCGGCATCTTCCGCATGTAGTTCAGCTGGGGGCGGCACGGCCACCCCCCTATTCAGGAATCGCTTTATGATCAAATCCGCCATCACTCACCCGCCGCTGCTCGCCGCGCTGGCGCAATGCGGGCATAAAACCCAGGTGCTGATCGCCGACGGCAATTACGCCTGCGTGACGCACGCGCCGAAAGACGCCACCGTGGTCTATCTGAACCTGGCGCCCGGCACGCTCGCCGCACCGCCAATCCTGGAAAAACTGCTGGCCTGCATCAACGTGGAAAGCGCGGCGCTGATGGCCTGCCCGCCGGACTTCACCAACACTATCGAAGCCGAATACCGGCAACTGCTGCCAGAACATTGCCCGATCGAGCACCTGCCGCGCGAGGCGTTTTACGCCGCGGTCAAATCGGATCGGACGCTGCTGGTGATCGCCTCCGGCGAACGGCGCCGCTTCGCCAATCTGCTGCTGACGGTGGCGCCGGTGGTGTGAAAGAGGTAGAGGGTGTGAGGGGTAAAATGAGGGGGCCAGCCCCCTCATGTCGTTACAGGTCAGCGACCCACTTCTCCAGCTCCCCCGCACGTTCCGCATCGATATAGCTGGTGGCCCAGCCAAACAGGTAAGCGAAGGCGAAAATGCCCACCGTCGACGACACCAGCGTCGGCGCGAAAAACGCGGCGATAGCGGAGAGCGTATACCCTGCGCCGATCGACAACCCGAGCGCTTCGAGCTGGTTGCGGAACGCTTTCCAGTTGCCGGTTGAGAAACCTTCAATCGCGGCGTTTACCAGATCCGCGCCCTTGATCGCCCAGTCCACCCCGGTGAAGACCTTGCCCAATACCCGCGCATTGCGGGCATACTGTTCCGCATCGATCATTTTCAGCCAGGCGACAATCGCCGCTTTGTCCTGCGCCTTGAGCTTTTTGTTCAGGCCCTTCGTCAATTGCTCGTAGGTTTTCTCCGCATCTTGCACGTTGCGGATATATTTTCCTTGAATTCCCGCCTCCAAATCCTTGGCGAGTTTGGCGTATTTCGCGCCGATCTTTTCCGCGATATCTTTATTGATACCTGCGGCCAGGCTGACGCCATCCTTGATGGCTTTTAATTCCGCATTTTGATATTCGACGAATTCCTTAACGATCGTTTTTACCGAGCCGGGCGATTTTACCGGCTTGCCGTTGGCATATTTCACCTCCATGGCATTCAGGTTATCCCCTCTCACCACGGCGATAAACGCGGGCCGGTTCTTATTGGCCTTATAGTAGAGGTTGTAGGTCGCCACTCCGTCTTGCTTTTCCACCTTCAAATGATGAAAACCGTAGTAACTCCCGGTCGTGCGGGTCGTCGAGAATTCGCCGGTTTTGCCGTTGCCATGCCAGCCGCTGACGGGCCGATCGCGATGCGAGTCTGTCACGAAACTGCCTAACGAAGAGGCGCCGATCTGCCCGGCATTCAGGCCATTGTTGCCGCCTTTGCCAGGGGGTGAGGGCTTGCGCGCATGGCCGGTTTCGATATCCCCGATCGCCACTGTCACCCCCTTGGCGTTGACCCCCATCACCAGCCCCCCCAGGCCAATGTGCTTCGCCTGCTCGGCCGTCAAACCGGTGGCGGAAAGGCTCAGAGTGCCGGATGGGCTGACGCTTTCAATATGCAATTTCGCATCCGGGTTAATTCTGCGCGCCGCCTTAATCACCGCCTCCAGCTTCATGCGCAGCGCCGGATCGTTTTGGATCGCCGCAATCTGTTGCTGTTCCGGGCTGTTGCCAACGCCGGCACCGCCGCGATCGCGATCGCCGGAATGGCCTTTATCGCCGCCCCCCGGCTCAGGGCCCGTACCGCGTTCAGAACTCCAGTTAGTTCCATCTCCTTTACCACCATAATTAAATCCAGGCATATGCTTTCATCCTTATTTCGTTTTATTTTTAAGATGCCGATATTCTCGTTTAACGCGGATTGACACGCGCATTATCCCTATCGGCAAACCGTTTTTAGCTGCCCGTCATTTATAAAAAACCGCAGAAATAAGGACAACGGATGGCGGCTGTCTGGTCGGTGAAACAATCAACGAGCCAACGCATGCGCGCCTTTTGCAATACAGGCGTTAGAGACTGAAATATCCAAGGAACCTATGTGATCAGATGGCGCAAAACGGTGAATGGCGAATAAAGAGAGGCAATACACGCCCTGCCGCCAGGCAGCCAGTGACGCATCCGGGTTCTGAACTAAGGGGAAGGACGCGGTGAAGATCGTTGGCGCACAGATCATGCCATGCTTACCCTGCCTTATTATCGCCTATTCCCTTAGGTCTCGACGGATTAAGCCGCGCAGTAACCCGTGGGGCATCACGCGGCTCCCGCACCCCCAGCCGCACCACGGGAATGTCCGCCAGCCGAGTGGTGTAGGCCGGCGACAGCATGTCGCGCTTCATTTGCCACGGTTTGACGATCCCCTGCCCGGCGAACCATACGCGCCCGCGCCCTTCCTGATTCAAGCGATCAAGGGTCGCCATCAGGCGCTCGCTGTTGCGGCGCGGCGGGCAGTCGTCGAACAGGTCGATCTGCGCCATGGCGGCGGCGCTGAAATCCCCCAGCATCACGCCGCCCTTCAGATAACGCCGCCCCTCCTGCCAAATGCTCTCCAGCGCGCGCACCGCCATGGCGATGATGTCGCGGCTGTCGTTGCTCGGCGTTTGCAGCCGGGCGGTGCCCATATTGCTGTAATAGCCTTCGCCCGCCGAATGCGGGCTGGTTTTGATAAACACCGACACGTTGCGGCAATAGCGCTTTTCCTGTCGCAGCTTTTCGGCGGCGCGTTCGGCATAGCTGCAGATCGCCTCGCGCATGTGCGGGTAGTGCGTCAACCGCTGGCCGAACGAGCGGGAACAGATGATCTGCTCTTTCGCCGCCGCCTCATCTTCCCATTGCAGGCATGACTCGCCGCGCAGCTCACGTATCGTGCGCTCCAGCACCACGCTGAAGGTTTTACGCGCCAGTCGAGTATCGCAGTCCGCCAACTGCAGCGCGGTGTGAATGCCCATCGCCTGCAGCTGGCGCGTCAGGCGGCGGCCCACGCCCCACACTTCTTCCACCGGAAGCAACGCCAGCAGTTTGCGCTGGCGCGCCGGATCGGATAAATCCACCACGCCGCCGGTGCCGCGCCATTTCTTGGCCGCGAAGTTGGCCAGCTTGGCCAGCGTTTTGCTCGGCGCAATGCCAACCCCGACCGTCAAATGCAGCTCGCGCCGGATGCGATCGCGCACCCGCTGGCCGAACGGTTCCAGCGCCTCGCAGCGCGCCACGCCGTCCAGCCGCAGAAAGGCTTCGTCCAGTGAATAGATCTCCACCGCCGGCGCCATCTCCTCCAGCGTGTCCATCACCCGGCGGGACATATCGGCGTACAGCGCGTAGTTGGAGGAGAACACCGCGACGTTGCGACGGCGCATCTCCTCTTTGATCTTGAAATAAGGCGCGCCCATCGGCACGCCCAGCGCCTTCGCCTCGGCGCTGCGGGCGATTACGCAGCCGTCGTTGTTGGACAACACAATCACCGGCCGCCCCCGCAGGTCGGGCCGGAAAATGGTCTCGCAGGAAGCGTAGAAGCTGTTGACGTCTACCAGGGCAAACATGGTTACAGCGCCGCGTAGACGATAAAGGTCACCACGCCGAAAATCTCCAGCTGCGCTTCGTCGTCGAACACGATCGGCGCGTAGGCGGGATTCATCGGCAACAGCCGCACGTCGGGGTGGCGCTGCAGCTTTTTGACGGTGAATTCACCGTCCACCGCAGCGATCACGATATTGCCGTGCTCCGGCGTCAGGGCGCTGTCGACAATCAACAGATCGCCATCCTGAATATTGCCGTCGATCATCGACTCGCCGCTGGCGCGCACGAAGTAGGTGGCGTTGGGGTGCCGTACCAGCAGTTTGCCGATATCCAGCCGGCTCTCGACATAGTCCTGCGCCGGGGAAGGAAAGCCGCAGGCCACGCGATCGGCAAACAGCGGTAACGTTAGGGGTTCACCTGGTGAAAAAGCATACAACCTTGAATTGCTCAGCATAATCATAACCAAACTGTATATTTATACAGTTAAGCATAAACAAAACGCGAACGCGTGCAACCCCCAATCCCCCTGCGGATCGCGCTTTCCCGCGTAATATAATAATTTTCTGAGCGATTTTTCCTGCAGCTTTTGGCGTTCTTCACGTGTGTTTGCACACATGATATCCACCAAAACTGTGGATAATGCGGCACTCAGACCGTTGGCGTATCGATGGGCAGGATGAGTGAGGGATTGTCATTGCGAACGGCGCCGACGGCGGGCGATACCGGTTGCCAGACGAAATCCTCTGCCTGCAGGCTGTACACATCAGCCTGCATTTGACCAGAGGGCGGGACTAAGCGGGTGTCGAGCCAGTCGCGCGCGGCCGTCGGTCTCTGCTGCGTACAGCACCGCAAAGAACAGCGGCAGGCCTTGCCTCAGCAAGAGCCCACGGGAGGAACGGCGGACGGCCTTACAAAATGACGCCAATAAAATTGCGACTGGCAATGGCATCAATGGGACGGCCAGAGACGAAAGTCAGTACGTTATGCCAGGAGCTTGGGATAACCCGACAAACGCTGTACCGCCACATTTCCCCTGATGGTCCACTGCGAGCTGACGGTATAAAGCTGCTCAACCGGGGATAATTTTAGCGGACGGAAAAATCTGGGGTTCCGGCGTAGAACCCCGAATAAGGAATAATCCTTAATTCATTTCAGGATTATTAATTCCATCTAAAACCTCTCGGCAATATTCTTTTTTATAGGCTTCATCATTACTTAATGACTTAACCAAAAAATCAGCATTTTTCCAACCATTATCCCAATGCGTATCGAATCCTGACTGTTCATACTTTAATGTTCTAGTTAATGAGTCTTTTATTTGTTTTTTATATTTATCAATTTTCTCATTGGTTGCCCCACAAACATCATGTGCAACACGAGCATTTGAGCCAGAAAAACCTATTGCTGAAATTGCCATCGCTTCATTTGATTTGTCGAAATCATTCGCATATGCCACAGCATTAGATAAAGCGAATATGACAAGAGCAGGTATGATTTTTTTGTATGAAATCACCTTTCATCTCTAACTCATTGATTGTTTATGGGGTCAGTTTGGATATCGAAAATTATTGTACATTAAGGCTGCTTTTTAATCAGTCTCAACTTCTTTATAGAAGGCCTGAATGCGACAAACTTGGGAAGTACTGTAGCCTGTCGCGTCTGCTGTTTCTCGGATGCTCAGTTTCTTAATCTGTCGGTAGTACAGGACTTTCTGATGTCGTTCCTGATCTGCCTGCTTTCCCCGGTATCTACCCAACGTATGCGCCCGTTCAATTCCCGGCTTTTGCCGTTGGCGGCGACTTGATCGTTCCGTCCGCGCGCCACAGCAGCAGGCAGGGGGCGCGCAGGTTCGGCCAGCACAATCAGCATCCGTCGCTACAGCGGCGACGGCCGGCGGACGTTAACCGTTGCCACGATGTCACTCCTCTCTCTTATAGATGAGGACATGCAGGCGCAGCCGGTCGGCATCAACACGTTCATCCATTATTGTGCCCGGATAGCCCTGCAGCGCCAGACCGTACCAGAAACTCAGAATGACAGAAGCCTTACCCAACTCTAGGGTGTAACCCATCCCGCCCTGGTTCAGATTGCATTTTTTAATCGCATCTTCTGCTTCCCGGATCAGCTGCGCATAGCTGAGTGAAAAATTCAGTGCCTGATCCATCCTGCTCGCTCCATCTCACCGCTGGCGCGCACGAAGTAGGTGGCGTTGGGGTGCCGTACCAGCAGTTTGCCGATATCCAGCCGGCTCTCGACATAGTCCTGCGCCGGGGAGGGAAAACCGCAGGCCACGCGATCGGCAAACAGCGGTAACGTTAGGGGCTCACCTGGTGAAAAAGCATACAACCTTAAAGTACTCAGCATAATCATAACCAAACTGTATATTTATACAGTAATGCATAAACAAAACGCGAACGCGTGCAACCCCCTATCCCCCTGCGGATCGCGCTTTGCCGCGTAATATAATAATTTTCTGAGCGATTTTTTTTTACGCCTGCTAACGGTTTCACGCTGCCTTGCACACACGTTATCCACTAAAACTGTGGATAACCTGCAGGGCGTGATTCCCTACGCGAGCGGGATCAGAATCCTGTATAATGTCCACACCTGCTCAATAAGCATTCATCCCCGTCGGCGCCTCGTCACCGACGGTCACGAGAACGTTATGAACAAGCACCTACTCCTCGCAGAAACCGACGACATCGAACAGGCCTGCCTGTCTCGCCATGCGGTCTGGCAGCGCACCGATCTGGCTCAGGCGCAGCAGGATTGGCTGGCGGAAGAAGTGCCGGTCGCACTGGTGTACAACGGCATTTCCCACGTGGTGATGATGGCGACGCCAAAAGATCTGGCGGCCTTCGCCATCGGTTTTTCGCTGTCCGAAGGCATCATCACCTCTCCCGACGATATCTACGACATCCGTCAACAACCGGCCTGCAACGGCATTGAAGTGCATGTAGAGCTCTCGAGCCGCCGCTTTATGCAGCTGAAAGAGAAGCGCCGCAGCCTGGCCGGCCGCACCGGCTGCGGCGTCTGCGGGGTCGAGCAGCTGCAGGAGGTTGCTCAGCCCATCGCACCGCTGCCCTTCACCCAACGTTTCGATTTGGCCCAGCTCGACCGGGCGTTGGCTCAACTGCAGGAAGTGCAAACGGTGGGAAAACTGACCGGCTGCACCCATGCGGCGGCCTGGATCCAGCCGGACGGCGCACTCAGCGGCGGATGTGAAGACGTCGGCCGCCATGTGGCGCTCGACAAACTGCTGGGTTACCGCAGCCAACAGGCCTGGTCGCAAGGGGCGGCGCTGGTCTCGAGCCGCGCCAGCTATGAAATGGTGCAAAAGTCCGCCATGTGCGGCGTCGAGATCCTGTTCGCCGTCTCCGCCGCCACCCGTCTGGCGGTGGAAGTGGCCGAGCGCAGCAACCTGACGCTGGTGGGCTTCAGCAAACCGGGGCGCGCCACCGTCTATACGCACCCGCAACGGCTCTGGCAATCGACAACGGCGGCATAGCGCCGCCGGATAAGAATCGACTATTCTCAATAGCAGGACACCAGGAAGCACCCACGTTATGATAATTCGCCCGCACCAGAACTGGTTTTTCCGCCTGTTCGCCTGGCACGGTTCCGTGCTGTCAAAAATTACCTTTCGCCTGTCGCTGAACGTGCTGATGTCGATAGTGGCGGTGATCAGCTACCAATGGTACGAACAGCTCGGCGTGCATTTGACCATCGCGCCGTTCAGCCTGTTGGGCATCGCCATCGCGATTTTTCTCGGCTTTCGCAATAACGCCGGCTACAGCCGCTTTGTCGAAGCGCGCAACCTGTGGGGCTCGCTGCTGATTACCGAACGCACCCTGCTGCGCCAGATCAAAAGCCTGCTGCCGGACGAACCGGCGGTGCAGCAAAAGGTCGCCAAGCTGCTGATCGCCTTTAGCTGGAGCCTGAAGCATCAGCTGCGCGGCACCGACCCCACCGCCGATCTGTACCACAATCTCACCGGCAACGAGCTGGCAGAGGTGATCGCCAGCCCGATGCCGACCAACCGCATCCTGCTGATGCTGGGCCAGGAAATCGGCAAATTGCGCCGTCAGGGCCTGCTGAGCGACATCACCTTCGGGCTGATCGACGATAAGCTGAGCGAACTGTCTCACACCCTCGGCGGCTGCGAACGGCTCGCCAGCACCCCGGTGCCGTTCGCCTATACCCTGATCCTGCAGCGCACCGTTTACCTGTTCTGCAGCCTGTTGCCTTTTGCCCTGGTGACCGATCTGCATTACATGACACCGTTTGTTTCGGTGTTCATTTCCTATACCTTCTTATCCTGGGACTCACTGGCCGAAGAGCTGGAGGATCCGTTCGGCGTGTCGGCCAACCATCTGCCGTTAAACGCCATTTGCAACACCATCGAGCGCAACCTGCTGGAAATGAACGACCAAAGCCCGCTGCCACCGCCGATGAAACCCGACGAGCACTTTAATTTGATCTGATCTATTTCACCCGAACACACTGGAGCCGAATGCAATGAATGCAAATAACACCCCGCCGCAAGCCGTATTCACGCCGGTCACGCGCCATGCCATTTTCATCGTCGCCACCCTGTCGCCCGTTCCCGCCCATCTGGCGGCGGTGCGCGCCTGGTGCGGCGATATCGCCGCCGTGGTACGTTCGGTCGGCAAACGCGCGCCGGCGGGCAATCTCACCTGCGTCTGCGGCTTCGGCTCCGAGGCCTGGGATACGCTGTTCGGCGCGCCGCGCCCTCGCCAACTGCATCCGTTCAGCCCGATCGGCAGCGGGGAGCGCGTTGCGGTCGCCACGCCTGGCGACATCCTGCTGCACATCCGCGCCGATGAAATGGATCTGTGTTTTGAACTGGCCTCTCAGTTGACCGCCAAGCTCGGCGACGCCGTGACGGTGATCGAGGAGGTGCACGGCTTCCGTTATTTCGATCAGCGCGCCATGATCGGCTTCGTCGACGGTACGGAGAACCCGGAGGGGCACGAAGCCTTCGACTACACGGTGATCGGCGACGAAGACGCGGCGTTCAGCGGCGGCAGCTATGTGCTGGTGCAGAAATACCTGCACGATATGCAGGGCTGGAATTCGCTCAGCGTGGAAACGCAGGAGAAGATCATCGGCCGCCATAAACAGTCCAACATCGAGCTGGATGAAGCGGTCAAACCGTCGTCGTCGCACAGTTCGTTGACCACCATCACCGACGAGCAAGGCAACGAGGTGAAAATTCTGCGCGACAACATGCCGTTCGGCCGCCCCGGCCTGCGCGAATTCGGCACCTACTTTATCGGCTATGCGCGCTCCCCGCAGCCGATCGAGCAGATGCTGGAAAACATGTTTATCGGCCGCCCGGCCGGCAACTACGATCGGCTGCTCGATTTTAGCCACGCGGTGACCGGCACCCTGTTCTTCGTGCCTTCCGCCCCGCTGCTGGAAGCGCTGGCCGATCGCAGCGGCGCCGAACTGCACTGATTGGATGAAATGCGGGGCCGCAGCGATTAGCCGTTGGTTATCCTATGGCCCTGCGCATCAATCACCGGCTCCCCGTCCTCTTTGCTGAAGGCGCCGCGCTGCGGATCCGGCAGAATCTCCAACACCACCTCCGACGGACGGCACAAACGCGTGCCGAGCGGGGTCACCACAATGGGGCGGTTGATCAGGATCGGCTGTTGCAGCATGAAATCGATCAGTTGATCATCGCGCCAGCCGGCTTCGTCCAGTTTCAGCTCGGCGTAAGGCTCGACGTTTTTGCGCAGCAACGCGCGCGGCGTCATGCCCATTTCGGCCAGCAACGCAATCAATCGTTCGCGGCTTGGCGGTGTTTCCAGATACAAAATCACCTCCGGCTCAACGCCGCTGTTACGGATCAACGCCAACGTATTGCGCGACGTACCGCAGGCCGGGTTATGGTAAATCTTGATGTCGCTCATGACGGTTTCTCCGGTCAGGGCAAAACGGACAGCCGCAATGCCAGCGCGGCCAGGGTGACAAACAAAATCGGTAACGTCATCACCAGCCCCACGCGGAAATAATAGCCCCAGGTAATGACGATGTTCTTTTGTGCCAACACATGCAGCCACAGTAACGTCGCCAGGCTGCCAATCGGGGTAATTTTGGGGCCGAGATCGCTGCCGATAACGTTAGCGTAAATCATCGCCTGTTTGATGACGCCTTCCGCACTGTTGCCGTCGATAGACAACGCCCCCACCAATACCGTCGGCATGTTATTCATGATGGAAGAGAGAAATGCGCTCAGGAAACCGGTGCCAAACGTCGCCGCCCACAGCCCCTGCCGTGCCAACGCGTCCAGCACACCGGAAAGCCAATCGGTCAAACCGGCGTTGCGCAGCCCGTAGATCACCAGATACATGCCCAGTGAGAAAATGACGATCTGCCAGGGCGCCCCGCGCAACACTTTACCGGTATCGATCGCTCGCCCACGTTTCGCCACCGCCAGCAAAACCAGGGCGCCGCAAGCGGCGACCAAACTGACGGGCACGCCGAGCGGCTCCAGGGCGAAAAACCCCATCAACAACAGCGCCAATACGGCCCAGCCGGTCCGAAACGTCGCGCGATCGTGAATCGCTTCCCGTGGCACTGGTAAACGCGTCAATGCGTAGCGCTGCGGAATATCCTTGCGGAAGAACAGATGCAACATCACCAGCGTCGCCGCGACGGCGGCAAGGTTGACCGGCACCATCACCGCCGCATACTCCGTAAAGCCCAGCCGGAAGAAATCCGCTGAAACGATATTTACCAGGTTAGACACCACCAACGGCAGGCTGGCAGTATCGGCGATAAAGCCCGCCGCCATGACGAAAGCCAGCACGGCAGCAGGACGAAAACCGAGCGCCGACAGCATGGCGATCACGATCGGCGTCAGAATCAACGCGGCGCCGTCGTTCGCGAACAGCGCCGCCACTACAGCCCCTAGCAGCAACATGTAGGTAAACAGCCATCGACCTTTGCCGTTGCCCCAACGTGCGACATGCAAGGCGGTCCAGGTGAAGAAGCCGCTTTCATCCAGCAGCAGGCTAATGATGATGACGGCGATGAAGGTCGCGGTCGCATTCCAGACTATCTGCCACACCACGGGAATATCACCGACGTGCACCACGCCGCTCACTAATGCCAATCCCGCCCCGATCGACGCACTCCAACCGATGCCCAGCCCTTTCGGTTGCCAAATCACCAAAATCAACGTCAGAATAAAGATTGTCCCTGCCACTATCATCGTCGCCTCGCTGCTTCTTTAAGTTTACATATGTGTTTTTTCGGATATGTTAGGGCAAATTTTTTATCGTTACGGGCAACCTTTCGCCGCGCGTTGCGCCAATTCCATCATCTGTTCTGATCGGCACTGATAAGCCTGCTCAATAATAGCCGCCGCCCAGGCCGGCATATGCGGCGACAGGCGATAATGTATCCACTTGCCATCGCGCCGATCGAGCAACAGCCCGCTTTCACGCAGCATCGCCAGATGTCTTGATATTTTTGGCTGCGGCAGCGCCAGTGCGCCAGACAGCTCGCACACGCACAGCTCGCCGGCGTGGCGCAGCACCAGCACCAGCGTCAGACGCGTCTCATCCGACAAGTTTTTAAACAGCTTCAGCGGCGTCAATGACGTCATGTCGCACTCCCGTTAACCTTTATCTGTTCCACAAATCGCTCGTGAAAATATCACCTTCATATTCGAAAAAGCAAATATAAAACGCAAGGCGTTATCCCCAGCCCAACAACTTATACTTATCTTACGCTGTTTTTATGGGAAGGAGGCGCCATGCCGCTCACATTCAAACCGTCGGAAAGACTCTCCATCGGCACCGAAATAGAGCTGCAGCTGGTCGATGACGAGCACTACGATCTTACGGATCGGGCTGACCGGGTGGTCAGCGCGGTCGGCGACCGCCGGCGCGTCAAACATGAGCTCACCAAGTCGATGGTGGAACTGAACAGCTCGGTGCACCGCGATCTCGATGCACTGCACGCCGAGCTGCGCGCCCTGACCGATACCGTCCGGCGTAGCGCACGGCGCCTGGGCTGTGACGTCTGCGGCGGCGGCCGCCACCTGAGCAACGACTGGCGCAAGCAGGTCATCAGCGACAACGCGCGCTACAGGCAGCTGGCCAGCCGCTTTGGCTATCTCTCCAAGCTGGCCTGCGTATTCGGCCAACACATCCACCTCGGCGTCAACGACGGAGACGAGGCGATGTACCTGTGCCATGCGCTGACGCCCTATTTTCCGCAGCTGATCGCGCTCAGCGCTTCGTCACCGCTGTACCAGGGCGTCGATACGCGCTTTGCCAGTTCCCGTTTCAGCGCACAGAATTCTTTCCCCAATTACGGCTGCCTGGAACACATCTACAGCTGGCGCGAATTCAACGCCTACTATGACCGGCTGCATGCCGCCGGCGTCATCGACAGCGTCAAGGATATTTACTGGGATGCGCGGCCGAAACCGGAGCTGGGCACGGTAGAGATCCGCATCTGCGATACGCCGCTGCGCCTCGCGCACGCCACGCTGCTGGTCGGCTACTGCCGTCTGCTGGCCGATTTTCTGTTGCAACACCGCACGCCGATCGCGCCGGAGTACGATGCCTTCACCAACTACAACAAGATCAACGCCTATCGCATCGGTTTCGCCGCCGAATACGTCGATCCCGCCACGCTGCGCCGCTACAGCCTGACCGCACATATCCTGCACACCCTCGACACGCTGAGCGGCTTCGCCGAGCGGCAGGAGGATCGGGCCGTGCTGCAGGCGGTCGAGCGCCATGTGCGCCGGGGCATCAGCGATTCGGAGCATATCCGCCAGATGTTGCACAACGGCCTGCCGCAAACCCAGGTCATCAAACGCCTGTGCGATGAGCTGTTGCAACCGGCAAGTTAAGTTTCGGCTATCGATTCCATACGCCAAAGCGGCTGTTCATTATGTGCTCTTTCGCTACAATCGTGAGCACTGACATTCACCGTATCGAGGACACTATGTACAATTTCTCCCGCTATCAGGCAAAAGAACTGGCGCTGGCTTACATGAGCGGCAAAAAGCACGATCTGTCGCCGCAGGAGTTTTTGCAGCAGCTGAAAAGCAGCGAAAGATCGTTTGAGCACCTGCTGAAACACGGCAGTGAAATGCCGCGTGACGTGCTGGTCAAAAGCTTCTGAACGGCCGGTCGCCGGTCTCTTTCCGTCTACGCCGCCGGTGGCGGGCCTGACAGGTCCGCGCATTCCCGGCCGTCTCTCTCCCTTTCTCTTCGCCCCCGACGTTTCGCCTCCACCGACCAAAACCCGGAAAATTCGCCTTTAGAGACGAATTATTGACATATTCGTATTCAGGTGCGAATTTATAGTCATCCCCCATCCACAACGGATCACGCCATGCCGACGCCAATCAGCGTAATCAGCGGCGATCTGGTCGATTCTCGCCGGTCAGACACCGTCAACTACCTCAACGGGCTGCACAGCCTGCTCGATCGGCTGCAGCACGACGGGCGGCTGCGCCAGGTGGAAATCTTTCGCGGCGATGCCTTCCAGGCGCAGGCCGCGCCGGAGGACGGGCTGTTGCTGGCGGTGTATATTCGCACTGCGCTGCGGGCGATGGGTGCCGCGCACTGGGATGCGCGCATCGCCGTCGGGCTGGGTAGCCAACGGCCCGACGCCGCCGGTTACGGCAGCGCCTTTATCAACTCCGGCAGCGCGCTGGACGCCATGACAAAAAATTGCCGCCTGGCTCTGAAAACCGACAACGATCGGACAAACGCCATTGTCAGCGATCTGCTGCCGATGTTAGATCATGTCATTGGCCGCTTGTCGCAGACCGAAGCGCGCATCGTCCAGGCGAGAATGTTCGCCGACAGCGGCGCGGCCGTAGCCGAGCAGCTGCAAAAAGCCGCTTCCACGGTCTCCGCCACGCTCAAACGCGCGGCCTATGAGGAGATCATGCGGTTTATTCACGCCATTAACAGGATCGTCTGACTATGGATCTGACCTATGCGCCTTTACTGGCCTGGCTGTTGATCGTCCATCTGCTGGCGGATTTTCCGCTGCAGCCGCTGAGTTGGGTGGAAGATAAAATCCAACATCGCGCGCGTTCGCGTTTTCTGCTGTTGCACGCGTTGCTGCATGGGGTGCTGGCCGCCTGGGTGGTGGCCGGTTTCGGCCTGCTGCACGGCGGACTGTCTTCACTGCAGGTGCTGGTCAGCCTGCTGGTTATCGCCGTCAGCCACTACCTGATCGATTTGCTGAAAGTCACCGCCATGATCCGCCTGAGCCCGGCCCGCAGCTTTCTGCTCGATCAGGGATTGCATCTGGCGGTGATCGCCTTGCTGTGGCTGGGGCTGACGCCGAATGCCGGTGAACTGCTCGCGGCGTTGGGACGGCAACTGGGGAGTTGGCAAACCGGCCTGGTGCTGGTGGCCTACAGCCTGATTTATCTGCCGATGAGCCTGCTGATTGGGCAACTGCTGGCGCGCTGGACGCCGCAAATGCCGCCTTCGGCCAAGGCCGACAACGATTCGCTGCTGCGCGCGGGCAAACAGATTGGCTATCTGGAAAGAACGCTGATCCTGACCTTTGTGCTGCTGGGGCAAATTCCGGCGATCGGCTTTTTGCTGGCGGCCAAATCGATTTTCCGTTTCGGCGATCTGCGACAAAGTGACGATAAGATGCGTACCGAGTATGTGCTGCTCGGCACGCTGTTTTCCTTCACGCTGACCATCATGCTCGGCCTGCTGGTCAACAAACTGCTGTAGCGATGCGGGGGCGAAGAATTTCGCCCCCGAAGTGAACGCCGAGGCGGTTTAGAGCCACTCGCCGAAGCGGCGGATATAGAAACGCTTCATCATCTGCGCAACCACGCAGTAGCTGACCAGCGTTGCGGCCAACCACGGGAAGTATTCCCACGGCAGCGGCTGCAGGCCAACCAGGGCGCCGAGCGGCGAGAACGGAATGTAGATGCCGAGCGCCATCACCAACCCGGTGGTCAGCAAGACCGGCAGCGCCGCGGTGCTCTGAATGAACGGGATTTTCTGGGTGCGCAGCATATGCACCACCAGCGTTTGCGACAGCAGCCCCTCAATGAACCAGCCGGACTGGAACAGCGCCTGGTGTTCCACGCTGTTGGCGGCGAACACATACCACATCAGCGCATACGTCGTGATATCGAAGATTGACGAGGTCGGCCCAATCCACAGCATAAAGCGCCCGATGTTTTTGGAGTCCCACTTGCGCGGTTTGCGCAGAAACTCTTTGTCCATCTTGTCCCACGGCAGCGACAGCTGAGAAATGTCGTACATCAGGTTCTGAATCAACAGGTGGATCGCCAGCATCGGCAGGAACGGGATGAAGGCGCTGGCCACCAGCACCGAGAACACGTTGCCGAAGTTGGAGCTGGCGGTCATGTTCAGGTACTTGATGATATTGCCGAAGGTCTCGCGCCCTTTGATTACCCCCTCTTCCAGCACCATCAGGTTCTTTTCCAACAGGATGATGTCCGCCGACTCCTTGGCGATATCGGTACCGGTGTCGACCGAGATGCCGACGTCGGCGTCGCGCAGCGCCGGCGCATCGTTGATGCCGTCGCCGAGGAAGCCGACGGTATGGCCGTTGGCCTGCAGCATTTTCAGCACCCGCGATTTTTGCAACGGCGTCAGCTTGGTGAAGACCGTGCGCTGTTCCACTTCGCGCGCCAGTTCTTCGTCATCCATCTGTTCAATCCGCAACCCGGAGAGCGGCTCGCCCGGCTCCAGCCCGACGTCGCGGCAAATCTTGCAGGTGATCACCGGGTTGTCGCCGGTCAGCACCTTCACCGTCACGCCATTTTCCTGCAGCGCGGCGATCGCCTGCTGAGCGCTCTCCTTCGGCGGATCGAGGAAGGTCAGCAGCCCTTGCACCACCATATCGCGTTCGTCGGCCACGCTCAGCGGTTCGGCCGGGCGCTGCGCATCCAGCTCGCGCGTCGCCAGCACCAGCACGCGGAAACCGTCTTCGTTATATTCTCGGGCCAGCGCCTGCAACGCCGCACGGCGCGCGTCGTCCAGCACCAGCGTCTGATCGCCTTCGCGCACGTGGGTGGCGATCTCCAGCATCTCCTCCACCGCGCCCTTACAGATCAGCTGCTGGCGGCCATTCTCATCCGCCACCACGATCGACAAACGGCGGCGCACGAAATCGAACGGCAGCTCATCCACCTTGCTGAAACGCCCCAGGGCTTCAATCCCCGGTTTACCGCGGCCAAAGCGGATCACCGCCTGATCCATCAGGTTCTTCATGCCGCTCTGATGGAAGCTGTTCAACCAGGCCAGGTGCAACACCTCGTTATCCCTGGCGCCCGTGACGTCGATGTGGTGCTCGAGAATGATGCGGTCCTGGGTCAGCGTGCCGGTCTTGTCGGTGCAAAGCACGTCCATGGCGCCAAAGTTCTGAATGGCGTTCAGACGCTTCACCACCACCTTGCGACGCGACATGGCGATCGCCCCTTTCGCCAGGTTGGAGCTGACGATCATCGGCAGCATTTCCGGCGTCAGGCCGACCGCCACCGCCAGCGCGAACAGCGCCGCTTCGCTCCAGTCGCCTTTGGTGAAGCCGTTGATCAGCAACACCACCGGCACCATCACCAGCATGAAGCGAATCAACAGCCAGCTGACGCTGTTCACCCCGCGATCGAACGCAGTCTGCGCCCGTGTCCCGACGATCGACTTGGCCAACGAGCCGAAGTAGGTGCGCCCGCCGGTCGCCACCACCACCGCCGTAGCGGTACCGCTGGCGACGTTGGTGCCCATCAGACAGATGTTGGAGAGCTCAAGCAGCGCGTTCTCGCTGGACACTTCCCCTTCGCTCGACTTCTGCGCCACGTTGCCCATCGCATCGTATTTCTCGATAGGGATCGCCTCGCCGGTCAAAATCGCCTGGCTGATGAACAGATCGCGCGAGGCGATAAGACGCACGTCGGCCGGCACCATGTCACCGGCGGAGAGCTGGATGATATCCCCCGGCACCAGTTCGCGGATGGGCACTTCCAGCGTCAGCGGATGCGCGCTGTAGCTGCTGCGGCGCAGCACCGTGGCGGTAGTGCGCACCATCGATTTCAGCGCTTCCGCCGCTTTGTTGGTGCGGTATTCCTGCCAGAAACGCAGCAGCCCGCTCAGCGTGACCATGGTCAGGATGATAATGACGCCGGTGAGTTCAGTTTCTTCACCGTTCTGGAGCGGCAGCCAATAATCGGTAAAGAAACTGATCGCAGCCAGCACCATCAGCACGAAGATAAACGGGTTGTTGAAGGCCTTGATCAGCTGGATCAGGGCATGCGGCGCCTTGTCATGGGCGACCTGGTTGGCGCCGAACTGCTCCAGCCGCTCATCGGCGTCGTCCTGGGTCAAGCCGTTGCGGTTGCACTTCAGGTTCGCCAGCGTTTGAGCGATGCTGTTGGTGGCCTCTTGCGCAATGGCGTAGGTCACCGCGTCTTTATCACGGCGACGCGTTCTTTCATTAATCTGAGTCATAACGCTATTCTCTTATTTTAGTTCTGCGCACAGCGAAGCCCCGCCCGATAAACAGGTGACTATGCGCAGCTTGGAATTTTTTATTAGCGTGACTAAATGGCGGAATTACCCTGTCAGCCACGCTGGAATCATTTTCCTTCCGGGGTCATCGTCCATAACGCCTCCTTAATGTTCAGCGTTATTCAAGGCGTGCATGAATAAACCTGAACATATAATCAAGTTAATCAATATTTATATCATTAATCAGACCGGTAATTCGGACGCGACGCGCCAGCGAACGGCGCTCACGCTTTTTTCCAGACTGACGCGGCAGACAATACCTTCGATTTCTTTTTGCGCGGCCGGCGTAGCGGTAATTTCCGCGCACACTTCCAACTGCCCCGGGCTCGAAATATCGGCGCTGCGCAAGGATTGCAGCCGCAAGGCGACGCCGTTCAGCGCCTGCAGGATCAGGGTGCGCACCAGAATTTCGTCCTGCTCGCCGCAGGTCACCTGAATGCGATAGCACAGTTCCAGATCGGTCGCCTGCTGATGCGGCTGCAGATTGATGCGCTGCGCGGCTTCGCGCAGCAGGATATTGGCGCACAGGATCACCAGCGTAGCGACCACCGCATCCCAATGCTGGCCCAGGCCGCACAGTACGCCGATCCCCGCCGAACACCACAGCGTGGCGGCGGTATTGAGGCCGCGAATATTAAGCCCTTCACGCATGATCACGCCGGCGCCGAGGAAGCCGATACCGGATACGATCTGCGCCGCCACGCGGCCGGCGCTGGCCGGATCGGTGGACATGGAGCTGAGAATAAAGACCGCCGCGCCGGTCGCCACCAGCGCATTGGTGCGCAGGCCGGCCATGCGTTGGCGCCACTGGCGTTCGGCGCCAATGACCGCGCCCAGGCACATCGCCAGCAATAAATTCAAAACGAAAGGAGTCATAGCCATGACTGTCCCCTTAATTAACCGCAGGAGATAAAATCATGTGCTGTTTAGCACACGCGAAATCGCGCTGAAAATAAATCAGCGAATCAGCGTGCTGTGCCTGGAGGGAAAAGGCTGTGGCTGCAGAATACCATAATAACGTCCAACTCAATTCACCTGAAACCGTCAGGCATCAGGAAACGTTTCTTATTCGGGTATGCACAGCTCAGAAATAACTGGAGAGGGGTGCTGCCCGCCGATGACGGCAAGCAACAAATCAGAAGAGAATTGGTCAGCTTGCCTTATTTGTTTTATTACAACTACAACTGTCCAATTGGGTTTCTCCACTGAAATTTTGGCTGAGTATAGTGACGTCGGGTAATGAAGTAAAGGCTAATTTATTAAACGAAAAATAAACTGGAATACGGCGATTATATTTCGATGTCACAAATAAAAGATGGCGACATTGGGCGACAGTGCGCTTATCGGTAAACTGCCCTCTTTCATCTTCCAAGGACGCCCCTGATGAAACAACGATTTTCCCCGCTCGCGCTGGCGCTGGCGCTGCTCATCAGTTTTCCCGCCGATGCCTTACTGCTGCAACAAGGCGACGTGCAGTTTGAACTCGACCCTGCCACGCTGCATATCGCCGCAGGCTCGGTGCCGATCAATCTGGCGCAGCCTGCGCAACAGGTAGCGGATCTTACCGCAACGCCACAACGCGCCAACTGGCGATGGCCGCAACGCGCAATCAACGTCAGCGCCCATCTGGAAGGCGGCGATCTGCGCCTGAGCTTCAGCAGCGACCGGCCGCAAACCCTGAACTGGTATCGTATGCCGCAGGGGGAAACGCTGCTGTTGCCGATCGGCGAAGGCAGCCGCATCCCGCTGGACAACGCGGTCTGGCGTCATTACCTGACGACGGAAATGACGCCGCTGGATACCAACTGGGATCTGAAACTGCCGCTGTGGAGCCTGCAACACCAGGGTAAGGTCTACAGCTGGCTGATGTTGACGCCGTTCAGTAACCAGATAGCCTTCGCCACCGCGCAGGAAAAGCTGGCGATGCGCGCCAGCCACCAATTCAATCGCTTCAATCAACAACAGGCATTCGAGGTGCTGCTGCACGTCGGCGACGCCCCGCTGTCCGGCGCCCGCCGTTACCGCGACTATCTGCAACAAAACGGCCGGTTCAGCAGCATGCGCGAGAAGATCAAGCAGGCGCCCGAAGGCGAAAAGCTGATCGGCGCTACCCATATCTATCTGTGGGGCGACCAATTGCTGGCGGCGGAAGATGTCAAGGATTGGCCGGGATTACTGCACTACTTCGCCTCTCCCGCCGCCGAAGCGCTGCGGCAGAAGATGGACGCCGAGAGCAGAAGCTTGCTGCTGCGGCTGGCGGGAAAAACGCCGGAGGGCTGGCAACAACAGCCCCTGATCGACGGCATCAACCGGGCGTTGACGGCGCAGTTCGCGCTTGGCGCGACGCCGGATGACGCCGACTTTCTGCAGGCGCAGCAGCGCCAGGCCGCCGCAGTGCGGGCGCTGGCGCAACGGGAGCTGGGACGCTGGTTAACCCCAGCGGACGGTTGGGGGCAAGGGTTGGCCAAACCGGTGATCGACGCGCTGCGCCAGGCCGGTTTGCCGCGCCTGTGGTTAGGCACCGATAACTGGACCGCCGCCTTCCTGCACCCGCAAGCGGTAGCCGCCGCCAAAGCGGCCGGTTATCTGATCGCCAGCTACGACTCCTACGATACCGCCATCGCGCGCGGCGTCAACGACAGCTGGCTCACCGCGCAGTTGCCGACGACGCTGCGGGAATCCTGCGCCATCGTGCGCGCAGACGGCAGCAGGAAACCCGGCTTCGGTAAACAGGGTTATTACCTCAATCCAGGCTGTGTCCTGCCCTATTCTCAACAGCGCATGCGCGAACTGGTGCAATTGGCCGGGTTGAACAGCCTGTTTCTCGATGTGGACGGCACCGGCATGGTGTCCGACGACTATCAGCCCGACCACCCAACCGGCGCGGCGCAGATGGCCGAAGCCCGCAACGCCCGGCTCGCCTGGTTCAGCGCCACCCTTAAGTTGCCGCTGGGCTCAGAGGATGGCAACGCAGTGACCGCGCGCAGCCTGATGTTCGCCCACGGCATGGAAACCTGGGGATTCGGCTGGGGAGATAAACAGATGAATCAGGATAAATCCTCGCCCTATTATCTCGGCGCTTGGTGGCCCAACGCCCAACCGGCGTTTTTCTTCCGCCCCGCCAAAGTGAAACAGCCCTACCGTACCGTCGAATTCGATCCGCGTTACCGCCTGCCGCTGTACCAGGCCGTTTTCCACGATGCTATCGTCAGCAGCCACCACTGGAATTACGACAATCTGAAATTCAGCGACGTTCAGACCACCCGCAGCCTGCTCAGCCAGCTGTACAACACCGCGCCGATGTTCCACCTGAGCCGCACCACTCTGGCGGCGCGCTTACCGGCGATAAAACGCGCCGACGCCGCCTTCCGGCCGCTGCATCAGGCCTTGTGGGACAAAGCGCTAACCGACTTTCGCTGGCTCGATCGGGACGGCTGGGTGCAACAGGCGACGTTCAGTGACGGATCGACCCTGACCGCCAATTTCAGCGCGCAGCCTTTCGGCGGCGTGGCGCCCCACAGCGTACGCGCCAAACTGGCCGACGGCCGCACTCTCGACGTCGCACCTTAGCAAGGCCGCCGACAGTGGGCTACGCTAGGCTATATTTCCGTTTACCCACAAGGAGCGGCCGATGACGCCCCTGATCCACACTCTGCTCGACGAGATTTGGCAAAGCCTCGGGCAATGCCCCGCCCCCGCCGATCGCCTCACCGTAAGCGGCACCGGCGCATTGCCTTCGGCTTTTCCCGTGACCGAATTGGCCACCGCCGCCTGGAGCGCCGCAGGTTTAGCCTGCGCCGAGCTGCTGCGGCGCGAGGGCGCCGCCGCGCAGCAGGTTTGGGTCGATCAACGCCTGGCCTCGCTTTGGTTCGGCTGGACGCTGCGCCCGCTGGGTTGGACGCTGCCCGCCGCCTGGGACGCGCTGGCCGGCGACTACGCCACGGCGGACGGCTGGATACGCCTGCATACCAATGCGCCACACCATCGGCGAGCGGTGGAACAGGTGCTGGGCCCGGCATCGAAGAAAGGCGCGCTGGCGGAACGTGTGCTGGCCTGGAAAAAAAGCGAGCTGGAGGAAGCGGTGATCGCGGCCGGCGGCTGCGCAGCGCAAATGCGTTCGGCGGCCGCGTGGCGACAACATATTCAGGGTAAAAGCGTGGCGCTCGAACCGCTGATCCACACCGCATTGCAGCCGGAAGCGCCATCGCCCGGCTGGACGCTGCCCGTCGCCCGGCCGCTGCACGGCGTGCGGGTACTGGACCTGACGCGCATTCTCGCCGGGCCGATCGCCACGCGTTTTCTCGCCGGCTTGGGCGCCGACGTGCTGCGTATCGACCCTTACGGGTGGGATGAGCCCGGGGTCGAACACGAAGTGATGTTGGGCAAGCGCAGCGCGCGCCTCAATCTGACCAATGCGCGCGATCGCCATACGTTTGAGCACCTGCTGAGAAACGCCCACGTGATCGTGCACGGCTACCGCGCCGGCGCGCTGGAGAAACTGGGCTATGGCGCGGAGGAAAGGCACGCGCTGGCGCCGGGCCTGATCGACGTCTGCCTGAATGCCTACGGCTGGAGCGGGCCGTGGCGCACCCGGCGCGGTTTCGACAGTCTGGTGCAGATGAGCTGCGGGCTGGCGGAGGCGGGCATGGTTTGGCGCAGCGCCAGTTTGCCGGTGCCGCTGCCGGTACAGGCGCTGGATCACGCCACCGGCTATTTGATGGCGGCGGCGGTGCTGACCGGTATGACGCAGCGCCTGTACCGCGGCACCGGCTATCGCGCGCGCTTGTCGCTGGCGCGGACGGCGCAGCTGCTGCTGGCGCATCCCTACCCGACGCATTATCGGCCGGAACCGCTGACACCGGCCGGAAGCGCCGACGAGAACCCTGAAACGGAACTGACTTACTGGGGGGCCGCGCAACGCCTGCGCGCGCCGTTGAGTCTGCAGGGCACGGCGCTGCAATGGGCGCTGCCGGCGACCACGCTCGGCACCTCGCAACCGGAATGGCTACGCCGCTAAATCGCCGCCAACTGCTGCTGAAGCCACTGCAGCAAGCGGGTGACCGCCGGCGTCAACCCGGCGGTCTGCGGCCATGCCAGATAAACGTCGTCATCGCTCAGGCGACAGGGCGCGGCCAAGGCCACCAGCCTCCCCGCGTCGAGGGCATCCTGCACCAGCAGCTTTTTCGCCAACGCAATGCCAAATCCTTGCTCCGCCGCGCGAATCAATAATCCGGCATCGTTGAACAACGCCTGTTGCCGCCCGCATAACGGGCGCCCCTGCGCGTTGAACCAGTCGCGCCAGGGACTGACGTCGTGCTCGAGCAACGGAATATCGCCACCGTTCTCGAAAGCCGCCCCCCATTCTCGCGCCATATCCGGCGAAGCGACAGGCAACACGTCCCCCGAGGCGATGCGCTGCGCCTGCAGCCCCGCCCATTGACCGCTGCCGATGCGGATCGCCGCATCGAACCCCCGCTGCGACAGATCCTGCAGCGCCAGCGACGCATCGATATCCAGCGCAATATCGGCACAGGCCGCATGAAAAGCAGGCAGGCGCGGCAACAGCCAATAATGGGCAAAAGACGGCAACACGCTGATGCGCAGCGTCTGGCTTGCCGCCGCACGCCGGGCGCGGGCGACGCCCTGCTGCAGCGCCTGCAGCGCCGGCTCTACCGCCGCCAGCAACTCTCGCCCGGCGGCATTCAGGCGCACGCCGCGCCCGCGCCGTTCAAACAGCGGATAGCCGACCGCCTGCTCCAGCAGCTGAATTTGCTGGCTGACCGCGCCGTGCGTCAAATGCACCTGTTGCGCCGCAGCGCGCAAATTTTCCAACCTGGCGGCGATCGCAAAGGTCGGCAAGACATGCAAGGGAATGCGTACACTCATCATTGGTTAACCAGGCTATCCAAAAAGGTTATTTTTCATCGATTTTGACCGGCAGGCAAATGTTCTATGTTTACCCCATCATCCCTGACGCTTTCGGAGCCGCCATGCATCCACGTTTACAACAGGACCTCGCACAGTTTCCGCAGATCCTCGATCACACCCGCCAACTGGCGGAAGATTTCCTGGCTGGGCTGCAGCAACGCTCGGTCTGCCCACCGCTCGAGCATCAGCAGCTGCAACCGGGCGACGATCGGCTCGACGAAAACGGCGAAGGCGCCCTGGCAGCGCTGGAGCGCTTTTGGCAACGTTATCAGGCCGGCATTTCCGCCAGCGCCGGCCCGCGTTATTTCGGCTTCGTCACCGGCGGCGGCACCCCGGCGGCGGTCGCAGCGGACTGGCTGGTTAGCGTGACAGACCAAAATAGCCTGCTCAGCCATGATACCATCGCAGCCACGATCGAGCTGGCGGCCGTGACGCAATTGAAATCCCTGCTGGGCCTGCCGGAAACGTTCAGCGGCAGCCTAGTCAGCGGCGCGACCATGGCCAATTTCACCGGGCTGGCCATTGGTCGGCAGTGGCTGGGGCAACAGCGCGGCGTGGATATCGCCCAACAAGGCCTGGCGGCGCTGGGCCCGATCCGGGTTCTGGGAGCCAATCCGCATTCCAGCAGCGTGAAGGCGCTCAGCATGCTCGGTATCGGCCGCGAGGCGTTGACGATCGTCGCCAGCCTGCCGGAGTCTGAAGCCATGGATATGGCGGCGTTGGAGCGGCAGCTCGCCGCTGGCGCTGGCGCTGGCGCTGGCGCTGGCGCTGGCCAGCCAACGTTGGTACTGGCCAGTGCCGGCACGGTCAATACCGTCGCTTTCGACGATCTGCCGCAACTGCTGGCGCTGCGAGAGCGTTATCCATTTTGGCTGCATGTCGATGCGGCATTCGGCGGCGTGGCGGCCTGCTCACCGCTCTACGCCCCAAGGCTCGAGGGCTGGCAGCATGCCGATTCCATCACCGTCGATGCGCACAAATGGCTGAACGTGCCTTATGACAGCGCGATCCAATTTACCCGCCATCTGGATCTGCAGATGCAGGTCTTTCAGAACCATTCGGCCTACCTGGAAGCACCGACGCTGCGGCCAGACAACTATCTGCATCTGACGCCGGAAAATTCGCGCCGCTTCCGCGCCCTGCCGCTTTGGCTGACGCTGAAAGCCTATGGCCGCAGCGGCATACGAGATATCGTCGAGCGCAATGTCGAACTGGCGCAGGCGCTGGGAGCGGCGTTAGCGGCCGAGGACGGTTTCCATCTGTTGGCGCCCGTGAATATGAACGTGGTGTGCTTTGCCCTCAGTCATCCACAGGGCGACAGCGAAGCGGCGCGCGATCGCTTTCTCGAACGCCTTAGCCGGCATGGGGTGGCGCGTTGCACCCCTACGCGTTATAACGGCCAGCCGGGGATCCGCGCCGCGCTGGTCAACTGGATGACGGAGGAACAGGACATTCGCCTGACGCTGGACTCGCTGCGCCATTGCCTGGCGGAGACGGCCTAAACGCCTGGCGCGTCACCCGGGCTGGAAGGCCTGCAAACGCCGTTCTTGCCGCCCGTCGTCGCCGATGTTATCCGGCGACAGCCAGGCGGCAAACGCCGAGCGCAGCGCCGGCCATTCTCCATCGATGATCGACAGCCAGTCGGTGTCGCGCGTGCGTCCTTTGACGACGACCGCCTGACGGAACGTGCCTTCATAGCGAAAGCCAAAACGCTCGGCGGCCTGACGCGAAGGCAGATTGAGGCTATCGCATTTCCATTCGCAGCGCCGGTAACCCAGATCGTCAAACAAATGGCGCAGCATCAGGAAAATGGCCTCGCTGCCGAGCGCACTGCGCTTCATCAGCGGGGACCAGTTGATGGTGCCCAGTTCAGCCGCACCGTTGGCGGGATCGATGCGCAAAAAAGCGCAGGTTCCTACCGCGCGCCCGTTCGCCTGATCGATCACCACCATCGTGCGCCTGTCGGCGCTGGACGCCAGGGCCTGCAGGTAATGCTGAAAATCCTCGCGCGTCTGCGGCCGCGCCCAAAACAGATAGGTCCAGTCGCGGTCGTCCTCGGCGGTTTGATAAGCCTGATAAAGCTCGTCGCCCCAACGTTCGAGGTTCAGCGGTTCCAGGCGGCAAAACCGCCCTGACAGTAACGCTTGCCCGGGCATGCCTGCCGGCTGCCAATGAGGGAGGGCATCGCCTATCGGCTGCCCATATTGATTTTGTCTCACCGCGACATCCTGTTTTTGAAAGGTGCAAGAGCAAATTAAAACCGGCGCGTGTCAGAAACAACTCCGACCTGCCGCCGCCCCTGCCGACCGGCTGGCAAGACGATAGTTTAGAAAAATCACTCAATCACCGATAAGCATTCACACAAATGATTTCATATGAAATAAATATCCACATAACCTATTGTAAAATGGTGATTTATGGCAACAATTAAGCTACACATTCCAGCAATAATGTTAACTTTTGTTTGTTGTTATGATAAAAACAGAAGCGCTTATCATTAGCGAAAGGTGCCAAGACAATCATAAGTCAATGATTTTTATGATTAAAAATAGAATAACCCAGGAGTGAGTGCTTTTTGAGCACTTAAAAAGCACGCTAAAAGACTTCAAAAAAAAGACACATGAATTTTTTTTAAGACTTTTCCTAGCAAACTAAAATTTTGTTTCGTGACATGATGAACAGATTATCAGCAGACAATGCCGGCAGGCGCAGGCGCCAAGCGCGAATCAGCCCCATCATGCCGACGCCGGGCGAGTAGCGGATCGCTCTGACTTAAGCCAAACTTATAGATTCATGCGATTAATAAGTTTAGTATGAAAATATCATTGAGTGCCGTCGTGTTTATTGATAGAACACTCGCTACACTGAATTATTGTTCCATTTTGCCTTTCGGCTTTTTAGGCTTTTTCTCATATTACCGCAGTAAAACGGATTTAAGTGGGGGTGCGATATGCCAACGATTATCATGGATTCATGTAGCTATACCAGACTGGGGTTAACCGACTATCTGACTTCGCATGGCGTGAAGAAGCGCCATATTAATGCCATCGAGGACATTGACAGCCTGCATGAAAAATGCAGTAAGTTGAATCCTAGCCTGGTGTTTATTAACGAGGACTGCTTCATCCATGAAGCAAACGCCACGGAGCGAATAAAACGGGTGATTTCACTGCACCCGGATACGTTATTCTTCATCTTCATGGCTATTACCAATGTACATTTCGACGATTATTTATATGTTCGCAAGAACGTCATCATATCGTCAAAATCCATCAAACCAGAGACTATGAATCAGCTACTTAGTCATTATCTCGAGAAAAAATCCCTACGGGTGGAGAAATCTTCTCTGGATCAAACGCCGGTCACGCTGAGCCAAACTGAATCGAACATGTTACGCATGTGGATGTCCGGGCAAGGCACCATCCAGATATCAGACCAGATGCAAATAAAGGCCAAAACGGTCTCTTCCCACAAGGGAAACATCAAGCGGAAAATAAAAACGCACAACAAGCAGATCATTTACCACGTTGTCCGTTTGACCGACACATTGACTAGTGGAATATTCGTCAATAGCCGCTGAACCGTAGAGAACGCCCCCACTTTGTTTACCCATCGTTAAATATCCGGTGATAACGTAATCCGGTTCTCAAACGCTGGGATAACCAAAAGAATACCTGCTGCGTTATCCCCCGCTGGCGCAACGGGTATTTTTATGTCGTCGATAAAAAAATTCTTACCGCATTGAAATAATCTCAAAATAGACAGTTTCGTTAGCAAATTAATGAGATTGTTCGAAGTTACTGCCCGGGCGCGCCGCAAGGCTCCACAAAAGTGCCGTCACGGCTGTCGATTTCATTAAAAAACCACACGCCCGCCGGGTAGTCCTCAAGAGACACCAGATACATGGTACCTTCGTTGAAGACCTCTACGGCCAGAATGACGCCTTCGCGCCGTGGGCCGCCATCTGTTTTTACCGTCACTCGATCGTTAACCTGCATACCCTTCCCCATTCTTTGCGATTGGCATCAGTGTATTACAAAACCCCGGGTGAAGGACACCGCCCCAGCCCTGCCGGTCTCTGCTATCAGCGTAGCAGCCGCCTGGATTTTCACTTTCTTAACGGTTTGACCGCAGAATCTTAAGCCGGCCTCGCGTAACCTGTCTTCAGGCGTTTCCCCCCCAGAGAAGCGCTTGCAAATGAAGAAGTAACAAGGAACTTTTGCCCGCAGACTTGCGGGCTTTTTTTATGCGCCGTCAAATTGCAGGCATAAAAAAACCCGCCTCGGCGGGTTTTATTCAATCAGCGGTAGACGCCAATTAGATAGCGGTAACGTTAGCCGCAGATGGACCTTTCGCACCGTTCTCGATAGAGAACTGTACGTTCTGGCCTTCAGCCAGGGTCTTGAAGCCTTGATCCTGGATAGCAGAGAAGTGTACGAATACGTCTTTGCTGCCGTCTGCTGGGGTGATGAAACCAAAACCTTTAGCTTCGTTGAACCACTTCACTTGACCTTTGATCATGTTGGACATGTCTAATTTCCTTCAATAATAATGTTAGCCGCCATGGGCGAGATAGCCGGTCATCAGTTACTTATGGAGGCACTGGAAAGGAAATTCGTCAGAGAAGGGCTATCCGGGATAACGCTTTAAATTTGAACTACTTTACTCAAAATGTCGTGCATAAATAGGTCTGTACCACAGGCCGACATCATTAACTCACGAGCGAGCGGCAATAGCAACCTTTTTCGCCGTGCAGGGGCGTTAATCTCGGCTAAACGCACAGGATTTGACCCCGTCTGCCTACGGGATCGCCAGCTGAATCCCCATTACGCCGCAGTCAAATGATAGTAATTCTCGTTTTACTGTTTTATAGTTGCCCGGCGTAATCATCCAGGGAGACCCACCATGCCGAGATGGCTCACATTACCGGCCGCCAGCGCCGCCGCCCTGCTGGCCTTTGCCGCTTACAGCGCCCCGCTTGGCGCGCTGGAGCTGAATTATCAAGCCCCCGATCCCAGCGTCGCCCCCGCGCCCAAGCCGCCGGCGTCGCCTGGGCCCGCGCCCAAGGCCGAGAAACCGCCGATCGCCTGGGCAGAGGCGCGAGATAAAAACGGTTTTCGCGTCGACATCGAGTGCGATCATCCGGGCTGCAGCAAGCCGCGCACCAAACCTTATCCCGCGTATGACGGCCCGGTGAAGAAAACCGATCGCCGCCGCCAATCCGATCCTTATTCCACCAACCAGGATCCCGATTACAACATTCAGTTAGGCTATGAGTGGTAATGACGCTTTCGGAGAATACCTATACCTCACGCAATCACGGCCGCTTAGAATGGCGTCAGTTCACCACTCCTCCTGGTGTTGAACATGACAAGCTGTGTTGCAAATCTTTATGCGCCTCCCTATAGGCGCTTTTTTTTTGCCCTTCTCGCATCTCGCCTTTCCGATTACAGATTGGTCTCATTGCCCTGCAAAGTGATGAATGTCACAAATACGCCTCCTTGCCATTCTTATTCGGAGGTGATGTTCATGGCCACAGGATCTCTTGCCCTCCTGGCCGTCTTGGCCGGCATTGCGGGCTATGCGCTCTATAAACACTTCAAATCTCAGAAGAAAAGCGCATTCGTTCGCCCGCACGATCGGTAACCGACAACGCATTTTCACCGCAAAGGCGCGGCACGCCGCACGCCGCGCCTGCGGTTACCGTCATCCTTTCATCACAAAACTGTCACAATATGGCCATATGATGATTAGCGATTATCCGTTCTGGCTTAACACCAAGGATTTCGCCCATGACCATAATTAAAGCTGCAAACCACCAGGAAGCAGAAAAGCTCATCCGCGCCGGCACAGCCAAGAAAATCGAACTGGCTTACGACATCGGCAGCGACGATTTCTTCCAGCTTGCCAGCCTGTGGTGCGATAAAGGCGCCAAGATCTCCAAAGGAAAAGAACACTTTATCGTTTCATTGAAAGGGTTCCGCATCCCCCCTAACGATTGATGCCCAGCCGCCCATCGCGGCGGCGTCTCCTCCTCTTCCTCGCAAAACCGCTCTATTCGACCACGCGTACCTCATTCGATTTCGCTAAGCTAACAGCAGACTTTATTGTGGACGCGCCACCTGATAACCGCGTCCGCCACGATGAGGAGAGTAACCATGTCAACGAATGCACCGCTGCCCGACACGATGAAAGCGATTGAGATCAGCCAACCCGGCGCCCCCGAGGTTCTGGTCGTCGCCGAACGTCCGGTGCCGGTTCCGCAAGCGGGCCAACTTCTGGTGAAAATCGCCGCCGCCGGCGTTAACCGCCCCGACGTGCTGCAACGTCAGGGGAACTATGCGCCACCGCCCGGCGCCTCGGATATTCCCGGCCTCGAAATTGCCGGCGAAGTGGTGGCCATCGGTGAAGGCGTGACCCGCTTCGCGATCGGCGATCGGGTTTGCGCCCTCATCGCCGGCGGTGGCTACGCGCAATACTGCGCCGTGCATGAAAGCAATGCGCTGCCGGTTCCGGCGGGCCTGAGCCTGACCGAGGCCGCCGCGCTGCCGGAAACCTTCTTTACCGTCTGGGTCAACGTGTTCCAGCGCGGTCACCTCAAAGCCGGCGAGACCGTGTTGATCCACGGCGGCACCTCGGGTATCGGCACGGTCGCCACCATGCTGGCGAAAGCCTTCTGCGCCCAGGTGATCACCACCGTCGGTTCAGAAGAGAAGCGTCAGGCGAGCCTGGCGCTGGGCGCCGACGTGGCGATTAATTACCGCAACGAAGACTTTGTCGCCCGCACCAAAGACGCCACTAACGGCAAAGGCGCCGACGTGATCGTCGATCTGATCGCCGGCGACTATGTGGCCAAGAACTATCAGGCCGCAGCGATGGAAGGCCGTATCGTGCAAATCGGCACGCAAAACGGCGTGGTAAAAGAGCTCAACCTGATGCCGCTGCTCTTGAAACGCTTGACCCATACCGGTTCGACGCTGCGTTCGCGCAGCGTCGCGGACAAAGCGCAGATTGCCGCCGAGCTGCACGAGAAAGTTTGGCCGCTGCTGGAGCGCGGCGTGCTGAAACCGCAAATCTTTAAAACCTTCCCGCTTGAAGAGGCGGCCGCTGCGCATGCGCTGATGGAATCCAGCGAGCACATCGGCAAAATCATGCTGACGTTCTGAGACCTTTCCCCGCAGCGGGGCTGCGGGGACATTTATGCCGCATTCAGGGAATGATGCGGCGACGACGGAATGCATCGAACAGCGAGAAAAACATGGCTTCGGTTTCGACAAACTGATGGAAACCGAAACGCCGCGCCTTGCTGCCGTCCGCGAACATGTCGTAGTCCCAGGAAAAGACGAAATCGGCGAAACGCCAGCCGGCCACCGCCCGGTAATCGGGCTCGGTCAAGGAGTGCCGTTGCGCCAGCTCACGCCACAGCGGCGCTTTGTCCACCATCATGTTTTCCAGCGTCATCGGCAACGGCGGCGCACATTCCAGCCCGAAGTACGCGGCGATTTTCGGCCACATTTCGCTCCAGCGAAACAGATCGCCGTTGTTGATGTTAAACGCCTGATTGGCTGCCGCAGGTTCGGTCGCCGCCCAGAGCGTGGCGCGCGCCAGCAGTCCGGCGTCGGTCATTTCCAACAGACTGTGGTAAGCGCCCGGCTTCCCGGGAAAGCGCAGCGGCAGCCCGAGCGCTTTACTGATCGAGGCGTAAACCGCGATGCTTAACGCCAGATTCATCGGGTTGCCGAGCGAGAAGCCCCCCACGACGCTCGGGCGAATGGCGCTCCAACGCCAGCGCTTGCCTGTTTGGCGCTGCTCCAGATACTGCTGCTGCGCCACGTTAAACTCCGGCGGCATATGCCCGGCATCGCTTTCACGCGCCGGCGTTTTAAACGGCCCCAAATGCGCGCCATAAACTTTATAGCCCTGCATCAGGCTGATATGTTCCAACGCCGGCGCAATCGGCTCCAGCCCTTCGACAACGTGTTGCAACATTTGCAGGTTCGGCGCCACCAGCCCCGCCCAATCCGGAGCATCCTGATAGGCGGCATAGAAAACGTGGCTAATCGCGCTCAGCGGCCGCAGCGCGTCCCGCGTCGCCGCCGCATCCAGCAGGTCAACCTGCAGGTGGCGCACCCCAGGCGCCGGTTCGCCGCCCCGGCGCGAGACGCCCACCACTTGCCAACCTTGGTCAATCAGCTCCACAATCAATCGGCGCCCAATCACGCCATTGGCGCCGATCACCAGCGCCTGTCGCTTTGCGTTCATTTTGTCACCCCTCGGATTATCGATACCCTGAGTGTTATTGATTAGCGATGCTTGCGGTAGATGAGGGTTTCCACTAACACTAATAAGAAATATCTATAGGCAAAATCGACATGGATAAGCTGAACGCAATGAAAACCTTTATGCGGGTGGCGGAGCTGGGCAGCCTGTCTGCCGCCGCGCGCGATCTGCGTTTGACGCAGCCGGCGGTCAGTCAGCAAATCGCCGGTCTGGAACAGCAGTTGGGGGCGCAGCTGCTGTTTCGCAGCACGCGTGCGGTCACCCTGACGGAGGCCGGCAATGATTACTATCAGCGCCTCAAACCGATTATGGCGGCGGTCGACGAAGCGGAAGAGGCGTTGCACGGCCAGCACCACCAGCTGCAGGGCAATTTGCGCCTGCATGCGCCGACCGGATTCGGGCAACGGCATATCACCCCTTTGGCCATCGCGTTCCAAAAACGTCATCCGGATCTCACCATCGAGCTGCTGCTGGACGATCGCCGCGCCGACGTCATCGGCGAAGGCATCGACGTGGCGCTGCGCTTCGGCGAATTGCACGCGCCCGGCATGGTGGCGAAACGGTTGGGTGAGCTGCAACGCCTGCTGGTCGCGTCGCCGGCCTATCTGGCCAGGCATGGCGCCCCTCGTTCGCTGGCGGATCTGGTGAAACATGCGCACATTCGCTACAGCGGCCTAAACGATGGCGATACGCTCACCCTGCTCGGCCCCCACGGCGCCGAGATGGTCGCGCTGCGGCCCACGTTTCGCGCCAACAATACCTTATCGCTGCTGGCGGCCATCGAGGCCGGGGCCGGCATCGGTGGCGCTCAGCGGCCGCTGATCGGCGAACAGCTGGCGACGGGCGTGCTGGTTCCCGTCTTGCCGGAATACCGCTACCCGCCCATGGCGCTGCATGCGGTCTATCCCACTTTACGTTTTATTCCGCAGAAAGTGCGCGCCTGGGTGGCGCATTTGCAACAGGCGTTGACGGCGATCGAGGGAATTAGCGGAGTGAATGCCCCCGGCCAGACGCCGGGAGCATAATCATTATTTGAACAGTTTGCCGACCATGTCGCCCAGTTCATTGCTGTCTTGCTGCACTTCACCGTTTGGCGAAGCGGCATCCGCTACCGTCGGCAAGAACTGTGCAATGGTGCTGGACGCCTGGGCCGGATCGACGCCCAGCTTTTCAGCCAGTTGATTGATCGCATCGCTGCCCAACGCCTGCTGCACATGATCGCCGGTAATCGGCTGGTTTTCGCCGTTACCGAGCCAGGAACCGACGATATCGCCGAACTGCCCCTGGCGGAACTTGTCCAAAATGGCCTGCAGGCCGCCTTGTTGCTCGACCCACTGCATAATGGCGATGTAATCGATGCCTTTGCCGTTGGCGCCGCCGCCCAGAATGTTACCCAATACGCTATCGAACAGACCCATGATATTCCCCTTTCAGCCGCTGCGGCCCGCGCCGCACAGCCGGATTGATTTCACGAAAAAGGGCCGCCGCGGCGACCCTGTTGAGCAACGGCTGCTTAGCCTTTGATCTTCCTGTAGACAAAAAGCACCACCAGGGCACCGATGACCGCCACCACGAAGCTGCCCAGGTTAAAACCGTCAACGCGTCCCATACCGAAGAAGGTGCTGATATAGCCGCCGACGACGGCGCCCACGATCCCCAGTATAACGGTAACAATAAAGCCGCCGCCGTCTTTGCCCGGCATAATCCATTTAGCCAGGATACCGGCGATTAAACCAAAAATGATCCAGGAAATGATGCCCATTTTTACTCTCCCTATTGCCTTTTGCCTAACAGAAATCCTATTACCAGGCCCACGACGGCGCCGGCGCCTACCCCTGCCCAAGGGTTATCCTTGATGCAGGCACATGATTGCTCGAGCGCTGCCTTTACGCCGCTGCGCACTTCGCAGGCGGTGGTTTTAACGTAGTCGCTCGGTTGCTCAACACCGCTTAGATCGTCATTTTCATATGACATGTCAAATCCTTACAGACCCGCCCTCTGAGAACTTCGTCACCTGTTTCACGTCCGGCGCTGCCCGTTCCGCGATCTTGCTCTGGACACTCTGCCCACAGCCGTTCAAGACGGGGCGTACGGCGACAAACGCACAACATCACACTATGACTATAGTAAAAAATCAGCGGTTTACCCATTTCCGTCCGTCTGAATTTCACCGCGTCAAAAGCGATCGCATTTCATCCCATTGTCATCTGGACAGGCTAAACTTTAAACACAGCCTCCTGGAGGAAACGCCGATGTTCAATGCCCCTTTTGTCCTGATTCTCGCGCTGCTGTATGCGCTGGCGGCCGTTTGGGACGGTTCCGCCGCGCTGCTGTTTCTCTAAGGTTACATAGCGGTTGTCACTTTTGCGATGCGCTGAATTGTGTCCTTATTTTTCAATGTCGCCAGCCGGTTGAAATAGCGGTGAATATCCGCCCTTCCCTCGGTAAAAATCTCATTTCGTTCCGTTTCCCGTCTGCGCTTAAATAAAGCGTAAAAAAAAGCATGAATGGAAAACCCGGTCTCACAAAAAATGCTCTATCATTTCGCACATAACAATTTGGGTTAAGGTCCCATTGCGAAATTAAAGGAAGAACAGAAAAAATGATTTCAAACCAACGCTTTGAGCGCGAATTCTTGCGCCCTCGTTATTGGTTGCTGTGGATAGGGCTGGGAATACTCTATCTATTGGTGTTATTGCCCTACCCGCTCATTTATCGGCTTGGACACGGCCTTGGCAGAATCGCCATGCCCCTGATGAAACGCCGGGTAAAAATAGCGCGCCGTAATTTAGAACTCTGTTTCCCTGAGATGCCCGCCGCCGAACGAGAGGCGCTGATTGTCAAAAATTTTGAGTCCGTCGGCATGGGCCTGTTCGAAGTCGGCATGGCCTGGTTCTGGCCTGACTGGCGCATCGCCCGTTGGTTTAAGGTGAGCGGCATGGAAAACATGCAGTTGGCGCGTCAGGACGGGAAAGGCGTGCTGCTGATCGGCCTGCATTTCCTCACTCTGGAGCTGGGCGCGCGCATCTTCGGCATGCAAAACCCCGGCATCGGCGTACACCGCCCGCACAATAACAAGCTGATGGAATGGGTGCAGACCTGGGGCCGGCTGCGCTCGAATAAATTCATGATCGATCGTAAAGATATCAAAGGCATGATCCGCAACCTGAAGCAGGGTGAAATCCTGTGGTACGCGCCGGACCACGATTACGGCCCGCAAAGCAGCGTGTTCGCGCCGTTCTTCGCCGTGGAAAACGCCGCCACGACGACCGGCACCTATATCCTGGCGCGTATGGGGCGGCCGTCGATCGTGCCATTCGTGCCGCGCCGTCTGCCGAATGCCCGCGGCTACGAGCTGATCGTGCAGCCGCCGCTGACGGACTTCCCGCTGGACGATGAAACGCGCGCGGCGGCCATGATGAACCGCGTGGTGGAAGAACAGGTGCTGCTGGCGCCCGATCAATACATGTGGTTGCACCGCCGCTTTAAAACCCGCCCACCCGGCGAACCTTCGCTGTATTAATCGCCTTCGCGCCTTCGCCCGCCCTGCCGGCGGCGAAGGCGCTCACCTCGCACGAGCATTCTACGTCAGGGGGACTACACTAATAAGTCACCGACGGCAATTATTGCCGCCAGCAATCATTTCTTCCCGCCCGAGGGCCGGTCGTTGCCTGTCGGGCCACAACCGAGGTCAATGTCATGCTGGTACAACCCTATTTGTTCTTCAGCGGTAACTGTGAGCAAGCGATTAACTTCTATGTACAGCAGTTGAATGCCAAAATTGAAATGGTCATGCGCTTCAAAGACATGCCCGAAGAAGCCCGCCAAGGCGGGCCGCAGGATGTCAATCCTGAAGCGATCATGCATGCGCGTCTGCTGATTGGCGACGGCGTACTGATGGCCTCCGACGGCTGTCCACAGGATGACAGCGGCGGCGCTTCCCACAAAGGCTTCTCGCTGTCGCTGAACCCCAGCGACGCGGAACAAGGACGCAAACTGTTCGATAATCTGGCGCAGGGCGGCCAGGTGACGATGCCTTATCAAGCCACCTTCTGGGCCAAAGGCTTCGGCATGCTGACCGACAAATTCGGCGTCAACTGGATGATCAACGTCGAATAACCCCGCATGGCGCCGCTAGCTGTAGCGGTGCCAGTCATACGCCGCTTTGGCGAACAGCGCGAACAACACCGTCAACAGCGCCAGCCCCAACCGCCAGTAAGGCGACCGGCGCCGCCGCCAGGCGAAGAACATCATCACCGCCAGCGCCCCCAGCGTGAGGGGGTAATACACCGCCAGCGTCAGTAAAGCGATAATGATGTAATCCGACATGGCTCCTTTACTCCTTCGCGTTCACGCCGCCGCAAATGCGGGGTGCGAGGCGCCTTTCTCCCTATCGCCACGTTAAGGGCTAGAGGTCTGGCGCATTTATGCATAAAATATAAGATTGCTCTTAACTCAAATTGAATAGTAATTAAACAACAAGGGTGACATGACTCAGCAGCAACCCATACAGGATGCCGCGGCGCCGCGCAGCGTTAAAAGCTCCCCATTATTATTTCAGGCCGGCGTGTTTGTCATCATCGTTGCCGCCACGCTGATCCTCTTTAACAGCTGGCAAATCTGGAACGCGCACCAGCGGGATCTGCGCAGCGCCGAGCATGAATCCGCCAACCTCGCCCGTTCGCTGGCGCAGCATGCCGACGATACCTTCATGCAGGTAGACGGCAATCTGCTCGATCTGACCGAACGTCTCCAGAACGACGGACTGGGGCCCTCACAATTGACCCGGCTGCAACGGGTGATGCAAACCCAGGTCGGCAACCTGCCGCAGCTGCACGGGATGTTTATCTACGATGCGAGCGGCCGCTGGCTGGCGACCTCCTCGGGCAAATTCATCAAGAACGCCAACAACGCCGATCGCGATTACTTCAAATATCACCAAAACCGCGATGGCGGCGGTCTGTACATCGGCGAGGTGATCCGCAGCCGCACCACCGGCGATCTGATCATCCCCGTTTCGCGGCGCTTCAACAACCCGGACGGCAGCTTTGGTGGCGTGGTGCTGGCGACGTTGTACGTCGATTATTTTCGCCAGTTTTACGACAGTTTCGCCCTCAACACCGACGCCTCGCTAAATCTGCTGCTGGCGGACGGCACCATTCTCTACCGCCGCCCTTACTCGGCGGCCTCGATAGGTAAAAATATCGCCAAGGGCGTGTTGTTCAGCGAAATATTGCCGCATTCGGAATTCGGCAACGCCACCATCACCTCGCTGTACGACAAAGTGGAGCGCATCTACGGCTATTCGCGGGTCAACCGCTTTCCGCTGGTGATCGCCGCCGGGCTGTCGAAACGCGACGCGCTGGCGGACTGGCGCACCGACGCCGGCCTGTTCGCCGCCGGCGGCCTCTCTCTGCTGATGATCCTGCTGGCGATGGGCGCGGTGCTGCTGCGGCAAATCAAGCACAGCATGCAAACCGAAGCCGAGCTGATGCGCACCCGCGATCAGCTGACCAGCATCAACCAGATGCTGGAAGAACTGGCGCTGCTGGACAGCCTGACCGGCCTGGCCAACCGCCGCCAGTTTGATATCGCGCTGAAGAACGAGCTGGCGCGCGCCTCGCGCAACTACCGCAGCGTGGCGCTGCTGATGCTGGATATCGACTACTTCAAGCAGTACAACGACAGCTACGGCCACGTCGCCGGCGACCAGTGCCTGCAGCAGATCGGCCAGACGCTGAAAGGGTTGGCGTGCCGCAGCAACGATATTCTGGCGCGCTACGGCGGTGAAGAGATGGGGATTATCCTGCCGGATACCGACGTGCAGGGCGCGCTGATTTTCGCCGAACGCGTCATCCAGGCGGTGCGCGATCTGAAGATCCCGCATCAGGGCAACCCGCACGGCATCGTCACCATCAGCATCGGCATCTGCGCCAAAGTGCCGCATATGTATAACGATACGCCGATCAGCTTTATCAATGAGGCGGACAGCGCGCTGTATCAGGCCAAGAAAAAAGGCAAAAACTGCATTTACGGCGCTTAATCACTCATCGGGCCACCAAAATTGGGCGGCCCGATTTATTCCCACGACAAAAATGAAATAATTTCCCGCCGAAACATTATTTCCCCAATTTGCCCCGCTATCGGAATGAAATAACGCCAATAAATAAGCAGCATATTTATTTCCATTACAATTCAATAAGATAAAAAATGCGCTATTCAGCGAACAATTCGTGCCATTTTTGATTATTCGTGCCTACGCCGAGCCTCGTTTAGCCTCCGTTTACTTTTCATTGGCATTGCCGGTGATACCCTTAGCAGGACTATTCTATATATCAGGAAGCCATCGCACGCTTCGGCGCACTGCGCCCTGCTGATACATCCATAATAGAACCCATAAATTTCACGTTGCATTTGGGCGACCGACGCAAAGACTTTTGGCGTCGCTCCAGCCAGCCACGGCGCAAGCCAGTGCAGCCAACCACGCGGCAACCTGAAAGGCGGGAATAAAGCGATATAGATTTGCGAGGAGATCTCATGCCTACTGGCGATATTATGCGTGAACAGGCCGTCCTGACGCTGCCGTTGCGACAATGGGCGGCAGCGGAAGCATCCAGCGCGGTCAGTGAACTGGAACAGGGCAAAGTGCTGTTTCTGCCCGAACTGGCCTTCACCCTGTCTGAGCAGGAAATGCCGCTGCTGGATCCGGCGCTGGTCGATCCGAAGCGCAAAAACATCAGCTATCAACCGCTGTCCGGCAAGCTGACCGGCGTCGCCGTCGCGGAGCGCCGGCAGCAGGTTCAGCAACTGCTGGAACGTTATTACCAATCTTGCCGCCAGCTGATCGCCGGGCTGTTGCCCGAGTATCAGGAGGCGCTGCACCATCCGACCGGCAGCCTGCGTTTGCATCCGGTTTCGGCCTGGCGCGCAAGCAGCTCCTGGCGCAAAGACGACAGCCGGCTGCACGTCGATGCTTTCCCGTCGCGCCCGAACTACGGTGAACGTATTCTGCGTATTTTCACCAACATCAATCCGCACGGTGAACATCGCCAATGGCGCGTCGGCGAACCGTTCCCTGAGCTGGCGCAACGCTTCATGCCGCGTCTGGCGCGCTACTCCGCCTTTAGCAGCTGGTTGCAGCACCGGGTACACATCACCAAAACCCGCCGCAGCCATTATGACCACCTGATGCTGCAGTTGCATGACGCCATGAAGGCCGACGGCGATTATCAACAACAGGGGCCGCAGCTGGCGCTGGCGTTTCCGCCGGGCAGCAGCTGGATTTGCTTCTCGGATCAAACGCCGCACGCCGCGATGGGCGGCCAGTTTATGCTGGAACAGACCTTCTTGCTGCCGGTGAACAAGATGCAGGATCCGCAGCGCTCGCCGCTGAAAGTGCTGGAACAGCTGCGCGGTCAGCCGCTGATCTGAATAGATTGCCGCCGCCGGCAGCTCCGGCGGCGGCAAGCGCGCATCACGCCTCGAAGTCCCCCTGTTGGCGCGCCACCAACGTCAGGATGCTGTACAGCGCCACCGGTTGCTGTTCCTGATTCAATACTTGCACATCCCACACCACCACGCCGTGCGGCCGATCTTCGGCGGTTTTCTGCGGCTTGCGGATCTTCTTCTTGCAGGTCAACCGCACCTGAATGGTGTCGCCGATCTTCACCGGTTCGATAAAGCGCAGATTCTCCATGCCGTAGTTGGCGATCACCGGCCCGACGGCGGCATCGACAAACAGCCCGGCCGCGGCGGACACCACAAAGTAACCGTGCGCCACCCGCTCGCCGAACAGCGAATCGGCGGCGCCGATCTTGTCCATATGCGCGTAGAAATGATCGCCGCTCAGGCAGGCGAAGTTGACGATATCCGCTTCGGTCACGGTGCGGCGCGCGGTCAACAGGCTGTCGCCCAGCTGCAGCTGCTCGAAGTATTTCCGGAACGGATGTACCGGGTGCTCGGCGACCGGCGCGCCGCGCACCCATTCACCGCCGATGGCCGCCAGCATCGCCGGACTGCCCTGGATCGCCGTGCGCTGCATATAGTGCTTCACCGCGCGCAGTCCACCCAGCTCTTCCCCGCCGCCGGCGCGCCCCGGGCCGCCGTGCACCAACATCGGCAGCGGCGACCCGTGGCCGGTGGACTCCGCCGCCTGTTCATCCAAAATTAACATGCGGCCATGGGCGCACGCCGCCGCGCGAATGAAGCGCTTGGCCAATGCCGGATCGGCGGTCACCAGCGAGCCCGCCAGGCTGCCCTGCCCCAGCAACGCCAGCGCGATCGCCTGCTCGGTATCCGCATACGGCATCAGCGTCGCCACCGGGCCGAAGGCCTCAGTGCCGTGCACCGCCTGATGGGTGAACGGATCGGCGCAATACAGCAGGGTCGGCGGATAAAACGCCCCGCCGCGCGCGCCGTCGCCCAGGATTTCCAGCTTATCCAGCGCCGCGCCGCACAGCGGCTCGCAGCCGTTGCGCAGCAGAAACTCCACCTTGCTTTGCACATCATCACGCTGCTCGTGGCTGACCAACGCCCCCATGCGCACCTGCTCCAGCTGCGGGTCGCCCACCGTCACCCCAGCCAGGCGCTGCAACAAGGCCTGACGCACCGCAACCACCTGCGCCGCCGGCACGATGATGCGGCGGATCGCCGTGCATTTCTGCCCCGCCTTGGCGGTCATTTCACGGCACACCTCTTTGATAAACAGCGCAAACTCCGGCATCTCCGGCGTTACGTCTTCCGCCAGCACGCAGCAGTTGAGCGAATCCGCCTCCATGGTGAAGGCGATCGATTTCTCCAACAGCCGCGGGTGCGCGCGCAGCCGCTGCCCGGTCTGCGCCGAACCGGTGAACGTCACCGCATCCTGATAATCCAGGTGCGCAAACATGTCGCCGACGCCACCGCATACCAACTGCAGCGCCCCTTCCGGCACCAGCCCGCTGTCGACGATCAGCCTGACCATCGCCTGCGTCAGCTGCGCGGTGGCGGTGGCCGGCTTGATGATGGCCGGCATGCCCGCCAGCCAGGTCGGCGCCAGTTTTTCCAGCATGCCCCAGCAAGGGAAGTTGAAGGCGTTGATATGCAGCGCCACGCCCGGGCGCGAGGTCAATACGTGGCGAGCGGCGAACTGCGCCTGTTTCGACAACGGGATCAGCTCATCCTCCGGCCACAGGGTATCATCCGGCAGATCGCGGCCGGCCATGCCGGCATAGGCGAACAGCGTGGCGATGCCGCCTTCGATATCGACCCAGCCGTCGCTGCGCGTCGTCCCGGTTTGATAGGAAATCTGATACAGCGCTTCTTTGTGCGCCAGCAGGTGTTTCGCCACCGCTTTCAGCATCTGGGCGCGCTGCTGGAACGTCATTTGCGCCAGCGCCGGCCCCCCGTGGCGGCGGGCATAGCTCAGGCTCGCCGCTAACGGCAGGCCGTCGGAGCAGACCTGATACAGCGCCTCGCCGGTCACGGCGTGGCGGATCTCGCGGCCCTCTCCCTGCCCATACACCCAGGCGCCAGAAAGATAACTGTGTAACTGCTGCATGTGCCCTCCAAAATTCATAAATTTTCACCCTACAGCTTAATTACGTATCACATAAATGCCAGTTTACGCCAAACTCAATTTTAACAAAAAGAGAACAAGAAGCGCGTTCAAGCCGCTTTCCCTGTCGTTAACACAGAATTATTGCTTTTATTTATCAAATAAAATCAACAATATAATAAAATCACTTGTGAGTACGCTCGCAAAACCACATGAATCTCGTTTGATCTTTTTGTTATCAGTTTGTAGCCTTATGGCTGGTTAAAGTGATTCACATTTTTATATTCAATGTGAAAAATACGAATCACCAAGAGGCAAGCATGACAACTGAAGCACAGTATCAGCAGCATTTCGACGCCAAGATCGCGGCGGATATCGCTATCGAAGCCAAAGACTGGATGCCGGACGCTTACCGTCAGAACCTGATTCGGCAGATCGGCCAACACGCCCATTCGGAAGTCATCGGCATGCTGCCGGAAGCCAACTGGTTGACGCGCGCCCCCACGCTGCGCCGCAAAGCGGTGCTGCTGGCCAAAGTGCAGGATGAGGCCGGCCACGGCCTGTACCTCTACAGCGCCGCCGAAACCCTCGGCTGTTCGCGCCAGGACATCTACCAAAAGATGCTCGACGGCAAAATGAAGTACTCCTCGATCTTCAATTACCCCACGCTCAACTGGGCGGATATCGGCGTGATCGGCTGGCTGGTCGACGGCGCCGCCATCGTCAACCAGGTGGCGCTGTGCCGCGCGTCCTACGGCCCCTACGCGCGGGCGATGGTGAAAATCTGCAAAGAGGAAAGCTTCCACCAGCGCCAGGGCTACGAGGCGGTGATGGCGATGGCCCACGGCAGCGATGCGCAGCGCGCGATGTTGCAGGACGCCATCGATCGCTTCTGGTGGCCGGTGCTGATGATGTTCGGCCCGAGCGACGCCGACTCCCCTCACAGCGCCCAGAGCATGGCGTGGAAAATCAAACGCCACAGCAACGATGAACTGCGGCAAAAGTTCGTCGACAACACCGTGCCGCAGCTTGAGGCGCTGGGCATGACGGCGCCGGACCCGAGTCTTACCTGGGACGAGGCCGCCGGCCACTATCGCTTCGGCGAGATCGACTGGAGCGAACTGCATGAAGTGATCAAAGGACGCGGCCAATGCAACCACGAACGCCTGCAGGCCAAACGCCGCGCCTGGGAAGACGGCGCCTGGGTGCGCGACGGCGCCATGGCCCACGCCGCGAAAAGCGCCGCTTCCGCCGCATAGCCAACATAAGGAACCGAGATCATGAGCCAAGTTGAATGGCCGCTGTATGAAGTGTTTATCCGCAGCAAACAAGGGTTGGCGCATCGCCACGTCGGCAGCCTGCACGCCGCCGACGACCAAATGGCGCTGGAAAACGCCCGCGACGCCTATACGCGCCGTAACGAAGGCTGCTCGATTTGGGTGGTGCAATCCCGCCATCTGATCGCCTCGCAGCCGGAAGATCGCGGCGCGTTCTTCGATCCGTCCGAAGACAAGATCTACCGTCATCCGACGTTTTACACCATCCCTGACGGCATCAAGAACATGTAGAGGCGACCATGACGGTTAACGATCCGCGCATCAGCTATTTGCTCCGCCAGGGCGACACGCCTTTGATCCTCGCCCAGCGCCTGTGCGCCTGGTGCGGCCACGCGCCCGAGCTGGAAATCGATCTGGCGTTGGCCAACATCGGTCTCGATCTGCTCGGCCAGGCGCGCCACTTCCTGGGCTACGCCGCCGAACTGGCCGGCCCGCCCTGCAGCGAAGACAGCCTGGCCTTCGGCCGCGACGAGCGCCAGTTCCATAACCTGCTGCTGGCGGAACAGCCGAACGGCGGTTTCAACGACACGTTGGTGCGCCAGTTCCTGCTCGACGCCTACCACGTGCAGTTGCACCAGGCGCTAAGCCGCAGCCGCGATGCGCAGATCGCCGCCATCGCCGCCAAATCGTTGAAGGAAGCCGATTACCACCTGCGTTTCAGCCGCGGCTGGATGATCCGCCTCGGTGACGGCAACGATATCAGCCACCGCAAGATCCAACAGTCGCTGGATAACCTGTGGCGTTTCACCGCCGAACTGTTCCATGCCGACGCGCTGGAGCTGACGTTGGCGGAACAAGGCATCGCCGTCGATCCGCGCGAGCTGCAGGCCCCCTGGCAGGCGCTGGTGGCGGAGACGCTGCGCCAGGCGACCTTGACGCTGCCTGCCGAGCAGGCGTTCCGTCACGGCGGCAAGCAAGGTCAGCACAGCGAACACCTCGGCCCGCTGCTGGCGGAGATGCAGTTCCTGCAGCGCGCCTATCCAAACAGTCAGTGGTAGGAGGCCGCGATGAACGTCACTCGTTTGCAACCCGCCGAAATCCCGCAGATTTGGCACTGCCTGCAGCAGATCAGCGATCCCGAACTGCCGGTGCTGTCGATCACCGATTTGGGCATGGTGCGCGACGTGGTGCGCGACGGCAGCGGCTGGCGCGTGACCTTCACCCCAACCTATTCCGGCTGCCCGGCCACCGAATTTTTGCTCAACGCCATCGAGCAGCGGCTGACGGCCGCCGGCTTCAGCCCGGTGCGGGTGGACATTCGCCTCAGCCCGGCCTGGACCACCGACTGGATGAACGCCGACGCCCGCGAGCGGCTGCGGCAATACGGCGTAGCGCCCCCGCAGGGCCACACCTGCGATCGGCCGCACGCCCACGGCCCGGTCGCCTGCCCGCGCTGCGGCAGCACCCACAGCGAGAAGATCAGCGAGTTCGGCTCCACCGCCTGTAAAGCGCTGTACCGCTGCTGCGACTGCCGGGAACCGTTCGACTACTTCAAATGCATATAGGAGCGCTGACACCATGACGGTCTTTCATCGCCTGAACGTCGCCGCCATCGAGCGCGAAACGCCGGACGCCGTAGCCATCACCCTGCGGGTGCCCGAAGAGCTGCAAAACCAATACCGCTACACCCCCGGCCAGCACCTGACGCTCAAGGCGCGGGTCAACGGCGAAGAGCTGCGGCGTTGCTATTCCATCTGCAGTTCACCGCAGGAAGGCCTGCTGCAGATCGGCGTAAAAGCGATTGATCAGGGCCGTTTCTCCGGCTTCGTCAACCGCATGCTGAAAGTCGGCGATGCGCTGGAAGTGATGGTGCCGCAGGGGCGCTTCGGCTATCAGCCGCAGGCGGAGCGCCACGGCAATTACCTGGCGATCGCCGCCGGCTCCGGCATCACGCCGATGCTGTCGATCATCAAGGCGACGCTGCAGCTCGAACCGGGCAGCAGCTTCACCCTGATCTACGGCAACCGCAACAGCCGTTCGATGATGTTCAAAGAAGCGCTGTCGGATCTGAAAAACCGCTACCCGCAGCGTTTTCAGCCGCTGTACCTGTTCAGCCAGGAGAGTCTCGACAGCCCGCTGCTCAGCGGCCGCATCGATCGTGAACGCCTGACGGCGATCGGCGGCGCGCTGCTGGATTTCCGCGACTATGACCACGCCTTCATCTGCGGGCCGGAATCGATGATGGACGACGCGCAGACCGTGCTGGAACAGGCCGGCGTCCCGGCCAACCACATCCACAGCGAACGCTTCAACACCAGCGGCCTGGTCGCCCGCCCGCGCCACAGCGGCGATCGCAACGCCGCCAGGGTGACAATCCTGCTCGACGGCCGCCGGTTGGATATCGAGCTCGGTGAACAGGACGACAGCATTCTCGACGCTGCGCTGCGCCAGGGCGCCGACCTGCCCTACGCCTGCAAAGGCGGCGTATGCGCCACCTGCAAATGCCGTCTGAAGGCCGGCCAGGTGGAGATGGGCGTCAACTACAGCCTGGAGCCGGATCAGTTGGCGGCGGGCTATGTATTGAGCTGCCAGTCGTGGCCGAAAGGCGACGGCGTGGTATTGGACTTCGACGTCTAGGAGCCGCGATGGATACCCCCTTTATTTTGCGCCAGCAGCAGCACCGCGTGGTCACGCTGACGCTGCACCGCCCGGAGGCGCGCAACGCCCTGAGCACCCCTTGCCTGGAACAGCTGGTGTTTCTGCTGGAGCAGGCCGATGCCGACAGCGGCGTGGGCGCCGTGGTGATCGCCGGCGCGGCGCGTTTCTTTGCCGCCGGGGCCGATCTGCACGAGCTGCAACGGCAGGATCTGCCGGCCGCGCTGGCGGATCGCCGTCCGCAGCTGTGGCAGCGGCTGTCGCAGTTCAGCAAGCCGCTGCTGGCGGCGGTGAACGGCTATGCCCTGGGCGCCGGCTGCGAGTTGGCGCTGGCCTGCGACATCGTTATCGGCGGCGAAAGCGCCCGCTTCGGCCTGCCGGAGATCACCCTCGGCCTGATGCCGGGGGCCGGAGGCACCCAGCGCCTGATCCGCTGCGTCGGCAAGTCGCGCGCCAGCCAGATGGTGCTGACCGGCGAAGCCATCGACGCCCGCACCGCGCTGCAGGCTGGCCTTATCAGCGAAGTGTGCGTCGATGCCCTGACGCTGGAGCGCACGCAGCAGATTGCCGATCGCATCAGCCGTCAGGCGCCGCTGGCGCTGCGCGCCGCCAAGCAGGCGCTGAAACAGGCCGAGGAAACCGGCCTTAGCCAGGGGCTGGCGATGGAGCGTCAGCAGTTCGTCACCCTGGCCGCCACCGACGATCGCCGCGAAGGCATCGCCGCCTTTTTCGAAAAACGTACGCCAAACTATCAGGGGCGCTGATTTATGGATAACGCATTGATTCTCAGTCATCTCGAGGCCGGCGTGTTGACGCTGACCCTCAACCGGCCGGATCGGCTCAACAGCTTTAACGACGAAATGCATCGCCAACTGAGCGAAGCGCTGACGCAAGCCGAACGCGACGACAACGTGCGCTGCCTGCTGATCGCCGGCGCCGGCCGCGGTTTCTGCGCCGGGCAGGATCTCAACGATCGCAACGTCAGCGCCGATCAACAGGCGCCGGACCTCGGCCTGTCGGTCGAACGATTCTACAACCCCCTGATCCGTCGCCTGACCGCCCTGCCCAAACCGGTGGTGTGCGCGGTCAACGGCGTGGCGGCCGGCGCCGGCGCCGCGCTGGCTCTGGCGTGCGACATCGTCATCGCCGCCGACAACGCCGGCTTTATTCAGTCGTTCTGCCGCCTGGGGCTGGTGCCGGATTCCGGCGGCAGCTGGTTCCTGCCGCGGCTGGCCGGCCACGCCCGCGCGATGGGCATGGCCATGCTGGGCGACAAAATCAGCGCCCAACAGGCGCTGGAGTGGGGCATGATCTGGCAGGTGGTGCCGGCGGATGAATTGGCCGACCGCACGCAAACGCTGGCGCGCCATCTGGCCACCCAGCCGACTTACGGTCTGGGGCTAATCAAGAAAGCCATCTACAGTTCGGCCACCAACAGCCTCGATCAACAACTCGATCTGGAACGCGATCTGCAGCGATTGGGCGGCCGCAGCGACGACTACCGCGAAGGCGTCAGCGCGTTCTTCGCCAAACGCACGCCAAACTTCAGCGGGAAATAGCCATGAACGCGCCCCTTCTTAACGGCCAGGTGGCGGTGATCGGTGCCGGCACCATGGGCATCGGCATTGCGCAGGTGGCCGCCGCCGCCGGTCACCCGGTGCGGCTGTTCGATATCGCCCCCGCCGCCGCCCAGCGCGCGCTCGACGAACTCGCTCGCCGCCTGCGGCAGCGGGTCGACGGCGGCAAGGCCGACGCAAACACCACCGAGGCGCTGCTGGCGCGTCTCGAACGCGCCGATTCGCTCGAGCAACTGGCCGACAGCGCGCTGGTGATTGAAGCGGTGGCGGAAAATCTGGCGATCAAGCAGAGCCTGTTCCGCGATCTGGAAGCGATCTGCTCGCCCACGGCGCTGTTCGCCAGCAATACTTCCTCGCTGTCGATCACCGCCATCGCCGGCGCCTTGCAACACCCGCAGCGCATGGCCGGGCTGCACTTCTTCAACCCGGCGCCGCTGATGAAGCTGGTGGAGATCGTCAGCGGTCTGGAGACCGGGGCCGAGACCCTCGCCGCGCTGCAAGCCCTGGCGCAGCGCTGGGGTAAGCAGAGCGTCGTGTGTCGTTCGACGCCGGGATTCATCGTCAACCGCGTGGCACGGCCGTTCTACGCCGAAACCTTGCGCGCACTGGAGGAACGGGTGGCCGACGCCGCCACCCTGGATGCGGTAATGCGCGACGCCGGCGGTTTCGCCATGGGCCCGCTGCAGTTGACCGATCTGATCGGCCAGGACGTCAATTACGCCGTGACCGACTCGGTGTATCAGGCCTTCTACCAGGATCCGCGCTTCACCCCCTCGCTGGTGCAGCAGGAGCTGGTGGCCGCCGGGCGCCTTGGCCGCAAATCCGGCCGCGGCTTCTACCGCTACGACGCGCAACGCCCCACCGCAGAGATGATCGCCTTTGCGCCACCGGTGCAGGCCGCGCTGCCGCAGCGCGTTACGCTGCACGGCGACTGGTCTTCGCTGGCCGATTTGGCGCAGCTGTTATGCGAAAATGCGGGGGCGATCAAACAACCTGGCCAGACCAGCCCGCACGTCACGATCGACGACGTTACACTGATGTTAACCAATGGTAAAACCGCCGGCCAACTGGCCGACGAACGTGGAACGCCTGTGGTGCTGTTCGATCTCTGTGCCGACTATGCGCATGCCTCCGCCATCGCCATCAGCTGTGCGGCGCAAAACGGCGCGCAACACAATGCCAAAGCGATCCGTCTGCTGCAGTCCCTCGGCAAACGCGTCATCCCGTTGCCGGATTACCCCGGCCTGCTGACGATGCGCACCCTGGCCATGCTGGCCAACGAAGCGCTCGACGTGGTGAACAAAGGCGCCGCCAGCGCCGAGGATACCGATCTGGCGATGCTGCGCGGGGTCAATTATCCGCGCGGCCCGCTCGCCTGGGGCGCCGCGCTCGGCTGGCGCCACATCCTGACGACGCTGGAAAACCTGCAACGCTATTACGGCGAGGCCCGCTATCGCCCGATGCCGCTGCTGCGCCGCTACGCTTCCCCCGCCGCTTTCCCAGGAGCCGAACAATGAACGCCAATACGCCGCGCGCGCTGGCTCAGCGCTGCGCCGAACAGATGTTCCAGCAAGATACCTGCGCTCAGGCGATGGGGATGCACATCGATGACGTCGACGTCGGGTACGCGCAGGTCAGCATGACCGTCGGCCCGCAGATGCTCAATGGCCACCAGACTTGCCATGGCGGCCAGCTGTTCAGCCTGGCGGATACCGCCTTCGCCTACGCCTGCAACAGCCAGGGGCTGGCGGCGGTGGCTTCCGGCTGCAGCATCGACTTCGTCCGCCCGGCGCTGGCCGGCGATCGCCTCACCGCCAGCGCGCAGATGCGCCATCAGGGCAAAGCCACCGGGCTGTATGACGTCGAAATCGTCAATCAACAGGGCAAAACCGTCGCCTGGTTTCGCGGCCGCGCGCACCGCCTCGGCCACAGCATTTTAGGAGATCGGGCATGAATCAGGCATTTATCTGCGACGGCGTGCGCACCCCGATCGGCCGCTATGGCGGCGCGCTGGCCCAGGTGAGGGCCGACGATCTCGCCGCCCTGCCGCTGCGCATGCTGCTGGAGCGCCATCCCCAGGTGGATTGGGCACAGCTGGACGACGTGGTCCTCGGCTGCGCCAACCAGGCCGGGGAAGACAACCGCAACCTGGCGCGCATGGCGCTGCTGCTGGCCGGGCTGCCGGTCGGCGTTTCCGGCACGACGGTGAACCGCCTGTGCGGTTCGGGTCTGGACGCGCTGGCGATGGCGGCGCGCAGCATCAAAGCCGGCGACGCCGGGCTGATGCTGGCCGGCGGCGCGGAATCGATGACCCGAGCGCCGCTGGTGATGGGCAAGGCCGACAGCGCCTTCAGCCGCCAGGCGCAGCTGTACGACACCACCCTCGGCTGGCGCTTCGTCAACCCGCGCATGCAGGCCGAGTTCGGCACCGATTCGATGCCGGAGACCGCCGAAAACGTCGCGGCGCAGTTCAACATCAGCCGCGCCGATCAGGACGCCTTTGCGCTGCGCAGCCAGCAGCGCGCCGCCCGGGCGCAGGCGCTGGGATACCTGGCGCAGGAGATAGCGCCGGTCAGCCTCACCGGTAAAAAAGGCGCAGTCACCCTGTTCAGCCAGGATGAACACCCGCGCGCCGACACCACCTTCGATCAGCTGCAGGCGCTGAAAACCCCGTTCCGTCAACCCGGCAGCGTCACCGCCGGCAACGCCTCGGGGCTGAACGACGGCGCGGCGGCGCTGATCGTCGCCTCCGAAGCGATGGCGGCGCGCCAGGGCCTGACGCCACGCGCGCGCATCCTTGCCACCGCCACCTGCGGCGTGGAGCCGCGGCTGATGGGCATCGGCCCGTTGCCCGCCACCCGCAAGGTGCTGGAGATCGCCGGGCTGAGCCTGGCGCAGATGGACGTCATCGAACTGAACGAAGCGTTCGCCGCCCAGGCGTTGGCGGTGATGCGCCAGCTTGGCCTGCCGGACGATGCCCCGCAGGTCAACCCCAACGGCGGCGCGATCGCTCTGGGGCACCCGCTGGGCATGAGCGGCGCGCGCCTGGCGCTGGCCGCTCTGTTTGAACTGGAACGGCGAGCCGGCCGCTACGCTCTGTGCACCATGTGCATCGGCGTCGGCCAGGGCATCGCCATGATCATTGAGCGTGTCTGACCCCTGAGGCTAACCATGACAATAAATCCACAGCCCCTCGAAACGATCGAATTCGCCTCGCGCGATGAGATTGAAGCGTTGCAGTTGGCGCGTTTGAAGTGGACGCTGCACCACGCCTACGACAATGTGCCGATGTACAAGCGCAAGTTCGATCAGGCGGGCGTACACCCCGACGATCTTAAGCAGCTGAGCGATCTGGCGCGCTTCCCCTACACCACCAAGCAGGATCTGCGCGACAACTACCCGTTCGACACCTTCGCGGTGCCGATGGAACAGGTGGTGCGCATCCACGCCTCCTCGGGCACCACCGGCCGCCCGACGGTGGTGGGCTACACCAAGCGCGACATCGATAACTGGGCCGATATCGTCGCCCGCTGCCTGCGCGCCGGCGGCGCCACCGCCAAAGACAAGGTGCACGTCGCCTACGGTTACGGCCTGTTTACCGGCGGCCTGGGGGCGCACTACGGCGCGGAGCGGCTCGGCGCCACGGTGATCCCGATGTCCGGCGGGCAGACGGAACGCCAGGCGCAGCTGATCCTCGATTTCAAACCCGACATCATCATGGTAACGCCGTCCTATTGCCTGACGCTGATCGATGAACTGGAGCGCAAAATGGGCGGCGATGCGCGCGGCTGCTCGCTGCGGCTCGGCGTGTTCGGCGCCGAACCCTGGACCGAGGCCCTGCGCCACGAAATCGAAACCCGCATGGGCATCAAGGCGCTGGATATTTACGGCCTGTCGGAGGTGATGGGGCCGGGCGTGGCGATGGAATGTCTGGAAAGCGGCGGCGGCCCTACCATTTGGGAAGACCACTTCCTGCCGGAGATCATCTGCCCGGAGACCGGAATCGCCCTGCCGGACGGCGAGCACGGCGAACTGGTGTTCACCACCCTGACCAAAGAGGCGCTGCCGGTGATCCGCTACCGCACCCGCGATCTCACCCGGCTGCTGCCGGGCGACGCGCGCCAGATGCGCCGCATGGGCAAGATCACCGGCCGCTCCGACGACATGCTGATCATCCGCGGCGTCAACGTCTTCCCGTCGCAGGTGGAAGAACAGATCATGCAGTTCGAGCAGCTGTCGCCGCACTATCAACTGCAGGTCAGCCGCAGCGGGCATCTGGACACGCTGGCGGTGCGCGTCGAGCTGAAAGAATCGGCGCTCAGCCTCAGCCATCAGCAGCGTTGCGATATCTGCCACCAGCTGCGCCACCACATCAAATCGATCGTGGGCGTCAGCACCGACGTCAGCATCGCCAACTGCGGCGATATTCCGCGCTCGGAAGGCAAGGCGCAGCGCGTGGTCGATCTGCGGCCGCGCTGAGGCGCACGGCGTCACGGATGACGCCGCCCCAAATTATGGTAATGTTGTGGCTCATCGAAGGCTAACCCATGGAAAAATATGGAACATAAACTGGATGAGTTCATTCGCCATGCCGTCGACGCCCAGCCGATCAGCGGCACGTCGCTGATCATTTCGCTGTACGGCGACGCGCTCAGCCACCGCGGCGGCGAAGTGTGGCTCGGCAGCCTGAGCGCGCTGCTGGAGGCCTTCGGTTTCGGCGATCGCTTCGTGCGCACCTCGGTGTTCCGCCTTCAGAAAGAGGGGTGGCTGGCGGTGGAGAAAATCGGCCGCCGCAGCTTCTACCGCGTGACCGAGCAGGGAATGCGCCAGTTCCGCCACGCCGAATCGAAGATCTATCTGCGCGAGCAGCCCGCCTGGGACGGCAAATGGGAGCTGTTGCTGCTGGAATGCGCCGAAAAAAACGCGCGCGCGCGGCTGAAAAAAGAGCTGGGCTGGCTCGGGTTCGGGCAGATCGCCAACAACCTGATGGCCGCCCCCACCCATGCGCAAACCGACGTGACGGCGCTGCTCGGCGAATTGAACGCCAGCGAGCAGGTGATCTACTTCCGCGCCGATTACCCCTACAACCGCTCCGAGCAAACGCTGCAGAAACTGGTGGCCGACTGCTGGTCATTGAGCGAGGTGGCGGCCGGTTATCATGAGTTTATCGTCTCTTTCCGGCCGCTGATGGCGCTGCTGCGCGAAGTCGACCCGGCGGCGCTGACGCCGCTGCGCTGTTTCCAGATTAAGCTATTATTGATTCACTTCTTCCGTCGCGTGGTGTTGAAAGATCCGCTGCTGCCGGATGCGCTGCTGCCCGCCCAGTGGGAGGGCCAGATCGCCCGCAATCTGTGCATCAATCTCTATCAGCAGGTCGATCGCGCCGCGACGGACTACGTCAGCGCGCTGGCGGAGACCACCATCGGCGCCCTGCCCGCGCCGGCCGCCGGCTACTATCGGCGCTTCGGCGGCCTGCCGCGCGACCCTACATGTTAAGGAACTCACGCTATGCCTGTGTATCAGATTGACGGCCTGACGCCGGTCGTTGACCCCAGCAGTTACGTGCACCCGACGGCGGTGCTGATCGGCGACGTGATCGTCGGCAAACACGTGTATATCGGCCCGAACGCCAGCCTGCGCGGCGATTTTGGCCGCCTGGTGATCTGCGACGGCGCCAACATTCAGGACAACTGCGTGATGCACGGCTTCCCGCAGCAGGACACGGTGGTGGAAGAAGACGGCCATATCGGCCACGGCGCCATCCTGCACGGCTGCCGCATTCGCCGCAACGCGATGGTGGGTATGAACGCGGTGGTGATGGACGGTGCGGAGATCGGCGAGAACACCATCGTCGGCGCGATGGCGTTCGTCAAAGCCGCGGCGGTGATCGAAGCCAACAAGCTGGTGGTCGGCAGCCCGGCGCGCGTGCTGCGCGATCTGACCGAACAGGAGCTGGCCTGGAAGATCGCCGGCACCCGCGAGTATCAGGATTTGGTGCAGCGCTGCAAATCCTCGCTGCACGAAGTGGCGCCGCTGACCGAAATCGAGCCGGGCCGCCGGCGCCTGAGCTTCGGCGACCACCTGATCCCGAAAAGCCAGCTTTAATCCCCGGGGCTGAGATGCGCCTCAGCCCCTCCCCTTATTACTCCACCTCCGGCGCCTTGAACGGCGACGGCGTAGCCGCGCGGCGGCTCTGGAAGTGATAAGCCACCACCAGCAGCAAGGTGAACGGAATACCGAACCATAGCGTCATGCGGAAGAATTCGGTAAACGCCGTCGAGATCATCAACGCCGTCATCAGCCCGGCGCCGAGCAAGGTGGTATAGGGAAAGCCCCACATGCGAAATTTCAGGTGGGTCTGCCGATGCCGGCGGCGGAAGAACAGGTGGGTGACGAAAATCATCAGCCAGGTAAAGCAGGCGCCATACACCGAGATAGACATCATGGCGGCGAACGAGGTTTCCGGCGCCACCAGGCTCAGCACGATAGACACCACGATACCGATGCACGACATCGCCAGCGCATTGACCGGAATGCCGCGCCGGCTGACGCGCCCCAACGCCGCCGGCGCCTGCCCGGCGCGCGACAGCGAGAACATCATGCGAGTGGTGATATACAGCTGGCTGTTCATTGCCGACAGCGCCGCCACCAGCACGATAAAGTTGAAAATACCGGCGGCGGCGGGCAGATGGATCACGTTCATCGCCATCAGGAACGGGCTTTCGCCGGTGCCGGACTGGCGCCAGGGCACGATGGCCAGCATCAGGGCGATCGACAGCATGTAGAAGATGAACAGCCGCACGATGGTGCCCTTGAACGCCGCCTTCACCGCAATCACCGGATTCTTCGCCTCGCCGGCGGCCACCGCGATCATTTCAATGCTCAGGTAGCTGAAGATGGAAACGATCACCGCGAACCACATGCCCTTGACGCCAAACGGCATAAAGCCGCCGGCGGTCAGGTTGCGCAGGCCATAGGCCGGGTTGCCCGAGAACGCCAGAATGCCGATGCCGATCAGAATAAACGCCACGATCGCCGTCACTTTGACGGTGGACAGCGCGTATTCCACCTGGCCGAACGATTTCACGCCGATCACGTTAACAACGATCACCGCCGCCGAGAACAGCAGCACCCACGGCCAGGTCGGCGTCGCCGGGAACCAGAACTGCATGTACATGCCGATGGCGGTGACTTCGGTGCCCACCGCCAGCACCACGCAGGACCAGTAAGAGTAACGCACCAGAAAACCGAACAGCGGGCCGAGGTAGAATTCGGCGTAGTCGCCGAACGAGCCGGGCGTCGGGTGTTCGGAGGTCATTTCCGCCAGGCTGCCCATCAGCAGCAGCGCAATGACGCCACCGATCAGGTAGCTCAGCAATACCGACGGCCCCGCCATCTGAATGGCGTAGGCGCTGCCGAGAAACAGCCCGGTGCCGATGGCGCCGCCGATCGCCAGCATCGACATCTGCCCGGCGGTAAGATGCTTGTTCAACCCGCCCTGGCGGCGGGCGATATGCTCAAAATCATTCATCTGTGGCATGTCTGTGCTCCCGGACGGAGTTAGGCGGTACGGGTGACGTCGAGGATCGCGGCGGTCACATAGTCAATGTTGCCGGGGTTAAGCCCTGGCAGGCACATGCGGCCGGGCGAGACCAGATAGATGGCATAGCGCTGCCGCAGGGTCTGCAGCTGCGCTTCGTTCAGGCCGGTATAGCTGAACATGCCGCGCTGATCGCGTATGCGCCGGTGATCCAGCGAAGAGCCGCCCTGCGCCAGCCCGGCGGCCAGCTGTTCACGCATTTGCTTGATGCGCGAGCGCATTTCTGCCAGCTCATTGCGCCAAAGCTCGCCAAGTTCGGCGTCGCCGAGCAGGGTTTCCACGATCTGGCTGCCGTGCGTCGGCGGGCAGGAGTAGCTGCGGCGGATCAGCGTTTTTAACGCCCCTTTGACGTTGGCGGCATTTTCCGCGTCGGCGCAGCGCACCGACAGCGCGCCCAGACGCTGGCCGTACAGCGCGACGTTTTTGGAAAACGAATTGCAGACCAAAAACGGCAGATCGGTTTTCAGCGCTTCGCGCAATACAAAGCAGTCCTCCTCCAGCCCGTCGCCGAAGCCCTGATAGGCGATATCGAACAGCGGCAGCAGGCTGCGTCGCTGCAGCACGGCGAGCGTGGCGCGCCACTGCTCCGCCGTCAGATCGGTGCCGGTCGGGTTATGGCAACAAGGGTGCAGCAAGACCACGCTGCCGGGCGGCAGGCTGTCCAACGCGTCGAGCATGGCGGCGAAACGCAGGCCGCCCGCCGCTTCATCAAAGTAGGGATAGGTATTCACCCGCAGCCCGGCGCCTTCGAAAATCGCCCAGTGATTGGCCCAGGTAGGATCGGACACCCAGATTTCGCCGCGCGTCAGAAAGTGACGCAAAAAATCCGCCGCCAGCTTCAACGCGCCGGAGCCGCCGACGGTCTGCACCGTGGCGATCTCGGCCGCCTGTTGCTCACCGAACAGCAGCGCCTGCACCTGGCGGGCGAACTGCGGCGAACCTTCGATTGGCGGATAACCGTGCGGGCGGCGCAGCGCCAGCAACCGCTGCTCGGCCGCCTCAACCGCCTGCATCAGCGGAATATTCCCCTGCCGATCGTAATACAGCCCAATGCCTAAATTCACTTTTTTCGGATTGGGATCCTGCAAATAGGCTTCCATCAGCGACATAATAGGATCGGCGGTGGAAGGTGCAATCTGTTTAAACATGACGCATCCTTAACTCGTTATTGAATTAATATGAAGACAGGCTTAAGGAGAAATTAAATCAGGCGATGGCGCTGACGGTAATTTCTATTTTCATTCCGGGCACCACCAATTTTTCGACGATAACCGTCGAGCGATTGGGATAAGGATAATTAAAGTATTTCCGGTAAATATCATCGAGCCATTTAACGTCGTTAACGTCGGTAAGATACACGATCACCTGCAGCACCTTATCGCTGTGGCTGCCCGCCGCCTTCAGCGTCTGCGCCAGGTTATCGAAGGTCAGCGCAATCTGTCGCTCCGGCGCGCCGGTGTCGATGCTGCCGTCCGCCCGCACCGGGCCGTGGGCGGTAAACAGCATGCCGCCGCCCCGGGTGGCCCAGGAAAAAGGCTGGCCGATATCCGGCAGCCCGGTCTCTACAATCTCGCGCATGTCAGTGGTTCCCGTGGTGGTCAAGTTGGCGAAGCAGCGCGCCGTCGGCGGCGAACAACGCATCCAGGATGGTGAAATGGTTGGCGCCTGGCACCGCGACCAGTTCAGCCGGCAGCCCGCGTTGGCGCAGCGCCGCATGATAGTGTTGCGACTGACCTCTCAGTTCCGGCAGCTCCAATGCGCCGTAATACAGCGTAAGCGGCTTGCCGCGCGTCGGCAGGCGGCGCGCCGGGCTGAGCGTTTCAATTTGCCGCGTGGTCAACTGCAGCGCCCGATTGACATAACTTTGTTGCAGCGGCGCCAGCTCGAACAGGCCGCTGATGGGAAAGACGGCATCCACCAACGCATGCTGCTGCCAGAGCGCCGCCAACTGCCCGCCGGCGGAATGGCCGCACAGATAAACCGGATGGGCGTAGTGCGGCGGCAGGCGGCGCTGAATGGCATCCAGCGCCATTCCGATCTGTCGGCATATTTCGTCGAGATCCACCGCCGGCGCGAGCGCATATTCCACCAACACCACGTCAAAACCCAACGCCAGCGGCCCGGCGGCGATAAAGGCGAAATCCGCCTTATCGCAAAATTGCCAATAGCCGCCGTGAATAAAAATTAACGTCCCCTGATGCTGCTTTGCAGAATAGAGCCAATCAAATGTTTCGCGTTCGCCGTTGCCATAAGCAATATTATTTTCATGGCGCGTCTGTTTATAAACAGCCGCGCTGCGGGTTTGAAATGAAGTCAAAATAGCCGCTTCATTATCCACCGTGGCGCCGTTGTCATAACTCCCCGCAAGTGGTTTCATATATTAAACTTCGTTTATTATTTAAGATGTGAATTAACTATTAGCACCGACAAAATTATTGTCAAGACGGGCGCATCAGCAATGCGCGCCCGGTAAAATAAAACCTGATGAATAATGAAAAAGTTTAACCCATGAAACTTTTTGCGTTTATTTCCCCCGCCCGTCCGGCTGAATTTGCGGCAAGGCGCTGAGCCGTTCAAATGCATAATCCCAAAAGGCGCGCACCTTCAGCGGCATGTGCTGTGCCTGCTGCGCCACCAGCTGTACCGGCATCGGCAACGGCTCATGATCCGTCAACAGCCGCACCAGCGTACCGGCGGCCAAATCGTCCGCCACCTGATACGAGAGCAACCGGGCGACGCCCTTGCCGGCGCGCACCGCCAGCAGTTGCGCTTCCACGTCGTTGAGCAACAGCCGGGGAGCCAATCGCACGCGCTCGCCGTTTTCCTGCGGACCGAAGCGCCATTCGCGCAGCGACGGCCGCTGGGTGCCGACGATGGTGGCGTGCTCCGCCAGTTGCGCCGGCGATCGCGGTTCACCGCAGCGCGCCAGGTAATCCGGGCTGGCGACCGTCACCCGGCTGACCTGCCCCAGGCGCCGCGCCACGCGGGAAGAGTCCTGCAGATGACCGATGCGCACCGCGATATCCAACCCTTCGTCAATCAGATCGAGATTGCGATCGTTCAATACCATTTCGATCTGCATCTGCGGGTAATCATCGAGAAATGCCATCACCACCGGCGCCACGTACCGGCGGCCGAACTGCACCGGCGAGGTAACGCGCAGCAAGCCGCTCAGCTGCGCTTCGGCGGTATCCTGCACCACCGCCTGATAATCCTGCAGCAGCCGTTGCGCGCGCTCCAACAGCCGCGCACCCGCCTCGGTGGGCGCCAGCCGCCGGGTCGTGCGCTCCACCAATCGGGTGCCGAAACGCTGTTCCAGCGCGGCGATGGCCCGGGTGATCGCCGGCGCCGAACGCCGCAGTTTGCGCCCGGCCGCCGCCAGGCTGCCTTGCTGCACCACCGCAACGAAAATCGCCAACTCGTCTAACCGATCCATAGATTCTTCCGAAAAGTGAAATTATCAATTTCCACATTGCCGGATTTCGCTCGTTCAACGCAAGAGTATGCTGACAAAAAGCACTGAGGAGAAACGCCATGTCCACCATCACACTCTACGGCACCCCGCTTTCCGGCCACGTTCATCGCGTGGCGTTGCTGCTGCGCATGCTGGCGCTGCCCTATGCATGGGTCGAAGCCTCGGCGGACGTACGGCAGAGCGCAGCCTTCCGCCGGCTCAACCCGTTCGGCCAGATCCCGGTCTTGCAGGATGGCGATCTGACGCTGGCCGACAGCAACGCCATTCTGGTCTATCTGGTGAAGCGCTATGCGCCGGACAGCCACTGGCTGCCGGAACAGCCGGCCGCGGCGGCGCGAGTGCAGGCCTGGCTTTCCAAAGCCGCCGGTGAAGTCCGATACGGCCCGGCGGCCTGCCGACTGATCGCCCAATTCGCCGTGCCGGAGGACTATCAGGCGGCGCGGGCGGTCAGCGATCGTTTCCTGCCGCAGATGGAACAGCACCTGAGCGAGCGGGACTACCTGGCCACCGAACAGCCCACCATCGCCGATCTGGCCTGCCACAGCTACGTAGCGGTCGCGGCCGAAGGCGGCATTTCGCTGTCGCCTTACCCTGCGATACGTCGCTGGGCGGCGCGCATCGCTGCACTGCCCGGCTTCTTTGCCATGCCGGCCCTGCCGGAACCGGCGGGGAGCTGACGCCATGATCCCGCAACTGTTCCATCCCGATGAGCTGCGCGCGCAGACGCTGGCCGGGTTTGGCGGCGTAGGCGGTGGCATCTACCCCGCGATGCCGGATCAGCACCGCGCGTTTTTCGCCGCGCTGCCCTACCTGTTTGTCGCCACGCTGGATGAACAAGGCTGGCCCATCGCCACCCTGTTCACCGGCCCGCCCGGATTTTTACGCACGCCGGACGACACGCATTTACGCATCAGCGCGCCGCGCCGCAGCGACGATCCCGCCCAGGCGCTGTTGCTGCCCGGCAAGCCGGTCGGCGCGCTGGGGCTGGATTTCAGCAACCGGCGGCGCAACCGCGCCAACGGCGCCGTCGGCCGCACCGACAAAAACCGGGTGGAAATCCTCGTTCAGCAAAGCTTCGGCAACTGCCCGCAGTACATTCAGCGCCGCGAACTCTACCCGGTGGACAGCCAGCCGCAGCCGATTGAGCATTTGGCCGTGCTGGATGCGGCGGCGCAGGCGCTGATCCGCGCCGCGGACACCTGCTTCGTCGCCAGCTGCGCGCACCTGGCACTGGCGCAGGGCGGCGTGGATATTTCCCATCGCGGCGGCCGCCCCGGCTTTATCCACCTGGAAGGTGACACGCTGTGGATGCCGGACTTTCGCGGCAACCGCTACATGAACACGCTGGGCAATCTGCTGGCCGAACCGCGGGCGGCGCTGCTGTTCATCGATTTCGATCGCGGCGATGTGCTGCATCTGCAGGGGGAAACGCAATTCCTCTGGCAGGCTGACGGCCATCCCGGCGTCGAAGGGGCGGAACGCTATTGGCGATTTGACGTGCGCCGCGCCTGGCGTTTTGCGGCGGCGCTGCCGTGGCGAGGGCGCAATCTGGAGTATTCGCCGGCGACGCTGGCGACCGGGGTGTGGCACCGCTGAAATGAAAAGCCCCGCGGCGGCGGGGCTGGATCGGAAATTACAGGCTGTGTTCGGCCGCCGATGCGGCCTGATAAAGCTGACGAAAATAATTCAACCGCGCAAAGAACAGGCGGCTTTGCTGCTCCGACATATTGCCGGCCACCTGCCCGGCGTCAATCTGCCGCCCTTGCCATTCCATCAGGGCGATGCTCGACGCCAAAAAATCCATTTCGCTGCCGTAGGCCGCGAGATGTCTGTCCACTGATTTCATCATTCGCACACTCCTTTTAATCACATCGAAAAGGGTCATATGCCTGCTCTTTCAGTATCGACCCGACGGCGGATATTTTTTGTACAGAAGATGCGCAGTGAGAAAACGGCCATCTTGTCGTCGCGTTGGCAAACGGCGGCGGCAAAGTTTGCTAGGGTAAAGGGTAGCCGTATGGAATAGACCACTCCGTTGAACTCAGCAAAGGAAGAGACTCATGAGCATCAGTATCCGCGCCACCCTCAAGGATCCCACGCTGTTCCGCGAGGCCAATTACATCGACGGGCAATGGTTGCCAGCCCAGGAAGGCCGCACGATCGCCATTCATAACCCCGCCAACGGCGAGCGGATCGGCCACGTGCCGGCCTTCGGCGCCGAAGAAACCGCTCGCGCCATCGCCGCCGCCAAAAAAGCGCTGCCCGCCTGGCGCGCGCTGACCGCCAAAGAGCGCGCCGGCAAGCTGCGGCGACTGTTTGAGCTGATGATGGAAAATCAGGAAGATCTGGCGCGCATCATGACGGCGGAACAGGGCAAACCGCTGGCCGAAAGCCGCGGTGAAATCGCCTATGCCGCCTCCTTTATCGAATGGTTCGCCGAGGAAGGCAAGCGGGTGTATGGCGACACCATTCCACAACCGCAGGCCGGTCGCCGCATCATCGTGCAGAAAGAGCCGATCGGCGTGTTCGCCGCCATCACCCCGTGGAACTTCCCGGCGGCGATGATCACCCGTAAAGCCGGACCCGGCTGGGCCGCCGGCTGCACCGGGGTGATCCGCCCCGCCAGTCAGACGCCGTTCTCGGCGCTGGCGATCGCCGTGCTGGCGGAGCGCGCCGGGTTGCCCGCCGGGGTGTGCAACGTGATAACCGGCCCCAGCAAAGGCATCGGCGGCGAACTCACCGCCAACCCGGACGTGCGCAAACTCTCCTTCACCGGCAGCACCGAAGTGGGGGCGCAACTGCTGGCCCAGTGTGCGCCCACCATCAAGAAAACCAGCATGGAGCTGGGCGGCAACGCGCCGTTTATCGTGTTTGACGACGCCGATCTGGACGCCGCCGTGGCCGGCGCGATCGCCTCGAAATACCGCAACGCCGGCCAGACCTGCGTCTGCACCAACCGTTTTCTGGTGCAAGACGGCGTATACGATGCCTTCGCCGCCAAACTGAAAGCCGCCGTCGCCAAGCTGAAAGTCGGCAACGGCCTGGATGACGGCGTCACCATCGGCCCGTTGATTAACCCGGACGCGGTGGAGAAAGTGCGCGAGCATATCGCCGACGCCGTCGAGCACGGCGCCTCGGTGCTGCTGGGCGGCAAGCCTGACGCGCTGGGCGGCAATTTCTTCACCCCGACTATCCTGACCGACGTGCCGCGCACGGCGAAAATCTTCCGCGAGGAGACGTTCGGCCCGGTGGCGCCCCTGATCCGCTTCAGCCAGGAAGCCGACGCCGTCGAACTGGCTAACGACACGCCGTTCGGCCTGGCCGCTTACTTCTACAGCCGCGACATCGGCCGGGTGATGCGCGTGGCCGAAGCGCTGGAGTACGGCATTGTCGGCATCAACGAAGGGCTGATCTCCACCGAAGTGGCGCCGTTCGGCGGCATGAAACACTCCGGTTTGGGCCGTGAAGGCTCAAAATACGGCATCGAAGACTATCTCGAGATCAAATACCTGTGCCTCGGCGGCCTGGGCGCCTGATGTGAGGGGCCGGGCATAAGGCAAATATTCATCTTGGTGAAATGACACTCTTCACTGCATAAAATTAAAAACGTTTTCCAACACCTTCGGCGTCGATAGCCCCGTATTCTCTACGGGGCTATACGTTTATTTCATCGTCAAACGTATTTTTGCAACGTTAAAAATCCGATGTCCAGACCATTGAGCGCAACATGCATACGAGTTCCATCCCAGGCCAGCGCCAACTCAGCAGGAGCAGCCAGTTCCGTCCCTTCACGCAACGAAAATCCGCCCTGAGCCACCGCATTGGCAGCCCTATCATAGCTACCGCCAACAGGTTTTCCGATATATAAGGCTGAAGAGTCGGGTGTATCGATATACCAAGGTAATCCGCTATACTGACCAAGGGTCAATTGTATCCCGGCACCACGCAAAGCCGGCCGCACGCTATTCTTTCCTGTAATGCGCCAACGCTCCGCCACGCTTCGACCACTCCCTAATAGTTTCACAGGTGAATCAATGGCGTCTTCGCTTTGTTCAATGGTCAAATTGCGAGGAACATTGATCGTCGTCGCCGTCGTCGTTAAGCAAACAGCTTTAGTCCCTTTGACAATCAATTCGTCGATATCACAATCGGCAGCCAACAGCACAATGGGGAGCGTCCCTTCAGGCAATCCTCGATTAAAACTCAAGCGGCGAATAACGCAATTGGCCAAGATACGGCACATGGCCGTGTTCACAGCGTATGCAGCCGAGAATTCGCCTACATTGATCTCGTCAATCATCAGTTGCGGCATTTTGATAAAAAAGCTGTCCGCACTATCGACTTTTCCAATGTCGATGCGGCCAATGCGACAACGGCTTTGCTGACCGGAGGCGGACAGCGCGAAACTGTGATAACAGGAACGCAGCGAAATATAATCGATTACCGTATCTTCAGAGCCATCGTGTAATTCAATCCCGCTCAAACACGCCCCAATAGAAACAGATCGTATAGAATGTCTTGTCCCCGAAGAATAGACTGCACATGCACGATTTTTGATTGCTGTACTGGTCGGATTGTTTAGAAAATAACAGTCACCCGCGTTGATATTGACGCAGCTGTTATTCTCTCCGGAGCAGATAACCACCCCACTGCCCCATCCACCACACTGCACGTTCGAAATAAAATTATTTTTCCCAAGGTCTCCATCTTGAGCAATGCTTAAAACCGCACCAGCAAGGTAACCAGCCTCTGGTTTATCAGAGGGAACACCTGCGCCCAACATACGGATATTTGTTACATTATTATTATTACCTTTTATCAGCACCCCGTCACCAAGGCAATAACCACATGTAATATCCGATATCACGTTACCGTCATTGTAGGTGGCAAAAAAGTCATCACGGCACTCATCGATGATAATATCATGCGCCAGCGATCGCCCCTGAAGGCTGAATCCGTCACAGAACCCACTTAATTGCATATGGTGAAAATAACTTCCTTCTCCACCGGAATAACCCACATGACTTTTCACCACGTTATAAACGCTATTGCGAGTAGCATTGCCAAGCAATTTACCGCCAAACATCTCTACGCCATGAAGATAATCGTAGGCTCCAGCCAGTGACGTTTCATTGGCAAACATCGGTTTTACGTGCCCCGTCTTGGCTCTGATCGTAGCACCGTTTAAATTGATAGTTTTGCGCGCCGTTCTACCGTCTTTCACGTTTACCGTATTCGAAGTTAAATACACAGCGCCCGCTCGACAAATGACACTATAGGGAGAGACGAAACAACGCGTTAACGATTCCGTATCGTCCGTCACATTGTCGCCTCGTGCACCATACATCGCGGGTGTAATAAGGCCAGACACGTCAAGCGCTCTTACCCATGTCCAGTTTTCTGCCGATTTGATATAAATACCTCCATCGTCATTAAATACGGCAGATTGCACAGCGGTAAATACGCCACCGCCTTCAGGAGTTCCGGTAGTCGTATACCAATCGGAATAATAAGAAGTAACCTCAATCAACTCGCCCGTAATAGCAGGCACAGTTTTTCGCAACGTAGCAATATCGGGACAAGTATCCATCATTCTACCCTTGAGTATTTTTAGGAACCGTTATCGGCATACTCAATACTAATGGCTGTGAACTTGCCCTGCTCTTTCTATTCGTTGTGCCACCGAGGAATAAGCCAAGGCAGAGATTTCACTCTGCCGATAACTAAATCGAACTCACCCCCAGGTATTCCGCTTCGCTGACCGGCTTCAGCCAGGTCAACGGACTGCCGTCCAGCGCCTGGCTCTGCGCACTTTCCTCATAGATTACCCGGACATCAACGTAGAAATCACCGTCGACAATAGTCTGGCCGACATCGACGTCGGCATCCGGCTGGGGGAACAAGTGGCGAAGGATATGGCCGCGGTGCGCATCGGGCCCGACATGCGCATGGTGCCCGCCGCCTCCCCTGCCTATTTCGCCCGTTACGGCCGCCCCGCTACGCCACAAGCGCTGCAAAACCATCGCTGCATTGACATGCGTTTGCCAACCCTCGGCGGGTTGTACGCCAGGGAATTTACCCGCGATGGCCGTGAGATCAAAGTGCGGGTGGAGGGGCAACTACTGACCTTCAACAGCCAGCGGCAGTGAAGAGCGTCACGCCTTCGTCGACCGCGGCGCGGATCAGATCGATCGCCTGCCGTTTATCGGTGGTCGGGCCGTAGCCAAAACTCAGCCCCATGCAGCCCAGGCCCAACGCCGATACTTCCAGCCCTTCTCGCCCCAACTTGTGTGTTTGCATCTTCACTCTCCCACTGATTGATACCGGCTCCGCCTGCCTGTACGGAGCCGTTGAGCCAATCAGGCGTCCTGATTGAGTGCGTTGCCGATCGCCTCCTCACACTGCAAGATATTATGGTGGTGACAAGCCAGCGGGATAATCTTGAGCTGCGCGCAAACCGCGCCCAGCCCATTATCTTCCAGCGCCAGCAGCGGCGCCGTTATCGCCTCCGGCAACTGCGGGTTACCCTCCGTCGCCTTAAACAGCGTCACCTTCGTGGTTTGCAGCCTGCGGCTCAGACTCCCCTCAGACAGCCGCCGCTCCGCCTGCCCGGCGGCCATGGCGCGTGTCGCCGCCTCGCCCTCGATGCCCAGCGCAGGCAGCAGTTGCTCCAGCGGCAGCTCCGCCGTGGTCTGCAGATAGAAGCTGTCCAGCAGATACAGCTGCACGTTACGGCAGCCGCGCGCCTCCAGGCGAGCGGCGATCTCCAGCGCGATGATGCCCCCCAACGACCACCCGAGAATGCGCACCGGCCCGGCGTCTTGCAGCAGGCCGGCGGCAATCATGTCGTTTAAATACCGTTCGGCCAGCTCGCCGAGCGAGTCGATGGTCGGTTGATGGTAAAGATTGTGGTTATCGACGCCATAGCAATTGAGTCGCCCTTGCAACGGCTGAGCGAAAGCATGAAACGCCTCCGCGCCCACCAGCGCCGGGTGGATCATCCACATCGCGGGCACGCCGTCTGTCCGGCGGTTAAGCGGCATGACCAAACGGCGCTCGTTGGCGGCCAGCAGATTTTTCAGGGTGCGGCTTTGCAACAGCTGCACCACCGGCACCGGCGCGGCCATCAGCGCACCCATGCCGACGCACAGGGAGATCGCCTTGATCGAGGTGCCGCCCAGCAGGAAGAAATCGTCCGTCATGCCGACCTGCTCGCACTGCAGCGCCTCCTGCCACAATGCGCACAACTGCTGCTCCAGCGCGTTCGCGGGAGCGACATAGGCCTGCGGCTCATTCGCCGTCGGCGCCGGCAACGCCTTGCGATCCAGCTTACCGCTGGAGTTGTACGGCAACGCTTCCAGCCGCACCAGGGCCTCAGGCAGCATGTATAGCGGCAATTGCCCGCTCATAAAGGCCAGCAGCACCGACTCCTCCAGCGGCGCCTCACTGACGTAATACAGCGCCAGACGCTGCCGATGCGCCTCTGACAGCACCACGGCGCAGCAGGATTTGATCGCGCCGAACGCCAGCGCACATTGCTCGACCTCCCCCAGCTCGACGCGGTAGCCATTGATTTTCACCTGAAAATCCATACGGCCGAGGAACTCCAGATTGCCGTCCGGCAAATAACGCCCGGCATCGCCGGTGCGATAAAGCCGCTCCCCCAATTCCGGATGGTAGATGAATTTTTCCTCGGTCAGCGACGGATTGCGGTAATAGCCGCGCGCCACGCCGGCCCCACCGATGTACTGCTCCCCCGGTAAGCAGGGCGGCAACACGCGCAGATGGCGATCCAGCACATAGAAACGCTGATGGGCCATCGCCCGGCCATAAGGCACGCTGGGCGCCAGGATCGGCGTTTCCGGAATGTCGTACAAAATCGACCAAATGGAGCTTTCGGTCGCGCCCCCGGCGCTGACTACCCGGCACCCTGGCCGCCATTGGCGAATGCGCGCCGGCAGTGAACGCGAGATCACCTCGCCCACCAGCACCACGTTGCGCAGATGCGGCCACTGCGCCTGCGATGCGGCGGACTCCAGTTGCTCCACCAGCAGCGTCATCACCGAAGGCGCGGAATTCCAGAAGGTTACGCCCTGGGTCATCAACAGCCGATGCCAGGCCTCAGGCTGATAGCGTTCAGTTTCGGACGGCATCACGATGGCGCCGCCCACCGACAGCAGGCCGAAAATATCGAACACCGAAATGTCGAAACTCAACGCGCTGAGCGCCAACCCGCGATCGTCCGCGCCGAGTTCCAGCTGGTGTAAGGTATCGATGATGCTGTTCACCGCGCCGCGATGTTCTATCGCCACCCCTTTCGGCGTGCCGGTAGAACCGGAGGTGAAGATCACATAGGCCAGCGCGGAAGGCGCCGGCAAGACCGGCTCACCCGGCGCCGCCGGCGGTAACGCGTTGACCGCACCTTGCGGATCGATCGTCAACAGCCTGGCGTTACCGTGGGCCACCCACGCCCGGCTGCTGAGGATAATCCGGGTCTGCGACTGCGCGACGATATCCAGGCGGCGGCGTTCCGGCCAGGCGCCGTCCAGCGGCAAATAGGCCTTGCCGGCCATCAGGATCGCCAGCACCGCAATGATTTGCGCCCGCCCTTTGTCCACCATCACCGCGATGGTGTCGGCGCGCATATCCGCATGCTCGCGCAGCTGCAACGACAGCGCCAACGCACGCCGATACAGCTCACCGTAGTTCAGCTCACCCCATTCATCGACGATCGCCACCCGCTGCGGATCGCGCTCGGCCTGACGGATAAAATCATGATGGATGGCGCGTTCGAAATCGTAGGCCGGCGGACAGGATTGACGGAAGGCGCGCTGCCGCGCCGTTTCACTCGCCGATACCAGCGCCAACTGACTGACGCGCTGCTCCCCGTGATTGACGATCTGCGTGAGGATCGTCAGATAATACTCACCCAACAGCGCCAGCGTGGCCGGTGCAAACAGGGCGGTGGCATAGTTGAAGATCGCCCTGCCGCCTTGCGGCGCCGACTGTATGCTCAGCGTCAAATCGAATTTGGCCGCCTGATAGTGTGTCAACAGATCCTGCGGCGCCAGCCAGGCCAGCGCTTCACCCGCCTCTTCCAGCGCGAACAGCGTCTGAAACAGCGGATGGCGCGACAGATCGCGCGGCACCTGCAGCAGCTCAATCAACTGATCCAACGGTAAATTCTGATGCCGCTGCGCCTGCAGCACGCCATCAAAGACCCGATGCACATAATCATTCAGCGACGCCGCATCGTCTATTTGCGAGCGCAACGGCAGCGTATTGACGAAGAATCCGATCGCCGAGCGGGTCTCCGCCACCGGCCGGTTAGCGACCGGCGTGCCGACCAGAATGTCTTGCTGGCCGCTGAAGTAACCGAGCAGCAGATTAAAGGCCGCAAGATACAGAGCAAACGGCGTGACGCCTTGCCGCCGGGCGAACTGCGCCGCCTGCATCGTCAGGGCCTCCGGCAGCGCGATGACGTGATTGGCGCCGCGATGATCGAAGCGCGCCGGCCGCACGAAATCGAGCGGCATCTCCAGCGCCTGCCACCCATCCAGCGCTTGTCGCCAATACGCTTTCGCCTCATCCGCCAACGCGGAGTCCAGCCAGCGCCGCTGCCAGACGGCATAATCGCCATATTGCAACGGCAACGCCGCCAGCTCAGCCTCCCGCCCTTGCCGCTGCGCCTGATACAGCGCATCCAACTCCTGCAGCAGCACCGGCTGCGACCAGCCGTCAAACGCCAGGTGGTGCACCAGGATCAGGCTGTAAGTCACCCGCCCGCCATCAGGCTGCACCACCTGGTAAACGCTCGCTCTGATCGGCAACTCCGCCTCCAAGGCAAACGGCCGATCGATATCCTGCCGCAGTCTGTCCGGCCAGCGCGCCGCCTCCAGCGCCACGCGCTCCAGCGAAAGCGTTTGTTCACAGGCCCGGGCGACGGCAATTTGGGACGGCTTCTGGGCAATCAGGCTGTGCAACACCTGATGCCGGGCGACGACCGCCTGCAGACTGCGCTCGTAAGCCGTCAGACAGACCTCCTCGCCGAGACGGAACAGCATCGGCACATGATAAAGATTGCCGCCGCCGTTCAGGTTCTCGATAAACCACAGCTGCAGCTGTGAGGCGGAGAGCGGATACTCGCGTTGCCGCAGCGGCGGGATCGACATCGGCGCGGCGCCCTCCCCCTGCCGCAGCAACGCACGGCACAATGAACGGATCGTCGGGAACCGGCCCAGCTCGCTCAACGTCACCTCGCTCCCCAACCGCTGACCGATCTGGTAACAGGCCTGGATCGCCAGAAGGGAATTGCCGCCCAGCGAGAAAAAATTGTCCTCCATGCCGATATCCTGCCGCTGCAACAGATCGCGCCACACCGCCAGGCAAGCGTTCTCCCGCTCGTTCTGCGCCGCGACAAACTCGCGCGCCGTCCTTTTCGGCGGCGGCAACGCCTGTCGGGCTATCTTGCCGTTTTCGGTCAGCGGCAGCTGTGCCAGCTGCATCAGCGCCTGCGGCACCATGTAAGGAGGCAGTTGGCTGCTCAAATGCTGCGCCAAATCCTGCGGGGCGATCGCCTCATCGGCAACGAAGTAAGCGGCCAGACAGGGCTGAGGGGCGGTGACGAGCACGCAACAACAGGCGGTCACCCCCGGATAGGCAAGCGCGGCATGCTCTATTTCACCCAGCTCGATGCGGTAGCCGTTCAGCTTGACCTGCTGATCGAGACGCCCCAGGAACTCCACATTGCCGTCCTCGAGCCACCGGCCCGCGTCGCCGGTGCGATACACCCGCTCCTGCAGTTCCTCATGCCAGAAGAAACTCTCGGCGGTGCGTTGCGGATCGCCGTAATACCCGCGCGCCAACCCTTCACCGGCCAGATAGATCTCCCCGCGCACGCCCGGCGCCGCGGGCCGTCGTCCGGCATCCAGAATGTAGCAACGCTGGTGCGGCAACGGTTTACCGTAAGGGATGCTGACCGAGCGAATTTTCTCGCCTCGCGGCACCTCATACAGCATGGTGAAGATCGCCGCCTCCGTAGCGCCGCCGGCGCTGCAGAAGCGGACGTGCGGCGCCCAAGCCAGGCAGCGTTCCGGCAGCGAGGTGGCGATCCAGTCGCCCCCCACCATCACCGCCCGCAGCGCCGGCGCAGGCCCGGCCGCCAGCCCCGCGCCGTTTACATAGTCCAGCAACAGCTCCATCAGGGCCGGTGCGCTCAACCATTGCGTCACTCGATGTGTCATCATCAGCTGATACCAGGCTTGCGGATTGACCCGATCTCGCTCGGCCGGCATCACAACCGCGCCGCCCGCGCTCAACGGGCTGAAAATATCGAAGATCGCCAGATCGAAGCTCAACGCGCTGAGCGCCAGGCTGCGATCCCGCTCGTTGAACCCAAAATACCGCCGAACGCCTTCCAGCATGTTCACCGCGCTGCGATGTTCGATCGCCACGCCCTTGGGCGTGCCGGTCGAGCCCGAAGTGAAAATGATATAGGCCAGGCTGTCAGGACTGGCCTCCACCGCCGGCAGACGCCTCTCCGGCAGCGGCAACTGCGCCGCCAGCCCGCCGGCATTCAGTTCGACCAAGTTGATCTCGTCGCAGGCCCAGGGCGTATCGCTGAGCAACGTATTGATGCCGGCCTGCGCCATCACCTTCAGCCGCCGCTGCGGCGGCCATGTCGCCTCCATCGGCAAAAACGCCTTGCCGCACATCAGCGCCGCCAACAGGGCGATCGGCTGCCGGCGCCCCTTGTCGGCGACGACGGCGATGGCGTCGCCGGTCATCTTGCCCTGCACACGCAGTTGAGTGGCCAGCGTTAACGCCGCCTCGTGCAGTTCGCCGTACGTCATTTCCCCCTGCGCGTCGATCACCGCGACGGCCTGCGGATTGCGCTGCGCATGCCGCACGAAATCCTGTTGCAGGCAGCGTTCAAACGCATAGCTAAAGGCCGGCGCCGCAGGCAGCGCCGGGCTCTGCGGCTGCAGACGAATATTTTCCAGCGGCCAGTCATCGTGGCGCGCCATCTGTTGCAATAGGGCGAGATAGTAGCCGGCCAACCGATCCATCGACGCTTTGCTGAACAGCGCCGACGCGAAGTTGAAGCGCGCGCGCATCTGCTCCCCTTGCGGCGACAGCGTGAGCGTCAGATCGAACTTGGCGGTGCGCTCATCCGCGCTCAGATCGACCACCGACAGCCAGTCCGGACGTGTCGGTGCGCCGCTCTCGCCCTCCAGCGCGAACATGACCTGGAACAGCGGATGCCGCGAAAAGTCGCGCGGCAGCGCCAGAGCGTCCACCAGCGCCTCCAGCGACAGCGTCTGATGCTGCTGCGCCCGCAGCGTCGTGGCCGCAACATCTCGCACAAACTCGGCGACGCCCTGACGCGGGTCGATCTGCCGGCGTAAAGGCAGCGTATTGACAAAGAATCCGATCAGATTCTCCAGCTCAGGGCGATTGCGGTTCGCCAGCGGCGTGCCCACCATGACATCGTTCTGACCGCTGTAGCGGGCAAGCAACAGCATGAACCCCGCCAGCATCACAGCATGCAGCGTCACGCCCTCTCGGCGCGCCAACGCCTCCAGCGCCTTCACCAGCGCCGCCGGCAGCGGCACTTCGCTGTTGTCGCCGCGTACGTCGAAGACCGCCGGCCGCAAAAAATCCACCGGCAGCGAGAGCGGCTGCCAACCCGCCAGCTCTCGTTGCCAAAAGGCCAATTCGTCGGCCCGGCGCTGCACATTTTCCGGCGCGTGTTGCCAGCAGGCATAGTCGAGGTATTGCAGCGCCGGCTCTGTCGCCTTATGCCACGTTCCCCGATAGCGCGCGTCCAGCTCCTGCAGCAGCACCTCAAGCGACCAACCGTCAAAGACGATGTGATGGAACACCAGCAGACAAACGGCCGTTTCCCCGCCCGCCGCATCGCGGTAACGATAGCGCGTGGCGCGCAGCGGCAGCTCGCGCGTCAAATCCATCGGCCGGCTGCAGGCCTGCGCCAGCGCCATGTCAAACTCAGCGCTGCTCACCGTCAGCAAAGGCACCGGCAGCACGGTGTCGCTGACCCACTGGCTGGCTTCGCCCCGCTCATTCTGGCGAATCAGGCTACGCAAGATCTGGTGGCGCTCGACGAGCGCCTGCAGACAGTCCGCAAAACGTTGGTCATCGATGTCCGGCGCCAGCCGCAGCAGCACCGGCGACAGATAGTGCGTGGCGTCCGCCGACAGTTGCTGAACAAACCACAATCGCGACTGCTGAAGCGACAGCGGCCCCTCCCGCAGCCCGCCGACGAGGATGGGCGGCTCATCCGACGGCGCCTGCCGTTGAGCGGCGATATGCTCGCTCAGCGCGGCCACCGTCGGATGCTGATTCAACGTCAGCACCGAGATCTTCGCCCCCGGCAATTTATTCACTTCGTGACACAGCCTGATGGCCATAATGGAGTTGCCGCCGAGGCGGAAGAAGTTGTCGTCCATGCCGACATGGCCGCCCAGCAGCCGATTGAACAGTGCAGAAAGCTGAGTCTCCAGCGGCGTGCCCGGTTGGCGAAACGCCGTTTGCCGCTCCACCGGCAGCGGTTCCGGCAATGCCCGGTAATCGACCTTGCGGCTCACCGTCAGCGGCAGCGCTGACAGCGCCGACAGCGCCGACGGCAACATATAATGCGGCAGCTGCGCCGCCAGGCGTTGCAAGATGTCGCCGGCCTGCGGCGTCGCGCCGGGCTTCGGCACATACCAGGCCGCCAGTTGGTCCGTCGTGCCGGGGCGCAGGGTCACCACCGCCTCGGCCACCTCGGGCAGCGCGCGCAGCTGCATTTCGATCTCGCCCAACTCGATGCGATAGCCGTTGATCTTGATCTGCTGGTCGTGTCGCCCAAGATAGTCCAGGCTGCCGTCGGCCAAGCGCCGTACCCGGTCGCCGGTGCGATACAGGCGCCGGTAAGGCTCACGCAGTTCAAAAGGATTGGCGACGAATGCGGCTTCCGTCAGCGCCGGCAGGTTCAGGTATCCGCGCGCCAGGCCGACGCCGGCTAGACACAGCTCGCCCTCCGCCCCCAGCGGCAGTAGATTGTCATGCTCGTCAACCACATAACAACGCATATTGGCGATGGCGTGGCCGATATTGCGCGCGCCGTTGCGGCGATAGATATTCAGACTGGCGCTGACCGAAGCCTCGGTTGGGCCGTACAGATTGGCAACCTGCATGCCGCAGGCCAGGTAATGGTCGAGCGCCTCCTGCGCGGTCGCCTCGCCGCCGGTCGCGAGATAGCGCACCGAAGCCGGCAGGTCAGGCAAAGTGCCAAGCAGCGCCGGCGGCAGGAAACAGGCTTCGATGCCCCAGGCCGCCATTTGGCCGCACAACAGCGCCGGATCGCGTCGCTGCGCCTCGCCCGCGATGAACAGCCGGTGGCCGTTGCTCAGGGCCATGAACACTTCAAACACGTGCGCGTCAAAGGCCAGCGACGCGAACTGCAGGCAGTTGAGCGCGCCCGATTCATTGCGCAGCAAACGCTGCGTATGACCCCACACCATGTTGGCCGCGCCCCGGTGTTCGCACAGCGTGCCTTTCGGCCGACCGCTGGTGCCGGAGGTGTAAATCACGTAGGCCAATTGCCGGGCTTCGACATTCGGCAGACTCGCGGCATCCGCATCGGCAAGCGGTTCATCTGCCGCCAGGCAAGCGCCGTCCGGCGCCAGTCGCTGCGCCGCCCCTTGCAATGCGCTTTCCGTCAGGACGATGGGGCTGTTCACCTCTTTCAGAATATATTCCAGGCGCTGCGCTGGCGCCGCGGGATCCAGCGGCACATAGGCGCCGCCCGCCTTCATGATGGCCAGCATCGCCACCACCGCTTCCGCGCTGCGCTGCAGATACAGCGGGATCAGCGTCTCTGGCGGCATGGCTGCGCCGCGCAACCGGCGATATTCTTCCCGCAGCCGTATCGCCAGGCGATCGCTGCGCTGTGCCAGTTGGCGGTAGCTGAGCGAACCGTTGGCATCGGTTACGGCGATGCGTTCCGGATGACGGCGCGTCTGGCGGGCCACGCCGTCGAGCAGTGTCGCCCCTGGGTCGGCCGTGTCCGGCTCGCTCTCCCAGGCGTCGCGGCAGCGTAAAACCTGCTGCGCCGTGAGCTGCGGCCACGCGGCTATCGGCGCGTCCGGTTCGGTTAGCGCACGCTGCAATAGCCCGAGATACTGATCCGCCATCTCCGCCATTTGCGTGGCGTCGAACAGATCGGGCCGATAACGCAGGCGAAACTCAAAGGCCTGCTCGGTCGGCTGATACTCCAGCAGCAGTTCCGAACCGGCCAGATCGACGTTGTAACGGTGATTGACGCCGATGCGGCAACCGTCAAGCGCCAGCGGCGCATCTTTCAGGTAAGCCTGGGTGAAATTGACGTTCAGCTCGCGCACCGGGCTGAGGTTCAGCATGTCATAAACCGGCAATTGGCTATGCCGCAGCTTACCCGTCGCCTTGAGTGCTTTGCTGTAGGCCAGCGTCGCGCGGTACAGCTGGTTGAACGTGGCTCCCGGGGCGAGCGTTAAGGGAAACACTGCGGTGTTGACCTGGGCGCCGAAGAACAGCGGCTCGCCGCCGTCCGGCGCGACGGGATAACCGATATGCACCGTGTCCTGCGCGGATTGCCGGGCGATCAGTAACGCCCACAGCGTTTTGAATATCAGGAATGGGTTGGCATACCTGACGCCGGACTTCAGCGCCTGCCACTCGGCGAACGGCAACGTAAAGCGCACTTCGCCGGCGCCGGGTGCTTCGGGGGCTTCGCCGGGGAGATAAGGCAACGCTACGCGCGGGGCGCATTCGGCCAACCGGTCGCCCCAGAATGACGCGGAAGCGAAGTCCTGCTTCAACGCCGCGATATCCGCCTCATAGCGCCGGTACAATCGACAAATGTCCGTTTCATCCGCCTGCGGCGGCGCCACGGCCGCCCCGCGATTGTAATAGGCGGAAACGGCGTTGTAGAACTCCTGGCCGGACAGGCCGTCGATCAGGATATGATGAACGACAATGATCAAATTATAGCGCTGCGGCGCCAACTCAATCAGGTAGAAGCGGCACAGCGGCCCCTCCCGGAGATCGAACGGCGTATTGATTAATTTGCCGACATCGCAATCGGCATCAAGCGTTTCCAACGCAATTTTCTTCTCCGTCTTTACCCAGCGTAATTGCGGCGAGCTGTCGTCGAGGACATGGTGAAACAGAATATAGTCCCGGCACACCCCGTCGATCGCCGCGCGCAGTCGATCGACGTCCAGCGCCCCCTCAATGGTCTGATCCAGCACCAGGTTGTACTCGCAGGAGTGTGGATTGAGGACGTATTCATTCCAAAACGTGTGGGTATAGGGTGAAGCGATGATCGCGCCCATGAATCAATTCCCTTTTAATATATTCCGATAATATATGAATAGATATTTATGCATGGCATAAATACCGTGATGGTTATGCGATTGAGCTGTTAGGCGAAAACTTAAAAAACATAAGAGCGAATATTATTTTATTTTTATAAAAAATAAAGCCACAAAAAAATAAATAAATTAAAATCATTAAAAACAATGACATAAAAAATAATTTATCATTTAAAAATGACTCCTTGTTTTACATTCATAAATAAAATAACCATTGTAAATAAATTAAAATCAAGGATGGGAATATATTTAATATAAATAAATCTAATTTAAAGGCATCGCAGGAAAATCGATAAAAAAGAGAATCTTCTTAAATGAAAACACGCATCTTTCAGTTGCGCTATTCCAAAGCGTACGGTGTCGGAATATCCTATACTCGTTGCAGGATGCAGTTTCCCTCCCATTGAATGCCAGTACAGGGAGTCACAAATGGCTATTTTCGCCCACTTGCGGGCAATTTTTTCAGCATTATTGGCAGAATTATCTGATGAATAAAAAACGTCCCGTCTTGACCCCGGCAACCCTGTTATTGCTGCAGCCGGTCTGCATCGGTTCGGCCCTGGCGGCGGATCAGAAAGACAGCGATACGCTGGTGGTAATGGCGCAACCCATCGGATTGACCGAGCTGGGATCGCCGGTGTCCGTTAGCGTGATCGACGGCCAGGACCTGCGCAACGCCGCACCGCAGATTAACCTGTCGGAAAACCTTGGCAGCGTGCCGGGCCTGCAGCTTCAAAACCGGCAAAACTATGCGCAGGATCTGCAGCTGTCGATACGCGGATTCGGCAGCCGATCGATGTTCGGCGTGCGCGGGGTGCGCATGTACGTCGACGGCATCCCCGCCACCATGCCCGACGGCCAGGGACAAACCTCCAACATCGACATCAACTCCGTCGAGCGCATCGAGGTGCTGCGCGGCCCCTATTCCGCGCTGTACGGCAACGCTTCAGGCGGGGTGATCAACGTTGACACCCAGACCGGCGCCCAGCCGCCAACGCTGGAGGCCGGCAGCTATTTCGGCAGCGACAACACCTGGCGCTACGGGGTGAAAGCGACCGGCGCCACCGGCGACGGCACCCAGGCCGGCGACGTCAACTACGCTATCTCCGGCACCCGCTTCACCACTCAGGGCTATCGCGATCACAGCGCCGCGCGGAAAAACCTCGGCAACGGCAAGCTCGGCGTGCGGTTGGACGACGTCAGTACCCTGACGCTGATGTTCAACAGCGTCTCCATTGACGCCGGCGATCCGGGCGGCCTGACCGAAGCGGAATGGAAGGAAAACCCGCGCCAGGCGCCGCGCGCGGATCAATACAACACCCGCAAGTCGCTCGATCAGACCCAGGCCGGCCTGCGCTATCAGCGCCAGATGAGCGAGCGCGACGAACTGACGCTGACCGCCTACCACGGCGAGCGCCACACCACGCAGTACCAATCCATTCCACGCGGGCCGCAGCTCAACCCTACCCACGCCGGCGGGGTGATCGTGCTGGAAAGAAAATATCAGGGCATTGACACTCGCTGGAAGCATGAGGATACTCTCGCCTCGTTACCGGTAACACTGATCGGCGGTCTGGATTATGAAACCATGACCGAACGCCGGCAGGGGTTTGAAAACTTTATTCTGCGAGACGGCACAGTGGACTACGGCGAGAAGGGCGACCAGCGGCGCAACGAGAAAAACCGCATCTGGAACCTGGATCCTTACCTGCAAACCTCCTGGCAACTGACGCCGCACTGGACGCTGGACGCCGGCCTGCGCTACAGCACGGTCAGCTTCGACTCGACCGACTACTACATCACGCCGCGCAACGGCGACGACAGCGGCAGCAAACGCTACCACCAGTGGCTGCCGATGGGCTCGCTCAACTATAAAATCAATCCGGCGTGGAACGTTTATCTCTCCGCAGGCCGCGGCTTTGAAACCCCGACCATCAACGAACTCTCCTATCGCCCCGACGGCCAGGCCGGCCTGAACATCGGTCTGCAGCCGTCCACCAGCGACACCGTCGAACTGGGCAGCAAACTGCGCCTCGGCAACGGCCTGGTGAGCGCCGCCCTGTTCCAGACCGATACCGACAACGAGCTGGTGGTGGCGGAAAGCAGCGGTGGGCGCACCAGCTACGCCAACGCCGGCAAAACCCGGCGGCGCGGCCTGGAACTGGCGCTGGATCAAGAGTTCGCGCTGGACTGGCGCCTGCATATGGCCTGGACGCTGCTGGACGCCACCTACCGCAGCGAAATGTGCGGCAAAGCCGTTTGTACCCCGGCCCAAACCATTCCTGCCGGCAATCGCCTGCCGGGCATCGCCCGCAACATGGGCTACGCCTCGCTGGCCTATGCCCCGCCGGAAGGCTGGCACGCCGGCGCGGAACTGCGCTACATGAGCGACATTCAGGCCAATGACGCCAACAGCGCGCAGGCTCCTTCTTACACCGTGGCCGGCGTAAACGCCGGTTATCGCTTTACCTGGAACCGCTGGGCGCTGGACGTGTTCAGCCGGGTGGACAATGTTTTCGATCGCCGATACGTCGGTTCGGTGATCGTCAACGAAGGCAACGGCCGCTACTTCGAGCCGGCGCCGGGGCGCAACTGGGGTGGCGGCGCCACCTTGTCTTATCGCTTTGAATAAGGCAAAGCACCTTAAGGTTAAAAAACGGGATGGGTTTTACGTCACCCTAGCGGCTTCTCGCTGAAATAATAGGGAGAAACCGCGTGTTTTTTCCGATTTGGCTTAATCTCTAAATCGGGGACTTTCATTTTTGGTAAGGGTATTGCTATGCAAAATAAAGCGTCACTATCGCCGCTTATCGTCATAACGGCGCTGTTTGCCGCGCTGAGCGGGCTTTATCTGCTCGGCGGCGGCATCTGGCTGGCCAAGTTGGGCGGTTCGCTGTATTACATCATCGCCGGGCTGGTGCTGCTGGCGACTTCCTGGCTGCTGTTCCGCCGCCGCGCCACCGCGCTGCTGCTGTACGCGGTATTTCTGCTGGGCACCACGATTTGGGCCCTGTGGGAAGTGGGCCCGGACTTCTGGGCGCTGACGCCGCGCCTGGACGTCACCTTCTTCTTCGGCCTGTGGCTGGTGTTGCCGTTTATCTACCGCAAGCTGGTGGCCAACGGCAAATTCGCCTACGGCGCGCTGAGCGCGGCGCTGGCGATCACCGTCATCGCGCTGGCCTATGCCGTATTCAACGATCCGCAAGAGATTAACGGCACCCTCGACGCCGCCCAGGTACAACCGAAAGACGCCACCGGCGCCGACTGGCCGGCCTATGGCCGCACCCAGGAAGGCACCCGTTACTCGCCGCTGAGCCAGATCAACGACAAAAACGTTGGCCAGCTGCAAGAGGTTTGGCGTTTCCAGACCGGCGATCTGAAGACCGCCAACGATCCGGGTGAGATCACCAACGAAGTCACGCCGATCAAGATCCGCGATACCCTTTACATGTGTACGCCACACCAGAAGCTGTTCGCGCTGGATGCCGCCACCGGTAAAGAAAAATGGAAGTTTGATCCGCAGCTGAAATACAACCCAACCTTCCAGCACATCACCTGTCGCGGCGTGTCTTACCACGAAACCGCCGCAGCCGCAGGCGCCGCCAGCGACGCCGCTCCGGCGATGTGCGCACGCCGCATCATTCTGCCGGTCAACGACGGCCGTCTGTTCGCACTGGACGCCGAAACCGGCAAACCCTGCCCGGACTTCGCCAACAACGGTGAGCTGAACCTGCAGAGCAATATGCCGTATGCGACGCCGGGCCACTACGAGCCGACCTCGCCGCCGGTGATCACCGATAAAGTGATCGTCGTCGCCGGTGCCGTGACCGACAACTACTCCAACCGCGAGCCTTCCGGCGTGATCCGCGGCTTCGACGTCAACAGCGGCAAGCTGCTGTGGGCCTTCGATCCGGGCGCGAAAGATCCGAACGCCATCCCGGCGGACGAGCACCACTTCGTGCCGAACTCGCCGAACTCCTGGGCGCCTGCCGCCTATGACGCCAAGCTGGATATCGTTTACCTGCCGATGGGCGTTTCCACTCCGGACATCTGGGGCGGCGATCGCACCCCGGAAATGGAACGCTACGCCAGCGGCCTGTTGGCGCTGAACGCCTCCACCGGCAAACTGGCCTGGTTCTATCAGACGGTCCACCATGACCTGTGGGATATGGACGTGCCGGCGCAGCCGACCCTGGCGGACATTACCGACAAGAGCGGTAAAAAAGTGCCGGTCATCTATGTGCCGACCAAAACCGGCAACATCTTCGTGCTGAACCGCACCAACGGCGAACTGGTGGTGCCGGCGCCGGAGAAACCGGTACCGCAGGGCCCAGCCAAGGGCGATCGCCTGTCACCGACCCAGCCGTTCTCCGAGTTGACCTTCCGTCCTGAGAAGAAACTGACCGGCGCCGACATGTGGGGCGCGACCATCTATGATCAGCTGGTCTGCCGCGTGATGTTCCACAGCCTGCGTTATGAAGGTACCTTCACCCCGCCTTCCGAGCAGGGCACGCTGGTGTTCCCGGGTAACCTGGGCATGTTCGAATGGGGCGGCCTGGCCGTCGATACCGATCGCGAAATCGCCATCGCCAACCCGATCGCGCTGCCGTTCGTCTCCAAACTGATCCCGCGCGGCCCAGGCAACCCGATTGAGCCGCCGGAAGGCGACAAAGGCGGCAGCGGTACCGAGTCCGGCGTACAGCCGCAGTATGGCGTGCCGTTCGGCGTCACCCTGAACCCGTTCCTGTCGCCGTTCGGCCTGCCGTGCAAACAGCCGGCCTGGGGTTACATTTCCGCCGTGGATCTGAAAACCAACGACATCGTGTGGAAAAAACGCATCGGCACCGTGCGCGACAGCTCGCCGTTGCCGCTGCCGTTCAAAATGGGCATGCCGATGCTGGGCGGCCCGGTGACCACCGCCGGTAACGTGTTCTTCATCGGCGCCACCGCGGACAACTACCTGCGCGCCTTCAGCGTGACCAACGGTGAAAAACTGTGGGAAGCGCGCTTGCCGGCCGGCGGCCAGGCGACGCCGATGACCTATGAGGTCAACGGCAAGCAGTACGTGCTGATCTACGCCGGCGGCCACGGTTCCTTCGGCACCAAGCTGGGCGACTACGTGGTCGCTTACGCCCTGCCCGATCAGAAGTAACCACCGCCGTTAGTACCCCGCAAAGCACGCCGCAAGGCGTGCTTTTTCTTTTCCCGCCCCGCCGGCTGTCCCCTCGCAATACCCTTAATTTTTTCACTCTCATTATTGATAATGGTTATCATTCGCAATATTATATCTCTGCGGCCCCGGCAGCGGCTGCGATCCTCTCCCGCTTAATGGGCAATACAACGATCGGCCGCCTTCGGGCGGCCCTATTCGGAGGCGCATGGTCGACCATACTCGAAAGCATCGAAAGAAGATTCTGCAAGCGGCGGTGAAAACGCGACGCGCCGGCCTGACGTTCGCGCCGGCGTCGCCGGCCACGTCGCCCTTTATCGGCCAGCACCGCCAGACGCAAGCCGTGCTGATACACCTGATCGGCCATGATGACGCCCAGGAGGAACATGAATGAATCTGCAGCCCTTTACCGCCATGCTGATGTTCGCCTATGTGCTGCTGATGGTGCCGCTGCTCTACGTCATCGACAGCCGCCTGAGCGCCAGCAAACTGGTGCGCAAAGCCACGCAAAACCTCATCATCATCGCCTTGACGCTGTTGTTCTTCAGCGCGATGACGCTGCTGTATTGACGCTTCCTGCCCCTCAGGCGCCAAATTGAGCGCCTGAGCCGCCCTCTCATCCGCGCGCCCGCTCTACGGTTTTCAACCCGCCCAACCGCAACCAATGGTAGAGATCCGCATTGCGTTTAAACCCCAGCTTCCTCATCGCCGCCTGTTTGTGATTGCTGACGGTTTTCACGCTCAGATGCAGGTTGCGCGCGATGGCGGTCTGCGGCAATTCACAGGCCAGGTAGCGCATGACATCCTGCTCACGGCGGGTAATGCGCTGCCGTTCACACCAATAGCACCGGTGCGCTGCGTCGCCATGCGTCCGCGCCGCCAATGCCCGCTCCAGCTGGCTTAATACGCTGCCCGGCGAGTCGTTGCGGAAAATAACGCCCGCCTCACTGATACAGCGCGGGTTATCGCGCCAGCGGGTATCGCCGGGTTCTCGCAGCGCAAAGTTGATCGGTTGGCCGCCATTCGCTGAACGCAGGCAGAAACGCGCCTGCCAATCACGCTCCACGGACTGGAACACCATATCCGCCCGATGCGCCTGTGTGGCGTCGAACACCTGAACCCGCATGCCGCGGCGCGCAAAATACGGCAACAGCAGCTGCTGCAATCCTTCAATAAAGAAACGGTCGTTATCGATAAACGCCAGAGTGATGGTAGTTTCCATCGGCACGCTCCCTTTGAAATCATCCTTCCCGGTCGCCGCCGAGCGCGATTCCCCCCCTGATGGCGGGTGACTCAACGGCATAATGCAACGGCGCGCGGCGCGGGTAATGCGGCTACGGCAACGCCAGAATGGCGACCGATTGCCCCGAGTAATTGCCAGCCTTGATCGTTCCCGTCACGCCAAGGGTGGAAGTGATCGGCACCGTGACCCCGCGCGTATCCGCGGTGAACTGATAACCCAGGTTGCCCAGGGCGCCGTTGATGCGCAGCGTGCTGTAGACGCCGGAATTCCCCAGATCCAGGCGGCCATTGCTGCCGACGCGGATATACATGACGATGTTCATCTTCTGCGAGCACACTACGCGCAGGCTGCCGCGCGCCGTATTGCCTACCAGGTCGGTATCCGGCAACACGCCGTGGTTCAGATCGAGCTGTTGCTCATCGATGCCGCAGACCCCGACCGGCGGCGGCGCGATGCCGCAGACGCTGCTCGGCATCAACCGTGCGCTGTTGCCTTCAACGGCGGAGGAGGACGAGGTGGTATAAAACAGCCCGACACACTCCTGAGTGATGGCATCCCCCACATGAGAAGTCGCACCGACGATCGGCAACGGATAAATGCTCTGGTAGAAGCGACTGAGTTCACCCATCGTCCGCAGTTGGGTAATCTGCGGGTAGCGCCCCGACCCGACGATAGAGGCCGAAGGCGTCACGGCCGTGCTGCCGCCCGTATTGGCGCTGGTGTGCCGGTGGTTGATCCCCACAGCGCACATGCTTTGCTGGTAGCAAGGATTAGGCGATGAGTCATCCTTATCCCAGCTCTCAAGCACATACTCATAAGCCGCATTGCTGGGAGAGCCGGTACTCTTGGTCACATAGGAATAAATTTGCGCCGAGCACAGCCCCGGCAGCAGGCCAAACAGTAAGTACATCCCTCTGAAGTGAACACGCTGCATCGCGTCATATCCTTGTTCTGTGGTGCCGGAGCCCGGCGCTCATTGGTAATCCAGACTGAAAGTCGCAATGGCGCTGAAAGCGCCGCGACCGATGGTTCGCTTTGCCAGCGCTTCCGGTTCGCCGCGCACATAGGCCTGCACGCCAATCACCGTGCCGCCGTCCTGCAACGGGTACTTGCCGCCTGCGCTGTTGAGCGGTAAAGGCTGCCCCTGCAGCGTCTCCATGCCGATGGCGATCCCGCGCGCCTGGCTGCTCGCCGCCAAAGCCAAAAGCCCCGGCAGCTGCGCATTCTCCGTCCCTTTGAAGGTGATCGACACCGTCTTGCCCAGGCTGAGATCGCACTCCGCCAGCCGCAACTCGAACGGTTGCCCCTGCGTGCGCTGGTTCAGGTACAGGTACTTGTCGACCAGCGTGCCGAAATCCAGCGCGATGCTCTCGTCGCCCGGCTGAATGACGCAAGGTTCCGCCACCAGCGCCCCGCGCATGCGCAGATTGTCCGCGGCTTGCGCTGCGCCGTTCACGGCCAGCGCCAACAGCAACAGGCCGATAACGCCCCAGCCGCCTTGTGTTGTTTTCACGCTCGCCTCCTCCTTCATTGATAGTCGGCCCGCAGCGTCGCCGTGGCCTCGAACGCGCCTTCCGTCAGGGTTTCGCCCGATTTGCCGACCGGCACCGCTTCCAGCACCGGCGGTTTGGCCGGATCGATAGGCAGCGCGCTGCCCACTTTGAACGGCTGTGCGTTCTGGTAAATGCGGATGCCGAGATAGCGCCGGTTGGTTTGCACCGCCGCTTCGTCAAACGTTGCGGCGTTGCCGGTCAGACTCAGCAACATGTCCCATTTGCCGATCCCCGGCTCGCAGCGAATGCGGTAGCCGATGCTTTGCCGATAGTTCGCACCATCGATCTTGTTAATGCCGACACGATCGCCGAAGTTCACGTCAATGATCCCGTCATCGTTGATGGTGCAGGGCGGCGGCTCGATCAACGTGCCGCGAAACTGCATGTCGACCGTTTTCTCCGCCCAGGCGAGATGGCATGCCATCCCGGCGCACAGCAGCACGCTCGCCGTAAAACGTTGTTTCATGCTCTCGCTCCCGCGTTACTGATAATCCACCTTCATGGTGGCGCCCGCGGTGAATTCACCCGCCGCCAGCCTGGCGGTGGCCGATTTCACCGGTACCGCCTCAAGCGTCGGCGCGGCCGGATAGGTAAAGCTCAACCACTGGTTGATCGGCCAACGGCGGCCGCCGTTCAGCAACGCAATGCCCAAGCCGTCTTTGCTGGTGCGCAGCAGTTGGCCGTCGAAGCCGCTCGCCGCCCCCTGCACCTGCAGTTTGAGCCCGTTGCTGCTCTGCCCGCTGCACGTCAGCGTGTAACTCACCGCCCGCCGATAGTTGGCGCCATCAATGCGGGTGGTCATCACTTCATCGCCAAAGTCCACCTCGATCGGGCGTCCGCCGTTGATGATGCAGGGGGGAGAAAGCACGGTGACCCGTACGTTCACCGTGGTCGCCTGCGCCGGCAGTTGGCCCAGCGCCAGCACTCCCGCCAGCCAGAAGGGCACCCGGCCGCGTTTTATCCTCGGTACCATCGCCTCGCCTCAGTCATAATTCAGCCTAAAATCCACCGTCGCCCGATACGCGCCGGCCATCAGCGGCGCCGCGGTTCGCTCCGGCGCCACGCTGTAGCTCAACGCCTCTTGCCCTGGCGTCAGCAGCAGCGGCTCGCCGCGGCTGCCCAACCGAACGTCGCGACCGCGGCCGTCCAGCAGGCGCAACCCCAGCCCGGAAGTGCCCTGCGCTTTCACCAGCTGCGGATTGTCGCTGTCCGCCGTCGAACCGAAGCTGACCGTCACCGCCGGTTGATTCGGCGCCCAGACCAACGCGCCGGTACGCGCATCTCGCTGGCCCCCCGGCGTGCGCAGGCAATCCTGCAAACGCAGCTCGAACGCCACCGGCTGCCCGCGATCGCCGGCCTGACGCAAGCGCGCGGTGCCGGTATCACCCAGCCAGATGTCCTGCCGCGCGCTGCTCATCTCCAGCCGGCAGGCGCTTTCCGTCAGCGCGCCATATACCTGCAGTACGCCATTGGCGCCCTCCACCTGCCAGTTGTCCACCACGTCGGCCTTCGCCGGCGGCATCGCTATCACACCCAGGCTGAGCGCCAGCATCAACGCGCTCCCGCCGGCCTTTTTCCGTTCTCGTTTCATCCTTTCCCCCTGAATGGCTCTCCCGTCGGCACCGCCTGCGGCGGGTTATGACGCCGTCCGTTTCTCCGGCACCACCTTGCAGCTCACGCCGCTGCAGCTGAAGCTCAGCTGCGGCCGGCCGCCGTAATCGTTGATGTAGGTCAGCACCGGGCTACCGCCCAGCCCCGCTGCGCCCACGGTCAGGCGCGCCTGGCTCTTCGGTGCGATCATGAAAGGCTCAAATCCCTTTACGCCCTCCCCCCCTTTTTTGCTGCCCGCATCGACGATCGTGATGTAGTACGGCGTCGGGTTATTGACCTGATAGCTCTCCCCTTGCCGCGTCAACGTCAGTTGCTCTTGCCATGGCGTCGCCATATCGGTGCGGTTCGGCACGATCGCCGCCGGGCGATAGAACAGCTTGATGCGCGTCTGCAGCGCGATCTGCAACGTATTGGGCTTGTTGCTCTTCGGCGGTATCTCGCGCAGGTTGAAGTAGTACAACGTCTCCCGATCCTGCGGCAGCTGTTTGGCCGCCGGCAGCGCCTGAATCTTGATCTGGCTCGGCTTGCCCGGCTCGATGCGCTGCACCGGCGGCAACACCACCAGCGGGCTCTGGATCTTGTTGCCCTGCTCGTCCTCCAGCCAGCCCTGCGCCAGGTACGGCAGCTGCTTGTTCTGGTTGCTGAGATTCAGGCTGACCGAGTTCTGGCCGCCGTCGAAGATCACCCGGGTGCGATCGAGCGCGATTGCCGCCTGCGCGTGCTGCGCTGCCGTGGCGCCCAACAGCGCGAGCGCCGCGGCGGTTTTAAGAGAAAAAGTTTGCATGTTGTCGATAACTCCAAATTCAGGGTGATGGGTTTATTCAACCGGGGCCGATGGCGCCGCGGCGATCGGCCGACACGGCAGCAGCAGCGTACGCGTCAGCATGTCGGCCGGCAGCGTTGCGGGCAGCTGCACCTGACACTGTGCCGCGCCGCTCCAGTGCAGCGTCATGATCTCCCCGGCGTTGATGCCGCTCAGGTACACGCTGCCGCCATCGTTGACGATGCCGGTTTCTTGTTTGCGGGCGTTCAGCACCGTGGCGCCGAACGGCGGTGTGCTGCCGTCCGCCAGTTTGACGATCGCCATCGCTTTTTCGCCCGCGATAACGTCAAACTGACGGTAGCCAATCGCCCCTTCGGTCAGGGTGGCCTGCACCACCGAACGGGTGGCTTCGGCGTTGTCGCCCAGTTTGTCCAGATCGATGCTGGCCTTGTTGCGGTAGTAGCTATTGACGTCCGCCACCACCGCCTTGCCGAAGCGGTTGGTGCTGACGGTGCTGCCGTAGCCGCGCACCGGCACACCGGCCACGCCGTTGGTGTCCACCAACAGGCGCGTACCGCCGATCATGCCGACGCGGTGTAACGCGCCGCCTTCCGGCGTCAGCGTCATGCCGCCCTGCGCGGACAGCCCCACGGCGCTGTAGCGCCCTTCCTGATAGCTGGCGTTGGCGCTCAGGCGCGCCGCATCGCCCTCGTGGTTGTAGTAGCCGCTCAGGTTAGCGCCGCGGCGGGCGCTGCCGGCGCTCAGTTGGTAGTTGTTGTGTTCATCGATTCGCTGGTAGTACCCCACCCGGTTCGTGGTGTCGTTGCGGTTCACCGTGCTGTTGTAGCTGAGCGTGGCGCCGTTGCCCCACGGCATCGACAGCGACAGGTACATGCCGTCATCGTTGGAATCGTTGTAACGGTTGCGATAAGCCGACAACGACAGGTTCAGGTTTTTTATTTCGCCGAGATCGAAATAGCGCGACAGCGTCAGGTTGTAACGGTCGTTGGACGGGCGATCCCAATAGGTCTGGTGGCTGTAGTTGAGATAGCTGCTCAGGCCCCAGTCGCGGAACTGTTTGTTGAAGGTGATGGTGTACATCTCCTTGTTGTTGCCGACCCGGCTGCCGTAATAACGCGCGTCGAGATATTCGCTCATGCTCATGAAGTCCTCTTCCGAGAAGCGATAGCCGGCAAAGGTGACCTGGCTGTCCAGTTCATCGAACGTCTTCGAATAGCTCACCCGATAAGAGCCGCCGCTGAGCGTCTCCTCCCGCTGCGGCAACCGCGCCCGCGATTGGGTGGCGTCGAACGAGAGCGCACCGAACATCATCAGATCGCGGCCTATCCCCAGCGACAGCGCGTTATAGTCGCCGCCCAGCAGTGCGCCGCCATACAGCGACCAACCGTTGCTAACGCCCCAGGAGAACTCCCCGGTGCCGAACAGCGGCCCGCGCGAATGGTGCTGCCAATCCGACGGTTTGCCGGCGGCCAGCTTGAAGCGCCACGATCCGGGCCGCGTCAGGTACGGAATGCTGGCGGTGTTGACCTTGAACGCCTGTACGCTGCCGTCCTGCTCCTCGACCCGCACATCCAGTTCGCCGGTGATGGCATCGTTGATGTCCTGAATGCGAAACGGCCCCGCCGCCACCTGGGTTTCATAGATCACCCGCCCCTGCTGGCTGATCGTCACCTTGGCGTTGGTCTTGGCGATCCCGACCACCTCAGGCGCATAGCCGCGCAGGTTCGGCGGCAGCATGTTGTCGTCCGATACCAGGCTCGCGCCGGAAAAACGGAAGCTGTCGAAAATCCCCGAATCCAGATAGTCTTCACCCAGCGTCAGGCGCGAGCGCAGCGCAGAAATGGCCCGATAGGCGTAGTAACGGCTCCAGTCCAGGCGTTTGTCGGTGGATTGCCCGCTGCCGGTCTGGTGATTGATCTGCCCCTGCCAGTCGGCACGCAGACGCCAGGCGCCCAGGTTGGTGCCGGCGGTGCCGTTGCCACTGACGCTGTACCCGCGCGTGCCGCCCTGCTGCTGCTGCCGACTCTGGGCGTTGACGTTGTAATCGAACAGCAAGCCCGGGATGCCTTCATCCCAGCGCGACGGCGGATCCCAGTCGTCGGAGCTGTATTCCAGATAAGCCTGCGGGACGCTCAGATACAGCGAGCCCGTCGCCAGATCGCCACGCGACACCATGCCTTTCAGGCTGGACTCATCCAGACATTCCCCCTGATGCCACCAGGTCAGCGCTTGCAATGCCGACGGCTTCAACCCCAACTGCTCGACCAGCGCTTTGCCCACGCAGGCGCGGCTGCCGTCAGGATCGTTGTCCGGCGGATAAAAAGGGATCTTCTGTTCGGGCAACTCGCTTTTATTGAGATGGACCACCATGCCGTAACTTCCCGGCATAATGTATCCGCTGCGGGAAAATTGGCTTAGGTCGATATTTTTGCGATCGTTCACGTCCAAAATGTCGGCATTAAATTGAATACCGTCTTCGGCATATACCCACGTTGATGAACTTCCCAGCGCCAGCGTGATACATAACCCCAGTACCTGAAAACGAAATAGCTTCCCAGCAGGCGACAACATCATATCCCTAACCTTATATCGTATAATTCTGGCGTTGCGGCTTGCCGCAATAACAGCGCTCAGTAATAATCCAGCTTGAACCGCACGGCGGAAAAATAGTCCCCCGCACGCATCGGTTGATTATTGGCAACCAATTTAATGGAGTAATTAAGCGACATGCTGCCTGGCGTTATATCCCCCAGCGGCAACGGACGACCGGGTGCGGCGATATTCCCCATATCATCGGATATTTGCAGCGCGATGCCTTTCGCCTCACCGTGCACGCCGAATAAGTCGCCATCGGCATCGCCATCGAAAACAACCTGAAACTGTCGCCAGTCCGGCAAATTCGGTTTCGGGCGTTCAAGCGTGCAGTTGATTAATTCGATGGTGAACGGATGCGTATTGCCTAAGCCATCACGCATGATATTTCCCGTCGGCATCACGGCCATATCGATAGTCTGCTCGCGGCTGCCGGCGGCAATAGCGCAAGCGGTATCAATAATGGCTCCTTGCATATTTACGCGTCCCCAGCCCTGAGAACCGGATGCCGCCGGCGCGGCCGGGCTCATCAGCGTAGCCGTCAATATGCAAGGAGACACTAAAGGGTGAATAAACCGGCGCATTGAACCTCCTGACACAGACCTTCCATCTGGGAAAAAGCATGCGGGGAAGCCCCGCATGCAAAACGTCACGCCAATGGCGCAGGCTTACTGGTATGCCAGCTTGAAATCGGCAACGGCGGTGAAATCACCCGGAACGACGGTGGCGGAAGCGCCGTCACCCTGCAGGTAAGCCGCGAAGCGCAGCGTGTTGGTGCCGGTGCCCAGGTTCTGTGGGGCCGTTGCGGTGCCCAGTTTGATCGGGTTGCTGGCGGTGTCGGTGATGGCGATGCTGGCGCCGCTGGCGGTCCCGACGATGCCCAGCAGATCCTTATTGGCGGTAGAGGCTTTGCCTTCGAAGGTGGTGGTGACGGTTTTCAGCGTCGAGTTGTCGCACTGTTCCAGTTTGATATCGAACTGACGCGGCGCTGATTTACCGCCATTTTTCAACGCAACGTTGGATACCTGGCCCATATCCACGGTCTGGTCCACGGTCTCAGGAGAAATGGAGCAAGGCGCATCAATAATGGAACCGGTAAACGTCACTTTGCCATGCCCTTGGTCGGCGGCATGCGCCAGAGAAGAAACGCCAAACGCCAGAACTGCTGTCAGCATGATTTTGTTCAGTTTCATAATTCACTTATTCCTTTAATTTATGTAAAAAGCGCAGGATCGCTCCCGTTCCTTTAACGGTTATTTATACAATCCAGAATGAAAACGGTATTACCCGCAGCCAAAGCAAACCCTCACGATAATTAAATCGCGACCTTTATTTCATCATCACCCATTTTAGGTATTCAACGAAAACCACACTGATGAGAAAGAAAACAACCGAACCAGTAAATTCCCGCAAGATTTTAACTCTTGCCATGGGAATTACACTAAGATTCAACTTACCGCTTGTTTTGGCCCAAATATTGTTACAAAAATCGTTGTAATTTGAAAAGTCATTCAAAGCAAAAGTAATAAATACGAGATATAAGCCCAAAAACCACAAGACAAATATATTTTTTCGAGACAACAGATCGTAAAATTAATAACGATAGTCGATTATCTCGTAAAATATATACCACACGACATTATTGATCGCCTTTTTCCTATTTGCGGTATAATGATTTGGAAAAGAAAAGGGAGGCTTATCAATTCGGTCTGGTAAAAACCAGCACCGGGCAGTAAACCATGGAGAAAAACGATGAAGTACAGCCATTACGCACAGCAGGCTGAAAATTTGGCCACCTCATTACCGCTCCCGATCCGTGAACGCCGCTGGTTTATTGCAGTGGAAATATCGGGTTCAGGCAAGTGTTCGCTACCGGTTCAGGAAGGGTATTGCCGGGATAGGGCATTATTTTCCGGGCGACGCTTATCGTTATATCAAAATTCGGCTGAAGTTTAAGGGAGGCTGACATGATAAAACGCACGTCAAAACAACAAGAATTACAAAACCTGCAGCAGCATTTATTAACGACGCTGCACCGCCTCTGCCCTTCGGCCAACGGCACGGCGCCTCCTCCTCCCGGCGAGTGGCCCACGACCCGCCAATTGGCGGAGTCTAACGACATCACGATCTATCAGGCGCGCAATCTGCTGTTGAATCTGGCCGGTCGAGGTAAGGTGTTGGTCACACCGGGGCCGGTCAAGAAGTCATTGCGTTGGTACCCTTCCCTCTGAATAGAGGTTCTTCCTGCCGGTGCCTCTCAGGCCGCCGGCAGGCTGCGCGCAGGCGAGCTTATTCGGCGTCCGAGCGCCTGGCCCGCGGATATTTCCACAGCCAGCGCCCGCTGACCATGCGCCAGTAGAATAAGGCGCCGCGCACCGCCCAATCGAGGAACATCCCCAACCAGACGCCCACCACGCCCATGCCCAGTTCGATGCCCAACGCGTAGCCGGCCACCACGCGGCACCCCCACATGCCGAGCATCGTCACCCACATGGCGAAGCGGGCGTCGCGCGCGCCTTTCAACCCGGCGGGCAAGACCCAGGAAGCGGCCCAGATCGGCATAAAGGCGGCGTTGAGCCAGATCAGGGTTTTCACCACCGTTTTCACATCATCCTGCGAGGTATAAAACGCGGCGAACACCCCGGCCAGCGGCGCGGTGCCCCAGGCGATGGCGGTCAGCCCAAGGGTCGACAGCCAGAAAATATGGCGCAGCTGCCGCTCCGCCTGGCCGATCTCGCCTTTGCCGAGCCGCCGGCCGACGATAATGGTCGAGGCCGATCCCAACGCGTTGCCCGGCAGGTTGATCAACGAAGCGATGGAGAAAGCGATAAAGTTGCCGGCGATCACGTTGGTGCCCATGCCGGCGACAAACATCTGCGTCAACAGCTTGCCGCCGTTAAACAGTACCGACTCCACGCTGGCGGGAATGCCGATCCCCAACACTTCCCACAGGATGCTCATCTTGAGCGGCGTGAAATAGCTTTTCAACGTGATGTGCAGCGCCGGATTAAAGCCGATCGCCAGCACGTAGAGGATGGCGATGGCGCCGATATAGCGGGAAATCGTCAGCCCCAGCCCGGCGCCGACGAACCCCAGGCCGTGCCAACCCAGCATGCCGTAAATCAGGATGCTGCTGATGATGATATTGAGGATATTCATGCCGCCATTGATCAGCAGCGGGATCTTGGTGTTGCCCGCGCCGCGCAGGGCGCCGCTGCCGATCAGCGCAATCGCCGCCGCCGGGTAGCTCCACACGGTGGTTTGCAGGTAAGAGAGCGCCAGCGCTTTCACCTCCGGCGAGGCCGCGCCGGCGATCACATCAATGATGGGCTCGCCCGCCAGGTGAATGCCCGCCGCCAACAGCAGCGCCACGCCGGTCATCAGCACCAGCGACTGACGCGCCGCCGCCCGCGCCCGCCGGCGATCGCGCTTGCCGAGGCTGAAGGCCACCACCACGGTGGTGCCGAGATCCACCGCGGCGAAAAAGGCGATGATCACCATGTTGAAACTGTCCGCCAGCCCCACTCCGGCCATCGCCTCTTTGCCGAGCCAGCTCACCAGAAAGGTGCTCAGCACCCCCATCAGCAGGACACAGGCGTTCTCCAGAAAGATGGGCACCGCCAGTAGCGTGATCTCGCGCCAGAACAGCACGCGGTAGCTTTTCCGTTTGGCGTACCAGCGCGTATTTTCCACGCGCTGACGCAGTGCGGCATACAGGTTCAAGATGGGCTCGATGGGTAAAAGTGAAACATCATTTCAAATGATGATCGATAAATCGTTATCCTGCAAAGAATTTTGGGGCGCCCATGAAGCGCGCCCGAAAGGCATGCCGGCGCGCTACTCCATGTAATCTTCCTGATCGGCCTGCGCCGCCGCGATAAAGCGGGCGGTACTGCGGCTGAGCGCAGCGCATTTTTCCGTCAGCAGCTGATTGTCCTGTTGCAGAGTCAGGTAACGCGCCTGGGTAAGCGCCGGCAACTGCCGATACCCTGCCACCTGCGTGTCCCAGCCGCGGCGCTGCGCCGCGCGCATTGCGGTGCGCTGCAGCTTCACGTCGTCCGGTATCTCGCTGCGCCCGCAGTCCACGCGCAGGAAGTGTCCGCCGGCCAGCATCGAAGCGATGTGATCCAGCTGCGCCTGCAGCGGCGGCGCCGGTTTATGCGCCGTCTGCTGACAACCGACGAGCAGCAGCAATGCCACCGCGCCGCAAAGAGACGTGCGAAACAGAGTAGACATGGGGGCTCCGGGAAAACCTGTGGGTGATGAGATGATCTTAGGTGAGCGGACGTCGGGCGGCAAGGTGAGCAGCACGCACGGCCCGCTTAACGTCGGCCGCTGCTGACCTTGGTGGCGCGGGCGGGGTTGCCGGCGACGAATTCCAGCGTGGGGGAATAGTAAAACGGCAGCCAGGCGTTATAGCCGCTCTCCCACTCCCATTTGACCGGGCAAGGCCACAGCATGTCTTCATGCAGGATGTAATAGATCCACCGCCCGGGCGGGCGGCGCGGTTTGCGCGTTTTCATAGCGGGTTCGACGGCCTGATGGAATGCGATAGGGTCAACTGCTGCATTTTACCGCGATTTTCGCCGTGGGGACAGCCTGCATTGCCGGCTTCGCCCCGGCGCCGGCAAGCGCCCTTTATTCACCGCCGCCTGCCGGCGCGCCGCTCTCGGCCCCCAGCACCACTACCCTGTCGGCCGAGTCGATGGTCGACTTTCTGTGGGCGACGATCACGCGCGTAATATTCAGCGAAGATATCGCCCGGTTGATCGCCGACTCATTCTCAACGTCCAGATGGCTGGTCGCTTCATCCATAAACAGCACGCTCGGGCGGCGATAGAGGGCGCGCGCGATAAACAGACGTTGCTTTTGCCCGCCGGAGATGCCGTTGCCCAACTCGCCGATCAGGGTTTCGTAGCCCATCGGCATCTGCATGATTTCATCGTGGATATTGCTGTGGATCGCGCAGGCCATGATCAGCTCTTTATTGGCATTGACCTCAAACCCGCTGATGTTTTCCGCAATCGACCCGGAGAACAGCCGGTCGTCCTGCAGCACGCAGGCGATCGCGTTACGGTAGTTATTCACCCCGACTTTATGGATATCCATCGCGTCGGCCAAAACCTGGCCGGAAGTGGGGCTGAGCAAGCCGCACATCACCTTCAGCAAGGTGGTCTTGCCCGCGCCGGAGGCGCCCACGACGGCCACGCTTTCGCCGGCCGCAATGCGCATGTTCAGGTCTTTGAAGATCGGCCGCGACAGCGCGTCATATTGATACGTAAGATTTTTTACCTCAATGGCAATCCCCGTGCCCGAGGGGAAAACCTGTCGCGGCGCGGACTCCGTCTCCGCATCGGTAAAGACGATGTCGGATATCCTCTCATTGTGCAGCGACAGCATGCGCAAGCCGATCGCCAGGTCGATCAGGCTCGAGGCCCGCTGAGAGAACTGGCCGCGATAGGCATTGAACGCCATGAACATGCCGAGCGTCATGGAATTGTCGATGACCATCATGGCGCCAAGCCACAGGATCGCCACCTGATCGAGCGTCGTAATAAAGGTATTGATCCCGCCGAACATCATATTGAATCGGGTGATTTTGATATTGGTATTGGCGGCGTCGACGTTCAGATTGAGCCAATAGCTGGAGCGCGTTTCCTTGATGCCCAGCGCCTTGACGGTCGAGATGCCGTACAGCGTCTCCATGAAATGCGAGTTGGCCTTGGCCGCCTTGACGATCTGCTCCTCCGAGAATTGACGGTAGGTTCTGTAAGTCATCATCCTGATGAGGATGTAGATCAGAGTGAAGCCCGCCACGACCCAGACCAGCCAGCCGCCGTAGACCATCATCATCGCGAACAGCCCGACCGTCATGATGCCGTCGATGATCCCGCTGACGATATTATTGGTAAAGGTGGTTCTGATCGCATCCAGCGAGGAAAAGCGCGATTGAATGTCCCCCAGGTGCCGTTTCTCGAAAAAATCCAGCGGCAGCTTCATCAGGTGTTCAAACAGCGTCGTCTTCCACTGAATATCGGTCAGCGTCCCGAGCACGATGGAGATCCAGGCCCTGGCGATGCTGACCACCGCGCGGAACAAGGTGAAGAAGATCAGCCCCAAACAGATGACCGTCAGCAGGCTGTAGTCATGCGCCTGAATGACATGGTCGGTCACCAGTTGCGTTCCCACCGGCAGCAGCAGGTTGACCGATTCGATGACTATCGATAACGCAAAGATCTTGAGCAGCGTCCCCGGCAGGCCCTCGATGTTTTTCATCAAATCCAGCAGGCGCAAACGGGTCTTGAGGGTCTCTTTTTGAAAGGCCCTGTCGGGCCACAGCTCCAACGCGATGCCGGTAAAATGATTCGACATCTCCTGCAGCCCGATCACTCTGCGCCCGAAGGCCGGATCGTGAATGACAAAACCGGCGCGCTGCACCTTAACCAACACCACGAAGTGATTCATATTCCAGTGCAGTATGCAGGGCGTTTTCAGCTGATTGATTTCGTCGATGTCCAAGGACAAGGCGCGCGTCTTCAGCTGGATTTGCGACGCGATTTGAGAGATCGTCCCCAGGGTCGCACCCTGGGTGGAAATGCCGAATCGCTGCCGCAGGCTCAGCATATCCACATTAAACCCGTAATAGGAGGCGATCATGGCGAGGCACGCCAGGCCGCATTCCGATGACTCCGACTGCAAGATGCTCGGCACCCGCTTGCGCAGTGAGAATGTTAACTTCTCGTTGATCCGTTCAAAGAGATTATTGTCCTTCATCGACTCGCCCCACGACGCTGTTTTTTATGTCATACAAAGGCGCGACCGCCCACTGATAAAGCGGTTTCTTCTCCAGGAAGACGATGACCCTGGCCTGCAGCCCGCTGCTGATTTCGAGATATTTGCCTTTATCGCTGAATTGCGTGTCGCTGATGGACGCCAGCACTTTGTAGTAGGCGTTCCTTTCCCTTTTATTTCCGCTGCTGTATTCCGACATTTCCTGCGGGGAAGCCGGAACCGACGAGATGGATTCTATTTTTCCCGGAAACTGACCGAATTTATCCGACGGGAAGGCTTCATAGCGAATGTTGATGCCATCGCCGATTTTCACGTAGGGCAAACTGTTATTCGGCAGCCATAAAACCAGATAATATTTGATGTTATCAATCGGTTTGATTTGCGCCAGACTGCTGCCGCTCTCGACCACCTGCCCGGCGGTCACGCTCAGCGACTCGATTTTCCCCTTGAGCGGCGCTTTGATAATGACCTGGCCGCCGGCATTGGACTCCGCCAGCTGGCGTTGTAAATCACTGCGTTGCGATTCGCTTTGCGATATCTGATTGTCGTAATCGGCGGCGCGAATCAGCAAATCGCTGCGCAACTGCGACAGTTGAATATTTTGCTGGATCTTTTGGCTGTAGAGCGCCTGATACGAGCTTTGCTGTTGTTGAAAGAGCGAGCGCTGATAATTTAACTGATCTTTGGTGATCAGGCCTTTCGTCAAATAGTGTTCGTAATTTTTCAGGCTATCGCGCATTTTATCCATCCCCTCTTTGGCGCTGAGGTTCAGTTTCTCGGTTTCTTTATAGGCGTTTTCATAGCTATTGATCTGTTTGCGCAAATTATCCAGCATGGCGGTTTTATTTTTATTCAGCTTGCTGATTATCGAATCCAGATTGCTAATCTGTTTGCTTATTTCGCTGGCCGCGATATGGCTGACATTGCCGGACGTGGTGCTTCTCGAGACATCAATAACATACAGCGGTTCGTCCTTTTCCACGACGTCACCGGCTTTATGGAATGCCTGGCTCACGTAGCCGTATTGGGAGGAAAACACATTGGTGGAATGCGGGATGCTGATCACCTCGCCTTCAACATCGACCCGGCGCGTGTACTCGCAAAAATAGAGCGCGCCCGCCAGGATCAGAATAAAAGTGAAACAGGTGGCGGCAATCACATGGCTCGACGCGCCGGAAATTAACAGCGCCCTGCCGGTCCATCTTTGACGTTGATAATTGACCGCCTCCTGGCGGAAAATATTCCTGCTCTTATTATCACTCATAGGAAGAACCTGCGCTTGCCTGACCGGGAGACAGCCGCAGCGAGAACGCTGCGGCTTTGGACCGCGTATGGATTTAGCTGATGGTGCCGTTAATCAGCCCATCGAGGCCTTTTTTGGAGTATTCCAGCGTGGTGTCCCAGCCAATAACGGCTGCGGCCACGCCGCTGGCTACGCCGCCCAGGATGCCGCCGGCGACCATGCCGACGCCCTGGCCAATCGAGCCGACGCCCAGCAGGCCGCCGCCGTCGCCACCGTGCTTACCGCCGATGACGGCGCCCGCCATACTGCCCACGGAGGCGCCCAGAGCGATGGATGAAACGGCTTCCGCGGCATTGGAGACGGCGCTGCCAATCAGCCCCGACAGTCCATTGCTCATATCCCAGGAATAAGCGCCTGACACTTCATTCATTTCGATAACAGACAGTTCTTTCATTGGTTAATCTCCATATTTAAACGGACAAACACTGCCATACATGCGTGTTGTCATTGCATTGGCATCGGCCTGCAGCGCCTGATGCCACCAATAATGTCGCGCGAACAGACGACATTATATTTTTAATGGGGGTCTCTTTAATTCTGCGTAATGGTGAATGTCATCACCGCGTCGGCCTGTCCGGGGCTAATGGCTCCCGTTTGCTTATAGCGCGCCATCAAGGGGATCCTGATCTCTTTTTCAGCCGCGGTGTGGTAATTGATCGGTCTGGAAAACGTTAATGGATTACGGTTCTCATCCAACACTTCCACGGCGACGCCCTTCGCCGCATCGGCGCCGTCGGCGATATCAATCATTCCCACGCCTGGCGAATTTCCGGCCGCCTCGAACGTGACCTGAACCGGAATATTGTCCTCCTGACATTGCAGAACCACGGAAAAATTGCGTTCGGAAGACGCCGCCGTGCTGCCGACGCCGTTAAACTCGCTGCGTTTAGGGCTGCCCAGATTTACCGTTTGATTTTTATAGTTCAAATCAACCAGGCAACTTTTCTGAATGACCTTCATGCCGGAAATACTGATATCCAAAATGGAGGTCGAATCCAGATAATATCTGGCGATAATTTTCCCGCCCATATCGCCGCCGGTTTTGATCGGGCCGGTTTTAATAAACGTCAGCCGAACATCGTTTCGATTGATCCACGGCGTCAGCAAGTTGGGCGAAATCGCCGTGTTGACGGGCACGTTCTTATTGCTCTGCCATAAGTCTGAAATCGTCACCCCCACGCCCTCGATGCCCGTTTCAAATACGCCGGGCAGCGCGCTCGGCGTCAGCGGCGACATGGAGCGATAGGCGACCGAACCGGAACAAAGAAAAGAAAACGTCGTGCCGTTAATGCTGTTCTCCGTTCGAACAGCCAACTGCTCGCCGACTTCAATGCGCGGATCCACGGCCAGCGTCAGCAACCCCATACGGGCGGTTTTCGCGTTGGTGGTACAGGTGCCGGCATAAACCGCCGTCGTGAGCGTCGCCAGCCACACCAGGGCGCCGTAACCGAATATCCTGAGAAAAACGTTCATTTTCACTCTCACTTAAAAGTCATGATGGAAATAGAGCGAGATCTATTGGCAAACGCCGTTTAGGGTTTGAAGACCCGCTGACGGCGGCTCCGCCGGCAACTGGTAACGGATGCGGCATTGGTTCTCGCCATTCCTGCCCCACTTCGCAATGAGCAGGCCCTTTTCCGCCATGCCGCTCAGATAGACCACGCCGTCGCCGCCGACCAGGAACGGCTGAGTCGCCCCCTCGGCAAGACGCAGGCTGGTGCCCAGCGGCAGAGGTGCCCCCTGCGAGTCCGTCACCTTCATCAAAATCCGTCTGCCGACGTTGGCTTTGAAATTCGCCCGGCTCACCGCGCCGCGAGTCGGCGTGACCGACTGGTTCGTCAACTCGAGATCGACATCATCCGGCAAGCTGTCGACATCGAGGCGAATCGAATTGTTGCGATAAGGCGTGGCGTAAGGAACGATCGCGTAGCCGCGCCAGTCGGTTTTCACCCCGACCTGATTGCCGACCGCCACATCGCTCGCGCCGGCCGCCTGTACCAGGGCGACGGTTTCACCGAACGGTTGACCGAAGGTCACACCGTCTTCATGGGCGATCACCCCGCCCTTCACCCCGTAGTTGACGCGCTGTTGACTGCGATCGTAGGCGTAGCCCGCCGTGAGTTCGCCGTACGTCGCGCGCCAGTCGGCGTTGGCGTTGCCGCTGTTGCCCTGGCCCTGGCTGCCATACCCTTCCTGTACGCTCCAGCTGAGGTTGCCGCCGGCCAGCGCCGTGCCGTTGAGGCCCGCCGTATGGCTGGTATTGCCTTTTTTGCTGGTGTTGAGGTTGTAGGTGGCGTAGGTGTTGCTCAGCCATTTCTCTAATGGCACGCTGATGTTGAAAGCGAAGATCTGATCGCGATCGTAAATGCGCCCGCGGTTCGAATCGCCGTAAATAGCCTGTGAATTCCGGCTGTAGCTGTAGTTAAAACCGTAGCTGATGCCATTCCAGCTATTGTTGTAACCCGCGCTCAGCGACTGCATATTGCGCTCGGATCCCCAATAGTCTTCGGAGACCGCGCTGAGTGAAAGCGACCCCGCCCCTTCCCATAAATTCTGGTTCAGCGTGATTTCGCCGCGATTTTTGCGGCGGTCTATCGGGGCGTAACGGTTGCCGCTGCGATAGGTGTCCAGCACTTCCTGCAGCCCATAGTAGCCGCTGGTCGAATAGCGGTAGCCGGCGATGGCGAAGTTCGTCCCCGTCTCGACGATATTTTTGCTGTACCGCACGCGCCATGACTGACCATCGCTTTTCGGTTGATGCTCCTGCTTTGCCCACGCCTGGGTGACGTCGGCCGACAGGGCGCCGAACTCGCCCAGGTTCTTGCCCAGACCCAATGCCAGCGATTGATACGGCCCGGCGAATTGGCCGCCGCCATACAGGGTGAAACCGGCGGGCAAGCCATAAATCAGGCTGGCCTGCGAGAAGATCTTTTTATCTACGCTGTGATCGTAAGTGCGGTATTGCCCCGAGGTCAGCGCATATTTCAGCCGCCCTTCGCGTTGCAGCACCGGCAGGCTGGCGAAGGGAACGGTCAGGTGCTGTTCGCTGCCGTCCGCCTCCTTGATAGTCACCTCCAAATCGCCGCTGCCGCCGGTCGGGTACATGTCCGAAATTTCAAACGCGCCCGGCGCAACGTAACTCTGGTAGATGACATAGCCATTTTGGCGAATGACCACTTGCGCATTGCTGCGCGCGATGCCGCGCACCACCGGCGCATAACCGCGCAGGCTTTCCGGCAACATGTCGTCATCGGAAGCCAGTTGCGCGCCGCGAAACGATACGCTGTCAAACACATCGGACGGGCTGCTGCTTTCGCCGAGCGTCAGCAAGCTTTTCAGGCGGATGATATTGCGCTGGGCGTAGGTATAGACGGAGTCCCAACGATCCTCCGACGCTCGCCCGCCGCCGGCGCTGTTGTAGCTCCAGGTGGTGTAGTTCCGCACTCGCCAGGCGCCCAGGTTGAAGCCCGGCCGCAGGTTGAGGTAATAACTGCTTGCGCTCTGGGTGAATCGATCGCGCCCCTTGCTGTTGCTGCCGGTGAAGCCATAGTTCAGCAGCATCGCCGGCAGGCCTTCATCCCATTGTTCCGGCGGAACGTATCCGCGCACCTTATTTTCCAACGCCGCCTGGGGGATACTCAGCATCAGGCGTTGGCGGTTAAATTGAAATTGCGCCGAGGCCTGCGGGATCGCGGCCAAATTCGCGCAGCGATCGGCACCGGCCAAACCGGGAAACAGCTCAACTTTCACCCCAAGCCTTTTCAGATCTTCCCGCGTCAGACAAGGCTGCAGATCGGCCTTCTCGTCGCTGCCGGCCCGCAGAGCAAACGACACCTCGCGCGTTTCCAGCAGCATGTCGTTCACCCAAATATCGACCCGATACGTGCCGGGAACCTGCTGGCCATTTTCAAAAATCGACAGATCGACGTGCTGCTGACCTGAGCGCCCGGTTTCCAGCAACGCCGGATTAAAATAGTCACGAGAGAAGGCGGGATTAGCCATGTTGCCGCATACCGCCGTTGTTGCCGTGAATAAGGCTATGCGTTTCAGCCAAGCATCCCGCTTCGCTAATATACGCTTTTGAGTTATCATTCATTAGCTCCATTATTGAAATGTTTTATCCCTCTGTCTGCCTTCCCTTACAGATTAAATACCTGACTGATGTTCTTTCCCTGTGCCGCCATAATCATTAATTAATTTCCAGCTTACCGACGTTGCGCCCGCCACGGGCAATGCAAACATTTCGCTGCTCATCGGCGCGATATACGCCACCTCTTTCATTTCCCGCCCCCCGATGCGGACATAATGAAAGTTCATATAATAAGGCGTTGGGTTGGTGAGTTTTAATTCTGAACCGACACGCTGCCATTTCAGCTGCTGCGTCACTTCTTCGGGCACCTGGCGGAGCAGCGGCGCCGGCCGATAAATCAATTTAATGCGGGTCTTGACCGCTATTTGCAGCGTATTCGATTTACCCGCCTGGGTTGTTGAAGGAATGGATTTAATATTCATCCAATACAAGCTTTCTTTATCTTTCGGTAAGTCATCGCCCACTTTCACGATGCGCAGCATATTTTCCTGGTTGCCGTCCAGCCGAAATAAAGGCGGCGTAACGATAAACGCGATTTTATCCACCCCGCTTTGTTGATTCTCCAGCCAGGACTGAATCAAATACGGTTCTTTATCCGGATTCTCCACGCTGATTGACGCTTCTTTTTTTTCGCCGTTGAATATCACCCGCGTCCCGCCAATCACCACGCCGGCGTGAACCGTAGACGCAAACAATAAAATAATGAAAGCCGCTAAGGCGCCGTAGCGATTAAAACGCATAATATTATCTCCGAGGCAATACAGCCCGCTGTGAACCAGCGGGCAAGAAAATATTATCAGTTATAATTCAGCGTAAAGGTGGCGACGCTATTAGCTTTACCGGCGGTAACATCTGCCTGCGTGGAAATATAGCGGGCGGTAAAATCGAGGTTATTTTTCACGCCGCTGCCGGAAGCCAACGGATAAGCCGTCGACGCCGTGTAAAGCGGCAGAACACTGTTAGAAATATCAGACAGTTGGATACCGACGCCGGTAGCGACATCCGTTTCCTGGGTCAGCTGCAATACGTTGCTGTCGCCGTTATCGGCCGCGCCGTCGAACTTAACGGTGGCGCTTTTTACCGTATCCGGACAATCGGTGACTTCCAGCGTGAATTTTGTCGCGCTGGACGTTGATCCCTTGCCACCCGCAAATGCCGTTCGGGCCACATCACCCAAAACAACATTTAATGGATTACTCAAGTCATTCGTGACCTTGCACGCAGCATCGACAATATTCCCGGTAAAATTAACCTGCCCATCTGCTGCCAGAGCAGGTAAAGCGCTTGAACACGCTGCCGCGACAAATGCCAACATAATCACTTTTTTTTCCATCATGGGTACTTCTCCTTTTGATTAGACAGACTTCAAAATATCCCCGCCACGGAGAACCCGGACAGGGAGAATAGGAGCTCCGCTCCTTTCACAGTTAATTATGCTTAGCTTTCCCCCTTTAGCAATACATAAAATCAATGTAAAGATGAGAAAAGATAATTACCCCAAATAGAATTAGCATCATTCTTAATTTTATTTTGAAAAAACCGCCAAATCGGCGTTTCTTGATTCAATCATCTGGCCGCCAGGGAATTTATTCTCGCGCTATTCGAAGGCGCTTTCGCCAGATCCTCCTCATTTCCCCCTCAGACGGAAAATCGGGCGACATCGCCGTAAAATGAAAGCCGGGCGATAAAACTCGCCCTGAAATAAATGACATTTATATTACGAAAGGCATCACGACGCGGCGGCAGAAAGAGGAGCAGAAGAATAGGAAAAGCATGGCGATAACGGTTTATCGAACAGGAGGGAGAATAAGGCACTCGCCGTTCATGAAACCGGCGCGGTCATGTGACAACGAGAAAATGGCGTTACGCAGAAATATTCTGTCTGGCGCCGTTCACTATTTCGAAAACAAGGCGGCAATGCGCTCTGTCGCGCAGAATAACGCATTGCCGCCTTATTGTTATTCGGCGCCGCTAATTAATCATCATGGCGATAATCTTCACCCAACCCTCTGCCGGGTAGGGTTTCACACGCCAGGCCATCGCCCGCGGGAACGGCGGACGGATAGTTATCGTCAGGCGTGATAAAGACCGGCGTGGTCGCGATAAACCCATCGTTGAACACCGCCTCGATAAAGGTGGCCTCCCAGCCTTGCGCCGGGGCGGCCAGACGAAACTCGCCGCGGTCGGCCTCCGCTGCGGCCAACGGCTCCGGGGTAAAGCGTACGCCGCACGAATAACGAAAATCTCGGGCCGTGCGGTTGTGCGCGCTCCAACGTCGCACGGTGGCCGGCGGTTCGGAAAAACGCAGCGTGCGCACCGCAGCATCCGCGGCGCTGCCTTGCACCTCGATCGTCGGCAACGCGATATCGCGCTGGCGGCGCTTGATCATCGCCAGTATGGCGCGTTCGGCGGCCGGCCGGCTTGCCGCGCGATCCCCGTCGGCAATCGCGCGCAGCGAAGCCTCTCCCGGTGAGGCGCTGAAATAGAATCGCGTGCTGTCCGGCGGATAGCGTTCGTCGCCGCTGGCGATGATGACATATTTCGCCGCCGCTGGCCGCTCTCCCGCCGTCGGCGGCGGATAAGCGGTGGGATCCGCTATTTGCATCAGTTTGTCAAACGCCGGCGTCTCTATGCGCCGATCGATGCCGAGTTGGTAATAAGGATGAAACGCCAACGGCCAACGGCCGCCATACGTACGATAGGTATGCTTCAAGACCTGCCGCGCCGCGACCCCATCCGGGAACATGGCGACGACGGCATCGATGCGCTCATCCGACAATGACGCCAGCCACGCCGCGGTTGCGCCGCTCGCCGCGCCCGCCACGATGAATTTATCTATCCCCCACCGGCTCAATTCGCGCTGCGCCAGCGTCATGGTTTGCGACAAGGCCGCCGTCATGGGGATCGCCAGCGGCATCATCAAGTATTCATCCGCATCGTCCAGGAATAATCGCCAGCCTCGGGCCTGGCTGTCCTCCCCCGCACGACGCCGCCCCTCATTTTGATATTCCAGGTACGGATAAGGCAGCCGGTTGACGACAATCACGATGGTGTGACTTTCCGCCGCCAAGGCCGCCGGCGTAGCGACGGAAAACGCCGCATTTTGCTTGCCTGGCCCGCTCGCCCCTGCGGCGGCGCAAGCGCAGTCATCGCTCATCAGCACCAACGCTTTACGGGCAAGCGTCCCATTGGGGATATAAATATCCACATCATGCCACCATTGCGTCGGCCGGATGGCGTCTTGCGGCGACCAGGATTGCGACATCAACCGATAATGGCGTATCGACACGTCATGGCCGTTATCCACGCCCTTTAACGAATATGACAGAGGCAATATGGCCAACTGATTGTTATAACAAGGAATAACGGTGTGCAAGGCGGGATGTTCGTCCGCAAAGCAGCGATCTTCCTCTGCCGCCATGGCCTGCCGCCCGCCGATTAAGGCCAGGCAAATCAGCGCGATGTATCCGATGCGTTTCAGCATTTTTTCCTCCCCCTTTGTCCGTGGCAAATCCCTTTTACGCCGCCTGGCGGCAGGAAACCTTCCGCGCGCCTAAAGCACCTGATGAAAGCGTATCGGATAGCCAAAGCTGTCCTTTTCGAACGCCACGTCTCTGTCGTTCTCGCCCAGCAATAGGCTGTAAACGCCGTTTTCCTCATAACGGCTCATGGCGATATACAGCACCACCTCCCGATGGTCAGCGATCGTAAACTGTTTGCGCCTGGCGTTGATTTCCAAGGTAAACGCCACCACAGGATTGTTGTTCAGAAATACCGAAGTCTGCTGCATGGAGACGATCCTGCCCTGCGCTTTCTCGGTCACCTGAAAGGGCGTGGCGTCATTGGGGGCGCGTATATCCACCTTCTTTTGGATATAGATAAAGTTAAACACCGCCAACGCCACCGCCACGAACAGATTGATGACCATGATCAAGATGATTTTATTCGCCATGAACTCTCCCTTTGCCGTTCTTCCGGCTCCCGACATGAGCGAGGTAAAAGTGCCCTTGCGGGCACTTTTCATTAGGGGCCGGGCTTATGACGATTTACGGCCAAACAGCTGCGAGAAGGCGCTAATCCCGGCATCGATGACGGCGCCAATGCCCTCACCGAGTTTGGCGCCGGCGCCCGCCGCATCCGCGTGGATCCCGAATAGACCGGTACCGGCATCTACGATGGCGCCAATGCCATTGCCCAGGATTTTGCCGGCATCGGAAGCGATGCCTGCGCCGGAAACCGCCATGACTTCTGCTTCAGTCAGTTCTTTCATACTGTCTCCTTTGTATTTATCGACATGTTTAGTAATGAAAAAATGAAACCCTCACTGTTTGTTCACCTCCTTGTTATCTGCCCACGAAAGACCCTGTTGCCAATGCGTTCACCCGCGCGGCGGTGACAATGTCAGAACAGGCCGAACTCACGGCAGAGATAATCGGCGACGCCATTGCGGCTGTTGGGCAGCGCAATCGGGTTAAACGGCAGCGCGCGCTTCAATTCGCCCATGGCATTGCCCATCACCACCCCCGTTCCGGCCCAGCGCAGCATGTCCAAATCGTTCATCGCATCGCCGAAAGAGAGGCAATCGCGCATCGCTATCTGTTTGGCGCTCAGATAGTCGGCCACGCTTCTGGCCTTGGAAATATGCTTATCCATGATGTCTATCGTTTCCGCAGAGGACTTACAGATGGACAGCGTTTTTCCGAAAGCCTGACTGACCTCGTCGTAAAACCGCTCGATCAGCGCCGCTTCACCCTGCAGCAGCACTTTCAGGATCGGTTGCCGTTTCATCGCCTCCGGCTCGACATAGCGGCAAGCGACGCCAGAGGTCTTGATATAGTCGGCAAAATGCGGATTCTCTTCGGCCATCATCCATCCTTCCTGGGTGAACAACGTCACGTGGAGCGGACAGGCGAAGAGGTAATCCATCAACATCATTTGGCTGTCGCGAGGCAGGAAATAGCGTTTATCCGCCACCGGCCGCCCCTCGATATTGACCATCGCGCCATTGCAGGAGACGATCGCCGGCGAGAACCCCAAGCCATCCACAATCCCGCGCGCATCCGCATCGCAACGGCCTGTCGCGATGACGATTTCCAGCCCGCGGGCATGCAGGATATTGAGCGTTTCCACCGTCAGATCAGACAGATTCCCGGCAGGATCCAGCAAGGTTCCGTCAAGATCGCTCACGATCGCCCGGTATTTTATTTTGCCGTCGATAGCAAGCCACATATCACGCCTCCTCCGCCTGGATAATCCCGTCTTCGGCGCGGATTTCGCTGTCGGGCGGAAGGTGGGCGATCGCGAGCGCAATGGCCTGAAAACGGCGTCCTACCGCAACGATGGTCTCCTGAGCTATCTCGTGAGAATCATAAAACAGTGAAATGGCGAGCCGTTCCGCTTCGGGGAACAAGCACAGCACCGTCTGGTGGTTGCTGCCGCTGACGATATCCGTCACCCGGAACGTAAACGGCAAGCGCGGATCCTTCTGCGGTTGCGGCATGTTTTCAAACACAAACAGGCTGCCGAACGGCGAAGTGGGCACCCATTGTTCGTCGTAGCGGTTCAGTTCGGAAAAGGCGTACTTCTGCCTCAGCGTCTGGGAATCCGCGATATCGGCCAGCAACGCATAAATGGGCCGGCGGCGAATCGCCTGCAGGCGCAGCACCGGGCTGGCGACACACAGGCCAAACAGCGTCTGCACCTGCTCAATATCCGCCGGGCGCTCGCTCATGGTCGTACCGATCGCGATATCGTCACAGGCCAGCGCTTCGGCCAGCGCCAGCATCCAGGCCAGCTGCGTCAGTTGATTGACCGTGATCCCCTGGCGCCGGCAAAACGCGGTGAGGCTTGCCGCCTGTTCCGCGGTGAATTCCGCGCCATATTGCCGCATGCGTCGCCCCTGCGGCGCGGCATCCGGCGAAGCGCTCAACGGCAAACGTTGGTTGACCGGAGCTCCGCGCAAATAGTCCGCCCAGAACGCCTGCGCTTCGGGATCGTCGCCGTGCGCGCGCACATAAGCGGCGAACGGCTCAAATCGGTTAATTTCCAGCGTCGGCGCGCCCCCTTCCAGCAAGGTGAGGTAGTCGTTGAACCAGTGTTCGAACAGAACGCCGAGGGACCAACCGTCGAACAAGATATGGTTAAAGGTCTGCACCAAATAGTGCTCATCGGCGTTCAACTTGATCAGGCGCCAGCGGATCAACGGCGGCGCATCCAGCTCAAACGAGGTTTCTCGTTCCCGGGCCAACAGCGCTTCCATCCTTTCTTCCAGCGAGGACGGCGGCGCATCGGTCCAATCCTCGATCGCGATCGGCGCCTGCAGCGTCTCGCAGATGAAGACGTTGGGCCGCCCACGGCGGGTTTGATCGCCAAACCCGGCGCGCAGCATTTCAAATCGCTGCAGCGCCAGCGACCAGGCCTGGTTCAACACCTCCGGCTGCAGCGGGCCGGCCACCTCATAAACGGCCTGATCGATCTGATACTCGCGGTTAAGCCGGTTGAAATACATCAGTTCCCGCTGCGTGACCGTAGCCTCGAAAACGGCGGCGATGCGATGACGTTGCTGCCAGTGGTCCAACTCGGCGAGGCTGACGTCGGCATGGGGGAAGTCCCCCGGGCTGGCGAGGCGAACGCCCTGGCTCGCCTCGTGGCAACAGTGTTCGACCAGCGCCGACACGCTCTCCCTATAGTGCGAACCGATCCGGGCCAGCGTCGCCTGCGGCAATAAGCCCGACATCACGATGCTCAGCCGGTCGCCGTGCACGTAGAGCACCAGATCCAGCACATTGTCGCTCGCCGGCAGCGCGCCGTTTTCCAGATCCGCCGTTTGGTCGATCAAGGCCCACAAGGCGTCGTCAGTCTGTTCGTTAAAGACGCCGAGATAGTTGAATGAAATGGCCGGCAAGCGGTGGCGCCGCAGACAGGCTATCGCTTCGTCGTCCGACGCTGAACCGTATTTCAGCGCCGAATAGCCGATGCCGTGATCCGGCATCTTTCTTAATGTGTCCTTGATGGCGCGCAGCGTGTGTTTTGGGCTCTGATGCGCGGTGATGCGCAAAGGCAGTAAGGCGGTGAACCAGCCGACGGTGTCGTCGAGCTGGATCTTATCGTCATTGATATCGCGGCCATGGTGTTCGAGCGTCAGGTAACTGTCCGCACGGCCATGCCAGGCCTGCAGCACCGGCGCCAGCGCCGCCAGCAACACATCGCGGGTCGAGGTACGGTAGGCCTGATGACAAGTGTCCATCAACAGCGTCGTCAACGCCGCGTCGCACTCTAAGCGGCAAAACGCCGGACTCTGCGCCCCCTCGCTGAGCGTGGCGTAATCGGGTTGCCCGGCGATCATCGCCAACCAGTAAGCGCATTGGTCATGCCGGCTCGCCGCGTAGTGCCTTAACGTCTCGCCCCACTGCCGGTAGCTGGTGCCTTTCGCCGACAGCGATTCCCCCTGATGCAATCGTCGCATGTCTCTGACGATGATGCGCCAGGACACCACGTCGATGATCAGATGATGGAATGCGCAGAACATCAACGCGTAGCCGGGCGCGCTGCTGTCGAAAATGTAGACGAAGCGGCACAGCGGCCCTTCTACCGGATCAAACCCCGATTGCCATTGATGCAGAAGTTCGGCGCGGCTTTGGCGACAAAGCGCCAGGTCATAGTATCCCCATGAAGGGCCGCCGTCGGCCACCGACAGATAGCGCTGCGCGACCAGCGCGCCGGCATCGTCGGCGCTAAACCGCGCGCGCAGCATGTCATGGCGCGACGCCAGCCCGTTCACCAGATCGGCCACGCGCTCGGCGGACATCGGCGGCACCCGCACCAAAAAAGTCTGGTTGAAGAAGGCACGATGTTGCGGCGGCTGCTCGTTGTACCAGCGCTGAATCGGCAGCAATTCGAATTCGCCCTGCAGCTCGCCCTGTTCATTGAGCGGCGCAATCGCGTCCCGTTGCTGCAAGATGCGCTTGGCCAGCGCCCGCGCATTCCGGGTTTCGAACACCGCACGCGAGTTGCTGTGATAGCCCGACTTGCTCAATTCGCTGGTGAACACGATGCTTTGGATCGAATCGCCGCCCAGACGAAAGAAGTCGTCATCCACCCCAACCCGTTCAACGCCGAGGATCTCCGCCCACAGGGCGCAAATCAACGCCTCCAGCGCATTCTGCGGCGCGGCATATCGCTCGCTTTGCGCGAATTGCGGAGCGGGCAGCGCCGTGCGATCCAGCTTGCCGTTCACCGTCAGCGGTATCTCATCGAGCGCGACATAGCTGGACGGCACCATGTAATCCGGCAAGATCCGCTCCAGCCGGGCGCGCAAATCGGCAGGATCCAGCGGCTCGCCCCGCGTCATCAGCACATACGCGGCAAGGCGCTTGCTATCGCGATGGACGACATCCACCACGACGCATTTCTCGACGCCCTCCAGCGCATTGATCGTATTTTCTATTTCGCTGAGTTCAATTCTGAAACCGCGGATTTTCACCTGGCAATCGTTTCTGCCGAGATACTCCAGATTGCCGTCGCGCAACTCTCGCACCCGATCGCCGCTTTTATACAAGCGTCGCCCGTTCAACGTAATGAAACGCTCTTGCGTCTGCTGCGGCTGGTTGAGATAGCCGCGCGCCAGCGCGTCTCCGCCGATATACAGCTCGCCGGCCAGCCCTGGCGGCAACGGCTGCAGCCAGCGATCCAGCACATGAAGTTCGCGCCCCGGTATGGCTCGCCCAATCGGGATGCTGCTGCGGGTTTCGTCCGCCGCGATGGCGTACATCGTGGTGAACGTGGTGCATTCCGTCGGGCCATAGCCATTGATGACCTGCTGCGGGCGGTTGGCTTGCCGCACCAAGCGCTGCATCAGCGTGGCGGTCAGTGCCTCCCCGCCCACCAGCAGACAGCGCAGCCCGGCGAACAGGTCGGGGTGACTGAGGTAAAGATGATCGAACAGGCTGCGCGTCGCCCACAGAATCGATACCTGCTGCCGACGCAGCAAGGCCTCCAGCTGCGGCACATCGCCGGCGATATCCTCCGTGTCGCGCACGACGACCAATTTGGCGCCGTTGAGCAATGCGCCCCACACCTCGAACGTCGCCGCATCGAACGCCGGGCTCGAGAGGAAGAGCAACACGTCATCGGGCGTGACAGCGATGCCGGATGCGGTCGCCAACCCGCACATCGCGTGTTGCTCGAGCATCACGCCTTTCGGGGTCCCCGTCGATCCCGAGGTATAGATCACCGCGCCGAGCCGGTCGGCGCCGGTGACGGCCGGCAGATTCTGCCGCTCGTGCGGCAGGCGGTTCAGATCGCCCAGCGTGAGGACGGACACGGCGTGCGGCATCATCGCCGCCAGCGCCTCGGCGGCCGACTGCAGGCTTTCCCCAGCGATGAGCACCGGCGCGCGCGTTTCTTCGAGAATATGCCGAATGCGCGCCTGAGGATAATTGCAGGAGAGCGGCACATAGGCCGCACCGGTTTTCAGCACCGCCAGCAGCGCCACCACCATTTCCAGGCTTTTCTCGCTGTACAGCGCAATCAGCGTGTCCGCCTGAGGGGCGACCCCGGTCAGCGCTTGGTAGCGGAGCGTGATTTCGCGCGCCAGGCTATTCGCCATGCCGTTCAGCTCACGGTAGCTGACATGCAGCCCCTCAAACTCCAGCGCAATCTTATCCGGATAACGCAGCGCGATCGCCTCAAACCGGGCGCTGAGGGTTTCTCTCGGCAACGCGGGGGCCGCGTCGTCATCTGGCGGCATGTCGGCGGCGGGATAAAAGGCGAGGTGGCGTAAAGGCGCGTCAGGCGCGCGCATCGCCGCTTGCATCAAGCGCATGAAATGTTCCGCGCAGTCGCGCATGTCATCTTCGTCAAACATGTCCTGACGAAAACGCAGCCGGAACTGCAAGGCATCGCTGTCGGCCCGATCCTCATATTCCAGGGAAAGCGACGCGCTGGCCATATCGTGGTTGGCTTCAAACAACGGCGAAGTGGCGCAATCGGCCAGCGCCAATGCCGCATCGCGCAGGTTGGTCTGGGCAAAGGAAATCGGCATCGCGCGGATCCCCAACGCCTGCACCACCTGTTGCGTGGGCAGTTGGTTAAACCGTTGGCGCGAGTGCGGCGCCGCGGCGGTAATAAACGCCAGCGCGCGTTGATAAACGGCGGCGAAGCCTTCGCCGTCACGCAGCGCGAGGGGCATCACGCTGGTGTTGACATGCCCGCCAAGCGCAAATCTTTGCCCCTTTTTTATCGACACCGGATAGCTGATATAGACCGTTTCCTGATTGCCGCTGCGCGCCATCAAGATGCCCCACAGCACCAGCAACGCCAGAAAGTCATTTATTCGCCGTATTCCCGCGCCCTGTTTTAGCGCTTTCCATTGCGCTTTGGGCACCTGGAAACGCAGCTCGGCCGCCTCATCGTTTCGCACGGCGCCGCTTTTCTCAAAGGGCACGTCTATCGCGCCCAAATTTGCCGCTTCGGCCCGCCAGTGCGCCAGCGCTCCATCGGCGGCCAGTTGTTCCACCTCGCGCTGCAGCTGCCGGTTGATGGCGGCAATCTCGGCCGCCTCGAGGCGTGTCGATAGCCGCTGTTGACCATAGTACTGGCTCACCAATGAGAAAAACTCGTCGGAAGACGCGCCGTCGATCACCAGATGATGGCCCACCAACGCCAGGGTATAGCGCCCCGGCCCCTCGGCGAAAAGCGCCCAACGATAAAGCGGCCCGCGGTAAATGTCGAAGGGCTGGCGAATCACTTGGGTCAGCAGCGTGCGGTCCGTGTAATGCTGCAAAGGATGGATTGCGTCATTGCGACGCCAATACAGTTCGCCATTCCGTTCATGAATATGGCTGTTCAGCAGGACATGATCTTGCACCAGCGCATTCAGCGCAGCTTGTAATCTGATGGGATCCAGCGCGCCCTCAATACGCTGCAGCACCAATACGTTGTAATTACAGCCCTCTGGATGGCGGTCATATTCATCGATAAAAACTTTTGAATAGGGTGATACAGGAATCTCTTCCATGACAAACACTCCATTTAGAATACACGTGCCCTGCTTAACGGCGATCCATGCGGCATACCCAAACCTCTTTCGGCATCAGCTCGCTTATCTTTTCTGAGTAATAACCGATCAGCATGTTGATGCGCTTTTCTGCAATGACCTCCGCCGCCTGAGCGCAAATCGACTTGTAAAAACCAATAGGGATCATCACTTTGCAACGGCTATGCAGGTGCCGACAAACGCCGATGGCCCAGGAAAAACACTCCCTGGAGGGATTGGAAATATCCAAAAGTTCGGCACACTCACTGGAACAGCCAATCACAGCGTAGAGATTGCCTTTATTAATATAATGAATTTTATGATACAGAGGATGTTTTTCAATATATTCAAATGCGCGATGATCTTTTTCTCGCCCCAGATTATTGATAAAGCTGGCCTGCCGCGCTTGGTCGCCCTCGGTAAAACGAAAGGCCATAAACTTATCAGGCTTTAAGGTTAATTCGACGAAGGGATAGATTTGCGTATTGGTCGTTAAATACTTTCTAAAAATCTTTTCATAAACCCTGATCTTCCTGTCATCGGAAAAGCAGATATCCGCCGCCACATCCGAACGCCTGGCCTGCAGGAAAAAATCTTTCAAGACGGTGGAGGATTTGACCTGACGGTGGATCCCAAGATCGCCAAGCATATTGACATTAAAGGATAATTCATTGATTTTAAAAGGATAAAAACTGGATACAAACATCCCGAGATAACGTTCTTGATCCTTGTAAAATATGCCCGTTTTTTCCATCGGCGCCCCACAATGCGGATCGAGCAAATGCTTCCAGTGCAGGAAACGCTCACCGCCCAAATCTCTGCCATAAAGCTCTTGCAATAATTTGAAATGATTATGAGAAACCGCTTCTCTCACAAAGACAGCCATGTTTTATCTCCCTATAAAACCGATTCCATGCCGGGCGGAAATCAATAAAAGATGACCGCTCAGCGCCGCTGATAATACGGCGCCGGACCGTTCGCTTCCTTTCCCTGATTAACAAGAGTCGCTGTGCATTTTTAACCAGCGCAAGAATTCAATATTATTATCGATGTTCAGTTTTCTCATGGCCGAACGTTTATGAATGCTCACCGTTTTCGGGCTGATGCCGAGCAACATCGCCGTTTGGTTTTGTGAATAGCCCAGATGGATTAAACGGCACACTTTCCCCTCGCTAAAGGTCAACTGGGTACGACAACGCGGGCAATAGCTTGAAACCAAACTATTTTTCTTGCGATAGCAGAACATGACCTTGTCCACGATCGCCGCCACGCTGTCTTTGCGCGTAATACTTCCGGCTTCCAAATTGCAATGAATTTTAGGGAATGTCTTTTTATGCTCCAATATTGAAAAATAGAGCGGAATAGAAGAAAAGTTGCCCTGCAAAAGCTGGGTATGACAAAAATTTATGGACACCCGCTTGTCCGGCGCCCTGAATATGATGTTGGCACGTTCTTCTCCCGTGATCTTGGCCTTAATGCCATTCGTGAGAAAACCTTCTTGCAAGGCAAGACTCAACCCCAGCTTGAAGAATTGATTTTTATCCACAATAGCGATATTGACGCGCTCCATTAACAAACCTCCCTTTTGACTACGCTTGCTCACTCTCCTTACTGCAATATCATTGCTGTGATTATTTTTTGTTTTAACGTGCTTTTTAATAAAAAAGCGTTATAGGCGAAGCAAAAAAGACCTTGCCTCGCAAAAGTGCATTTTATATATAGGGTTATATAAATCATCTGCCCTGGAGAGCATACAAAAGCAAGACGCGGTAAGCTGCCGCGCTTCGCAAGGGAAATTGTTATCGTAAGATATATTTATAAGGCATCATTGCCATCAGCATCACGGTGCTAAGATTTTTCTCTGATACGTTAATTTTACTCCAAGAGCGCAATATATCCAGATAAATATCGAAAAAACACATAATATAGAACATAACATTGCGCGACATTGATTGTTAAGAGAATCCGTTTATGCATTAGGAATTTACTTATGATAAAGGCAGGATAATGCTTTTTTCGCACGAGTCGGCGGGGTCATCGCAGACCCTATTAAACAGAGTATAACCATATTCATTTTATTGTAAAAAAATTGCATAAAAAAAAGCTACACTTTATGGCAGTAAGTGATTCCCGCCCTTTCATGTAGACGGCAACAAAAAAGAAGAAGGCGAACCCATCGGCCGCCCGCGCAAGAAATGCCTGGTAGGAGTAAAGATTTTTCTGGAGTGATGCGCAGCGTAGAAAGATAACGCGGCATCGTTGACGAGCGGGATGAATTATATTTTTTTGATCCTCATCAATTTTTTAGCCTCCAGGCAGGAAACCAACCCGAGGTGATCTTTTTTTAGCTGCTTGTCGCTCCCAAGAGGAAGAATGACTTTGAACGTTTGCAACTTACCGTGATTATTATAGATATCAAAGACTATCACCGGCGGGCCATAACCCAGGATCATGCAGTCTAAAAACCGCAGAACGGCGCAGCCCAAGCGGCTCCTGGCCTCCCGGATGATTTTATCCGCAAGCTCATCATACCGGAAAGGTCTTTCCGGCGTCGTCAATACCTTCATAAGGTCTCCCTTCTGGTATATATCATTCCGATTTAAAATAATAACCTCATAAAACCGCCACCGTTCAAGGCGAGTGAGATATAAAAACCCAGGCTTCGGCAATATATAATCTAACGATGCAAAATCAATCTAACAAAAAACACAATAGTATAAAAAAACAGCGCGAGTTTTATTGAAAAAATGACCTGATTTGCAATAATGAAATTGCCTGAAGTAAAGGGCTAACTGAAAAAGGAGTTTCAATCATGAAAGAACTATCCGCAGTAGAAATTGAACAAGTTAACGGTGCTGGTTTTTTTGGTGACGTAGGCACACTGATTGGCAGTGCGGTAGGTACAGGTATTGATACCATTTCCGCGATTGCCGGTGTTAACCCGGATGCCAAAACCGTTGTCGGCACCATCGGTAAAGGTATTGGTCTGGCCGTCGATGCGCTGATTTCCAGCGGATTGCAGATCATCTCTAAACTGTAATAACAACTCATAATCATCCCTTCCTATTTTTTAATTCGCTTCATTTTAAGCACCTTCGCGGGTGCTTTTTTTTACATCAAAGAATCAAAAAATAGATAAGGTCAGAAAAACCAATATCCAAAAAAACAGGCTGGGTATCACCATGATAAAAAAACCCATGCGTTTATTGGCGTTTTTGAGCATCCAGTCATAGATCATCGCAACACTCCTTGTGAATACCAGGAGGCATTTCCGCCTCCCGGTATTTTATCCATCGAGTTTTTGATTACAGTTTCGGCACTTTGGAAAAGAAGTCCGCCATTTCGTGCGGGAACCCTTTCGCAATCGCCGGACGAAGATCGTCCATGGAAACATTAAAATCTTTCGGCTGCTCGCTCGTTTGCATTTTTTGGTGTGCGTTCACATTCGATTGCAGACCATTAAAAATGCCCTTCATATTGCCGAACATATCATCGCAAGATTTTGTCACATTACTCATGACCGACTTGGCCGCATCCGGCCCCGACATTTGAATATTGCTGACGCCTTGCATAAACGGTTGACTCAGCGACGATTGGGAATTGGTGCCCAAATTGCCGCCGGCCTTCATGGTTTCTAAAATTTTGGCTGGATCTAACATGTTTATCACCTCTTTACGGTTGTGTTTACATCGCTTTCGGGCACGAGAATCCTCGCAACGCCCGTGACCAAAGTGGGAAATCTTTCATCGTCGAGCGCAATTCCAGTTTGAGCACGCCCACCACCGACGACATCGACATCGTCAGCTCTCGCCTGTCGCTGGCGAGCGGCACGGGATTGCTGGCGTCGAACATTCGGAACAAGGCCCAAGGCCCGTCGAAACTGGCGACCTGGATCTGGCCGGTGCCGGTACGGAAGGTGAGTCGAACATAGCTGCCGCCTTTCGGGCCCGGCCAATCGATACGGGTAGGCTGGCTGAAGCCATGGCTGTAGTTAATCACCTGCCCATCGATATCCAGGGTCGCTTCCGTAATGGTCGGCGTCAGGGACAACGGCCTGATGAACATGGAGAAGGACAGCTTGTCGCCGGCGGTGAAGAAGGTATCGCGGATCAGGCGGGCATTTTCAAACGCGCCCAGCGTGCTGGCATTGACGATCCCCTCTGAACCCGGTTTGGCATTCCATTTCTGCGCGTTGACGTCCACATAAGGGGCCAGGTTCTCATCGAAGAACTGCTGCATCGCGCCGCTTTGGCCAAACATGCGCGAGAAGTCCTCGATGCCGACCTCCGCTCTGGCGTTGCGCGAGAACGGATAACGCCCGCTGATGCTGCTCTTGCACAAGCCGGAGGCCAGCGACGAAGCGCCTTTGCTCAGGTTCTTTTGGCTCTGCTGAATAGTCTGGCTGTCCCCGACCTGCAACAGATCCATCATCACGCTGCGCACCGGTTCCGGCTGGCGCGCCGCATCCAACTGCAGACGCTTCAGCGTGCCTCCGGCGGGCACCACCTGGCCGCCGCGCAGCGAGGTGGACAAGGTGGTCAACTGGCTGTACAGCGCTTCGAAACTGCGGCTCAGCGGATCGTTGCTGGCGTTGGTGGTCTGCAACAGCTGATAGCCCAGACGGCGCAGCAGCTCGAAGCGATCTTCCACCGCGCGTTCCGGCGTGAGACGAAAACGCGCGCGCTCGCCGGAAATCTCGCCGAGGATGTCGCGCCGCTGCTGCTCGATGCGGTTGCGCTGGCGATCGAACCAGCTTGCCGCATCGCCCTGGTTGGTGCCGGTCATGCTGGTTTCGCGCGCGGCGAAGCGCACCAGATTGGCCAGCGGGGAAGAAGGGTCGGACAGTTGACGCGCCAGGATCGCCGCATCCTCAAGCCCGTTGACCGGCCGGGCGCGCACGTCGCGCATGAAAGCATCCCATTTGTCGGCATACTCGATGAGGTATAGCTTCCTCGCCTCGTCGGCCAGCTTCTGCGCCGAGGCCAGCGAGTTCACCGCGTTTTTCCCTTCCGCGCTGTCGCGCAGCACCCAGGACTCTTCTTCGATCATGTCCTTGGCGGCGTCATCGAGCTGCGCCAGGAAAACGTCGCGATAGCTGGCGCGGGTATAGAATCCCGGCACGGCGGTATCGGTGACCGTCGCCTGGCTCTTGCGGCGCAGCATCAAGGAGACGTTCGGCCCGGCGGCGTCGGCTAACGAAATATCGTTGATCGCCGCCGGCAACGGTTTCTCTTCGATGCGGCGCACCACCCGCACCTGCATCGGAATGTTCATCGCTTTCACCCGCGCCAGGCGCAGCAGATCGCCGTTCATCTTCATGACCGGCGCGTCCGGCAAAGAGAACATCTCCCGCAGATGGTAAGCAAAGATGCCTTTGTTCATGTCGGTGTAACCCTGCGGCATAAAGGTTTCCCAGCGCGCCATGAACCAGTCGACCAAGGCTTCGGCGGAGCGGTGCGAGGGTTCGCCCATCATCAGGTACACTTTCAGGGTGCCGTAGACGTCCTTGTTGGACGCCGAGACGTCATTCTTGAGTTCGTCGGCGATATAGTTTTCCACCGCCGGCCAGAAGATCTGCAGCAAATGGCGTTGGTAGGTTTTTTGCGCCGCGCTGTTGATCAGCTTGTGCTCGAAATAGGGATTCGGCACCGGCGACACTTCGCCGCCCAATTGCGCGTTCATGTACCCCAGCTGCTCATAGGCGGAAATGACATCGTCGCTGACGCGGTTAGTCACCGGAATTTCGCGCACGATGCGCTTTGTCTCATCGAAGCGCGCCGCAATGTAGGAGATGTAATCGCTCTCCCACAGGTAACGCATCGCCAGCAGGTTAAACGAGACCGCCAACAGAATGAGCACCAGCACATAGCGGCCCAGGGAGCTCATGCGGCTGCCGAGCGGCCTGGCGTGCGAAGACTGCTGCATCACCCCGCGTTCTTGCCGGGCGTAATCCAGCTCCGGGTGGTAAATGCGCCCGGTCGGGCGAGCTTCATAGATATCCGCCGCTTCCGCGTTGTAGATCGCCCCCTGCGGCGGCAAGGCGATGGTGCTGCCCAGCCACACCTGCTGCAGATGGCAGGCGTAGCCCACCGGCGTTTGCGGGAAGATCTGCTCTAACAGGGAATACAACGGGTTGCCCAGCGACCCGAGCGATTCGGTGAAGAACAGCAGCTGTTGGCGGTTTTGGCCGTCCGGCGCATCGTGCAACAGTTCGAGCACGTGATGGCTGACGCGCGCCACCATCTCCCGGTAGAGGGTTTCATACTGCTCGAAGGGGGTTTCTCCCTGTTCGGCGCGGTTCAGGCTGAAGCCCATACCTTTTTGCAACAGATCGTCGCCCAGCATGGACAGGAAGGTCTCGCCGCCGACCAGTTGATCGAGGTGGCTGATGGTGAGATAGACCGGCAGCTCGCTGCGGAACCACGAGGCCATCTCCAGCAGGCGCACGCGCAGCGCGTCGGCGACCGACTTTCTCTCCGTCAGCGAGGCGTGCAGCAACCAACGCGCATCCAGACACAGCATGATGCCGTCGATGCCCGGATGGCGGCGATGGCGGCGGATCAGTTTGAACAGGGTGTCGCGCGCCCTGGCGCCCTCTTCCCCCAGGCCGTTCAACTGCAGCCATTCGCCGGAGGTGTCGACATACACCGAATTCTCCGCCAACCACCAGTTGCAATCCTGGGTCGGCCCCACGTCCACCGTCTGCTGCAGGCCATAGTGCTCGGCCAGCAAGAAGCGTTCGCCGCTTTCGCCGATCAGCGAGGTTTTGCCGCTGCCCGGCGGCCCGATGACCAGAAACCACGGCTTTTCGCTGACGTAACGGCGCGTCAGGCGGTATTTGAAGCGCTGCCAAGGGGTGCGCTGCTTCGCCGTGCCGACGTACTGCAAGGTGCGCAAGGCGTCGTAAAAGCGCGAGGTCACGCGATCTCGCTGGGCGGTCTTGCGTTTGGCCGGGGCCGGCGCTCGCGCGTGGCGGAACACCCAGGATAAGAACGTCGCCACGAACGGCCACAGCGCCCAGCACAGGATCAGCGCGATGATGATGCCCCTGACCCAGACCGACAGCAGCGGCCGATAGGTGCCGATGGCGATCAACGGCCCAATCCACCACACCACCGCACACAGCAGCAAGGCAATCACCAATATGAATGATCTACGTATCATATAATTTCCTTATTATCTCTACGCCGGCGGATGTCTTAGTTATCCTCGGGGACCTCGGCGGCTACCCCTGCCTGATTTAACGTTGCAGACGGTGAAGCCATCTCCCTCTCGCCGATTTTCCAAAGGATGTCCACGCGGCGGTTGCGGCGGCGCCCTTCTTCCGTCGCGTTGTCGTCCAGCGGCTCCTGATCGCCCTTGCCGACCGATGTCACGGTGCGGTTGTATTTACTGTTGGCCAAGGATTCGCGCAGCTTGTCGGCGACCGTCTGCGCGCGAGCCTCGGACAGTTTCAGGTTGGAGTTGTTGGAGGTGTTGCGATACGGTTTGTTGTCGGTATGCCCGATGACCTCCAGATCGCCCGGCCACGGCGCCAGCGCTTCCCCCAAACGCTCGATGTTGCGTTTCTTTTTAAACTCTTCCGACAGCTTCGACTGCCCGGTGGCGAATGCGCCGTCGGAGGTGAAGATCAACAGCCAGCCGCGCGGATCGGCACGCACCTCCAGCCACCCTTCGCTGAGGATTTGCGGCAGCGGCTGCGGCAGCGTCTCCATGATGTTGATTTTGCGCGGCTGCGGCGGCGTCCAGGCCAAAATGGCGTTGCGCAGCGCGCGGGACTGATCGTGCAGATACCAGGCGGCCGAGGCATACGCCAGCAGCGCGATGGCCAGGCCGTAGCACAGCAGCTTCAGCGGCGTGATGCGGGTCGCCTTGCGCACCACGTTGCTCGGCTCGGCATCGGCCAGCGTCTGCGTCGGGTTCTGGCTGTACAGATAGCCGTCAAGACGGTTGCGCACGTCGGCCAACAGCACCGCGCCGCGTTCCATTACGTGGTATTGCCCTTCGAAGCCCAGCGACAGGATCAGATCGTAAAACGCCAGGATCTCCTTGTTGCGCGGCGAGGCGGCCAGATAGGCCTGCAGGTGCTCGAAGCACTTTTCCCCGCCCCAGGCGTCGCGATAAAACTCCACCAGCAGGCTGAGATTCAGTTCGCCGGATTCGAGCGTGCTCATGCAGCACTCATCCACGTAGGAGCACAGCAGATAGGCCAGCTTGTCCACATCGCTCGGCGCGATGTGATCCGCCAGCAGCGTCTGCTGAAATTGTTGGATCTCGCGCACGATCTGCGCGCGCACCGCGCCCGGATTCAGCTGTTTCTGATCGCGCACCCGCTCCACCTGCAGCAGGACCGGGATAGCGGCGGCGATCAGCGGGTTGTCCCAATGGCCCATCATCACGCCGGGCTTGCTCAGCGCGGCGCGGCCGAACAGCCCGCTCGAGGTCGGCGCCGCCTCGGCCGGGCGCTCGCCCGGCGCGGGCTCGCTGCTTTCCGGCGCAACGCTTTCCGCTTCATAAGGCTTGGGTTCGGGGGGCGTCGCCACCCCGGCGCTTCCCGGCCGCAGCTTGGCGGCCAGCGCCCGCGCGCCGAAGGACAGCGCGGCGATCTCCGCCGTCGTTTTGCCCACCGAGCCGGACGCGGGAAGGCGCGGCGTCGCGTTGTTGCGCGTTACCGCCATCGCCTCGCGTATTTTTCTCTCGAATTCGTTCATCCCACCCTCCCTTGCCTTAATCCCCAGACGTCAAAACGCAGGTCGGGGAAATCACCCACGATGCTGAGCGCCATCGCCGAGCCGGCCATCATTTCCTTATAAATCGGGTCGGCATGATCAACCTCGAAATAGATGCTGTTCGGGTAATACGGTATGTGCCGCGGCGGCGAAGCCATCGGCAGCAAGCGAGCGCCCGGTAATTGCAGATCGATCAGCTGAATGATTTTCTCGACCGGCCCCAGTTTGACCTGCGCGGGGAAATACGAGCGCAGATGCTCGATGGACAAACCGCAGCTGACGGCGAACACCAGTTTTTCCAGGCGCAGCTGCGAATCGTTCGGGCACAGATAAATGCTGTCGCCGCGATCGATAAACGGCAACGCCACCGCCGGCGCTTCGATCACCAGCGACAGCGCGCGGCGAATCGAGGCGAACAGTTGGAAGTAGCAGTTGTGCGGTTCATCGTGCAGATACACCAAATCAGCCCGATCCCAGAGGCGTTCGCCGCCGGGAATGATGCTGAGCCGCCCCAGCAGGCTCAGCAACGTGTCGAACAGGGTTTCAGGATGCACCTGCGGGCTGGCCAGCAGTTGGCTGATGCGCAAATTGAACTCGCTCAAGGTTTGCAGCAACAGCAGTTCCAGCAGCTCGGAAAGCCCGCCGATCGTCATATGCACGTCCGGGCGGAAAACCGACTCCAGACGCTGGCTGATCAGCCCAAGCAATTCGGTGGTGAAAGCGGGCAGCCAGCCGATGGCGCGGAAATCCAGCATCGGCGGCAAGGCGCGCTCATCCAGCAGCACCCGACGATCGCTGGTCAGCTCGCGCACGAAACCGACCGGCAGCACGCTTTCCGCGCTGCTGACCGCGTCCTCCAGGCTTAGCCGCGTCACCAGGCTGCCCAGCTGCATCGTGCACACGCGCGGGGTCCCTTCCAGGCTGACGCCGTGGTTGCGATCCGGCACCTCGGCGTCCATGGTGCGAAAACGGCTGCTTTTTCGCGCATCCTGGATAAGATCGATCTGGGCATTGCCGGCGATGTCCATCAGCACGGACAGGCACACCACTTTCCCCTGGCAGCCTTCTCCCAGCACCAGCGGCGGCGGCAGCGGAATATCCTCAGGCATGCTGAACGCCGTGCCGTCGGGGAAAACGCCCTTGGCTTTCTTCAGCGCAAACTTGCCCTGTTCCAATAGCCCGTTGTCGATCTCCAGCGTCAGGAACCCCCAGGTGAAGGTTTCGACGCTGCGCAAGCGCGCTTCAATCAAGTGCTCGAAAAAACGTTCCTGCTGCTGGAAATGCTGCGGTTCCATCAACATGCCTTCTACCCAGGCGACGCGTTGTTTAGGTAACATGTCATTCATCCATTTTGTCGTTAGTCACTATGCTGAGTGACGTCATCCCCACCATCACCTTCATTTGCGAATCAGCCTGCGCAGGGGACTTTTGCTCGGCGAGCGGCAACACGCCGCTGATTTGCTGAAACTCCGCCCCGACGACGACCCATCGCTCTTGCCCCGCCGGCACCTCGAAGCGATAACGCAACGTCTCCCTCGGTTGCAAAATGCTCTGGTGCCGGCTCAGCGCCCCTTCCGACGGCGCCGTCTCGCGGCAAGGGGCGCCGTCGCCAATTCCCTCGGGCATCCACCCCGAGCGATTGGTTTCTATCACGCACACCTTGACCGGCTGCGCCTCCCCGGCGGCATTCGGGTTCACGTTGTCGTTGGCGGTCACCTCGACGTCGATAAACCGCAACCGACGCCCCGCATCCGCAGCCTCATCGTGAGAAAACCAGCTGCATCCACCGAGCATCCCCACCGCCAACAGTCCCCCTGTCGCAATCCCCCGGAGCGTTTTCACCATGCTGAACTCCTACGCATTAACAAAACATTTGGTCTGGCTCGGCGCGACCTGAGTGGCGACCATGTTGTTATTGTTCGTCGTGCTGGAATCGCCTAGCCGCGTGACCGGCATGCCGCCGGTGAAATACTTGCCCGATCCCTGCACCGGCTGCATCTGGGCCGAATGCGTCCCGGAGGCGGCGCCGATCACCCCGCCCGAATCGACGGTGGCCGCGCGAATGCTGCCGAGATTCTGTTCATTGCCGCCGCAAAGGAAATAGTTAGGCACGTTCGGTATGCCGGTGTTGTTGGGCGCGGTGTTCGGGCCCGGCGCCGGTATCATCGGGTCACAGCCGGCAAAGCTGATCCCGGCCATGTTGTTATTGGCTGCAGTCATGGTGGTTTACCCCATATGTATCTGGCCGCCGTCGATCTTCAGCACCGCCGAAGACTTCAGGGAACCAATTTCACTGTTGATGACGAGGGATTGCCGCGCATCCTGAATGATGTGCTTGGCCAGCACCTCGTCGGTTTCCTCCACCCGCCGACTCGCGTGCTTGCTGCGCACAAACAGACGTTGAGAGATTTGGTGCAGCGTTTCGGCCACCCAACGGCTGCTGCGCGTCAGCAGCGTGAAGTGCGGGCTGCGCAGCGTCAGCCGCTTGCCGCCCTGCAGCTCGATCTCCGGCGCCACGATGCGCAAGTTGGCGCAGCGGCTGTCCAGCGTCATGACGGCGTTCGCCTGTTGCCGCGACAGGATCTCGGTGATGACCAACTTGTCGCCGTCGGCGATGACGCAAACGCGATCGCCCGCCAGCGGCTGAACCAGGCAACTGGTGGCGACCGCCAGACAATGCGCGCGCATGCCGTCGACATACAGACCGCCGTTGGCGTCGGCCGCCAGCGTCACCACCTTGCGCCCCCCTTGTTCGGGAAGCGGAGCGCTGCGCACCAACTGCAAAGGCGTCACCCTGGCGTTGGCATAGACCTTCTGATGCTCTCTTCTGGATTTATACATATCTGCTTACTCCTGTTGGCCGTTGATACGACGGTTGCCGCGGCCCCGGTTGTTGATGCGCATACCAGGCGTCGATCGCGCTCAAGAACGGATCGGCGGTAAGCGGCACGTTTTCGGCGCGATGACGCTGCGCGCCATGCAGGCGAGCGCTCTGTTGCTGAGCGGCGGTCAACGGCTGTTCGATCAGGTTCGCTTCCCGCAGCTCGGCCTGCTCAAGATTGGCTAACGCCAGATCGCACGCCCTGAATTCCGCTTGCGGCAAGATGGCGCGCCCCCAGTTGGCGCCGCCCATCGCACATTCGCTGAACCGGGCCTTCTGCCCCTGCGCCAGGATCAGCGTCGCGCGCTCGAAATCGCAGCGCAGCGCCTGCGCTTCAGCGAAGATCGCCGAGGTCAGATCGCTGTCGGCGAACGAACACCCCTCCAGCTCGCTGCGGTGAAAACTGGCGCCCTGCAGCTGTAGCTGAGCCAAAGTGCAGCCCGACAGGCGGCAGGTGAACCAGATGCGCGCCTGCCCCGCGATCGTCTGCCAGCTGCACGTCTCCAGCCGGCAGCTCCCCATGATGTGGCGCTCGAGGGTCGACGCCTGCCACAGGCACTGCGTGAGCTGGCAGGCGTACCAGTTGGCGTCCTGTATCACGTCCTGGTGAAACATCAGGTTGGTCAGGGTGCTGGACTGCACGGCCAGATGCCCCAGGCTGCTGCGTTCAATTTCCGCGCCGTTGACCTCGCACCGGATCAAACCGCAGTCATCCAGCAGACAATCGCCGACGTAACACCCCTGCAGCGTGGTGTCGTTGCAGGCCAAATTGCACAGCAGCCCCTGTTGCAGCGTCAGGTTCTCAAACCGGCATTCGTTGAACGACAGGCTTGTCAAGTTGCCGCCGACCACGTTGACCTGCTGCAGGGTGCAGCCCTCAAAGCGCACCGCCCGCAAATCACAGCCTTCAAACGTGACGCGTTCGAAATGACAGTCGATGAAAAAGCAGTCGCTCAGCGTCAATCCTTTCAGCTCGCGATCGTGGAATCGGCGTTTCTTGAAGAGCCGCGGCATGGGCGGCGTCTGCGCCACCGCCTGGGCGACTTCCAGTTCGATCGCCTCTCGATCAGGCAGCGCCTGTTGAATCACGCGGCGTTCAGTTTTCATGCGCATAGTCCCCCTGAATAATTCTGCGCGGCACCCAACACGCGCGCTCCAGCAGGCAACCGCTGTATCGCGTGCCGGCGTCCTGCCAGGTCATCGCCAGATTTGCCGCCGCCAGGTTGCACTGGTCAAATTCCGCATCGCGCAGATCGGCGTTATAAAACAGACCTTGCTGAGCGCTGCTGTTTTGCCAACGTGAGTGCGTCAACAGGCTGTCTTTGAACCGCGCGCCGGCCAGGTCGCAGCCGGCGATCGCGCAGGCCGTCAGATCGGCCTCGTCAAAGTTGCATTCAGTGAAAACGCTGTACAGCAGTTGGCACCGATCCATACGCGCCGCTTTCAACCCCACTTTGGTGAAACAGCTATCGCTGAACACGGCGTGGGAAAAGTTCACCTGCATGCCCGCCGTCAAGCTCTCGACGCGGCAGCGTTCGACGCGCACGCCGCGCCAGTTGCCGCCAAGGAACGAGTTTTTGGTGAGCGTCATCTCCAGCGCAACCGCCTCTTCGGCGAGGCAGCGGTTAAACACGCACGCGTCCAGCTCGCCTTGCAGAAACTGCGCGCGGATCAGCGTCGCGCCATTAAACATGCCGTTACCGATCGCCGCGTGTTCAAAGCGGCTCGCGGTGAAATCGCCCCGCTCGAAAACGCAGTTATCCAGCTTCACGTGGTCGGCGCGCAGGCCTTGCCCCTGAGGCTCCGCCAGCGTCACCCGTTCGAAGACCGTCTCTTGCCATACGCTTTCCGCCAGCAACGGCTTTTGCAGCGTGCACGAGATCATGCGGATCTGGCGCAGCGCCGCCTGCGTCAAGTTGACCGCATCAAAAACGCAGTTTTCGAAGGTGCAGCCGTCGAGGGAAGCCTGCGAGAAATCGCAGCGCTCAAAACGGCACTGCAGAAAATGCCTGCCCGACAGCGCCTCGCAGCGCAAACCGGTGAAGGTCTTCCCTTCCACGGTCGCGCTATCGGGGAAAAACGCATCATTGCCGTCCTCGGCGGGAAGCTCCGGCAAATCGGGCAACGTCACGGAGGCAGGCTCCGCCGCCGTCTGTTGCTGGTGCAAGGCGATCGCCTCGCGGATGCGTTGATAGAACACGGCGGAATCGCCCAGAGAGGTGGGCGACGGCTCATAACGCAAATCGCTGGGGTGATCCGACACCGCCTGGATGACGTTCAACCCCATCTCCGCCGGCATCAGATCCGGATCGAACAAAAACTCAAAGGGCGAGGCGTCATCGTCGCTGCGCTTGCGGAATACCTGTTGGAAATAGTCGAAGGAGCGCGGCGCATCGCAGCGATCCAACGCCAGCATGACGGACTCGATGGACTCGTCCAGCAGATGCGTCAGCGGCGCATTGCCGGTGAAGATAAGCAAAGCGACGTCGCTGTCGGGCAGGAACCACAGCGTTTTGCGCTGCAGCTCGATTTCTTCGAGGCTGTCGCTATCGTGACGGCGCATGAACGCCCGCCCGTGCACCGCCGGCAGCTCGCCGCGAATCGCCTCGCTTTGCGCGCCGACGCCCTGCAGCTCGAAACGCACCCGATCCGGCCACGCCGCTTCCGGCAACCACTGCGCCGGCGGCGCCATCTGGAAATAACGCCGATCGATAGTGGCCGGCAGCCCGGGGAAGGCCGTCTCGAGATAGGCTTTGCCGGCGATCTGGCCCGCCACCTTATCGATATGCGCCTTGCGCAGCGCAAACTCGTGCGGCACCGGCGCCGGCGCCGCCAGCGGAGAGCGCTCCTGCGCTGTCCCCTCGGCGGACAGCGTCATCAGCAGCGGCCGCAGCCCGTCATTGCAGCCGCGGCCAAACGGGTTCTCCTTGTTGTCTTTGCCACCCCAGGCGGAGGTGTGATCCAGCGGCACGCTGAGGAAGGGTTCCACCTCCATCGCGCCGCGCCGTCCCTCGCCCTCGACCCGCCAACGGCGCTTCAGCCCGCCGATGTCGGCGCTGACATTCAGCGTTTTCACCGGCTGACCGATGCCGGCATGGCCGGCGATCAGGTATTCGGCGAACGGCTTCGGCTCGGCAACATCCAATATCGGCAGGCTGAGCGGCACGCGCTTCCATGCCTCCCAGATTTCGGCTTCGTTCACGAAGTGTTCCGGCCGGGACAGGTAGCACCCGGCCACGACGCTGATGCCGAGCCGGCTGTCTGTCCCGATCTGGTAACTTCCTTTAATCGCCACCAATTGCTGTGGCCGTATGATTCTCATTGCCGCGCCTCGTTAGTTTTTGCTTTGCATCCCGACTTTTTTCAAATCGACGCCGGTTTCGGACAGTGACGCGCCGGTATAGCTGATCGACACCCCTGTCGTGCTGGTGCTGCTGCCGGTATTGCTGACGCTGCTGCCGGTATTGCTCACGCTGCTGCCGGTGCTGCTGACGCTGCTGCCGGTGGTGCCGACGCTGCTGCCGGTGGTGCTCACGCTGCTGCCGGTGGTGCTGATGCTGCAGCCGGTGGTGCTGGTCGACGATCCGGTGGTGCTGATGCTGCAGCCGGTGGTGCTGGTCGACGATCCGGTGGTGCTGACGCTGACGCCGGTAAAGCTGGTGCTGCTGCCGGTCTGGCTGGTGCTGACCGTGGTGTAGCTGTTGCTTTCGCCGGTCATGCTGTTGCTGATGCTGGTGAAGGAATTGCTTTCACCGGTCATCGAGTTCGACACGCCGGTGCAGCTGGTGCTCTGCCCGGTAAACGAGGTGCTCAGCCCGGTGAACGAGGTGCTCACGCCGGTAAATGACGTGCTCACGCCGGTGAATGAGGTGCTGACGCCGGTGAACGAGGTGCTCACGCCGGTGGCGGAGAGACTGACGCCGGTCAACGACGCGCTGACGCCAGTGATCGATGCGCTGAACCCGGTGATGCTGAAGATGTAATCCTTGTAAGAAACGTGGTTGGTGAACCAGTCGGTGAAGGTGCGGCGGATGATGTCGAACTTGTCCATCCCCACCTCAGTGGCCTGGTTGCGTTCCACCGTGGTTTGCAGATCGCGCTCGGCGTGCAACATGACGCGTTCGTTGTTGCGGTTGTCATCGAAGGTCAGCTGGCTGGCATGCTGCGGCTTGCCGAAGCGCAGCGAACGCGACACCATCCCCGAGTAGTTGATGTATTCAGGCAACTGATAAGGCGGCGGGTTGTCGCCGTTATAAACGATACCCGTCACCATCGGGCGATCGAGATCGCCGTCGACATAGGTCACCAACACTTCCTGGCCGACGCGCGGCATGGCGATCACGCCCCAGCCTTTCCCCGCCCAGGCCTGCACCACGCGGATCCAGCAAGAGCTGTCCTCCTCGGTGGTTTTGTAGCGATCCCAGTGGAAATGCACGCGGATGCGCGCAAATTTGTCGGTATGCACTTCGGAGTTGGGCGCGCCGACCACGGTGGCGCTCTGGATGCCCGGCATCTGCGGCTTTGGCGTTTCGCGCAGCGGGCGGAACGGCACGTCGTCATTCAACGCATTGAAACGGCAGGTGACGTTGCGGCCGTCGCTGCTGCTGTCCGGGCCGTCTTGCACGAACACATAGTCGCAGCGGGTCAGTTTAAAGCGGCGGTTGCGGTTGGCGTCCGGGTGCAAAATCAAGGAGAAATCCTTGCCGGCCATCAGCCCGACGGCGTTACTCTCGCCAAACAGCAGATGGCCGTCGCTTTGCATTTCCTCAAGGCGCAGCCGCGCCAGGTTTTCACCGCGTTCGGTATCCACATAACCCGCCGCGTAGTCGTACCATTCCAGCGGGGTGTTCTGCAGGCCGAGGCGGCTCTCTTCCACCTTGGTTTGCAGGTTCTTGCGCGGGTTCTGGAAGTCGAAGTCGCGCAGCACGATTTCATTCGGGCGCACTTTACGGGAACGCTGGATGCGCTGGATCCCTTCGCGGATGGCGCGGTTTTCTTCGCTGTCCGGCATGAACGGCAACACGGCGTAACCGAAATCCAGATCGTCGAAATTCTGCCGGTCGGTGATCACCAGCGTGTGTTTATCCTCGGCGTGATCGAAGTAATACCAGATGCCTTCGTCTTCAAGCAGGCGGCTGATAAACGCGAAATCCGTTTCGGAAAATTGCACGCAATATTCACGCGTCGGATAGGTGCCTTCAATATCCAGACGGTAGTCGGCAAAACCGTAGCGCGAGAAGATTTGCTCGATGATGTCGAGCACGTTCAAATCCTGAAAAATGCGGCTGTTGCGGTTCTGCATCAAAAACCACAGCCAGGTGCTCAGCTCCAGCTTATAAACGAACTTATCCTGATGCTGCCCCGAATCGGAGGCGCCGATCACGTAAGCGTAAAACGGCCGCGCGCCGAAATCCGGCCTTTCTATTTGAATGCTGATCCCTTGACCCAGCAGAGATTCATAATCAACGTCCGCCTGTTCACATTCGAATTCGAGCGTATATTGCGAGTTGCTCGACAACCCTTCTTTGGTGGTGAAGCTGAGTGGAAACGCATTTAATTCGGCTAACACCGGGTTATCAATTTCGATTAAAGGCATAACAACCTCTCTGATCCGATATCGAACCCCGCCCCGCGTTTGCGGGCCGGCGGCAAATTAAAAATCAGTCGAAATAAACACTTAAACTATCGTTCTCGACCATGAGTTGGATATTCTGCAGTTCCTGTCCCGTCCGTTTGCGCTGCAGCACTTCATTGCTGATGGGCGGCAAAATCGCCTGCTGCAGCAGCGACTCGACCGCTCTGCCGCGCGAAGGATGGGCGCTGATGCGTTTGGCTATCCAGCCTGGAATGTCGCCTTCCAGCACCAGCGACACGCCCACTTCTTTGTGCAAACGCTGTTGTAAACGCGAAATCTGTTTGGTGGCGATATGGGTTATCGCTTCGGTAGAAAGCGGCACGTAGGGAATGACGTTCATGCGCGCCAACAGCGCCGCCGGGAAGAAGCGCGCCAGCACGTCGTGCAGCATCGGCCGCAGCGCTTCGGTTTTCAGATCCGGCGTTTCCGCCAGCGTCGCTTCTATTTCGCCGGCGCCGATATTGCTCGTCATTAAAATGAAACACTGGCGGAAGCTGATCATGCGGCCCTCACCGTCTTCCATCACGCCCTTGTCGAAGACTTGATAAAACGCCTCGTGGATATCGGGATGCGCCTTGTCGAATTCGTCGAGCAAGACGATGGAATAAGGTTTGCGGCGCACCGCCTCCGTCAACTTGCCGCCCTTGCCGTAGCCGACATAGCCCGGCGGCGCCCCTTTCAGGGTGGAAACGGTATGCGATTCCTGAAACTCGCTCATATTGAAGACGATCAGGTTATGCGCGCCGCCGTACATCGCCTCCGCCAGCGCAAACGCGGTCTCCGTTTTGCCGACGCCGCTCGGGCCGGACAGCATGAAAACGCCCAATGGCCGATCGTGCGCCTGAATGCCGGCGCGGGAGATGCGCACCGCCTGCGCGATTTCATCGATCGCCGTCTGCTGGCCGAATATCTGGCGGCTCAGCAGTTGGTTGAGATTGAGCGCATTGTCCAGATCGCTTTGCAGCATGCGGCCGGTGGGGATGCCGGTCCAATCCGACAACACCTCCGCCACGACGCGGTCATCCACCCACGGATACACCAACGGCAGGCCGCCGTCTTGCAAGGCTCCCAGCTCGGAGGCCAACTGCGGCAAGCGCTCCGGCGACTGCCGCTCCGCGTCGAGCAAGGTGGTGACCGCCTGTTGCTCCTGCGCCTGCCGCTGACGCAGCGCATCCAGTTCACCTTCCATATCGCTGAGGGTCTGCTGCAATTCAGTGATGCGGGTGAGCGCCAGATCGTCGAATTTGCTTTCCTCCTGCAGGCCGTTCATTTCGGTGCGCTTCACCGCCAACCCGGCCTCGAGCGACTCGATTTTTTCAGGCAGCGCATGCTGGCTCAGCGCCACCCGCGCGCAGGCGGTGTCCAGCAAGCTGATGGCTTTGTCCGGCAGTTGCCGCGACGGCAGATGGCGCAGCGACAAATGCACCGCCGCCTGCAGCGCCGACTCGCGGATCTTGACGCTGTGGTGCTGCGCAAAATGCGGGGCGATGGCGCGCATCATGTTCACCGCATTCTCTTCGTCGGGTTCAGAAACCAACACGTACTGGAAACGGCGCGTCAGCGCGGCATCCGGCTCGATGAACTGTTTGTATTCCGACCAGGTCGTCGCCGCCACCATGCGCAGCGCCCCCCTGGCCAACATCGGTTTCAACAGGTTGACGGCGTCGCCGGTGCCGGCCTGCCCGCCGGCGCCCACCAGCGTATGTGCCTCGTCGCAAAACAGGATCACCGGCACCGCCGAATGCGCGATGGCGTCGATCAGCGCTTTCAGGCGCGATTCGAATTCGCCCCTCATGCTCGCCCCGGCCTGCATGCGCCCCAGATCCAAAGACAGCAGCCGGGCGCCCTGCAGCAGCGGCGGCACCTGCCCCTGGGCTATCTTGCAGGCCAGCGCTTCCGCCACCGCCGTTTTGCCGACCCCGGCTTCGCCCACCAAAATCGGGTTGTTCTGCCGGCGACGCAGCAAGATGTCGATCACCTGGCGCAGCTCCGCTTCGCGGCCAATCACCGGATCGATTTCACCGTCGCGCGCCTGGCGGGTCAGATCGGCGCACCATTTATCGAGAATATCGACCGTCTCGGACGCCTCCGGCACATCGCCGTGGGCGCTGTAGACCTCTTCTTCCTCTTCCTCATGCTCGACGGACTCCGCCAGGATCGCCGGATAATCGTCGAACAGCTGCGGGATCGGCAGTTTTTTGAACTCGTCGCTCAGCCGGTACAGGCTGCGCTGCAACGTGGGATCCTGCAGAATGCCGACCAGGATATGAATGGTGCGCACCCCGCCGGACGGCGTTTCGGCGAGCTGGCTCATCAGCAGCCCTCTTTCCACCACCGTTTCCAGTTGCGTCGACAGATCCACCACCGCATTCGTCCGGTTAGGCAAGGTATGAAGAATGCGATCCAACGCATCGCTGATGCGCTGACTGTTGATGGCGTAGTGCGCCAGGATCATCGGCAAGTCGCCGCGCTCCTTGTCCACCAGGACTTTCAGCCAGTGTTCCAGCTCCACGTATTCGTGCCTGAAGGTTCGGCACAGCTTGGTCGCTTCGACGAACGACTGATAGGCAAAGTGGCCCAATCGCGAAAAAAGACGTTCTCGTTGATACACCTTAAATTTCCTTATATTAAGTTGTTGATTGATAAACCAGCTGCCTAAACGTCCCTGTCTTAGGTTTCAGCCAGCTGTCTTTACTCAGCGACTTGCCGCCCAGCTGCGCCGCCATGCCCGGCTCCGTGGCAATCAGCAGGCTGACATCCAGCATCAGCTGATGGCTCGTAAAGTCATGACAGATGCTCACCAGCGCCTGCAGCCGCCGGCTGCCGCGCTGATACTGCTGATACTGCGGGGCCCCCAGCGGGCCGATCTGAATATGCGCGCCGTACTGGGCATCGAAAAAGCGGCTGCCGATGCGCGTGCTGCCCAACTTGCCCAGCTTTTGGCTGCCGCTTTGCTTGCCGTCGTCGATCCATTTGGCGTAGCGCGGCGTAATCGTGATGGGAACGGCGAAATAGGCCGCCAACATCTTGTTGAGTTGCCGCAGCGAGCGGCGACCGGGCAGATAAGTGCCGGGGTACGCCTCGCGCAGGCGCTGGATATGCGGGTTCACCGTCAGCGCCGTATCGACGCCCACCGTCTGGCGCAAATGGCGCAAGAACGGGTTTTTATCATCGTCATGCTCATGGCCGATCATCGACTTCAGCTGCGCCCAGGCCCGGTAGTGCAATACGGCGAAGCGCTGGCTGACGATGCCGACGAACTGCTGGAACGCCTGGTTGCGTCTGGCGATGACTTCGGTGCGCGCGTGCTCTGTCACATGGATCGGCAGCGGGCCGTAGGGGGCGAACATGCCGAAATGCCGCGCCTGAATCAGCACTTGCTTAGGGCGCTGCACGATAGAGGCGATTTCACGCGAAGCGAACGCCATATCCGCCGGCTGGGTAATGCAGAGCCTTTCGCGGCTGCGATCGTTGGAGACGCCGAGCCGCGGCGCATCCGGCTGCGCGCGTTCGATACGCCGCAGCAGCTCGAAAAAATCCTGTCGATTGGACAGCCCGCGGATTTCGGCCTGGCCCGCGCTTTCGCTTTGCGCCCCCGGCGTCGGCGCCTGTTCCAACGAGAGCGCCGTTTCACGCATCAACGACATATCAGCCATAGTAGAGCGCCCCCCAGTCGGCGTGGGTTTCCCCATCCAGCAACAGCTTCATGCTTAACGTTTGGTTCAGGTCGCCGTATTGGCTCAACGCGTGGTGCAATATTTTGCCGAACAGATAGGCGCCGTGGTCGGCATGATGGTTGGCGCTTAAGTTGACGGCGATCTCGGCTCCGCGGATCCAGGCCAGCGGCCCCGGCCCCTGATTGCGTTCGAAGTGGTGCTCCACCCAGGCGTTTTTGATGCTGGCGATGCGCTTGCGCTGGCTGGAGTCATCCTGGTGGCAGAACAACGACAGCCAGTCGCGCAACAGCGCCGAACAATCCTGAACGTCGGGGCGCGCATGGCGCAAAGGATTGGAGGCCAGCATCTGAATCGCCTGCCACGCCTGGCTGATGTTCGGCACCGCGACCGGGTTGCTCGGGTAGCGGACGATCTCCACCTGGTGGATCGGCATCGCCGTTTCCAGCTGGAAATGCGGCTGCTGAAGGTGCGCCGGCACCAGATGCCGTTCGCATACCAGCGCCTCGACGCTGAGCGACGTGATGTCGTCGATGTCGATGCCGCTTTTGCCCGGCGATATCGCGATGAAGGTATCTTCGTTGGGCAGGTGCGGATTGTTGTACTTGGAGGGCGACGGCTCCCGGCGACGGTGCAGCGTATAACCGGCCGGCTCCCGCTCGCAGTCGTACTGCACGTCGGCCTGCAGCGAAGAGAAAATCACCGGGTTGCCGTCGGGCAGCATGCCTTTCACTTGTTTTACGCTGTGTATCTCATACAGCGAGGTGTTCAAACGATCGACCACCAGCTGGTGCTCCGTGCGCTCATCCGTCAGCAGCACCGGCGAGCAATGGCGGCGATACAGGTTGATGACCGGGGTCGCGAAAAGATGAAAATCCCTGGCGTTGACGCGACCGATCAGAGTGAGTGGGCGTTGCTCCAGCGCGAACAAGATCTCGAACTCGTGAACGCGTTCACATTGGCGCAGAAAATCCTGCACGCCATGCAGCTCCAGGCTGAAGAAGCGGCTTGGCGCGGCGAAGTATTCGCGCATCAGCCGGTTGCCGGGCAGTTCCCCCACCACGGTGGGCAACAAGGCTTCTTCATCGCTGACGCCGCCCAGGCGCAAGCTGTCCGGCTGCAAGACTTTGACGATTGGCCGGTCGTCGCTTTTCGCCCATAGCACGATGCGCAAGGTGCGATTAAGCAACGCGGCCAGCAGTTGATTGGCCCGCACCGTATCTTCCGCCAGCGTCAGGTGCAGCGGCTCGAGATCCAGCTCCGAGACGGGAAGCACGCCGTGCGTCGTCAGGCATATCCTGACGTAGGCCGAGCAATCCTGCATGTGTCTGGCGGCACCGTCAGGCAAATGGTGCGGCGGCAAAATCTCGCATTCCGCCAGTGAAATCTCAACGGGCTGCACTTTAATATGCCGTGCCGTGGTGAACGTGGCGGGTTTGTTGTTCAGCGAGATATCGTTGAGGGTCATGCGGCTCCCGCGCGGCAGGTCAACCTGGCTGTGCCACTGGGGAAAAGAGAGATCGGGCTTAATCGCGACGGTGGCGATCGCGGGAACCGGCGTATACCACAGCGGCGCCAAGCGTGAGAGCATTTGCAGGGCAAATTCCGGCTGCTCATTGTTCAGCTTTTCCTGGATGCGGGTGCAAAGGAACGCGGAGCCCTCCAACAGACGCTCAACGAAAGGATCCAGCACGCCGTCGATATGCATGCCTAAATGCTGGGCGACCTGGGGATGAGAAGAGGCGAACTGACGACCGGCCTCGCGAAAATAACGCAGCTCATCATTATATAATTGGAGAAAGCGCTCACTGAACATAGTCACCCCTATTAATCAAATACGTGTACGGCGCCACAGGAATAATCAAGAGCGATGCGCAAATTAACCAGCATTTCGTCACCCGGTAATGAGCAGGTGCCATAAATATCGAATAAAATCGCCAGCACATACGATTGGCGTTCATTCACTACAGGCACCACACGAATCGTTTTCGGATCCAGACGCGGCTCAAACGAAGTAATGATTCTTTGTATATGTCTCGCCAGCGTTAACGGATCGGTATTAATCGGTATGCGTTGGCTCAGCGACGGCAGGCCATAATTCAATACCGAACTTTCGCTGTGCGCATAATCATGAAGTTTCAAATCAGCGCTGCGCGATGCGTCATTCAGTAAAAATTCGATATCACGCACCAAAACACGCCGCCAATTATCGGCGCTGGCGCTTTGATGTCTCACGCTGAGCTTATCGAATAGCATGGGCAATGACGCTTTCATTTAACACCTCGCGATAAGGCTTATGTCTGCCCGCAATCGCTGCGGGCAGACAGCCTGCAATTAGTGTTGTGACATCAATGATCAGATACGGGCATTAAGCTTGAGGTCATACCCCGTCTTAATTACCGCACCCATGGAGCCATCATTGTTTTGCTCTTTGTACTCAACTTCGATACGTGCGAAATTCAGCTTGATAACGTCGGTTGGCAGCACGGTATCGATTTCAGTACCGATGGTGGAATTCAGCGGCATATTACCCACGGTCTTGAATGAGGAAACCAGGCAGTTGCTGAAGGTCACGGCAATGAAGTCTTGCTGACCCTGGCCTGATTTACGGCAAACAAGTTTTGCCTGAGGAATATGCTCGCCGGTGGCGCACATCAGGAACAGTTTCGGCGAAGCCTTATTGCTCACCATGCGAAACTCAAAGTCTTTCATCTCGACTTTGCCTGAACCGCCGCCGCTCCCGAACCCCCAACGGCCGGCGTTTTCTTCCGCCCATTGCCAGGCTTGCAGCTGAATCCAGCCAGGGTAGGTTTGGTCGGGTGATTCACCATCAACACCCTCAATTTTCAAAAAATAGTCTACTAAAGCTTTCGTGCTCATTTTTTGTCTCCTTGACTGATAGGTCTACTTCGTTAATTGAAAAGTCTATTCAGATAAGTCGTTATATTGCCTACGCGATCATTGAAATAGCGACAATGAGAACCCATTAGCCATTAATAAATAGCAATAGCGTAAAAAACAGCGCCACTAAATTTCAATGAAATATCAATTCCCACCAACGCCATTTAATAATTAACGTCGGCAATATCCAAACCAATGACCAGCCGTAACTTATCTGCTCCCATCTTTTTTGGCTGACGGAAGTTTTGATACAAGTCGCAAGGACACGGTCATGCCTTCCAACTGGTAATGCGGGCGCAAATAGAAATGCGCGCGGTAATAACCCGGATCGTCTTCTACATCCTCAACGCGCACCTCGGCGGCGGCTAATGGACGACGCGCCTTGGTCGCCTCGGTCGAGACGGAAGGATCGCCATCGACGTAGTTCATCAGCCAGTCATTCAGCCACAGCTGCATATCGTCCCTGGACCGAAAAGAACCGATTTTGTCGCGCACGATGCATTTCAAATAGTGCGCGAATCGGCACGTGGCGAAAATATAAGGCAAGCGCGAAGACAGCTTGGCGTTGGCCGTCGCGTCGGGATCCTCGTATTTCGCCGGCGCGTGCATGGTGCAAGAACCGATAAAAGCGGCGAAATCGGAATGCTTGCGATAGACCAGGGGCAAGAACCCGGCGTCGGAAAGCTCTTGCTCGCGCCGATCGGAAATGGCCACTTCCGTCGGGCACGTCAGTTCATATCCGCCCTCATCGGATGGAAACGCGTAGGCGGGCAGTTCTTCCACCGAGCCGCCGGATTCGATGCCGCGAATCTTCGAACACCAGCCGTACTCATGGAACGCGCGGTTGATGTTGACGCCCATCGCATACGCCGAGTTGGCCCAGGAAAAATCATCATCCACATCCGGCCTGACGGACTCCTCGAAAGCGAACTCTTCGATCGGGTTGGTTTTCGCCCCGTAAGGCAAACGCGACAGGAAACGCGGCATCGTCAACACCAGGTAACGCGAGTCGTTGCTTTCGCGCAGGCGGCGCCAGGACGCATATTCCGGCGTGGTGAAAATCTTGCCGATATCCCGCGGGTTGCCCAGTTCGTTCCACTTGCTCATCTGCAGCAGCGACGGCGACGCGGCGGAAATGAACGGGCAGTGCGACGCCGCGGAAATTTTCGCCAACTCGGTCAGCAACGTGACGCTCATCGGGCTGTGATCGAATTCAAAATCGCCGATGATGCAACCGAACGGCTCGCCGCCGAACTGACCATATTCCTGTTCGTAAATCTGTTTGAACACCGGGCTTTGATCCCAGGCGGAGCCCCGATAGCGGCGCAAATTGCGCGTCAGCTCATCCTGACTGATGTTCAACACCCGGATCTTGAGCGTTTCGCTGACGTTGGTGTTATCGACCAGATAACTCAGACCTTGCCAGGCGGACTCCAGCTTCTGGAACTCCTTGTGGTGCAAGATATTGTTCATCTGTTGCGAAAGCTGTTCGTCGATCTGGGCAATCAACGATTCAATGGTCAATACGACATCCTGGCTGACCTTGACCTTGCCTTTATTGGCATACTCGGACAGCGTGCCGATAGCCCGACGAACCGCTTCCGAAGCCTCGTTCGTTCTGGGCCGGAATGAACGCTTGAGCAAACCGTCAAGCTCATTTTCCGTTTCCTGCGTTTCAACTTCAGCGACTGCCGTAGCCTGCTGCTTAGCCGAATAGCGTCGTTGCCTCGCTCTCATTCCTCATCTCCTTTATTGCCGGAATCCTGCACATCCTGTTCCGCATCCGCGACCGTTTTACGCGCATCCGTCACCAAACGATGCAGAAAATCGGGTTTCTCCAGCAGATTCTTCACCACCTCTTCCGCGCTGGATTTACCATCCATATAGGTGATCAGCTCAGTGAGATGCTCCCGGGCTTCAAGCAGGCGTTGCATCTGCGGAACCCGTTTGGCGATGGCGCCAGGCGTGAAGTCATCCATCGATTCAAACTCCAATTCCACGTCCAGCAACGCATCGTCTTCGCTCAGGGTGTTCTCGACGTAAAATTGCAGACGAGGCTTGATGGCGCGCATGCGATCGTTGAAGTTGTCCTGATCAAAGGTCAGGAATTTCCGCTCTTCGATCGGCAGCAAAGGCTTTTTCCGATGCCCAGAGAGATCGGACATGACCCCCGTAACAAAGGGCAACTCCACTTTCTTTTGTGAACCGTAAAGCTCTACGTCATATTCAATTTGCACGCGCGGCGCGTTATTTTTACCGATAAATTTCTGAGAGCTTGAGTCCTTAGCCATTGGAAAACTCCTTTGTGATAAAAATTACTTCCCGGACAATTGATTTAACGAGGCCAGAGATTCCGGCAAAAGCTCCTCAACAATCGTCGCGAAGTCCATACCGATCATTTTTTGTGAACGTCGAATAAGAATGGGGGCCGGATGGCTGGGCTCATAGTTTTGGAAATAGTCCAAAACCTGATCCAACAGCAAGATGACATCCTGCCGGGAACGGATATATTTGCCGGGCATGGCGACAGGCGCGTCAGCATCCGGCGAGTCAATCTCCGCGTCATCCCGTTCAGCCGGCAATTCCTGCTGTTCCAGTGAAGCCAGCTGGCGGTTGAACTGTTTCAAATAGTCGCGCACCTGCCGGCAGTCCAAACGATAATCTTCAGCCTGCAGATTGGCGTAATTCTCGACGCGCTCCAGCGCATCGATTTCCAGCGCCAATTGCTCTTTCAGCGAAGGCAGATTTCTGCCGGCAAAATAACTGTCGGCTTGCCCCAGCACCTTTACCACCTCCGAAAAATGCAGGCTTTTGCCTTCCTGCTCGTCAAGCCGCATATTCAGCAGCTCGTCGGTGGTTAACGGCGTGTCGGGAAAAATCTTGCTGTTCTTGATTTCGTGCAGACAGGACGATGTGGCGAGCCACCCTAATGCGGCCGCATGAAAGCTGTCCGATGAGGGTTCCATATCCGCCTGAGGGAAAATGGTGGCGCCCTCCTCGGCATATTTGGCGTCAATATCCTTAATGCCCTGGTAGAAGGCCGAAAAACCGTCGATATGAAGATTGGCGCGCATAAACCACAGCACGACATGTAAATCGAAGCACTGTTCCAGCAACGCGGCAGACTGCTCGCGAATGGCGTGCCAATTGATATCACGCGCATTGTCTACGGCATTAAGCGGATCGGTTTGGCTGTCATATTCCGAAAGCGTGAATTCAATTTCACTGTATCGTGGATCAAATTCGACGCCATTCACTTCCGTTGAGATGACTTCATTCATGGCCTGATATCCTTTTCAATCAGCACTAGAAACATAAAGCCTAATAAAGCGGGCTTTTACGTTCGCCAGTCTTTCCCAGAGTCCTTTTAGCGTAAGTTAGTCGTCACCAAGCTCGCAAATTGTTTAGATGTATTAATATTAACAACAATAATAGATTGAGCCTATCAATAGAATCACAGTGATCGGTTTAAACTATTTTACATTTACATATTTATTTTTTCCTTTTAAAATCAATAAATTGCAAACGATAATTATGCAAGCTAAGAATAGGAAAAAAATCAAAAACTGCCCTAAAAACAACGTTTCATCCTTGGTAGGATAATTCCAGTAATACCACTGGATACAAATAATTTAATTAGCAAATGATAACCACAGTAAATAGTGAAATTTTTTCATAAAACCATGACAGCCAGTCGTTTCTTGCAAGCGGGTAGCACGCAATGATCAATAGAAGACGATGGCAGTGTGACTTTCATTTCCAGCACTCAGTACTTACACATGCGAAACCTGGTGTGAAAATAAACAATTTGGCGAGAGTTTTGATTATTAATTTTAAAGCTAAAGCACAGATTAACATTCCGCCGTGGTGCACCGAATACCTATTGGTACACAAACAGCCTGGTGGATAAAGTATCGTTCTTTTATAGTTAACTCAGGGTAATGATCAGAATAATTTAAGATTCAATTCCCCTTCATGTGTGTTCTCATACGTCTTACCGCGGCAAAAGCACCACTGCAGTAAAGGGTCTCGCAGACTAAAGTGGCATTAGAGATATCATTTACTATGACCGCGAAATAACCACGTAAGCGCTGCAACGACAGTAACCGTGTTAAGACCAGCGATCTGTTCCATATACAAGAAATGTTTCCCTAACTGATAAGACCACTAATTTGATACTAGCAAAGGCAAACCCAATATCAAGAAAAAATATTATTTTTTTAATAAAAAAATAACAAATCAATATACATAAAACAAACAATTCAATAACTTAAAACAGCGCTGAATCGATTACTTTTACGCCAGGAAAAATAGTTCATGGAAATTTACACCCACTCATAACCCCCTCAGTCAATCTCACTCATTCTCTTCGGCATTGAATTGTCATCAAAAAATAAGAAAATCTATAAAAATAAAACCCGCCACTGGCCGTGCGTCCCACAGGATCAACTTTCGCAAGGCAAAATAAGCAAGATAATTCCCAATAAAAAGGCCGAAAAAAAGCGTTAATGATTTAGCGGTTCAAAATAAAAATAAAGGTAACTCTATTGGGTTATTAAAGCGAAAACGCGCACCTTTTCATTGCTGCAAAAAAACCTTATGAATCTTTACGTTGCCCGTCCTTTGACAATCATTGATGGAAACGCAAATCAGGTAGCCAACACATACAGAAAAGAGATGGGCTACGCGGCGGGCCAACCCTGCCGATGACTTTTCTCATCCCCGGTTCGGCCCGTGCGCACAGGTTATTCCGCCTAAAAATCAGGCCGCATCGCCGGCCTCGTCCGGCGATTTAGCGCCAAGCCCGCCGTTTTCCTGATCCAGAACAGCTTTCGCATTCATCCGACTGATATATTGATTGAAAATCATTCCTATTCAGGAGAAAAAGCCATGGTTAAGTCACTCAATGCGGCATTCACTCGCTTTTTTGACCACCCGGACGCAGGCAAATTGGCGCTCAGGCTAACCTTCGGCGGGCTGATGCTGTTTCACGGCGTCGCGAAAATTCAGCATGGCGTCGGCTGGATCGCCGATGCGTTACAACAACAAGGGCTGCCCGCCTTCATCGCCTATGGCGTATATGTTGGGGAGATCCTGGCGCCGATACTGATCGTTTTGGGGCTGTTCACCCGCCCCGCCGCAGGGGTTTACGCCCTCACGCTGGTGGTGGCGTTTTTGATGGTGGGCACCGGCAAGGTCTTCACCGTCACCGACGTCGGCGCCTGGGGCATTGAAAACGAACTGGTGTTCTTTATGGGTGGGGTCGCCATACTGCTGCTGGGCAGCGGGAAGTATGCCATCGCGCGCAATGAAGCTTATCGATAAACCGCGCTATCAATAAGGAGGTTCCCGTCGAACCTCCTTTTTTAGGCTTTAAGGTTTGCCGAGCAACGTGTTAGCCATGAAAGACAATAAGGCGGTCGATTGAGGGTAGGCCGCACGGTTCTCGGTGACCTCGCGATCAAACCGCCAGTTCATGATGTAAACCACAGGTGCATTGGGATATTGGTTAATAAAATCCCAATACAATTGAATTTGCGCATGCAACTGCTGGTCATTCATTCCTAACGATGCCGTCGAAGGCGGCACCAATACCCACTTCTGCCCAGCAGAGCTCATCGGCGCCAGACGATTGTATGTGCTCCACATATCCGCCACCGACCAGTTGTAGTTGTCCACGCCAACCCAGTCGAGCGTGCTTTTTACATTGCTCGGACACGCGGTCGCGGGCGCGCCCTGCTGCATTTCACGGATCAATTCGGCGTTATTGGCATGCCGGTAGGACAAAATGGTGTAAATGGGGATCGCGATCCCATACTGCTGCATAGCCTGACGCAGGGTGCAAACATAGCTGGAATATTGGTAAGCGTCATATTTTCCCGCCGTCTGTAAGGCCGGAACATCGAACGGCTCATCGATAAAATAAATAGCGCCGGGTTTATATTTAGCGGCGGCGATCTTCTTCACAACCGTCCAGATCGCATTCCAGGAACCTGCGGCCTGACAACTGCTGTTCGAGTCCGCGCCAGAGCAGATATCGATAAACGGCGATCCCGAGAGCGCCCCCGAGCCGGCCTGTATGTTCACGGCGCATGTTCCCTCGGCGCAAACGGGCAGATTGAGGCTTTCCAGGCTGTGCACCACGTTCAGATTGGTCATACTGAAACCGGTGCCGGAAATGGCCTTGAGCGCCTCTGTAGCGCTGAAAGACGGCGTGGCGGTTTCATAAAAATCCAGCCAGTCATAGCCGTAATGCTTGATATTGGCGTTGGGGCCGGCCGCCAGCGCATGGGCACCGAACAGGCACCCGCACAGCAACGCAAAACGTTTCAACATGCTCTTCTCCTTCAAATCTTCATCGTTGTAAGCCAACGGTGGACAGCAAACGGTGCCATCAACCGGAGACGCTATCGTGACACCCGCCATCGAAGACGGCCCGCCGTTTGCGTTGTGCTGCAGCCGATCGAACGGTGAGGAGGGTTTGAGAAGAAATCGCGCCTATTTTCTTATCGAGCGACGAGGAAATGAGGGTAGAAAAAGAGGAAGCCACCGCGGGGTCAGACTGTCCCCGCCGGAAATCAGGTTTAAACCAGCATAATGAATCGCCAGTCATCGGCCATTAACGGTCGGCCAGCCGGTAAACCGGTACCTTGCGCGTCGTGCCGGTCAGGGTGTCGAAAATCTCCGTTTCCGCCGTCACGATCGTCATGCCGGTTTTTCTTAGCCTGCGCACTTCGGCGGCGATGCGTTGTATGCCGAACCAGAACAGTCCGTCCAGCGCCGTGACGCGCAGCCCCTGCTCCAGCGCCAGCTTAAGCCGCTCACGCGGCGCCTTGAGCGCCTTGGCGATTTCCCGGTAAGGCAGCGCGTCCACGCCCGACGCCGAGGTTCGGTGAATGCGGGTCGACAGACCGTATTGGAAGGCCTCGGGCACGTCGCTTAAATCGCTCTTCAGGCTGTAAACGCAGCCAAAGCGCTTGCCGTTGAACACCACATTTTTTTGACTGATCGACAGCTCATCGCGCAGGCCGGCAATCAGCTGCGGCGCCCGCACCAGCAATAAGCGAAACGGCAATTCGAAACTGGTCACATAGTCCACGTTGAGCAACGCAATGCGCAGGCGCTCTTCCGCGCCCGCCTGCGTCTGGCGACACTCGTTCAACACCTCGCTCCACTGGCGCGCAAGCCGCGGGGCTTCATCCAGCGGCGCGAAATGGTATTTCTCGATGTGGTAGTCGATTCTTTCGTTCATGTCCGTTGGCCCCCGCGTCAGTCATCATGCCCTCAGCAAATTACCTTACCCGCGGCCCACAATACAACACCGCATCGCGCCGCAAGACGCGGAAAAAATCGGGCGCATACGCCCCCTGCGCGCTCGCTCAAGGTGAGTCGTGCAACAGCAGCGATATCTCTTCGGCGGCCGAGCGCAACAAAGGCAGGTGGTGCTGATGCAAACGCTCTGCGGAAACCTGGCCGGCATGCACGCCGACGTTCAACGCCGCGGCGATGCGGCCGTCCGGCGTGGTGAGCGGCACCGCCAGTGAACGCAGGCCAATCTCCAGTTCCTGATCGTTGATGGCATATCCCTGCTGACGCACGCGCGCCAGCTCTTCCCGCAATGCGCTGACGCTCACCAGGGTATGGCTGGTGTAACGCAGTTGAGTCAATCGCGCCAAATAGTCGTTCAACGTCTCACTGGCGAGCCCGCTGAGCAGCACCCGCCCCATCGACGTCGTGCTGGCGGGTAAGCGACTGCCGACGTGCAAATCGATGGTCATGATCCGCGAAGTTGATGCGCGGGCGATATAAAGAATGTCATCGCCGTCCAATATGGCCATGGAACAGGACTCATTGAGCGTCTGGCTGAGTTGCCTCAACACCGGCTGCGCGGCGTTGGCCAACGGCGAAGCCCCCAGCCAGTTGTGACCCAGCGACAAGACGCGCGGGCGCAGCTCATAATTCTTGCCGTCTTCCGCGTACACAAAGCCCAGCTTACTCAGGGTGTAAAGGCAGCGGCGCACCGCCGCGCGCGGAATGCCGGTACGCTGGCTAATCTGCGACACCGACATCAGCCGCCGCTGCGGCGTAAAAGCCTGCAGGACCTCCAATCCTCGCGCCAAAGAGGCCATAAAGTCGGGATCCCCCTTCCAGGGATCGGTGCTGCTGCGCGTAATTTCCTGTTCTTTTTCCATTCTCGTTACCCCGCTGTCTGCTTGAAATATCGGTGTGCCGACCATCACAACCTGCGAATGCCCCTCAAAGAATAGCCGATAATCGCACACTTTTTCGATAATCGGTATTGTTTGCCTGAAAGGGACGATCTACTTTTCCCATTGACGATAAACACTCCCCCGGCGGGCGCCGAATGAAAGGAACAACAGATGATCGATAAAAGTGTGGCCACCCTGGAAGACGCCGTGTCCATCATTCCGGACGGCGCGAGCATCATGATTGGCGGCTTTGGCCCCGCGGGACAGCCGCTGGAACTGATCGATGCGCTGATTGAACGCGGTGCCCGCGAGCTGACGGTAATCAGCAATAACGCCGGCAACGGCGACAGCGGCCTCGCGGCGCTGCTCAAGACCGGCTGTGTGCGAAAGATGATTTGTTCCTTCCCGCGCCAGGCCGATTCGTGGGTCTTTGACGACCTTTATCGCCGCGGCGCGATCGAGCTGGAACTGGTGCCTCAGGGCAACCTTGCCGCCCGCATGCAGGCCGCCGGCAGCGGGTTGGGCGGCATTTTCACCCCAACCGCCTTTGGCACGCCGCTGGCGCAAGGCAAAGAAACGCGTGAAATCGACGGACGGCATTACGTGTTTGAAACGCCCTTAAAGGCGGATTTCGCCTTGATAAAGGCCCATCGGGGTGACCGCTGGGGCAATCTGGTTTACCGCAAAGCGGCGCGTAATTTTGGCCCGGTGATGGCGATGGCCGCCGCCACGACGATAGCGCAGGTCGCTGAATTGGTGCCGCTTGGCGCACTGGATCCGGAAAACGTGATAACGCCGGGCATCTTCGTCCAGCGCCTGGTGGCGGTGGCGCACCCCGCGACCTTTTCCCTCTCTGCCTGAGGAGTCATAACATGCAAAAATTAACCCGCGACCAATTAGCCCAACGGGTAGCGCGCGATATTCCGGAAGGCGCCTACGTCAACCTTGGGATTGGGCTGCCGACCCGCATCGCTAACTACCTGCCCGCCGACAAAGAGGTGATTCTGCACAGCGAAAACGGCCTGCTCGGCATGGGGCCGTCACCCGCGCCGGGCGAAGAAGATCCGGAACTCATCAACGCCGGTAAAGAACGGGTGACCTTGCTGCCCGGCGGCAGTTATTTCCATCACGCCGACTCTTTTACCATGATGCGCGGCGGCCACCTCGATATCTGCGTGATGGGGGCGTATCAGGTCTCGGCTGCCGGCGATCTGGCCAACTGGAGCACCGGCGCCGAAGACGCGATCCCGGCGGTGGGCGGCGCCATGGATCTGGCCATCGGCGCGCGCAAAGTCTATGTGATGATGGACTACCTGACCAAGACCGGCGAATGCAAGCTGGTGGAACAGTGCAGCTACCCGCTGACCGGATTGGCCTGCGTCAGCCGCATTTATTCGGATATGGCAATCATTGATATCACCCCGGACGGCCCGCAGGTGCTGGAGCTGTGTCCGGGGCTCACCTTTGACGCGCTGCAAGCGTTAACCCCGATACGTTTACTGCAATCTGACTTGATCCCCGCTTGAGGAAATCGCCATGCAACAGGCTTTTATCTGCGATGCCGTTCGTACGCCATTCGGCCGTTACGGCGGCGCATTATCCGCGCTGCGCGCCGACGATTTGGCCGCTCTGCCCCTGAAGGCGCTGCTTGCCCGACTGCCGCAGTTGGATCCCCACGCCATTGATGACGTTATTCTGGGGTGCGCCAACCAGGCCGGTGAAGACAACCGCAACGTGGCGCGAATGGCTCTGCTGTTGGCCGGATTGCCCCACACCGTGCCGGGCACCACCCTCAATCGCCTGTGCGGTTCGGGATTGGACGCGGTAGGCATGGCGGCGCGCGCCATTAAATGCGGCGAAGCGGAGGTCATCATCGCGGGCGGCGTGGAAAGCATGTCGCGCGCGCCCTTTGTCACCGGCAAAGCGGACAGCGCCTTCAGCCGATCGCTGAAAATGGAAGATACGACGATGGGATGGCGCTTTATCAACCCGCAGATGCGCGCGCGGTTCGGTGTCGAAACCATGCCTGAAACCGCCGAAAATGTGGCTCGCGATTTCGCCGTCAGCCGCGCCGATCAAGACGCCTTTGCATTGCGCAGCCAACAGCGCACCGCCCGCGCTCAGGAGCTGGGCCTGTTTGATGAGGAATTGATCGCCGTCAGCATTCCGCAACGCAAAGGCGAGCCGCTCAGCCTGGTTCGCGACGAACATCCCCGCAGCACCTCTTTGGCCGCGCTGTCCGCCCTAAAAGGCGTCGTGCGCCCCGAGGGGAGCGTCACCGCCGGCAACGCCTCGGGCATCAACGACGGGGCCAGCGCCCTGCTCATTGCCAGCGAACGCGCGGCGGTGCAGTATGGACTCGCCCCGCTGGCGCGTGTGGTCGGCATGTCCGCCTGCGGCGTAGAGCCGCGCATCATGGGTTACGGGCCGGTTCCCGCGGTCCGCAAAGTGCTGGCGCAAACCGGTTTGAGCCTGGCGCAAATGGACGTCATCGAGTTGAATGAAGCCTTTGCCGCCCAGGCGCTGGCCGTGACGCGCGCCCTGGGACTGCCGGATGACGCGGAACGGGTCAACCCTAACGGCGGCGCTATCGCGCTGGGGCATCCCCTGGGGGCATCCGGCGGCAGGTTGGCCATGACCGCCGCTTATCAACTGCGGCGCACCGGCGGGCGTTTTGCCCTGTGCACCATGTGCGTCGGTGTCGGGCAAGGCGTCGCCTTGATTCTGGAACGGATATAACGAATGTCTCTCTATAGCGCAATGTTTATGGCTTCGCCATTAACGCCCTGCTTCAGCGACACGGCGCTGCTGCAGGGCATGCTTGATTTCGAAGCCGGCCTGGCGCAGGCCCTGGCGTCTGCAGGGATTATCGATGACGCGTCCGCGCGGATCATACGCAGCCACTGCCAGGCGGAAAAGCTCGACGCCGCCGCGCTGACGCAGTCCGCCGGATTGGCGGGCAATTTAGCCATTCCCCTCGTCAAACAATTGACGGCGTTGGTGGCGCAAACCTCACCGGAAGCGGCGCGTTTCGTTCACTGGGGGGCGACCAGTCAGGATGCGATTGACAGCGGGCTGATGCTGCAACTGCGCAGCGCGCTCGATAAAACCGACGCGCTGCTCAATCAGCTGATTGCGGCGCTGACGGCGCAATGCCGGCGCCATAGCGCAACGTTAATGGTGGGCCGCACCTGGCTGCAACACGCTTTGCCAACGACGCTGGGGCTGAAGCTGGCCGGCACGCTGGACGCCTTGCTGCGCTATCGGGCTCGTCTGGCTGAAATGCGGCCACGCGTGCTCGCGTTGCAATTCGGCGGCGCGGCCGGCACGCTCGCCTCGCTCGGCGAACAGGGCGAGCGCGTTGAGCGGGCGCTGGCGCAAGCGCTGGCCCTGCCGCGCAGCGCCACGCCGTGGCATACCCAACGCGATCGGTTGTTGGAGCTGGCGAGTTGGTATGCCGGCCTGACGGGCTCGCTCGGCAAGCTGGCGCGCGACATGTCTTTGTTGATGCAGACCGAAGTCGCTGAAATCAGCGAGCCGTCGGCCCCCGGACGCGGCGGCTCTTCCACGATGCCGCATAAGCGCAATCCGGTACTTTGCGCTGCCATCCTCAGCGCGGCCAACCGTCTGCCTGCGTTGATGTCCGGATTGTATGCCGGCCTGGTGCAGGAGCACGAACGCGCGCTGGGCGGCTGGCAGGCCGAGTGGCAAAGCCTGCCGCAGCTCCTGGTGCTGAGCGGGGCGGCATTGGCGCAAAGCCTGGATCTCATTAACGGTCTGGAGGTGCATGAAGCGGCGATGAGGCGCAATCTGGCGCTGACGCAAGGGCTGATCATGGCTGAATCGGTTACCCTGGCCTTGGCCCCCACCCTCGGCCGTCAACAGGCGCACCATCATATAGAACGGTGCTGCCGGCAAGCCCTGGCCACCCAGCAACCCCTGTTAACCCTTCTGTGCGCCGATGCGGAAGTCTCTTCCCGACTCAGCCGGGAAACCCTGGAAACCTTGCTCGATCCGGCCAATGCCACCGGCAGCACGCAGCGTTTCATTCAACAAGTCCTGGCGATGGCCGAAAGGGAGCAATCATGTTGAATTATGTCCTTGAGGGGCCTGAAAACGCCCCGGTTATTCTGTTTGGCAACTCGCTGGGCACCTCATTGGCAATGTGGCAGCCGCAGCGCGACGCGTTCATCGCCCACTATCGCATTCTGCGCTACGACGTTGCCGGCCACGGCGACTCTGCGCCCGATGAACGGCCCGGCTCGCTGGCGCGACTGGGTGAACAGGTGCTGTCCCTGCTGGACACTCTGGCGATTGATCGGGTTCATTTCTGCGGCATCTCCATGGGGGGGCTGACGGGGTTATGGCTGGCGCGCTTTCATGCCGATCGCTTGCTGACGCTGACGATCGCCAATAGCGCCGCGAAAATCGGGGTGACGGAGCATTGGCGAGAACGCGCCGCGCGGGTACGCCAGTACGGCATGTCCGCCGTCAGCGATGGCGCGGCAGCGCGCTGGTTCACCCCGGCATTTTGCCAATCCGCCCCCGTCAAGGTGCAAACCGTCGTGCAACAGCTCACCGCCTGCGATCCCGAGGGCTATGCCGCTTGCTGCGACGCGCTGGCGACCGCCGATTTACGCGCCGAGCTGGCAGGCATCCGCGTTCCGACGCTGGTTATCGCCGGACATGAGGATGCGGTAACGACCGTCGACGATGCAAAAGCCTTGGCGGCAGGCATTCCCGACGCGCAATGCGTCATCCTGCCCGCCGCCCACCTGTCCAGCATCGAAGCCTGGCGGGCATTTAACCGCGCGTTCCGGGCCTTTTTGGATGAGCAGCTCACGCAGCGGCAACGTTATCAGCAAGGCCTGACGGTGCGCAGAGCGGTGCTGGGCGATGAGCATGTCGATAATACCCTCGCGGCGCTGTCGCCGCTCAACGAGGAGTTTCAGCATTTCATCACTCGCTACGCCTGGGGGGAAATATGGACGCGTCCGGGCTTGTCGCGCCATACCCGCAGCCTGATCACCATCGCGATGCTGATCGCCTTGAATCGCGAAGCTGAGCTGAAAATGCATATCCGGGCCGCCTTCAATAACGGCGTCACGCGTGAAGAGATCAAAGAAGTTCTGATGCATGCGGCGCTTTACTGCGGCTTACCCGCCTCGAACGCCGCTTTTCATCTGGCGCAGTCCGTCTTTGCCGAACACGACGCCGGGCGGCGACCGGACGACTAGAAGACGCGGTTATACCGGCACATCCAGCACCCTTTGGCGCAGCGCAGCAATCAGGCGCTGCTGCTCAGGGGGCGAGAGCGTCTCTTGCCGGGTAATGATGCCCAGCGGCTCGGCCATGCCCTGGGTAGGCAACGGCAGCGCACGCAGGTGATTGCTGAACAAGTCGTCACGCACCGCGCCGTAAGGCACCAGCCACACATAGCCATACTGTAGCGTCAGGCAGCGCGCCAGCGTAACCGACAACGTCTCGACGCACCCTTCCGGCACCGCCAGCCCGTGGCTGACAATGAGCGCCTCCGCATTCTGACGCGGCACCGTACCCCGCGGGGAGAGCACCAATGGCCAGCTCAACGCCTCCGCCAGCGAGACATCCGAATGCAACAGCGGATGATGAGGCGCAACCACCAGCCGCAGCGTTTCATGGTACAGCAGCTCGAAGTTGAGCCCTTCCATGCGGGAGGGGTCTGACATGCGCCCGATACCTAACGTTAATTGCCCCGATCTCACCGCCATCATCAGCGCATCGTTGGCCAGCGTCGTAACCTGCATGCGCCAGCCGGGGGATTGCTGCTGCAACCCCACCACGACCGGCGCGACCAGGCTCACCAGCGTGGTGGGCAGCGCGCCGATATGCAGCGGCGCCGGCAGCGCCTCGCTGTCCGAGGCAAGCGTGCGCCCCAACACATTCAGCGCATCCAAAACACGGCTGGCATCCTGCAGGAAACGCGTTCCGGCGGCGGTCAGTTCCGCCCCCTGCCGATTGCGCGAAAAAAGGCGCTCGCCGGCCAGGCTTTCCAGTTCGTTGAGCGTTTTAGAGAGCGCGGGCTGCGTGATGCCCAATTGCTGTGCGGCACGCACCAACGTCCCCTGTTGCGCGGTAGCGACAAAGGCGTGCAGATGACGAAGGCGGATGCGTTGGCTAAAGCGAGAAGTCATGTTCATGATTTATAGTATTAACTTGCCGCCGGCGCGGCAAGCTCATTGTCAGGGCGAACGGAGGATCAAATATCAAAAAAAACGGTTTCGTTCTCGCCCTGTAACCAGATGTCGAAATGGTACACCGTCTGATCCCCGCGCTGCCGCCTTTGCGCCAATAACGTGCTGCGCCGTTTTTCCCACTCGATGAGATTCAACACCGGATCTTCGGCATTGGCCGCCTGTTCGTCGGCAAAGTAGAGACGCGTGTTCAACCCGATGTTGATGCCGCGGGCCACTATCCACAGATTGAGATGGGGCGCCATCAACCGGCCGTCGCGCCCCGTCACGCGCCCCGGTTTAATCGTCTCGAATTGCCACAGGCCGCTGGTGAAATCCGAACAGGTTCGCCCCCAGCCGCGAAACGCCGGATCGTCGGGTTTATCCAACTGGCCGTCGGCGGGGTGCTGATATCGCCCGGCGGCATTGGCCTGCCAGACTTCGACCAGCGCGTCTCGAACCGGCGTGCCGGAGCCGTCATAGACATGCCCTTCCACCACGATGCGCTCCCCGCGCGTCTCCGGTTGCGTCAACACATGGGTGAAATTACGCTCGAAAATATCAAAGCCGGCGGCATGCGGCGCCAAACCGATGTGCACATAAGGCCCGGCGGTTTGCGAGGCCGTTTCAGACAAGTACTTTTTCATCACGCGGCTCCCTGTGTACGGTTCTCAAACCACGTGGCTCGATGGCCCCGCAGCACCAGATCGAAGCGGTAAGCCAGGCTGTCCAGCGGCACGGCGGCGTGCATATCCAGCTCGGCAATCAGCGTGCGCATCGCATCGTCACTGCCTACCGACTGCAAGATGGGGCAGCGAACGAGCAACGGATCGCCTTCAAAATACATCTGCGTGATCAACCGCTGCGCGAACGCCTCGCCGGAGAGCGAGAAGTGAATATGCGCCGGACGCCAGTCGCTGACCTGATTGCGCCAGGGATACGGGCCCGGCTTGATCGTACGAAAACAGTAATACCCGTTGTCGTCGGTCAGCATCCTGCCGCAGCCGCCAAAGTTGGGATCGATAGGCGCCAGATACTGATCTTTCTTGTGACGATAGCGCCCTCCCGCATTGGCCTGCCATACCTCGACCAGGGCGTTGCGCACCGGCGCCCCGAAGGCATCCCGCACAAATCCATGCACGATGATCCGCTCGCCGATCGGTAAGCCGTCTTTGGCGTAATTCAGAATCAGATCGTGATCCAGCGGGCCGATATCCGTTGGCGTGAAGACGGGGGCGGTCAGTTCAGACAGCGAGTTTTGCAATGAAATTAATGCATTGCGCGGCGACCGCAGCACGCTGGTTTTATACAGCGGCGCCAGCGCCGGCGGGTGATGACTGTAATCGCGATGCACCAGTTCTCGCGCCATCCAATCACTTTTCATCCCGGTATCCTTATTATTTGAGGGTACATGTCGTCAGAGTGTAGGAAGCGCAATATGTAAAAGTAAAGTGAGAAAACCGATCGATTTATATAACCAAAAGTAATGGAATGTTCTGAATTGACGAAACATTTCATTTGGTCCATAACATGATTCAATTCCCGTCGGTGGTCCGCCTCGCTGCTGAATGGTCGCTTTCAGGTCATCCATGACCGCTTAACTGGAGGCAATGATGAAACGTTCTATCGCGACGGTCTCGGTATCGGGTTCGCTGCCGGAAAAACTGCGGGCTATCGCCGCCGCAGGCTTTGATGGCGTCGAAATTTTCGATAACGATCTGGTCTACTACCCCGGCTCACCGGCGGAAATCCGTGAGTTGTGCGCCGAACTGGGCCTGGAAATTTTACTGTTCCAACCGTTTCGGGACTTCGAAGGAGGCCCGCGCGAAACGCTGGCGCAGAACCTTTCCCGCGCGGCGCGCAAGTTCGAAGTCATGCAGCAACTGGGCTGTTCTCGCATGCTGCTCTGCAGCAATGTCTCGCCCGACAGCAGCGAAGACATGGCCACGCAAGTGAGCGATTTGCGCGCGTTGGCAGAGTTGGCCGCCGAGTATGATATTACTGTCGGTTATGAAGCGCTGGCCTGGGGACGTCACGTGAATATGTGGCGCGACGCCTGGGCGCGCGTGAAGGCCGTAGATCATCCGGCGTTGGGGATCATTCTCGATAGTTTTCATATCCTGTCGCGCGGCGATAACCTCGATGGCCTCGAGGACGTGCCGCCCGAAAAAATCGTGTTTGTCCAACTGGCGGACGCCTCGCTGTTGAAGATGGATGTGCTCGCCTGGAGTCGCCATTTCCGCTGCTTCCCCGGCCAAGGGGAGCTGAATCTGACCCAGTTCATGACCCAACTTTCCGCGCATGGCTATCGCGGCGCCTGGTCGCTGGAGATATTTAACGATGGTTTCCGCGCCTCGCCGGTGCTCCCCACGGCCCAGGACGGTTTCCGATCGTTGTTGTGGCTGGAGGAGCAAACCTATGACTGGTTGGCCAAACAGCCTCTGCTGCCCAACGCCATGGCCTCGCTCATGGAACGTTCCTTATTCCATTCGCAGCCGCATCCGCCCTTGCGGGCGCTGGAGTTTATCGAATTTGCCGTCTCGCACAACGACGGGCTGGCGATGGGCCAATGGCTGACGCAGCTGGGATTGGTTCACGCCGGCGAGCACCGCTCCAAAAGCGTCGCCCTCTATCGCAACGGCAAAGTGAATGTCATTCTGAATGCCCAGCCGGAAAGCCAGGCCAGCGGCTATTATCACCTGCACGGCATTTCCCTGTGCGCCGTGGCGTGGCGGGTGCGCGGCGTAGCGCGTTTACTGCAACGGGCGCAAGACTACGGGTACGCCATCTGGCAAGGAGAAACCGGCCCCAACGAGCGGCAAATCCCCGCGCTGTGCGCACCGGACGGCAGCCTGATTTATCTGGTGGAAGCGGACGAAGATCCCAAGAACGATATTTATCACGCCGATTTTCATCTGACGCATCGCAGCGCGCCGCCGCCCGCGCTGCAAAGCATCGATCACCTGGCGATTGCGCTGGCGGATGAATCGAGCGGCAACTGGATCATGTTCCTGCGCAGCGTGCCGGGTTTTGTGCAGGACAACGAGTGGGAATTGCCCGATCCGCTGGGTTTGGTTCGCAGCCGCGTCTTGCGCAGCCCCAACGACGCCATCCGGCTGCCGCTGAATATGTCGGTGAGCCGGGAAACGCAAATTGCCCAGGCGCTAACCGCCTATCAGGGCGCAGGCTTGCAGCACGTCGCCTTTGGCTGCGAGGATCTGTTCAGCATGGTGAAAGCGGCGCAGGCGCGCGGATTAAAAACGCTGCGTATTCCCGATAACTACTATCACGATCTCAGAGCGCGTTTCGATCTGGACCCCGCTTTCCTCTCACAGCTGCAAGCGGGCAATGTGCTCTACGATCGAGACGATCAGGGCGGTGAATTGCTGCATGTCTACACCGTGCCCTATGAAAAAGGCCGCTTCTTCTTCGAACTTCTGGAGCGCCGAGGCGGCTACCGCGGCTTTGGGGCCGCCAACGCCCCGGTTCGGCTCACCGCCATGCGTTAATCGCGCGGGCCATCAAGGCCCGCCTGTTCTTCCATCTTACTGAAAAGGTTAATGATCGCGCTCACACTCTCAGTGGCCTCCGGCGCCGCCATTCTCACGGCAATCCCTTTTCATAACATAAAGTTAACACTGCCTCGTCACTCACCGCCGGTTCGATTGTCCGATAAACGCACATTTTTTCGATTATCGCCGTTTAACGTCCACCCAGGGGCTGCTTATAGTGATGACACTCAACTACTGCACCGGGAGCACCCCCATGTCGGGAAACAACGCAATCAATGTTCGGGCGCTGATCGACGACCGCCCGTTAGGCAAATGGCAAAAGATGATCGTGCTGCTCGGCTTTTGCATCATTGCTCTGGATGGATTCGATATCGTTATCATGGGATTTATTGCGCCAGAGCTTAAGGCGGATTGGCAAATCACTAACCGCGAACTGGGGCTGGTGATCAGCGCGGCGCTGATTGGCCTGTCGCTGGGCGCGATGCTATCCGGGCCATTGTCAGACAGATTCGGCCGCAAAGTCGTCATCATCAACAGCGTGTTCTTTTTTGGCGTTTGGACGCTGGTGACGGCGTTTTCTCAAAATATGGAGCAGATGATGTTATTTCGCCTGCTCACCGGATTGGGGCTCGGCGCCGCCATGCCGAATGTCGGCACCCTGGTGGCGGAGTTCGCGCCCGCCCGACGCCGCGCTTTCTTGATTACCGTGGTTTTCTGCGGCTTCACCTTTGGCGCCGCCTTGGGCGGATTCGCCGCGTCCTGGCTGATGCCGCGCTTCGGCTGGCATGCCGTGCTGCTGCTCGGCGGGATCTTGCCCCTGCTGTTCGCGCCCGTGCTGATGGCGGCGTTACCCGAATCGGTGTGTTTCCTGGTGGCGAAACGGGCAGATCAGGGCGGCATTCAGCGCATTCTGGCGAAACTGGCGCCCGATCGCGATTTTCGACATTCTACCGTCGTTCTGCCCCCGCCGGGCCAGGTCTGCACTCATCCGGTTAAACTGGTGGTGAGCGCACGGTACCGCTTCGGCAGTTTAATGCTGTGGGGCGCGTATTTTAGCGCGCTGTTTCTGTACTACACCTTAGGCAGTTGGCTGCCGCTGCTGATTAAAGACAGCGGTTTCAACATCGCGCAAGCGGCGGTCATCACCGCGCTGTTTCAGGCGGGCGGGACATTAGGATCGCTATTTTCCGGGTGGTTGATGGACAGATCCGAACCGCATCGCGCGTTGGCGTCGATTTATGGGTTGGGGGCGCTGTTCACTCTGCTGATGGGGATGGCGATGGGTTACCCCCTCCTGATGGGCGGCTGCGCGATGGCCATCGGGTTCTGCATCGGGGGCGCCAACACCGGCATGAACGCGTTGTCGGCCAGCTTTTACCCCACCGAAGCGCGGGCCACCGGCTCCAGCTGGATGCACGGCATCGGCCGTTTGGGCGCTATCTTAAGCGCGCTGGCCGGGGCTGAAATGCTGGCGCTCGGTTGGAGCTTCAGCACCATTTTCGCCGTCCTGGCGCTTCCCGCCCTGCTGACGGTGGCGATGATCGTCGCCAAACGGCGTCATCAGGCGCGTCAAGCGACAGAGCATCAATATGCCGCCTATCTGGATGCGCGTTCGAATGATGTTTGATTGCGTCGGGAAATAATCGAGAACAAAGGGGAAGGCGTGTCGGCCTGCAGGGCCGGGGCGCTTTAACTGTGATGGGGATCGTTGAAAGATTTTTTCGTAAGTGATTGAATAATGGCGGAGAGAGGGGGATTTGAACCCCCGGTAGAGTTGCCCCTACTCCAGTTTTCGAGACTGGTCCGTTCAGCCGCTCCGGCATCTCTCCTGACAACGCTTGCTATCATGCCCGCTTTTACGGCATTTTTACAGCATTAGCATACCGCTGAACGTTCAAGTGACGACTTTACGAGCAACCTGATGATTAAATGGCCGTGGAAAGCGACTCAACCTTCTCACCCCGAGGCGGATACCCAGGCACAGTGGCGGGACGCGCTGGCGATCCCGCTGCTCTCGCCGCTGAATGAGCAAGAGCGGCAGCGGCTGGTGGCCGTCGCCGGGCAGATTTTGCAGCAAAAGCGCATCGTGCCGCTGCAGGGGCTGCAGCTCACCTCGCAGATGCAGGCGCGCATCGCCCTGCTGTTCGCCTTGCCGGTGCTGGAGCTGGGCGCGGAGTGCCTCGACGGCTTCAACGAAATTCTGCTCTACCCCACCCCCTTCGTGGTGGAAGACGAATGGCAGGACGAGATCGGCCTGGTGCACTCGGGGCCGGTGGTGCAGTCCGGCCAAAGCTGGGAACAGGGGCCGATCGTGCTCAACTGGCAAGACGTGCAGGACTCTTTCGACCTTTCCGGTTTCAATCTGGTGATCCACGAAGCGGTACACAAGCTGGATATGCGCAACGGCGGCGTCGCCACCGGCGTACCGCCGATCCCGCTGCGCGAGGTGGCCGCCTGGGAGCACGATCTGCACGCCGCGATGGAAAGCCTGCAGGACGAGATCGACATGGTCGGCGAAGAGGCCGCCAGCATGGATGCCTACGCCGCCACCGATGCGGCCGAGTGCTTCGCCGTGCTGTCGGAGTACTTCTTCAGCGCCCCCGAGCTGCTGGCCGAACGCTTCCCGGCGCTGTATCAGCACTTTTGCCGCTTCTACCGCCAGGATCCGCTGGCGCGCCTGCTGCGCGCCCAGGCGGAAAACGACGCGCAATGGGCTGATTGACAGGCTCATTGCTCAGATACCGAGCAGTCGCACCGCCTGGGGCAATTTAGCGTTGACACACCTGGGGCAGCTGGATATGATGCGCCCCGTTCACACGATTCCTCTGTAGTTCAGTCGGTAGAACGGCGGACTGTTAATCCGTATGTCACTGGTTCGAGTCCAGTCAGAGGAGCCATATTTAGAAAAGCCCGCTTAAGGCAACTTAAGCGGGATTTTTGCTGTTGGGCGTTTACAGCCCGCGCTTTTCCATCAGCAGCGCCAGATCGACCAACCGATTGGAGAAGCCCCACTCGTTGTCATACCAGGCAAGCACCTTCACCAGATTGCCGCCGATCACCAGCGTGGACAAGCCGTCGATAATCGACGAGCGCGCATCGCCCCGGTAGTCGCTCGACACCAGCGGCTCATCGCTGTAGCCCAGGATCCCTTTCAGCGGGCCGGATGCCGCCGCCGCGCGGAACGCCGCGTTGATCTCCTCCGCCGTCGCCGGGCGTTTCAGCGTCACCGTCAGATCGACGATGGAGACGACCGGCACCGGCACCCGCAGCGAGTAACCGGTCAACCTGCCGTCGAGATCCGGGATCACCTTGCCGAGCGCCTTGGCCGCACCGCTGGAGTAAGGCACGATAGACTCCGCCGCCGCCCGCGCGCCGCGCAGATCTTTTTCCGGCTGATCGTGCAGCGCCTGGCTATTGGTATAGGCATGCGTAGTGTTCATCAACCCGTATTCGATGCCGAACGCCTGATGCAGCACCTGCGCGGCGGGCGCCAGCCCGTTGGTGGTGCAGCTGCCGTTGCTGACCACCTTATGCAGCGCCGGATCGTAGAGGTGATCGTTAACCCCCATCACCAGCGTGATGTCGTCGTTCTTGGCCGGCGCCGAGATAATCACCCGCTTGGCGCCGCCGTGCGTGATGTGCACTTCCGCCTTGGCCTTGTCGGTAAAGAAGCCCGTCGCTTCGATCACCACGTCCACGCCCACGCTGTGCCAGGGGATCTCGGCGGGATCGCGCTGCGAAAACACCTGAATCGGCCGGCCGTCCAGCAGCAGCTGGTTGTCGCCGGCTTCGACCCTGGCCGCCAGCGTGCCGGAAAGCGTGTCGTATTTCAGCAGGTGCGCCAGCGTCTTGCTGTCGGTCAGATCGTTGATCGCCACCACTTCAAAATCGCTGCGCCCCAGCGCCGCGCGCAGCACGTTGCGTCCGATCCTGCCGAATCCATTAATGCCTACTCTCACCATGATGCACTCCTCGTTTTGGGCTTTGCCTCAACTCTAGCCCTGCCCCGAAGCGGCGTAAATGACGTTTACCGATCAATTTACGCCAAATTGCGCGCATGAAAGCGTTCGCGGTATTCGCTCGGGGTCAGCTGCAGTTTTCGCTCAAACACCCGCCGCAGGTTAAGGCCGTTGCCAAAGCCGGTGGCCAGGGCGATCTGTTCGATGCCTTGCGCACTCTGCTCCAGGCGCTGTCTGGCGGTATGCAACCGCCCTTCTTCAACGAATTTGGCGGGAGAAATGCCCGTCTCGCGGGTGAACACGCGGGTAAAGTTGCGCGGGCTCATCGCCACGCGTTCGGCCAACCGTTCAACGCTGAGATCGTCGGCGAGGTTTTCCAGGATCCAGGATTGCAAGTCGCGGATCGGGCCCGGCGATTTGGCCTGGTTGAGCGGGTAGCGACTGAACTGCGCCTGCCCGCCGGGGCGGCGCAGAAACATCACCAGATCCTGCGCCACTTCGCGCGCCTGCACGAAACCGTAGTCGTCCTCTACCAGCGCCAACGTCAGGTCGAAGCCGGAGCTGACGCCGCCGGAGGTCCAAATCGGCCCGTCCTGCACGTAGATCGGGCCGTTTTCGACCTGCACCTGCGGGAAGCGCGCCTGCAGCGTTTCCGCCAGCCGCCAGTGGGTGGTCGCCCGCCGCCCGTCCAGCAACCCGGCTTCGGCCAGCAACAGTGCGCCGCCGCAAACGGAGGCGATACGGCGCGTCTGCGGCGCCGCGCGGTGCAGCCAATCCGCCACCAGGGCGCCCTCTTCTTCGCTCGCCCCTTTGCCGGCGACGATCACGGTATCGCGCGGCAGGAACGGATCGAGATCCGCCAGGCGATGGTCGGCCAGCAGGCTCAGGCCTGACAGGCCGTGCACCACTCGGTGAGATTGCGTAGTGGCGACCGCGATCTGATACAGCGGCGTCTCGGCAGCACTCAGGCGATTAGCCTGCATCAGGATATCGGCGATGCCCGCCGCTTCGAACAGCATGCCCCCTTCAGGGACGATAATCAGGAATGTGTGCATGGCGATAATAGAGAGAACGGTCAAAACAGGTCAGGAAGCCACTGTATAAGAAAAGCGCCGCCGGTTCACCCTGCGGGCATAAAAAAGCCCGCCGATAACCCCGACGGGCCTGGAAGGAATAGTCATTTAAATCTGTGGCAGAGTCACCCCGCCGGCGCGCGCCAATTGCGCCAGCAGCGCCGTTTGAAACGCCTCGTCGTGTACCGCCGCGTGAGGCTCGAACCGCTGCTGATGATGCCAATAGCCGCCGGACGCCAGGGCCTGAGGTTCATCGCTGCTCACCAGCCATGCCTGCGTCACATGCCCCAGCGCCAGATCGTCGGGCGCGTCCGCGCCGCCCATTTTGGTCGGCACCCAGCCGGGATCGACCGCGTTGCTGATGACGTCGGGCCACAGGCGCGCCACGGCGGCGGCCAGCGTGGTGACGAACAGCTTGCTGTCCGAATAAGAACCGGCGGCGCCGCCAAGCCAATCTACGCCGTTCAGCTCCGCCACGCCGTCAAAGTGCATACTGCTGCTCAGGTAGACGATACGCTTGGGACGTTCGATCAGGGCCGTCAGCAGGTAGGGCGCTATGACGTTCACCGGCATCACCTGCGGCCCGGTGAACATGCCGGCGTTGTGGATCACCGCGTCCGGACGGCCGAGGCGATTGACCTGCTCGGCAAGCTGCCGAGTCTGCTGCACATCGGACAAATCGCCGATCGCTGCCTGCGCCCCCCGATCCAGCAGATCGCGCACCGCGTCCAGACGGCCGGGTGCGCGCGCATGCAGAATCACCTGATGCCCTTCGTCCAACAGCGTTTGCGCGGCGGCGCGGCCCAGCCCGTCCACCGAACCGGTAATGAAAATGCGTGACATGCCATCCTCCGTTTAGCGCCAGCCGAGCGCCGGCGCGACATGGGTTAAAATCGATTCGATGACGTGCGCGTTGTAATCCACGCCCAGCTGATTAGGCACGGTCAGCAGCAACGTATCCGCTTCGGCGATGGCCTCGTCCTGCGCCAGCTGTTCGATCAGCGCGTCAGGTTCTGCGGCGTAACTGCGGCCAAAGATCGCCCGGGTTTGCGCATCGATATACCCCAGTTGGTCGCCTTCCTTACCGCTGCCGCCGAAGTAGTTGCGATCCCGCTGATCCACCAGCGCGAAGATGCTGCGGCTGACGGAAACCCGCGGCTCGCGCGCATGGCCCGCCTCTTGCCAGGCCGCGCGATAGGCGCGGATCTGCTTGGCCTGCTGGATATGGAAGGGTTCGCCGGTTTCGTCGTTCTTGAGCGTCGAGCTTTGCAGGTTCATGCCCAGCTTCGCCGCCCAGACGGCGGTGGCGTTCGAACCGGCGCCCCACCAGATGCGGTCGCGCAGCCCGGCGGAAAACGGCTCCGGCCGCAGCAGCCCGGGCGGATTCGGGAACATCGGCTGCGGATTGGGTTCGGCGAACCCTTCGCCGCGCAGCGCTTCCAGGAACACTTCGGTATGGCGGCGGGCCATGTCCGCGTCGGTTTCGCCGTCGGCCGGGGCATAGCCGAAATAGCGCCAGCCGTCGATCACCTGCTCCGGCGAGCCGCGGCTGATGCCAAGCTGCAGCCGCCCGCCGGCGATCAGATCCGCCGCGCCGGCGTCTTCCACCATGTACAGCGGGTTTTCATAGCGCATGTCGATCACGCCGGTGCCGATCTCGATGCGTTGGGTTTTGGCGCCGATGGCGGCCAGCAGCGGGAACGGCGATCCCAGCTGACGCGCGAAATGGTGCACGCGAAAATAGGCGCCGTCCGCGCCCAGATCTTCGGCGGCGACCGCCAGATCGATGGACTGCAGCAGTGCATCCGCCGCTGAACGGGTGCCGGACTGGGCAGAAGGCGTCCAGTGGCCAAACGAGAGAAAACCAATCTTTTTCATCGGGCATCGTCCTCAAAGGCAAAACATGGGCCTACAGTGACAAAAATCGCGCGCTTTGCGCCAGCAAAATCGCCCCCGATCGCACTAAACGAACCGATTGCCGCCGCGCCGCCCGGCGATTGTAATCAAAAAACAAATGTCGTATAACAGGCAGCTCCGAGGGGTGTCCTGTTACGGGCTGAGATGGCGTAAGCCGAACCCTTTGAACCTGATCTGGGTCATGCCAGCGAAGGGACGGTTAGGCAACCGCGCGATCACCCGTTGCCTGTTCATACCTCAGCGTGCCCGGATCTCCACTGACTCAAGGAGGTCCCATGTCCATCACCACCCTGTTCGAAAGCGGCCTTTACGGCCGGCTGCGCCAACAGGCCGGCAGCCACTGGCAAAATTACGTCGATCACCCGTTTCTGCAGCAGTTGGCCGCCGGCACCTTGCCTGAACGCGCTTTTCGCCGTTACCTGACCCAAGACTACCTGTTCCTGCTGCACTTCGCCCGCGCCTATGCGCTACTGGTCAGCAAGCTGCGCACCCTGCCGGAAATGCGCGCCGCCACCGCCTCGCTCAACGGCATCGTCGCCGAGCTGCCGCTGCACGTGGCCTACTGCGCCGAATGGGGGTTGAGCGAAGCGCAGATCGCCGCCCAGCCGGAGGCGGCGGAAACCATGAACTATACCCGCTACGTGCTGGACATCGGCCATGCCGGCGACGCCCTCGATCTGCTGGCCGGCCTGCTGCCCTGCGTGGCCGGCTATGCCGAAATCGGCCTGCGGCTGCTGCACGATCCCGCCACCCAAATGGAGGGCAATCCTTACGCCTCCTGGATCCGCAACTACGGCGACGAGGGCTATCTGGCCGGCGTGCGCGCCGCCATCGAACTGCTGGAAACCGTCGGCCACCAGCGCGGCGCACAAAGCCGCTTTACCGAGCTGGCGCAGATTTTCACCACCGCCACTCAGCTGGAAGCGGCATTTTGGCAAATGGGGCTGAACGCCTCATGATCTCCCCGCGCCTCCCGCCCGGCATCCAGGTGCGGGATCTCACTCTGCGCTTCGGTCAACAGACGATCTTTGAGGGGCTGAGCTTCGACATCGTCGGCGGCAGCTTCGTCTCCCTGCTCGGCGCCAGCGGCGCCGGCAAAACCAGCCTGCTGAAGATCATCGCCGGGCTGGCGCAGGCCAGCTCGGGCACGGTGAGCGGCAGCGACGGCCTGCCGATCGCCGGGCGCATCGCCTACATGGGGCAAAAAGACCTGCTCTATCCGTGGCTGAGCGTCGAAGACAATGTCGCCCTCGGCTCGCGGCTGCGCGGCGAAGCGCCGGATCGGGCATGGACCGCGCACCTGCTCGAACGCGTAGGCCTGGCCGCGCATAGCCGCAGCCTGCCCGCCGCGCTGTCCGGCGGCATGCGCCAGCGCGCCGCCATCGCCCGCACGCTCTACGAACGCCAGCCGATCGTGCTGATGGACGAACCCTTTTCCGCGCTGGACGCCATTACCCGCGCCGAGATCCAGAGCCTGGCCGCCGAGCTGCTGGCGCAAAATACCGTGCTGCTGATCACTCACGACCCGATGGAGGCTTGCCGCCTGAGCCACCGGCTGCTGGTGCTATCGCCCTGGCCGCTGGGCCTCGACGATACCCACCGCATCAGCGGGCAACCGCCGCGCGCGCCGGATGACGCCGACCTGCTGAAAAGCCAGGCCGAGCTGCTGCTGCAAATGGTGAGGGCAGCGCAATGAATATCGCCAAAGAGCGCGGCTTCACCCGCCTGCGGCGTGGGTTGACGGTCTTCATCGGCCTGCTGCTGCTGTGGTGGCTGGCGGCGCAAAGCGGCATTCCGGCCTTTCTGCTGCCCACGCCGGGCGCAGTGGCGCAGGCGCTGTGGGACGGGCGCGGCTATCTCGCCTGGCACACGCTGGTCACCGCTTCGGAGATCGTCAGCGGGCTGGCGCTCGGCGTGTTGCTCGGCGCGGCGCTGGCGCTGTGCATGATTTTCTCGCCGCGGCTGCAACGCTGGCTGATGCCGCTGGTGCTCACCAGCCAGGCGATACCGGTGTTCGCCCTAGCCCCATTGCTGGTGCTGTGGTTCGGCTTCGGCATGAGCGCCAAAGTGGCGATGGCGGTGCTGGTGATCTTCTTCCCGGTGGTGTCGGCCTTTTTCGACGGGCTGCGCCGGGTTAACAACGACTATCTCGATCTGGCGCGCACGATGCGCGCTTCGCGTTGGGCGCAGCTGCGGCACGTGCGGCTGATGGCGGCGCTGCCGGCCTTCGGCTCCGGCCTGCGCATGGCCGCCGCCGTCGCGCCGATCGGCGCCATTATCGGCGAATGGGTCGGCTCGGCCGAGGGGCTGGGCTACGTGATGCTGAACGCCAACGCGCGCATGCAGACCGACGTCTGCTTCGCCGCGCTGTTTATTTTGGTGCTGATGACCGTGCTGCTGTGGGCCGCGGTGGATGCGCTGCTGCGGCGCCTGATCGCCTGGGCGCCGGAAAACGACTGATGATTGCAACCATAACCAGGGATAAAGGAACGACCATGATCAAACAAACCGTTTGCGGGCTGCTGCTCGGCGCCGCCCTCACCGGCCAGGCCGGCGCGGCCGACAAGCTGACGTTGGTGCTCGACTGGTACATCAACCCGGATCACGCGCCGATTATGGTGGCCGAGCAGATCGGCGCCTTCAAGGCCGCAGGGCTGGACGTCAAGATCGTGCCGCCGTCCGATCCGGCGCTGCCGCCGCGGCTGGTGGCCGCCAAACAGGCCGACCTCGCCATCACCTATCAGCCGCAGCTGCATTTCTTCGCCGATCAGGGCCTGCCGCTGATGCGCGTCGGCACGCTGATCGACACGCCGCTGAATACGGTGATCGCGCTGGACAAAAACATCACGTCGCCGGCGGATCTCAAGGGCAAAACGGTGGGCTACTCGGTCAGCGGCATCGAACAGGCGACGCTGGCCACCATGGTCGAACACGAGCACCTCAAGCCGCAGGACATCAAGCTCATCAACGTCAACTTCCAGCTGACCAGCGCCCTGCTGGCGGGCCAGGTCGATGCGGTGATCGGCGGCTACCGCAATATCGAAGCGCTGGAGCTGAAGCTGCAGGGCAAAAAACCGGTGGTGTTTAACGTCGAAGACTACGGCGTGCCGGCCTACGACGAGCTGATCATCGTCGCCAACCGCGATGCGGTGAACGAGCCGAAAATCCGCAAATTCCTCGCCGCGCTGAAGCAAGGCAGCGACTACCTGCATGCACACCCGCAGGAGACCTGGTTGGCGTTCGCCAAGGCGCACCCGGAGCTGAATACCGAGCTGAACAAACAGGCGTGGCAAGCCAGCCTGCCGCTGTTCGCGCGCGATCCGGCCAAGTTGGATCGGGCCCGCTATGAGGCTTACGAACAGTTCCTGTTCGACAACAAGCTGATCAAGAAAATCACCCCGGTGGAACAGTATGCGGTGGAGCTGAACTGATCACGCCGAAGCGGCCGGCGGCGCCACCGTCACTTCGCCCTGGCCGCTGCGCTGCAGGGCCGCCTTCACCAGCCCGTTGGCCTTGCAGCGTTCGATAAACGCGTTCACGTAGGCGGCGCCCTGCGTTTTTTGCCGCGGCACCGCCATCGCCTGGCGAATGGCGGTGAAATGCCCATCCAGCACTCGGTAGCCGGGATGGGCGGCCGCGGCGGCCAGCAGCGGTTGACGCACGCCGGCCGCCGCCTCCAGCCCGCGTTCGAAAAACAGCGCTATCGCCTCGGCGGAAGTAGCCGCCCGCACCAGCTGCGCCTGCTGCAGCGTACGCGACAAAAACAGATCGTACGCGGCGCCCTGGCCGACCGCGATGCGCACCTCCGGCCTGTCGAGCTGCGCCACCTCAAAGTAAGGCGCGTCGTTCGCCACCAGGTAAGTCCCCTCAATGATCACGTAGGGTTCGCTGAAGGCGATTTGCGCCGCGCGCACCGGCTCGATGGCCATAAACGCCAGGTTCCAGGCGCCGCTGTCCAGGTCGGCGAACACCTTGCCGGCCGCGTCATAGGTCACCAGCTCCAGCGCCACGTCCAGTTCGCGAGCCAGCGCGGCGGCCAGCTCCACCGAAGCGCCTTGCGGTTTACCGCCGGGCCCGGCCTGCGCCAGCACCGGATTGCCGAGATTGATCGCCGCGCGCAACACGCCTTGCGGGGCCAGATCGTCGAGTACCGCTGCGGAAATCGTCTGCATACTTCCTCCTGAATGGCTGATGGACGCGCCGTCGTGGCGCTCATTAAGCGTAGAGCGAAACCTCCGACCAGCAAGCTTTCGCCGCCGCGGCCGCCGTCGGCGTGATTAACGTCACACTATTGTCATAAAAATGTACAATAGCCGCCGTTCGTCGGCCGTAGCGGGAGATCGCGCGTTGTTCCGCCGCCGGCAATAGGCTATACCCTTCACTTTTCGCGCCGCGGCACGGTCGGCGGCGCAGACCAGGGCAGCAACGTTTTTTTCCCAATCAGACAAGGTTTGGCGGATGGTTTTAGCAGTCGTTTCGTTTGTTCTCTTTTTGGCGTCGATTTTGATTTATCGCACCCGAGCCGCCGCCAACCGCTGGTGGTTCGCCATTCTGCTGACGCTGCTCGGCAGCTATCTGGTGCTGAACGTCATCCTGATCGCCAGCAACTACTTTACCGGCGACGGCATCACCGATGCGGTGATCTACACCGTCACCAGCAGCCTCAAAGGCGCGGGCATCAGCAAATACGTGCTGCCGTTCATCGGCCTGCTGGCGGCGCTGGGGCTTATCTTCGCGGTGCTGGCCCGCAGCCTGCTGCGCCGCAAGGCCAAAGGCAGCAGCGTGGCCTACAGCCTCGTCGCCGTGCTGCTGGCGCTGTTTTCGGTCGGCACCACCCCGGCGTTTCAAGACATCTCGCTGCTGGTCAAGAGCCAGATCGTCGGCGATACCGCCGATTTCACCACCTACTACAAGGCGCCGAAAAAGACCGTGCAGGGCAAGCGGCCGAATCTGGTGTACATCTATGCCGAGAGCCTGGAGCGCACCTACTTCGATACCGAGCTGTTTCCCGGCCTGGCCGACGAGCTGAACGCCCTGCGCGCAGACAGCATCGATTTCAGCAACACCCAGCAGCTGCCGGGCACCGGTTACACCATCGCCGGCATGGTCGCCTCACAGTGCGGCATTCCGCTGTTCGCGCCCTTCGACGGCAACGCCTCCAGCGCGGTCTCCACCTTCTACCCGGAGAACGTCTGCCTGGGCGACGTGCTGAAGGCCGCCGGCTACAGCAACTCTTTCTATCAGGGCGCCGAGCTGGCGTTCGCCGGTAAAGACACCTTCCTGAAATCCCACGGCTTCGACCACGTTTACGGTTTCAAAGAGCTGCGCGAACAGGTCGCCGATCCGAGCTACAAAAACGACTGGGGCTGGTACGACGACAGTGTGCTGGACGTGGTGTACGGCAAGTTCGTCGAGCTGTCCAAACAGCGCCAGCCGTTCTCGCTGTTTACCCTGACCGTCGATACCCATCACCCGGACGGTTTTATCTCCGCCGGCTGCAGCAAGAAAAGCTACGCCTGGCAGAACAAGGAAAACCGCTCGCTGAGCGCGGTGGCCTGCAGCCAGCAACACATCGCCGCGCTGATCGACAAAATCAAACGCTCGCCCTATTTCAGCAACACCGTGATCGTGGTGTCCTCCGATCATCTGGCGATGAACAACACCGCCTACGACATCCTGACCAAACAGAAGCGCCGCAACCTGTTCTTTATCATCGACGGCACCCGGCCGCAGGCGGAGCAGCGCAACGAGAAACGCAGCACGCTGGATAACGGTGCCACGGTGCTGGACGTGATGGGCGGTGACAACTATATCGGCCTCGGCCGCAGCAGCCTGTCGGCGCCGTCGCTGTCTACGGTGTTCCTGAATATCGAAGAGAAAATCAACGGCTGGAAACCGGCGGTGATCAATCAGTGGGGCCTGCCGAACCGCATCAGCGACTACAGCGTGGACACGCGCCAGCGCAGCTTCAGCTTCTCCGGCGTCACCTACAAGGTGCCGTTCATTCTGCGGGTGGGCGACAACCGCATCGAACCGATGTTCAACGTCTACCTCTCCACCCCGCTGCGCAAGCAGCTGGCCGGGCTGGGGGCGGGGGAGAAATTCGTCTGGGTCGATAAATGCTACGAGATCGGCCGGGTCTGGGCGCCGCAGCTGGCGCTGAGCACCGACATCTGCGTGGCCTCCGGCACCCTGGCCTCGCCGCCGCAGATCGTGCAGGCCAGCGGCGAGCGCTTTCGTGGCAAGGTGAACTTTACCGGCCCGGCGGCGGACAGCGTCGCCGATTACCAAAACGCCGTCGCCCGCCTGCAGGTGGACGACGCGGCGATGAAGTACCGGGCGGACGCCATCGAGTTCATGCTGCCCGGCATGCCGGAACAGGTGAAAGCCATTACCGGCGTCTCCGCCGTCGAGGAGTGGGGCCGCTGGTCCGACGCCAACCTGGCGCCGGCGGTCGACATCGATTATGTCGATCCGCTGCCGAAAACCTTCGATCTGGTGCTGCGCGCCCGCGCCTACGGCAACAACGTCGGCGAACCGATTTCGGTGCGCGTCGGCGACGAAGAGCGCTTCGTGTCGCTCGGCGAGCAGGACAGCACCGTCACCCTGCGTTTCGACAACCCGCGCGGCGCGCAGAAAATCAGCATTACCCCGCCGGCACCGACCGAGCCGAAAGAGAGCGCCAGCGGCGGCTTCACGCCGAAGAAGCTGGGCATCGGCCTGGTATCGCTGAAGGTCGAAGCGGCCGATCCCGCCTCCTGATCCCCCCGCCTTCACGGGCGCGGTAATTTCTTTGCCGCGCCCATCATTTCAACCAAGCTTTTACGCCCTGCTTCGGCTAACCTGTGACGGTGAAACGCCGCCAATCCCGCCACAGAGCCGGGACCTCGAAGGAGAAAGTATGAGCTATGCCCCACCTCGCAGCGGCCTCAGCGCCGATCAGGCACTCGATCAACTGGAAGCCCTGTATGACGCCGCGGTAGACGCGCTGCGGCAGGCGGTCAGTGACTTTATCAGCCACGGCACACTGCCGGAGCCGCAGGCGCGCGCCGCCGGGCTGTTCGTGTATCCCGAGCTGCGCGTCAGCTGGGACGGGCAGCAATCCGGCCCGAACAAAACCCGCGCCTTCGGCCGCTTTACCCATCCCGGCAGCTACAGCACCACCGTGACCCGGCCGCAGCTGTTCCGCCACTATCTGGCCGAACAGTTGGCGATGCTGGAACACGACTACGCCGCCCATATCGAGGTGGCGCCGTCGCAGCAGGAGATCCCGTTCCCTTATGTGATCGACGGCTCCAGCCTGGCGCTCGATCGCTCAATGAGCGCCGGTATCGCGCAGCATTTCCCCACCACCGAGCTGGCGCAGATCGGTGACGAGACCGCCGACGGCCTGTATCACGCCACCGACAACCATTTCCCGCTGTCGCATTTCGATGCGCTGCGCGCGGATTTCTCGCTGGCGCGTCTGCGGCACTACACCGGCACCCCGGTGGAGCATTTCCAGCCGTTCGTGCTGTTCACCAACTACACCCGCTATGTGGACGAGTTCGTGCGCTGGGCCTGCGCGCAGATCGCCGATCCGGCCAGCCCGTACATCGCGCTCTCCAGCGCCGGCGGTACCTACATCACGCCGGAAACCAGCGCCCCCGAACAGGCGGTGTCCGATCTGGCGTGGAAAAACCACCAGATGCCGGCCTATCACCTGATCTCGCGCACCGGCCAAGGGATCACGCTGATCAACATCGGCGTCGGCCCGTCCAACGCCAAAACCATCTGCGATCATCTGGCGGTGCTGCGCCCCAGCGCCTGGCTGATGATCGGCCACTGCGGCGGCCTGCGCGAAAGCCAGAAGATCGGCGACTATGTGCTGGCCCACGCCTATTTGCGCGACGATCACGTGCTGGATGCGGTGCTGCCGCCGGATATCCCGATCCCGAGCATCGCCGAGGTGCAACGCGCCCTGTACGACGCCACCAAGATGGTCAGCGGCATGCCCGGTGAAGAGGTCAAACAGCGTTTGCGCACCGGCACCGTGGTCACCACCGACGATCGCAACTGGGAGCTGCGTTACTCCGCTTCGGCGCGGCGCTTCAACCTCAGCCGCGCGGTGGCGGTCGACATGGAGAGCGCCACCATCGCCGCTCAGGGTTATCGCTTCCGGGTGCCATACGGCACGCTGCTGTGCGTCTCCGACAAACCGCTGCACGGCGAGATCAAACTGCCGGGCCAGGCCAACCGCTTCTATGAAGGGGCGATCTCCGAGCACCTGCAGATCGGCATCTGCGCCATCGATCTGTTGCGTGCCGAGGGCGATCGCCTGCACTCGCGCAAGCTGCGCACCTTCAACGAACCGCCGTTCCGATAACGGTGCTCAGGCCCGCTGCGGCGGGCCGTTTTTTCCTCAACGCACCAGCGCCAGCGCGCGCTTCTCCTGGCTGCGGCCGCCGGCGATCGACAGCAGCAGGTCTTTCACCAGCAGCGCCGGGGCGGACAGCGACTGTTGACCCGACATGCACAGCGACAGCGGCACCGACATCGTCGGCGCATTGATGCGCGCCATCCAGGCCTTGGCCGGGCCGATCATCGCGCGCGCCACTGACTCCGGCAATACGGTCGCCCCCAACCCACCGGCGATTGCAGCGCTCAGCGCGCCCGAGGATTCGATCTCCCCCACCACGTTGACAGCCAGCTTGCGCAGCGCCATCGCCTCCTCCAGTTGGTTGCGCACCGCATCCCCCTCGCGCGGCAGGAACAGGTTCAGCCGCGCCACGTCCAGCAGCTCGACGCTGTTGCCGGGATGCGGCACGGCGCGCGTCGCCACCAGATAGAGATCCTCTCGCATCAGCGCGACGGTGTGCAGACCGGCGGGCATTTTGGCGCCGTAGACCATCGCCATGTCCAGCGTCTGGTTGGCCACCTGTCCGGCCAGCGCCGCGCCGCTGTTTTCATGCAGGCTGAGCAAAATGCCCGGCTGCTGATCGCGCAGGGTTTGCAACAGCGGCAGCGCCAGCTGCGCCGCGGTGCTGCCCGACGCCAGCCCGAGAGACACCTGGCCGCTCATCGCCTGCCCGGCGCTGTTGACCGCGCTCTGCGCCTGCTCGCACTGGCGCAAAATGGTTTGCGCGTGGGCATACAGAATGTTGCCGGCCTCGGTCGGCTGCACCCCGCGCTTGGTGCGGATCAACAGCTGTTGCTTCAGCTCCCCCTCCAGCGTCGCCAACTGCTGGCTGAGCGCCGGCTGGGCGATATGCAACACCTCCGCCGCCTGGGTCAGGCTGCCGACATCGACGATTTTCACGAAGTACTTCAGACGTCTGAGATTCATAGTGCCTCCAGCGAGCCGCTAAATTGAGAATGCCGAAATCCGGTCATGCAACCGCAGCAAGATCCAGGCCAGAGTCGTCAAAAGGCCAAAAACGGCGGCAAATGGCCGATTATCGGGCGAGACGCGCCACAACGCAGGGCACGCGTTGCACCACCGGCAGGCAACGGCGCCGCCTCAGCGGGCAATCCGGCGGCGCTGCGCGTGAGGTAAGCGATAAAAGCGAGAAAAAGCAGCAGGTTGGGCAATCTTGCAGCAAACGCGCGCGCCGGGCGTTTTCGCGCTTTACAAGCCGCAACCGCCCCGCTATTATTCGCCCCGTTCACACGATTCCTCTGTAGTTCAGTCGGTAGAACGGCGGACTGTTAATCCGTATGTCACTGGTTCGAGTCCAGTCAGAGGAGCCATATTTAGAGAAGCCCGCTCAGGGAAACCCGAGCGGGCTTTTTGCCTTTCAGCCGCCGTCAAAAGCTGCGCTTCGCCACCAGATAGGCGCCCGCCACCAGCAACAAGGCGCCGAACAGCGCCGGCAGATTCTCGCGCAGCGCCGCCGGGCCGGCGCGGTAGACGTCCACCAACAGCCCCATGCACAGCTGGCTGGCGACCAGGATCGAGATGGTGGCCGCCGCGCCCAGTTTTTGGTAGCCCAGGATGCCGGCGAACACGAACAGCGATCCCAGCAGCCCCGGCAACAGCATCCACCATTTGGCGGCGCCGGTCACTTCCGCCACCGCGCCGAGGCCGTTTTTGGCCAGCAGCAACCCCACCAGCAGCAGCAAACCGACGCTGGAGTTGATCACCAGCGTGATAAGGATGGTCGAGACGCTTTCAGTGATGCGCACCATCAGCAAATTCTGCACCACCAGCCCCATCCCGGCCGCGATCAGCAGTAACAGCATATTCATCGCCCTGTCTCCCGGGATCAGCGCGCGGGCGGCGTCGCCCGTTCGTCGAGCCTCAACTGCAGGAACGTCAGATCCAGCCATTGGCCGAATTTGGCGCCCACCTGTTCCATGCGCCCCACGTCGCGGAACCCCAGCACCAGATGCAGCTTAATCGAGGCCCGATTGCCGGATTCGATGCCGGCCACCATCACATGTTTGCCGATTTCCCGCGCCCGTGCGATCAGCGCCAGCAGCAGCGCCTTGCCAATCCCTGCGCCGCGATGCGCCTGATGGACATACACCGAATGTTCCACGGTGTGGCGATAGCCGTCCCAGGCCCGCCAGTCGCCGAACGACGCGTAGCCGATCGCCTCGTCCTCGGCGTTCACCGCCACCAGCACCGGGTAACCCGCCGCCTGCCGTTCGCCGATCCACGCCGCGCGATTGGCCGCATCCACGGTTTGTTCATTCCAGATGGCGGTGCTGTTCAACACCGCGTCGTTATAGATAGCGGCAATCGCCGCGCTATCGTTGAACGTCGCATTTCGTATAATCATGGTTTACCCCGGCCAATTGTCCACTATAATACTACGATATGAATATTAAATTAGACAATCTAAATCAGCTGATCGGCGCACGCATTCGCGTTGAACGCGAAGCGCGCCACTGGTCGCTGTCCGATTTGGCCGAACGGGCGGGCGTCTCACGGGCAATGGTTCATAAGATCGAGCGCGGCGAGAGCAGCCCGACGGCGATGCTGTTGGGCAGACTGGCGGGCGCGTTCAGCCTCAGCATGTCCAAGCTGATCGCCCGAGCGGAAACGCAGGAAGGCCGGCTGCTGCGCCGGGAAGATCAACCGGTCTGGGTCGATCCCGAGAGCGGTTACGTGCGGCGCCACGTGTCGCCCCGCACCGATTTGCCGCTCGATCTGGTGCGCATCGAACTGCCGGCCGGCGCGGCGATCCCGATGCCGGCTTCGGTGTACGCGTTCAAACGTCAGCTGATCTGGGTCTTATCCGGCGCACTGGTCTTTATCGAGGGTGACGCGCGCCATGAGATGGCCGAGGGAGACTGCCTTGAGCTCGGCCCGCCGGCGGACTGCCGATTTGAAAATCAGAGCGACCAACCGTGCGTGTATATGGTGGCGGTGCTGAGCGCCGCCTGACGGCCGTCTGCCCTAACCCTGCGCCGGGCGGTTATAGCCGGCGCGGAAAAACTTCTCCGCCAACCGGCTGTCGCCACCGGAGAAGAACTCGCTCATCGGCTCGCTGCCAAGCCCATAGGCGCGGCTGAGCTGCCCGGCCTCGAACGCCGCCCGGTTCTCGTCGCCGCAGCGCTGCGCCAAATGGTGCGCATAGCCGAGCACGAAACCGCGCTTGTAGTCGGAGCAAAAGCGCGACAGCTCCGCCTCCGGTTTCAGGTTGTCCGCTTTTAATCCCGCCAACAGCCCTTTGCCAAAATGATCCCCCATCGGTTCCTCCTTATCACGCAATCGCTATATAACAAAATATACAGCGAATGAGCGAACGCGAACATACTCCCAAAGTTTTACTCGCCGCATAAAAAAGGCCCGCCAAGCGGGCCTCGGCGAGAACGCGCGATCACAGCGTGAAATTCAGCCCTTCGCTGACGGTGTTGCCCAGCGGCAGGCGGCCCGACGGCGCCTCTTTTTCCTGCAGGAAATCCGGCAGGCGGGATTTGTCGCCCGGTTTGCCGATCGCCACCATGGCGTGCACCGCATAGTCGTCCGGCAGCTGCAGCGCCGCCTTAATCTTGTCGTGGTGAATGCCGCTCATGCAGTGGGTCAGCCAACCTTTCAGGTGCGCTTGATGCGCCAGGTTGGCCCAGGCGGCGCCGGTGTCGAACGCGTGGGTCGGGTTGTCCACCAGTCGCTCGCCGTTCAGGCTGGTGGTTTTGGAGACGATCACCACCAGCGCCGAGGCGTGTTGCGCCCAGCCGCGGTTGAAGTCGATCAGGAACTCCAGGTAGTTCTCCCAGCTGTCGGAGCCGTGCTTGCTGTAGGCAAAGCGCCACGGCTGAATGTTGTAGGCCGAAGGCGACCAGCGCGCCGCTTCAAAGAAGCTCAGCAGCGTTTGATCGTCGATGGCGTCGTTGGTCATCGCGCGCGGCGACCAGCGCTCGATAAATTGCGCATCAATCGGGTAATCGGAGATTCTTGGCTGGCTCATGATAGGTTCTCGCAGTGAAGTAAAAACAAAAGTTCGCTGATATTCCCACAGCTTAGGACGGTAAAACTTTTATTTCGTGCCATTGTCCTGCGGCAGTTCCTGCTGCAGCCAGGCCAGAAACGCCCTAACCGGCGGATGCCGCTCGCGCCCCGGCGCGCACAGCACGCTGTATGCGGCGCCCGGTACGCGCACCTCCGGCCGGTACGCCACCAGCAGGCCGTTGTCCACCATCTCGGACACCATCACCGAGCTGGCGAGCACCCACCCTTGCCCGGCCACCGCCGCCTGCAGGGCGTAATGCTCCTCGTGATAGCTGCGCATCGCCGCATGGCGTCGCCACCAATCGACCCCGGCGGCCCGGCACCAGTCATGCCAGCCGCTGTCGTACAGCGCCGAATCCCCCCACTTGACGGTGATCAGCACCGGATTTTCCGGCTCGGCGGCGGCCAGCCCCGGCGCGGCGTAGACGCCAAAGCTTTCCTCAAGCCGCGCCGCCTGATGCAGCGCGGGATAGTGCGCGCGGCTGTAGCGCACCGCCACGTCCACGCTGGCGTCTTGCTGCAGATCGATCACCTCGGCGCAGGCCTCCAGGCGCACCAGATAGTGCGGATACGCCTGATAGAAGCGCCCCAGGCGCGGCACCAGCCACAGCGCCGCGAACGAGTGCGTCACCGAAACGCACAGCGATCCTGCGCTGGGCTGCGGCCGCAGGCCTTCGAGCGTGGCGGCGACGTCCAGCAGCGCGCCGTGCACCCCGGCAAACAGCGTTTCCCCCTTCGGTGTCAGCCGCACGCCGCGCGGCACCCGCTCGAACAGCGCAAACCCCAACTGCTGTTCCAGCGCTTTGATCTGGTGTGATATCGCCGTCGGCGTCACCGCCAGCTCGGCCGCCGCCAGCTTGAAGCTGCGCAGGCGAGCGGCGGATTCGAAGGTGCGTAATGCGTTGACGGGCAGCGTAGCGAACATGGCGAAGCCTCTCCAGGTGAGTTGAATTCATCCTGGCAGAAAAGCCGTCATTTGTCGCCCGTCGGGGTTTGTTTCTAGAGTAAGGCTGAATTCATTTCACACAGGGGAATATGACATGAATACAACTCATCAATACAAGCGTTTGGCGGTGCTGGTCGGCAGCCCGCGCCGCGACGGCAACAGCGCCACGCTGGCGCAGGCGATCATGGCGGGCGCCGCCGAAGCCGGCACTTCCGCCAGCCTGTATTTTCTCGATGATTACCTGAGCGGTTTTCTGAGCGATGAGCGCCACACGCCGACCGATCGCTACGCCGAACTGTTTCTGGAACATTTCCTGCCGGCCGACGGCGCGGTGTTTTGCACGCCGATTTACTGGTACGGCATGTCGGCGCAAACCAAGGCCTTTTTCGATCGCTCATTCAGCTTCTATTCCAATGCCTACCCTCAGGCGGCGGACGTGCACCAACGCATGAGCGGCAAGCGCATCGGGCTGGCGGTGGCGTCGGAAGAGACCTACCCCGGCGCGGCGTTAGGCATCGTGCATCAGATCCAGGAGTTCAGCCGCTACACCCATTCCGCCTTCGTCGGGCTGGTGCACAGCGCCGGCAACCAACGCGGCGAGATCGCCCGCGATCCACGCAACCCGCTGCGGGCCGCCCGCGAGTTGGGGCGCGAGTTCTTCACTCGCCCCTATTCGGATTATCAGATGGACAGCCCGCGCAGCACGCAGGTGTGGGCGGACTGACGCTTGAGTCTGCCGGCAAACCGCGCTGTCACCCTCCGGCGGCGATCGCCGCCAGCAGATGACGCGCGACGCTTTCGGCGTGTTCCGCCACCTGCGGCAGCCCCATCAGTTCGCCGAAGCGGCCGCGCGCCGTCGGGCCGGCCACCAGCAGGCGCGGGTTGGCCAGGCCGTCGCCGCCGATCGCCTGGCTGTCGGCATTGACCCACAGCCCCAGCCCCAGCGGATCGGCGCGCAGCGCCCCCTGCTCCGCCAGTGAACGGAGCAAGGGGCTGGCGGCGATCAGGCCGGCATGGGCCGGGCCCGTGGTGATCAGCAGCCGCTGCGCCTGCAGCGCCCGCTCTGCGCCTTGGCGCGGCAGAATCGTCAACCTTACGCCCTGCGGCGTTCGCTCCGCTCGACGCAAACGAGCGGCCAATACCTGCAGCGTGCCCGCCGCCTGTTGCTCCGACAGCAGCGTGCTCACCTGCGGCGCAAGGCGATAGCGATGCACGTCCCAATAGGCGCGCAGATGCCGCAGAAAGCGCTGCTGTTCGGTCGGCGTCAACGCTTGCCACAGGCGCTGCCCCTGGGCGCGCACCGCGTCCAACACCGCCTGCCACGGCACCCGTTGCCGAGCGGCGCGCGCCACCTCAAGGCGCACCTGCCGCACCCCATCGCGCAGTCCGGCGGGCGGGGCAAACGACCATGTCGGGTACTCCCCTTCGGCATTGGGGCGCGGCAGCAGGCCGTGACGAGAGAAGGCGGTAATCGGCCCGCGATGCCCGCGGCGGTGCAACGCCGCCACCGTATCGGCCATCGTCAACCCAGTGCCGACGATCGCCAACGCCTCACCGGGTTCAACTTCGTCCAGCGCCTCCGCCGCCCAGGGATTGGCGATCAGACGCGCATCGCGCGCCAGCTCCGGGGCGATCTGCCGCGGCAGCGCGGGCGGCGGATGGCTGGTCGCCAACACCACATAGTCGCCCCACAGCCGTTCGCCGCCGGCGGTGATGACGGTCGCGCCCTGCGCCTGCGGCTGCAGGTGCAGCGCCCGATCGCGCAGGTGCCGCAAGCGGGCCCGGCCAAACTGCGCCGCCTGATGGAAACGTTCCTCGACATAGCGGCCGAAGGCGCCGCGCTGCGGATAGGCTTTACCGTCGCGCCACAACGCCTGCGGATCGGCCACCAATCCGCCGCCCAGGCGATACCAGCGGTCAAAATCCCCCGCCGGCTCATCCGCCAGCTGCATCCGATCGGCCGGGACGTTGATGCGGTGGGTCGGTTCGGTGGTCGAGTAGGCCACGCCATAGCCCGGCGCGGCGCGCGGTTCGATCACCGTGACATCCACCGCTCCGCGCGCCAGCTGGATCGCCAGCGCCGCGCCGGTGAAACCGCCGCCGATAACGATAATATGGGCACGCTTCGCCATCAGCCCTCCCGCTGCGCCGGGCCGGGACGACGATCGCCGCCGATGGTTTCGCCGAACGGGCCGGTATTGATCGTGCGGGCCGTCTGATGGGCCGGCTGCGCCAGCGGCAACAGCGGCATCACCAGTTCGGCGAAGCGGTGGGCCTCTTCCAGATGCGGATAGCCGGAAAGGATGAAATTGTCGATGCCCAGCGCCTGATACTCGCGTATGCGCGCCGCCACCTGCTGCGGATTGCCCACCAATGCGGTGCCGGCGCCGCCGCGCACCAGGCCGACGCCGGCCCACAGGTTGGGGGCGATGCGCAGACTCTCGCGCGAGCCGCCATGCAGCTCGCTCATGCGGCGCTGGCCGGTGGAGTCCATGCGCGCAAAGATCTGCTGCGCCGCCGCGATGGTGTCGTCATCCAGATGCGCGATCAGTCGCTCGGCCGCCGCCCAGGCTTCGTCTTCGGTTTCGCGCACGATAACGTGCAGGCGAATGCCGTAGCTGAGTTTACGCCCCTGCCGCTCGGCGCGCTGGCGCACCGCCGCCAGCTTTTCCGCCACCTGAGCCAGCGGCTCGCCCCAGGTCAGGTAGGTGTCGATCTGCCCGGCGGCGATGTCGAGCGCAGCCGGCGAGGAGCCGCCGAAATAGAGCGGCGGGCCGTTTTCCTGCACCGGCGGGAACAGCAGTTCGGCGCCTTCGACGCGAATATGCTTACCGCTGAAATCCACCTTCTCCCCTTGCAGCAGCCGTTGATACACCGTGAGAAATTCCTGTGTCACCTCGTAGCGTTCGGCATGGCTGAGGAAGATGCCATCCCCTTTGTTTTCCACCGGATCGCCGCCGGTCACCACGTTGATCAGCAGGCGCCCGTCCGACAACCGATCCAGCGTCGCGGCCATGCGCGCCGCCAGACTCGGCGGCTGCAGGCCGGGGCGCACCGCCACCAGATAGCGCAACCGACGGGTGATCGGTGCCAGCGCCGCCGCCACCAGCCAGGAATCCTCGCAGCTTTTACCGGTTGGGATCAGCACGCCGTAATAGCCAAGGTTATCGGCGGCCAGCGCCACCTGCTGCAAGTAAGGCAGGTCTACCGGGCGCCCGCCCTGCGCCGTGCCCAGATAGCGGCCATCGCCGTGGGTCGGCAGAAACCAGAAAACGTTGATGCGTTCTTTCGCTGACTCAGTCATTTATGCTTTTCCTATATAACTATTCTCAATATTTATCGATAGAAAAATCTTGCTTGGTTATAAAACGAAAAGCAGGATGCATGCCACAGTGGCGGATTTTAAAAAGCAATACATATCAATGCGTTGAAAAGACATTACCGCCCGAGCGCTGCTGCATTGGCAGCAGGCGGCGGCGAAAAGCTGTTGCCAATGCAGCACCATGCGCCTTTTACCCTCTCGCGGCCGCTCATGGGCTGGGATAAGATTTTTTTCCCCCTTCGCCGTCAGCCAGGAGACGCCCATGTACGATCCCCAACCGTTCGCCGCCGACAAACCGGTGCTGATCGATCCGGCGTCGCTCGCTCTGCAAAGCGTGCTCGATCGGCTGGCCCCCACCGATGCCACCGTATTGATCGTCGGCGAAACCGGCACCGGCAAAGAGGTGGTGGCGCGCTATCTGCACCACCACAGCGCGCGCCGCCATCGCCCTTTTTTGGCGGTCAACTGCGGCGCGCTGACGGAAAGCCTGGCGGAAGCCGAATTGTTCGGCCATGAGAAAGGCGCCTTCACCGGCGCCGTCGGCACCCATCAGGGCTGGTTCGAAGCGGCGGAAGGCGGCACCCTGCTGCTGGACGAGATCGGCGAACTCAACCTGTCGCTGCAGGTCAAGCTGCTGCGCGTGTTGCAGGAACGAGAAATCACCCGCGTCGGTTCGCGCAAACCGCTGAAGATCGATGTGCGGGTCATCGCCGCCACCCACGTCGATCTGGCCGGCGCAATCCGCCAACGGCGCTTCCGCGAAGATCTCTATTACCGGCTGAACGTCGCGGCGGTGACCTTACCCCCGTTGCGCCAGCGGCCGGAGGACATTCCGGCGCTGACCAGACACTTTCTTGCGCTGTACGCCCGCCGGCTGGGACGGCCGCCGCTACAGTTGACGGTGGAGGCGCAGCAGGCGCTGCTGGACTACCCCTGGCCCGGCAACGTGCGCGAGCTGGAGAACACGCTGCATAATGCGGTCTTGCTGAGCCAGGAGGGGCCGATCGCCCCGCAGCAACTGCGGCTCACGCAACGCCTGACGGATCACGGCGGCGGCGGTGACGACGCCATCGATCGCTTCGTGCAGCAGCAGTTGCAAGGCGACGGTACCCAGCTCTACCAACGGGTGCTGGATGCGCTGGTGCGCAACGCCTTCGAACGCAGCGGCGGCAACCAGCTGCAGGCGGCGGCCTTGCTCGGCGTCAGCCGCAATACCCTGCGCACCCATTTGGCGCATCTTGGCCTGATCAAACCGCGCCGCCGCAGCGTCGGCGCGCCCGCACATTCGCCGGCCATCAGCGCAGCGCCGCTGCCCGAACGCGAACTGCGCATCGGCTATCAAAAATTTGGCAACCTCGGCGTGCTCAAGGCGCGGCAAAGCCTGGAACAGCACTTCGCCGCACAGCGCATCAGCGTACTGTGGAGCGAGTTTCCCGCCGGGCCGCAGCTGCTGCACGCGCTCGACGGCGATGAAATAGACTTCGGCACCACCGGCGAAGTGCCGCCGATCTTCGCCCAGGCGCAGGGCAACGCGCTGGTGTATGTCGGGTTTGAGCCGCCGGCGCCGCAAAGCGTGGCGATGGTGGTGCCGCAAGACAGCCCGATACGCAGCGCCGCCGATCTGCGCGGCAAACGCATCGCGCTCAACAAAGGCTCCAACGTGCACTATTTATTGCTGCAGATGTTGGACGAACAGGGACTGACGTTGAACGATGTGCGCATCGTCTATGCGCCGCCGAAGTATCCGCTGTCGGCGACCGACCTGCAGGCGGTGGACGCCTGGATGATGTGGGATCCGCTGCTCAGCGACGCGCAGCGCAGCGGGGAACTGCGCGTGATCGCCGACGGCACCCAACGGGTGCTCAATCAGCAATTCTATCTGGCGCGCCGCGAGTTCGCCGAGCGCTCGGGCGATCTGTTGCAGCCGCTGATCCAAGCATTGCAGCACACCGGCCGCTACATTGCCGCGCAGCCGAGAGAAGCCGCTCGTCACCTTTCCGACGAACTGGGGCTGGCGAGCGCCTCGCTGGAACTCGCGCTGTCGCGCCGCAGCCACGAGATCCGCGCCATGGATTTGCAGGTGATCCGCCAGCAGCAAAGCATCGCCGACCGCTTCTACGCCCTGGGGCTGTTGCCCAAAGCGATCGCCGTGCGCGAGGCGGTTTGGCCGCTGGGATCTTAGCCTGGCTTCGGGGGGCGCAGCATCGGCCGCCCTTTCTCCTCTGCGCGCAAACTCATATCGCCGTCGGAGCCGGGCGGTAATGCCAATGCCGCAAAGACATTTTTAGGTAAAATATACCGCCGATGTCAGTGCTAGGATTAATTCGCTATCATTTTATGTGCACTTTCAATTAACGTTACCCTGTTATTTTCGCATTCGCCGGTCGTCACGACCGGCTTTTTTATTTCCCCGCTTCCCTGCCAAAAATATCGTTTTTTGGTAAAAAAAAGCGCGCCAGGTAGGATTACATAGCAACTGCATGGCCTTATTTCCCGTGTAGGGCCGTGCATCTCAGAGAGATTGTCGATGTTTCATTGGCCGGCGTTAATCGCCGGCTTTTTTTATCTTCATTTCATGACGCCTGCGCATCGCAGGCCCCACGTCTTATTGCCAAAGAGGATGCGCGCATGCCGAGTCCATTGTTCCGTGAGATAACACTTTTCGGTAAAGAAAAAACCTCAACGCGCGCTATTATTTAATTGTAGTGTTGTCATACCTATTGAATACCCCATGCTTACCGACCCTCGCGGTCGGTTTTTTTTCTTCCTCATCAACCTTTCCGTTGGCGGAAACAGGCTTATGGGGCGTTGACGGGAGGGCGCCATCAAAATATCGATGGCATAACCCAAGCTTTCCGTTGTGATCAGGCAACCTTCTGCCGCGCGCGATAAACAAATCTCATTTTATCGGGATGAAATACCACATGCTGACGTTTTCCTTTTCACCTGGGCAGTGATCGTGAATTTTAAAGATTACGCTTTGCGTGATGAAGATATCCAGGGAAGCCAACACCCCCTCATAGAGCGATAGGATGAACTCGTTTTCGCTCATCTTTTTTTCATTGCGTCTGATCGCAATGTACTTTGCTGATGCGTTGTACAGGCTACAGGTTATTGGATTCTTTACGTTTACCTTCATCTGCCCCCGGCTGATTACCGGCGAAAGCAGTTGCACGATCCTTTTATTCTCGTAATACTCATGCAGATTCAAGTACACGATGCTGCTGGGGAAAGGCTCTTTATCGAAGCCAATAATCGGTTGATAATTGAGAAAAGGCCAATCGCGCAGGGTTCTGAATGTTCTCGGCGGGCAACCGAATTGATTTGAAAACGCACGGCTAAATGATTGCTGAGAACTAAATCCGGAGAGCAACGCGATTTCATAGATCTTCATATCGGTACATTTCAGCAATAACGTCGCGCGGCTTAGTCTGCGCTTTCTGATATAAGTCCCTATCTTCATCCCTTCATACAAATAGAACATCCGCTGTAAATGCCCGATGGAATACCCTGACTTAATGGATAGCGCCCTTATTGATACATGGCTTTGTGTATCAATAGCTTTTTCAATGATAGCGATTATCTCATCTAAAATATTGCGTCTGAACTTGTTAGAACAATCCATAGTAAAGCCTGTCATCTTGCTATTTTTATTATTGAATGCATCTCTCTTCTTGCGGAACCAAAAGCTGTCCGGCTTGCTTTCTTTCGAAGAATGGCATTCCCATATCCGTTCAAATATATCCACGCATCACGTTGCACAAAAATCATTTCCAGGGCGAAAGATGCCGATTCACCTCTCGCACAAGATGAGATTCACAAAGAAGTCGTGTGGAAAAACGCTGATAAACCACGGACGCCAAGACAGAAAACGCTCAGCGTTTATTCTGCCTCAAAAAACGCAGGCCACAGCCAGAAGATAAATAGCAAACGCTATTTTTCGTGAAAATACCCCCCTCATACTCCTCCCTGAATGTCATTATCCTTGATACCCCCTTGGATTAACCATTATTTAATTGCGCAATCCCCTGCCTGGCCTATTTACCGCTTAACCACCCACTCTTAAACATAGAATAGTTAATTATTTCGATTCGAAAAGATGTTACTGTCAATAAATTGACAGCCATATAGAGTTTTTATCTATCAATGAGCAAAAAATGTGCTCCCACCACCTTGGCTCATTCATATAAATTTATAAAAATCAATAAATTAATATACTTAAAATGTATCCCTGCACTTTCTCCTTCTTCGCCATACGCTGCTATCTGGTAAATGACACTTTTAAGTACATTTTTTTTAATTTACCGCGTTAATATTGCAAGCGTTCTATACTCAGGATATTGCCTAAAAGAACGGATAAATTGGGGGCTTATCGCTGAATACCGATAACGCGTTATTTTACCCAACGCAACCATTAGGCAGATAACTAAAAGGGAGCTCCTGCATGTTTATAACCAAAGTCATTGAGGAGCTGCTCGCCTGGGTGGAAGAAAGTGGGTTCAATGAGAAGCTCACCGTTGAGATGCTGTCAGAAAAAAGCGGATATTCACGCGGGCATATCCAAAAAGCGTTTAAAGATGAAACAGGGATGACTTTCGGGAGCTATGTGAGGGGCAGAAAACTCATTCGCGCCGCATTTATGTTGAAAGCGACGAACCTCTCTATTTCCGATATCGTTAAAGCGCTGAACTTTCAGTCATATCAATCCTTTGAACGGGCGTTTCGCAAGCAATTCAGAACCTCGCCGATGCAGTATCGCAAAAGTAAATCGTGGGACGTGTCCTCCGCCATCCCATTGCTGTTTCTCGACGGTATTCCCGAGCATCGCTATGTGCACCTGCCAAAATTTTTCGACGATTCAGGGGATGGCGTTGATGCAGAGATAGATCACTTCCATCCTGCGGTTTCCGCGCTGCGATTGGCGGCAATTGATAACATGAAAAAAACGGATAGCGGCGTGATTAACTTTTTCAATTTTGGCGCGAGCATCAAGAAAGAGAATTACGTCAGCATCTATTTGAAGACCCTCTATATTTCTGAAGAGGACTGTCTTGGCAGCGTGCTTGCCTCTCTGGCCGACGCCCAGGGAAAAAAAGACATGCAACTTTATGCAGAGTTCAGTTATGACGGCGCAAGCGATGAGGCGCAAAAATTCACGCAAAGTATCTACACCAAATCATTCCCGATAAATAAAGTTGGCATGATCGATCGCTTTCTCATTGAAATTATCACCCCCAAAGGCGGCGATAGAATAGAGATGAAGACCTATATCCCCATTGTCTTCCCTATCAAGCACAGAGAGAAAGAGGTAGCGCCAGGGCCAGCGCGGTAACCCTGTCACTATCGGCGTTGCTATTTATTAAAAAGGGTAATGATTTATATTAAACAATAAAGAGTTATGATGAATTTAGGCTCAAAACCACTCATTACCCACTCGCTGCAAAGCGCCAACTTTAAGACTTATCTAATTGGAAAACACATCAATATCGCCATGAAGATCGCGCCAAGATGAGTTCTTCTCGCCCCCACAAGGAATCACCGCTTATCCGTTAAGCGTTGACTTCGATATGACTTACGTACCAAAACCTTAAATATCAATGTGTTACCCACATTTGCTTTTTGTGCGGCCGATTGGATAACTTATTGTTTTTATTCTATTTGCACTAAATACCCCGCCTGAGCGCAACCGGCATTTTTCGCTTTATCCCGCCCGCACGCTTGTAGACATCCCCAGGTAGTGACGATATTTTATTTCTACGAGACTTATTTTTACGGGTGCTATCAATATGCCTTAAACAAGAATAAAGCGCGTCAGGAAAATAGAATTATGAGTATTCAAGTATGGTCTAAAAACCTAAAAAAACACTATCCTAATGTTAATGTTGAAAAAGTCACCGTCGGCGAACGCGGGAAAGGTTATATTGTCTATGTCGATGGGGAAAGAATGGCATTAAATCATTTTTTTCGCCGTTTCTATCGACACCGGCTTGATAAAGAATGACGTTTCATCCTGAACTCAACGCAGGGTAAACCTCTACGCAACCTCGTGATTAAAAGCAATTTCGCATTCATCATCACTCTAAATAATTAGTCCAGAGAGGCTCTTTCATTCAATGCGCTTATCACTGCAATAAAATATCGGATTGTCCAGCGCACCCAAAACCGTATCTCTGCGAGACGGTTACAACCCGGTATTAAATAAAAATGTTGATGGTTATTTTTATCGCGCGCGTTCTGTCATCGCCCAATAAAAACCCCTTATCTTGGTCTGGCGACTGATCCAAGCCGCAATGGCCACTGTTGAAATGGATATCAAAACGACAACTCAATGCCCCTAAAGCGTTAAAGAATAAAAAGTCTCAAGGCGGGACATGCCTTGCCTTTCGCGCCGGCATTTTCACGCGTTGGCAGCGATGGGATGGTGATCCAATGTGGATTTAAAAGTCAAAGGAAAACATATGATTAGAACATCGTTTGGTAAGAGAGCCGCAATAATCACGTTCTTTTGCTTGCTGGTTTTTTCTGGCGTCGCGTTAACCGTGGGGGGAATTTGGCTGATCGCCCTCGGCGGATCGTTCTACTATGCCATTACCGGGATAGGCTACATCGCCGCCGCAGTGCTGGTCCTCAAGCGCAGCAAATCGGCTTGTTACTTAACCGGCCTGCTGTTTTTGATGACGGTGCTGTGGGCGCTTTGGGAATCGGGGCTTAACTACTGGGCATTGTTCCCTCGTCTGCTGGTGCCCGCCGGCCTCTCTATTATCGCCGCGTTTTTACTTCCCTCGTACCTGCACGGCGCCAAGAGTCAAAAGCAGGCTTACATCGCCGGTTCGGCATTATCCGTGGCCTTTGTCGCTTTCTTTATCGGCGCCTTCTTTCCCCATGGCGAAATTACCCCTGCTGGCGACGTGACGTTTATCGAGAGCAAAAGCGACAATGCGCCTGCCGATTGGAGCGCCTATGGCCGCACGACGGAAGGAACGCGCTACGCGCCGTTCAATCAGGTGAACCGTTCAACCGTCAAAGATCTGAAACTCGCCTGGGTGTATCGCACCGGCGATTTCCGGCCGGGCGTGGACCAAAATACCCCGCTCGCAATTGATGATGTGGTGTATAGCTGCACGCCCAACGGCCTTATCACCGCTATCGATGCCGATACGGGTAAAGCGCGCTGGAAATTTGACTCGCATTCCACCTCCCCCGTTTGGCAACGCTGCCGCGGGCTTGGCTACTACAAAAATGAGGATGTTGCGCCAGGCGCTCTGTGCGAGAAAACGATCGTTCACACCACGATCGATGCCCGCCTCATTGCGCTGGATGCCCAAACGGGCCAGAAATGCCCCGCCTTCGGTCAAAACGGTGAGGTGAATCTCGGCCAGCATATGGGGGAAGTCAAACCGGGTTATTACTTCCAAACCTCGGCGCCGACCATCGCCAGAGGGAAGATTATCGTCGGCGGCTGGGTTATCGATAACGTAATGAAAGGCGAGCCTTCCGGCGTCATCAGGGCGTTCGACGCCAAAACCGGCGAGTTGGACTGGGCGTGGGACTTAGGCAATCCGGGCATCACCAAGGCTCCGCCGGCCGGAAGCACCTATACGCGCGGCACGCCGAATATGTGGACCACCGCCGCCTATGACGACAAATTAGGCTTGTTGTATGCGCCGCTTGGCAATGCAACGCCCGACTATTACGGCATGAATCGCCCGGAAAATTCGGATGAGTACAACTCTGCCCTGGTCGCCATTGATATTGAAACAGGCCGTGAGCGCTGGAAATTCCAAACCACGCATCACGACATTTGGGATTATGACCTCGCGTCCCAACCCGCGCTGGTGGACGGTTTTGATGAGCAACATCGCCCGGTGCCCGCCCTTTTGCTCGGCACCAAACGCGGGCAGATTTTCTACCTGAACCGGGAGACCGGCAAACCGTTGGCGCAGGTTGAAGAGAAAGCCGTGCCGACGCAAGGCGCCGCAGAGGAAGAGCGCCTCTCGCCAACCCAGCCGTTCTCCGTCGGCATGCCGACCATTGGCGCCGAACGCCTGACCGAAGAAAAAATGTGGGGCACCACCCTGTTTGACCAGATGGCCTGCCGCATCCTGTTCAAACAGATGAATTACCAGGGCGACATGACCCCGATCGGCACCCACCCAACGCTCGAGCAGCCCGGCAATTTAGGCGGACTCAACTGGGGGAGCATGTCGATTGATCCTGTGAACCATATGGCTTACATGAACGATGTGCGCATCCCGAATGTGTTTTGGTTAGTGGCGCGCGACAGCTATGAACGCGTCGCGAAGCAGTACCCGCAAAAAGTGATCGATGGCCACGGGCCTTCTCCCATGATCGGCACGCCATACGGCATGATCACGTTGATGTGGATGTCGCCGCTCGAAGTGCCTTGCAACCAACCCCCTTACGGCACGATCACCGCCGTCGATTACAAAAACAAAAAGATCGCCTGGCAGATACCGGCCGGCACCGCCGAAAAAATGGGGCCGCTGGGCATCAGATCGCACCTGCCGATGCCGGTTGGCATGCCCACCTACGCGGGCACCATGACGACCGCCGGCGGCCTGGTCTTCTTCGCCGGCTTCCAGGACTATTATCTGCGCGCCTACAACAGCAGCACCGGTAAAGAAGTCTGGAAATATGCGCTGCCGGTCGGCGCGAGCGCGACGCCGATGAGCTACGTTTCGCCTAAAACCGGCAAGCAATACATCGTTATTGTGGTCGGCGGCGCCGCGCATTCGTCAGAAACCGGCGATTACGTGATGGCGTTTGCGCTACCTTAACCCTTTGCCCCGTTTGCCTGTGCCATCCCACAGACAAGCGGGGCGAAGGCCGGCCTTGCGCAACTGCGCTTTCTTTATCGACAGCGGCCGCCATGGCCGCTGTTCAGCCTTGACCGGCGTGCCCGCCTGAAGGCCGGCACGCAGAAAAACCGTGTGATAACGGCGAGAAAAATTAAATCCACAAAAGGTTCACGATGGAAACATTCTTCACCATATTGATCTTATTGCTCACCGTCTCGTTGTCCGGCGTCGTGACGCGCATACTGCCCTTCCAAATCCCGCTTCCGCTGATGCAAATCATCGTTGGCGCCATGTTGGCCTGGCCGCAGTTTGGGTTGCATATCGACTTCAATCCCGAGCTTTTCTTGATGCTGTTTATTCCCCCGCTGCTGTTCGCCGACGGTTGGAAAACGCCGGCGCAAGAGTTCATCCATTACGGCAGAGAAATCCTTTGTCTGGCCCTGGTGCTGGTGATCATCACGGTCGTCGGGGTGGGTTATCTGATTCACGTCCTGCTCCCGTCAATCCCCCTCGCCGCCGCATTTGCCCTGGCCGCCGTTCTGTCGCCAACGGACGCCGTGGCGCTGTCCGGCATCGTCGGTAAAGGGCGCATGCCCAAACCCGTGATGAGCGTGATCGAAGGGGAGGCGCTGATGAACGACGCCTCCGGGTTGGTTTCCCTCAACTTCTCCATCGCTGTCGCGCTCGGCGCGATGGCGTTTACCCTGGAGAGCGCCTTTCTGACCTTTCTACAGGTATCGATTGGCGGGGTGCTGTGCGGCATCATTATTGTCTTTCTGTATAATCAAATGGTTAAGTTCATCCATAAATGGATGTATAACGATTCCGCCACCCAGATTATTTTCTCGCTGTTACTGCCCTTTTCCTGCTATCTGATTGCGGAAAGAATCGGCGTATCCGGCATCCTGGCCGCCGTCAGCGCCGGCATGATGATTGGCCAATCCAAAGTGAATCGCAGCATGCCGCTGGTGCGTTTACGCACCAATAACATTTGGGAAATGCTCGAGTTCGTGTTTAACGGCATGGTGTTTATTCTGCTTGGGCTGCAGCTGCCGGGCATCTTGAACTTCACCGTGGCGCAAACCGGTATCGATCATTCCATCAGCCTGGAGACGCTGCTGGCTTACGTGGTGATCATCTATTTTAGTTTGATCGCCGTGCGTTTGATTTGGCTGTGGCTGATGAAGGTCGGCAGCGCGACCCTGATGCGCAAAGATCCGCTGTTATTTGCAAAATTCAGCACGCGCGATCTGTTCGTCGCCGCCTTTGCCGGGGTGCGAGGGGCGGTGACGCTGGCGGGCGTGCTGTCAATTCCGCTGTTTTTATTGGATGGCTCGCCATTCCCGGGGCGGTATCAGCTGGTGTTTATCGCCTCGGGGGTCATCTTGCTGTCGATCGTCGTCGGCATCGTCACGCTGCCCTTCCTGTTGCGCGGCAATCTGCCGCCGGAAGAGGATCAGGAAGAGGCTTTCTCCGTTTCAGAAGCCTTGGCGAGCGCGGCGACCAAAGCCGTCAACGAAACCAAGGAAAAGCTGCTCGTGGCCCCGCCGGACGACGCCACGCCGGAGCTGATTGAAGAAACGACGCGGCGGATGCTGGACGTGCTGCAACGTAAAATTCTGACCAAAGAAGACGTTAAGAATATCGTGGCGCTGAAGCGGCTGGAAAAGCAGCTGTACTTAGCCTCGTTGCACGCAGAAAGAGAAGAGCTGTACCGGCTGCGCCGCATGAAGAAAATCAGCCATGAGAAACAGAGAAAGCTGCTGCATCGCATTGATATTACTGAGGTGCTGATCGCTGAAGACAGCGTTTAAACGAGGAGATGAAGGCGGTTCACCCCCCGCCTTCGGCGCGCGGTTGCCGGCCCAACGCCGCAATCGCGCGCCGCAATCGAACGGGAGCTCTCACGCCACGCCCGCCGTTCGGCTATCTGTGGTACCACGCCTTGAAATACTTCAAAAAGCTGTAGGACACCGCGTAAACGCCGGTCACGGCCCCGACCCGGCCCGCTTTCCAGGCGCCGCTGAAAATGTACCACTTGAAAAATGCGCCGATGGCGCTAATCACCCCTCGGAGAATCGATGGCCTTATCGCCTTGTATTTCACCACGCGCGCCGTATAGCTATTCAGCTTGGCAAACACTTCCTCGATTGAGAAAAAAGTGTCGTGTTTAACGTGCCCGGCCAGTATCAAGGTGGATGCGCCCCCTTCCGCCGCATCATCTACCGGCGCATCATTGAACTTCACCACCTGGCGATGAAAAAAGCGAATGGGGAAATCCGGTGACGAGACGGGATAAAGCGTTCTGACCGCCTGTCCCAACACAAACCAATCGCGACGAATGCGATAGGCGTTATTTTTGTCGGGGCCTGGGGTGCGCTTGAAAAGCCGCATCGCGTCAACCGCTTCATCATCCATGATCTCATCGCTGTCCAGGCACAAAACCCAGTCATGTCGCGCGCGGGATATGGCGTAATTCATTTGCCGGCCATGGGTTTCAAACGGGTGATAAAGAGGCTTGATATTGAAATCGTCGCAAATGGCCAACGTGCCGTCAGTACTGCCCGAATCCACCACGATGATTTCATCGGCGAACGCCGCCACAGGTTGCAACACGTCACGCAGCAGGCGCGATGAATTAAACGTCAATAAACACACGGAAATCCGGTTACAAAAATCCATTTTACAATCCACGACACTGAGAAAATGCAGTCCATGCCAAAAACGGCGGGCGCGCCGTGCAAAAACGCGCGCCCAAAGCGCTTCTCCTGCCCCGAGCGCCTCTTCGATTAAGTATTTAGAATATTGGCTGCCCTGTCATGCCCTGGATGATGGCATCTGACTATTTCATCAATTTCAATAAAATCAACGAGTAACAAAAATTGAGCTCGGGCATTCACCGCACCGTCTCACGCGCCGGCGGGCGCCGAACACGAGAGCGGCGCTTGGCGGCGCTTTGGTTTTGTTATAACGTATCAAAAAAAGCGAAGGGAAGACGACGATGAAAATCCAGCTGTCGCTGCTGTTTCTCAGCCTGTTGGCCGGCAAGGCTGCGGCGTTTCAGTCAAAAGTGCCCGAGCCGCGCACCGAACAGGCGCGTGCGGCGGAACAGAACATCGAAAATCTGTTTTACGGCTTTCACGCTATGGATGCCCAGCCGGTGAATATCGGCCGCTGTGAGGCGGTGCCGGTGGCGGGATGCCAGTGCGCCTTCTGCACCCAGCTGCGGCAGGCCGGGCGCTGACGCTTTTATCCCAGCGCATACTGCACGATCAGCTGCCCTTTCTTCATCTTTACGCCGGTAATCGCGATCGCGCCCACCTCGCCCAACGTGGCGACATGCGTGCCGCCGCAGCCGTAGGCGGGCAGATCGCCGAAACCGATCTGGCGCATCCCGTCCACCGCCTGTTGGCGACGCGGCAAATCGGCGGCGATCAGGCGCGCCAGCTCCGCGTGTAAAAACGCCGCCTCCAGCGTCTGTACGTCCGGCCCCGGCGTGAACGTGATGCGCCCTTCTCCCGGCCAATGATGCGCTTTCATCGGCCGCCAACCGCGGGTTTCCCCCAGCCAGCCGATCAGATGGCCGCCGGAGTGCCAGCGGGCGTGCAGCCGGCGTTGCGCTTCGTCGACCTGCATATTGACCGGCCCGATCGGCAGCGGCGCCGCGGTATAGTGCAACACCCTATCCCCCTGCTGCTGCACCCGCAGCACGGCGACGCCGTTCAACGCTCCCACGTCGGCCGGCTGCCCGCCGCCCTGCGGGTGAAACAGCGTGGCGTCCAGTTCCACGGCGTAAGCGCCCGCCTCGGCCGGCTCACAGCTCAATACCTGCGCCTGGCCCTGTAAATCGTCGCTGTAGTAATAACGTCGCTCGGTCATCATTTTTCTCCTCGGTTCGAAGAGCCATTATATTCATGTCATAATCGGAGCATAATCCGTCGCCATCACAATGGACCTTTGCGTCATGAGCACAAATCTTTCTTACGCGCTGTTGGCCGAAATGGCCGTTTTCGTCCAGGTCGTGGAGAGCGGCAGCTTTTCCGCCGCCGCCCGCAAACTGGGCGCTTCACCTTCCGCCGTCAGCCGCAGCGTGGCGAAGCTCGAACAGGCGCTGACGCTGCAGCTGCTGCATCGCACCACCCGTAAACTGCGGCTGAGCGAAAGCGGCGAAGAGGCGTTTGCGCACTGCCGCACCCTGCTGGCGGCGGCCGACGCGGTGATGGCGATCGGCGGGCGCGGCGCCGCAGAGCCCGAAGGGCTGGTCAGCGTCAGCGTGCCCAAGGCGGTAGGCCGTTTCGTCCTGCATCCGCACATGCCGGCGTTCCTGCGGCGTTACCCGAAGGTGGACGTGAGGCTGCGGCTGGAAGATCGTTATATGGATCTGATCGACGACCGCGTCGATCTGGCGCTACGCATTACCGATCGCCCGTCGCCGGGCTTGATCGGCCGTCAGCTGATGCGAATAGACCACCTGCTGTGCGCCACGCCGCACTATCTGGCGCAGCACGGCGCGCCGCAGCACCCGCACGATCTGGCGGCACACAGCTGCATCTATCTGGGAGAAACGCCGAGCGACGCGCAATGGAAGTTCCGCCGCAGCGGCAAAACGGTGACGGTCAACGTGCGCGGCCGCTACGCCGCCAACCACACCGGCGTGCGGCTGGACGCGGTGAAACGGCATATCGGCATCGGCAGCCTACCGTACTTTACCGCCCGCCAGGCGCTCGACGAGGGCGAGATCGTGCAGGTACTGCCGGAATGGGATTTCCTCAGCAGCTATCACGGCGGCCTGTGGTTGCTTTACGCGCCCAACCAGTATCTGCCGCCCAAACTGCGGGTGTTTATCGACTATCTCGTCGCCTGCCTGGCACAGGAGCCGCAGCTAAAGCGCCTTGCGTAGCGTGATGTTGATGCGGTGCGGCCCCACCAGCGAGTGGTAGCCTTCCTTGACCGGGAGGATGCCGTGGAAACAGAGCCGCGACGGGCCGCCCCACACCACCACGTCGCCGTGCGCCAGCGGGATGCGCCGTGCCCGATCGCTGCGCTGCAGGCCGCCGAACTGAAACACCGCCGGCAACCCGAGCGACACCGAGACGATCGGCGCGCCGAAGTCGTGCTCGTCTTTATCCTGATGCAGCGACAGCTTGCTGCCCGGCTCGTAACGGTTCATCAAACAGGAATCCGGCACGAAGGGGCCAAAGCCCGCCTGCTGCGCGGCTTCGTCCGCCAACGCCATCAGAATAGGCGGAATGGCCGGCCAGCGTTTGCCGCTGCGCGCGTCGCGTTCCGAGTAACGGTAGCCGCGGCTGTCGCTGGTCCAGCCGTTGCCGCACCAGCTCATCGCCACCGACATCACGTGCCCGCCGGGGGTGGTCAAATGCTGCCACGGCACCTGCGCCACCACGCCCCGCACCGCCGCCAGCAGTGCCGGCCCGTGATCGCGCACAAAGCCGTGCATCACCACCGCGCCGGGGGCGATCTCTTCACGCCACGGCGGCGGCAGCGCGTCTTCAAAAAGATCGATTGTCATCGCCAAAACCTGTATGAATACACAGTATCCATTGTAACCCGCCGCCGCCGATTGTCCAGCGCCCGGCTGCGCCATTGTCGTTGGCGGCAAATTTCTCTACAGTAGCCGCCATAAAATCAATCACTCACCAGGAATGCGCGTGATTAAGGGCATCACTCTTTCGGTCGTCGCCTCCATCTTGTTCGGCGCGATGTATTACTTCACCTCTACCCTCACCCCGCTGAACGGCGAACAGGTCTACGGCTGGCGCACGCTGCTGACGCTGCCGTTCCTGACGCTGTTCATGGCGCTGTCCGGCGATTGGCGCAAGGTGAGCGACACGCTGGTCGGGATCGGCCAACGGCCGCCGCGTCTGCTGGGCCTGCTGCTCACCTCGGCGCTGCTGGGGGTGCAGCTGTGGCTGTTCCTGTGGGCGCCGCTGCACGGCAAGGCGCTCGACGTGTCGCTCGGCTATTTTCTGCTGCCGCTGACCATGGTGCTGGCGGGCCGTTTGATCTACCGCGATCGGCTGTCGCTGCTGCAAAAACTGGCGGTGGCGTGCGCCGTGGCGGGGGTGGGCAATGAGCTGTATCAGGCGGGCGGCGTATCGTGGCCGACGCTGGTGGTAGCGCTGGGGTATCCGCTCTACTTTATTTTGCGGCGGCGTTTCGGCACCGACAATCTCGGCGGCCTGTGGTGCGAGCTGACGCTGATGCTGCCGGCGGCGGCCTGGTTCGCCTTCGGCGACGGCGGCGCGGCGGCGCTGCAGATCAATGCCGAGCTGTATTGGCGCATTCCGCTGCTCGGCGTCATCAGCGCCGTGGCACTGGTGTGTTACATCCTCGCCAGCCGCATGCTGCCGTTCAGCCTGTTCGGCCTGCTGAGCTATGTGGAACCGGTGCTGCTGGTGCTTGTCGCGCTGCTGCTCGGCGAGAGCATCAGCCAAAGCGAATGGCCAACCTATCTGGCGATCTGGCTGGCGGTGCTGCTGCTGGCGGCGGAAGGCGCGCGGCACCTGCTGCGCCGCCAGCGGGTCTGACTCAGGCGGCCAGCGTGGCGCCGCCGTCGATCACGATGTCCTGCATGGTGATGTGGCTGGCCAAATCCGAGGCCAGGAACAGCACCGCGTTGGCGATTTCGTCCGGACGCGCGATTTTACCCAGCGGGATCCCCAGCTTGAACATCTCGGGGAAGCCGGCGATGGTGCGTTGCTGCGCATCGTCGGTCTGCCACATGCCGCGCTGCATCGGCGTGTCGGTCGAGCCCGGCGACACCAGATTGCACCGCACGCCGAACGGCGCCATCTCCAACCCCACGCAGTGGTTCAGGCTGGTCAGCGCCGCCTTGGAGGCGCAGTAGGCCGCCATCTGCGCGCGCGGCACGTGCGCGGCGTTGGAGCCGATGCTGACGATCGCCCCGCTGCGCTGCGCCTTGAAGTGCGGCAGCACGGCGCGGAACAGGTAAAACGCCCCCGAGGCGTTGACGTTGATGCACTGGTGCCAGTCATCCACGCTCAGATCTTCGGTATTGCCCATGCGCAGAATGCCGGCGGCGTTGACCAACACGTCCAGTCGCGGGTTCTCCGCCAGCTGTTGGCGGCACACCGACTCCACCTGCTCCGGCCGGCTGATGTCCAGCGTCACGCAGGGGTAAGGCAGATCCGAATTGGCGAATTCTCGGTCAAACCCCACCACCTCGGCGCCCTGGGTTAAAAAGTGGCGGGCGATCTGCTCGCCGATGCCGCGCGCCGCGCCGGTCACCCACACGCGTTTGCCGGTGAAATCCATCTGAATGCTCATGCGCGCACCGCCATCCGGGCGCACCGCCAGGTCATGTTGTTGTTCATCGTTGTCTCCTGCGAAAGGCTATGACGCGGCGCGGACTGCGCCGCAAAGAGGCCTACAGCGCGCCGCTGTTCAGGCCGAAAGCGTTGAGCATGGTGCCCAGTTTGGCGGTGGTTTCCATCCACTCGGACTGCGGCGTCGAGGCGGCAACGATGCCCGCGCCGGCGAACAGCCGCACCCGGTTGCCGCGCAGCAGCCCGCTGCGGATGACGATCGCCCACTCGCCGTCGCCGTTGGCGTCGCACCAGCCGACGATGCCGCTGAACAAGCCGCGATCGTGCGGTTCCAGAGCGGCGATCAGCTGGCGGGCGCTTTCGGTCGGGAAGCCGCACAGCGCCGGCGTCGGATGCAGCAGGCAGGCCAGCTGCATCACGTTGAGAGCCGGGTTCAGCAACTCGCCGCGAATGCGGGTGGACAGGTGCCACATGGTGCCGGTGCTGAGCAGCGACGGGCCGCTGGGCACGCTCAGGGTGGCGCACAGCGGCGTCAGATGCCGACGAATGTCGTCGATCACCAGCTTGTGTTCGTATTTGTCTTTGGTCGAGCGCATCAGGCGCTCGCTGCCGAGGCGATCCTGCTGCGGATCGTCCTGCCGGCGCGCCGAGCCCGCCAGCGGATTGGTGTGGATCTCGCCGCCCTGCTTGCGGATCAGCAGTTCAGGGCTGGCGCCGATCAACACGCTGCCATCGGCCAGCGGCAGAGAGAAGTGGTAACCGGTCGGGTTCTGCACCATCAGGTTATTGAGGATCCGGTGGCCGGCCACCGGCTGCTCCAGCTCGATATCGAGGATGCGCGACAGCACCGCCTTGTCCAGCTTGCCTTGTTTAAAACGGCTGACCGCTTCCGCGACCGCGTGTTTGAATCGCGGCTCGTCCGGAATACTGGTGCAGGCGACCAGGCGATGCGGCTGTTGCAGCATCGGGCGCGCGGCGCGGATAAAGCTGTCGTTGGCGACGAATCGGCTTTCTTCAGGTATATACAGGCAGGAAGGCCGGCGCGTGTCGAACGGAATGGCGCCCACCACCACCGGGGCCGCCTGGCCGGCGGCTTTGGCGCGCGCCAGCGCCTGGCGAATATGCTGCGCCAGCGCGCTGCCTTCCTGCTCGCCGCCGAACGCCGGCGTCTCGATACGCTCAAACACGCCGTGGGCGGAGAGGGAACGGAATTCTGACCGGTACAAAAAGGTCGATTGTTCGGCGTACTCAAACCCGGAGAAGGTTTGGTTTTCTGTCGTCAGTGTCGCCACAAGACCACTCCTTTGTTGCGCCTCACCAATGATAATGTTTATGCGAATAATTATCATTAGCTGTAAAGGGTGGGTAAATTACACCGGATCCCCACCGTCGGTCAATCTCCGATGAATGAATCTTTCCGCACGCCGCGGCAAATTCGCGTTACGCCACAACAAGAAATAACACACTGTTATTATTGTGTTTTAGCAAAAAATAAAAGTCGTGACATCGTCACCTTCACGCCAAAACCGCCCGGCGAAACGCCGTCCGGCGCAGCAATGCGGCGTCAACGTGGTGAGCAGCGCCAATTCGAACGTCTGCCGCTGCGCATCCACCGCCACCATCCGCGCATCAAGAAAATCGAAATATCGGCGCACCTGCGGGTACAGCGCTTTGAACAGGCTCTCTTTAGCGGAAAACGTCAGCGTCAGCAGCTCGTTGAACGGCAGCGTTTCGCCCAGCAACGTCTCGCGCTCCGCCGGTGAAACGATCGCGCTCCACAGCTCCTCCGCTCGCGCCACGGACAGCAGCGTCTCCACATCCAGCCCAACACCGCCCAGCCCGCGCTCAGGGTGCACGGCGCACAGCGCGGTATGCGAATTATGGCTCAGCGCCCCGGCGATACCCGGCGGCCACTGCGGCGCGCGATCTTCGCCGCGCGCCAGGGTGAAGTCGGCGAAACCGAGCGGCGCCAGCAGCTGCCGCGCCAGAACACGCCCGGCCAGATACTCCGCGCGGCGTTTCGGCACCGCGCGCGCCAGATGATCCGGCAGCGCAAAGCCCGCCCCGGGAAAACTGTCGTCGCGATACTCCGCCAGCGCAAACTGGCAGCGCGCCACCTGGCCCGGATAGCCGTCCGGCGTGAAAAATTCGATATTGCGGATAAAAGTGGGCAACGGCGGTATCCATGATAAGCAGGCAGGCTGATGATGTTAGCCCCCGAAACGGCCTGCAACAATGACCCTGGGCAAAATAAATGGCGTTAAGTCCCGCGCGGCGGCGCGTTGGACGAAGTGGGAAAAGGCCTCTCCCCCGCATTCGGGAGAGAGGCCGGGCATTACAAGATGCCTTTCATGGTCTTCTCGAAATCGCTCCAGGCGCAGAAGCCGTCTTTATCGATCGGGCAGCCTTTCAGCGCCAGCGTCACGCGCTGCGGCGGGGTTTGCAGCGTCAGCGGCGTCGCCTTGCGCAACTGCTCGGTGGACTGATAGACGTACTCGATCTTCAGCAATTCCCGGTCGTTCTGCGCGTCGCGCCAGCGCTGGAACACCAGTTTGCCGCCGATCGGCGTTTTCTCGTACTGCTGCGGCAGCTGATACGGCTGGAACTGCATGGCCGACAGCAGCGAGGCGATATTGGAGTCGTGGCCCACCAGCACCGTCAGCTTCGGCGCGTCCGGTTTGCGCTCGCCCAGCAGCGCGTTGTTGATGTAGGTCAGCAGCGGCTTGGCGACGTTCTGCGCCACCACCGGCGAGGTGAACAGCGAATCCTGATAGCCGTCTTTCAACTGCGCCAGCTGCTGCCACTGGTGCGGCGTGGCGATTTTGCCCCAGGCCACCTCTTTCATCGGGAAACCTTCGTAGTACTGCAGCATAAAGGCGTCCACCAGCGAGTTGCCCACCCGCAGCGGGCCGGAGACGCCCGGCTCTTTGCCCGGCACCGCGCTCATCACGCTGGCTTCTTTGGTCAGGTCGCAGTGTTTGTCGGTCTTGCAGGCGGCGGAATCCTTGTAGTCGATGATCTTCGCCAGCTGCTGATAAGAGGCGTCCAGCTTCAGCGATCCCAGCGCGGCGTTCATCGCCGCCAGCGCCTGCTGGTTGAAGGCTTCGCTGGTGTCGGTGATGATCGGGTTGAAGGTCGGATCCATCTCGCCCATCTTGTCCTGATGGTGCACGCTGACGTCACAGCCCGGGAATGCGCCATTGCTGAAGAACTGCGCGGTGGCCACCGTGCGCTGCAGGCTGTTGGCGTAGACGTACACGCTGCCGGCGGTCGGACAGCCCTCTTGCGGCAACAGGCCGGTCTGCTTCAGCCAGGCGTTGAAATAGTGCCCCATATACACTTCCAGCACCCCGCCCTTGGTGGTCAGCTGGCCGCCCGGCGTTTCCCAGGCCGGCCAGGCCTTCGGCGTGGACTGCGCCAGCACGCTGCCGTTGTTGGCCAGCGGCGCGCGCAGGTTATGGCGGCTCATCACCAGCACCTGTTCCAGTTGATAACCGCCGGCGTCCGCCAGCGCGTTCCCGGTGAATAACAAAGGCAGGCACAGCAATAACGTTTTTTTTCTCATCCGCAGAGGCTCCCGGAAAATGATTATTTTTAAGGTGTTAGCGTTTGCCTGCGTATGATGGCGGGGTTAGTGTGACAAGTGTGTGACAGGGTTCACGAGAAAAGATCGTACCAGCGGCCACCGGGCGGCGGCCGCTGTGCGTCAACTCAGTACCACAGGCTCATGATTGGCCAGCCGATCAGCAGCAGCGCGGCGATGTACACCACGCCGAGAATGCCGCCCAGGCGCCAGTAGTCTTTCGACTTCACATAGCCGCAGCCGTAGATAATCACCCCCGGCCCGGTGGCGTACGGCGTCAGCACGCCCATGATGCCGATCGACAGCACCAGCAGCATCGACAGCTGCTCCATCGGCACGCCCGGCAACCCTTTGCCGACCGCCAGGATCACCGGCAGCATGGTGGCGGTGTGCGCCGACAGGCTGGCGAACAGGTAGTGGGCGAAGTAGAACACCAGCACCAGCGCCACCACCGTCATGTTCGGCGAGAAGCCGTCCAGGTGGGTGCTCATGGTCTGGGCGAACCAGTCGATAAAGCCTGAGCGCGTCAGGCCGTTGGCCATCACCACCAGCGTCGCCAGGTTAACCAGCGTATTCCAGGCGCTGGAGTATTTGGTAATGTCTTTCCACGACACCACGTGCAGCGCCAGCATCAGCGACACCGCCAACAGGCACACCGCGGTGGCGTCCAGCACCTTGCCGCCGAACACCCACAGGCACAGGCTGAGCAGCACCAGGCCGATCAGGGTGTACTCCTTGCGCGTCAGCTTGCCCATTTCCCCCAGCGCGGTATTCGCCCAGGCGGCCACTTCGCTGCTGTGGGTCACGCCCGGCTTGTAGAGGTAGTAGGAGATCAGCGGCGCGATGATCAGCAACAACAGGCCGACCGGCAGGAATGCCAGGAACCACTGCATCCAGCTGATGTGCACCCCGGCTATCTTGCCGACGAACTCGATGCCCAGCACGTTCGGCGCGGCGCCGGTGACGAACATCGAGGAGCTGATGCTGGTGCCGACCACCATCATCCACATCAGGTAGCCGCCGATGCGGCGCGAAGAGGGATCGTTAGGGAAGGAATCGAACAGCGGCGGCAGGTTTTTCACCACCGGGAACACCGTGCCGCCGGTGCGCGCGGTGTTGGACGGCGTGAACGGCGCCAGCAGGATATCGATGATCACCACCGCATAGCCCAGCGTCAGCGTGCGCTTGCCCATGAATTTCACCAGGAACAGCGCGATGCGCCGCCCCAGCCCGGTGGCCTCGTAGCCCAGCGCGAAGATAAAGGCGCCGAACACCAGCCAGACGGTGGTGCTGGAGAAACCCGCCAGCCCCCATTTCAGCGCCTCTTTACCGGCCTTGAAGCCCGGCTCCGCCAGTTCCTGCGCGCCGAACAGCACCCAGTTGGCGCTCAGCACGCTGACGGTCACCGCGATAAAGCTGATGGCGGTGGCCGGGATCGGCTCCAGAATCATGCCGACGATCATCGCCACAAAGATGGCGAAATAGTGCCACGCCTGCGGCGGCATGCCGTCGGGCACCGGTATCAATAACAGGATCGCGAGCACCGCCAGCGGCGCTATCGCTTTCCAGATCTTTTCCTGGGTTTGGGACATAGGGACTCTCCTGAAGGCTTGGTTATTATTCTTGGGCACCCAGCTGCGCCAGCAGCCAGGTCACTATCAACAAGTCGGCGCTGCCGCCGGGGCTGAGGTTGCGGGCAATGCAATCGGCATCGAAGCGCCGCAGGCGCGCCAGGCCCGCCTCCCCCGCCGAGCCGCCCTGCGCCAGCAGCAAAGCCGCCCGGCGCCGCAGCCAGCGCAGCCCGCGCAGGCCGCCGCGCGAGGCGACGTTGGTGTCATCGTTGTGGGCCATCAGCCACAGCAGGCTGTCCAGCAGCGCCCGCTGTTCGTCGCCGCCGGCGGCCAGCCGTTGCCGATACAGCGGCAGCGCGCCGTCAAGCACCAACCGAAAACCGGATTCCGCCTCGCCGCGCGCGCCGCTGAGGCCATACGCAGCGAACAAGCGCTGGCCGGCGGTCTGCCCGGCGTTGTTGCATCGCAGTTCGCTGTCCACCAGCCCTCGGCACATCGCCGCCACTTCGGCGCATAACGATGCGGCGCTGATGGCCCGGCCCTGCTGCTGCAGGCGGCCGAAGGCGGCGCACAGCAACCCGAGTGAGAACACGCTGCCCTTATGGGTGTTAATGCCGCCGGTGGCGCGAAACATCTGGTTTTCGCAGGCCAGGCCGAGCGGCCGCAGCCGCGCCAACTGCCGCTCCGCCGGCCGGCAGGCGTCTTCGCGGCCGCGCTGGATAAAACGTGGCAGCCACACGCCGATGGCGCGGGCGCTGCGGTAGAAATGCCCAAGATCCATGTCGCGATGGGCGCCGGTGTTATGGCGATCCACCAGCCCCGGTTTGGGCGTGAGGTTGACCTCCACCAACAGCGCGCGAAAGGCGGCGCGGGCGAAGTCGCAGGCCGGCTCGGCTCGGCGGGCGGGTGGATTAATCGGCAGAGATCGCATCGTTGAACATCCTTTCCATTTCTTGCAGCAGCTGCTCGCTGCCGTGCCGCCGCTGGCGGGCGCAGATCTTGGCCGGTTGGCCGCACAGCAGGCAGCGCCGCGCCGGCAGACCGATGTCGCGGCGCGACAGAATTCGCCCCTGCGCATCCAGCACGTCGATATCCCACAGCCGGCCGATCGGGCGGCTCACCTCCAGCTGCATGGCGCAATCTTTTACCCGTTGGGCGTCGGCGCACAGCGCCACAAACCCTTCGCAGCCGGTGGCGAGCGCCAGCGCCTCGGCCTGCGGGCTCGGCCAGCCCTGTTCGGCGCACAGCCGCAGCAGCGCCGCCCACCCGAGGTTGAAGATGCCGCGCGTCAACGCGCTGTCCTTCACCGGGCCGGGCACCACCAGCGTCAGCACCAGCAACGTGCACTCGTGCTGCGCCAGCCACGCCTGCTGGCGCGCCTGACGGCATTCGCGGCTGGTGAGCAGCTCCGGCAGGCTGACCGCACGTTCGGCGGCCAGTTGAGGATCGACGGCGGCCATCGTTTACTCCGCCACCTGATGCACCACGTCGATCACCGAGCCGTCGCGGTAGCGCACCACCGCCACCACCTTGTCGGTAAACGCGATCGGCTGCGGTTCGCCGGTCAGCTGCAGCGCGCGGGCGCGCAGCCAGTCGATGCTCACCACCTCAAGCCCGGCCTCCCGCAGGCGCTGCGCCAGCTCCGGCCGCGCCGGGTTGACGGCGATGCCGTGGTCGGTCACCAGAATGTCGATGCTGGAGCCGGGCGTGACGCAGGTGGTCACCTGCTCCACCAGCGTCGGGATGCGCCCGCGCACCAACGGCGCGACGATGATCGCCAGCCGCGCGGCGGCGGCGGTGTCGCAGTGGCCGCCGGACGCGCCGCGCAGCACGCCGTCGGAGCCGGTCAGCACGTTAACGTTGAAGCCGGTGTCGATTTCCAGCGCGCTCAGCACCACCACGTCGAGCCGATCGACCGACGCCCCCTTGGAGCTGAAGTTGGCGTACTGATTGGCGCTGATTTCGATATGGCGCGGGTTGCGCGCCAGCGAGGTCGCCGCCGCCCGATCGAAGCTCTGCACGTCCAGCAGCTTGCCGATCAACCCTTTCTCGTGCAGATCCACCATGGTCGAGGTGATGCCGCCGAGGGCGAACGCGGCGCGAATGCCGCGGGCGCGCATCTTGTCCTCCAGGAACCGGGTCACCGCCAGCGAGGCGCCGCCGGTGCCGGTTTGCAGCGAGAACCCTTCGGTGAAGTAGCCGGAACCGGCGATCACCTCGGCGGCGCGGCGGGCGATCAACAGCTCGCGCGGGTTCGAAGTCATGCGCGTGGCGTCAGCGCCGATCTTGTCGGCGTCGCCCACCCGCTCCAACTGCACGATCAGATCCACCCGATCCTGCGCCAGGCTGGCGGGATGATGCGGATACGGCACCAGCTGCTCGGTCAGCAACACCACGGTGCCCGCCGCCTCGGCGTCCACCCGCGCATAGCCGAGCGAGCCGCAGCAGGCTTCACCGCTGTAGCCGTTGGCGTTGCCGAACTCATCGCAGGCCGGCACGCCGAGGAAGGCCACGTCTATCTTCAGCTCGCCGGATTCGATCAGATTGACCCGGCCGCCGTGCGAGTGAATTTGCACCGGCTCCGCCAGCAGGCCGCGCGAAACGGCGTCCGCCAGCGGGCCGCGCAGCCCGGAGGTGTAAATGCGGCTCACCACGCCGTGGCGGATATGCTCAACCAACGGCGCATGGCAGTCGGTCAGCGAGCTGGAGGCCAGCGTCAGGTTGCGGAACCCCATCGCCGCCAGCGTCTCCATCACCTGATTGAGCGCCAGATCGCCGCCGCGAAACGCATGGTGGAAGGAGATGGTCATGCCGTCCTGCAGCCCGCTGCGGCGCACCGCTTCCTGCAAGGAGTCGCACAGCTTGAGATCGCGCGGTTTACGCGCCTGCAGGTTGGCTTTGGACACGTCCTGATAGCCCGGCAGATCCGCCGGGTTGGCGAAGGTCATCAATCGTTGTTGGCGGTTCATCATGCTTCCTCCCCGTGCTGCGCCGGTTCTTCCCGTAAGCCGGACAGCGCGGCGCGCTCCAGCACCAGCCGGGCGCGTTCAATCACCGGGCTGTCGACCATTTTTCCGTTGAGCGACACCACGCCGCGCCCTTCCCGCTCCGCCGCTTCGGCGGCGTCCACCACCCGCTGCGCGTGCGCCACCTCTTTGGCGGTCGGCGCGTACAGGTTGTGCAGCAGCTCAATCTGGCGCGGGTTGATCAGCGATTTGCCGTCGAAGCCGAGCTGTTTGATCAGCGCCGCTTCCTGCAGGAAGCCGGCCTCGTTGTTGGCGTCGGAATACACGGTGTCGAACGCCTGAATGCCGGCGGCGCGCGCCGCCTGCAGCAGCGAGCAGCGGGCGAACAGCAGCTCAATGCCCTCCGGCGAGCGTTCGGTGCGCAGGTTGCGCACATAGTCTTCCGCCCCCAGCGCGATGCCGATAAGACGCGGCGAAGCGTGCGCGATCGCCACCGCGTTGGTGATGCCCTGCGCCGATTCGATCGCCGCCAGCAGCCCGGTGCTGCCGACCGGCCGGCCGCAGGCCGCCTCGATGGCGGCGATCTCGCGCTCCATGTCAACAACGTCCTGCGCGCTGTCGGTCTTCGGCAGGCGCACGATGTCCGCGCCGCCGCGCACCACCGCCTGCAAATCCGCCAGGCCGTAGGCGGAGTCGAGCGCATTGACGCGCACGATGGTTTCCACCTCCTGGTACAGCGGGTGCTGCAGCGCGTGGTACACCAGCCGGCGCGCCGCGTCTTTTTCACGCAGGACAACCGAGTCTTCCAGATCGAACATCAGCGCATCGGCCTGATAGATAAAGGCGTTGCTGACCATCGCCGCGTTGGCGCCGGGAACGAACAGCATGCTGCGCCGCAGCCGGGTTTTATTCAGCGTTTTCATCTTTCGCCTCCCACGGCAATTGGCCGCTCTCGCAGGCGCGCATCAGCGCGGTTTCCAGCCGGGCGCGCAGCACGCAGTCCAGCGCCCCTTTGTCGTCGACGATCACCTGCACCGGCTCCACCTCATAACGCTGCAGCACCTCCAGCAGGGTGCGGCGGATCGCCGCGCCGAACTGTTTTTCCACGCTGCTGGCGATCAACAGATCGTGCTGCGGCCCCTCGGCGGGCGCGATGCGCACCATGACATCGCTGGATTCCAGCGTGCCGGCCATTGCTTCTCGGATAATTTTCATCATTCACCTGATTGTGCGGACTCAAAAGGATGCGGGGCCGCCTTGGCCCGGCGCTGCGTTTGCAGATCCTGCAGGTAGTACAGGGTGTCCGGCGGCACCAGCGGCGCGGCGGCGTGAAAGTCCCCCGCCGCTAGCAGCTTGCGCACCCAGGAGGCGGAGATCGCCGTGCCCTGATATTGCAAACGCTCGATTTCCACCAGCGCGATCGGCGGGCTGGGCAGCGCCGGCGTTTCCAGCCAGTAGCGCATGTCGCGGTTGTATTTCGCGGTCACCGCGCAGAACGGCTCGTTGCCGACGAAGCGGTGGGTGATGCCCAGCGCGGGCGCCAGATACTGGCGGAAGATCTTCAGATCGATTTCGGTGTAACAGTCGTCGGCCACGCCCTGGTCCTTGATGAAGTAACAGGGGAAGGTGGCGCGCGAGATCACGTACTGCGAGCCTTCGTGTACCGTGAGGTTGGGGATGTCGGCGGTGCCGGCCAGCACCAGCCGGCGCCGGTCTTCATAGCTGAAGCGCGAGGTGTTTTCCTTCACCAGAAACAGGTGCAGCCAGTCGCAGCGCTTGGCCGCCTGACGCACCAGATACTGGTGCCCGCGGGTAAAGGGGTTGGCGTTCATCACGATGCTGCCGATGGTGTCGCCCGGCCGACGTTGGCTCGCCAGTTGGGCGGCGTAGCGCTTCAGGCGGCACGGGCTGTTTTCCATCAGCACCACGATGCCCGGCACGGTGGCGATCGGGTAGAAACCGCACTGGCGGAACAGCGGCTCGTTCTGCACCTTGGTGTAGATAAACAGCTGAGTGTGATGGCGCTCGTAGGCCAGGTTCACCAGCTCGGTCGCCAGCGCCAACGCCAACCCTTCGCCGCGCATCAGCGGGCTGATGGCGACACATTTGATAATATTGTCGGCGATGCCGCCGCAGGCGACCAATTTGTCGTGCTGGGTAACGGTAATAAATATTTCAACCGTGGTGTCGATATTCAGATCGTTACTGCGCAAGAAGGCGCTTATTTCCGAAATCGCTTTATGATCCGATCGCTTTACCCGATTAAATACGGCATCGCCTAACATAACACGCTCTCTGGGTTAACTGGCAAACAACAAATGAAATACAAAAAGGCATTTTAATTAACATCAGAAATAGCAATTAAAACCTTAAAAACCATGAAGATAAAATCATCCTCTCGTTCTATAAACCCATGGTAAGCAGAAAAAAAACGCGGATTATTGACCTATTTCACAAACCGATCCCGGTTAATAAGTTATTTAATGTTCTTTATTTGCTTAATTAATCTTATGGTGTTTATTATTGAGATAATCTTTATTTGGCGCCGCAATTCACTTACATTCACTTAGCATTTTTATTGCAATTACGGGTCGCACTATGGAATGGCTGAACATCCTGATCGTTGAAGACGAAACGCCGCTGGCGGAGATGCACGCGGAGTTTATCCGCCAGAACGGCGGCTGCCGCCAGATTTGGCTGGCCGGCACGCTGGCGCAGGCGCGCGCCATGACCGAACGCTTCAAGCCGGATCTGATCCTGCTGGACAACTTTCTGCCGGACGGCCAGGGCATCACCCTGCTGCGCGAACTGACGCTGAGCGGGTATCGCGGCGGCATCGTGTTCATCACCGCCGCCAGCGACATGGCCACCGTGGCCGAGGCGTTGCGCTACGGCGTGTTCGACTACCTGATCAAACCGCTGGCCTATGACCGGCTGAGCCAGACGCTGCTGCGCTTCAGCCAGCGCCGCGAAGCGTTGAAGGACAAAGCGCGCCTCAACCAGCGCCGCATCGACGAGATGTTCAATACCTACGCCCGCGGCGAGCAGCAGGCGGCGCTGCCCGCCGGCATCGACGAGCTGACGCTGGGCAAGGTCCGCGCGCTGTTCGCCGAACCTGCCGCGCGGCACACCGCTGAAAGCGTTGCGCAAAAAATGGGGCTCAGCCGCACCACCGCGCGCCGTTATCTGGAGTTTTGCACCGCCGCGCAGCAGCTGCGCGCCGAGATCATTTACGGCAAGGTAGGCCGCCCACAGCGGATCTATCGTGCCGGCGAGCCGCATTAACGGTTATTTGATCGCCCTTGCAAGGTTGCGTGTAACCGCTTTACTTTTTATGCGCCGGTCAGCATCTTGGTGAGCATCACCTAGCCGACTGGACGATCGCCGATGCCTGCTGCGCCCCTAGCTTCCCTGACCGAGATCCTCGCCCGCCGTGACTGGCAAAACCCCGCCTGCACCCACTACCGCCGGCTGGACGCCCACCCACCGTTCGCCAGCTGGCGCACGGTGGAAGACGCGCGCGACGACGCCCCCAGCGCCAGCCGCCGGTCGCTGAACGGCGAGTGGCGCTTCAGCTATTTCCCGCGCCCAGAGGCGGCGCCGGAGAGCTGGCTGCAGCAGGATCTGCCGGACGCCGCCCCGCTGGCGGTGCCGGGCAACTGGCAGCTCGCCGGCTACGACGCGCCGATCTACACCAACGTGCGCTACCCGTTCCCGGTCGATCCGCCGCGCGTGCCGGAAGACAACCCAACCGGCTGCTACTCGCGCGCCTTCAGCGTCGATCCGGCCTGGCTGGCCGCCGGCCAGACGCGCGTCATCTTCGACGGCGTCAACTCGGCGTTCTATTTATGGTGCAACGGCCATTGGGTCGGCTATTCGCAGGACAGCCGCCTGCCGGCGGAGTTCGATCTCAGCCCGTGGCTGCGGCCGGGTGAAAACCGGCTGGCGGTGATGGTGCTGCGCTGGTGCGACGGCAGCTATCTGGAAGATCAGGACATGTGGCGCATGAGCGGCATCTTCCGCGACGTCAGCCTGCTGCACAAACCCGCCGCCCACCTGAGCGATGTGCGCATCACCACGCCGCTGCATGACCGCTTTACCCGCGGCGAACTGGTGGTGACGGCGCGCGCCAGCCGGCCCGGCCCGCTGCAGGTGCAGGTTCAGCTGTGGCGCGATGGCTCGCGGGTGGCCGAACGCACCCAGCCGCTCGGCAGCGAGATCGTGGACGAGCGCGGCGCCTATGACGATCGCGTCACGCTGCGGTTGCCGGTGGAACGCCCGGCGCTGTGGAGCGCCGAAACGCCCGCGCTGTATCGCGCCACCGTCGCCCTGCTCTCGCCCGAAGGGGAGATTATCGAGGTGGAGGCCTATGACGTCGGCTTCCGCCAGGTAGAGATCAGCGGCGGGCTATTGAAGCTCAACGGGCAGCCGCTGCTGATCCGCGGCGTTAACCGCCACGAGCATCATCCGCGCCACGGCCAGGTGATGGACGAGACGACGATGCGCCACGACATCCTGCTGATGAAGCAGCACAACTTCAACGCGGTGCGCTGCTCGCATTACCCCAACCACCCGCTGTGGTACCGGTTGTGCGATCGCTACGGGCTGTACGTGGTGGACGAAGCCAATATCGAGACCCACGGCATGCAGCCGATGAACCGCCTGGCTGACGATCCGCTGTGGCTGCCGGCGATGAGCGAGCGCGTCACCCGCATGGTGCAACGCGATCGCAACCATCCTTGCATCATTATCTGGTCGCTGGGCAACGAGTCCGGCCACGGCGCGAACCACGACGCGCTGTACCGCTGGGTGAAAAGCCAGGATCCGACCCGCCCGGTGCAATATGAAGGCGGCGGCGCCGACACCGCCGCCACCGACATCATCTGCCCGATGTATGCGCGAGTGGATCAGGATCAGCCGTTCCCGGCGGTGCCCAAATGGGCGATCGGCAAGTGGATCGGCCTGCCGGAGGAGCCGCGCCCGCTGATCCTGTGCGAATACGCCCACGCGATGGGCAACAGCTTCGGCGGTTTCGAGCGCTACTGGCGCGCGTTCCACGCATATCCGCGCCTGCAGGGCGGCTTTGTCTGGGACTGGGTCGATCAGGCGCTGATCAAACGCGACGATCGCGGCGAAGAATTCTGGGCCTACGGCGGCGACTTCGGCGACACCCCCAACGATCGCCAGTTCTGCCTGAACGGGCTGGTGTTCGCGGATCGCACCCCGCACCCGGCGCTGTTCGAAGCGCAGCGGGCGCAGCAGCTGTTCCGCTTCGCCTTCGACGCCGCCTCGCTGACGCTGACCGTCACCAGCGATTACCTGTTCCGCCACACCGACAACGAACAGCTCAACTGGCGGCTGGAGCTGGACGGCGTGGAGCGCGCCAGCGGCAGCTTCGATCTGGCGCTGCCGCCGCAGGGCAGCACTCGCGTCACCCTGCTCGACCGGCTGCCGATGCTGCATCAGCCCGGCGAGCTGTGGCTGAACGTGGAAGTGGTGCAGCCGCAGGCCACCGACTGGTCCGAAGCGCACCACCGCTGCGCCTGGGATCAGTGGCGGGTGCCGCGCGCGCTGCATCCCGCGCCGCCGCCGGCGCAGGGCGTGCCGCCCACGCTGATTGAAGACGATCAGGGGCTGACGCTCACCCACGGCGACCAGCGTTGGCGCTTCGAGCGCAGCAGCGGCCACCTGACGCAGTGGTGGCAGAACCAGCAGCCGCAGCTGCTGACGCCGCTGCGCGACGGTTTTGCGCGCGCGCCGATCGATAACGACATCGGCGTCAGCGAAGCGGACCATATCGATCCCAACGCCTGGATCGAACGCTGGAAGCTGGCGGGCCTGTACCGGCTGGAAGAGCGCTGCACGCAGTTGCAGGCCGATGCGCTGCAAAACGGCGTGCGGGTGGTGAGCGAACACCAGTTCGGCGTGGACGGGCAGATTTTGCTGATTAGCCGCAAGCAGTGGCTGTTCGACACGCTGGGCGCGGTGAGCGTGAACGTGGAGGTCGAGGTGGCCGACGCCCTGCCGCCGCCGGCGCGCATCGGCCTGCACTGCCAACTGGCGACGGTGCAGCCGCAGGCGGAATGGCTGGGCCTGGGCCCACACGAGAACTACCCGGATCGCCGCCTGGCCGCGCAGCACGGGCGCTGGCGCCTGCCGCTGGCGGATCTGCACACGCCGTATATTTTCCCCGGCGAGAACGGCCTGCGCTGCGACACCCGCAGCCTGCGCTACGGCGACTGGCGCATCGACGGCCGCTTCCACTTCTCGCTCAGCCGCTACGGCCTGCAACAGCTGATGGCCTGCAGCCACCAGCATCTGCTGCAGCCGGAAGCAGGCACCTGGCTGCATCTGGACGGTTTCCATATGGGGGTGGGCGGCGACGACTCCTGGAGCCCGAGCGTGCACCGGGATTACCTGCTCACCGCCGGCGTTTACCGCTATCAGCTGCGCCTGCAGCGAGCGCCCGAGGGCTAAATCTGCCAAAAAACTCAACGGGTTGCGCATTCTGTAAGCAAACAGTCACAGAATGTGTAATCCGCCTTTGACATGCCGACGGCGCCTCGCTATTATTCGCCCCGTTCACACGATTCCTCTGTAGTTCAGTCGGTAGAACGGCGGACTGTTAATCCGTATGTCACTGGTTCGAGTCCAGTCAGAGGAGCCATATTTAGAGAAGCCCGCTTAAGGAAACTTAAGCGGGCTTTTTGCTTTTGGCGTTAGCCATGGGCGGTTATGAGCGAAGAGCAGAAGTCCATCCAGCGAAAGAACGTAAAAAAACCGCCTCACGGCGGTGAGGCTATCCAGTTAGGAAGTTGCGCTTGCAAGTCGTGCTGCAAATCCAATGAAGAACATACCTACCAGCGCGTTTCCGATGGCAGATAACCTACGGTTACCTTTTACACGGCTGAGCAGATAAGAGCCGCAGAAAACGAGAAAGCCGAAATAAACGAGAGTAATTGCGAACATCACTGCTGCAAGAATGATAAACGCCATCCAAGAGTGTTCAGCCTGAACATTGATGAACTGGGCGAAGAAAGAGATATAGAACAGCAGCGTCTTTGGGTTCAGTAGAGTAACCAGCATTCCGCGTCCAATGATCCCCCCGGCATCAGCTGAAGATTTCTTTTCCTCACTCGTTTCGGCAGCTGGCTTAAAGATAGCGCGTAGCGTCTGGACACCGAGATAGAAAAGATAAGCAGCGCCTGCGTATTTGATGGCGTTAAACAAAGCAGGGGTTGAGCTTATGACCGCGGCCAGCCCACACCATGCCAGCAGAACCAGAATAACGTCGCTCAGGAGAATGGAAAATATTGCAGCAAAGCCCCGCTTGATGCCGCTGGTGATGCTCGTTTTAATCACGAACATGGTTTCAGGGCCAGGCGCAAGGACTATCAGCGTCGCACCAAGCAGGTACGTCCAGAAATTCACGACACCAAAATCAGCAAACATTTTTACTCCAGTGTTCTCACTTTCAACGAGGCTATTCTAACGTAACCGGCGTTAATGAAAACACATCACGGCTGCATTATTCAGCCAATGTCTGCTGTTGGCTCAAAGCCGACCGTCAGATTACTCAGTCAACCTTTCCCTACCCGTTTCGCCCCTGGGCAATCCCCCTCCCTGCATCCATCACCGCAATGCCGCCAACGCTTGGCCAATCCCTCCAGCGAAACCCACTCTTTTATCTAAGAAGATTCCTAACCGAGCTGACGGAAATGCCTTCCTGACGCCAATACGCGGATTTACCCGCCGATTTACAGCAATAATCCTGAAAAAACAATCGATAAGCCAATCTCTCTCGCTCAGCAAGTTGCGTCTATCCTTTCGCTATGGGCGCCTGCCGCCCATCGTTCGCTGCAGATCGCGGCATGCGCGTTTCTGGCTGTTCGGGTTTCGGTTTATTCCATCGCGCGCTTCCATTCATCATGTTGAATTTCACAGCAATCTCTCAGCAACAAGGAGTGTTTATATGGCTTACGTCATTACCGACCGAGAAAAACTGCAAGCGATTTGGGAGGCCGCCAAAGCCGGCGACTGGCCGGCCGTGTATGCCGCATCCGTCGATGCGCTCACCGATCCCAACCATGCCAACCAACCCATTGAGGGCGTGGATATCGCGGTGTATACCTGGATCAAAGGCGCCTATGGCGTGAACTCGAATCAGGGGGCGTTTGCCCATTACATTCGCGACCAAACCAAGCTGCAGTATGAGCTGCGCACCGGGCATGTGCCCGATGACTGGGAGGCGCGCATTCAGAATGCCTCCGACAACATCGCCAAAAACTTCGCCAAAACGCTGTTTGGCGTCGATCTGAGCAGCGATCCCAACGCGCCGCTGCCGGATGCCCCGCCCACCAGCGCCAAAGTGCCGGACATTCACGAGGTCGGCCTGATCGACGCCGGCGCGGCGGCGTCCGAAGTGTTCACCGACGCCTCCTCGACCGGCGCCCCCAACTATTCCCCCTGGGCCGGCACCACGCTGTTCTCTTATTTAGGCGACACCTCGTTCTTTACCGAATGGGTGGCGACCAACGACACCTCACCTTTTAAGGTCGAAAGCGGCACCTACGATTTGATTGCGGCGGCGCAGGTCTCCATGCAGATGAAAAACCTCAGCTACGTAGTTGAAACGCTGCTGGCGGGCGAAGTGCCCACCTATTTGACCACCCTCGGCATTGGCCACGAAACCATCCGCCTCGCCGCCGAAGCGGCGCGTGATTTCTACACCGAATCCTACGGCAGCAGCGTGACCGGCGGCGGCAGCCTCATTCCCGGCAAGCTGGATATCGGCTCGGCGATTTTCAACGACATTGCCGACGTGCTGTCTACGCCGAATCTGTACCGCGTCGGTACGCTGCATGACGACGATTTCACGCTGGCGTTCGGCAATATCGCCGTTAACACAGGCAGCGGCGACGACATCATCAGCGTGCCGCGCGGCTGGCAAAACAACGCCGGCAACTACGGCTGGACGGTGATCGACGGCGGCAGCGGCCACGATACGGTCGATTATTCCAGCCTGTCGCACGGGGTAAACCTGAAGTTTGACGCCCAGGGCAGCTACGGCGGACGCGGGGTGATCGAGAAAAACGGCATCGGGCTGTATGGCTTTAAGGACGGGCTGTACAACATCGAAGCGGTGAAACTGACCGACTTTAAGGACAACGTCACCTTTAACGATCGGGTGCTGACGCCGGCCAACGGCCTGGAGGTCAACCTGGGCAAAGGCTCCAGCGAGATTCGTTTCGAGCACGGTTATACCACTGCGCCGGGAGGGAGCGCGCCGCAGGATTATCTCGGCGTGAACCTGAGCATGTTGTCCAACGATGTGCCTTTCCCCAACAGCCTGCTGAATATTCCCGTGAAGCAGACCCACAATATCTACATCGACGACAGCTTCGAGCTGGGCTTTTTACAGTCCTCCTCCCTGTCTATCGACAACCACCTGCTGGCCTTCGGCGCCGAAGGATCAAACAGCAGCTTCTCACTGAACTACAACGCGCAAACCCATACGCAGGATCTGTCGATATTCATGCAGGGCGAAAGCGCGCTCAATCAGCACATCGTCAATATCTACAATTGGGATCAAGGATACTTTGGCATCAATCTGGAGCAGCCGGCCATTCAGCTTGTCGGTTTGCAAACCGTTACGCCGCAAGAACTGGCGGCCGCCTAAGCGAAGCCCGCCCATTCCCCCGGGCGGGCTGTTTACCTTCAGCGTGACAGTTCATTCCCCATCCCGTTCCGCCACCCGCGCCAGCAACGCCCCCAGCAACGCCAGATCGACCAGCAACGCCAGCGCGAAACAGCTCCCCCTCACGCCCGGCGCGGCGTAGGTTTGCACCAGCGAAGCGGCAATCACTACGGCCACGATAGTCACCACCGTCGTCAGCCTGCAGGCCACGGCGAACGCCGCTTTCTCCTCCACCGCCGTGCGGTAGGCAACGCCCTGCCCCAGGCCGCCGAGGGCGAGACCCGCCAGCAGAGCCGGCCAGTCATGGCCGCCAAACAGCATCAGCAATGTGAATAGCCATCCCGCCGCCGCCAGCAAAAAGCCGTGGCGGAGAATCGCCAGCGCAGGCCGGTTCCGCAGCGGCTGCCAGCGGGCCAGTGCGGCGCCGCCGAGAAACGCCAGCGCCAATGCCGTCAGCAGCATCAGGGTCGCGCCGATGCCCTGCAGGCTCTCCGCCTCCAGCAGCAAAGCGCCCGCCGCGACCGGCACGCTGAGCGCCAGGGCGCTCGCCGCCGTTCCCGTGTGTGTCATGGCGCCCAGGGCGCCGTTGTTGATAGAAAGGCTCATCGCTCACTCCCGATAGGGTGGAAATGATGAAATAAATTCATTTCCCTTTTCACATGTCAGTAGCCTATCTCTTGTATAATCGGTCAGACAAACTCATAGTTTTCAGCCTTAGATGAGAATAACTCAGCCATGAGAAAACCCCGTTTGCCGCCGCTGGGCGCGCTGCGCGCTTTCCACGCCGTGGCCGGCTGCCGCAGCTTCAAACTGGCCGCCGAGGCGCTGGGCGTCAGCGCGACGGCGGTCAGCCACCAGATCAAGCTGTTGGAATCGGTGCTGGAATGCCGGGTGTGCGAGCGCAGCGCGCAGGGCGTCAGCCTGACCGAGACCGGCGAGATCCTGTATGCCGGCACCCAGCGCGCCTTCGCCGCGCTGGAACAGTCCGTCGCCCAAATCACCCGCGCCCGGCAGCCGCCGGCGCTGACCGTCACCACCACCTCCAATTTTCTCACCCATTGGTTAGTGCCGCGCCTGGCGGATTTCAAGGCGGAGTTTCCCGCCATCGATCTGCGCCTGCACACCAGCGTCGAGCGGGTGGATCTCAGCCAGCGCACCGTGGACGTCGCCATCCGCTACCGTGAAACGCCGGAAACCGATCTGCACTGCACCCTGCTGCATGAGGATCGCTTTATCGTGGTCGCCAGCCCGGCGCTGGCGCTGGCGCGCATCGAGGATTTGCAGCGGGTGACGTTGTTTCACGTGGCGCATCGGCAGGTGCCCGCCGACTCGCCGACCTGGGAGAACTGGCGGCGGCGCTACGGGCCGGAAGGGTTGAACGTGGAAGCCGGGCTGACCTTCAGCGACGAAACCCATGCGCTGCAGGCGGCGGTGGCCGGCCAGGGGGTGGTGATCGCCAGCCGGCTGCTGGCGCGCGATTTGTTGCAGCGCGGCGTGCTGGCCGCACCGTTCGAGATGGCGTTACCCGGCGCCAACTACTATCTGATGACCACCGAAGAGACCGCGCAGCGCCCCGATATCATTGCGCTGCGCGAGTGGCTGCTGCGGCAAATGGCGGCAGGCTAACGGCTCTCGGGGGCAATTTCGCCCAGGCGGATCGCCACGCTGATCGCCTGCGCGGTGGTGGCGGCGCCAAGGCGCCGGCGAATGCGGCGCAGGTGGTTTTCCACCGTGCGTTCAGACAGGCCGAGCATCGCGGCGATATCCGCCTGTCGTCGGCCGATGGCGGTCCAGCTCAGCACCTCACGTTCGCGCGCCGACAGCCGGCCTTCTTCTTTGCCGGCCGCCGGTTCGAACAACCGCCGCGCTGCCAAAAAGGCCGCCGTGCCCACAAGCGACAGCGCCAACCGCACCGGCGGCGAGGCGTCGATGCGCTCGCCTCCCAGGCTGACGGCACCCTCCAGGCCGGCGGGGCCGAACACCGGGATTTGCACGCCGTGCAGGCCCGCGCCGCGCGGCGTGCGCACAATCCGGTAGCGCTCTCCCTGCTGCGCCCGGGTCTTGGTCCAGAAGAACGGCTCGCTGGCCCGCAGCATGTGGCGAGTCACCGGGCAGTGCCGCACGTAGGTCAGCGCATCGACCGCCTCCCCCTCGCCGAACCAGTCGCCTTCGACCCAATAGATATGCTCGATCCCCGCCTCCGCCGTGGCGGAAGCGGAAAACAGCACAAAGCGATCGAAGCCGAACGGCGCGGCGAAGGCGCGAACCCGCCCCTGAATGGCGGACAGGGTTCGCTCGTGGTCCATCGCCAACGCCGTCTGGAAAGCGCGCTGCGCGATCTCGTCGCTCATCGCGCAGCGACGTCGGCCAGCAGCGTCTCCGCCGCCAGTTTACCGAGGTTGTTGGAAGCCAGCGGGCTGTCGCCGGTCAGCAGGCGCCGATCTTTATGCACCTTGCCGGTGATGTCGGCATTGACGATCTTCACGCCCAGCTCACGCAGGCGTTCGCCCACCAGCCAGGGCATCGGGCCGGGGATATAGCCGATGTCGATGTTGGCGCCTGTATCGAGAGCATCCGGGAACACGCACATCTCATAGCCGCGATAGAGGAAATCGTCTTTGCTCTCGCCAATGCCCGCCGCCAGCAAACCGGCCGGCCCGTGGCACAGCGAGATCACGTAGCGATCGTTGTCATGGGCCCAGTGCAGCGTCTTTTTCACCTCTTCACTGAACGGGATATCGTTGAGCACGCCGTGGCCGCCGGGAATGAAAACGCCGAGGTAGTTGCCGCCATCCAGATCCTTCACGACTTCCGTCAGCTTTTTCGGCTGCTTGAGTTGGCTGCGGTACTTCTCATAGGTGGCCTTGACCGCTGGGTCTTCATGCGGGAACGCCCACATCTCCAGCTTCACCGGATCGCCGGACGGCGTGGCGATGTCGATCTCGAAACCGGCCAGATCCAGGTGATACATCGGCAGCAGCATCTCGACCGGATGGTTGCCGGTGGAGAAGAACTTGCCGTTTTGCATCAGCAGGTAGCGCTCCTGCGAGGCGATCATCAGCACCTTCCACTTGCCGCCGCGATAGGCGTTCGGGTAGCTGGCGCCCGTGAAGTCGGTTTTGGACGAGGTGTACTGGCTGAGGGAGTAAGGTGATGGGAAGAACGCGTTGTCTTCCGCCACATCCGGGGTGGGATTACGATCGTTGGATACTGAATCAGTCATGATTATCTCCATATTCACCGTTGCATTTCTCTTTCAGCTTAAATAACCGCCGGCGGGGCCGCAATGAGGGATATCCCTCAATCGCCCTCGCACTGGCGGCGCTCAAGCGGGGTGCCGTAGCGCGACAATGAACGTTTCTTCGCTGACGCCGGCATATTCGTACCGGCACTTTCTCACCGGCACCTGGAAGTAGCGCTCCAGGATATCCTCTTGCAGCAAGGCGTTTTTATCGCCAAACATGCACTGTCGCTTATTCATCAGCAGGCACTTGTCGGAGATGCGATCGGCGTAATGCAGAAAATGCGTATTCAGCACGATCGTCATCTGCCGCTCTTTGGCGAGGCGCCAGAGCATCTCGATCATTTTAGCCTGATTGTAAAAATCCAGGTTCGACTCCGGTTCGTCGAGGATCATGACGTCGGGGTCCGCCGCCAGCGCCTTGGCGAAATAACACATCTGCAGTTCCCCGCCGCTGATCTGATTGATGTTTTTCTGCGCCAGCGGCGCGATCTCCAGCGCGTGCAACACCGCCTGCGCCTTGGCGAAATCTTGCCGCCGCGGCCCGGCGAACCACCCCGCCTGGCGAGCGCAGCCGAAAGTGACAAAATCGAGCACGCCATACGCGAAATGCGGCGTTTTCGCCTGCGGCACATAGGCCAGTCGGGCGGGCCGATTGTCGATGCGGCCGATCTGGCACACGCCTGACAAGGGCCGGCACAGGCCCGCGACATGTCTCAGCAGCGTGGTTTTACCGGCGCCGTTCGGCCCGAGCACGCTGAGGATCTCACCGCGTTTCAGATGAAAACTGACGTTGTCGAGAATGGGCTCACACCCTTTGAACCCCAGGGTCAACTGGCTAACGGTGATCATGTTTGCTGCTCATAATAAAAAGGAGGGCGAAAAGCGGCGCGCCGATCAGCGCGGTCAGGATGCCGATCGGGATTTCAGCGTAGGTGGCGCCTCTGGCGATATTGTCGATCACCAGCAAAAACAGCGCCCCGCTCAGCGCCGAAGCCGGGATCAGGCGACCGTGGTTATACCCCAACACGCTTCGCACCAAATGCGGGATCACCAAGCCGACCCACCCCACCACGCCGGCCAAGCCCACCGAGGCGGAAACCAGCAGAGAGGCGGCGATCAGCAACAGGATCTTCAGCCGGGGCGGATTCAGACCGGCGATGCGCGCCTCGTCGTCTCCCAGCGAGAGAATGTTCATATTCCACCTGAGCCGGTAGATAGTCAGGTAACACGCCGCAAACAGCGGGATCAGCCAATAAACCTGCGCTTTCGCTACCGAAGCGAAGCTGCCCATCAGCCAGAAGACGATCGCCGGCAAGGTATCCTGCGGATCGGCGACATATTTTATGACCGAGACAAACGCGATAAACAGCGACGCGATAATCATGCCGGACAAAAGCGTGGTGAGCGCATCCTGCCGGCGTTTGAGGCGGCAGATGCCGAGCACCAGCAACAGGCTCACCACGCCGAAAAGAAACGACAGCAGCGAACTCAGGGCAAAAGGCAAACTCAATAGAATGCCCAGCGCAGCGCCAAAGGCGGAGGCGGAAGACGTGCCCAGCACGTCCGGGCTGGCCAATGCGTTTTTCAGCACCGCCTGAAAGGTCGCGCCGGCGACCGCCAACCCGCCGCCCACCAGCATCACCGCCACTACCCGCGGCGCGCGCAGGTTAAAAATCACCGAATAGCGGGCCTGGTTTTCCCCCGGCATGTTCCCCTGCCATAAAATCTGCGCCACATCATGGGCCGACAAGGCGTAGCGGCCGGCAAACAGCGATGCGAAGGCGACTGCACACAGCGAAATGAACAATCCCGCCATGATCGCCGCATATTTTCCTCTGCCCGGCATCCCCAAGCTCCTCCAATGGATTAACGCTATTCAACCGTGGCGCTAGCGTTGCGCCAGCACCTCATCCAGCAACCGGTTCGGGATCGCGTAGGAGAACATCGTCTGATAATAACGACGCGTCTCCTGCCGCATCGTCTTATCGCTAATGTCTTCGGGCGCGTATCGGTTGATCATGAACAGCGGCAACAGTGACGTTTCCGCCGACAGGCCCCCCCAGTTGTGAATGCCCACCGGCGTCGAGAAAACCTTGCCGTTTTTCACCGCCCTGAGCGTCTCCCACGCCTGGCCGGGGATCCCCCCGTGCAGCAGCGCTTTTGCGCTGCCGAACACCACGAAAATCACATCCGGATCCCAGGCCATGATCTGCTCCATCGACACGTTGATGTACCTGCCGGCATCGCCCTTCACCGGCAAATCCACGGCGACGTTATCCATGCCGGCCATTTTCAGATAGGTGTCGCCGTAGGTGTGCGGGCCGCTCACCTTCAACTGCCTGCCGTCGCTTTCTTCCAGATATAACGCCCTGACGTGCTGCGCGCGGATGGCTGCGGCATAGGGGCGGATCTGCTTCAGGGTCCTTTCCCAGGCGTCTTTGAATTTATGCGTGCGCGGCAGGCCGAGGGTGTCGGCGAAGGTATTTTCCCAATACACCTGGGTGACCATCGGCTGGTATTTGGTCTTCCCGCCGGCGTCCAGATCGACCGTCATCACGCCCGCCCTTTCCAGCCGATCGTCCTGGCTTTTGCCGTAGTAATAAATGATGTCGGGCCGCAGATTCATTAACGACTCCATGTTGACCCGATAGTCCTTATTGATGAAATCGGACGTGATCCTGCCGATGTCAGGCTTCATGTCTTTCAACACATGCATATCGGCATGCATGAATGCCCAGGGGCCGACGCCGACGACGTGCCGATAGGCCGCCTCGTTGGCCAGGATCACGCCGAAGGGGCAGTTGCCGGTGATGACGATCCGCGGGTAGCTGCCGGGCAGCGTTTGCGCCGCCGCGCTCTGCGGCAGCGCGGCCGCTTCCGGCTGGCTGGCGCCGGCGCAAGGCAGCATCGGCAAAGCGGCTATCGCCAGCAAGGCGGTGGCGATGAATGTCAGTTTTACGGCCATGAGGCCTCCTGCGCGCACGCGAAATGGCGCGCGTCGATGAGCGGTGTCAGGCCGAGGCGGCGATGCCGGCGGCCATGATGGTGATCCCGGCAACGAAAACGATCGCCGCGGTGGCGACCGCGCCGCCGCCGACCAACGCGGCGGTTTTTCCTTCGGAAATGTCTTTTCGCTGCAGGAAAGAGAGTTGCGACAGGGGAATGATTTTTCCGCTGTCGGCAACGATGTCTTTCGGTTCAACCTTCGCAACCGTCAGCTCGCCGCCGCTGCCGTCCTTCAGGCCGTATTTCAGCCGATCGCCGACATACACCGGCGGCTGCAACAGATAATACGGGCTATTGAGCCCCGCCTCTTTTTGTTGCAGCGCCACGTCGTGGTAGGTCGAGCAGCCGCTGAGGGAAAACGCCGCCATCCCGATAATGAGCGGCACCAGGTGGATGAATCGCATGGGAAACCTCGAACGTGCTTATTTGCTGGTTTTTAACGTAACGGCGGACTTGAAGCGCATATAGCTCACGGCCAGAGAGAGAAACGAGAATGCCGCCCCCGCCATTAAGCTGATAGTCGTCGCTTGCGCGCCGCGCATATTGAAGAAAATCGCCACTAACGCCGAACCGACGATTTGCCCGATCAACCGGGAACTGCCCAACAGACCGCTGGCGATGCTGCTGTTTTCATGAGAGACCGAAGTCATGATCAGCAGGTTGTTCGGTGATTGAAACAGGCCGAAACCGATGCCGCACAGCGCCACACGCCATACGATTGCCCCATTCGACGGATCGGCCGGCAGGTTGGCCATCAGCAGCATGCCAGCCAACAAGCAGGCGAGGCCTGACAGGGCGACGAGATTGGGATCGTATTTCTTGGTCAAATCGCCGGAAATCAACGACGACACCATGGTGGCCAGCGGCCAGGCGGTCAGCAGCAGACCGATTTCCACCACGTTTCTTTGCAGGACATTGTGGAAATAAAAAGGCAGCGATACAAAAGCCAAAAGCTGGGTGCTGTAAGACAGCATCGACATCAGCAAAGACAATGACAGCGTCGGGTTATGCAGCATCGCGACCGGGATCAGCGCGGCGTTGGCCTTTCTTTTCTGATTGATGTACAGCCACCCAGCCAGTCCGGCGAATACCGCAAAGCTCAGCGCCGCCGCCGGCAGATGGCGGGTGGTCATGCTCATCGTGCTGAGCGAGAAAGCGATAAACAGCACAAACACCAACAGGGCGCCCCCGCTGTCGAAGCCAACGTTGCGCCGCTCGCGGGAGCCCAGAAATATCACGCTCAGCAGCAGCGACAGGCAGGCGATGGGAACATTGATGGTGAACAGCCAGTTCCAGCTCGTTTGAGAAAGTATCGCCGAGGCGATGGACGGCCCGGCGGCGGCGGAAACCGACACCACCATCACGTTAATCCCCAGGCCGCGCCCCAGCAGCCTTGCCGGGTAGATCTCCTTAATCAGCGCCGCATTGACGCTGAGCACCGCCGCCGCGCCGAAGCCCTGTATCACTCGGAACGCCGTCAGCATCGCCAGCGTGTCGGAAAGCGCGCAGCCCAACGAGGAGAAAGCAAACAGCACCACCCCGGCCATAAAGATTTTTTTATTGCCCACCGCTCTGCCCAGCGCCGCAAAGGGCATCAACGACGCGACGACGGCAAACTGGTAGGCATTGATAATCATGATGGAGGCCGATTCGGAAACGGCGAAATCTTTCGCGATCACCGGCAGCGCTACGTTGGCGATGGTGCTGTCGAGCATGGCGATGACCGTGCTTAACGAGACGGCGAGAACCGCGAATAGATTTAGCGTCTCTTTTTCCTGGTGTTTAAAAGTCATGTTAACGCTCCAAAAACGTGGGTGTCTTTATGCCGGCATGCCGGCGGCAAAGACGCCGTTTTTATCAATTTTTGTAATTACGTTATAACATATCATTATTGGATGGTAATAAATCTCATTTGAAATATTGGATTGCATAGTGTTTCAAAATAAGAATTAACAAATGAAATACAAATAAGTCACAATATAAACACCCAATCAAATAACTATAATCAGTATAAAAAACCAGTTGTTTTATAGAATGACATTAAAAGTAACAGGCGCTAACAGACGACGATGATACCAGTATAAGTTGTTATGTTATAACACAACAACCTTCCCTTTATGCGGGTTAACCTTATGGCTAAGAAGGACCTTTTGAACACGCGCTTGTCCCGCCGCAGAATGATGCTGGCCGGGCTGGCGGCTCTGGCGCTCAATAGCGCCGTTTCTCCGCTGGCTAGCGCCCACGGCTTGCCACGCCCCAAAAAACAGGCGGGCCCTCAGGGTGCGCGAAAACGATTCCTGGTCATGTTGGATCCCGGCCATGGCGGCATCGACTCCGGCGCCATTGGCCACACCGGTTCGCTGGAAAAACATGTCGTTCTGGCGATCTCCAGAAACGTGCGGGCGCAGCTCGATCGACACGGCATCGATGCCCGCCTGACGCGCGACAGCGACGTTTTTATTCCGCTGTACGATCGGGTGGAGATCGCGCACCGACATGGCGCGGATCTTTTCATGTCGATTCACGCCGACGGCTTTACCTGCCCCAGCGCCTGCGGCGCTTCGGTCTTTGCGCTTTCCACTAAGGGCGCCAGCAGCGCGATGGCGAAATACTTATCGAACAGTGAAAACGCGGCGGACGATCTCGCCGGCCCCCACGTCATCAAGAAAGATCGCTATTTGCAGAAGATACTGTTTGATTTGGAACAAACGGAAACCATCAAAGAAAGCCTGACGCTGGGCTCGCACCTGATCCAACATATTGCGCCCATCCATCATTTGCATGCCAAAAATACCGAACAGGCGGCCTTCGTGGTGTTGAAATCCCCGTACATTCCTTCGGTATTGGTGGAAACCTCGTTCATCACCAACCCCGAGGAAGAAAGGCTGCTGGGCACCCCTGCATTCCGAAATAAAATCGCCACCGCCATCACGCAGGGGATCGTCAGCTACTTTAAACACGTCACACACGCTTAAGCTTCACCAGGACGGCAAGCCGGCCGGCTTGCCGCGCACAGGGACGGCGTCATCATGATAAAATGCAATCCTCGCGCTTTTTCGGCGAGCCTGTGGCTCCCGCTGCTGGCCCTGTTGCCGCGCAGCGCCTTCGCCGTGCCGCTGACGGTATCGCAACACAGCAGCCTGAATTTCTACGGCACGATTATCGCCAGACGCTACAGCGGCCAAAGCGAACGCGACGACGGCGACCGCAGCTATCTCTATTTCGGCCTGATCGGCAAAAAAAAGATCGCGCCGCGCTGGCGGGCCTACGCCCATTGGGAATATACCGTCAGCTTCGCCGACGCCACCCGAAACAGCACCCGGCTCGCCTACCTCGGCGTGCAGAACGCCTCCCTGGGCAGCCTCGATATCGGCCGCAACTGGGGCGTGCTCTATGATGTGACCGCCCTGACCGATCGCTCCCCGCTGTTCAGAGAAATGGCCTACAACTACATCGACAACTTTATGCGCGGCCGGGCGCACAACCTGCTCACTTACCGCAAACCTTTCAGCCTGTTTCAGCGGCACGCCGCCCTCGCGCTGCAGTATCAGTTCAAAGACGGCGACGATCGACAGGCGCTGGGCAAACAAAACGGCAACGGGTTCGGCGCCTCCTTCCGCTATGCGCTGACGCCGACGCTCAGCCTCATCGCCGCCGCTTCGGCGTCTCAAACCACGCAGCGCCAGCAACGCGCCGCCGGCTATCGTCGGCGCATCGATACGCTGGCCGAGGGGGTTCTCTATGCGTCGAAAAAAATCTATCTCGCGGCCGTGTTCACCCAAAGCGACAACGCCATCAGCCCGCAACAAACCGCTAACCGCGGCTCGGCGTCCAGTTATGAAGCGCTCGCCAAATACCGGCTGACGGACCATATTCAGCCCAACATCGGCTATACCCGTTTGATACAGGCCCGGGCAGGCCGCAACACCGACTTATTGAACTACGAGGAGTTGGACGTGACCTGGTTGCTCAATAGCAACATGCAGGTGTTTATTAACTATGAATTCAATAACCTTTCTCGGCACGCCCCCGGCGTCGATGCGTCAGACAAACTCGATATGGGCATCAGCTATCACTGGTGACGCGCTGCCGCAGCCAATAAAAAGCCCCGCCCGGTGAAGGGCGAGGCTCGCTCGCGCCGATCGAGACGGTGCGAGAGGATCATGAGGGCAGAGTGATGACAGGGTGCCGAATGCGCCTGCTCATGGCGCGACGGACGCCTCAGCGCGGCGCTTGCGCGTTTTTCCACTCCCGCCAAATCGTTTCCAGCCCGGCGCGATACGTCGTGACGGCGAAGTCGGGAAAACGCTGTTTGAACTTGGTCGAGTCGAACAGGTTATCGTGCTCGTAGCGCGGCAGCAGCTCGCGCATCTCACGCGCGCCGGACGAAACCAACCCTGCAGCGATCAACGCCCATTTGCCGATAACGGAATATGAAATGTCCTTCCCAAACACCTCGCAGGCCAACGCGGCGAACTGCGCATAGGTGAGCCGCTCGTCGCAGCACGGGAGATGCCACGTCTGGCCGAACGCGTCGGGCGTATTGCCGAGCCGGGCTAACCCACGGCTGGCGTCGGGCGTCCAGATCAGCGTGCGCAGCCTGTCGTCGCGAACCGGCACGCGCGGTTTTTCCCCCGCTTTCAGCCTGTCGACGATCAGCGCATTGGTGAAGCTCTGCGTTTTTCCCGGCCCATAAAACTCGGGCGCACGGCCGATCAGCACGGGGATCTGCTTGCGCTCCATCTCGTTGAGCACCTTCTCGGTCATCAGGGCACGCACCCGTCCCTTGCGCCCCCGAGGCGCGAACGGCGTCGATTCCGTCTGCGGCTCGCCGTTCTGCGGATACATATAGGTATTGTCGAAATAAACAAAGGGCACGCCCGCGGTACGGCTGGCGTCCAACGCATTCTGCAGCATGGTCGGAAATTGCCGCTCCCACAGCGCCGAATCCGGCGGCAGGCCGGCGGCGAAATACACCACGTCGCTGCCCTTCACCGCCGCCAGGGTCTGCTGTGCATCGAGCAGGTCGGCCGCGACCAGCGTATCGCTGTCGTTGACCTTCCTCGGGTTGCGGCTGACCAATCTTAAATCATCGGTGTACGCGCGCTTCAGTTCACGCGCCAGCTCTTGGGCGATCTGGCCACTGGCGCCCAGGATCGTTTGCATTGGCGTTCCTCATCGCAATGAAAAAAACTCCGCCCACTCAGGGCGGAGCAAAAGTGCTTGTTCGCGCTTAACTGTTCACGAACGCCAGCAGATCGGCGTTGACCTGATCGGCATGGGTGGTCGGTATGCCGTGCGGCGCGCCCTTATAGGTATGGAGCGTGCCGTTTTGCACCAGCTTGGCCGACAGCGCGCCGGAGTCCTGATAAGGCACCACCTGGTCGTCGTCGCCGTGGATCACCAGCACCGGAATGGCAATCTTCTTGAGATCTTCGGTGAAATCGGTCTGCGAGAAGGCGACGATGCCGTCATAGTGCGCCTTGGCGCCGCCCATCATGCCCTGCCGCCACCAGTTCCAGATAATGGCCTCCGACGGTTTGGCGCCCGGACGGTTATAGCCGTAGAACGGGCCGGCGGGCACGTCGTAATAGAATTGCGCCCGGTTGGCGGCCAGCTGCGCCTGGAAATCATCGAATACCGATTTTGGGGTGCCCTGCGGGTTACTGTCCGTTTTCACCATCAGCGGCGGCACTGCGCTGATCAGCACCGCTTTGGACACCTTGTCCTCGCCGTGGCGCACGATATAGCGCACCACCTCACCGCCGCCGGTCGAGTGGCCCACGTGCATGGCGCCCTGTACGCCGAGGTGTTTTACCACCGCGGCGACATCATCGGCGTAGTGATCCATGTCGTGCCCTTCCCACACCTGGCTGGAGCGGCCGTGGCCGCGACGATCGTGCGCAACCACGCGGAACCCTTTGTTCACGAAGAACAGCATCTGGGCATCCCAGTCATCGCTGGACAGCGGCCAGCCGTGGTGGAAGTAGATAACCTTGCCGTTTTTTGGGCCCCAATCCTTGTAGAAAATCTCGACGCCATCGCTGGTCGTTACATAACCCATGTCGTTTCTCCCATTTACACTCTGGTTAAAAAAGAAGGTTTATACTGCGCACGGCACCGGGATCTCTGGCTCCCTCATCCCGGTTGGCCGACGATCTTGCGTTGATCGTTTAACGAGTATAGGTTTAAAGTTCACTTTAAGGTCAAACCCCATTCGGCAAACCGCATTCCCGCTTTCACTCGGCATCAGGAGAATTCAAGTGCAGGGAGATGACATCCTCATGACGATGGAGCCGCGGCTTGCCGCCCAGCGCCACGCCTTCCTGCGCGACGGCGCGCCGACGATGCAACAGCGCAAGGCCGCCCTGCGCCGCTTGCGGAGCGCCATTCTGGCCCAGCGCGCCGCGCTGGCGGCGGCCGTCAGCGCGGACTTCGGCCACCGTTCGCCTTACGAAACCGACATTCTGGAGATTCTGGTCACCGTTCAGGCGATCGATTACCTGCTGCGCAACCTGAAACGCTTCATGAAGCCGGAGCGCCGCCACGTCGCCCTGCCGTATCAGGCCGCACGCGCCTATGTGCAATATCAGCCCAAGGGCGTGATTGGCATCATGGCGCCGTGGAACTACCCGTTTTCGTTGACCTTCATCCCGCTGGCCACCGCCCTGGCCGCCGGCAACCGCGTGATGTTGAAACCTTCGGAGCTCACGCCGCATACCAGCCGCCTCATCGAAATGTTGCTGGCGGCGCTGTTTCCCGCCGATGAGGTCGCCGTCGTGACCGGCGGGCCGGACGTCGGGGCCAGATTCAGCGAGCTGGCGTTCGACCATCTGGTGTTCACCGGCAGCACGGCGATCGGCCGTCAGGTCATGCAGGCGGCCGGCAAACATCTGGTGCCGTTAACGCTCGAACTGGGCGGCAAAAGCCCTGCCGTCATGGCGCGCGGCGCGGTTAACGCCAGAAACGTCAAGAGCGTGGCGTTCGGCAAGCTGTCGAACGCGGGCCAAACCTGTATCGCGCCCGATTACCTGCTGGTTCATCAGGACGATCTGGCAAGCTTCATGGCGCTCTATGACGCGGCGGTTAAAAGCTTTTATCCCGACGGGCCAACCGGCGACGACTACGGTGCCATCATCAACGACAGGCACTACCACCGCTTGCAAGCGCTGCTTGCCGACGCACAGGCGCGCGGCGCGCAACTCCATCCGGTCGGCCACCGCCCGGACTCGGCGTCTGAACGGCCGAACACGCTGGCCCCTACGCTTATCGTCGGCGCCCCCGATGACAGCGCGATCATGCAAGAAGAGATCTTCGGGCCGCTGCTGCCGGTGCGTACCTACGCCGCCTTTGATGAAACGATCGACGTTATCAACACCGCGCCGCGCCCGCTCGCGCTCTACTACTTCGGCCCGCCGGGCGAGGATCGGGACCGGCTGCTGGCGCGCACCGCCTCCGGCAACGTCAGCATCAACGCCACCCTGCTGCACTTCGCCCAGGACGACCTGCCGTTCGGCGGCATCGGCCCCAGTGGCATGGGGGCCTGTCACGGCATCGAAGGATTTCGGGCGCTGAGCCACGCCAAAGGCGTTTTCATCCAGAGCCGCTGGCGCTTTACCGACCTGCTGCGCGCGCCGTTCGGCAAGCTGGCGGACGCAGTGCTCGCGTTCATGTTGCGGCGCCGATAACGCGGCGTGTTGACTATCAATAGCACACCCATAAATCGCCGCAAGCTATCACAATATTCACTCATTCCTATTTTATCTCTCCGCCGCCGCTGACTAAGCTTAGCCCTATGTCCCCCTTTGCCCGTTGGCGGCGAGGGTGACGTAAATCGATTGAGTTCAGTTATTTAGCGCAACACCCGACGCAAGCCTTACCCGCATGCCTTGTTAACCGCTCCACGCCCGGCGGCTGGAGCATCTTTACGGAAGCAGAGAGCGCATTATGACAACTGAAAGCAAATGCCCGTTTTCGGGCGGCAAGCAGCCCGCACCGCAGAACGGCCCCACCAATCAGGATTGGTGGCCTAATCAGCTCAGCCTGAAACCGCTGCACCAGCACTCCCCCCTGTCCGATCCGATGGATAAAGACTTCAACTACGCCGATGCCTTCAACAGCCTCGATCTGGCGGCGGTCAAACAGGATCTGCACGCCCTGATGACCGACTCGCAGGAATGGTGGCCGGCGGACTTCGGCCACTACGGCGGCCTGTTCATCCGCATGGCCTGGCACAGCGCCGGCACCTACCGCATCGGCGACGGCCGCGGCGGCGCAGGCGAAGGCCAGCAGCGCTTCGCCCCGCTCAACAGCTGGCCGGACAACGTCAGCCTCGACAAGGCGCGCCGTTTGCTGTGGCCTATCAAGCAGAAATACGGCCGCAACATCTCCTGGGCCGACCTGATTATCCTGACCGGCAACGTGGCGCTGGAATCGATGGGCTTCAAAACCTTCGGCTACGCCGGCGGCCGCGCCGACACCTGGGAGCCGGACGACGTCTACTGGGGCTCTGAGAAGATCTGGCTGGAACTGAGCGGCGGGCCGAATAGCCGCTACTCGGGCGACCGCGATCTGGAAAACCCGCTGGCGGCGGTGCAGATGGGCCTGATTTACGTCAACCCGGAAGGCCCGGACGGCAATCCCGATCCGGTGGCCGCCGCGCGCGACATCCGTGAAACCTTCGCCCGCATGGCGATGAACGACGAAGAAACCGTGGCGCTGATCGCCGGCGGCCACACCTTCGGCAAGACCCACGGCGCCGGCCCGGCGTCTCACGTCGGCGCCGATCCGGAAGCCGCCGGACTGGAAGCGCAGGGCCTCGGCTGGCACAGCACCTTCGGCACCGGCGTCGGCAAAGACGCCATCACCAGCGGCCTGGAAGTCACCTGGACCACCACCCCGACCCAGTGGAACCACGACTTCTTCCGTCACCTGTTCGAATACGAATGGGAGCTGAGCCAAAGTCCGGCCGGCGCGCACCAGTGGGTGGCGAAAGACATCGGTGAAACCATTCCCGACGCCTTCGATCCCAACAAGAAACGCCGCCCGACCATGCTGACCACCGACTTGTCGCTGCGCTTCGATCCGGCCTACGAGAAGATTTCGCGCCGCTTCTATGAGCACCCGGAGGAGCTGGCCGACGCCTTCGCCCGCGCCTGGTTCAAGCTGACCCACCGCGACATGGGGCCGCGCGCGCGCTACCTCGGCCCGGAAGTGCCGCAGGAAGCGTTGATTTGGCAGGATCCGATCCCGGCGGTCGATCATCCGCTGATCGATGAGCAGGACATCGCCGCGCTGAAAAACGCCGTGCTGGCTTCCGGCCTGGCGGTGTCGGCGCTGGTCTCCACCGCCTGGGCTTCTGCTTCCAGCTTCCGCGGCTCAGACAAGCGCGGCGGCGCCAACGGCGCGCGCATTCGCCTGGCGCCGCAAAAGGACTGGGCGGTCAACCAACCTGCGCAGCTCGCCGCGACGCTGGCCAAGCTGGAGAGCATCCAACGCGCCTTCAACGATGCGCAGACCGGCGGCAAGCGCGTCTCGCTGGCGGACCTGATCGTGCTGGCCGGCGCGGCGGGCGTGGAACAGGCGGCGAAGAACGCCGGTTTCACCCTGACGGTGCCGTTCGCCCCGGGCCGCATGGACGCCTCGCAGGAACAGACCGACGTGGACTCCTTCGAGGCGATGGAGCCGCTCGCCGACGGTTTCCGCAACTTCCTGAAGGGCAAATACCGCGTGCCGGCCGAAACGCTGCTGGTCGACAAGGCGCAGCTGTTGACCCTGACCGCGCCGGAAATGACGGTGCTGGTCGGCGGGCTGCGCGTGCTCGGCGCCAACGTCGGCGGCACGCAGCACGGCGTGTTCACCCACCGCCCGCAGGCGCTGACCAACGACTTCTTCGTCAACCTGCTCGACATGGGCACCACCTGGCACCCGGTCGGTGAAGACGGCCTGTTCGAAGGCCGCGATCGCCGCAGCGGCGCGGTCAAATGGACCGGCACCCGCGTCGATCTGGTATTCGGTTCGCACGCGCAGCTGCGCGCGCTGGCCGAAGTCTACGGCAGCGCCGACGTGCAAGAGAAGTTCGCCCACGACTTCGTCGCCGCCTGGAACAAAGTGATGAACCTCGATCGTTTCGATCTGGCGTAACGCCCTCCAACGGCCTGCTTCGGCAGGCCGTTTTCTCTCCCGAGGTAAACACCGCCTCCCCCTCTACGTCAGCCCTGTCAGGCGCCGCGATATTCTCTTTTCCCGCTTATTCGTATTTACTCAACAAGTCATATAAAAATTTGATGGGCGGCAATTCTTTTAATGCTGTATTTATATTTAGAGGGCAATGAAGAGCGTAAACTCACATCGTTAATGCGATATATCCCATCAAGGAGATGACCGTTATGGATTATCCTCGATACACCTCAACACGCGGCGAGGCGGGTCTCATCATCGCCGTCCCTTAGCGGCAGCGGGTTTGGCCGGCAAAGGCGCCCCATCGTTTTACGCCATAAAAATAGATATTCAGCACCTGCGCGATATTCGCCTGGGCGTCTGACGTTCGCCCTTCGTTAATGTTTCACGGCGCGCATTGCGCTTTTGGTTTTTATTTTTCAGCCGACGGGAAAGCTCATGGAAAATTACGCTTCACTCAGGAAAATAACCGCTACCTGGAGGTCAACATGCAACATATTATCGGCATTTCTTCTCGTCGGCTGAGGATGTCGGCCCTTGCGCTGCTGCTCCCGGCGATGTCATGGGCGGCCGATACGGCGTCTGTCGCCGTGGGGCCGCAGTATGACACCACCCATGTTTACGTCGAACGCGGCAAGATGGATGCCTTTGTCGACAGCATCCTGAAAACCTTCGGCGGCACCAGCACCGAACGCGTGCTGGTCAACGTCACGCCCACGCCCAGCGAAACCTACTCCCAGCTGATACTGACGCCGGCCGGCAGCTTCTCGGTGTTCGATTTCAAAACGCCGATCCCGCATCCGTTTGGTGCCGAGCGCAACGGTTTTCTGGTCAGGGATATGGACGCCGCCATCCGGCAAGCCAAGGCCGCCGGCGCCGATGTGCAGGTCGAACCCTTCGACGATCCGATTGGCCGCGACGCAGTGATCCAGTGGCCCGGCGGCGTCAACATGCAGCTTTATTGGCACACCAAAGCGCCCAACTACAAGCCGCTGCTGAGCGTGCCGGAAAACCGCCTGTATCTCTCCGCCTATCGCGTCGACGATTTCCTTAAAAGCTACCGGGCATTCTCGCACGCCAAGGTGGCGAGCGACGCGCAAGTCAGCGATGCGGCGATCGGCCGCAACGGCAACGGCAAGATCCGCCAGATCGAGCTGGACTCCCGCTTCGGCAAAACGCGCATTTTCGTCACCGACGGACATCTGCCTTATCCGTTCGGCCATGAGCGCACCGGCTATGGCGTCGACGATCTGTCGGCCACGCTGGCCAAAGCCACGGCCAGCGGCGCGCAGGTGCTGTGGCGTTCGACGGCGGCGGAGCGCCGCGCCTCGGCGCTGGTGCGTTTCCCTGGCGGCTATATCGCCGAAATTCACCAGACGGCTAAATAAACCCAAGGCGCGCTGCGGCGCGCTTTTTTCTTCGGATATCCATGATGAAACGCACGCTACCCGCACTGTTGCTGTTCTCCACGCTCCCCGCGCTGGCGGCGGAGCCCGCCGCTTCCCCCTGGAAAAACATCCCGTTGGGCGATGCGGCCACGTTGTCTTTCGACGGTTCACTGCGCGAGCGCTATGAATGGACGGATCAGCGGGATCTGAACGGCGGACGCGACGACACCTTCATGCAGCGCTTGCTGGTTGGCGCGCGCCTCGACTACGGCGACTATGTCGGCGCCTATGTGCAGGTGGGATCGTCGCTGGCCACGCCGCGCGACCGCGGGCGCAAGCCGACCGACGAAGATCATGCCTACCTCGGCCAGGGCTATGTGGATATGAAACTGCCCACCGCCTACGGCCTCGGCACCCTGCGGATCGGCCGCCAGGAGATTGCGCTGGGCTCGCTGCACCTGCTGGGCACCCGCGACGGCCCCAACGTACGCCGCTCCTTCGACGCTATCCGCGCCAGCTGGGTCAAGGACAAAAACCGCCTCGACGCCTTTATCGGCCACCCCATTACGCTCAAGACCGGCAGTTTCGACGACAATACCGACAACAGCCAAAAGGTATGGGGGCTGTACGGCACCACACCGCTGACGCCGCTGGCTTCCTCGCTCGATCTTTATACCTTCGGCTTTGAAGATAACGACGCCCACTACGCGCAGCTCAGCGGGCAAGAGCGGCGCTACACCGTCGGCGCGCGCATTTTCGGCGCGGCGCAGGGCTTCGACTGGGACAATGAGGCCGCCTGGCAATTCGGCAGCGCGGAACAGCGCGACATCCGCGCCTGGTCGGCGTCGGCGCACGCCGGCTATACGGCGAACGACTGGCGCTGGCGGCCGCGCTTCGGCGGCAAGATTGGCATCGCCAGCGGCGATAAAAACGGTCACGACGGACAGCTCAATACCTTTAACGCCATGTATCCCAAGCTGCCCTACCTGACCGAGAACGGGCTGGTGGCGCCGGCGAACCTGATCGCCATCCATCCTTCGGTCACGATCACGCCGTGGCAAACCCTGTCCATCGACTTCAGCTGGGACGCGTTATGGCGGCAACGCCGCGAGGATGCCTTCTACCTCGGCCCGATGCGCCCGGTGAAAGGCAGCGCGCAGGGCTCGCGCTTTATCGGCAACCAGTATCAGGTCGAAACAACCTGGACACCGCGCAGCGATCTTCAGTTCAAGGTGGCCTATGTTTACTTCGACGTCAGCAACAGCCTGCAGCACCATGCCGGGCTGAAAAACATGAACTTCGTCCTGGCGCAGGGCACCTACAGTTTTTAAGTATCAGGCAAGTTAATCGGTGTACGCGGGCGCCCTCAATAATCCCGTATCCGATTAATGACGACAGCCGGCGTGCGGCCGCCTCTATGCGTTACGGCAATGGCGGCTACTCACCGCATTTCACAGATAAAAAGCTGGAAAAGCAGAAAGATAAATCAGCGACGCAAACGCCGCGCGCCGATTACAGAGAAATATTAAATAAAGATTTAATTCCAACGAGTTATTTAAACACGTCTTTTACTCATATCTTATGTAAAAGATTCATATAAGAATAACTAATTAATAAAATAATTGTGTTTATACTGCTTTAACTCAATCACAGTGCACAATTAATTCCTCACCGTGATTAATGATAAGGATATATTCCGCTTGAACGCAATATTCAAGCCAGACCAAGGAGGCAAGCCAATGATATCACTTTAATTACCCCTGATTTTCAAACCTGTGTACGAGCATATAGAGCGTTAGGTGCAATATTGTCAACGTCCAAAGGAGTTTGATATGTCATTAGCGACCGATAAGATTTCCGATTATTTAACCCGTTATGAAAGAGGCGATCACGCGGGGAGCAGTAAACCGTCATATACCACGCAAGAGGTTTCAGATCTGCTGCTGAGGAGCCATTATTCCGCCAATGGCAAAGGCGTGACCGACCATGCGGCTACCTTGACCTACTCTTTCCCCGTCTATACGGGCAGCGACAAGACGGGCGCCGCGCAGCTTACCGCCGCCCAGCAAGCCCAAACCAAGCTTTCATTACAATCCTGGTCGGATGTGGCCAACATCACGTTCACCGAGGTTAAAGGCAACGACGCGAAAAATGCAGATATAAAGTTTGGTTTTTATAAGGCGGCCAGCGGGGGCAATTACACCTCGTATGAAAGTACGCAGAGCAATCTCAAAAGCACCATTTGGATCAGCGGCAATAACGGCTACGACGCCTCCAATCCGCAAACCAATAACTACGCGAGGGATACGCTGACTCATGAAATAGGGCATGCGTTGGGGCTTTCTCATCCCGGCAATTATGATGCGTCAAATGCCACCTACCCCACCTACGCCAACTCGGCGAAGTATTATGAAGACGACCATCAATATTCTTTGATGAGCTATTTTAACGAACAATACACCAGCGCTGACTATAAAGGCGTTTGGCCATCAGGGCCGCAGCTGGATGATATTACCGCCATACAGAAGCTTTACGGCGCGAATACCACCACGCGCACCGGCGATACCACCTATGGTTTCAACTCGAATACGGACAGAGACTTTTTGAGCGTTAAGGCGTCCACGGACAAAATCGTGGCGGCTATCTGGGATGCCGGCGGCAATGACACGCTGGATTTTTCAGGCTACAGCCAGGATCAGCGCATCAACATTAACGAAGGCGCATTCTCTGATGTCGGCGGCTTGAAGGCGAATATCGCCATCGCCTACGGCGCGCAGATTGAAAATATCATCGGCGGCAGCGGCGCCGACATTCTTGTGGGCAACGCGCTGAACAATACGTTAAAAGGCGGTGCAGGCAACGACATCATTTACGGTGCCGGCGGCGCCGATCAGCTCTGGGGCAATGCAGGCGCGGACACCTTCGTCTTCCGCGAAGCCGGCGACAGCCAAGCTGCCGCGCCGGATTGGATCCGCGATTTCCAGACGGCGGTGGATAAAATCGACCTGTCGTGGCTCAACCAGACGGCTAAGGCCGAAGGGAGCGAGTTGCACTTCGTGGATAGTTTAAGCGGCTCGTTGTATGAAGCGGCGCTGAATTATGACGCGCAGCAGAATGTCACCGATCTGGCCATCAATCTCTCCGGCAATCAATTGCCTGATTTCCTTGTCAAAATCGTTGGGCATGTCGACGCTTCCGCCGATATTCTCGTCTAGCCAAGGCTAACCCGCAGTCCGGCCTTCACGCCGGACTGTTTATCTCTCTCAGGCCTCACCCCGGCGTCTTTTTACATTGCCACAGCAATAAATCGCGCCGACGAGGTCACACCGCTTCCAGCTCCGCCGCCAGCGTGGCGACCAGCTCCGCCGCCGGCATCGGCCGCGCCAGGCCCACGCCCTGCCCGGCCCACAGCGACATAAACTCCCCGCGCCCGGCCTTGGCCGCCGCCTGGCGAATATCGCCGGTGAGCGCGTTCTGCACCGGATAAGGCAGGATCTGCGCCTCTTCCGCGCGCATCTGCCGCATGAAATCATTGACGATGCCGCGCGCCGGGCGGCCGCTGAAGGCGCGCGTCAGGCGCGTGCTGTCATCGCCGGCGTTGCGCAGCGCCGCTCGCCAGGCTTCGGCGATGCCCGACTCCGGGCTGCACAGAAACGCGGTGCCCAGCTGCGCCGCCTGCGCACCCAGCAATTGTGCCGCCGCGATGCCGCGCCCGTTCATGATGCCGCCTGCGGCGATCGCCTGGATCTTCACCGCCGCCGCCACCTGCGGCAACAGGGCCATCAGGCCGACGCAGGACTGTTCGATATCGCCGAGGAAGGTCGGGCGATGCCCCCCCGCCTCCGCGCCCGAGACGCAGACGAAGTCGGCGCCCGCCTCTTCCCAGGCGCGGGCTTCCGCCACCGTGGTGGCGGTGCCGATCACCCGCGAGCCGGCCTTCTTGAACTGCGTGACCGTCGCGCGCGGCAGCACGCCGAAGGTGAAGCTGACCACCGGCGGCGCCGCCTCCAGCAGGGCCGCGATCTGGTCGCGGTTGTTTTCGGCGAATTGGGCCGGCATGGGCGGCTCGCTCAGCCCCAGCGCTTCGCGGAACGGCCGCAGCAGGTGCTGGGCGCGCTTGAGCTCGGCGAGATCCGGGTGCTGCTCATCGAGCAGAAACAGGTTGATGTTGAACGGTGCGGCAGTCTGCGCGCGGATCTGCTGCACGCGCTCGAGGATCACCGCTGGGGAAAACAGCGCCGCCGCGCACGATCCCAGCGCCCCGGCGTTGCTCACCGCCACCGCCAGCGCCGGCGGCGACGCGCCGTTCATCGGCCCCTGAACGATCGGATAGCGCAGCCCAAGCTCGCGGGCAAAAGCAGAAGGTGCCGTCATCAATATGTCTCCCTGTGCTGACTACATTCGTCTTACGGCGGCCGCGCCGCCGAACCGACCAAAAGCATAGCACCTTCTCACCGCCTGGCCGTGCAGTTAATGCTTCACCTGACGCCGGTCGAGCGACAGGAAGTGATGCACCACCGGTTTCTCAGGGCCGATATGGAAGCGCAGCGCCTCCTGCTGCAGATCGGCGTCGGCGTGCGATACCCGCTGGTGCTGCCGCAGATGCTCTGCCCAGGACTCCACCAGGAACCACTCCATGATGCATTCCGGATCGCCGGTGTGCTCGGTGATGCCCCAGGCGTAAGCTCCATCGCGGCGACGCGCCCGCTCCAGCATCAGCAGCGTGCGCAAGAACTGCGGCCGATCCTGCTCGCGAATGCGGTACTCCACTTGAATCATCACCGGGCCGCGATCGTTCTCGACCGGCGTGTTAACCAACGGCTCCGGCCAATGGTTCGACGGCTGCAGATCGGCCTCACCGGTCGGCAGACGCAGGCGGTGGAACAGCAGCCCCGCCGCCAACAGACCGACGCCGCCGACCAGCAGCGTGGCGGCCACGCCCAGCTCCTGCGCCACCAGTCCCCACAGCAGGCTGCCCGCCGCCATCGCGCCGTTGAACACCATCAGATAGATGGCCAGGCCGCGGCCGCGCACCCAGTTAGGCAGCACGCCCTGCGCCGCGCCGTTGAGCGTGGTCAGCGCAATGATCCAGCCGGCGCCCAGCACCAACAGCAGCACCACCGCCAGCCACTGCGGCGGCGCCAGCGACAGGGCCGCCATTACCGCCGCCGTCAGCACCGCCGCCAGCAACACCAGCCCGTCGGCGTTCAGCCGCTGGCGCAGGCGCGGCAGCACAATAGCCCCAAGGATCGCCCCGGCGCCCACCGCCCCCAGCAAGACGCCGTAAAAACCGGCGCTGCCGCCCAGCATGCGGCGCGCCACCAGCGGCAGCAGCGCCCAGACCGAGCTGGAGAAGGCGAAGAACACCGCCGCCCGCAGCAGCACCACGTGCAGCTCACGGCTGGAACGGGCATAGCGCAGCCCGGCGCGGAAGGCGCCGAAGAAGTGTTCCGACAGGCCGCTGTCCTCAACCTTCGGCCGCTTCCACCACAGCAGCGCCGCGATCACCAGCACATAGCTCATCACGTCCGCGCCGTAGGCCGCGCCGGCGCCGAAGCTGGCCAGCAGCAAACCGCCGGCCGCCGGGCCGATGGAGCGGGCGATGTTGATGCCCAGCGAGTTCAGCGCCACGGCGTTTTTCAGCTCGGCGCGCGGCACCAGCTCCGGCACGATTGCCTGCCAGGTCGGCCCCATCAGCGCCGCGCCGATGCCGCCGACGAAGGTCAGCGCCAGCAGGTATTCCACCGTCAGCGCGCCGGTCTGCGACAGCAGCAACAGGCTGCCGCTGACGCAGGCCAGCAGAATTTGCACGAAGATCAGAAAGCGTCGCCGATCGAGAATGTCCGACAGCACCCCGGCCGGGATGGCCAGCAGGAACACCGGCAGCGTAGCGGCGGTTTGCATCAGCGCCACCGCCGAAGGGTTGCTCGACAGGTCGGTGATCAGCCACGAGCTGGCAACGTCGCGCATAAAACTGCCGACGTTGCCGAGCACCGTGGCGCCCCACAGCACCGCAAATAATGGAATTTTCAGCGGCGCGAAGCCGCCCGCCGTCGCCTTGTTTTCCGTCTGTTCAGCCATCCGTTCGCTCCTTCAAATCGTTAAATGCCACCAGCAACAGCGCGCCGGCCAGCCCGAGGTGTTCAAAAAATCCGTTCATCATCTGGCCGCGCTCCGCCCCGTCGAACTGCCAGAACGGATTGGCCATCAGCGTCGCCATCAGGGTAAAACCGGCCAGCGCCAACGCGCCGAGCCAGCGATAAAAACCGCTCAGGATCAGCGCCGACGCCGCCAGTTCCAGCAGCGTCACCAGCACGGCGAACAGCGCCGCCGGCTGCAGGCCGAAGTGGGTCATCTCGGCGATGGCGCCCTCAACGTTCAGCGCCTTGACCAGCCCGCCCTGAATATAGGCGGCGCAGATCGCGAGCAGCAGCACCCAGCGCACCGCAGGCGCGTGCAGCCGCTGCGCGCAACGGGCGGCGATAACAGTCAGGTTCATCGCGCCCCCTTAAAACGGCGAATTCTGGATGAAGGCCAGCAGATCGGCGTTGAAGCGATCGGGATCGGCCTGCGCCAAACCGTGAGAGCCGCCGGCGTAAACATTCAGCTCCGCCTGTTGCATAAGCTTAGCGGCTTTCAGCGCCGAGGCGCCGATCGGCACGATCTGATCGGCGTCGCCGTGCACCAGCAGCGTCGGCTTGTCGATCGCCAGCAGATCGGCGGTGTAATCCACTTCGGAGAACGCGCGCACGCAGTCGTACTGCCCTTTCACGCCGCCCTGCATGCCCATCAGCCAGAAGCTGTCGATCAGCCCCGCGTTGCTCTCCACCTCGTCGCAGTGGAAGCCGTAGAACGGCACCGCCAGCTCTTTGAAGAACTGCGAGCGGTTGCCCGCCACGCCGCTGCGAATGCCGTCGAACGCCGCCATCGGCGTGCCCTCTGGGTTGACCGGCGTCTGCAGCATCAGCGGCGGCACGGCGCCGACCAGCACCACTTTCGCCACCCGATCGCTGCCGTGACGGCCGATGTAGCGCGCCACTTCGCCGCCGCCGGTGGAATGGCCGACCAGGATCAGATCGCGCAGATCCAGCGTTTCGATCAGCAGGGCCAGATCGTCGGCGTATTGGTTGATGTCGTTGCCGTGCCAGGTTTGATCAGAACGGCCGTGGCCGCGGCGATCGTGGGCGATCACGCGGAACCCGCTCTGGCCGAAAAACAGCATCTGGTTGTCCCAGGCATCGGCGGACAGCGGCCAACCGTGCGAGAACAGGATCGGCTGGCCGCGGCCCCAATCCTTATAGAAAATGCGTGCGCCATCGGGCGCGGTAAGAGTGCTCATGACGTGTTCCCCGCTCGGTATCGAATTGGATTTTGGACGGGTTAACAGTACGGCAGGCGCAAAGGCAGTGATAACGGAATAATTTTCGCATGATCGCGAGTTTTTTTGCTGAAGAGGCCGGCGCAGCCGCCGGCTCAGGAAGACAGGGAAACGCGGCCGCTTAACGGCTGTGGTGGTGCTGCAGCCGTTCGCTGCGGTAGGCGCTCAGCAAGCACCAGCCGAGGGCGATCAGCGCCAGCGGCGCGGCGACGAAGCCGATGTTGCCCATGCCCAGATGCAGGCTCACCTGGTTGCCCAGCAGCGCGCCGCTGCCGATGCCGAAGTTGTACAGGCCGGAGAAGATCGCCATCGCCACGTCGGTGGCGTCCGGCGCCAGGCTCAAGACCCTGGCCTGCATCGACAGACCGATCGCCATGATCGCCATGCCCCAGAAAATGCACAGCACCGTCAGATGGCTTTCGCTGCCGGCGGCCGGCAACAGCAGCAGCAGGCTCAGGGCCAGCAGCGTAATGGCGCCGATAAAGAAGCCGGAAGGAAAACGCTCGCTGTAGCGGCTGAACAGCAGGCTGCCGACGATGCCGGCGGCGCCGAACAGCAGCAGCATCAGCGTGGTGAAGTTCTCCGACAGCCCGGCAACGGTCTGGATAAACGGCTCGATGTAGCTGTAGGCGGTGAAGTGCGCCGTCACCACCATGATGGTCAGCATGTACAGCGCCACCAGCGCCGGGCGCTTGAACAGCAGCGGCACGCTGGCCAGCGAACCGGAGTGCTCGCTTTTCAGCACCGGCAACAGGCGCCACAGCAGCACCAGCGCCAGGGTGGCGCACACCGCGATGCCGATAAAGGTCATGCGCCAGCCGAGCAACTGCCCCACCACCCGCCCGAGCGGCAACCCGAGCACCATCGCCAGCGCGGTGCCGCCCGCCAGCAGGCTCAGCGCCTGGGCTTTCTTGCCCGGCGGCGCCACGCGGATCGCCAGCGAGGCGGTGATCGACCAGAACACCGAGTGCGCCAGCGCCACGCCGGCGCGCGAGATAACCAGCGTGGTAAAGTTCCAGGCCACGGCGGTCAGTATGTGGCTGGCGATAAACAGCATGAACACGCCGATCAACAGTTTGCGGCGCTCGATCTTGCTGGTCAGCAGCATGCACGCCAGCGAGGCGGCGGCGACGATCCAGGCGTAAATGGTAATGATCAAGCCGACCTGTTCGGTTTGCATCGAAAAGCTGGCGGCGATATCGCTCAGCAGACCGACCGGAATAAACTCGGTGGTGTTGAATATAAAGGCCGAGACGGCGAGGATGACCACGCGCAACCAGGCGGTTGAGCGGGAAACGGGAGCGTGTTCCATGGTAAAAAAAATCCGGACAGGTGCGGGCAAGTCGCGATATTTTAACCAACCGGCCCGCTAAATGCGATACGCGTCACATTTTAATTGTGTGGTTTTTTTCACCACCCATCGACACGCTCACCGACGCACGGTTGCCAAAATGCTGTGCTAATCTATTGAAGCGTACCAATTTTTCCTGCCGCTCTTCCCCGGCTGCCCACGCGCCGCGCCGAAGACCCGCGCAGTGTCCCTTTGGCGTTTCCTGAGGCGAGGTCATTATGATGTCCGCGATTTATGATTGGTCCGTACTTGCCCTGCGCAATGTTTACGATCGCCGCATCCAGGGCCAGCCGGTGCTCGACAGCGCGGCCCTCTTCCCCGACGCCGAACGCTTCACCGCCCAATGGCGGCAGATCCGCGAAGAGGCGCTGACGGTCGCCCACGATCTGCACAATATCCCGCGCTTCCACGAGATCATGAGCCAGCAGGCGTCCATCTCCGCCAACGACGCGCGCGACTGGCGCATGTTCATCATGAAGGCCTATGGCCAGCCCATCCCCCGCAACCTGGCGCGCTGCCCGACGCTGGCGGCGCTGATCGCCTCCTCGCCGGACGTGCTGTCCGCGTCGCTCTCCTTCCTGGCGCCCGGCAAACAGGTGCCGCCCCATCGCGGCCCGTTCCGCGGCATTCTGCGCGGCTATCTGGTGCTGGACATGCCCAAACGCGCCGACGGCGCGCCGGCGGCGGTGCTGAAGGTGGACGGCCGCGAATATCGGCTGCACGAGGGGGAGTTCATGCTGTGGGACGATACCTTCGAGCACGAGGTATGGAACGACAGCCCGCAGGTGCGCACCGTGCTGCTGCTGGATATTCGCCGCCGCGACATGCCAGGCGGGCTGCAGCTGCTCTCCAGCGCCATCATCGCGCTGGTGCGGCTGAACGTGCGCTGGATGCAGCGCCAGTTCTGACTGCGGCGCACAGGCGATTAACCGCCCTGAGAAGCCAGCCACTGGCCGGCGGTGGTGGCGGCCATGCCCTGGCGCGCATTGAAGGTGTTCGCCTTATCCCAGGCCACGCCGTCGGGTCGGGCGAAAGCCAACCGGTATTTCGCGCCGACGTCATGCGGATGATTCCGCACCTCCGCCTGCAGCCGCTCTTTGTCCAACAGGACTCTGTTGACCTCCACGCCCCAGTGCGCCTGCATAAGATCGGCAAGCTCACGGTAGGTCAGCGTGTCCCCGGCGATATAGACCACCTGGTTGCGAAACGCGGGCCGATGGAAAAAAATCGCGGCCGTCAGCCGGCCAATGTCCTCGGGAGTGGTCAGCGTCACCGCATACTGCCAGTCACCCAGCGCGCGCACGGTTTTGCGTTCCGCATCCACCACGCCAAAACCCGAGTCAAACAGGTAGCTGGTGAAAATGCCCGTGGAAACAATCACCCACGCCGTTGCGCTCTGCGCGCGCAGCAGGTGACGCACCTCGAGCTGTTCATCCCACACCGGCTGCCCGCTGCCTTTACCGACGACATCGTAGTCCACGCCGAACTGCCACGGGAAGTAGCGCGCCACGCCGGCCTGCAAAACGGCCTGGGTGATCTTTATCTGCGTGCCCGCCCCGCCGACGAAGCCGCTGCAGTTGATTACCGCATCAAAGCCACGCAGCAGCACGCTCAGCGCATCCACCCCGCTTTGCTGCAGATCGCCTTCCACCACGGCGATCCCGAGCCGCGCCAGCTCATCCCGCCGCGCCCGGAGCGGGCCGCTCACGGCGCGGGCGGCCTCCGGCCGGAGCAGTACGCTGATTTTTAAAGATGGAGATAACCGAGCCTGCCGGCTCATCGCTCGCAGTACCGGCAGCCCCAGTTCGCCGGCGCCGAGTATGAGCACGGTATTGATGGATGGATTTGTGGATTTCATGCTTGCCTCCTGTCTTGACACTGCGTCATCCTGACAGCTGACAAAAACGGGTTCAATTAGGTACACGCGTGATACCGGGGAGGAATATGACGAGCGATCGGGAAGCGCTGCTGCAATTTTCGCAAGCGTTCTGTGAAGCATTGAGCAACGACGATGAAGGGTTGAAGCGCGAGATCCTCGCGCATGCGGGCAACCGTTGGTCGCTGGGCGTATTGCATCTCCTGGGCACCCACGGGCCGCTGCGCCACGGCGAACTAGGCCGCCAATTAGCGGGCGTGACGCAGAGAATGCTGACGCGGACGCTGCGCCATCTCGAGCGGGATGGGTTGATATCCCGCTGCGATTATCAGGAAAAACTGCCCCGCGTGGTTTACACCATCACCGAGGCGGGGGAAGAAATGCTGCTCAACATGCTGCCGCTCTGGTCGTGGATTATCTCCTCCGCCGACGCCTTCAGGGCAGCCCGCTCGCAGTACGATGGCCAAGAGCGCGACGCCGAAAAATGAACGCGGGCTTCCCTGCCCGCAGGCGGCTGTCAGCCGCCGCCCAGATACGCCTTTCTCACCTGCGGATCGTTCAACAGTTCTTCCCCGCTGCCGGTGAGGCGGATCTGGCCGTTGACCATCACATAGCCGCGATCGGACAGTTTCAGCGCATGGTTGGCGTTCTGCTCCACCAGAAACAGCGTCATGCCGCTGCGGGTCAGTTCGCGCAGCACCCCGAAGATCTGCCGCACCACGATCGGCGCCAGCCCCAGGCTCGGCTCGTCCAGCAGCAACAGCTTCGGCCGGCTCATCAGCGCGCGGGCGATCGCCAGCATCTGCTGTTCGCCGCCGGACATGGTCATCGCCCGCTGGTTGCGCCGCTCTTTCAGGCGCGGAAACAGCTCGAACATGCGCGGCAAATCCTCTTCCAGGTAGCGATTGCCGACGGTGATGGTGCCCATCAGCAGGTTCTCCTCCACGCTCATGTCCGGAAAGATGCGCCGCCCTTCCGGCGCCTGCGCGATGCCGCTGCTGGCAACAAAGTGCGTGGAGCGGCGGCTGATGTCCTCGCCGCGAAACAGGATCTGCCCGCCGGCGATGCGCGGCTGACCGAAGATCGACATCAACAGCGTGGACTTGCCCGCGCCGTTGGCGCCGATCAGCGCCACCGTCTCCCCGGCGTTCACCTGCAGCGACACCTGGCGCAGCGCCTGGATCGGCCCGTAAAACACATCGACCTCGCGAAATTCCAACATCGCTTCGCTCATCCCGCCAGCTCCTCTTCGTCCGCGCCCAGGTAAGCGGCGATCACCGCCTCGTTGTGCTGAATCTCCTGCGGCGTGCCGCGGGCGATCACATCGCCGTGATCGAGCACGATCACCCGATCGGAGATCTCCATTACCATGCCCATGTCATGCTCGATCAGCAGCACCGTGATGCCGTGATCCCGGCGCAGGAAGCGGATGATGCGGCTCAGCGCGGCCGTCTCCACCGGGTTCAGCCCGGCGGCCGGTTCGTCGAGGCAGATCATCTCCGGCGCGGTGCACATGGCGCGCGCGATCTCCAGCCGCCGCTGCTGGCCGTAGGACATCTCCCCCGCCAGCCGGTTGGCGCAGTCCGCCAGATCCACCACCTCCAGCCAGTAGAAGGCGTGATCGAGCGCGGCGCTTTCCGCCCGGCGGTAGCCCGGCGTATTCAGCACCCCGGCGATCAGATTGCGGTTGCTCTGCATGTGCTGCGCCACCAGCAGGTTCTCCACCACCGACATTTCGCGGAACAGGCGGATATTCTGGAAGGTGCGCGCCAGCCCGGCGCGGTTGACCAGGTGGGTGCCGCCGAACATCTTGTAATAGAGGCGCGAACCGAGCCGCTTCGGGCGTATCCAGTCGCCGGCGCGGAACTTCTGCCCCAGCACCTGGATCACATCGGTCGGCCGCTTGTGGGTATTGAGCAGGATCGCGCCGCCGGTGGCGCGATAGAAACCGGTCAGGCAGTTGAACACCGTGGTCTTGCCGGCGCCGTTGGGGCCGATCAGGGCGGTGATGGAACCACGCTCCACCTCCAGATTGACGTCGTTTAGCGCCTTGATGCCGCCAAAGCGCATCATCAGGTGTTCCACCCGCAAAATGGCGTCGCTCATGGCGCCACCCCCTTGCGTTCCGCAAAGCTGGCGCGGCTGATGCGCACCAGCCCGCGCGGCCGCCAGATCATCATCGCCACCATCAGCACGCCAAACAGCAGCACCCGGTATTCGGCGAAACTGCGCAGCAGCTCCGGCGCCACCGTCAGCACAAAGGCCGCCAGCACCACGCCGAGGGTGGAGCCCATGCCGCCCAACACCACGATCGCCAGAATCAGGGCCGACTCGAAGAAGGTGAACGAAGTCGGGTTGACGAACCCCTGATAAGTGGCGAAAAACACCCCCGCCAGCCCGGCGGTGGAAGCGCCCAGCATAAACGCCGACAGCTTCACCAGCACGTGGTTCAGCCCGAGGGAGCGGCAGGCGATCTCGTCCTCGCGCAGCGCCTCCCAGGCGCGGCCGATCGGCATGCGCGTCAGCCGGTGCTTGATGTACAGCACCAGCAGCACCACCAAAAACAGCATCGCGTAGATGAAGATGAACTTGAGGTTGGGATTGTAATCGATGCCGAGAAACTCGTGGATCGGCACCCCGCCGTCTTTAGCGCGCCGGCCGAACTCCAGGCCGAACACCGTCGGCGCCGGCACCGAAATGCCGTTCGGCCCGCCGGTGAGCGACATCCAGTTGTTCAGCACCAGCCGGATGATCTCGCCGAACCCGAGCGTGACGATGGCGAGATAGTCGCCGTGCATGCGCAGCACCGGAAAGCCCAGCAGCGCGCCCGCCAACGCCGCCATCAGCGCCCCGAGCGGCAGCATCGCCCAAAAACCGAGCCCGAGATACTGGTAGCCCAACGCCAGCCCGTAGGCGCCGATGGCGTAAAACGCCACGTACCCCAGATCGAGCAGCCCCGCCAACCCGACCACAATGTTCAGCCCCAGTCCGAGCAGCACGTAGATCAGGCCGAGGATCGCCACCGTCAGCAGGTATTTGGTGGCGACGAACGGGAACAGCAGCGCGATCGCCGCCATCAGCGGCAGGAACCAGCGCAGATTGGATTTATAGCCCAGCGGACGCACGTAAACGCCGTCGTTGCCGCCGTCGAAGCGCGCCAGCACCTTGCGGCCCGGCGCGGTTTGCAGGAACAGGCTCAGCAGCAGCCGCCCGGCCATCACCGCGACGATGATCCACACCAACCGGTGCGGTTCGAAGTTAAAGCTGTAGCCGTTCAGCACGATGCCGACGATCGGCCCGAACACGATCAGGGCGATCAGCCCGGCCAAAACGGCATCCAGCAGGCTGCGTTTGACGTTCAGCCCGCCGTTGATTACGGATTGCGACATGGCGTTCTCCTTAAACCTTGGCGACCAGCGGCCGGCCGAGCAGGCCCTGCGGGCGGAAGATCAGGATCGCCACCAGCAACCCGAAGGAGAACACGTCCTTGTAATCCGAATTCACCATCCCGGCGAACTGCGCCTCCGCCACGCCGAGCAGCAGCCCGCCCAGCATCGCGCCCGGCAGCGAGCCGATGCCGCCCAACACCGCGGCGGTGAAGGCCTTGATGCCGATGATAAAGCCGACGTAAAAATCGAAGGTGCCATAGTTCATGGTGATCAGTACCCCGGCCAGCCCGGCCATGGCGGCGCCGATCACGAACACCAGCGAGATCACCCGATCGGTATTGATGCCGAGAATCGAGGCCATTTTGCGATCCTGCTGGGTGGCGCGGCAGATGCGCCCCAGCCGGGTGCGCTGAATGATGTAGGTGAGGATCGCCATGCCGAGCAGCGACGCCACCAGAATGAACACCTTGGTGTAGGTGATCTGCACCACGCCGCCGTCGAATTCCAGGCGGAACACGCCGCTCAGCAGCGTCGGGATGCCCTGCTGACGCGGCCCCTGGCTGATCTGCGCATAGTTTTGCAGGATTAACGACATGCCGATGGCGGAGATCAGCGGCGCCAGGCGGGTAGAGTTGCGCAGCGGCCTGTAGGCGATACGCTCGATCACCCAGCCGTACACCCCGGTGATGACGATGGTGAATACCAGCGTGCCGAGGATCAGTAGCGGGAACGAGTGCAGCCCGAAGAACGACAGCAGCGCCAGACCGATGGCGCACAGGTAGGCGGAGATCATGTACACCTCGCCGTGGGCGAAGTTGATCATGCCGATGATGCCGTAAACCATGGTGTAGCCGATGGCGATCAGGCCATACACCGCGCCGAGGGTCAGGCCGTTGATCAGCTGTTGCAGAAAGAATACATCCATAATGAGCAGTCTCGCCTGGTAAGGCCGCCAACGCAGTCCGACGCGGCCCAAAGGTAGTCGCGGAACGGGCGCGCCAAGGCGGCGGCCCGTCGGTCATAGGGTCACACCCTCAATGTTCGGCCGTTTACAGTTGGTGATATTTGCCCTTGTCATCCCATTGATAGACCACGTAATCCGAGACCTTCAGATCGCCCTTCTGATCCCAGGCTTTTTTACCCATCACGGTGTCAACATCGTGCGACTTCAGCCATTCGGCGGCCTTGGCGCTGTCTTTGCCGCCGGTGGCGTTGAAGGCGGCGGCGATCGCCTGGATCGAAGCGTAGGAGTAAAGGGTGTACCCTTCCGGCTCAAAGCCGCTGGCGCGGAACTTGGCGATCACCGCCTTGCCTTCCGCGATCTGGCGCGGATCGTTGCCGAAGGTCATCAGCACGCCGTTGGTGTACTGCGGCCCGCCGGCGGCGGTCACCAGCTCTTCGGTCACCACGCAGTCGCCGGAGAAGAACTTGGCGGTCACGCCCTGCTCGCGCATCTGGCGCACCAGCGGCCCGGCTTCGGGATGGCAGCCGCCGAAGTAGACCACGTCCGGCTTGACCGAGGCGATCTTGGTCACCAGGGCGTTGAAGTCTTTCTCGCCGCGCGACAGCCCCTCATACAGCACCTCTTTAACCCCGCGCTTGTTCATCGCCGCCTTGGCGGCGTCCGCCAGCCCCTGGCCATAGGTGTCTTTATCGTGGATCACCGCGATGCGTTTGGCCTTCAGGGTATCCAGCATGTAGTTGGTGGCGATGACGCCTTGCTGATCGTCGCGCCCGCACATGCGGAACATGGTCTTCATGCCGCGCTCGGTGATCTGCGGGTTGGTGGAACCGGGAGTAATGGCGATGATGCCGGCCTCGTCATACACCTCGGAGGCGGGCATGGTGGATGAGGAACAGAAGTGGCCGACCACCGCCGACACCTTGTCCTGATCCACCAGCCGGTTGGCGACCGCGACCGCCTGTTTCGGTTCACAGGCGTCATCCCCCTGCACCAGTTTGATTTTTTCCCCTTTGATCCCGCCGGCGGCGTTGATGTCCGCCGCCGCCTGCGAAGCCCCGCGCCAATACTGATCGCCATAGGTGGCGTTCGGCCCGGAGAACGGCCCGGCGACGCCGATGACGATATCGGCCTGCGCGGAAAACGCCGTACCTAAACAACCGATGAGCAAAGCAGCGAGCGGACTTTTTATCAATTTCGATGACATTGTTATCTTCCTCAGCACTGTTGTAGCGAAACGCCCTGGGGCGCGGATCAGTCACTTTATGTGTAGACGGGGAAAATAATTTTCTTGAGAGCGCAGTCGCATTCCCCAAAAATGGGTAAGCAAAAATCCAGCCATTGTGACGACGAATACATATTGTTTGCTTATTCATCCTACATATCAGTTGCGGCGCGGCGTGTGGCGGCGTTAACCAGGCTCTGGCCAATACGGTTAGCGCGAGTGGAAGTATGGGTGGAAGAACGGCCCTGCACCATCGCCGTGCAAAGGCGTGTGCAAGCGGCGTCAAAACGATTGGGGATGCAAAAATCAACGCATAGCGATGGAAAATGCCGAAAAACAGCGCAAGGTGCTCATTCCCTCAGCAAACGCGCTTTTTTTGCAGTTTAGCGCTTTGACAAACCCCGGATGCCCCGCTATTATTCGCCCCGTTCCAACGATTCCTCTGTAGTTCAGTCGGTAGAACGGCGGACTGTTAATCCGTATGTCACTGGTTCGAGTCCAGTCAGAGGAGCCATATTTAGAGAAGCCCGCTTAAGGAAACTTAAGCGGGCTTTTTGCTTTAACGCTGAATGCATGGACAGGCAGCGTTACTCCTTGGCTATCGGCGCGTCATTCTCTTCAATTTTTACCTTGCCCTGAATATCCGCAATCTTCTGCGCCAGACCCGCTACCTGCGCTTTGCTGTGCAGCAAGGTATAGGTCAGATCAAACTGCGCACTGGCGCCAGGCTGCAGCTGCTTAACGCGTTTTTGTTCGCGCTCAATAGTGACCGGGTAGGCATAGCTGGTGCCCGGCTCAATCCCCGTCACATACCCCTGTTTTAACGTATCGGTATTCTTCCACAGCGTCAGGACGGGCAACTGGCGGGTATCGAACTGAATCGCCACCCCTTTGTCGCCCGCGTTATTGACCAGCGCCGCCAGCGTTTGATGATTCGGATCCGATAATGGCTTAATGTTAAAGACCATTTCATCGAACCCTTTGGTTGGGCCGGCATAGGTTCCCCAGGTCTTCAGCCCGGCTTTGGCATAGTCGTTAAACGGGCTGATGCTGGCGATCGGCGCCAGGAAGCGGGCACCATTTTCCAGAATCGGCGCGCCGAAATTGCTGTGATAAATAATCTGGTAGTCATGGGGATAATCCGCCCGGTTGGTTAACACATCATGCAGGCTGAAACTGTTGCTGCCGGGCACGTAGCGCAATTCGGTCAGGGTTTGCAGATCGGCTTTTTTGAATGTGCTCTCTTTGATCAGGCCGCGAATACGAATTTCATACGGCGCCGTATCCGCTACCTCAACCTCAACCCGCGAGGCCGGCGTATTGCCCGCTTTGCCGTGCAACGTGTAAATTTGCCCTGCGTCGGTCACCGGATGCCCGGTCCACTCATAGCCACAACGCACCATCATCTCATTGAAACCTTCCAGCCAGCCGAGCCCATTGCGGCTTTCCAGGTTGATAAAGGCGGGGTTGACCACCTCTTTGACCGGGGAATCCCATCCCATTTTCGCGCCAAAGCCTTCTGCCCGCAGGAGGTTCATGCCGCGGGTGGGACTCAGCGTGATGGTCAGGCCATCCTCGCTGCGGATAATGACGACTTTGCTACCTTCTTGCTTGCCGCCGTGCAACACTTTCTGCTCAATGCTGAACGTTTTATCCTTCACCTTCAGCGCCTCACTCGAAATCTTCCAGTTTCCTTTCTCCACGCCATCTTCAGCGCTGGTCAGCACCCAACTCTGCGCCGCCGCCTGCCCTGAAATCAGGGCCGAAAACACCGCCATAACCCATGTCTTTTTCATTTCCCTTCCCCTTTAGCTGAATCGATTTTTTTCTAAGCAAAGAAAATCTACTGTTAAGCAGGTTAAAGAAATGTGATGAGCTTCACCGGGTGAGTATTTGAAGAAATAGCGCGATAAAAATACGAATCTCATCGCAGTTTTAATGAAAGACGTTGATTTTTTGCACACAAAACGAGCTGCTTATCAACATAATTTGTATCGTTTCAGCTAAGGAGCAAGGAGACAGTTACGGGCAAGCAAGACATCGTGAAGGGAGTGCGGGTGGCTTGTTTAACGCTATCCGGCCCAAACGAAAGCGCTCAGCAGCCTGCCCGTCTTGAGCCTCGTTGCTTTCACGGCCGCCTGCTTGTGTCAAAGGAGCCCTGGTGCACAAAGCCCGCTCCGGGGAACCTGAGCGGGCTTTGTGCCTTTCTGCCGTTAGCGCTTACAGCACAAACTCGTAGTGAGAGCCGTCCGGCAGTTCGATGTCCAGGCGCAGTTTGCCGCCGGCCGCCTCAACATAGCGTTTAAGCGAAGACAGTTTCAGATCGCGGCCCGGTTTTTCCATCACGGCAACGGTCGGCTGCCTGATCCCCAGCGCCTGCGCCATTTCAACCTGCGTTTTCTGTACTTTTTCACGCAGCTCGGCAAGGTGAATGTTCAGCATGATGTCCGCCGCCAGCGCCTGCGCTTTGGCCACGACCTCGGGCTTTTCATCCGCAATAAGCTGTTCCAACGTTCTGCCCATCGCGTCACTCCTTCTCTTTTAATGTGTTCAGCCAGTTCGTGAATTCCCGATCGGCAACCTGGATCATCCGATCGTAAAAACGCTTTTCATTACCGGCTTTATTGCCCGCGCAAAGCACAATGCCAATACGGTACGGATCGAAAGCGAAGAATGCCCGCAACGGTTCGCCTCGGCACTGAATGCGCAACTCTTTCATATTGCTGTAACGTGAGCCTTTAACCGTATCGGCATAGGGTCTGGGCAGCCCCGGCCCCTTTTCCCGCAGGACCATCAATGCGGCAAGCACGCCGGCCCGATCGGCATCGCTAAGCGATCTGAACCAATGATCAAATGCATCCGTTGTTTTAATTTCCCACACGGGACCTCCCTAAAATATAGATCAGTAACTATATAGATGTAAAGCTATAGTAGAGAGGCGCTGGGATAGCATGCAAAGGCATGCGTGGATACTGCAAGGCTGAACGTACATCCACGTATTTTGCAAACGCAGTGCGAGGCATTCACCTTTTTACGCACGGTATCGAACAATCGTTCAGAGGCACGGGGCGCTTCCCCGCCGCCCCTTTATGAACCCTGTCACAAAAAGCGCATAACGTTTTCGGCGTTCTGCGCAGCGGGCGATGAGCGACAAACTTGTTAACGCCACGTTACATCGGGTTAGGCAACATTGTTAACGCCGATTGATGCGTCAAACGCATCGCGCCATGAGTTTATTGCGCTTATTTACTTTATTTTCCTGAGCGAGTCTTCAGCAACAGGCGCGGCGTCAAGCGCCAATAACAAACTGGAGATAAAGATGCATTCCTCTACCTCACCCATGACCACCCGGGCCAGAACCGGCGCGATACTGCGCGTCACCTCCGGCAACTTTTTAGAGCAGTTCGATTTTTTCCTGTTCGGCTTTTACGCTACCTACATCGCACACACCTTTTTCCCGGCCAGCAGCGAGTTCGCCTCGCTGATGATGACCTTCGCGGTATTCGGCGCAGGTTTTCTGATGCGCCCGATCGGCGCCATCGTGCTGGGCGCTTACATCGATAAAGTCGGCCGCCGCAAAGGGTTGATCGTGACCCTGTCGATCATGGCTGCGGGCACCTTCCTGATCGTGCTGATCCCCTCTTACCAAAGCATCGGGCTTTGGGCGCCGCTGCTGGTGCTGTGCGGGCGTCTGTTGCAAGGCTTCTCGGCGGGCGCAGAGCTGGGCGGCGTGTCCGTCTATCTGGCTGAAATCGCCACGCCGGGCCGTAAAGGCTTCTACACCAGCTGGCAGTCCGGCAGCCAGCAGGTGGCTATCATGGTGGCGGCAGCCATGGGCTTCGCGCTCAATGCGGCGCTGGAAGAAAGCGCCATTCGCGAATGGGGCTGGCGCCTGCCTTTCCTGTTCGGCTGCCTGATCGTTCCCTTCATCTTCTTCCTGCGCCGCAAGCTGGAAGAGACGCAGGAATTTACCGCTCGCCGTCACCACCTGGCGATGCGCGACGTGTTTAAAACCCTGCTGAAGAACTGGCCGGTGGTGATCGCCGGCATGCTGATGGTCGCCATGACCACCACCGCGTTTTACCTGATCACCGTCTATGCGCCGACCTTCGGCAAAAAGGTGCTGCTGCTCAGCGCTTCCGACAGCTTGCTGGTCACCCTGCTGGTGGCGATCTCCAACTTCATCTGGCTGCCCATCGGCGGCGCGCTGTCGGACCGTTTCGGCCGCAAACCGGTGCTGGTCGCCATGACGTTGCTGACGTTGGCCACCGCCTACCCGGCGCTGAGCCTGCTCGCCGCCGCCCCCAGCTTCAGCATGATGCTGGCCGTGCTGCTGTGGCTGTCCTTCATTTACGGCCTCTACAACGGCGCCATGATCCCGGCCTTGACGGAGATCATGCCAACGGAAGTGCGGGTGGCCGGGTTCTCGCTGGCCTACAGCCTGGCGACGGCGGTGTTCGGCGGCTTTACGCCGGTAGTCTCCACCGCGTTGATCGAATACACCGGCGACAAGGCTTCACCGGGTTACTGGATGAGCTTCGCCGCGCTGTGCGCCCTGCTGGCGACGCTGTATATGTATCGCCGCATCGCCATGCCGCTGCAAACCGCGCGCTAAGCCGCCATCTCAAAAGGAATGATGCCATGCAAAAACTCACTCGTTCGATCCTCGCCGCGCTGGTGTGCGCCTCCTGCAGTACGGCGGCGCAGGCCAAAGACGTGACCGTCATGATCTCCGGCGGCTTCAAAGCCGCGCTGGAGAAGCTGGCCCCGGAGTATGAAGCCCAAAGCGGCGACAAAATCATTCTGGTGTCCGGCCCCTCGATGGGCAAAACGCCGCAGGCGATCCCCGCGCGGCTGGCGCGCGGAGAGCAAGCCGATGTGCTGATCATGGTGGGCGACGCGCTCACCCAACTGGAAAAAGAGCGCTGGACCCAGCCGGGTTCGCGCGTGGAGCTGGCCGATTCGCCGATCGGCATGGTGGTCAAACAGGGCGCGCCCAAGCCGGTGATAAAAACGGATGCCGACCTGCGCAATGTCTTGCTGCAGGCGGACTCTTTCGCCTATTCCGACAGCGCCAGCGGCCGCTATGTCAGCGGCCAACTGTTCAAAAAGCTGGGCATCGAGGAACAGGTGAAAGGGAAAGCGCATAAGGTTGAGCGCATCCCGGTGGCCTCTGAAGTGGCGCAGGGGAAATACGCGCTGGGCTTCCAGCAAGTCAGCGAATTGCTGCCCGTGGCGGGCGTGACCTTTATCGGCGAGCTGCCTGAAAACGTGCAGTACATCACCCGCTTCGCGGGCGCGGTAACCGCCAAGGCGGAACACCGCCGCGAAGGCAAAGCGCTGCTGGACTTCCTCGCCTCCTCTCAGGCGCAGCCGACCATTCGCGCGACCGGCATGCGAACCGTGCCGGCGCCGCAGCCGGTCAGGCAGAGTGATACTGTTCAGTAATCAGCTTTTCCAGCTCGGCGGCGACGAAAGACTGCATGCGGCCGCCGCGTCTGATGAGGCCTACGGTGCGTTTCACCACCGGATCGACCAGCGGCACCGACGTCAACACCGAGTGCTCTGAAGCGGGCATCGACATGGCGGGCACGGCGGCAATGCCGATGCCCGCCTCAACCATGCCCAGCATGGTCGTCACATGGCGAGTTTCACATACGCTGGGGCGTTCCGGCACGAGGTGTTCCAGGCGCTGATCGAGCAGATTGCGATTGCCGGAGGTTTTATCCAGCGACACGTAATCCTGCTGATAAAACTCCCGCCAGGTGAGGCTCTTTTTACCGGCGAGCGGATGGTCGCGCCGGCAGGCGGCCACGTAGACGTCCCCCACCAACGGCACAAACTCAAGATTGGGCTGCAGCCGCCCGGCGAAGCAGATGCCGAAATCGGCCTGGCCGCCGGTGACCGCCTCGATGACATTGCCTGCGCTGCCGTCGATCAGCTTAACGCGCACGCGCGGATAGCGAAGCCGGAAACGGCGTATCACGTCGGGCATGAAATAGTAGGCCGCCGACGGCACCGTGGCGACGGTGACCAGCCCCACCCGCTCCTGGCTGACCTTATCGATATCGGCCATCACCGCTTCGACGTTCATCAGCAGCTGCTCCGAACGTTCGGCGAAGGCCTGCCCGTACAGCGTCAAGGTCACGCGCCGGGTGGTGCGATCGAACAGTTTGATGCCCAGCGCGTTTTCCAGCTTCTCAATCCTGCGGCTCAATGCCGACTGCGACAGGCAGATGGACTCTGCGGCCAGCCGAAAATTGCCGTACTCCACCAGCGCGCGAAACGCATAAAGATCGTTGAGATCAAAATTCACGGGCATAACGGCAACCTATCCTTACCATGGCGCCAAAGGCGTAAAGCAACGATAATAGCCGCTTATTTAGCCGCAGCAACCGGTTTAACGCCGGAGCGCGCCTCGCCGTTATCCTCCCAGCAGCACCGTCCCCCAAATAATGATGGTCATTATCACCGCCACCAGCTGCGCTGCGCCGCCCAGATCTTTGGCGCGTTTGGATAACGGATGCAACGCCAGCGAAATGCGATCGACCACGGTTTCAATCGCCGTATTAAGCAGCTCAACCACCAGCAGCAGGAAACTGCAGGCGATTAATAACAGCCGCTCCATTTTTGTAATATCCAGAGTAAATGTAACAACCAGTAAAATGGCGTTAATAACCAATAATTCACGAAACGCATTTTCGGTCAGCGCGGCGTCAATAAAGCCGGCCCAGGAGTTCCTTATGCTGTAGGTTAATCGGCTTATTCCCTTTTTCTTTTCCACAGGCATGCATTCTGCTCTCTTCAGCATCACGGCGATCGCGGTTCAATAAATCACGCGCCGTGAATTTATCTCGGGTTTATTAATTAACGGCCTTAACCGTTCCACTCCAGGGACAATGCTTTCACTCACGCTCAGTCCCCCAAAACGAACGGCGCCGCACGCAATGCGCTTATTATCCTGATGGCGTTAAAAGGCGATGCGATATCAGTCGATTAAAGCGTCTTTTCGTACAAACGGTAGCGCTTATAAGGCACCGCGCCGATACGTTCTAAAATCGTCCTCATGCCGGTATTGGTTTCCAGGATCCAGGACATTTCCAGCGCGTCGATATTGCGCTTGGCGAACGGCTCGCGCAGCGCCTCAATCAACAGCAATGCAATAATCGGCCCGATGCGGCTGAATTGATATTCCTGGCGAACGCCCATCAGCGGCACGCGCGCGGTGCGAACGCCGCTGACTTTCAGCCGCCACAATAACTTCGCCCAACCGAACGGCAATAACCGCCCCTGCAGATCGGCAATCGCCTCATTAATGTTCGGCAACCCGACGATAAAGGCGCAGGGCGCGCCATCCACCTCGGCGATATGGATCATATCGTCGGGCACCAAGAACTTCAGCTGATCCCCCATGGCGGCGAACTCATGCTCGGTGAACGGAACAAACCCCCAGTTATGCTGCCACCCCGAGTTGAACACCTCGCGCAGCACCTGCATCTCCTCGCGAAAGCGCTTGCGGTTGAGGCGGCGAACGGTCACCTTTTTGCGCACCTGATCCATCATCCGGGTCAGCGACGGCGAAAAATGCAGGTCGGTTCTTTTCATCCAATAAGCAAGCAAATCAATCCCTTCGCTATACCCTTGCTGCGCTATCTGGGCCGCGTAGTAAGGTTTGGCATGGGTCATCAGGGCCGACGGCGGCGTGTCGAACCCTTCGACCAGCAGGCCGCTTTCCTGATTGATATTGAGGCTGAACGGCCCGGTGATTTTCCGCGTGCCCTTGGACCGCAACCACTCCTCCGCCGCAGTGAATAACGCGCTGAACACGGCGGGATCGTCAACGGCGTCGATCATGCCGAAGTGACCGGAATCTTCTCCGTGCAGCGCCCGGTGCAGAGAATCGATTTGCGCGGTGATGCGCCCGACGACCTTCCCCTGCTTTTTCGCCACCCACGCCTGCCATTCGATATGATCGGTGCCGGGATTCTTCTTTGACAGGTGCTCTTCGCGCTCTAAATACAGCGGCTCAATCCAGTTCGGGTCATCACGAAACAGTAACGAAGGGAAAGCAATAAATTCTTTAAGTTCGCGTTTATCCAGAACTTTCTCAATACGGATCATAAATAGCCTTACGTTTTAATAAAATAATTAAATATGAGCGCGACAACGCCTTTAGCATTTTTTATGCTGTTCTCTTTTATTGGATTGTGTATCGCCTCCGGTTCAACGATAAGAAAAACCGAATATTTCCCCCTGTGAACCAGCGCATTATTTGCCTATCACGCGCACTGAGGCGGCGTGATTAAACAAAAAAAGGAAAGCCCAAAGCGGCGCTGACATGCTACGCTATGCGTGCTCTTTTATTATTTAGTGCTATTTGGGCGAAAGAAACCCGCCGCTTTAAGTGTACCGACTTTAATCAGGTGGCGCGCCGCCATTTTTACCACTTAATGCTCTTTTTAAGAATCAACTTAAATGAGGCATTCACTTTTTGATTTCTTGCGGCATACTGTTTAGGAAGTGTTTAAGTTCGAAGATAGCCATGCATGAGGTCATAACCTATGAGCAGACAGGTATTTCCTGCCCGACAGATGCAGACTAAAGAACGGCGAACCTCGGGTATTACAATCACCTCTCGTATATCTCCAGGTCGCCGCTCAAGGCTGATAATGCAGGCCGCTCACGCGCTACCGGGTTAATAACCGGCGTGCCGCTCAAGTACGGCAATATACGCAATTCGCGGAATGAAGATGGTTGAATAACAAACTTATTCAAAACCTATTCATAGTAAAACATCAATTACCTCGCCAAGAGTGATTTAACTCTTTTGGTGATTTTTAATCTATGGCTAAGTTTGTCTATGTCTGAAACAAGTTCCGTTCATTCTCTTCCCATGCGCTATGCGGACTTCCCCACTTTAGTGGACGCGTTGGATTACGCGGCGCTCGGTAATACGGGAATGAATTTTTACGATCGGCGCAATCAACTCGTGACCGTTCTCGATTATCGCACGCTGCAGCAAAAAGCGATCTCGGGCGCGCGGCGTTTATTGTCCCTGAAGCTCAAGAAAGGCGATCGCGTGGCGCTTATCGCCGAAACCAGCGCGGGGTTCGTCGAAGCCTTTTTCGCTTGCCAATATGCCGGCCTGGTGGCGGTGCCGCTCGCGATCCCGATGGGCGTGGGCCAGCGCGACTCCTACACCGCCAAACTGAAAGGGCTGATCGCCAGCTGCAACCCGGCGGCTATCATCAGCAGCGAAGAGTGGACGCCGCTCATCGCCTCCGCCACGGAAAACGCGTCAGCGATGCACATCCTCAGCGACGCGGATTTCAACGCATTGCCGGAGCCGGAGATCGCGTTGCCCGCGCCCTCGCCCGACGATATCGCCTATCTCCAATACACCTCGGGCAGCACCCGCTTCCCGCGCGGCGTGATCATCACCCAGCGGGCGGCGATGGCGAACCTGAATGCGATCAGCCGCGACGGGATCAAGCTGCGCGCGGGCGATCGCTGCGTGTCGTGGCTGCCCTTCTATCACGATATGGGCCTGGTCGGTTTCCTGCTGACGCCGGTGGCGACCCAGCTGTCCGTCGATTATCTGCGCACGCAAGATTTCGCCATGCGCCCGATGCAGTGGCTGAAACTGATCGCCAAGAATCGCGGCACGGTGTCCGTCGCCCCGCCGTTCGGCTACGATCTGTGTCTGCGCCGCAGCAACGCCAAAGAGCTGGCCGACCTGGATCTCTCCAGTTGGCGGGTCGCCGGCGTGGGCGCCGAGCCGATCCCGGCCGAGCTACTCAGCCAGTTCGGCGAACACTTCAGCAGCATCAACTTCGACAGCAAAGCCTTCATGCCGTGCTACGGCCTGGCCGAGAACACCCTGGCGGTGAGCTTTTCCGATCCTTGCTCCGGCCCGCAAACCAACGCGGTCGACCGCGATATTTTGGAGTACGAGGGTAAAGCGGTCGCGCCGGGCAAAAAAACCCGCGCCGTCTCGACCTTCGTCAACTGCGGCCGTGCGCTGCCCGGCCACCGCATTGAGATCCGCAGCGAAACCGGGCAACCGCTGCCGGAGCGCCAGGTCGGCCATATCACGATTTCCGGCCCCAGCCTGATGAACGGCTATTTCTGCGATGCTGAGTCCCAGCAGCAAATCCAGGTGACCGGCTGGATGGATACCGGCGATCTGGGCTACCTGCTGGACGGCTATCTGTACGTCACCGGCCGTAAGAAGGATTTGATCATCATTCGCGGCCGCAATATCTGGCCGCAGGATATCGAGTACGTCGCGGAATCCGAACCGGAAATCCGTTCCGGCGATGCGATCGCCTTCGTGACCGAAGAACACGACGAAGCGGCCAGGATCATTTTGCAGATCCAATGCCGAGTCAGTTCGGAAGAGCGCCGGGAGCAGATCGTGCATTCGCTGAGCGCGCGCATTCAAAGCGAATTCGGCATCGCGGTGGACATCGAGCTGCTGCCGCCGCACAGCATTCCCCGCACGTCGTCGGGCAAACCCGCCCGCGCCGAAGCCAAGAAACGCTGGCTGAGCGCTTCGCTCTACCCGCAAATGCCGCAGTTGGCCGGTTTCGCGCAATGAGCGGCACCGTGGCGGTGACGGGCGCGACCGGCTTTATCGGCCGGCATATCGTCCGGGAACTGCTGGCGCAGGGGTTTAGCGTGCGCGCCCTGACGCGGCAAGCCGACAAAGCCGCCGCGGACAACCTGCAGTGGATCCCCGGCGCGCTGGAAGATCGGCCTTCGCTCACCGAACTGGTGCGCGGCGCCGAGTGCGTCGTGCACTGTGCAGGCCAGGTGCGCGGGCATGCGGAAGCGGTGTTCACCCGCTGCAACGTGACCGGCAGCCTGAATCTGATGCAGGCGGCCAGGCAAAACGGCCGCTGCAATCGTTTCTTGTTCATGTCGTCGCTGGCGGCGCGCCATCCGACGCTGTCCTGGTACGCCCATTCAAAACAGGCCGCCGAGCAGCAATTGATCGCCGCCTCGGGCGAGATCGCGCTGGGGATTTTCCGCCCGACGGCGGTTTACGGGCCGGGCGATAAAGAGCTGAAACCGCTGTTCAACGGCCTGCTGCGCGGCGTGCTGCCCCGGCTGGGCGCGCCTGACGCCAGGCTCTCTTTTCTGCACGTGAGCGATTTGGCGAAGGCGGTCGGCCAATGGTTATTGGCGCAGCCCGCGCAGTCGAATATTTACGAACTGTGCGACGGCGTGGCCGAAGGCTATGACTGGCTGCGCCTGCGGGACATCGGCGCCGCCGTGCGTCACGGGCCGGTGCGGCTGGTGGGCATTCCGCTGCCGCTGCTGAAAGCCCTGGCGGATATCAGCGTGGTGTGGAACCGCCTGATAAAACAGGAGCCGATGCTGACGCGCAGCAAAATACGCGAATTAACCCATCAAGACTGGTCCGCCAACAATCAGGCGCTGTCGCAACAGATTAATTGGTTTCCACAGGTGAGTTTGGAGCGCGCGCTGCGTGAAGGGCTGTTTTAATTATTCCAAGTAGAGGTGTGTCAACGTTCTTATGCTAAATCGCGATGCTGTAATGGATTATATCCTGACGTGTTTGCAAGGTATCGTCGAAGGCGGAGTGGAAATAAAACCTGATAGCGATCTCGTCAATGATCTTGGCCTGGAATCCATCAGAGTCTTGGATCTGCTGATGATGCTGGAAGATGAATTAGATATCTCCATTCCGATCAATATATTGCTTGATGTCAGAACGCCTGAGCAACTGCTTGACGCGCTGCGCCCTTATCTGGAGAAAAACCATGGGACTGTATGATAAGTTTGCGCGGCTCGCGGGCGATCGCGAACAGTTTCAAACCTCCGGCCTGAATCCGTTCGGCACCTGCATCGACGAAGTCTATTCCGCCACCCAGGGGCGCATCGGCGATCAAAAGATTGTCCTCGCCGGCACCAATAACTACCTTGGCCTGACGTTCGATGCGCAGGCGATCGCCGCCGGCCAATCGGCCCTGGCCGCGCTCGGCACCGGCACCACCGGCTCGCGCATGGCGAACGGCAGCTACGGATCGCACCTGGCGCTCGAACGGGAGCTGGCGGCATTCTTCGATCGCCCGAGCGCCATCGTGTTCTCCACCGGCTACACCGCCAACCTGGGCGTCATCAGCACGCTGGCGGGGCCGGGATCCGTGGTGTTAATCGACGCGGACAGCCACGCGAGCATTTACGACGCCTGCGCCCTCGGCGGCGCGGAGATTATTCGCTTTCGCCACAATGACGCCGCCGATCTGGAGCGCCGCATGGTGCGCCTGGGCGAACGCGCCCGCGAGGCGCTCATTATCGTGGAAGGCATCTACAGCATGCTGGGCGACGTCGCCCCGCTGGTGGAAATCGTCGATATCAAGCGGCGGCTCGGCGGGTATCTGCTGGTCGACGAAGCGCACTCCTTCGGCGTGATGGGCGAACACGGCCGCGGCCTGGCCGAAGCGCTCGGCGTCGAGCAAGACGTGGATATCATCATGGGCACCTTCAGCAAAAGCCTGGCTTCGATCGGCGGTTTCGCCGTCGGCGGCAAAGGGATGGACGTGCTGCGCTACAGCAGCCGGCCGTATATCTTTACCGCGTCGCCGTCGCCGTCCAGCATCGCGTCGGTGCGCACGGCGCTGCAAAAAATCGCGCGCCATCCCGAGCTGCGGGAAAAGCTGTGGAGCAACGCGCACCGTCTGTACCACGGCCTCGCCGAACTGGGGTATACCCTGGGGCCGCGCATCAGCCCGGTGGTGCCGGTGATGATCGGTTCGAAGGAGGACGGCCTGCGTTTCTGGCGCGAGCTGATCGCCCACGGCGTGTATGTGAATCTGGTGCTGCCGCCGGCCGCGCCGGCGGGCGTCACCCTGCTGCGCTGCAGCGTCAATGCCGCGCACAGCGATGAAGAAATAGACACCATCGTGCGCGCCTTTGCGGCGCTGAAAAAATAAAGCCTTTCCCTCTCGGCCGCGGCGGCGAAAACGCCATCGCCGCCCTGCCGAATCGCTGCGCACCTCAGTGCGCAGCCGGTGATACCCCATCAGCCGAATAGCGATACCCCTGCGCCGCCATAAATTCCCCGATGGCTTTTTCCGCCGCCGAAAGCACCTCCTCGATCGGCCGATCGGCATCGAGATCCACGATGTCGGCGCCTTCGAAGGTCAATAACGGCGTGACGGCGATCTTCTTCTCCAGCGCCGCTTTGCGGTGATCGGGTTTACGGGCGCAGGCCACGTCCAGACTGACATTCAGCTTGAGCACCAGATCCGGTTTTTGCTTCGCCATCCACTGGAACGCCGCCCGCTCCCGCGCCGCCAGCCAACGGACGAAACGGCTGCCTTCGACATCGACGGGAAATACCGTGCCGTCATAAGCGCCGGGGATTTGCGCCTGCGGAAAACGGTCGGTCAGCACGATGAACCCCTGCCGCCGAAACGCCAGCATGCGGCGAAACCGCAGCAGCCGCCGCCCCACGAAGGCGATGATCACCGCCGACGGCAACAGGCCGATGCGGGATTTCTTCGTTTTGACTTTTTTGGTATTGCTTTCGATAGCCTTGCCCACCGAGCGCCCGAGCAGCGGCAATTTCGCCGCCGCGCGCCCGACGTTGCCCGCCTGTTTGCCCAGATGCACCTGCACCGCCGGGCCATAATGTTTCACATATTCGATCAGATGTTCACAAACAGTGGACTTACCCGATCCGTCGCTGCCGATAACCGCAATCAGCGGCGGAAATTTTGCATTCATAATCAGACTCTCTTTCAATACACCAGAAACGGCATGCCCTATTTGCAACGAAATATCGCTCACGGCCGCGACGGCAGCGCGAAGATAATTGCCATGACGCCGCGCCAAACCGCACAAAAGATTAAGCGAAAATTGAAAACCTCTGCTCTTTTTTCGCCGTGAGCCAGGCCGAAAGTTAACATAAAAAGCGAAACCGGCTCACGCCCGGCCAATTAGCACAAAATAACAAGAACGAACGCCATAAATATCAATTCAAATAACCAACTGGAATACCGAACCCATTATTTTATCGCGGCAAAGCACAATAAATATCTTGAACCCAAGGCGTATTGGAATACAATAGTTTTTTTCGCATTGGATTAATTATTGTGAGTCAGCAGATAAGACCTTCATCTGATCGCTCGCCCGTGCGCGTAATAGCGATAACCGGCTGTGACGGCTCGGGAAAATCCACCCTGGCCGCCAGTCTGGTCGAGGCCTTATCGGCGCAAGAACCTGCCGAACTGCTTTATCTCGGCCAGTCTTCCGGGCGTATCGGCGAATGGATCAGTTCGCTGCCGATTATTGGCGCGCCCTTCGGGCGTTATTTGCTGAAGAAATCGCAGCGCGTGCACGATCGCCCTGCTACGCCGCCGGATAATGCCACGGCGCTGGTGATCTTTTTACTTTCCTATTGGCGCGTTTTTAAATTCCGCCGCATGCTGAAGAAAAGTCGCCGCGGCGCATTGCTGATTACCGATCGTTATCCGCAGGCCGAAGTGGCGGGATTTCGTTTCGATGGCCCGCAGCTGGCAAAAACCGCCGGCGGCAATCGCTGGATACGCTGGCTGAGAAAACGCGAACAACGTCTGTACCACTGGATGGCGTCTTATCAGCCCTTATTATTAATTCGGTTGGATATTGACGAGCAAACGGCCTATTCACGCAAACCCGATCACTCGTTGGCGGCGTTGCGTGAAAAGATCGCCGTCATCCCGCACCTGACGTTTAACGGCGCTAACATATTGGATTTGGACGGCCGTGAGCCGGCCAAGCATATTTTCGATGCTTCGCTGCGCGCCGTTAAAATATCGCTGAGGGCCGCCAATGCCTAGCCGCCAAATAACCTTTTCGTACCGAAACAGATGAAAAAAAATAAACTCACTGCCGAACAGGATACCTCTCCCGCCTGCATCACCGGGCTGATTGCCGTGGTGGGCAGCGACGGCACGGGCAAGTCCACGCTGACCGCCGATCTGGTGAAAAACCTGCAGCAGCATCGCCCCACGGAGCGCCGCTATTTGGGGCTGATCTCCGGCGAAGACGGCGACAAAATCAAGAAATTGCCGTTCATCGGCGTGTGGCTGGAGCGGCGCCTGGCGGCCAAATCCGATAAAACCCAGCGCATGAGCAACAGGCCGCCGGCGCTGTGGGCGGCGCTGATCATGTACGGCTTTTCGCTGTGGCGCGCCGCCAACCTGCGCAAGGTGCGGCGGCTGGCGCAGAGCGGCGTGCTGGTGATCAGCGATCGCTACCCGCAGGCGGAAATTTCCGGTTTTTACTACGATGGGCCCGGCATCGGCGTGGAACGCGCAAAAGGCCGGCTATTGCGCCGTCTGGCGGCGCGCGAACGCCGTTTATATCAACGCATGGCCGTCTATCGGCCGGAGCTGATCATTCGCCTGGATATCGACGTCGATACGGCGTTTTCCCGCAAGCCCGATCACAGCTATGAAGAGCTGAAAGACAAGATTTCCGCCATGGTGCGCCTGCAGTACAACGGCGCGCGCATCATCGAGCTGGACGCCAGAGCCCCTTACGACGAGGTGCTGAGCAACGCGCTCAACGCCATTTCCGCCGTGGTGAATCCCGCGAAACGCCCACAGAGCGACATCGGGCAATCCGGCGAAAACGCCGTCAAAGAAACTCAGGTTTATTAAAAAGAGACAGGGCAAGCGCATGAGTGCAGAACACAAGATGCACAAAAATAACGATGATGGCTGGTTTAAGTTATGAAACGATGGTTTTCCGATGGCGCGTTTCGTTCCATTTTACGTAATGCCGCCTATTTAGGCTCCGGCAGCGTCGCCAGCGCACTGCTTGGCCTGCTGGCGCTCTCCTGCGCCGGTAAAGGCATGTCGCCTGAAATGTTCGGCGTGCTGGTGGTGATCCAGGCCTATACCAAAGCGGTCAGCGATTTCATCAAATTCCAGACCTGGCAGTTTGTGGTGCAATTCGGCACCCCGGCGCTGGAGCATCAAAATACCGGGCGCTTCCGCGACGTCGTCGCGTTCTCCTTCGGCCTGGATATCGCCAGCGGCGTCATCGCCGTGCTGGGCGGCATGATCATGCTGCCGTTCTTGTCACACGCCCTGGGGCTGGACAGCGAAAGCTTCTGGCTCGCCATGCTGTACTGCACCCTGATCCCGTCGATGACCTCGTCCACGCCGACCGGCGTGCTGCGCGCCTTCAACCGCTTCGATCTCATCGCCATCCAGCAGGCGATCAAGCCGTTCCTGCAGGCGGTGGGCAGCGTCATCTCCTATTATTTCGATCTGGGGTTCCCCGGCTTTATCGTCACCTGGTACGCCTCTAACCTGATCGGCGGCACGCTGTTTTGGTGGTTCACCGCGCGCGAGCTGCGCCGCCGCGATATCCACGGCGCGCTGAGGCCGCGCCTGTTCAACGTCGCGCGCCGCATCGAGGGCGCCTGGAACTTCGTCTGGACAACCAACATCGCCCACACCATCTGGGCCGCGCGCAACTCCTGCACCACCGTGCTGGTGGGCGTGGTGCTCGGGCCGGCCGCCGCCGGGCTGTTCAAGATCGCCATGACCTTCTTCGATGCGACGGGCACCCCGGCCAAGCTGCTGGAGAAAAGCTTCTATCCCGAGATCATGCGTTTGGATCCGCGCACCAAGACCCCGTGGCTGCTGGGCCTGCGCTCTTCGTTGCTGGCCGGCGGCATCGGTCTGGCCGTCGCGGTGTTGATGTTGCTGGTGGGCAAGCCGCTTATTTCCGCGGTCTTCGGGCAGCAATACCTGGAAGCCTATGACCTGATTCAAATCATGCTGGGCGCGATCATCGTCTCGATGATGGGCTTCCCGCAGGAATCCTTGCTGTTTATGGCGGGCAAGCAGCGCGCTTTCCTGATCGCGCAGGCGACGGCCTCGGCGGCCTACATTGCGCTGCTGGTGTCGATGGCGTATGCCTTCGGCGTGCAGGGCGCCGCCTTCGCTTATTTACTGGGGCAATGTTTAGACGTGCTGTTATCCCTGATACCGACGATCGGCGCCTACCGCAATCGCTTTATGTTGGGGCTGAATGTGCCCAAAGAGAGTAATCAATGACCGCTAACACGAATTGGAAGAAGTTCTCCGCCGAAACCACCCAGGCGCTGTTTGTCGCCGTGGAAGAGGATGACCTGGTCGAGGCGAATATCAGCCTGCCGCAGCAGATCGATCTGGAATGCTCCCCCGAGAGCATCCGGGACAACTACGCGCTGTGCCTGCAGTTTTGGGAAGACGGCTTTTCCCGCCGCGAGCTGCTGCAACTGGTGAACGGTTTCCTGCAAGACCCGCAGTTGGCGGCGGCAACGCGCATGCGCTACAAATATATCCGCGCCCGCTATAAGCACCTGCGCTTCGCCCAGCAGCTGTACGGCGCGCCCCACCGCGCCAACCGCCTGTTCCACACCACCACCGTGGTGCTCGGCCATTTTCAGGACGCGTTTCGCAACGGCAACCAGAAGAACCTGACGCTTTACGGCAACCTGCTGCGGCTGCTGCTCAGCAAGCCGGTATGGTCTTACGTGCGCTATGCGCTGCGCCACACCCGCCTGGAAAGCGCACAGGGCTTTATCGCCTACCGCCAGGAGCAGATGCGCCAGCTGCAGACGCTGATCGCCGGCCCGGCGCTGACCGGGCATCAATTCCACGACGTGCGCAAAATCGTCAGTCGCCAGGTGTCGTTTTACGACACGCTGAGATCGATCGATCCGGACAACCGCGAGGCCCGGCAGATTTCGCGCTTCCTGGCGGCGATTAACGGCCTGATGGGCGACCGGCACGACGTGATGGTGGCGGACAAGCTGGCCGGCGGCGATATCTATGACCGGCCGGCGACGCTGGACATCGATATCCGCCAGCGCCTGGAGCTGCTGCTGGCGCGTTTTCCGCTGTCGTTTTCCCCGTCGGCCGTCGCGGCCGGCAGATAAGCGCGTTGCCCGTAGCCATGATGACGTTACCTCGCTTGCTGGCCCTCGCCCTGCTGCTGTCGCCGCTGGCGGCGCCGGCGCATAACTTCGTGCAGGGCCGGCCGGTGGCGCCGATCGCCATCGCCGATCGCGGCGAGCTGCTGCTGCGCAACGGCGATTTCAGTTACCGGCCGTGGAACAGCGCAAAACTGGCGGGCAAGGTGCGGGTGATCCAGTACATCGCCGGGCGCACCTCCGCCAAAAAGAAGAACTCGCTGCTGATCAACGCCGTCAAGGACGCGAACCTGCCGGGCGACCGCTTCCAGCCCACCACCATCGTCAACACCGACGATGCGATACCGGGCTCCGGCTTCTTCGTGCGCGGCAAGATCGAGAAAAACAAGCGGCATTACCCCTGGGCGCAATTTATCGTCGACAGCGACGGGCTGGGGCGCATGGCCTGGCGGCTGCCGGAGGAGAGCTCCACCATCGTGGTGCTGGACAAGGCCGGGCGCGTGCAGTGGGCGAAGGACGGCGCACTCACCCCGCAGGAAGTTGACCAGGTGATCGCCCTGCTGCGCGCCCTGATCGCGCGGGAGGCGCCATGAAGCGCACGCCGCCGGGAGCCGATAACGCATGCCTTTGATTGAACGCTATATCACGGTTGAGATCCGCCGCCTGGTGATGATGATCGCCGGGTTTCTGATCTTCATGTTCGCCAGCTACTCCGCCCAGCGCTACCTGACCGACGCCGCCAACGGCACGCTGGCGCTGCGGGTGGTGGCCGACGTGGTTTTCTATAAGTCGCTGATTGCGCTGGAGATGATATTGCCCGTCGCGCTGTATGTCTCGGTGGCGGTGGCGCTGAGCCAAATGTACAGCGATGCGGAGATCACCGCCATGCTGGCCGCCGGCGCCAGCCCGCTGCGGCTGTACAAGGCGGTGCTGCTGCTCGCCGTGCCGCTGGCGATAGCGGTCACGCTGCTGTCGCTGTATGGCAGGCCCTGGGCGTACGCCAATATTTATCAACTGCAGCAACAGTCGCAGTCGGTGCTGGACGTGAGCCACCTGCAGGCCGACAAATTCAACGTCAGCGGCAACGGCCGCATGATCCTCGCCAATCACGTCGACAAAACGGCCAATCATTTGACCGATGCCCTGATTTATGTGCGCGGCGGCCATCACACCAACCTTTACCGCGCGCAGTCGGTGGAGGTGCTCGACGCATCCCCCGCCAGCCCCGCCGTGCGGCTGAAAACCGGCACCGCCTATGTGCTTGATCGTGAGGGCGCCGACGACAACGGGCAGAACTACGACAACTTCGATATCGCGCTCAAACCGTTCGTGCCCAGCGCCGAGAGCCGGCACAAGTCGGCCTCGCCAGCGGAGCTGGCGCGCTCCGCCGATCCGGGCGATGCCGCCGAACTGCAATGGCGCGAGAGCCGCGGGCTGACCACCGTGCTGATGGTGCTGCTGGCGATCCCCTTTAGCCGCATCAAACCGCGACAGGGGCGCTACGCCGCGCTGCTGCCCCTGACGGTGCTGTTTACCGTGATTTTCTATGGCGGCAACATTTGCCGCACGCTGGTGGCCAACGGCTCTCTGCCAACGATCCCCGGCGTTTGGCTGGTGCCGATAGCGATGGCTGTCGGCATCGCCCTGCTGCTGGCGCGCGACTTATCCCTGCTGCGGAAACCCTCCCGATGACTATTTTTAGCCGCTACCTAATGCGCAACGTGTTCATCGGCTTCGCCGCCGCGGCCGGGTTGCTCATCCCGCTGTTCACCACCTTTACGCTGATCAACGAGCTGGAGGACGTGACCCCGGGCGGCTACCGCTGGCAGCAGGCGCTGCTGGTGACCGTGATGACCCTGCCGCGCAGCCTGGTCGATCTGGGGCCGTTTATCGCGCTGCTCGGCGGCATCGTCGGGCTGGGGCAGCTGTCGAAAACTCTGGAGCTGACGGCGATCCGCTCCGTCGGGATGTCGATATTCCGCATCGCGCTGGTGATGCTCGCCGCCGGGCTGCTGATGAACCTCTCGCTCGGCGCCCTCGATGAATGGGCGGCCTCGCCGCTGCAGCAACGCGCGCTGCAGATGAAGAACAACGCGCTGGCGCAGTCGAACAGTAACGACGTCACCGTTAACCCGCTGTGGGCGCGGCGCGGCAACGAGTTTGTGACGGTCAAAACCGTCGATGAGAACGACCAGCCCCACGGCATTGAGATCTTCCGTTATCAGGCCAACCGCGCGCTGGAGTCTTACATTTACGCCGACAGCGCCAGCACCGCCGCCGACGGCAACTGGCTGCTGCACAACGTGATGCAAAAAAGCTGGCAAGGCAGAAAGGAGACGATTGCGCGGCAAGACAGCCTGCTCTGGCGCTCGCTGTTCGCCGTGCCGAGCCTGAAAGAGCTGACCCTGCCGGCCGGCAGCTTCTCGCTCCAACAGTTGGATCGCTATATCGATTATCTGCAGGGCTCTGGGCAGCCCAGCACCGAATACCGCCTGGCGCTGTGGAAAAAACTCGGCCAGCCCCTGCTGGTGCTGGCGATGATTCTGCTGGCCATCCCGTTTACCTTCACCGCCCCGCGCGCCCCCGGCATGGGCAGCCGATTAGCGCTCGGCGTCATCATCGGGCTGCTGACCTACATCGCTTACCAGATCGTCCTCAACCTGGGATTGCTGTTCGCCCTCAACGCGCCCTTCACCGCCCTCGCCCCGCCGCTTTTGATCCTGGCGTTGGCGTTGGCGCTGGTTTATCGGTTTGATCGGCGAGGTTAGGATTCAGCGAGAGGCGGCGATCGTTCGCTTGCAAACCTTCCTTTCTCCGCCAATGATGAAAAACCGCAGACCGTAGCCTCATGGCCATGGTCTGCGGTTAGACTACGCGGTGAATAATGCGGGCCAGAGACAGACCTAAGACGCGGCCCTTTCATTCTGCCGCCGATCGTCAGGGCGTATCTTGAACCAAATGGCATACATTGCCGGCAGAAACACCAGCGTGATAACGGTGCCGCCAAACGTCCCGCCAATCAGGGTATAAGCGAGCGTTCCCCAAAACACCGAGTGAGTCAGCGGGATAAATGCCAATATGGCGGCCATCGCCGTCAGCAACACCGGCCGGGCTCGCTGTACCGTCGCCTCCACGACCGCGTGGAAAGGCGCCAGCCCTTGCTGCTCGTTGTGATGGATCTGGCCAATCAGGATCAAGGTGTTGCGCATCAGAATGCCCGACAGCGCGATTAACCCCACAAGCGCATTGATGCCAAAGGGCTGGTTGAACAGCAGTAGCGTTGGCACCACGCCAATCAGCCCCAGCGGCGCGGTGAGAAACACCATGACCATTGCCGACATCGAGCGCACCTGCAGAATGATGATCAACAGCGTCACGGCAATCATGATTGGGAACAAGGGCGCCATCGCTTTGGTCGCCTTTGCCGACTCCTCAATGGACCCGGCCTGCTCAATGCGATATCCGGCCGGAAGCGCGTCGATGGTTGGTTGCAGTGCCTTCATGATGGCCGTTGAGACATCCGGCGGCTGTAGGTTTTCGGCAATGTCTCCCCGCACGGTCATGGTCGGCGTGCGATCGCGTCGACGCAGAACGGGATCTTCCATTCGCACGTCAACCGTGCCGATCTGAGACAGCGGAATGCGCTGCCCGGAAGATCCGACGAGGGTAAAACCCGCTATTTTCGCCGGGTCGAGCCGAATATCACCCGCAGCGCGCGCCATGACCTGCACCGAACGGATGTCTTCACGTACAGAGGTGACAGGAATACCGGAGAGCAAAAACTGAAGCTGTTGGGCCACCGCATTCGAGGTCAATCCCACCGCCTGCAAGCGATCTTGATTGAGCGCAAAATGCAACGTCGGCACGCGCGGGCCCCAGTCGGTGTTGATGGTCCTCATCATCGGACTGGCCCGCATCACCCTTTCCACGCCCTCCGCAATCTCGCGCAGTTTGGCAGGATCCGGCCCCATGACGCGGAATGCCACCGGATACGGTGAATACGGGCCAAACACCAGTTGAGTCACGCGGATACGCGCCTCCGGCGCCAGCCCGCCCGCCACCGCTTCACGCAGGCGCAGCTTGAGCGTCTCACGCGCGGCCTGGCTGTCCGTCAGCACGACAATTTTCGCAAACGAGGGATCGGGAAGCTCAGGGGCCATAGCCAGATAAAAACGCGGCGCGCCCTGTCCGATGTAAGACGTGACGATTTTCGCGGCTTCCTGCTTGTTCAACCAGGCTTCGATTTTCGCCGTGGTGACGCCGGTCTGCTCAATAGCGGTGCCATAAGGCATCTGAACTTCTACCAACACCTCCGGGCGATCGGATGTAGGGAAAAATTGTTTTTTTACCAGCCCCATGCCGAGAATCGCTACGATAAAGACGGCAATAACGGCGCCCGCGACTCGCCATTTGCCCGCGATGACGCTGGCCAGCAGCCGGCGAAAACGGTTGTAGTGCCGGGTGTCGTAAATAGCCGCGTGCCCGCCCTGCACCGTTTTGATGTTCGGCAGCATTTTCACGCCCAGATAAGGCGTAAACACCACCGCCACCACCCAGGAGGCCATCAGCGCGATACCCACGATCCAAAACATGTTGCTGGTGTATTCGCCGGCGGTGGACTGTGCAAATCCGTTCGGCATAAAACCGACCGCCGTGACCAGCGTACCGGCCAGCATCGGCGCGGCGGTGTGGCTCCAGGCATAGGCGGAGGCTTTGATGCGATCGTATCCCTCCTCCATTTTCACCACCATCATTTCGATGGCGATGATGGCATCATCCACCAGCAACCCCAGCGCCAGGATTAAGGAGCCCAACGTAATGCGGTCGAAGTTTTTGCCGGACGCCGCCATCACCACAAAAACGATAGCCAGCGTCAACGGCACCGCCGCCGCGACCACCACCCCCACGCGCCATCCCATGCTGACGAAGCAAACCCCCATGACCACGAGCAGCGCGACAAAGAATTTGATCATGAACTCGTCAACGGCGGAGCTAATGTTAACCGCCTGATCGGTGACCTTCGTCAATGTCATGCCCAGCGGCATGCCCTGATTGATCTTCAGCGTTTCCGCATCCAGCGCCTTGCCCAAATCCAGACCGTTCCACCCCTCGCGCATGACGATGCCCAGCAGCAGCGCCGGCTCTCCCTGATTGCGCACCAGGAAGGTCGCCGGATCTTCGTAGCCGCGTTCTACCGTCGCCACGTCTGAGAGCTGCAGCGTCCGGCCCTGAGCGACGATGGGCGTTGCGCGGATCTTCTCCAGCTTGTCAAAGGCGCCATCCAGGCGAATAAAGACCTGCGCTCCCTGGGCGTCTATCGAACCGGCCGGCGTCAAAACGTTCTGGTCGTTGAGCGCGGAGAAAATTTCCTGAGGAGAAACGCCCAGCGTCGCCAGTCTGTCATGCGAGAACGAGACGAAGATGCGCTCCGCCTGCTCGCCGATAATATTGACCTTCTTGACCCCAGGCACGTGCAGCAGACGCTGGCGTAACGATTCCGCATCGCGAACCAGCAACCGCTGCGGCTCCCCTTTCGCCTTCAGCGCAAAAAGCGCGAAGGTCACGTCCGAGAATTCGTCATTCACCATCGGCCCGATCACGCCTGCCGGCAGATTTTTCGCCTCATCGCCCAGCTTCTTGCGCGCCTGATAGAATTCTTCCTGCACCTGCGCGGGTGGCGTGCTGTCCTGCAGTGACAGCAGGGTAAAAGCCAGGCCCGGACGCGTGTAAGTCTCACTGCGGTCATACCACTTGAGCTCCTGCAACCGCTTTTCAAGCGGTTCGGCGACCTGCTCCTGCATTTCCTTCGCGGTGGCCCCCGGCCAGGCGGAAACGATCGTCATTTGCTTGACCGTGAACGGCGGATCTTCCGCACGCCCCAGTTCGAAGAACGAAAGAATGCCGGCGACCGTAATCAGGACGATCAGGAATAAGGTAATGGATCGCTCGCGAACGGCGAGCACCGAGAGATTAAAGCGCCCGCCGCTCATGGCCGGCTCCCCGCGGCAACGCCATCGTTTTGTTGCGCCGTGCGTACAGGTTCACCGTCATGCAGCAAATGCGCCCCGAGCGCGACCACCTGTTCACCGGCTTGCAGTGCGCCCGTGACGTTTGCCGCATCGTCTCGGAGGCTCAGCACCTGGACCGGTCGCCATGACACTTTGGCCGGCTTGCCGGCAATCCCCCAGACGCCCGGCCCGTTGCCCGCATCATAGATAGCCGCCAAAGGCACCTGCACTACCTGACGGGTTATTTTATCTTCCGTAATGTGGAGCGTGACGGTGGAGCCGAGCGGTGCGCTCGCCAGCGCGCCCTCAAGCACATATCTCGCCTCGAAGGTTCGCGTCACAGGGTCAGCCGCATCGGAGAGCAGGCGCAGTTTCGCAGGCACTGACTGTTTATCGTTCCCGTACAGCGCAGCCTGGGCTTCGCTTCCGATCGCCGGGCGCAGCGTCTCGGGCAACTGCACCAAGGCCTCGCGTTGCCCCGCCCTGGCCAGCCGGACGACGGGCTGGCCGGCGCTGACAACCTGACCGGGTTCAGCCAGCGTATCCATGACCACGCCATCGGCATCGGCCAGCAGCACCGCGTAGCCCGTCGCGTTTTGCGCCACGTTAGCCTGGGCCTGGGCAGCACTGAGTTCCGCTTTGGCCGTCTCCGCAGTGGCCTTGATCTGATCGTAAGCCGATGCCGAGACGGCGCCGGCGGTAACCAGACCGCGATAGCGAGCTTCATCATTGGCGGTTTGCCGGGCGCGGGCCCGCGCAGCGGCGACGGCCTGTTGCTGAGCCTGCGCCTGCAGGTGCAGATCAACAGGATCCAGACGCATTAACGGCTGGCCGCGTTTAACGCTCTGGCCGGCATCCACCAGGCGTTCAAGGATTTTGCCTTGTACTCTAAAACCGAGGTCGCTTTGAATGCGCGCGACGACCACGCCACTGAATGCGCGAGCCGTATCGACGGCATTGACTACGGTCGCCGCCCTCACCAAAGGCGGTTGCGTTCGCGGATCGTCAATACCGGAAGCGTCGTTGCAGGCCGACAGGGCAAACGGCAACAGGCAAATAGCGAAGGTGACGGGGTTAAGCCGGAGCATGGGTTCCCTTACTGAATTAACAGGACAGTAACCGCATTCTCAGACCAGTGACCAATATTGTCAATAGTCACAAATCAAGGCGACAGGCTTCTCAGTATCAGCGATGACAGAAGCGCGGCAGCTGAGGATGCCGTCTCCAGATTGCATTGCAGCTGTATCGGGCTGATGTAAGGCCGCATGACCAGATATATTGCATCCGCGGTCTCATCCAGCGGCGTTTTTCGTTCAAACTCCCCCGTCTGCCGTCCTTCAAGGAGAATGTGCTCAACAAGTTGCCGCAGGCGCTCTTCATGCCGCACGGCGGAAGGCCACTTATCGCGCGCAGCGACCGCCGCAATGTCATACAGCTTGCGATCGTGAAAGAACAGATCGCTGCCGGCCTCAGTGAGCGCCCTCAATAAGCGCCTCATTTTTTCGGCTGCCGTCGGCGCCTCTGCGATCGCTGCATTGACAATCTCCATGACCGTCGCCAGCCGGTTGGCGCAGATCACCTCGCCTATCGCCTGCTTGGAATCAAAGAATTTATAGATATAGGCTTTAGAGAAGCCTATTGATTTAGCCAGATCGGATACCGTGGTTTTTTCATAGCCAAAGTGCCCGAAATGCTCCGTGGCGGCATCCACGATCTGATCGCGGACGCTATGGTCAGAGGGGCCCCGAGAGGGATTCGCATTTGTGTATTCAGTCATTTTTCAAGCTTAGCTCAATGAACCCAGATCAACAACGAGTGACCATAATGGGATTTGGTTACAATGATGCATTGCCTCAAGGAATATCAAGACATCTCCTGCGCCCGCCCGCCTTAACGGTAAACGCCGGTTCACAGGGGATTGCGTCGTCAGGCCCGATTATAGCCGCGATGGCAATCGCGATGAAACCGCTCTGAACGCCGGGTATCGGTGGGCGGCAAAACGCTTGCCAGGCAGCATGGACTGACGATCAGGCGTTTAAGATAAAACGGGGGCTGCCTTGCCGCCGCAGCAGCCTTTGGAAAACAAGAACTTTCCGGTTAACATTTGGCCGGCTTTACAAATTGGCCTGAGCCGTTATCATCCCTTATCTGGTGTCCTATGCGCCGTTAGCTATCGCTGACTGCCGTTCGATAACATGCCCCTCGGGGCTCCATCGAGTGCAAGGAGTGCGAGCGCCCGCCTGAACAGGCCAAGACGCAGCAAGCAAAGGAAGAGACACACTATGTTTTCCAGTTTGAAACTGCTGTATATCGCCGATGATATTATTTCACCTGATGAATTCCCCCGTATAGTCAACCCTTCCCGCGCCTGTCACGGCCTTTCATACATGCCGGACAATGACATTCTGTCGCTTTTTTCTGGTTTTCGCGGTGGCGAACGGATCCGCCGTGAAGTCGGCGTTACGCAAAACGGAATAAGCTCTAACCTGCGCGCAAGAGTGCAGAGCGACCTGATGAGCGGCGTTGTCGTCGCGGTCGAAACCCGGCCCGGCGTGTTGGCGACGATGGGGCCATTTTACGCCGACATCGACGGCTACCTGATACCGCAGGGGAGACAAGAGCCCAACTACCCGGTGGACAAGATAGTGAAGCGATACGAAGAGGCCGTGAAGTCTTATGGCGGCCGCCGGGCTCGCCCTTCCGTCTTCCCCGCACAAGTCACGCGGGCCAAACCGGCCCTTGGCCCGGATATCCCGGCGCAAGGTGGAAGAGCCTCACAGTCGGTCGTGTCTGGCCCCTTGACCAAAGCGCAACGCTGGCAGGAGCGAAAATACCTCATTGGCCGCGGGCAACGGAGTATCTACCCGGACGCCCGAATCGCCTCGGAACGCTTGGCGGCAAACAATGTCGCCGTCGAGAAGGCAAAACTGGCGGAGAATATCTACAAGACCACGAATCCGCTAAAGGAGACTCCCGGCGTTCCCGAAGGTTGGAAAGATATTAGTAACGATAATGCTGCCCTGAGTAAAATTGGGCTAAACAGAAATATGCTCTTCGACAGAGATGAATCTCCGGATTTTTTGGCAAGGGTATATCAACCTGATAGCACTGTTTTTGGTAAAGAGATGAACCCAACGGTGGTGTTCAGAGGATCAAGAGCGCCAGAGTTCCCGGAGGGAATCGGTAGCGCCGCCAAAAAGGCCCTTAGGGGCGACTTCTCAGGTGTTAAAAATGTGAATGACTGGATAAATAATGGTGCTCAGGGGATGGGGGCGAACTCAGATTATTATAAGCAGGCGGTTAAAATAGGATTACAAGTAAAGAACTCCTCCGGCGTCGATATTTCTGGTCATTCATTGGGCGGGGGAATGGCCTCCGCCGCATCAATGACCAGTGGAAAACCCGCCTGGACGTTTAATGCAGCCGGACTCCATCATGGAACTGTAGGGAAATACGGAGCTGAAATGATTGGTTCAGCCAAGAACATACAGGCCTATCGAGTGGAAGGAGAACTGTTAACCACGTTACAGGAGGTTAATAACGAAAGTGACTATGAGCTTATAAAAAATGCCCTGCCCGATGCTTTGCAAAAACCCTGGGGCGTAGCATTGCCTTTCACCTTGAAAGAGTGGTCATCACTGGCGCTGCCTGATGCCGCCGGCATACCGCACACTCTTGCCGGTGGGACAGGAACCTTGCTCGATAAACACGGTATAGATCAGACAATAAAGTTGATTGAAGATCAGAAAGACGAGGATGTCGCCACTATCAGGGGGAGAATATGAACAAGTGGATAATGGCAATGGCGTTACTGTTTACTGTTCTCATGATGCAAGGATGCAAAAAAAACATGGAATATGAACCACGGGATTTTTTTGAAGGCCGTCAATTGGAAGTCGCACAGCTGATTTATGATGGCGACGAAGTGAAACTGAATGAGAAGCTTCCTTCAATAAGCAAGGAAGAACTGAATCGACCAGTGAAAGCAGACATGACCCTGCTGTTTTGGTCGGTGCTAAACGCAATCTATGATAAAAACACGCCGGGAAGGCTGAAAATAATAACCGACCTGGTAAAAGCTGGCGCAGACCCGCTGCAACCCAGACCAGAAGGGGGAAGCAGCCCAGCGGAGTTCGTCATGAAAGCCGGCAAAGGGATTTGGGTCAAAGCCATGCTCGACGGCGGTTTACCGCCAAACGCAAAAGATAAGGTATTCAATGAACCCATTGTATTCCAGACAATCAAAGCCAAAAACACTGAAACGTTAAAGGTGATGCTGGAGTACGGAGCGGATATAAATATCAGAGACGCCTTGCAACAAACCTTATTAATGGATGCTTTTTTTAGCTCAGCCTTTGAGCACATGACCCTACTGCTCAATCGGGGTGCGAATCCTAACCCGGTAAATATAAACAACCTTTCGCTGTTAACCGCAGTGAACCGGCAAATAAAAGACAGCCAAGATGGCTCAGAATACAATGAACAGTGTAAGAAAATACTCGAGCTCATGCTTTTGAAAGGGGCAAAGGAAGCGCAGTAATTTCATCAACGCAGATCTGACAGCTGCCGGTTATTTATACTGAGGCTGTCAGATGGCGTCTGGCTAAATTTTCTCAGCCCAGATGCATTTTTCACCAAGTAGCGTTTCCATCGGCACCCGCTCACAACACAGAGCACTTTCCCGCGATCGACAAAGTACCTAACTATGTATTCCACATCTTTGAGCAGGTGTTGAAAGGCTGCTCACCCCGCCGCTACTGATCCTGGCGCTGGTGTAAAGGCGATCTTGGCAAGGTTTGCGAGAAAAGAAAAGTACCAAGCGCCCGCAGGTTGAACCCTATCGGCCAGGGTTGAGGGAGTGCCTGCGCCGCCACTCATCGGCGACATCACCTAACGTCTTTGGCATGTCATTGCGTATCCATGCCATAAATTCACGATCGAAGCGAAAATCCTCTCCGCACGCCTCAACCATGAAACGACGAACGTTTTGCGTATTTTTGTAGCTTTTATCCACGATCGTGGCGCGTGTTAGCAATGCGCTATGCCAATCGATTTTCAATTTAACCACTCCTGTGAAGAGCCGTTCGATAAAGAGCTTCAACCTGGCCTGACAAGTCGCACTTTTGTCACGCCCGTTGCGGCGCAAAGTGGATGTGGGGAAAAGCATAGCCCAGATCGCCATTTCCGCGCTGTTATATGCACGAGCGCATTTATGCCATCGCCTTCGAACAGGGGCGCAATGGCAACCGCCCCTGCTCGCTCCGCGGGATTAACGCAGTTCCTTCGCTATCGCGCTAAACATCAGCGATGCCTCCAGCGGCTGCGCGCTGAAAGAAGGCTCCGCCTGCGGCCAGGTAGACCACTGGACGATCACCAGATTCTCCGCCTGATTGACCATAATCATCTGGCCGAAGATCCCCAGCGCCCACAGGGAATGTTGCAGGGAGGCCTGCGGAGCGGGTTCAACGTTGGCCGTATTCACCGGCACTTCGTTGTTCCACCACTGGAAGCCGTAAATGCCGTTAGGATGCGCCGCCGACACCGAGCCCGCCGCCCGCGTCCAGTTGGACGACTGGGCTACCCAATCTTCCGGCAGGATCTGTCTGCCGTTCGGCAACGTCCCGTTATGCAGGATGAACTCGCCGAAGCGCCCCCAGTCTTCCAGCGTGGCGTTAAAGCCGTGCGCGCCCACGTCGTGCTGGCCTCTGGCGTAGGCATGCCACACGCCGTCGCTCGCCATGCCGTACGGCTGCCAGATGCTTTGCTGCAGATAAGCCGCCAGCGGCATGCCGGTGGCGCGCTCCAGCACGTCGCCCAGCAGCCACGCGCCGCCGGAGGAATAAGACCAGTTCTGCCCGGCAGGGTGTGCGCGCTGCAAACCGGCCACCAGCTTGCGCACGCAGGCGTAGGTGCCGGGCCTGGCTTCACACTCGGTCAGCTGCGCGAAGTCCGATTTCGGGTTGGTGTAATCCTCATTCCACGCCACGCCGGAGGTGTGGGTGATCAGCTGCCTGAGGGTCACGCCGTCCCACGCGGTGCCTTTCAGATCGGGTTCGTATTGCGTGATGAGATCGTCGAGCGAGCGGATCTTGCCCTGTTTAATCGCCACGCCCACCAGCGTGGCGACCACGGATTTGCCCACCGAGCGCGACGTCCACAGGGTAGCGTCGGTATTGCCCTGCCCCAGATATTTCCAGGCGATTTTGCCGTCTTTCAATACCAGCATACCGCTGACGTTCTGGCGCTGCAGGTAATCCTGCAGGCTGTAGGTTTTGCCATTCACCCGATAGCTGGCATTCGTTAGCGGTTTAGCGGCAGCCGGCAGCGGCGTGGCATTGCCGTGGTGAAATACATCCCCGGCATAGTTGCGGTAGTCGTTACGAAAACCGATCACCCGGTCGCTCTGGCTCCAGGTGAGCATCTTGTGCGTGTCCGGCAATTGCGCATCGAAAGGTGCGGGACAGGCGCTGAGTTCAGTGCCCGCACAGGCGGCCAGCGCGGCGGGCGCCAACAGGCCGCTGCAGAGACTGATGACAACGCCCGCCAGCAGGCTGCAGTTAAACACTTTGCTTTTCATATTTTTTCTCGCTTAGCTCAGGAAGGCGTTCAGCTTAAAAAAACGCGGCCTATAATAAAAAACGCCTAATCGGGGAAAATCCCCCGCAAAATCTACTGGAGAGCCGCGTGCCGAGCCTGATTTATTCCTTTGCCCAACTGGAAGCCTTCACCGCCGTGGCCGAGCACGGCAGCCTGGCGAAAGCCGCGCTCAAGCTGGGCAAAGACCGCACGACGCTGCGCGATTTGATTGATTTTCTCGAGGATGGCTTGGGCTATGCGCTGTTCCTGCGCGAGGGGCGCAGCCTACACCTGATCCCGGAGGGCGAACAGCTGCAGCGCCAGGCGCACCTGCTGATGCGCCAGGTAAAAGCGTTTGAGGCGTTTGCCAAAGACGTGCCCAAGAGCGCGGCGCAGGAAATCTCGCTGGTCTACGATCCCTTTACCCCCCGCGCGTTGCTGCAGGCGCTGATTGCCGCCATGGCCCAGCGCAACACGCGCCTGAGCCTGATTAACGCCTCGCGCGATGAGGCAGAAAGCCTGCTGGCAAACGGCCAGGCCGATCTGGGGATCTGCCAAGCGCGCCATCGCAGCGTGGGCGACGCCATGGAGTGGCGCGCCTTAGGGGCGATAGAGATGGATTTTTACGCGTCTAAAGCGCTTTTCCCCGGCGCGGAACAGCCGCTTTCACTACTGGAACTCTCGCTCACGCCACAGGTGATCATGCACCCGGATTCTGACGAACCCGTGGCGCGCCGCCTGCAAATTTCCGGGCATACAATATTTACCAACGAGCTGGAAATGCTGCGTGCCCTGCTCGAACAGGGCTGCGGCTGGGGATTCCTGCCGACACATATGCATGCGGAACGGTGGAAAAACGTCAACACGCTGCGCACCGAAGTGGGCAGCCAGGGGATCAGCCAAACCATGGTGACCATCTGGAAGCCGGGCAATGACCGGCGGGCGCTGATTGATGAGACGTTGGCGCTGTTGCCCGCGTTGTGGCGAAGGAAGTCTCTTACCGCAGAAGTAAACCAGAGTGGCTGTCACTCTGGTATCTTAACGACCACTTTACCCTTCGCACGCCCCTGAGCAAGATAGTCAAGAGCAGCCTTTGTTTTGGCGAAGGGAAACACGCTGTCGATCACCGGCCTGATGTGTCGCGCCTCTATCAGTCTGGCGATTTGGGTAAGTTGCTCGCCATCTGGGCGAACGAAGAGAAATGAATAGATCAGCCCGCGCTTTTTTGAGAGACGCATGATTTTATGGCTCATCAGGGCAAATACAAGGCGCAGGAGGATGTTTAAATGTCTGTCCCGCGCGAAAGCGGCATCCAACGGCCCGATGAGAGAAACAATCTTTCCGCCGGGCTTAAGAATTTGAGTGGATTTTTCAATCGCATCACCTCTGAGAGTACCAAGAACGATATCGTAGTCACTTAGCATATTTTCGAATGCGCGCTTTTTATAATCTATCACCTCGTCTGCGCCAAGATGACTCACCCACTCGACGTTGTCTGTACTTGTTGTCGTTCCCACCAGTGCACCGAGGTGCTTCGCCAGTTGGATGGCGATACTGCCAATTCCCCCGGAACCTGCCGGAATGAAAACTTTATCACCTGGGCGCAGCCCGGCTCGCTCTATCAGCGCTTGCCAGGACGTGAGGCTCACCATGGGGAGCGACGCTGCCTGAACAAAATCCAGGTTCGCGGGTTTGTGGGCTGCGGCGCTTTCATGTACTAATGCGAATTCGGCAAGAGACCCCGCTCCTTTATCGAAAATGCTGGCGAAAATTTCGTCGCCTGGCGTGAAACGCGTCACACGACTCCCCACGGCAATGACAACCCCGGACAAGTCGCTGCCCAACGTAGCGGGGAGCTTAAAATGCAAAATCGGCTTAAATATGCCGGTTGGAATCATGTTGTCTATCGGGTTCAGGCCAACCGCGCATACCTTGACCAGAATTTCATCAGCGCCGGGTGAGGGATAATCAACCTCATCGAAGCCCAACTCAGGGGATTTACCATAGCGTTTAAAGGTAAAGGCTTTCATCGTCTTGGTATTCATTCGTTATTTACCCTGTGGTGTTTGCCAATAGCATTTTTCTTGGCGGCCCGGTTGCTGAGTAAAAAGGCTGGCCCCAGGAATAACTCGATAAACACAGCAAACAGGATCTGCCCGCTGACACGTCCTTCGCGCCATTCAACGACGCCAAGTATGGCTGAAACAATAAATATCGTGCCGATACCGGCGGCCAATGCAGAGCGGGCTGGGGAAGGTTCTGCATTTCTAGCGAATAAACACATCACCCCGAGCCCCACAAAAAATGCGGCCAGGCGGCGACAGATCACGCCGATACCGGGCGTCGGTTCAATTCCCCACTGAGTTAAGAGCGGTTGCGGGAAAAACATCCATACCGTGGCCAGGATGAAAAACAACGCCGAGGTCAGCATAGCCAATTGAGAAAATTTCATTTTTACTCCTTGGCATCAAGCTGAAGAGTTTTGCGCACGAGCTTATCCAGGAATGATGCAGGCGCGAATCTGAGAATAAAATTCAGCTTTGCGGCCAGCGTTCCCGCCGTGTAGCGCACTTTTGGGCGTAAAGTCTGGGCCGCTTTAACGACCACCTCTGCCACAACCTCCGGACTTTCCGCTTCAGCCATTGCCTTGCTGACCACTTTCTCCAGCTTGGCCCGCTTGAGGTCATACTCTTCAAGCTTTGCATCCGGCTCTATATTATTGGCTTCAAACTGCGTTTTTATGTAGGCAGGTTCAATGACTGAAACTCTGATGCCCTGCGTGCGCACTTCATGATCCAGAGCTGCCGAATACCCTTCCACAGCATGCTTGCTGGCCGCATAAAGTGCCATATACGGCATCGGGACGAGCCCGACTATCGAACCGATATTAATGATGCGCCCGCAGCCCTGGCGGCGCATGTGGGGGATCACGGCCCGAGACAACCTGACTATGCCCATAAAGTTGGTGTCGAAAATACGCTTGGCCTGTTCGACAGAACTTTCTTCCGCGGCCGCCGGCGCGACCCCAAAACCCGCATTGTTCACCAGAATATCGATCCGCCCCTCCAGGCGCAGCAATTCCTCAATGGCCGCCCTTACCGAAGCGTCATCCGTTACATCAAGCGTCAGCAACGGAAACCGATGCGCACCCGCATGAGTTCCGCGCCGGCTCGTGCCATATACGGTATAACCCGCGGCTAAAAGTTGATGGGCAGACGCTTCGCCGATACCTGAGGAAGCGCCAGTAACCAGCGCTACACGTTTTTTTGTCATGCTGAATAAAGCCTTCATGATTTATTTGAGATTTCCCATCGCGGATGAGAAGGGACGCTGTCAGGCAGCCATGTCAGATTTGTGCCTCTCTGCAAAACAGCCAAAAGACAGTTCTGCAGAAGGCGCCTCATTGGCTAAAGCGTTTTATATCGCTCCGCGGCTTCAGCCTGTTTGATGTCCGAAAGCAAAGCCTGGCGCGCGGTATCGAGGGCATCCCAGCGGGCAGCATTATGTAAAGGCGGGATGGTGACGAGTTCACGGCGATCAAAACCGACCAGCGCTGCATCCACTAATTCATCCACCTCCATCATTTTGGACGCGCGACTGATATCAATACCCGCACGATCCCAAATTTCCGTGTAAGTGCCGGCAGGGAGCACCGCCTGGATATAAATGCCCTTAGGCGACAACTCCAGATGCATTCCCTGAGACAGGAAAAGGACAAAGGCTTTGGTCGCGCCATACACCGTCATTGGAAATTCCGGGGCGAGCCCGACGATGGAGCTGATATTAACGATCGAACCTCCCCCATCTTTTACCCATCGAGGTACTACAGCACCGGCCAGTCTGGTGAGGGCGGTGACGTTAAGCGCGATAAGGCGCTCTATCGAATCAGACGTCTGTTCAGAGAAACCGCCAGACTGCGCGATACCTGCGTTGTTGATAAGAACACCAATTCGCGAGTCTTTGCGCAAGCGAGCTTCGACCGTCGTCAAATCCGCCTCTTGCGTGAGGTCGGCAGGCAGAACATCGACAGAAATACCATTTTCCTGTCGCAGACGACCTGCCAGCATCTCTAACTTTGTGTTGTCGCGGGCAACCAGAACAAGATCGTGTCCCCGACGCGCGAATCGTTCAGCGTAAACAGCGCCAATACCCGTTGATGCACCTGTAATGAGAACGGAAGGTTTGGTCATAAGTTGGTCTCTTTATTAATGGGTAAACAGAATCCGCAACGTGCAATTAGGTATCACGGTTCTACTCGCTGACCTCGGTCAGCGACGGACAATCGGTGTAACCTTGCGCGTAATAGATTGCCGTCAGTTCGTGCGGAACAAGACCTGTTCTGGCACGGTTACGCGCCAGCGGTGCCATCACACTATGGTTGGCCAATGTTATAGACCCACGTTTATAGGGTTGAAATACAGCCTGACGGGTCATGTTTACTCCTCGCTTCAGTCGCGGTTACCTGCGCATTTAATGATGATGATCGTAATCTTTAAAGTCAACACGTTTGATTATGATCATCATCAATGTATACTCAACCCCTATTTAAAAAGGGGTTGTAAAGCATGAAAGTGTCAAAAGAGCAGGTCCGTAAAAACCGGATGCGCATTGTTGAAACGGCATCAGAACTGTTTCGCGAGCGCGGTTACGACGGCGTCGGCGTGGCGGAACTGATGTCAGCGGCAGGCCTGACCCACGGTGGGTTCTACAAACACTTTGGCTCTAAGGCTGATCTGATGGCGGAGGCAATGAGCTGTGGCTTTATGCGTGCAACAGAAAGTACGGCAGGTGAGGATCGGGAAAAATTTGTCGAAAATTATCTTTCCCGGCCGCATCGCGACAATAGGGGGAAAGGTTGCGTGATGTCGGCACTGGGCATCGATGCGGCCCGTCAGTCTGAGCCTATCAAGGAAGCCTTCGCGGACGGAATGGAACGCCAACTGGCCGTTTTAGGCAATGAACATGAAACGCGCGCTGACTTGATCGCTACCTTCGCGCAACTTGTCGGCGCCTTAGTGCTTTCCCGTGCCTGTCCGGATAATTCAGCCCTGGCTGACGAAATTCTGGAGGTGTGCCGCACGCGTCTTCTCAGCCAGGACTCCCGTAAGAACTAATTTGGATGGGCAGCAGGCGTTTTTGTCGTTTTTTCTGTGCTGTGTCGATAAATAAAGCGCCCCTATTCCTTCATACCCGGCGCATGCGGCAAACTTTTTATGGCTCCAGCAGTGGCGATGGATCTCATTGACCGCGAACGCCGCCCGTGGTTCCAAGCCAGTCAGGCACTCAGCAGACGTCAAACGCATCGTGATACCTCCTTTTGCGCCCCCACTGATTGTAAGTGATGTACAACTGGATGAGCGCTGCGGTGGCTTGAAATCCTGTGTCTGGCGAGCAATGCGCCACGGTTCTTTTCAGAAGAAGAAGTCGCCAAACAATTTAATTAATCCACTCATCGTCAAATGGCATTATTAACCCTCTTTGCATTCTTTTAATTCGCGCCACATCAACAGCCCCTGCGCAAAAATATCCAGCCGGCTCGCCCTTCCCCCAATCACTCCCCCCTAGCACCGCCCCCGCCCTTTCCCTACAATAAGGGATCTGTTGAGGCATAACGCAAGGAAAGACGGTGTCGAAAGCCAATCCCAATGCCACTATCGTGGATATCGCCCGCCGCGCCAGGGTGACCAATATCACCGTTTCCCGCGCCTTCAATAAGCCCGAGCTGGTCAAGCCGGAAACCCGCGAGCGCATTCACGCCATCGCCAAAGAGCTGAACTATGTGCCCAATGCCTTCGCGCAGGGGCTGAAAAGCAGCAGCAGCCAGATTATCGGCATCGTCACCAGCAGTATGTACAACCCGTTCTATTCCGGCCTGATCAAGACCGTGTCGCGCATTGCGCGCCAGCAGGGCTACCAGATCATGTTGTTCGACACCGACGGCAGCGAAGAGGCGGAAATGCGCGCCATTCAGGCGCTGTTCGGCTACAAGGCGCGCGGCATCCTGCTGTCGGCGGTGCGTGACGACAAGCGCTACCGCCCCGCCTATCTCGAGCTGGCCGAGGTGTACGGCGTGCCGCTGATCCTGATCGACCGCGATCTCTACGATCAGCATCTGAGCGGCGTGTTCCTCGACAACCGCGAGATTGGCGTGCTGGCCGGGCGCTATCTGGCGGAGCAGCCGGAGCAGAAGCTGCTGATTATCGGCGGCCCGGCGGATTCGGAAATTACGCTAACGCGCACCGCCGGCATCGTCGCGGCGCTACAGGGCAGCGGCCGTGAGATTCATATCATCAACGGCGACTACGATTTCACCTCACAGGAAAGCGAGGTGCGCGCCTATCTGGCGCAGCCGGAGAACCGCCCGGATTACATCATCGGCCTGAACGGCATCATCACGCTGGGCGCCATCGCCATCTGCCACGAGATGGGGCTTTATCAGCAGGTGAAGTTCTTTTCGATAGACGAACCGCCGCGCGCCGGCGCTTACGGCCTGCACATTCCGGGGGTGTATCACGATACGCAGAAACTGGGGGAGATCGCCGCGGAGCTGCTGTTCAGCGCCATTAACAGCCCGCGCGGCGAGTTGCCGGTGCGCAGAGAGTTCTTCACCGGCTCGCTGTTGAATCGCTGACGGGCGCTATTGCCCGTAGTAGGCGTGTTTGCCGTGCTTGCGCAGGAAATGTTTGTCCAATAGCTCCGGCTGCATCGGGGCGATGGCCGGTGCCAGCTGGCGCGTCGCCATCGCCATGATCGCCACCTCTTCCAGCACCACCGCGTTGTGCACCGCATCCGCCGCGTCCTTGCCCCAGGCGAACGGGCCGTGGGAATAAACCAGCACCCCCGGCACCTGCTGCGGATCGCGCCCCGCCTGCTTGAAGGTCTCGATAATCACCTTGCCGGTTTCCCCCTCGTAATCGCCGGCGATCTCCGCCTCGCTCATCGGCCGGGTGCAGGGAATGTCGCCGTAAAAGTAGTCGGCGTGGGTGGTGCCCAGCGCCGGGATCGGCTGCCCGGCCTGCGCCCAGATGGTGGCGTTGCGGCTGTGGGTGTGCACCACGCCGCCGATATCGGCGAAGGCGCGGTACAGCGCCAGGTGGGTGGCGGTGTCGGATGAGGGCTTGCGGTGCCCTTCGCGCACCTTGCCCTCCAGATCCACCACCACCAAATCCTCCAGCGTCATCGCCTCGTAGGCGATGCCCGAAGGCTTGATCACCACCAGCCCGCTCTGGCGGTCGATCGCCGAGACGTTGCCCCAGGTAAAGGTCACCAGCCCGTATGCCGGCAGGCTGAGGTTAGCGGCCAGCACCTGCCGCTTGAGTTCGTTCAGCATGCGATGCCTCCCTCATTCATCTGTTGTTCGATCCAGGCCTTGGCCTGGGCGATGCGTTGCTTGTCCTGCCCGTCTTCACGCGCCCACATCTCCAGCAGGTAGGGGCCGCGATAGCCGAGCGCGTTGAGCACGGAAAAGGCGTGGGCGAAATCCACGCAGCCCTCGCCGAACGGCACGTCGCGGAACTGCCCGGCGCTGCCCGGCCCCACCGCCACGGTGTCTTTGAGGTGCACGGCGGTGATGCTGCCGATGCCCAGCGCCAGCTCGGCGGCGACGTCGTTGCCCCAGGCGCTGAGGTTGCCGAGATCGGGATACACCGTGAACCATGGGCTGTTGACGTGGCGGGCGATGTCGCGCCATTTGCTGATGCTGTTGATGAACGGCGTGTCCATCACCTCCACCGACAGCATCACCTGCGCCCTGGCGGCCTGCGCCGCCGCCCACTGCATGCCCTCGATAAAGCGTTCGCGGCTGTGGCGATCGGCGGGTTCGTAATAGACGTCGTAACCCGCCAGCTGGATGTTGCGGATGCCGAGATCCGTCGCCAGTTCCAGTGCCTTGCTCATCAGTACCCGCGCCCGTTCGCGGGTGGCGGCGTCGGCGCTGCCGAACGGGTCGCGCCGGTGCGCCGACAGGCACAGGCTCGGCACCGTCACCCCGCTGTCGAGCCGCGCCTGGATAAACGCCAGCCGCTGGCGGCGATCCCAGTCCAGCCGCTGCTGGCGCGCCGGCTGCTCGTCGATCGACATCTCCACAAATTCAAAGCCCAGCTCGGCGGCGGTGGCCAGCCGCTGCGGCCAGCTCAGATCGGCGGGCAGCGCCTTTTCATACAGCCCCAGACAGGCGGCGTTAGTCGTTTGCATCAGTCACCTCACTCAAAGCCTGGGCGACCGCCAGATAGCGCGCCTGCTGGGCGCGCAGGCGCCGGTGGGCGGCGGTCGCGGGATAATAACGGCGCAGTTTGGGCGGCGCGGCGGCGATCGCTTCGGCGAACCCGGCGTACTCCCCGGCGCCGACGGCGGCGCACAGGGCGGCGGCGCGGCAGCCGCTCTGGCGCGTTTCCACCACCTCAAGCGGCAGGTTGCCGGCGTCGGCGTACATCTGCATCCAGACCTCGGACTGCGTCGGCCCGCCGGTCATGCGCACCCGTTCGATGCGCGGGTTCAGCTGCACCATGCGCTCCTGATGGATCAGGTGCGAGAACACGATGCCCTGGTAGATCGCCTGCACCACGTCCGCCATCTCGTGGTGGGCGCTCAGACCGATCAGCCCGCCCGGCGTGTTGCCGCCGAGGTTGGAGCCATACAGATAAGGCAGGAACAGCAGCCCGCTCGGCTGCTCGCGACGCTCGGCCACCCAGGCGTTGAACTGGGCGTAGCGCTGCCGGTCGTCGGCGCAGAACTGGCGCAGGAACCAGGCCAGGTTGCCGGCCGAGGTCGGGCTGCCTTCGTGCACGAAATAGCGGCCGTCGATGCAGTAGCGCCCCCAGGCGTAGGGGTAATCGGCGGGAATGATGCGCTCGGTCACGCAGGTGGCGATCGACCAGGTGCCCGCCACCGCGCTGAGCGTGCGATCGTCGGCCACGCCGGAGCTGAGCGCCGCGCCCACCACGTCGAACAGGCCGCCGTACACTGCGGTGCCCGTTCGCAGGCCGCACTGCGCCGCCGCCGCGGCCGTCACCCGCCCGGCCAGCTGCGCCGAGCCGATCGTTGGCGCGATCTTCTCCTGCGCCTCTTCGATGCCGAAGGCCGCCATCAGCGCCGGATCGTAAGCGCCGCTGTGCTGGTTAAACAGGTTGCTGCCGGAGATATTGGTCACTTCGGCCGCCGCCTCGCCGGTGAGGCGAAAGCGCAGGTAGTCGTGCGCCATCAGGATGCGATCGACGGCGGCGTACTGCGCCGGTTGCCGCTGCTTCAACCAGCGCAGCAGCAGCGCCGGGTGGCTGGGCCACAGCGGCTGCAGGCTGCGCGGGTAGGTCTGCGCGTCCACCCCGGCGCGGCGCAGCTCAGCCGCCGTGGCCGCCGCGCGGTTGTCCGAAGAGAGGATGCCGTTGCCGACCGGCTTGCCGTGGCGGTCGATGGCGTACAGCCCTTTGCCGTGCGCCGAGAAGCTGACGCCGCGCACCTGCCCGGCCTCCACCCCCGCCGCGTGCAGCGTCTGGCGGATCGCCGCGCAAACGTCATCCCACAGCGCGTCCATATTGCGTTCGCTGAAGCCCGGCTGGGCGGCAATCGCCGCGCCGTCGCGCTCGGCGATCGCCAGCTCTTCACCGCTTGCCCGGTAGAGCCCGGCCTTGATCACCGTGCCGCCGACGTCTATGCCAAGAAAGACTGCCATCGCGCCTCCTATTTGCGCCGCACGGAGCTGAGGTAGATGGCGGCCAGGATGATGCCGCCCTTCACCACGTTCTGGATATATGGCGACACGTTCATCAGATTGAGGCCGTTGTTGAGCACCCCGAGCATCATCGCCCCCACCAGCGTGCCGACGATGGCGCCGCGCCCGCCGGAGATCGCCGCCCCGCCCAGCACTACGGCAGCGATAGCGTCCAGCTCGAAGCCTTCGCCGGCGTTGGGCTGCCCGCTCATCAGGCGCGAGGTCAGCACCAGTCCGGCCAGCGCGGCGGTCAGGCCGCTGATCACGTACACCAGCATCTTGTAGCGCGGCACGCGGATGCCGCTCAGGCGCGCCGCCTCTTCGTTGCCGCCCATCGCGTAGACGTAGCGGCCGAACGGCAGCTGGTTGAGCATCAGCCAGGCCAGCAGGTACACGCCGATCATGATCAGGATCGGCACCTGGATGCCCAGCACCGTGCCGCGGCCAAAGAAGGAGAAGACGTCGGGCAGGCCGGAGATCGGGTAGCCGCCGGTATAGAGCAGCGCCAGGCCGCGGGCGATGCCCATCGACGCCAGGGTGACGATGATCGGCGGCATGCGCAGGTAGGCGATGCAGGCGCCGTTGGCCAGGCCGAACAGCGCGCCGACCGCCAGCGCCGCCACCATCGCAAGCGGAATGGGCACCGCCGCCAGCATCAGCCCGGCGGCGACCGAACCGGCCAGCGCCATCACCGGCCCCACCGAGAGATCGATGCCGCCGGTCAGGATGGCGCAGGTCATGCCCACCGCGATGATGGCGTTGATAGACACCTGGCGCGCCACGTTGGTCAGGTTGTTGACGCTGAGGAAGCTGTCGTTCAACAGGCTCATCAGCACGAACAGGACAACGAAGCCGATAAACGGCAAGACCGCCGGATGATGCAGCAGTTTTTCCCAGCGCTTGCCGAGGCTGGGGCCGGCGGCGCGGCGCGCCACGGCGGGTTGTTCAATTCCGATCATAAGGCACTCCCGGTCGCGTGAAGCATGATGTGGTTGGATTCGATGTCGTCGCCGGTCAGCTCGGCGACGATGTGGCCGCCGCGAAACACCAGCACGCGGTCGCACACGCCGATGATCTCCGGCAGTTCGGAGGAAATCATGATGATGGAGATGCCCTGCTGGGTCAGTTGCTGCATCAGCTGGTAGATCTCGGCCTTGGCGCCCACGTCGATGCCGCGCGTCGGTTCGTCGAAGATCAGGATGTTGCAGTCGTTGTTGAGCCAGCGGGCGATCACCACCTTCTGCTGGTTGCCGCCGCTCAGGGTGCTGACGGCGGTCTCGGCGTCCGGGGTTTTCACCCCCACGGCACGGATCAGCCGCTGCACCACGTCGCGATCTTTGCGGGCGCTGACGAAGATCTTGCCGCGCCGGTGGTGCCGGTTGAGGGTGATGTTCTGCGCCACCGAAAACGGCAGCACCAGGCCCTCGGTTTTGCGGCTCTCCGGCAGCAGGCCGATACCCTGCGCCAGCGCCTGCGCCGGGGAGCGCAGCGCCGCCGGTTGGCCGCCGAGGCTGACGCGTTTGCGGTGGCAGCGGCCGGCGCCGATCAGCGCCGAGACGGTCTCGGTACGCCCGGAGCCCACCAGCCCGGCGAAGCCGAGGATCTCGCCCTTGTGCAGCCGAAAACGGTCGGTCGCGCCGTGCTTCTCGCGCTGGATCTCCGCTTCCAGCAGCACCGTCGCGGTATCGACCGGATGCTGTTTCACCGGGAAAGCGTTCTCGATTTTGCGCCCGACCATCAGCCGCACCAGCTCTTCCACGTTGGTGTCGCCGGTGGCCAGCGTTTCGATGTAGGCGCCGTCGCGCAGTACGGTGATGCGATCGCAGATGGTGAAGATCTCGTCCAGGTGGTGCGAGATAAACACCATGCCGACGCCCAGCAGCCGCAGATCGTTCATTACGCTGAACAGGTGTTCGGCCTCGCCCGGCGTCAGCGTGGCGGTCGGTTCATCCAGCACCAGCACCCGCGCCTCCAGCGACAGCGCCTTGGCGATCTCAACGAACTGCTGCTGCGCCACGCTCAGTTGCTCCACCGGGCAATCGAGATCGATAGCCACCGTCAGCCGCTTGAAGATCGCCTCGGCCTTGCGCCGCATCGCCCGGCGATCCAGCAGGCCCCAGCGGTTCCTGATCTCCCGGTTGAGGAAGATGTTGTCGATGGCGCTCATGTACGGAATCAACGAGAATTCCTGAAAAATAATGCCGACGCCGGCCTCGATCGCCTGGCGATAGTTGTTAAAGCGGCGCTGCTCGCCGTCGATAAAAATATCGCCCTCGTCCGGCTGATAGATGCCGCACATGATTTTCACCAGCGTCGATTTGCCGGCGCCGTTTTCGCCCAGCAGGGCGTGTACCTCGCCGCGTTGAATGGCCAGATCGATGCCGTCCAGCGCCTTCACGCCGGGAAAGCTTTTCTTGATTCGCTTCAGTTCCAGTAAAGGTGTCACCGCATTGCCCTCCGCGCCGAACGCCCCGCCGCAGCGGGGCGAACCCGGCCGCTGTTACCAGCTAAAGCCGGCCGCATTGCTGCGGTCGATCAGCTTCACTTTGACCGGCACGGTTTTCGGCACCGTGGCGCCCCAGTAGCGGGCCAGCGCAATGCCGAGCGCGATGCGCAGCTGGTCGCGCGGGAACTGCGCCGAAGTGGCGATGAACGGCGAGTTCGGCTTGAGGATCTCTTTGATGGCTTCCGGCTGGCCGTCGACGCTCACCAGCTTGACCTTGGCGCCGTTGCTTTCGATCGCCGCCAGGGCGCCGAGTGCGCCGACGTCGTTGACGCTGAAGATGCCCGCCAGATCCGGCGCCGACTGCAGCATGTTTTCGGTCACGGTCAGCGCGGTGTCACGCTCCTGCTTGCCGTTTTGCTTGGTGACGATCTTGATGTCGGGGTATTTTTTCATCGCCGCTTCAAAGCCGCGCACGCGCTCCAGGATCGGCACCACCGGGATGCCGTCGAGGATCGCCACCTTGCCTTTGCCGCCCAGCGCTTTCGCCAGGTACTCGCCCGCCTGGAAGCCGGCGTCATAGTTTTCCGAGCCGACGAACGAATCCAGCGGCCCTTCCGCCTGCGCGTCGATCGCCACCACCACCGCGCCGGCCTTATGGGCGGAGATCACCGCCGACTGCACCCCCACCGAATCGGTCGGGTTGATCAGCAGGATATCCACCTTCTTCTGCAGCATGTCCTCCACATCGCCGATCTGTTTGGCGACGTCATGGCGCGCATCGGCCACGTACACCTTGGCGCCGATATCCGCCGCCGCCTGATCCAGCGCCTGCTTCATGGTGACGAAGTAGTCGTTGTTCATTTCCTGGAACGACATACCGATCGTGATTTGCTTGGCCAGCGCCACCTGGCTGGCCGCCAACATTCCACCGGCGACGATAAAAGGCAGGGTCTTTTTGAATAATGAAAACATAGCCAATTCTCCTGTAGGGAAGCTTCTTGTTGTGGTTATCAGAGCAACAGCATGTCTTTACGTTTGGCCGACCGGCCGACCCTTCCGTTGCGGAACGGGCCGGCGGTCGTGACTGCAACAGCGGTACGGCGGGAGGGTCAGGGAACCAGGATCACCTTGATGGAGTCGGTCGAGTCCGCCAGGGCGAAGGCTTCGTCCCAGTCGTTCAATGAATAGCTGTGGGTGACCACGCCGTTGGAAGTCACCAGCCCGCGTTCGAACAGATCGATGGCGATTTCGTAGCTGTAGGGCGCCAGGTGCGCGCCGCGAATGTCCAGCTCTTTGCGATCGCCGATGATGGACCAGTCGACGGTGGTTTCCTTGCCGAACACGCTGAACTCCACGAAGCGACCCAGCTTGCGGATCATCTGCAGCCCCTGGGTGACGCCGATCGGCGCGCCGGTGGCCTCGATATACACGTCGCAGCCGTAGCCGCCGGTCAGCGATTTGACGATCTGGTCAGCGTCTTCCTTCAGCGGGTTGATCACCACGTCGGCGCCGAATTCCTTCGCCAGCGCCAGCCGCTCGTCGATGGCGTCGATCACGATCAGTTTCTTTGGCGTTTTCAGGCGCGCCACCTGCACCATGCAGAGCCCGAGCGGCCCGGCGCCGGCCAACACCACCACGTCGTCCAGCTGGATGTCGCCGCGCGCCACGGTGTGGATGGCGCAGGCCATCGGCTCGATCAGTACCGCGTCTTCATGGCTCAGGCTTTCCGGGATCTTGTGCACGATGGCGTTTTCGGAAAAGCGCATGTACTCCGCCATGCCGCCCTCCGCCACGTCTTTTTGGAAGCCGTAAATGTTATGCGTCTCACACATCCAGTAGCTGCCGGATTTGCAGTAACGGCACTCCCAGCACGGCACGATCTGCTCGGCGATCACCCGCTCGCCGAGCCGGTATTTGCCTTCCGCGCCCTCTCCCAGCGCGGCGATGCGGCCGTAGAACTCGTGCCCCGGCACCACCGGCGGTTTGACCCACGGGTTCTCCCCCCAAAACATCTGCGCGCCGTTCTTGCACTTGCAGTCGCCGGCGCAAATGCCGCAGCCTTCCACCTTGATCACCAGCTCGCGCGCCTTCGGCAGCGGCGTAGGCACCTGTTCGAAACGATAATCCTGCGGGCCATGGCAAACGACCGCGCGCATTTTTTCCGGCAACTGGCTCATCTCTTCCTCCAATACATTCGTTAAACGCTTGAATTTTATTAATGTTGACGTTGTCATTTTTATTCAACAAAAAATGAGTGGCGTCACAACATGTTAAATTTCAATAAATTAATCATCACACATCCCGAAAACTCAAAATGACAACGTGAACATTGATCGACATATAACCAAAGCTGCAAAAAGAATTGTTTGAGCAAAATCACAGTTCGTTAACATTGCGGCCAAAAATGCTACAAATGCGGATCGCGATCCCATTTACAAGATCGGCGATCCGGGCAGATCCGCTAAATCAGCAGGCGCACGCGATCGTAGATCTGACGATCTTCCAGCCGCGACGATCGCGCCTGCTGACGCAGGGTGCGCACCAGCGTATCGATAAACGCATGCGCGGCGGCGCTCAGAATGCTGTTGCGCCGGGTGACGATATTCAGCTGCGCCGGTTGGCAGCTCTCCCGCAACGCCAGCGGCTGCACGCGGGAATCGAACTGCGGCAGCGCGACGATCGGCTGCGGGCACCAGGTACACATCCCGGCAGATTCCACCAGCGCCTGCAGCATGCCGAACGAATGCGCCTGGATAATGCGCTGGCGCGGCAGGCGCGCGCCGTGGCGGTGGAACACCTCGTCGAGCAGCGCATCGAAACTTTCCGGGGTATAGCTCATCACCCAATCCTGCTCCAGCAGCTGATGCAGCGAGGTGCTGTGCGCCAGCGGGTGGCCGCGCCGCACCATGTAGGCCGTTTCATACTCCAGCAGCGGCTCGCAGTGAAATTCCTGCGGCGCCGACGATGCCGGAAGCGGCGTAATGGCAAAGTCCATCGTGCCCTCGCGCAGCTGCGACTGAGCGTTGGCCATCAGGCTTTCCGACAGTTCCAGCCGCACCGCCGGCACCTTGCTGCGAAACGCCCTCACCGCAGGCGGCAGCACCGTCAGCATCAGCCAGGGGGTGATCGCCGCCTTGACCAGATCCGCCGTCCGCCCGCGCAGCGCCGCCATTTCACCCTGCGCCTGCTCCAGCTGATTCAACACCAGCCTGGCGTGCGCCAACAGGGTTTTGCCGTAGGGGGTAAAGCCCAGCCCGGTCGGGGTGCGGATCAGCAGCGGCAGCGCCTGCTCCTGCTCCAGTTCGCGCAGCGCGCGGGTCACCGCCGCCTGCGATAGCCCCAGATGCCGCGCCGCCGCGCGAATGCTGCCGCTATCGGCGCTGGCCACCAGCGCCTGCAGTTGGTGCAGTTTCATGTTCGCCTCCTGACAATTATTGGTTGTCAGCATAACCGAACGGTGGCTACCCGCCAAAAACGGAGTTTGCTAGTCTCGATGCCTACCCCTCTGCCCCGTTCCGTGCCCGTTAGCCGGAACCCTTTGCCGGAGATCGTGATGATGCATTCACTGGTACTGCCTGATATCGCCGCCGTTCATGATGAGATGGTCGCTCTTCGCCGCCACCTTCACGCCCATCCGGAATTAGGCTTCCAGGAGTTCGCCACCTCGGATCTGGTGGCGCGGCGGCTGGAGGAATGGGGTTACCGCGTCACGCGCGGCGTAGGACAAACCGGCGTTGTCGCCACACTGCAGCACGGGCCGGGAAAATCACTCGGCATCCGCGCCGACATGGACGCCCTGCCGATTGCCGAAACAACCGGCTTACCGCACGCCAGCACCCATTCCGGGGTGATGCACGCCTGCGGCCACGACGGGCACACCGCCATGCTGTTGGCGGCTGCACGCTATCTGGCGCAGCAGCCGAACTTCAGCGGCACGCTGCACCTGATCTTTCAGCCGGCGGAAGAAGGCGGCGGCGGCGCCAGAGTGATGATTGAAGACGGCCTGTTTGAGCGCTTCCCTTGCGACGCAGTGTTCGCCATGCACAACGTGCCCGGTTTCCCCATCGGCCACCTGGGCTTCGCCAGCGGCCCCTTCATGTGCTCGGCCGATACGGTACACATCACTCTGCACGGCCACGGCGGCCACGGCGCAGTGCCGCAGAGCACCGTTGATCCGGTGGTGGTCTGCGCGGCCATCGTCATGAGCCTGCAAACCGTCGTGGCGCGCAATATCGATCCGCAGGAAACGGCGATCGTCACCGTGGGAGCGATGCAGGCCGGCCAGGCCGCCAACGTGATCCCGGCGACCGCCAGCCTGACGCTCAGCGTGCGTGCGCTGACGGCGGCGGTGCGAGCGCGGCTGGAGCAGCGCATCACCGAGCTGGTCACGGCGCAGGCCGCCAGCTTCGGCGCCCGCGCGGAGATCGACTACCAGCACGGCTACCCGGTGCTGGTGAACCACCCGGCAGAAACCGAGCTGGCGCGCGCCGTAGCCCAGGAATGGGCCGGAGAGAGCCGAGTTATTCCCACGCTGCGGCCGTTTACCGCCAGCGAAGATTTCGCCTTTATGTTGGAGAAGTGCCCAGGCAGCTACATCTCGATCGGCAACGGCCCCGCCACGCCGGGCAATTCTTTGCACAACCCCGGTTATGACTTCAATGACGACAATGTGTCGTTGGGCGCCACCTACTGGGTCAAATTGGTCGAGCGCTTTTTGGCTCGCCCCGCGGTTTAATCACCAACGCTGAGGAAATGACATGAAAACCATCAAAGGGCTGTTGTTGTTGCTGCCGCTGGCCGCGAGTTTTCCCGCGCTGAGCGGTGAATTTAGCGGCAAAGTGATCAAACTGGGCATCGATCCCACCTTTCCGCCGCTGGAGTATAAAAACCCGCAGGGCAAGCTGACCGGCTTCGGCGTCGATATCGCCCAGGCGCTGTGCGACCAGATGCAGGCCAAATGCGTGTGGGTAGAAAGCAGTTGGGACGGCATGATCCCCGGCCTGCAGGCGAAGAAGTTCGACGCCATCGCCTCATCGATGACCATCACGCCGCAGCGCCGGCAGCAGATAGCTTTCTCCAGCAAAGTCTCCAACGCCCCGGCGCGGCTGGTGGCGCATAAGGGCAGCAACCTGCTGCCGACCGCCGCCTCGCTGAAGGGCAAATCGGTCGGCGTGCAGCAAGGCTCCAGCCAGGAAGCCTACGCCAACGCGCTGTGGCGCCCGGCCGGCGTCAACGTGGTCGCCTACCAAAGCCAGCAGGAAGTGAATGAGGATCTGGCCAACGGCCGCCTGGATGCGTCGCTGCTGGCCAGCGTCAGCGCCAGCGAGTTTTTCAAAACGCCCGGCGGTAAAGATTTCGCTTTTATCGGCGCCGAGCTGACCGACAGCAAATACTTCGGCGTCGGCGACGGTATCGGGGTGCGCAAAGACGATACCGCGCTGCTTAACGCCTTCAACGACGCGCTGCAGGCGATCCGCGCCAACGGTACTTACAAGAAAATCAACGACCAGTATTTCGACTTCGACATGTACGGCGCGGAGCAGTAACACGCGTTCCCCGGCGGTCACCTGCAGCTCCTGCAGGATGGGGAGGCGCCTTCGGCCGCCGGGGAACGCCCCAACGAAAACGGCAGTGTCGGCAAAAATGGAGAATCAGACAGGATAGGAATGCGGGCCAGGCATCGCGCCCGGCCCAATAACGCGGGTTACTTCACTTCGCCCATCGCTTTCAGCTTTTTGGACAGCTCGCGGCGCTCTTTGGACAGATCGGCATTTTTGATGATGTAGTCATCAACGCGATCTTCGTAGTCGCTGCGCATGTTGGCGATGATGCCCTGAATGTCTTCAATGCTCATGCCGGGCTTGATGTACTCACTCAGGTTGTCGAGCAGCAGCACGCGCTTCTGGTTATCACGAATTTTCTTTTCGTTGTCGACGATCTCGCGTTGCAGTTTGTTTTTGCGGCGGAACATACGCACAAACTCCAGCACGTCCTGGAAACTCGGCTTATTTGCATTATCCATCTTTATACCCTTGCTTTAGTAATACACAGATTCATTTGCTTACGGCCACATGGCACCAAGATACAGGTTTGTGGCGGTCCGGCACAACAGTGATCGGCTTATCTTACCCACTTTGCCCCGGCGGCCAAAACCCAAAGCGCCGCCTTCATGATCTGACCCCTTATTCGCGCCCGGCGGCGGTGCAAACCTGGAGCAAATCCCCCAGCTCTTCCAACTGCTGCGCCAGCTCCATACTGAGCCAAACGTAGCCGTAAATCGGCGCTTCGCCGTGTTGGCCGACGCTGACTTCCTGCATCAGCCTTTTCAACTCGCCGGCGATTTCCGCCAGCTGCCCCGCCGCCGCCTGGCGCTGCGCCTGCGGCCCTTCGCGCATCAGCACCGCCAGCGACTCCAGCGAGCTCAGCGTCAGCAGCTGGGTGCTGCGCAGCGTTCGGGCGTTCAGCATGATGAAGTGCGTTTCGCGCGAGGCCCAGTAAGCATCCGCCATCAGTTCCAGCGTGCACACCAGATTGCGGCTGAGGGTTTGCACCGCTTCGAACACCGCTTTGGGGATGCGGGTTTCCTTGCTGGCGGGCACGATCAGGCTGCGCAGCTTCACCACCTGATTCAACAGATCCTTGAGCTGCGGCTCCAGCCGCGGCCGCTCGATAACGTTCGGCGAAAAATACGCGCCGTAGAGACGGGCGGCGGTTTGCAGGCAGTCCGCCATTTGCATGCGCCACAGAATGTAGGCGCGCTGCGGGTAGATGCTGGTGAACAGCAGCGCCAACAGCGAGCCGAAGATCACGTCGCCGCTGCGCCACAGCGCGGTGTGCATGTCGCCGGCGCCCGCGCCGCACACCACCGCCAGCGTGATCCCCACCAGCAGCGCCATATACGGCCGTTTGCCGAGCGTCAGGTAACCGCAGACGAACATCACCACGCCGCACCAGACCAGCATCAGCGGCAGCGAATAGAGTTCCAGATACAGGGCGATCAGGCCGGAAGCCGCGCCGAACACAGTGCCGGCAATGCGTTGCAGCGCCCGCTGCAGCACGTTGCCCCAAAACGAGATCGGCCCCATCACCACCACTAGGGTGATCAGCGGCCAGGTGCCTTCGGGCACCGCCAGCAGGCGGATCAGCAGAAAGGTCAGGATAAACGCCAGCCCGATGCGCACGCCGTGTACGATGCGGTAGTGGCGATAGGTCAGCAGTTCAAGGGAAGAGATTTTTCGATCGAGGCGCACAGTGCCTCCGATAAAGACCAGCCAGGCCGCTATTTTAGCGGAGGAAGCCCGGCGAGGAAAAGGCGAATGAGGCGTCCCCCATTCACCTTCAGGCTCAGGCGACGTACTTGTCGACCAGCGCGCGCAGAACGGCGGCGGTTTCAACATCCATCACGCCGTCATACTTCTGCTGACGGAAGTGCAGCTGGAACGCGCGCACCAACTGGCGATAGCCATCTGCGGTGTTCGCCGCCGAGGTGTCGTAGCCGTATTGGGCGAACAGTTTCAGCAGATCGGCCTGCGCCGGCAGGCCCTGGCTGCAGTATTCCTGCTGGCGCTGCTGCTTGGTCGCTTCGTCATACCAGGCGCCGACGCCGGCCTGATACAGCTGCTGCCACGGGAACTGCGGGCCCGGATCGCTCTTGCGGCCCGGCGCGATGTCCGAGTGCGCCACCACGTTCACCGGCGAGATGTCCGGATAACGCTGCAGGATGTTCTGCGCCAGCTGGGTGACGGCCTCGATCTGCTGCGGATTGAACGGCGGGAAGGTGATGTTTCCACCGTCGCCGCTCGCCAGGTTGACGATCTCGATGCCGATCGAGGTGTCGTTGATATTGCTGCGGGTGCCCCATTGGCTGCTGCCGGCATGCCAGGCGCGCTCATTCTCGTCCACCAGGTTGAAGATGCGCACGCCGCTGAAGCCGGCCGCCTGATAGGTCGCCTCGGTCGGATCCGGCACCAGATAGTGCGCGCTGACCGATTTTCCGGTCAACGACTTCACCGAGTCGGCGAAGTTTTGCGCCGTGTAGTGCAGCACCAGAAAGCGCACGCGGTGGCCGAAGCTGGCGACCGATCGGTAGCTATTGTAATCAATCTTGTACATCGTAAAGTCCCTCTCTCGTTTGATTTCACTGAGCGGCCCCTCATCATGACAGACCGCCCCGCACGGGTGAACCCTTGGCTCACCTTTTTTGTTTTAGCTAATTGCTAAATCATGCGCAAGTCTTTTTTAGCAAAATCGTTATTTACCTTTTTGCTAAAGAGTGCGATCATTGCACGATGGAAACTAAAGAAATCAGGCGCAACAATCTGCGCGAATTGATGGCCCGCTACGCCCGGCAAGGCGTCAACCAGAATGAATTCGCAACGCTGGTTGAGTCTTCCGCGCCGACGCTGAGCCAAATCATCGGGGAGAAATCCTCCCGCAATCTTGGCGACAATCTGGCCAGGCGGATCGAGGCCAAGCTGAACTTGCCCAAGGGCTGGTTCGACGTGTTTCATGAAAAGCAGCTGGTGCGCCCGTTTGACAACGTGGCGGCGGAGTCGGACTTCCAACCCGCCCGCTTGAAACCGGTGGTATGGGAAGATACCGAACAAGACAAGGAAGAGTTTGTGGAGATCCCGCTGCTGGATATCGATTTTTCCGCCGGCGACGGCTGCTACGAAATCGTCGATCGCGAGGAGTTTTCGCTGATCTTTCGCCGTTACTATCTGCACAAGATGGGGGTGGCGGTCAACGCCGCGCGCATTATCCGCATCTCCGGCTCCAGCATGGAGCCGCGCCTGCAGGACGGCGACGTGGTCGGCATCAACACCGACGACACGCGCATCCGCGAGGGCAAGACCTACGCCATCCGCCACGGCAATTTGCTGCGGGTGAAGGTGCTTATCGAGCAGCCGGACGGCGGCGTCATCATCCGCTCCCTCAACCGGGAAGAGTACCAGGACGAGCATCTCAGCTATCAGCAGCGCAAAGAGCAACTGGTGGTGCTCGGCCGCGTCTTCTGGTCATCTTCGTCCTGGTAACGGACCACAGCGTCGGGCGCCCAGGGCGCCCGGCGGTTATTTGAAGTCCACCACCATCTGCTGCTGAATGGACAGCCCGCGGGTCGACTGCACGCAGCCGGCGATGTAGTCGGTGAAGCGCGGCGGTTTCGGCATGCCCAGCTTGAGAATTTTCTCGTTGCTGAAACGCACGTTGAGCATGGCGAACGATCCGTACAGGCGCATCGCTTTGAGCATCAGCCGCTCGTTGCACGGGCCGAAAATGTCTTTCAGCTGACGGCGCATTTTCACCAGCGCGTCATACGTCACCTGCGCATACTCATCGCCCACCGGCGCCTTTTCCAGCGCCGCCGCCATGGCGCGGTCGATTTCGGCAAAGCTGACGCTGCTCTCCTCACCGGCGGAGATATGATAAACGTCGTTCTCAAGCGTTTCGCTGTTCATCAGCATCACCAACGCATCCGCACAGTAGTCCGCCGGGATCACATCGATATTGTCCTGCAGCGAACACATGAACTTGCGCAGCATCAGCGCCATGCCGAACACCCAGAAAATGCTGCTGGAAGGCTGGCAGCCCAGGCGAGTGTGGCCAACGACGATCGACGGACGGGCGATGGTCAGCGGCATGTGCGGGCAGCGCTGGCGCATCAGCTGTTCGATGGTGGATTTGGAACGCGTATATTCCACCAGGTGCTCGGCGTCTTCCTCAAACTCGCCGCTCTCCGACACCAGCGAACCCGGCTCCGGCGAACAGGACATGGCGGTACCGACGTGCAGGAAGCGTTTTAATCCCGGCACCTGCGCCATTCTTTCGGCAAAGGCCAGTGTGCCTTCTACGTTTACCTTCCAAATGAGCGGGTTATTACCGAAAGAAGCAACGGCCGCGCAGTTAATAACGTGCGTGACTTTGTTAATGCGTGCGTCAGTTAAAAAGTCGGCCGGCTCGGAAAGGTCGCCCAACAATATATTTTCTATCGTAATTTTAGACAGCAGATTCGCGTCGATATTAAATTTTTCCATATTCGCGCGAATACGGGCCAGCCCTTGCTGCGCATCGTCGGCGCGCACCAGTAAAAGATAATTAATAGACTGATTTTCAATCAATAATTTCTCAAGAACCGCACCACCGAGAAAGCCGGTAGCGCCGGTCAACAGCAGCGTTTTCATAATTGTCACCCACATTGGCATTGAATGTGGAAGATTGTATCTGCGGATAATTAAACAATTATTAAATAGAATTACGGCGCCCTTAAACACTTTTCTTAATATTATCTTAAGGAATCTTTTGAAACATCCATCATGGGTTTAGTAACAAAAGAGTCGGGACAAGATTACGATTAATCCCTGCTGTTTAAATACCATTGATGTAACCCCTGATTTAATTTAACGGTCAATGTTATTTCTCTTTTCGTCCGTGGAGGACTTATGACCTATAACCAAAAAATCTGGTTGGGGGTTTTGCTGCTATGCACCCTGTTTTGGGTGGCGGTGATCGGCGGCGCCTGTTCGCTTTATCAACGCGTGGATCGCTTCCAGGCACATCACGCAGAGAGCGAGTTCGCCGCCCGCCACAGCCAGGCGCCTTGCGCGCAACCCGGCGCTCAGGCGTCGACTGCCCCCCGGAATGGGTAGGGACAATATCCGCTAACGATCCTATCATGCCCTAAGGTTAACAGGGAGATAACGATGGCTCGAAAGCTGGATAGCTTACCGCAGGCGCAACGCGAGAAAATAGAAACCGATTTGCTGGCCATCAGCGTGATCTACAACGAACGCTACGGCATCGCCTCCACTCAGGCGGAAACAGAACAACAGGTCCCCGACCACCTGCTCCCCTACTTTCATCAACGGCTGAATTATTATCGCCGTGCGTAATTGCGCGCATTTCGCTAACCGCCGCTTGGCATCGCTCCCCACGCCGTTACAATAGAGGCATATTGTATCCGCCACTGAAGAGACGCGATTTTGAGCAGCAAGGCAACGTCCACATTTTATATTCACGATTACGAGACCTTCGGCAAGAGCCCGTCGCTGGACCGCCCGGCGCAGTTCGCCGGCGTGCGCACCGATATGGATTTCAACATTATCGAAGAGCCGCTGGTCATCTACTGCGCCCCGGCCGACGATTACCTGCCGGAACCGGAGGCGGTGATGATCACCGGCATCACGCCGCAGGTGGCGCGCGCCAAAGGCGTTAACGAAGCCGAGTTCACCCGCCAAATCCATCAGGCCTTCAGCGTGGCCGGCACCTGCATTCTCGGTTACAACAACATCCGCTTCGATGACGAAGTGAGCCGCAATATCTTCTATCGCAACTTCTACGATCCCTACGCGTACAGCTGGCAAAACGGCAACTCGCGCTGGGATCTGCTGGATGTGATGCGCGCCTGCTACGCTCTGCGCCCGGACGGCATCGTGTGGCCGGAAAACGAAGACGGTTTCCCCAGCTTCCGCCTGGAACACCTGACGCGCGCCAACGGCGTCGAGCACACGCAGGCTCACGACGCGATGTCGGACGTTTACGCCACCATCGCCATGGCCAAGCTGGTCAAGCAGGCGCAGCCGCGGCTGTTCGATTTCCTGTTGCAGCACCGCAATAAACACAAGCTGAACGCCCTGATCGACGTCGCCGACATGACGCCGCTGGTGCACGTCTCCGGCATGTTCGGCGCGGCGCGCGGCAATACCAGCTGGGTATCGCCGCTGGCCTGGCACCCGGACAACAAGAACGCGGTGATCATGTGCGATCTGGCCGGCGACATGACGCCGCTGTTGACGCTGAGCGCCGAGCAGCTGCGTGAGCGGCTGTACACCCGCCGCGACGATCTGGCGCCGGATCAGGCGCCGGTGCCGATCAAGCTGGTGCACATCAACAAATGCCCGGTGCTGGCGCCGGCCAAAACCCTGCTGCCGGAGAACGCCGAGCGGCTGGGCATCGATCGTCAGGCGTGCCTGCAAAATCTGCAGCTGCTGAAACAGCATCCGGAAGTGCGCGAGAAAGTGGTCGCGCTGTTCGCCGAAGCCGAGCCGTTCAAAGGTTCCGAGGACGTCGACGCCCGCTTGTACGACGGTTTCTTCAGCGACGCCGACAAGGCGGCGATGAGGATTATCCAGCAGACCAAGCCGCAGAACCTGCCGGTGCTGGATCTGGCCTTCAGCGACGGCCGCATGAAAGAGCTGCTGTTCCGCTTCCGCGCGCGCAACTACCCGAATACGCTGGACGACGCCGAGCAGCGCCGCTGGCTGCAACATCGTCAGGAAGCCTTGAGCGCGGAGCGCGTGCAGAGCTATCTGCTGCAGCTCGAATCGCTGTATAACCTGCACGAAGGCGACAAAGAGAAAACCGCCCTGCTGAAAGCGCTGTTCGATTACGGCAAAGAGTTGGTGGGATAAAATCCGCCGCAGCAGAAAAGGAAAAGGCCGCGAAAGCGGCCTTTTTTGTGGCTGAGGAGACGGCTCGCGTTTAGGCGGCGTCTTCGCTCGCTTGCGGCACCGGCAGACGGAAGCTGCGGGTGACGAAGGCCAGGTAGATCAGGCCGATGGCCGCCCAAACCAGGCCCAGCGTCATCGAGCTGGCTTCCAGGTTGATCCACAGCGCGCCGACGGTCAGTGCGCCCATCACCGGCAGGATCAGGTAGTTGAACGTGTCCTTCACGGTGCGGTTCATCTTATCGCGAATATAGAACTGCGAGATCACCGACAGGTTAACGAAGGTGAAGGCCACCAGCGCACCGAAGTTGATCAGCGCGGTCGCGGTCACCAGGTCAAACGACACCGCGGACAACGCGATGGCGCCTACCAGCAGCACGTTCAGCGCCGGGGTACGCCACTTCGGATGCACATAGCCGAAGAAGCGAGTCGGGAACACGCCGTCGCGGCCCATCACGTACATCAGACGCGAAACGCCCGCGTGCGCCGCCATGCCCGACGCCAATACCGTCACGCAGGAGAACACCAGGATCACCGACTGGAAGAACTTGCCCGCCACGTACAGCATGATTTCAGGCTGCGACGCGTCCGGATCCTTGAAGCGCGAGATGTCCGGGAAGTACAGCTGCACGAAGTAAGACACCACGATAAAGATGATGCCGCCGATCAGTGCCGTCAGGAAGATGGCTTTCGGGATCACTTTTTCCGCGTCTTTGGTCTCTTCGGACAGCGAGCTGATGCCGTCGAAGCCCAGGAACGAGAAGCACAGGATGGTCGCGCCGGTAATCATCGGCACCACGTGAGCGTTATCGGACCAGAACGGGCGGCTGCTGACCAACGTACCGGCGCCTTCGCCGTGGTAAATGCCGTTGATCACCAGGCCGAGGAACACGATCATGATCGCCACCTGCACCACCACGATGATGGAGTTCAGGTTAGCCACCAGCTTGATGCCGCGCAGGTTGAAAATCGTCATCAAGCCGACCAGCACCGCCACGAAGATCCAGGACGGTACGCCCGGGAAAATCGCTTCCAGGTAAATCTTGGCCAGCAAAATGTTGATCATCGGCATGAACAGGTAGTCCAGCAGCGATGACCAGCCCACCATAAAGCCGACGTGCGGGCTGATGGCTTTCTGGGCGTAGGTGTAGGCGGAACCGGCGGAAGGGAACTTCTTCACCAGCTTGCCGTAGCTCAGGGCGGTAAACAGGATCGCCAGCAGAGCGAAGGCGTACGCGGTCGCGACGTGACCATCGGTCAGGCCGGATACGATGCCGAAGGTATCGAAAATGGTCATTGGCTGCAGGTAAGCCAAGCCCATCATCACTACCGGAACTAAAGTCAGGGTTTTACGCAGCTGAGTGCGCTGAGCCGGAGCGGCGTTGAGGGTGTTATCGGACATTGTTCAGCCCCCCCTTACCTTGAGCCTTGCGGATGGCGGACACGCCAAGACTTAAGGTTGCGGGGAAACTTCGCAACGAGCGACTTAATTCTAAAAGAAGGGGGTTGTAAGCTGGATAACGGGTCGAGGTAACCTCGGCTGCTCCATAGTCGCTGCGGCCACAGCGGAAACCGGCGGGCACCGGCGCTAAAGTGAAAAATTGCCCCATCTTTCTAATCCTCATGAGTCACGACCATAAAGTTTTGTTTGATCGTGCACGAAACTATTTATCTATCCGGATCGGTGTCCGGCCTCGCTTGGTGTATGAAACGCTACGTTGGTAAAACATAATGCAAAAAAAATAACCGACGCTTTCAAAACGTCGGCTATCTGCATTTGAGATATTTTGCACCAGAATGCCTCCGAATGACAAGATCCGGAAACCCTCAAATACAAATTCTTTTTGTCGATCGCACGGAAAACCAGCCCGGCAGGCGAATTAATCCGCTGCCGGCAGGCCAGTCGCCCGCACATACCTCTTACTTTATACGCCTATTCAGGCATTTTTCAACATCCAGTCGATCTCTGTTTCCGTCACTCGCCGTTCAAACTGCAGCAGTTCGTCGGTCTTGCAGGCGTGATAAACGCGGGTGAAACGCTCGCCGAGATAGTGCGTCAGCGCGTGCTGATGTTCAAACTCGTACAGCGCGTCGCTCTGGCGGATCGGCAGCGGCAGCCCCTCTTGCTCCAGCCCGTTGCCGGTCACCGGCTCAGGCAGCGGCAGTAGGTTGTCCAGCCCGTACAGCATGCCGGCCAGGATCGCCGCCATCACCAGATACGGATTGGCGTCGGCGCCGGCCACGCGATACTCCACCCGATGGTTCTCCGGTTCGCCGCAGGGAATGCGCAGCGCCACGGTGCGGTTATTGTGGCCCCAGGCGGCCTGGATCGGCACATACATCCCCGGCTGGAAACGCCGGTAGGCGTTGACGTTCGGCGCCAACAGCGCCATCGACGCCGGCATCAGGGTGATCATCCCGGCCAGCGCCTGTTTCAAGAGCGGCGAATCCTCGCCTTCGCCGTCGGCGAACAGGTTGTTGCCCGCGCCATCCTGCATGCTGACGTGCACGTGCATGCCGCTGCCGGCGTACTCCTCATAGGGCTTGGCCATAAAGGTGGCGTGCATGCCGTGGTTCTCGGCCACCAGCCGCACCAGCCGCTTCAGCGCCAGCGCGTGGTCGCAGGCCTGCAAGATATCGTCGGTATGGCGCAGGTTGACCTCGAACTGCCCTGGCGAGGCCTCCGCCACCGCGCCGTCCGCCGGCAGCCCCTGCAGCTTCGCCAGCGCGTCGATATCGTTCAGCACCTCGGCGAAATGGTTCAGGTTATCGACGGAGTACACCTGGCTTTGGGTGTTGCGCTCCTGCGTGCCGGGCGCACACGGCGGTTGCAAATCGCCTTCCGCGTCGCGCTGCCGATCGATGAGATAAAACTCCAGCTCTACCGCTGCCACCGGGAACAAGCCGCGCTGTCGCAGCGCCTGCCACACGCGGTTCAGCACATTGCGGGGTTCAACGTCAAAGGGAGTGCCATCTTCATCCAGCATGGTGAACAGCACCTGGCCGATGTGCTGCGGATCGGCCGCCGACGGCGTCAGCGAACCGGGCACCGGCAGGCATACGCGATCCGGTTCGCCGAGTTCCTGCCCAAGGCCCGCCTCCTCCACCACGTTGCCGAGGATGTCCATAGCGAACACCGACGCGGGGAAGTAGCTGCCTTTTTCCAGTTTTTTCAACCCTGAGACGGGTATGCGTTTGCCGCGGAAGGAACCATTGAGATCGGTGAGAAGGATATCGATATACTGCGTGGCGGGATGGCGTTCCAAATAATGAGCGACCTCATTTTGGAACGCGCTACTTCGCCTCTCTTCATGATGCTGTGCAAAATGTTCAACTGCTGCGCTATTGGTTTGCATACGTCACCCGCCATTATGCTCTTAAGGCGCGTTGGCGCCCGTCCGCCGTTCGATTCAACACATGATTGGATTTCTCGCCAGGTCGCGCCGCTGCGGGCGCTCAAAATAACATCCACAACATGAAACATAGTATTAACAGAATGGGTTTGCAAATGTTACAATCCTGTTTGATTATTCGCCACCGGCTGCTAAATTGATAAAATATTGACCGAAAAGGCCTTGATGCCATTTTCACGTCAACTATTTTGTCCGCCGCGCCGACGGTGAGCATGGGCAATATATTTTCCAAACCTACCCTAACTACCGATATCATGCAGCATCGTTATCGACCAGGCAGGCGCCCGATACCGATCGTCATTTCAGCCTGTCGCCCTTACCAGAAGGAAGTACCGCTATGAGCGAAGCCAGCTTGGCACCGGGCAAACGCCTGTCGCAGATCCGCCAGCAATTGGGTTTGTCGCAGCGCCGGGTCGCCGAACTGTCCGGGTTAACCCACAGTGCGATCAGCACCATCGAACAGGACAAAGTCAGCCCGGCCATCAGCACGCTGCAAAAGTTGCTTAAGGTGTATGGCCTGTCGCTGTCGGAATTCTTTGCCGAACCGGAGGCCGTCGACGAACCGCGCGTGGTGATCGACGCCGAGGATCTGATTGAGATCGGCAGCCAGGGGGTGTCGATGAAGCTGGTGCACAACGGCAGCCCGACGCGCAACCTGGCGATGATGCTGGAAACCTACCAGCCCGGCACCACCACCGGCGAAAAGATCAAGCATCAGGGCGAAGAGATAGGCACCCTGCTGGAGGGCGAGATCGTGCTGACCATCAACGGCCAGAGTTACTGCCTGACCGCCGGTCAGAGCTACGCCATCAACACCGGCATCCCGCACAGCTTCAGCAATACCTCGGCGCGCATCTGCCGCATCGTCAGCGCACACACCCCCACCACCTTCTGACCGCTTATCGCTCCGGCGCAGCCTGACGCGGGTTGCGCCCCTGTCCGCCCACGCTTTCATCGCCGTTATGCCATTTTGTTGGTTGCCAACGGCGCAATCTGTGTTACAACAGAGCAAAACAGCCATCTAAACATCTAAACGGCCTCACTACGCAATGTCAACCGCAACGCCTTCACGCCTCGAGATGCGCAATATCTCGATCGCCTTCGCCGGCTTCAACGCGCTGCAGGACGTGGACTTCACGCTGCAGGGCGGTTCAATCCATGCGCTGGTCGGCGCCAATGGCGCGGGCAAGTCAACGCTGATGGCGATCCTCTCCGGCGCCCACGATCACTACCGCGGCGAGATCCTGATCGACGGCCGGGCGGTGGAAATTCATTCCCCGCTGCAGGCGCGCCGCCACGGCATCCACGTGGTGCAGCAAGAAGTCGACGTCGCGCTGATCCCCACGCTGTCGGTGGCGGAAAACATCATGCTGGACTGGCTGAACGAACCGGGCCACTGGCTGAACTGGGCGGAGCTGCACCGCCGCGCCGCAGAGCTGCTGCAGCAATGGGCGCTGCCGCTCAACCCGCGCAGACGTCTGGCGGACTGCACGCTGGCGGAAAAACAGCAGGTGCTGCTGGCGCGCGCGCTGTCGCACCGCTGCCGTTTTCTGGTGCTCGACGAACCGACCGCGCCGCTCGATCGGGCCGAGAGCGAGCGCCTGTTCAACGTAGTGCGCCGCCTGCAATCCGAAGGCATCGGCATCGTATTCATTTCTCACCGCATCCACGAACTGAGCGACATTTGCGATCGGCTGACGGTGCTGCGCGACGGCCGCCGCGTCAGCGAAGACGCCATGCGCGGCCTCAGCGGCGAACAGATCGTCGAGAAAATGCTTGGCCACCGGCTGGACGACATTTTCCCGCCGCCGCGCCCGCCCCACCCTGAGCGAACGCTGCTGCAGGTGGAGGGCTTGCGCGATCGCCATAAGCTGCGCGACGTTTCGCTGCGGCTGCATGAGGGCGAGATCCTCGGCATCGCCGGGCTGGCCGGGGCCGGGAAAAGCGAGCTGTGCAAGGCATTGTTCGGCGCCGGCGCCGCGCAGCTGGAACGCGGCGAACTGCGCGGGCAGCCCTGGGCGCCGCGTGCGCCGCATCTGTCGGTCGAACAGGGGCTGGCGCTGGTGCCGGAAGAACGCCGCAAAGAAGGCATTTTTATCGATGAGGCGATCCCGATGAACCTGAGCGTCAGCGCCGATAACAGCTTCTCGCGCTGGAGCCTGTTCAGCCGGCGGCAAGAGCTGCGCTGGGCGCGCGAGATCATGCAGCGTCTGAACATTCGCGCCTCCGGCCCGCAACAGCGGCTGGCGCGCCTGTCCGGCGGCAATCAGCAAAAAGTGGCGATCGGCAAGTGGCTGCGCGGCGACGCCGACGTGCTGATCTTCGATGAGCCGACCAAGGGCGTGGATATCAAGGCCAAACAGGAGCTGTTCAGCCTGATCGACGGCCTGGCCCGCGCCGGCAAAGGCGTGATTTACGCCTCCGGCGAGTTCGCCGAGCTGGTTGGTCTGTGCGATCGCATCTGCGTGCTGTGGGATGGCCGCATCGTGGCGGAGCTGAACGCCGCCGATACCGACGAAGAAACCTTATTGCTCTATTCCACCGGAGGAACCCCTGCGTGAGTAAAGAATTTGCCTTGCGGCCGACGCTGCCCTGGCGCCAACAGCTGTTTGATTTCCTCTACAAGTGGGGCATGCTGCTGACCGTCGCGGCGCTGGTCGCCCTGTTTGGCCTGGCGTCGGACAACTTTCTCGATGCCAACAACATCATCAATATCCTGCGCTCGATCGCCATCGTGACGGTGATCGCCATCGGCGTCTCTATCTCGCTGTCGGTCGGCGGTTTCGATCTGTCGGTCGGCTCGACCGCCTCGCTGGCCAACGCGCTGGTGACTTCCCTGTTCGTCTGGCACGGGTTCGGCACCGCCGGCGCCATCGTGGTGACGCTGTTGCTGTGCACGCTGGTCGGCCTGTTCAACGCTCTGCTGATCGTGGTGCTCAAAATCCCCGATATGCTGGCGACGCTGGCCAGCCTGTTCGTGATCCAGGGCGTGGCGATGACCTACAGCTACGGCGGCTCCATCACCCAAAACATGGTGCTGCCGAATGGCGACATGGCGGAAGGCCTGATCCCGGAGGTGTTTTCCGCCCTCGGCCAGGTGCCGGTGATCGTGCTGATCATGCTGGCGGTCACCGTGGCGGTGCAGCTGTTTCTGTCGTTGACCAAGCACGGCCGCCGCATGTACGCCATCGGCGGCAACCCCGAGGCGGCACGCCTGTCGGGCATTCGCACCGTGCGTTACAGGGTTGCCGCTTACGTCATTTCTTCCTGGCTGGCGGCGCTTGGCGGCATCCTGCTGGCGTCACGTATCGGCTCTTCGCAGGTCAATGCCGGCGGCGGCTATCTGATGGACGCGGTGGCGGCGGCCTACATCGGCTTCTCGCTGGCCGGCTCCGGCAAACCCAATGCGCTCGGCACCCTGATCGGCGCGGTGATCCTCGGTGTGCTGCAAAACGGCCTGGTGATGCTGTCGGTGCCCTACTACGCCATGGACATTATCAAAGGCCTGGTGCTGGCGCTGGCGCTGGCCATCACTTACATCCAGAAACGCTGATCCTCCCCGGCGCACATCCGCTGCGCCGGTTTTCCCTTTAATTCATCCGGTTACTCTTTCCCGCCAGAATAACAAGCATACAAATGATATGAATTATCATTAGCGTTTACATTAAGTAAAAAATCCTTACAATACCCTCACGCCACGCTGACGAAGCACCGGATTTCTCAGCGAACGATGAATGATTTCATTAGAAATTCAATTGGTTAATTACTTTCACTTCAATCCAGGAAAGGTTTACCTCATGGAAACGCCACGTTACAGCAAGCTCGCCGCCATGGTCATCGCCTCGCTCAGCGCCACCGCCGCGCTGGCCGCGCCGCAGACTGACGCCCAGGACACCATGGTCGTCACCGCCTCCGGCTTTCAGCAAAAAATTCAGGACTCCGCCGCTTCCATCTCAGTGATCCCGCGCCAGCAAATTGAAGATAAAGCCTATCGCGATGTGACCGATGCGCTGAAAGACGTGCCGGGCGTGGTCGTCACCGGCGGCGCCAGCAGCAGCGACATCAGCATCCGCGGCATGTCCTCCAAGTACACGCTGATTCTGGTGGACGGCAAGCGCGTCGACACCCGCGGCACCCGGCCGAACAGCGATAACGCCGGCATCGAACAGGGCTGGCTGCCGCCGATGGAAGCCATCGAACGTATCGAAGTGGTGCGCGGGCCGATGTCTTCGCTGTACGGTTCCGACGCCATGGGCGGCGTGATCAACGTCATCACCCGCAAGACTTCCCGCACCGAGTGGAAAGGCTCGCTGCACGGCGACGCCACCCTCCAGGAAAACCGCGATTCCGGCGATCTGTTCCAGACCAACGCCTACGCGTCCGGTCCGCTGATTGAAGGCCTGCTCGGCGTGCGGGTCAACGGCCTGCTGTCGCGCCGCGCGGAAGATAAAATCGTCAACGGTTACAACGAACAGCGCATGCGCAGCGGTACCGCGGTGTTCACCCTGACCCCGGACGAGAAAAACGAATTCGACTTTGAAATCGGCCGCTCGCTGCAGGATCGCAACAGCACGCCGGGCAAATCGGTGGCGGCGGAGCGCTGCAGCAGAGGCAAGTGCAAACCGTCCTCACGCAGCGAAGATCTCTACACCCGCACCAACTACTCGCTGACCCACAACGGTTATTACGACTTCGGCAACTCCACCAGCTACGTTCAGCGCGAAGAGACCAACAACCCGGGCCGCAAGATGAAGATGTACAACACCATCTTCAACACCCAGAACCAGTTCGAGCTGGGTGCCCACATGCTGAACCTCGGCGGCCAATACCGCTATGAGAAACTGGGCGACAGTGGCAACCAGCTGAGCTCGGCGCAAGACGTCAACCAGCTGACGCGCTGGAGCTGGGCGCTGTTCGCCGAGGACGAATGGGCGCTGACCAACGACTTCAGTCTGACCAGCGGTATTCGTATGGACCGCGATCAGAACTTCGGCAGCCATTGGTCGCCGCGCATGTACGGCGTCTGGCACCTGACCGAACAGTGGACGATGAAAGGCGGCGTCTCCGCCGGCTACCGTTCGCCGGATCTGCGCCAATCCTCCGCCAGCTGGGGCCAGGCGACGGGCGGCGGCGTGCGTAACGGCATCATCGTCGGCAACCCGGATCTGCAGCCGGAGAAGAGCCTGAGCGAAGAGATCGGCCTGATGTGGGATAGCCTGAAAGGCGTCAACGCCGGGGTGACGGTCTTCAACACCGACTTCAAGAACAAGATCACCGAAGTGCGCCGCTGCGAAGACACGCCGGATTGCACCATCGGCGGTACGCCCTACGACTTTATCAGCGATCGCGTCAACGTCGACAAAGCCAATATGCGCGGCGTAGAGGCCACCTTCGGCTGGCAGATCAATAAAGACTGGAAGTGGAACGCCAACTACACCTACACCGCTTCCGAGCAGAAGAGCGGCGAGTTCCAGGGCAAGGCGCTGAACCAGATGCCTAAGCACATGATCAACACCGTGCTGGACTGGCAGGCCACGCAAGACCTCAGCCTGTGGTCGCGCGTTAACTTCCGCAGCCGCACCTCAGACTACCTGAGCCGCACGTCGATGGAGACCAGCACCCCGTCCTACACCTTCGTCGATGCGGGCTTGAGCTACCAGGCGGCGAAAAACCTGCAGCTGACCGGCGGGGTCTACAACATTCTCGACAAGACCGTGGATTACGATCACTACCGCACCACGCTGGACGGCCGCCGTTACACCGTCGGCATGACCTACAACTTCTGATGCCCCCGGGCGCGCGCTGCGCGCCCTTTTCATTCCATCACCGAGAGGAAGCCCCATGAGATTACGCCGCTCCCCCCTGATGATCGCCCTGCTGGCCGCGATGGCGCTGGCGGGTTGCCACAGCAAAACCGACGCGCCGGCGGCCTCGGCCACCGTCAACGTCCAGCACCTGAACGGCAGCACCGAGGTGAAGAAGCACCCGCAGCGTATCGTGGTGCTGGATTACGCTTCGCTGGAAACGCTGCAGCTGCTGGGCGTCGAGCCGCTGGCGCTGCCCGGCAATCGCAAGAACTTGCCGGATAACCTGAAGCGCTATCAGGATGACAAATACCTCAATGCCGGCACCCTGTTCGAGCCGGATATGGCCGTGCTGCGCGCCGCCAAACCGGACCTGATCCTGATCGCCGGCCGGGCGTCCAAAGCCTATGACGAGCTGAACGCGCTGGCGCCGACGTTGAACATGTCCGTCGATCAGCAGGATCAGTTGGGCAGCCTGAAACAGCGCACCCTGCAGCTGGGCGAGCTGTTCGATAAGCCGCAACAGGCGCAGGCGGCGATCGATAAGCTGGATGCGCAGATCGCGGCGGTCAAACCGCAGGCCGCCCAGGCCGGACGCGGGCTGGTGGTGCTGTTCTCCGGCGGCAAGATCAGCGCTTACGCCCCCAAGAGCCGTTTCAGCTTCGTCTATGACGCCCTCGGCTTCTCGTCCGCGCTGCAGTCCGATGAAAAAGACGTGCGCGGCAATAAGCTGACGCCTGAGCAGGTCGCCAAACTGAACCCGGACTGGCTGTTCGTCATCGACAGAGACGCCGCGACCGGTCGGCCGAACGCGGTGGCGCCGCAGAAAATCCTCACCGGCACCGCGCTGAAGAAAACCACGGCGGTGAAAAAAGGCCAGGTGGTTTACCTGCCGGCGGCCGAGGTCTATCTGTCCGGCGGCATCGTCACCGCCCAACACGTCGTCGAACGCGTGAGCGAAGCACTGAACCGCGCTGCGCGATAAAAAAAGCCCGGCGATGCCGGGCTTTTTCCTGGATTATATCGTCGGCTGGTTCACCAGACCGTCTATCAGCACCTGCGGCGTGCCCTGCGAGCAACGCTCGATGCGCCCGCGCACGCCATAGACCCGCGCCAGGCTCTGCGGCGTAATCACCTGATCCGGCGCGCCGTCGGCGATCAGATCGCCATCCTGCAGCATCAGCACGTGGTCGCCGTGACGCAGCGCAATGTTGATGTCATGCACCACCACCACCGTCACGATATCGCGCTTGCGGGTTTCGCGGCGCACCAAATCCATCACGTGGAACTGGTAGTTGAGATCGAGCGCGCTCAGCGGCTCATCCAGCAGCAGCAGCGACGGCTGACGGATCAGCGACTGCGCCAATCCCACCAGCTGTTTCTGGCCGCCGGACAGCTGATCGAGATAGCTCAACGCCAGGTGGGCGATGCCCAGCTGTTCCAGCAAAGCCATCACTTCCGCTTCGCTGCCGGCGTTGCTGCGGCCGCCCGAGGCGCGCTGCGCCACGATGATCGACTCCAGCACGTGCAGATGCACTCCGGCGGGCAGCGACTGCGGCAGGTACACCACTTTCTCCGCCCGACGGGCGAACGGCATCTGCATCAAATCGCCGTCGTCCAGCCACAGCTTGCCCTGCGCCGGGTTCAGCCCGGCCAGCGAGCGCAGCAATGTCGATTTGCCGCTGCCGTTCGGCCCCAGCAACACGGTGATTTGCCCGCGCGGCAGCATCGGCACCGAGAGATTGTCGATCACCTGGCGTTTCGGGTAACCCGCCGAGAAGTTTTCTATCCGTAAACCCTGGCTCATACGTTCCCCCGGTGGCGCAGAATAATGCTCAGGAAGAACGGCACCCCAACCAGCGACGTCACGATCCCCACCGGGATGATTACCCCAGGCACCAGGTTTTTCGACGCCACCGAGGCCATCGACAGCACCAGCGCGCCAATCAGCGCACTGGCCGGCAGGTAGAAACGGTGATCTTCGCCGAAGATCATGCGGGCGATGTGCGGCGCCACCAGACCGATAAAGCCGATCGGCCCGACGAAAGCCACCGCCAGCGCCGAGAGCATGCTGATGCGCAGCAGCGTGGTCAAACGCAGCCGACGCACGTCGATGCCGAAGCTCACCGCCCGGTCTTCCCCCAGACGCAGCGCGGTCAGTTTCCACGAGCTCATCATCGACAGCGGCAGCAGCACGGCGAACACCCCGAACAGAATGCCCAGTTTGTCCCACGAGGCGCGCGCCAGGCTGCCCATGGTCCAGAACACCAGCCCCTGCAGCGTATCCTCGCTGGCGATGAACTGCATCATCGAGACCAGCGCGTTGAAGGTAAACACCAGCGCGATGCCGAACAGCACTACGCCGGAGGTAGCGACCCGCGTCCAGCGCGTGATGCCGTCAAGCATCAGCGCGGCGAACAGCGCGAAGATAAAGGCGTTGGCGGAGATGAACCACTGATCGGGGATCCCCGGAATGCCGATGCCGAGCACGATCGCCAGCGCGGCGCCAAAGGCCGCGGCGGAAGACACCCCGAGGGTGAAGGGGCTGGCCAGCGGGTTATTCAGGATGGTCTGCATTTCCGCCCCGGCCAGGCCGAGCGCAAAGCCCACCACCACCGCCATCAACGCATAGGGCAAGCGGATGTCCCAGACGATCACCCGCGTGCCGGCATCGGCCGCGGCGGGATCAAGCAGTGTTTGCCATAAGGACGACAACGACAGGCCGGACGGCCCCATGGTGAAATCCAGCAGCAGCGAGCCCAGGATCGCCAATGCCAATACGCCCATCATCAACAGGCGATGGCGAAGAATATGCTGATAACGCCCCATCACGCCGGCGTCGGGTTGCCCCTTGGCTTCAGTCATGGGATCGGTGGATACGCTCATTAGTTAAGATACCTGTTGCAACCATCATGACAGCGGCGCGAAAGCGGCCGCCGTGAACCGAAAAGTGTGCGGCAGCAGCCTGCGCACAGCCGTTAACAATAAAACAAACGATAATACTTATCAATCATATCAATAGGTGAAAACGGCGTTGTCGAAATGTAATAATTTGTTTTTTATCGCCATTTTTCAAACCGCCACGCTTTCCACCGCCAACGGCCAGTAGGTTAATTATTCTGAAAATTCTTCCTGATCCGACCAGACTCTGACAAATAACGGCAAAACCACATAGAATCCAAAATCACAGCACCGCGCGTGCAAAAAAACTTCAGGCCGCCGCAAGAGCGGCCTTATTGATTGACGAGGCTGTAATGAGAAGTCCATCTCCGGCGGTAACGCCCAAACGCCCGGCGCTGCTGAACTGGCTGTTATACAGCCCGCTGCACGCCGATGACGAGCCGTTTCAACGCCAGCTGCGTCTCACGCTGACGCCCTCTCCTCTCACGCCCTGGCTGAATGCCGCAGGGCCGGCCGCGCTGCTGGCGGGGTACGCCTGGCTGGTCCAGCGGCCGCTCGGCATCGGTTTGTTGCTGCTGCTGCTGTTGTTGACCGCCGGGCGAGCCTGGCTGGCGCGCCGGCGTCAACCGGCCTGGCCGAACGCCATGCTGGTGACGGTGCTGCTGTGGGCACTGCTGGTCGGCGCCAGCGCCGCTCTGGCGATGCTCTCGGGCCGCTTTGTCTTAATGCTGTTCGCCGGCCTGACGATCACCGCCCTGGCCTGCTGGCTGATGCAGCGCCACGCCGCCGCCCCGCGCTTCGCGCTGCTTGAGGTGATCGCGCTGACGCTGCCTTACCTGCTGGCGGCGCCGCTGTCGCGCGTGCAAAACCTGTTTGTCCTGGCGGACCTCGCGCCGCTGTGGCTGGTGCTGGCCCACGGCATGATCGCGCGCTACCACCGCCAACTGGTGCAGCACGTCACGCTGGCGTGGGAGAAGCAGCAGGCGTCGCACCGCGATCGCCTGACCGGCTTTCTCAACCGCGCAGGCGGCGAGGCGGTGATGCGCAGCATCTGCCGTCCCGGAACGGCGCAGCCGATCTCTCACCTGTTCATTCTTGAATTCGGCCCGCTGGCGGCGCTCTACCAAAGCCACGGCGTCCAGATCGGCGACGACGTGCTGCGCACCGTCGGCGAGCGCCTCAAGACGCTGATCCGCCCCAGCGACTACATCTGCCGCTATACCGGCGGCCAGTTTCTGATTCTGGTGCACGATCTGCCCTACGGCGCGGAAAGCGAGTTCCTGGCGCGCATTGTGCCGCCGCTGGAGGCGCCCTACGATTTTGGCGCGTTCGGCGAGGTGAACATGCAGCTTAACGCCGGCATTGTGGCGCTGACGCAGGATTACGCGACGGTAGAGAGTTTGATGAGCTCGGCGCAGCAGGCGCTGGCGGAAGCCAAAGGCGGGAAAAAGTAAAACAAAACGCGGCGGGTGCCCCCGCCGCGTGTCACTCACCGAAAATTACTTCACGTCCATCTTCGGAAATTCCATCTCGCTGTACTTCACGACACGGGTGCCTTGCGACAGCTTGTAACCAAACCAAATCAGCAGGAACAGCGGAATACCGATGTAGGTCGCGGTCACGCCGTACCAGTCGATCTTGTCTTGCAGGAAGGCCTGGTAGTTCTGCCCCAGGGTGATGATCAGACACAGCACGAAGGCGAAGATCGGCCCCAGCGGGAAGAAACCGGAACGGTATGGCAAATCGTTCAGATCGCGCCCCTGCAGCATGTAGCCGCGACGGAAACGGTAGTGGCTGATGGCGATGCCCAACCAGGCGATGAAACCGGTCATGCCCGAGGTATTCAGCAGCCACAGGTAAACCGACTGGTTACCGAACATCGACGTCAGGAAGCACAGGCCGGCCACCACGCAGGTCGCGTACAGCGCGTTGCGCGGCACGCCGCCTTTCGACAGCTTGGCGAAGATGCGCGGCGCCTTGCCTTCCGAAGCCAGGGTGTACAGCATGCGGGTCGACGCATACATGCCCGAGTTACCGGCCGACAGCACCGCCGTCAGGATCACCGCGTTCATCACCGCCGCCGCCGACAGCAGGCCGGCATGTTGGAACACCAGGGTGAACGGGCTGACGCTGATGTCTTTCACGTCGTTGCGCAGCAGGCTCGGATCGGTGTACGGAATGATCAGGCTGATGATAAGAATCGCGAAGATATAGAACAGCAGGATACGCCAAAACACCTGACGCACCGCGCGCGGGATGTTTTTACCCGGGTTTTCCGATTCGCCGGCCGCGATGCCGATAAGTTCGGTGCCCTGGAACGAGAAGCCGACGATCATGGCCACGCCGATCATCGCCGAGAAGCCACCGGCAAACGGCGCGTCTCCTATCGTCCAGTTCTGCCAGCCGGCATGCTCGCCGCCCTTCAGAATGCCGACGATCATCATCACGCCGACGGCGATGAAGATAATCACGGTGCTGACCTTGATCAGCGCGAACCAGTATTCCGCCTCGCCGAACCCTTTCACCGAAATGTAGTTCAGCAGGAACATCAGGCCGAGGAACAGCGCACTCCAGATCCAACCCGGGGTGTCCGGGAACCAGTAGCTCATCACCAACTGGGAGGCCACCAGGTCAACGGCGATGGTCACCGCCCAGTTGTACCAGTAGTTCCAGCCCAGCGCGAAGCCGAAGCCTTCTTCTACGTATTTGGCGCCGTAGGTGGAGAATGAACCGGAGACCGGCATAAACGCCGCCAGTTCGCCCAGGCTGGTCATCAGGAAGTACACCATCAAACCGATCAGAGCGTAAGACAGCAGCGCCCCGCCGGGGCCTGCCTGAGAAACCGTGGCGCCCGAGGCGACGAAGAGGCCGGTGCCGATGGAGCCGCCGATGGCGATCATGGTCAAATGCCGGGCTTTCAATTCACGGCGCAATCCGGGTGCTTGCTGCCCCGATGTTTTTATATCCTGCTGAGCCATTCGTTCCCTATCTATCTGCTCTTCGAAAAATGAGGGCGGATTGTAACAAATACCCGCCGGTGAACTAGCAACATTGCACCGATATAAGATAGCTTCATAATTCAGAGGCAATTATTAGCTGCGGCCCTTATAGCCTTACTTACTCTCATTAATGTGAGCGCGCGCAGGTTTTTATGCTTTTTCCGGCCTGCGCGGCAGCAGAGGGCTTGACGTGCCGCCGGTTACAGCACGCAATAGCTGAGAAAACGTTGCAACGCGTTGGAGACGTGCTTTTGCCGATGGCGGATCAGGTACAGGGTACGGCGCAGCGGCGGCAACGGCACCGGCAGTTCCACCAGCGCGCCGCTGGCCAGCTGTTCCGCCACCACCCGCCGCGACAGGCAGCTGATGCCGATGCCGTGCCGCACCGCATGCTTGATCGCCTCCGAGTTGCCCAGCTCCATCACCAGTTGGAAGTGCGGCAGATGCGCCAACAGCAGATGGTCCAACACCTCACGGGTGCCGGAACCGCGCTCGCGCAGGATCCACGGCGCATTGGCCAGCGCCTCCAGCGTCGGCGGTTGACGGATCAGCGGGTTATCCGGCGCGGCGAACACCACCAGCTCGTCCTCCAGCCACGGCTGCGTCACCAGCTCCGGCATATGGCAAGGCCCTTCGATCAGCCCCAGATCGACGCGAAAATCCGCCACCGCCACGATTACGTCCTGGCTGTTGCCGACGTTCAGCTCCAGCGGCATGGCGGGAAAATCCCGGCGGTAGCGGGCGATCATCTCCGGCAGCATGTAGTTGCCGATGGTGCTGCTGGCGGCGATGCGCAACGCCCCGCCGTCATGGCGAAACAGCTGCTCTATCTCCCCCGCCTGTTCCAACAGCGCCAGCGCCTTGGGATACAGCAACCGGCCGTGCTCGTTAATCACCAGCCGTTTGCCGACGCGATCGAACAGCTGCACGCCCAGTTGCCCCTCCAGATCCGCCAGCGCCGCGCTGACCGCCGACTGCGACAGCGCCAGCACCACAGAGGCCTGCGTGGTCGAACCGCTTTTCAGCACTTCGGTAAAGACTTCCAGTTGACGCAACGTGATATGCATAGCTGTCCCGGTATTGAAAGAAGGTTCTGCCAGAGAACCCCAATATGGTGTGGTGGGCAGCCCGGCCAGGCTACCCTGTTTGCGGCCAGATCGGCGCGCTATTTGCCCAACGCGACCAGCTGCGCCGCCGCTGCCAGCACCGGCTCTCGCGGCGTGCCGGTTTCGTCCCGCAGTATCAATTGCAGCATCGCCGCGAGATGGTCGCGGTCGATCGCCTTGTTTTCTTCAATCAACCGCCGCACCGCGCGGCCCACCTCCTGATCTACCTGCTCTCTGCGTTGATCGTCGGTATCCATCGCCTGCTCCTGTTAGTTGGAAAATTGACGGCGGCTCGCCGCTCCTCCACACCCTAGCCGCAATGCGGCGTTATGCCAATGGCTGACCCCATACCACTTATTCAGATAGGTTATAAATATATAATCAATTTCTCTTTTATTCAGCCTAAACGTACTCTTGACCGCAAGAAACAGACTGAAGGACTGACTTTATATGGCGACTGATACCACTCACACTTACCCCGAGCGACGCTTCCCGCTGTTCGGCCTGCCGCGGCTGGTGCCGGGGCTGGCGCTGACCGGCGCGCTCACCGCGCTGGCCGTCTGGGCCGGCGACATTCCCTGGGTGGCGGAGCTGGGGCTGGGGGCGCTGACGCTGGCGATCCTGCTCGGCATTCTGGTGGGCAACACGCTGTACCCCCGCTGGCAAACCGTTTGTCACAGCGGCGTACAGCTGGCCAAACAGCGCCTGCTGCGTCTGGGCATTATCCTTTACGGCTTCCGGCTGACCTTTCAGCAGATCGCCGACGTGGGCACCAGCGGCATCATCATCGATGCGCTGACCCTGATCACCACTTTCCTGCTGGCCTGCTGGCTCGGCAAGAAAGTGTTCGGCATCGACAGCCAAACCGCGATACTGATCGGCGCCGGCAGCAGCATTTGCGGCGCGGCGGCGGTGATGGCCACCGAACCGGTACTGAAGGCCGACTCCAGCAAAGTGGCGGTGGCGGTTTCGACCGTGGTGGTGTTCGGCACCCTGGCGATCTTCGCCTATCCGTGGCTGTACCAGTTGAATGAACACTTCCAGTGGCTGCCGTTCAGCCAGGAAACCTTCGGCATCTACGCCGGCTCCACCATCCACGAAGTGGCTCAGGTGGTCGCCGCCGGGCACGCCATCGGGCCGGACGCCGAAAATGCGGCGGTGATCGCCAAGATGATCCGCGTGATGATGCTGGCGCCGTTCCTGCTGCTGCTGTCGGGCTACATCAGCCGCGGCAGCGCAGGCAAGGCGGAAAAATCCGCCATCACCATTCCGTGGTTCGCCGTGCTGTTTATCGCCGTCGCCGGGCTGAACTCTTTCAACCTGCTGCCGGCCACGCTGGTGCGCCACCTGATCACCGCCGACACCTGGATGCTGGCGATGGCGATGGCGGCGCTGGGGCTGACTACCCACATCAGCGCCGTGCGTCAGGCCGGGATGAAACCGATTCTGCTGGCGACGCTGCTGTTCGTCTGGCTGCTGGTCGGCGGCGGCGCGATAAACCAACTGGTGCAACACCTGCTGTAATCTCCCTCGGCGGCCCGCTTCGGCGGGCCGCCGCTTTTCGCCATTCAATCCGCCCGCCATCAATGCCATAATGTCACCGATAACACAGGAGAATGAAGATGAAGTTTGTCGGTGCACATGTCAGCGCGTCAGGCGGCGTGGATCAGGCGGTTATCCGCGCGCACGAATTGGAGGCGACCGCGTTCGCCCTGTTCACCAAAAATCAGCGTCAATGGAAGGCCGCCCCGCTGGCCGCCGACGTGATCGATAAGTTCAAGAGCGCCTGCGCCCAGTACGGTTACGGGCCGGGGCAAATCCTGCCGCACGACAGCTACCTGATCAATCTGGGGCACCCGGTAGCCGACGCGTTGGAAAAATCGCGCGAGGCGTTTATCGACGAGCTGCAGCGCTGCGAACAGCTGGGGCTGACGCTGCTGAACTTCCACCCCGGCAGCCACCTGCTGCAAATCGACGAAGATAAATGCCTGGCGCGCATCGCCGAATCGATCAACATCGCGCTGGATAAAACCGCCGGCGTGACGGCCGTGATCGAGAACACCGCCGGCCAGGGCAGCAATCTGGGCTTCAAATTCGAGCACCTGGCGGCGATCATCGACGGCGTCGAAGACAAAAGCCGCGTCGGCGTTTGCATCGACACCTGCCACGCCTTCGCCGCCGGGTACGATCTGCGCACCGAAGAAGAATGCGAGCGCACCTTCAAACAGTTGGGCGACATCGTCGGTTTCAACTACCTGCGCGGCATGCACCTGAACGACGCCAAGAGCGAGTTCAACAGCCGCGTCGACCGCCATCACAGCCTGGGGGAAGGCAACATCGGCAAAACGGTGTTCAGCTACATCATGCGCGATCCGCGTTTCGACAATATCCCGCTGATTCTGGAAACGGTCAATCCGGATATCTGGGCCGAAGAGATCGCCTGGCTGAAGGCGCAGCAGTAACCCCCCCCCTGGCCGCTCGCTTAAGCGCGAGCGGTTTCCCCCACCGCGTGCTCCGCCGCCAGCATGGCGCCGAACTGACGCAGCGTTTCTTCATCCAGGCCCGCAGCCCTGAACACCGCAGTGGTAAAACTGACCGGCGCCGATCCCGGTGACGTAATGACGCGGTCATCCACAACGGCGACGGCGCTCGCAACGTAATGGAGCTGCCCGCTGTAGCCCTCACCGTTGCGCGTCAAGAACTCGGCATCGTTGGAGGTATGCGCCCTGCCGTTCAACAGGCCGGCCCGCGCCAACGCCAACGTCCCGCCGCAAATGCCCGCCAGGGTCGCGCCGCGTTGAAACTGCTCGTTGAGCAACGCGCGGATATCCGGCGCTCGCTCGGTTTCCCACAGGGTGCCACCGACCACCACCAGCACCTCGGGGCGCCAATCCGCCAATTCGGCCACGCCGTGAGCAACGTCCACCGTCAACCCGCCCTGTGAGCGAAGCGTTCCGGCCTGCGGCGCAAAAAACGCCACATCCAGCCCATAAAACGGGCCGCCGACGCCGGCGATAAGCGCGTATTCCCAATCGGCGAAACCGGATGTCAGTACGATCGCCACTTTTTTAGCCACTGATGAATCTCCTTGAGTCATTCCTTGTTCGCAGGAACAAAGTCGCGCTATCAGCTTAGAAAGCGCTGTGGTTTCTGACCAGGGGTAAATCGTGCTAACTGCCTAAGACACAAATAAAAACGCGCAGCTCGGGGCTGCGCGTTTTGCGGTATCGGCGAGGCTTACGCCGCGGCGGCTACCGGCGTTTCAGCACGTTTCAGCAGGGCATAAGCCACCCCGGCCAACAGCGTGCCGGCGGCGATCGCCACCAGGTACAGCAACACCGGCGAAATCGCGCCCGGGATCAGCAGCACGAACAGCCCGCCGTGCGGTGCCATCAGCTTGGCGCCGAAGGCCATCGACAGCGCGCCGGTCAGCGCCCCGCCGGCGATGCAGCACGGCAACACGCGCATCGGGTCGCGGGCGGCGAACGGAATCGCCCCTTCGGTGATGAAGCACAGCCCCAGCACCAACGCCGCCTTGCCGCCTTCCTGTTCGGATTTCGGGAACTTGCGGCGCGCCAGCAGCGTCGCCAGGCCCATCGCCAACGGTGGCACCATGCCCGCCGCCATGATGGCCGCCATCGGCGCATACACCGAGGAGCTGAGCAGCGCCACGCCGAACGCATAGGCCGCTTTGTTCACCGGGCCGCCCATATCGGTGCACATCATGCCGCCCAGGATCGCCCCCAGCAGCACGGCGTTGGCGGTGCCCAGAGACTGCAGCCAATGGGTCAGGCCTTCCATGATTTTCGCCACCGGCGTGCCGACCACGTAAATCATGATAAGACCGGTGATCAGGCTGGCCACCAGCGGAATGATCAGGATCGGCTTCAGCGCTTCCATGCTCTGCGGCAGGCGCAGTTTGCTGCTGATCGCTTTGGCGACGTAACCCGCCAGGAAACCGGCGATGATGCCGCCGAGGAACCCGGCGCCGGTGCTCACCGCCAGCATGCCGCCGATCAGGCCCGGCGTCAGGCCCGGACGATCCGCGATGGAAAAGGCGATGAAGCCGGCCAATACCGGCACCATCAGCGCAAAGGCGGAGCCGCCACCGATCTGCATCAGCGCCGCCGCCAGGGTGCCCTTGACCTCAAACGCCTTGATGCCGAACACGAACGACAGCGCGATGCACAAGCCGCCCGCCACCACCATCGGCAGCATGTAGGACACGCCGGTCAGCAGGTGGCGATACGGGCCGTTGCCCTCTTTCTTTTTCGCCGTCGGCGCCGCGCCGCCGCGCTGCTGCGGTTGGAACACCTCGGCTTCGGCCAGGGCCTTATCCAGTTCCTGCGCGGTTTTCTTCAGCGCCAGGCCCGTCGAGGTGCGGTACATCGGCTTGCCGGCAAACTTGTCCAGATCCACTTCGATGTCCGCCGCGACGATCACCAGATCCGCCGCCGCCACTTCTTCCGGGGTGATGGCGTTGCCGGCACCTACGGAACCGCGCGTTTCCACCTTCACCCACCAGCCGCGTTTCTTGGCTTCACTTTCAATGGCTTCGGCCGCCATAAAGGTGTGCGCCACGCCGGTTGGGCAAGCGGTGATCGCCACTATGCGTTTTTGTCCATCGGCTTTCACCGCAGCCGCCTGCGGCGCCTGATAGGTTTCAGCTTCGGCCTGGGCGCGCGCCAGAAACGCGTCCGGTTCACGCACCGCCTGTTCTACCTCGCCCACATAGATCAATTTGCCGTTCAGCGCGGCGTCAGCAGGAGCAGCCTGCCCCGCCACCGCCACCAGTTCGGCGTCCTGCAGCGACTCGACCAGCGTCAGGCCGGCTTTGGCCGCGGCGGCCTCCAGCATGCGTTTCGCCAGGTGGCCACGGGCCTGTCCCTGCGAACTGTCTACCATCAGCAGCGTTTTCATTCTGCCTCCTGCTATTGATTGAAAGGTTTCAGATCGACGCGCGCCATCATCGCGGCCAACTGGGGACGATCGGTCACGCCGACGTTGCTCTGGCTGACCGCCAGCGCCGCTACCGCCGTGGCCAGACGCAGGGTGTGTTCGCTGGATTCGCGCATCAGCAGGCCATAAATCAGGCCGCCGACCATCGAATCGCCGGCGCCCACGGTGCTGACCACCTCACAGGACGGCGGTTTGGCGATCCAGGCGCCGGATGCGTTAACCCACAGCGCGCCTTCCGCGCCGAGGGAGATGACCACGTGGGCGATGCCCTGTTCGCGCAGCGCATGCGCGGCCTCGACCACGTCCGCCAGCGTCGGCAGCGGGCGACCGGCCCAGATTTCCAGCTCGCGGCGGTTCGGTTTGACCAGCCACGGCGAGGCCTTCAACCCGGCGACCAGCGCTTCGCGGCTGCTGTCGAAAATGATGCACGGGCACTTGGCGCGCAGTTGGGTCATCCAGTCGGTAAACGCGTCGGGATCGACGCCGGCCGGCAGGCTGCCGCTCACCGCCACCATGTCAAACTGGCCCAGCCAGCTCAGCGAGTCGCTGACGAAGCGATCCCAGTCCTGCGGCGTCACTTCGAAGCCGGAGAAGTTGAAATCGGTCACTTCGCCGTCTTTTTCCGTCAGCTTGACGTTGATGCGGGTGCGCCCCGGCACCACCTGAAAGCGGTTGGCGATCCCCAGATCGCTGAACAGCAGCTGGAAACCGTCCTGATTATCTTTGCCCAGGAAGCCGCCGACGGTGACGTCGATGCCTAAATCTTTCAACACCTTGGCGACGTTGATGCCCTTACCGGCGGCGTGCAGGCCGGCGGTTTTTACCCGGTTGACTTCCCCGCGTTCAATCTGCGGGCAGAAACCCACCAGATCGTACGCCGGGTTCAGGGTGATTGTTGCTACTCTTCTGCTCATGCTGCGCCCTCACCCAGTCCTTCATTAATCGCTTCGCCGATCGCCTTCAGCGCGGCTTCAGCATCTTCTCCATTGGCGGTAAAGCGCAGGTGATGCCCTTTCTTCACGCCCAACGCCACCACCTTCATCAGGCTGCGCCCGTTGGCCGGCTTGCCGCTGCCGTCCAGGTTGGTGACGGTGATGTCACTGTTGAAACTTTTGATCACGTTGACCAGCGCCGTGCCCGGCCGCGCGTGCAGACCGTGCTCGTTGCGGATCACGAACTCGGCGCTCAGCACGCTGCTCTCTTCCGCCACGTCGCTGGTCAGCAGCGCCAGCACGCCGGCGGCATCCGCCTTCAGCAAGCGTTCAGCTTTGTTGGCCAGCAGCAGATCGCTGAGGTAGTTGAGCACCGCCAGCGGCTGCGCGTCGGCGACCGACACCGTCAGCAGCAGCGCCACCGGCTCGCCGTCTTCCACGAAAGCCTGCGCCGGGCGGCTGACGGTGGCCGCGCTGGCCAGGTTGCCTTCAACGCTGTCGCTGAGCCAAATGCCCTGCCCCAGATTCAGCGGCTTGCGGGTGATGGCATCGCTGACGAACTGCGCGTTGACCGCCCCGATTTTTTGCAGACGGCCGGCGTTCAGCGCCTGCAGCGTCATCAGGCTGTCGGCGGCGACGTCGAGCGCAATCAGCGAAACGTCGAACTGGAATTCGGCGCTCTGCCGTTCGCCCATCAACAGGCTGCGCAGCTCTTCCGCGGAGGTGGTTTTCGCCAGCCGCTCCGCCACGCTGTCATCGCTCAGCACGTGGGTGAGCTGACGCAGCAGCGCCAAATGCTCGTCGGAACGGGCGGCGATGCCGATCGCCACATAGGCGGTCTGGCCTTCCCCCCACGCGATGCCCTGCGGGAACTGGAACACCTGCACACCGGTTTTCAACACCAGATCGCGGGTATCGGTGGTGCCGTGCGGAATGGCGATGCCGTTGCCCAGGTAGGTGGACGTCTGCAGTTCGCGCTGCAGCATGCCGTCCACATAACCGGCGCTGACGCAGCCGGCTTCGGTCAGCGCGGCGGCCACCTGACGGATGGCCTCCTGCTTATCGGCGGCAGCGGCGCCCAGATGAATGTCTTGCGGTGACAACTGGAACATGATTCTCCTCTCCTGCTGAATTGAATCGTTTCAGCTTCATTGAGAAAAAGGAGCGTTACCCGCTGCCCACAAGCGGTCGGATAACGCTGAAACGTTTCAAGGAGTGTGTAAGCAGCGCAAGATGAAAGCAAGCTTTCTCCCTTTCGCCATTGCAGATTTTTGAGCTTACGCACACTTTCATCGGCGCATTGGTCAGCGCCGGGGCAAAATGACATACTGTGCTGAAACTTTGCTGACGGAGAAAAGCATGAATGTAGTGACGGGCGTCGGGGTGATCATCGTGAACCCGCAAGGCGAGATTTTGCTGGGCAAACGCTGCGGCTCCCACGCGCCCTTTTGGTCGATCCCCGGCGGGCATCTGGATGCCGGTGAAACCTTCGAGCAGTGCGCCCAGCGCGAAATTGCCGAAGAAACCGGGTTGATCATCGATCCGCCGCGCTTCGTTGGCGTCAGCAACAATCTGCAAACCTGGCGCGCCGAAGGCAAACACACGGTGTCCATCTGTCTGCAGGTGGCGCATCCCGGCGGCGAAGCCGAGCTGAAAGAACCCGAAAAATGCGCCGAATGGCGCTGGTGCGCGCCAGACTCTCTGCCGGAACCCCATTTCGAAGCCAGCCGCACGGCGATCCGCCTGTGGCTGAGCGGCCAAACCTACTTGCCAACGGCCTGAGCCCTTCGCGAGCGCGCGGCGTTCGCGTTGCCTGCCTCACAGCTCATCGTTATATAAAATAGAATATAACGCTATTTTTTGCGATATACGCCATTTTTTTGACTACGGATAACCCCATGGGGTTAACCCTCTTCTATCATTACCCCTGCAATCGACGTGGCATTCTGACCTCCGGTCGGCGGCCTTTTGGCAAGATTTTATTTTAAATTCATAATTATAAGCGGGTTTACCATGAGCAAAAAACTGACTGGCTTTGAAAAAAAGCGCCGGTGGGGATGGCTATGGCTTTTGCTGCTGGGGATTATCCTCGGCGCGGCGCTGTTGGCCGGGACCGCCACCGTATTCCATAAAACCAGCGATACCGCCTTCTGCGTTTCCTGCCACACCATGCAACAACCGCTGGCCGAATATCAGGGCAGCGTCCACTTCCAAAACACCAAGGGCATCCGCGCCGAGTGCGCCGACTGCCACGTGCCGCACCAGCCGATCGATTACCTGTGGACCAAGATCCGCGCGGTAAAAGACATCTACGGCGAGATGGTCGGCACCATCGATACGCCGGAAAAATATGAAGCGCACAAGCTGGCGATGGCGCAGTCGGTCTGGAAGACGCTGAAAGAGAACGACTCGGCCACCTGCCGCTCCTGCCACAGCTACGACGCCATGGACATCACCGCCCAGCGTCCCGAAGCGCGCCTGCAGCACCCGGTGGCGATCAAACAGGGCGAAACCTGCATCGACTGCCATAAAGGCGTGGCCCACATCCTGCCGGACATGAGCGGCGAAACCCAGGCCGGCGCCGCCGAGCTGGCCAAGGCCGCTGCGCTGACCGCACCGGGCGCCACCACCCTCTACACCATCGCCACCGAACCGTTCTTCCTCAGCGCAGACGACAGCCATAATGCCGGCAACCTGATGCCGTCCACCGAAGTGCAGGTGGTGAAACAGGATGGCGACAAGGTGCTGGCCACCGTCAGCGGCTGGCAGCAGGACGGGGTCAGCGAAGTGTTCTACGCCGCGCAGGGCAAGCGCATCCTCAGCGTGCTGCTGGGTGAAGACGCGCGCAAACAGCTGAAGACAGCGTCCACCCAGACCGATGCGGAAACCGGCCTGGTCTGGCATCAGGTCTCTCTGCAGGTGTGGCTGCCGCGCAAGCAGCTGATCGACGATCAGCAAAAAATCTGGCGCTACGCCGCGGACATGATGTCGGCCAACTGCACCGGCTGCCACGGGCTGACCGCGCTCGATCGCTTCAACGCCAACCAATGGATCGGCGTCATCAAAGGCATGGCGCCGCGTACCTCGCTGACGCAGGAACAGCTGCGCGTGCTGACACAATACGTACAAAAACACGCCAGCGACATGCCACCTGCCGCACCGGCCAAGCTTTAAGGGAGAAGCGCAATGAGCAACCAAAAACCGTTAACCATGAGCCGCCGCCGCTTCCTAACCGGCGCCGCCGCGCTGACCGCCGCCCCGCTGCTGGCGGGATTATGGCCCAAAGCGGCGCTGGCGCAGGCCATCAGCGAAGCGCTGCCGCAGTTCATCGTCTTGCGTCAGGCGCAGAAAGGCATCCTGACCGGTGCCCACTGGGGTGCGTTCGAGGCCATCGTGCAGGACGGCAAGATGGTCGGCGTGCAGCCGGTGCAGGACGATCCGTATCCCAATGAGCTGATCACCATGGCGCCTTATCAGGTGCACGCCGAGAACCGCATCAAATACCCGATGGTGCGCAAAAGCTGGCTGGAAGGCGGCCCCGGCAGCCGCACCGAGCTGCGCGGCCGCGACGAGTGGGTGCGCGTCAGCTGGGACAAAGCAACCGAGCTGGTGTGCAATGAGATCGTTCGCCTGCAAAAAGATCACGGCCCGCAGTCGATCTACGCCGGTTCCTACGGCTGGAAAAGCGTCGGTATGCTGCACAACAGCCGCACGCTGCTGCAGCGCCTGATGAACCTGACCGGCGGTTTCCTCGGCTACGCCGGCGACTACTCCACCGGCGCGGCGCAGGTGATCATGTCGCACGTGGTCGGTTCGATGGAGGTCTACGAACAGCAGACCGCCTGGCCGAATGTGATCGAGAACAGCGAGCTGGTGATCCTCTGGGGCTGCAACCCGATGGTCACGCTGAAAAACAGCTGGAACGTGCCGGATCACGTCGGCCAAACCGGCTTCGAGGCGCTGAAGAAAAAAGGCACCCGGGTGATCAGCATCGATCCGGTGCACAGCGACAGCGCCAAGTTCGTCAATGCGCAGTGGATCGCCCCGCGTCCTTATACCGACGGCGCCATGCTGATCGGCATCGCCCACACGCTGCTGACCGAGAAGCTGCATAACCCGGACTTCCTGAAAACCTACACCGTCGGCTTCGACAAGTTCCAGGCCTACCTGCTGGGCGAGAGCGACGGCGTGGCGAAAACCGCCGAATGGGCGGCCGACATCAGCGGCGTCGATGCCGACACGCTGCGCGCGCTGGCGCGCGAGATGGCGAAGCACCGCACCATGATCATGGGCGGCTGGGGCATTCAGCGCCAGCATCACGGCGAACAGCAGCACTGGCTGCTGGTGACGGTGGCGGCGATGCTCGGCCAGATCGGCCTGCCGGGCGGCGGCTTCGGCTTCAGCTACCACTATTCGTCCGGCGGCAGCCCGACCGCCAAGGGCGGCATCATCGCCGGCATCTCCGCCGGCAACGCGCCGAAGAACTCGCCGGCGCCGATCCCGGTAGCGCGCATCGCCGAATGCCTGAGCAATCCGGGTAAAACCATCGACTTCAACGGCGCCAAGGTCACCTACCCCGAGGTGAAGATGGTGTATGTGGCGGGTGGCAACACCTTCCACCAGCATCAGGACACCAATAACCTGGTCAAAGCCTGGCAGCGGCCGGACACCATCGTGGTCAACGAGCCTTACTGGACCGCCACCGCCAAGCATGCCGATATCGTCCTGCCGGCCACCACCAGCTACGAGCGCAACGATCTGGAAATGGGCGGCGACTATTCGCAGCTCTACGTGTTCCCGATGCATCAATGCGTGCCGCCGCAGCACGAGTCGCGCAGCGACTTCGACATCTTCTCGGCGATGGCGGCCAAGCTGGGCGTGCAGGAGGCCTTTACCGAGGGCAAGGATGAAACCCAGTGGCTGAAAGGCATGTACGACGACATGAAAAACCAGGCGCGCGCCGCGCGGGTGGCGCTGCCGCCGTTCGACATGTTCTGGCAATCCAATAACTACGTGCGTTTCCCGGTGCCGGAGGCCAATAAACAGTGGGTGCGCTTCGCTGATTATCGCGACAACCCGCTGCTGAACCCGCTGGGCACGCCGTCGGGCAAGATCGAAATCTACTCCGACGCCATCGCCAAAATGCATTATGAGGATTGCCCGGGCATCCCGACCTGGATGCCGCCGCACGAGTGGTATCGCGGGCCGGAAGCGGCCAAGTATCCGCTGTCGCTCAATACCGCGCACCCGACCAACCGGCTGCACTCCCAGCTCGACAATACGCCGCTGCGCAAGAAATACGCGGTGGCGGATCGTGAAGCGATCCTGATCCACCCGCAGGACGCGCAGCCGCGCGGCATCACCGGCGGCGATCTGGTGCGGGCGTTCAACGATCGCGGCCAGATCCTGGTGGGGGCGGTGGTCAGCGAAGACGTGCGGCCTGGCGTGGTGCGCATCAGTGAAGGCGCCTGGTTCGATCCGGCCGATCCGGCGCAGCCCGGCTCGCTATGTAAGAACGGCAACGTCAACTGCCTGACCTTCGACATCGGCTCCTCCAGCCTGGCGCAGGGCAACTGCGGGCAGATGGCGCAGCTGCAGATCGAGAAATATCAGGGGCCGGCGCTGAAAAATACCGCGCACGCGGTGCCGCAAGGCGCCTGATTTATCGGCAAGCAAGGGGGCGCAACGCGCCCCTTTTTTCTCGTCGCCGCGCGACATAGCCGTTTTACCCTTCGCCGGAAGGGAGCGGTTTGCGTTTCATTTCTACGGGCGTATGATGCGCGCGACCTTCCTTTTTCGACGAATTCTCAATCGCCATGCCGACTTCATCCGCAGTAACGCGACGCACGCCCGATCTCACTTCGCTGGCCTTTTTGGCGGTGGCGTTCCTGACCGGCATTGCCGGCGCGTTGCAAACCCCGACGCTGAGCCTGTTTCTGGAAACCGAAGTCAAGGTGCGGCCGGCGCTGGTTGGCCTGTTCTTTACCGGCAGCGCGGTGATCGGCATTCTGGTCAGCCAGTTTCTCGCCGGCCGCTCGGATAAAAAAGGCGACCGCAAGTCACTGATTTTTCTCTGTTGCATGCTGGGTGCGCTGGGGTTTACGCTGTTCGCCTGGAGCCGCAATTATTACCTGCTGCTGCTCGTCGGCGTGCTGCTTACCAGCTTCGGTTCGACCGCTAACCCGCAAATGTTCGCCCTGGCGCGCGAACACGCCGATCGCACCGGGCGCGAGGCGGTGATGTTCACCTCCGTCATGCGCGCGCAGGTCTCGCTCGCCTGGGTGATAGGCCCGCCGATCGCCTTCGCGCTGGCGCTGGGATTCGGGTTTAAGACCCTGTACCTGGCTGGCGCGGCGGCCTTTGTGCTATGCGGCCTGCTGGTGTGGAAGCGGCTGCCTTCCATGCCGAAAACCGCGGCGACGAACGCGCCCCTGGCCGCACCGCGGCAGCATCGCCGCGACGCGCTGCTGCTGTTTGGCGCCAGCACCCTGATGTGGACCGCCAACAGCATGTACCTGATCAACATGCCGCTGTATATGGTGCACGAACTGCGGCTGCCGGAGCGGCTGGTCGGCGTGCTGATGGGCACCGCCGCCGGGCTGGAAATCCCGATCATGCTGATCGCCGGCATGGTGGCGAAACGCTGCGGCAAACGTTCCCTGATGCGCGGGGCGGCCATCGCCGGAATTTTGTTCTATTGCGGCCTGCTGTTTATCACCGGCAGCTGGCAGCTCATCGCTCTGCAGTTGCTGAATGCGGTGTTTATCGGCGTGCTGGCGGGTATCGGCATGCTCTACTTTCAGGATTTGATGCCCGGTCAGGCCGGAGCGGCCACCACGCTGTTCACCAACACCATCCGGGTGGGCTGGATCATCGCCGGCACGATCGCCGGGGCGGTGGCAGAAATCTGGAACTACCATGCGGTGTTTTACGCCGCGCTGGCGATGACGGCAGGCGCGACGCTGTGTCTGTCGCGGTTGAAAGACGCTAAGGGCGCGGTGTCCGCTTCCAGCCTGGCGAGATAAATCAGCGCCTGATCGCGATGATCGTGGCACATGTCGCGGCTCGGCTGCAGGCTGCCGCACACCTTCGGCCGCAGCGGCGAATGAAACAGGCCGCAGCGCAGCTGTTCATCCAGATGAATGCAGCGGGTATTGGCGGGCTTGCCGTTCGGCATGCCGGGGATCGGGCTGGATATTGACGGCGCGATACAGCAGGCGCCGCAGTCGCTGCGACAGTCCATCAGCGCTACTCCTGGTGGGCTGGGGAAAAGAAGCGCGACAATAACAGCCGCGCACGGCGGCCGCCAGCAGAATCCCTGCGCCTTGGCGATCTTTACACTCGTCCCACAGCCGTCTTACCCCGCCTGATTCGCCGCCTGGCGAATAAACGCCCAAAAAGCCGCAATTTAAAGACAAAAACGCGTGAAGCGTGCAATTACCCCGCTTTACATGCGTCACACGGCCATGTACCATTGAGCTAGTACAAAAGAACCTCTTCCATCAGGAGCACGCATGTCTACGGACACTATCCAGAAGCTGGCCCGCCCTTCCGTTCTCGGCGGCGCGATGATCATTGCCGGTACCGCCGTAGGCGCCGGCATGTTTTCCATTCCGATCGTCACTTCCGGTGTCTGGTTCAGCGGCTCCGTCGCGCTGCTGGTGTATACCTGGGCCTGCATGTTGCTGTCCGGCCTGATGATCCTTGAAGCCACGCTGCACTACCCGAGCGGCGCCAGCTTCAACACCATGGTCAAGGATCTGCTGGGCAAAGGCTGGAACGCCGTGAACGGCCTGTCGGTGGCGTTCGTGCTGTACATCCTGACCTACGCCTATATCTCCGCGGGCGGTTCGATCATCGCGCACACGCTGGAGGGCATCGTCGGCGTCGGCCAGACCACCGCCGGCCTGGTGTTCGCGCTGGTCGTGGCGTTTATCGTCTGGCTCTCCACCCGCGCGGTCGACCGCCTGAGCACCATTCTGATCGGCGGCATGGTGATCACCTTCGTGATGTCGGTGGGCGACATGTTCACCCACGTGCAGCCTGCGGTGCTGTTCAATACCGGCGATGACCAGGCCAGCTATCTGCCTTACGCCCTGGCGGCGTTGCCTTACCTGCTGACCTCGTTCGGCTACCACGGCAACATTCCCGGGCTAGTGAAGTACTACCACAAGGACAGCGGCTCCGTGGTGCGCAGCCTGGTGTACGGCACCCTGTTGGCATTGGCTATCTACATCCTGTGGCAGTATGTGATTCAGGGCAATATCGCGCGCGACGCCTTTAAGCAGGTGATCGCCGAGGGCGGCAATATCGGCAGCCTGCTCAAGCAAATGGGCAACGTCTCCAGCAACCAGACCGTCAGCCAACTGCTGAACGCTTTCTCCTATATGGCGCTGGCCAGCTCGTTCCTCGGCGTGTCGCTGGGCCTGTTCGACTACCTGGCGGACTTCTGCAAGTTCAAGGACGACGCCGTCGGGCGCAGCAAGACCGCGCTGGTGACCTTTGTGCCGCCGACCCTGGCCGCGCTGCTGTTCCCGAACGGTTTCCTGTACGCCATCGGCTTCGCCGGGCTGGCGGCCACCATCTGGGCGGTGATCGTGCCGGCGCTGATGGCGCGCGCCAGCCGCCGCCGCTATCCGCAGGCCGGTTATCGCGCACCGGGCGGCAACGGCGTGATCCTGTTCGTCATCCTGTTTGGACTGATCAACGCCGCCGCGCATATTCTGTCGCTGTTCGGCCTGCTGCCGGTCTTCCGATAATCCCCGACGGGAGGGCTGCCGCCCTCCCTTTCCCGTACTGTTTTTGCGCCGGGCTATTGCCTGAAATCGGCGGCGCGAGTACCTTGTCGCAACTTCTCTAATACTCTTCATTGCGGATGAATTGAAATGGCAAGAGCTAACGAAATTAAACGCGGCATGGCGATCAGCTACAACGGCAAGCTGCTGCTGGTAAAAGATATCGACGTGCAGAGCCCGAGCGCCCGCGGCGCCAGCACCCTGTACAAAATGCGCTTCTCCGACGTGCGCACCGGCCTGAAAGTGGAAGAACGCTTCAAGGGCGACGATATCCTGGACACCATTTCCCTGTCGCGCCGCAAGGTGAACTTCTCCTATATCGACGGCGAAGAATACGTGTTTATGGATGACGAAGATTACACGCCGTACATCTTCAAGAAAGACCAGATCGAAGACGAACTGCTGTTCATTCCGGAAGGCGGCCTGCCGGGCATGCAGGTGCTGACGTTGGACGGCCAGGTGCTGGCGCTGGAGCTGCCGCAGACCGTGGATATGGAAATCGTCGAGACCGCGCCGGGCATCAAAGGCGCTTCCGCCAGCGCCCGCAACAAACCGGCCACCATGGCGACCGGTCTGGTGATCCATGTGCCGGAATACCTCAGCGCCGGCGACAAGATCCGCATTCATATCGCCGAACGCCGCTACATGAGCCGCGCCGACTAGTCGCGCCAGCGGGGCCGATACTCGGCCCCGTTTCATTTTCCGCTACGGCAATTCCGGGAAAAAGCGCCGCTTGAGCGCCAGCTCGACGCCGCGCAGCTCCGCCAGCCCTTTCAACCGCCCGATGGCCGAATAGCCCGGATTGGTTTTCTTTTTCAAATCGTCCAGCATCTGATGCCCATGATCGGGGCGCATCGGGATCGGCCGCCGATCGCCCGCCCGCTGCCGACGCAGTTCTTCGGTCAGGATCGCTTCGATCACCGCCACCATGTCCACATCGCCCTGCAGATGCGCCCCCTCGTGGAAGCTTTTCGGGTTTTCCTCGCGGCAGGTGGCGCGTAAGTGGGTAAAGTGAATGCGATCGCCGAAGGTTTCAATCATCCGCACCAGATCGTTGTCGGCGCGCACGCCGTAGGAACCGGTGCATAGGGTGAAGCCGTTATGAATGCTGTCGACGGTCTGCTTCAGCCACTGCATGTCTTCGATCGTGGAGACGATGCGCGGCAGGCCGAGGATCGGCCGCGGCGGATCGTCGGGATGCACCGCCAGCCGGATGCCGGCCTCTTCCGCCACCGGCACGATGGCGCGCAGAAAGACCGCCATGTTTTCGCGCAGCTGCGCCTTGTCGATGCCGTCGTATTCCGCCAGGCGGCGGCGGAACTGCTCCAACGTATAGCCTTCTTCCGCCCCCGGCAGCCCGGCGATGATATTGCCCGTCAGCGTGGCTTTCTCCTCCTCGCTCATGGCGGCGAAATAGGCCGCCGCCTGACTGCGCTCTTGCGCCGTATAGTCCGCCTCGGCGCCGGCGCGTTGCAGGATATGCAGCTCGAACGCGGCGAAGGCGATTTGATCGAAACGCAGCGCTTTGGCACCGTCCGGCAGCGAATAGGCCAGATCGGTGCGCGTCCAGTCGAGGATCGGCATGAAGTTGTAGCAGACGGTGTCGATGCCGCAGGCCGCGAGGTTGCGCAGCGTCTGTTGATAGTTGGCGATATGCCGCCGCCAATCGCCGCTGTGGGTTTTGATCTCTTCATGTACCGGCACGCTCTCCACCACCGACCACACCAGCCCTTTTTCCGCCAGCAGCGCCTGCCGCGCGCGGATCTCGTCGATCGGCCAGACTTCGCCGTTCGCAATATGGTGCAGCGCCGTGACCACCCCGGTCGCCCCTGCCTGACGCACGTCATCCAAAGAGACCGGATCGTTCGGGCCATACCAACGCCATGTTTGTTCCATGTTGTGTCCTTATGCCTGTCTCGCATCGCGATGTTGTTATACCAGTTTAATTTAGATATCAGCTAGCTTTAACTTACTCTTTCGCCGCGCACTGTCAAAATTGAACCGTTCATTGGTTGATCCGCTTCACGATTCTGGCTTATTTTGGCCTGACCAATTCCCTTAACCTGCCGACAACTTTAGACTGGTGGCAGTTTTTATCGCTGGCGCCCCGCTGCCCATGCGTCGGCAAACTGGTCCGCTAACTTGACGCAAGTGGCCCGCCAGCTGTCTACTCGCTTTGGAGATGAGATGAATACGATCGCCAACACCCCGCTGCCGGGCGCCGTCCGGCAACCGAATTATGATCGCCGGGCCCTGCGCAGCCGCATCGTGCACCTGGGTTTCGGCGCGTTCCACCGTGCGCATCAGGCGCTGCTGACCGATCGGGTGTTGAACGCCCAGGGCGGCGACTGGGGCATTTGCGAGATCAGCCTGTCCGGCGGCGTGCCGCTGTTTCAGGCGCTGCGGCAACAGGATCATTTATACAGCGTGCTGGAGAAAGGCGCGGACGGCCATCAGGCCCTGGTGATCGGCGCAGTGCATGAGAGCGTGCACCGCAAGCTGGAGGGCATCGCCGCAGTGTTGGAGAAGCTGGCCGAACCGCAGGTGGCGATCGTCTCGATGACCATTACCGAAAAGGGCTACTGCATCGAACCCGGCAGCGGGCGGCTGGATCGGCGGCATCCGGGGATCGTCGCCGATCTGGCGGCGCCGCATCAGCCGCAGACCGCGCCCGGCATTTTGGTGGAGGCGCTGCGGCTGCGGCGTGAACGCGAGCTGCCCGCCTTCACCCTGCTCTCCTGCGACAATATTCCGGAGAACGGTCACGTGCTGCGCCGGGCGGTGCTCGATTTGGCGCAGGCGCGGGATCCGTCGCTCGCCGACTGGATAGCCTCCGCCGCCACCTTCCCCTGCACCATGGTCGATCGCATCGTGCCGGCCGCCACGCCGGCCACGCTGGATGAGATCGCCGCCGCGCTGGGCGGCGTGCGTGACGAATGCGCCATCGCCTGCGAGCCCTTCATTCAATGGGTCGTGGAAGACAATTTCGCCGCCGGACGCCCGGCGTGGGAGCTGGCCGGCGCCCAGTTGGTCCGCGATGTGCTGCCGTTTGAGCATATGAAGCTGCGCATGCTGAACGGCAGCCACTCGTTCCTGGCATATCTCGGTTACCTGGGCGGCTACCGCTATATCAACGAGTGCATGGCGGACGAGCACTACCGCCGCGCCGCACAGCGGCTGATGCTGTGCGAGCAGGCCCCGACCCTGAGCGTCACCGGCATCAGTCTGCCCGACTACGCCGCGCAGCTTATCGCGCGCTTCAGCAATCCGGCGCTGCAACACCTCACCTGGCAGATCGCCATGGACGGCACGCAAAAGCTGCCGCAGCGCCTGCTGGACGCCGTGCGCTGGCATCTGCGGCACGGCGGCGACTATAGCGGGCTGGCGCTGGGCGTGGCGGGCTGGATGCGGTACGTCGGCGGTGTCGATGACGCCGGCCAGCCCATCGACATTCGCGATCCGCTGGCAGATGTCCTGCAACAGACGATCGCCGCCACTCCGGACGATCGGCGGCGCGTAACGGCGCTCCTGGCGCTGAAATCGGTGTTTGGCGAACAGCTGGCGACGCATGCCGCGTTTATCGAGGCGGTGACGCAAGCCTATTTGTCACTGCGCGATCGCGGTACGCGTGAAACGGTGAAGGAGTGGGTGAAGCGGTGAAGTGCCTGCAGGCTGAGAATAACCATGCCGACGTAACGTTACGCCGGCATGGCGGAACGACTTAACGATAAACGACCGTCATAACAGCAAGTTTCTTCTGTTGGTCTACCCACTTCATTTCGGTTGTGCCAAGATTCAGCGGAAGTTCTTTGCGTGTAGTATCAAAACCTGACAACGCTTGCTGGGCCTGATAATGCTGGCCGTTGCGGTAACATTGCGTATTCGCCTTAGAATCTGCAATCTTGACCGTGCAAGGACTTTCAACGATAGAGCCGACGAAGCGAATTACCCCGCCGGCCACTCCTGCCTGACTCACTGCCGTCCATGAAAACAACATTCCTACGATCAAAAATAACCGAAAGGTATTCATGGCAACCTCATTTTTAGTTAAGCCAATTTAACCATAGAGGATCTTGTTCGGAATAATCGCAAGGAAAGGGACGAGATTTGATCGTTAATCGCGTCATTAACAATGTAAAAACAAGCTACTAACAAAAGTTAACCGTATCTAATACAGGGTTTTATCTAAGAATTTTCTTGCCAAAAAAGGTGGATTTTGCCGGTTGAAAAGCGCAGGGTGGCGTGCAAAATTTGCGAGGTAGAGCACAAATTAAATCGCGCTCGCCGCCGCGACCGCGCAGAATCGCTCATTTATTAGGCAGGTTGATTTTTGCACCCAGGAATGATTAATGACTAAAACCAATCTGATTACCGGCTTCCTCGGCAGCGGTAAAACCACCGCCATCCGCCATTTGCTGGCCCATAAGCCCGAGCATGAACGCTGGGCGGTACTGGTCAACGAATTCGGCGAAATAGGCATCGACGGCGCGCTGCTGGCGGACAGCGGCGCGGTGCTCAAAGAGATCCCCGGCGGCTGCATGTGCTGCGTCAACGGTCTGCCGATGCAGGTGGGTCTGAATATGCTGTTGCAGCAGACCAAACCGGACCGGCTGCTGATCGAGCCGACCGGGCTCGGGCATCCGAAGCAAATCCTGTCGCTGCTGACCCAGGAGAGCTATGCCGGCTGGATCGATCTGCAGGCCACGCTGTGCCTGCTGGATGCCCGTCAACTCAGTCAGCCCCGCTACCGCGACAACGAAAACTTCCGCGATCAGCTGGCCGCGGCCGACGTTATCCTGGCCAGCAAAAGCGATACCTATCGGCCGGAAGACAGACGGGCGCTGGAAACCTGGACGGCGCAAGATCCGCTGCAGCGGCCCTGCTACGCCATCGCGCAAGGCGAGGCGGATGTCGCGTTGTTGTCACTTCCTCGCACAAATCGTACAGAATTGCCGGACGCACGACATCATCATGGTCAGGCGAAAACGCAAGGACTGGCGGCGTTGCGGCTGCCGGAGAACGCGCGTTGGCGGCGAGCGCTGAACGAAGGGCAAGGCTTCACCAGCTGCGGCTGGATTTTTGATGGCGACACCCGGTTCGACACCGTCGGCTTTATGGAATGGGTGCGGCTGGCGCCGGTCGAACGTGCCAAAGGCGTGGTGCGCATCCCCGAAGGCACGTTGCTGATCAATCGCCAGGGCCAGGATCTCAACATCGAAACCCGCCCGAACGCGCCGCTCGACAGCCGGGTTGAACTGATCCACAGCGAAAATGCCGACTGGAACGCCCTGCAATCCGCCTTGTTTAAGATTCGTTTAAGTTAAACCCCGTACCGTTGCCCCCCGGTTGCCGCAGGGCGGCCGGTTTTGTTTCGTTTTCATTTTTCCAACAGGTTTATGTCATGACACGCCGCAATTTACCCTTCATTCTCTTCTTCAACTTACTGGGCGTTGCGCTGTTTCTGTCCTGGTTCCTGCCGGCCAATCACGGCGGCTGGTTTACCCTGGATTCGGCGATCTTCTTCTTCTTTAACCGCCATCTGGCCACCGACCCGGCATTTTTGCACCTGGTGGCCATCACCAACAACCGCGCGTTCGATGTGATTTCGCTGCTCGCCATGGGCCTGCTGTATTTGTACTTCTACCTGAAGCAGGACGCCGCCGGCCGCCGCCGTCTGGTGATCACCGGCGTGGTGATGCTGCTGACCGCCGTGGTGCTGAATCAGCTTGGCCACCTGCTGCCGGTGAAGCATCCGAGCCCCACCCTGACCTTCGACAATATCAATCGCGTCAGCGCCTTGACCGGCATCCCCACCAAGGACGCCTCCGGCGACAGCTTCCCCGGCGACCACGGCATGATGCTGATTATTTTTTCCTGCTTTATGCTGCGCTATTTCGGCCGCGGCGCCTTTGCCGTCGCCCTGCTGATTACGCTGATCTTTTCATTGCCGCGCGTGATGATTGGCGCCCACTGGTTTACCGATATCGCCGTAGGCTCGCTGTCCGTGGTCTTGGTTGGCGCCAGTTGGGTGCTGATGACGCCTTGCAGCGACTGGATTATCGAACGGTTGAATCGCCTGTTGCCCGGCAAGCACCGCCCCGGCCAACCATAACTTACGTCTATGAGTCATTCCGGGAGGCGCCCGCCTCCCGCGTTTTATCCCCTCGCGATGCGCAACATTTCTCCGCCCCCCGTTAACGCTTTTGCAACCTGATTTCACGCCAGATTCATACATCGGACAATTGGCGTTTTTTATATGAAGATTTACATTATGTTACATCACAAATTCATATAAAAAAGACCGGAAAAAGACTCGCAATCCCCTATTTGTTCCGGTAATCTCAGATGCGTTTGTGCCTGGTTTAAGTCGAATCAGTACGGAATCCGATAAAAATGTGCGTTCCCGCACGTTTTCAACGGTAACTGATTGTCGATGCAACAGGTGCGGACTAGGCTCGTTTCGTTTGGCATTTTTCAGGTAGCGACTTTCGTCGTTAAGGACTTCAAGGGAAAACAACAACAATGGTCAAATCTCAACCGTTTCTGAGATATTTTTTGCGGGTAGTCCCTGCAATTGCCGCTGCGGTTATGCTGTCAGCGTGCAGCTCGACTCACACTTCGAACTTGAGTAACGCACAAACTGAGATGCGTGCAGTTAATGACAAAGACGGTCTTTTACTGCAAGCCTCTCAGGATGAATTCGAAGCGATGGTCCGCAACGTTGACGTCAAGTCAAAGATTATGGATCAGTACGCGGACTGGAAAGGCGTTCGCTACCGTTTAGGCGGTGACACCAAGCGCGGCATCGATTGCTCGGCGTTTGTACAGCGCACCTTCCGCGAACAGTTCGGCATGGATTTACCGCGTTCTACCTACGAACAGGAAGATCTCGGTAAGAAAATCCAGCGCACCAAACTGCGCGCCGGCGATTTGGTGCTGTTCCGCGCCGGTTCTACCGGGCGCCATGTCGGCATCTATTTAGGCAACGATCAGTTCGTTCACGCTTCTACCAGCAGTGGCGTCATGATTTCCAAGCTGACCGATAACTATTGGAATAAACGTTATCGAGAAGCGCGCCGAGTGTTGACCAACGGCTGACGGCGCAACGCCCTGAAGATCCTGAATACCAAACGAGCGATAAACGCCGCCTACGGGCGGCGTTTTTTTTGGCTGTCGAACGAGAGTCACCGGGGCTGAGCCAGGCCTTATCGTCACCTCACACCATTATTTTGATAAACTGCCGGCCGGAAATCGCGCCTTCGAGGAAAAACTCGCCTATTATCGTCAGATGACGGCAACGGCGCGCCCGGCGTTATTTAAAACGTTTCCGCTTAATAGGTGCATTATATTTCTGTCGACGACGCCTTGTATTTAAACGGCGTCGCCGGTTGGGTACGGGATAAAAGGCAAAAAATGAAAAAAAAGCCGTTGGCACAATCCATTAAATGGCTGCGCGACACGCCTGACGCCCCGTTGCAGAGGTCTCGGTTATGGGCTTGAAAAGGGCGTTCTCTCGCAGCGTGTCGCACCGACAGCGCAGTCTGGCCAAAAGCGTCGCCGCCGCCCTGCTATTTTTTACGCTATTTACCGCAGTCACGCTTTCTTTGATCAGCCACCAGCGCACGCAATATCAACATAAAGTCGAAGCGCGTACGCAGAAGTTCGCGCTGGGTTATATCTCGCACCTGACGGCCGTGATGCAACAAATGATGCCGCTGCTGGACAAGCCTTGCCTCTCCAGCCAGTCGGACATTACCTATCAGGCGGCCTTTACCAGCGGCGTGCGCACCTTCCTGCTGGTGAAGGATGGCTACGCCTATTGCTCTTCCGCCACCGGCGACATGATGTTGCCAATGAGAAACCTTTATCAGGACATCGACTGGAGCCTGCCTCTGGATCTGAAGCTGCAGCAGGGTACGCCGATCGTGCCGAACAAACCGGCGGTTGCGGTTTGGCTGCGGTATCCCGGCGATCGGGCCACCGGCATTCTCGCCACGCTGGATATCGATCTGATGCCCTACCTGCTGTTCACCTCGCATGACGAACAAGCGCCGGGTATCGCCATCGTGATGGGCAACCGCGCCCTGACCACTTTCAGCCCGAACCTGATGCCGGTCGATCAGCTGCCGAAAGGCAAGGCGGATACCCTGACGCTGCCCAATCTGCCGCTGAGCATCCTGTTTTACAACGAGAAACTGACGCCCAACGATATTCGCCTGACGCTGCTGGGCAGCCTGGTGCTGTCGCTGATGGTCGGCGTGCTCTGCTACTACATGCTGCTGTTGCGGCAAAGCCCGGAGCGCGCGCTGCTGCGCGGCATCAAGCGCAACGAGTTCTTCATCGAATATCAGCCGGTGTTCCATACCGGCAGCAACAGCATCGGCGGGCTGGAAGCGTTGATCCGCTGGCAACACCCTATCGAGGGGCGCATTCCCCCGGATGTCTTTATCCCCTACGCCGAAAGCAACGGGCTGATCGTGCCGCTCACCCGCCATCTGTTCCGGCTGATTGCCGAAGATGCGCCGCAGCTCGCCAAGGCGCTGCCGCGGGGAGGCAAGGTCGGCCTCAATATTTCCCCCGCCCACCTTAGCGCGCCGTCATTCCATCAGGACGTGTATGAACTGTTGGCGCAGCTGCCGGGCGATTACTTTACGCTGGTGTTTGAAATCACCGAACGCGGCATGGTGGAAGAAGAGAGCGCGCTGGCGGAGTTCGACTGGCTGCATAAACAGGGCATCGAGATCGCGGTGGACGATTTTGGCACCGGCCACAGCGCGTTGATCTATCTTGAGCGTTTCACCATGGATTACCTGAAGATCGATCGCGGCTTCGTCAATACCATCGGCCAGGACACGGTCACCGCGCCGGTGCTGGATGCGGTGATCTCACTGGCGAAAAAGCTGAAAATGCTGACGGTGGCCGAAGGCGTGGAAACCGCCGAGCAGATGCAGTTCCTGCAAGAACGCGGCGTTAACTTCATGCAGGGCTATTACTTCAGCAAGCCGCTTAGCATCGCTAATTTCGTCGCTTACTGCAACGCTCATCAGGTCTTTGATTATCAGGAAAAAAATAGTTAATCTTTAAGCATCTTTACCCTGCGCCCGCCCGAAGAATGATATGCTGGGCGCCGGTTGTACTTTATTCCACAGCAGGAGCTTACCGTCTGATGTCCGTGCGCATTTTCGCTGCTCTGGTGCTCTCGGCACTGAGCTTCGCCTCGCAGGCCGAAGCCCTCAACGAAAGCTACGCTTTCGCCCTTCTCGGTGAACCGAAATACGCCGCCGACTTCAGCCATTTCGACTACGTCAATCCGGCGGCGCCCAAGGGCGGCGACGTGCGCCTGGCGGCCATCGGCACCTACGATAACTTCAACCGCTTCGCTACTCGGGGCGTGCCCGGCGAGCGCTCGGATCAACTTTACGACACGCTGTTCGCAACGTCCGACGACGAACCCGGCAGCTTTTATCCGCTGATTGCCGAATCGGCGCGCTTCCCGGCCGACATGCGTTGGGTGGAAGTGGATATCAACGCCCGCGCGCGTTTCCACGACGGCAGCCCGATCACCGCCGCCGACGTGGCCTTCACCTTCAGCAAATTCATGGCCGAGGGCGTGCCGCAGTTTCGCTCCTACTACAAAGGCGTCACGGTCAAAGCCATCTCTCGGTTGACGGTGCGCATTGAATTCCCGCAGCCGAACAAAGAAGCGATGCTGTCGTTATTCGGCAGCCTGCCTATTCTCCCGGCCGCCTTTTGGCAAAACCATAAGCTCAACGAGCCGCTCAACACGCCGCCGCTGGCCAGCGGCCCGTATAAAATCGGCGATTATCGCCTCGGCCAGTACATCACCTATCAACGGGTGCGCGACTACTGGGCCGCCAACCTGCCGGTGAACCGCGGCCGCTATAACTTCGACAGCATTCGCTACGATTATTATCTGGACGATAAAGTGGCGCTGGAAGCGTTCAAGGCCGGCGCTTACGATTTCCGCATCGAGCCGTCGCCCAAGAGCTGGGCCACTCAGTATCAGGGCGGCAACTTCGCGCGCAACTACATCATCAAACAGGACGAGACCAACCAGGCGGCGCAAAACACCCGCTGGCTGGCGTTCAACATCCAAAAACCGCTGTTTGCCGACCCGCGCGTGCGCGAGGCGATCACCCTGGCTTTCGACTTTAACTGGATGAACAAGGCGCTGTATTACAACGCCTATCAACGCGCCGACAGCTATTTCCAAAACACCGCCTACGCCGCCCGCGGCTATCCGGACGCCGCCGAACTGGCGCTGCTGGCGCCGCTCAAAGGCCAGGTGCCGCCTGAGGTTTTCACCAGCATCTATCAACCGCCCGCCTCCGACGGCAGCGGCAACGATCGGCAAAATCTGCTGAAGGCGACCCAACTGTTGAAAGAGGCCGGTTGGGTGGTCAAAAATCAAAAGTTGGTCAACGCCAAAACCGGCCAGCCGTTCGCCTTTGAGCTGATGCTGCTGAGCGGCAGCAACTTCCAGTACGTGTTGCCGTTCCGCCACAACCTGCAGCGGTTGGGCATCGATATGGCAATCCGCGAGATCGACGCCTCGCAATATACGCGCCGCATGCGCGAACGCGACTTCGATATGATGCCGACGGTGTACATGGCGATGCCGTTCCCCACCGCCAATTTACGCATCATTTGGGATTCGGAGTACATCAACTCCAGCTATAACACCCCCGGCGTCAAAGACCCGGCGGTCGACAGCCTGGTCAGGCAAATCGCTGAGCATCAGGGAGACGAAAAAGCGCTGCTGCCGCTCGGCCGCGCGTTGGATCGGGTGTTGACCTGGAACCGCTACATGCTGCCGATGTGGTACTCCAACCACGACCGCTACGCCTATTGGGACAAGTTCTCCACGCCGCCGATCCGCCCGGCCTACGCCATCGGCTTCGACAACTGGTGGTACGACGTCAACAAGGCGGCGCGCTTGCCGGCTCAACGGCAATAAGGAGTCGGCATGGCAGCCTATCTGATACGCAGACTGTTGCTGGTGATCCCCACGTTGTGGGCGATCATCACCATCAACTTTTTTATCGTGCAAATCGCCCCCGGCGGCCCGGTCGATCAGGCCATCGCCGCCATCGAACTGGGTCAGGGCAGCGGTTTCGGCAGCGGCGGGATCAATGAAGGCCTGGGGCACGCCAGAGCCGGCGTCCCGGCCGCGACCGAAGGGCAATACCGCGGCTCGCGCGGCCTGGATCCGGAGGTGATCGCCGAGATCACCCAGCGTTATGGCTTCGATAAACCGCTGCACGAACGCTATTTCACCATGCTGTGGAACTACATGCGTTTTGACTTCGGCGACAGCCTGTTTCGCGGCGCTTCGGTGATGCAACTGATCGGCCAAAGCCTGCCGGTCTCCATCACGCTGGGCCTTTGGAGCACGCTAATCATCTATCTGGTGTCGATCCCGCTCGGCATCCGCAAGGCCGTCCACAACGGCAGCGCGTTCGATACCTGGAGCAGCACGCTGATCATTATCGGCTACGCCATTCCGGCGTTCCTGTTCGCCATCCTGCTGATCGTGCTGTTCGCCGGCGGCAGCTATCTCGACTGGTTCCCGCTGCGCGGCCTGGTCTCCAGCAACTTCGATACCCTCTCGTGGCCGGCGAAGATCGCCGACTATCTGTGGCACATCACGCTGCCGGTGCTGGCGACGGTGATCGGCGGTTTCGCCACCCTGACCATGCTGACCAAAAACTCGTTCCTCGACGAGATCCGCAAACAGTACGTCACCACCGCCCGCGCCAAGGGCCTGGACGAGAAAAAGATCCTGTACCGCCACGTGTTCCGCAACGCCATGCTGCTGGTGATCGCCGGTTTTCCGGCCACCTTTATCAGCATGTTTTTCACCGGCTCGCTGCTGATTGAGGTGATGTTCTCGCTCAACGGCCTGGGGCTGCTGGGTTACGACGCCACGCTGCAGCGCGACTACCCGGTGATGTTCGGCACGTTGTATATCTTCACCCTGATCGGCCTGCTGTTGAACATCCTCAGCGATATCACCTATACCCTGGTCGATCCGCGCATTGACTTCGAGGCCCGCCAATGAGCCGCCTTAGCCCAATCAATCAGGCGCGCTGGGCGCGTTTTCGCCGCAACCGCCGCGGTTACTGGTCACTGTGGATCTTTCTGGCGCTGTTCACGCTCAGCCTGGCCGCCGATCTTATCGCCAACGACAAACCGCTGTTGGTGCGTTATGAAGGCCGGCTATACCTGCCGTTTATGATCAACTACAGCGAAACCGCGTTCGGCGGCGAACTGAACACCGAAGCCGACTATCAGGATCCGTTCGTCCAGCGCCAAATCGACCGGCATGGCTGGGCGATCTGGGCGCCGATCCGTTTCAGCTACGACACGATCAACTTCGCCACCGAGGTGCCCTTCCCCTCCCCGCCTTCGCGCCATAACCTGCTGGGCACCGACAGCAACGGCGGCGACGTGCTGGCCCGCGTGCTGTATGGTTTTCGCATTTCGATGCTGTTCGGCCTGGCGCTGACGCTGTTTTCCAGCCTGATCGGCGTGTGCGTCGGCGCGACACAGGGGTATTACGGCGGGCGTTTCGATCTGTGGGGGCAACGCTTTATCGAAGTGTGGTCGGGCATGCCGACGCTGTTTCTGATCATTCTGCTGTCGAGCATCGTCCAGCCCAATTTCTGGTGGCTGCTCGGCATCACTATTCTGTTCGGCTGGATGAGCCTGGTGGGCGTGGTGCGCGCCGAGTTCCTGCGCACCCGCAACTATGACTATATCCGCGCCGCGCGCGCCATGGGCGTGCCGGATCGCGTGATCATGTCCCGCCACATGCTGCCCAACGCCATGGTGGCGACGCTGACCTTCCTGCCATTTATCCTCTGCGGCTCGATCACCACCCTGACGTCGCTCGATTTTCTCGGCTTCGGTCTGCCGATCGGTTCGCCGTCGCTCGGCGAACTGCTGCTGCAAGGCAAAAACAATCTGCAGGCGCCGTGGCTCGGCATCACCGCCTTCCTGGTGCTGGCAGTGCTGCTGTCGTTATTAATCTTTATCGGCGAAGCGGTACGCGACGCCTTTGACCCCAGCAAGGCGCATTGATATGGCTACACCTCTGCTCGCCATCCAGGATCTCAGCATCGCCTTCCGCCAGGGCGACGCCGTCACGCCGGTGGTCAACGAACTCTCTTTGCAAATAGCCCCGGCGGAAACGCTGGCGCTGGTGGGAGAATCCGGCTCCGGCAAAAGCGTCACCGCCCTGTCGATACTGCGACTGCTGCCCGCGCCGCCGGTGGTTTACCCTGGCGGCGATATTCTGTTCAACGGCAACTCGTTGTTGCATGCGCCGGAGGCTGAACTGCGCAAGGTGCGCGGCAATCAGATCGCGATGATCTTTCAGGAACCGATGGTGTCTCTCAATCCGCTGCACACCATTGAGAAGCAACTGGCGGAAGTGCTGATGCTGCACCGCGGCCTGCGGCGCGAAGCCGCGCGCGCAGAGATCGTCGACTGTCTGGAGCGCGTCGGCATCCGCCAGGCCAAAACCCGGTTGCAGGACTATCCGCATCAGCTCTCCGGCGGTGAACGCCAACGCGTGATGATCGCCATGGCGGTGTTAACCCGCCCGAAATTGCTGATTGCCGACGAACCCACCACCGCGCTCGACGTGACTATCCAGGCGCAGATCCTGACGTTGTTGCAAGAATTGAAACAAGAAATGGGCATGGGGTTGCTGTTCATCACCCATAACCTGAATATTGTGCGCCGTCTGGCGGACAACGTGGCGGTGATGCGTCAGGGCCGTTGCGTGGAGCAAAACGGCCGCGCACAGCTGTTCAGCCGGCCGCAGCATCCCTACACACGGCAACTGCTGGCCGCCGAGGACGTCGGCGAACCGCTGCCGCTGCCGGCCGCAGCCAGCGCGCGCCCCGGCGATGAGCGGCCGCTGCTCAAGGTGGAAGATCTGCAGGTGCGATTCCCCATTCGGCGCGGCCTGCTGCGCCGCACGGTGGACTATCACTATGCGTTGAAGTCATTGAGTTTCGAACTGCGCGCCGGAGAAAGCGTGGGGCTGGTGGGGGAATCCGGATCGGGTAAAAGCACCACCGGGCTGGCGCTATTGCGTCTGCTGGCCTCGCAGGGGGCCATCTGGTTCGACGGCGAACCGCTGCACCCGCTGACGATGAAACAAATGCTGCCCTACCGCAGCCGGATGCAAATCGTCTTCCAGGATCCGTATTCCGCCCTCAACCCGCGCCTGAACGTACAGCAGATCATCGCCGAAGGGCTGGAAGTGCACCAGCGGCTGAACGCCGAGCAGCGGGAACAGCGCGTGATCGAGGTGTTGCAGGAGGTCGGCCTGGATCCGCAGCTGCGCCACCGCTACCCCACCGAGTTTTCCGGCGGCCAGCGCCAGCGCATCGCCATCGCGCGCGCGCTGATCCTGCAGCCGCAGCTGCTGATCCTCGACGAGCCGACCTCTTCGCTGGATAAATCGGTGCAGGCGCAGATCCTGACGCTGCTGAAATCGCTGCAGCAACGCCACCGGCTGGCTTATCTGTTCATCAGCCATGACCTGCAGGTGGTGCGTTCGCTGTGCCACCAGGTGATCGTGCTGCGACAGGGAGAAGTGGTTGAGCAGGGAGACTGCCGGGCGATTTTCGCGGCGCCCGCAGCCGACTATACCCGACAACTGTTACAGTTGGCGGATTAGCGGCGAATTCAGAAGGGGTATTGCGCGCTGAGCGGTTCGGCGATCGCGGCGCCGACGTTTTTCAGGCGGCACATCGTCGCGCTCTCATCGCTGCGCTGCACGAACAGGCAAGGTTCCCCTTCCCATTCGACGATCGCGCAGTCGACCTGAATCTCCTGCAACGACAGATTAAGCTGTTGCATCACCTGCCAGGCCTCGGCCCCTTCATGGCTGAGCAGCTTCAGTCCAATCAGGTTGTTATCCTCGTCTATTCCGTTAAACGGAATCGGTTCGACCTTTACGCCGGTGAAACCGGATAGCCAACGATAACTTTGCGGCAAGCGATGCACTACCGAAAGTTGGATACTCTCCACATGAAATCCCTAGTTTGAAAAGGTGAAACACTTTTACCTGACAGGGTTACTAAGTTATAGCCGTTGACTCCCGACTCTGCCGCGCACAAATGTTATTTAAATGTAAATTTTGCCGCAAGCCATTAACCTGACCCCGTGCTTGCCGATGCCGTGCCATTTTTTGGCGCGCCGTGCGGTGTTATTTCACGGCATTTTGCGACTCAGCTCGCATTTTTGCGTTATATGTAACCCTTTCCCGCAGCGATCTCAACTCTTTTTTCTTGCAATGCGACTACTTTTTCGTCGCCATATTTTTACATTGAAGAAACATTTCACCCGTCACGTTAGCGCGCCATCCCCTGCTAATGCCTTGATTTACATCAACCCTAATGCAAACCGCTCGCACCGACCCGCCGGCAAAACCCCACGCATACCGGAGGATATCGGGCAGTTCAGCGGCGGTATTTTTTAACAAAAAGCACACAGAAGGGTAAATGAGTCATTGATTAGCAGGCATATGTTTAGCAACAAAATTTTCATTGCCGGTTGCACCGCAAACTGGCAAGGCGCAACCCTGTGACGGCTCGGGGCAATTTCGCCCCGAGCCTGGAGAACGTCAGGCTGCGCGATCGCGCGGCCGGCTGGCGTACAGATAGAACAACACCGCCACAATGCTGCACAGCGCCATCGAGGTGACCATCGGCCAGGCGCTCTTGCCCGGCGCCATCGACAGCACCGCGCCCACCAGCGCGCCGATGCTGAAACGCAGCGTGCCGGCCAGGGAGGAAGCGGTGCCCGCCATATGCGGAAAATCATCCAGGATCACCGCCATGGCGTTGGAGGAGATCATCGCGATGCACCCCAGATAGACCGCTACGCCGATCACCAGCGCCCAAAAGCCCAGCCCGACGGCGCTCACCGCCAGCAGCCACAGCCCCATCGCCAGCTGCACCAGCAGCCCCAGTTTGAACATCTTGACCGCGCCGAATCGCCGCACGTTGCGGCTGTTGATCAGCGTCGTCAGGAACAGGAAGACGATATTCAGCGCAAAGTAGTAACCGAAGTGCTGCGGCGAAACATGGTTCAGTTCGATGTAGACAAACGGCCCGGCGCTGAGGAACGAGAACATGCCGGCGAACGAGAAGGCGCTGGCCAGCATGTAGCTCAGCACCCGCTTGTGGCGGAACAGCGAACCGAAATTGCCCAGCGTGGTGCGCAGGTGGAACCGCTGTCGCCGCTCTTTCGGCAACGTTTCCTTGATGAACAAGGCCACCAGCAGTGAACCGATCAGCGCCGCGGCGCCCATGGTCCAGAAGATGGCATGCCAGTTGAACCAAAGCAGCAGCGCCCCGCCGATCATCGGCGCCAGCAGCGGCGCAATGGTCATCACCAGAATGACGAACGACATCATGCGCGAGAACTCGTCCTTGGTGAACATGTCGCGCATCAAGGCGTTGATCACCACGCTGGCGGCGGCGGCGGCCAGGCCGTGCAAGAAACGTAATCCGATCAGCTGATCGATAGACTGCGCCATGGCGCAGGCGCAACCGGCGATGGCGAAGATCAGCGTTCCCCACAGGATCACCGGTTTGCGGCCGACGCTGTCCGACATCGGCCCATAGAACAGCTGCCCGAAGGCAAAGCCGAGCATATAGGCGCTGAGCGTCATCTGCACGCTGCCGGACTCGACGCCAAACTGGGCAGCGATCACCGGCATGCTGGGCAGGTACATGTCGATGGCCAGCGGCATCAGCATGGACAGCAGGCCCAGAATGAAAATCAAACCGAGATGAGAGGTTCGGTTCTGTTGCACGTTCCACGACTCCTTAATCGGCCGCAATCAATGATCGGTTATCAGTCCTGCAGGTGCGGCGCGCCCACGCTGGCGATCTCTTCTTCGGTCAGTGGGCGGTATTCGCCCGGCGCAAGATCGTCATCCAGCACGATGGCGCCGATGCGCTCACGGTGCAACTCGATCACCCGATTGCCGACCGCGGCAAACATCCGCTTCACCTGGTGGTAGCGCCCTTCGCTGATGGTCAGGCGCACCACATGCTCGTCAACCTGCTCCAGCGTCGCCGGCCGCGTCAGATCTTTCTCGTTGTGCAGTTGCACCCCTGCGGCGAAACGCTGCGCGGTGTCTTCCGCCAGCGGGTGCTCCAGCGTCACCAGATAGGTTTTCTCGCAGTGGTGGCGCGGCGAGGTGACGCGGTGCGACCACTGGCCATCGTCGGTCATCAGCACCAGCCCGGTGGTGTCGATATCCAGCCGCCCGGCGGCGTGCAGTTTGTACGCGACCGGCTCATCGAGAAAGTACAGCACCGTCGGATGATCGGGATCGTCGGTGGAGCAAACGTAGCCCTGCGGTTTGTTGAGCATGAAATAGCGCGGGCCGTTCTGCTGCTGCAGCGGATTGCCGTCGAACGCCACTTCTTGCTCCGGGGTCAGTTTGACAGCCCCGCTCTTCACCACCTCACCGTCTACGGTGACGCGTTTAGCCCGAAGTTCGCGCGCGACCAGCGCACGGCTGATGCCTAACTGCTGAGATAAAAACTTGTCCAATCGCATGGGATCTGCTTTGCCTGTCGTTGTTATGATCGCATTGATCGTATTGCCAAAATATGACGCCCGCCGTTGCATCGGGTGCAAATGGCAGGCTCAGGGGGGAAATCGCGTGGGGGCACAGCGATTGCTGTCACACGAGTATAGCGGCACAACGCGCTGCCCGACAGGGGTAATTTTCACGCTTCTCGCACCGTGCGCGCTCAGAAGGCATAATATAGACATTTCTCGGTCGCCCGGGGCGTAAAAATGTCAGCGTTTCTGTGGCAACAGCGCTGACAAACCTGTCCCCCGCGGCCCATTCCAACCTACGGCGTTCATTTATGGCCTTTACCCTACGCCCCTACCAACTGGAAGCGGTCGAAGCCACCATCAACCATTTCCGGCGGCATCCCGAGCCGGCGCTGATCGTGCTGCCGACCGGCGCCGGCAAAAGCCTGGTGATCGCCGAGCTGGCGAAGCGCGCCCGTGGGCGAGTGCTGGTGTTGGCGCACGTCAAGGAACTGGTGGCGCAAAACCACGCCAAATACTGCGCCTACGGCCTGGAGGCGGACATCTTCGCCGCCGGGCTGCAACAAAAAGAGAGCGCCGGCAAGGTGGTGTTCGGCAGCGTGCAGTCGGTGGCGCGCAACCTGCCGCTGTTCGACGGCGCCTTTTCGCTGCTGATCGTCGATGAATGCCATCGTATCAGCGACGACGACGACAGCCAGTACCAGAAAATCATCCAGCACCTGCAGAAAACCAACCCGCAATTGCGGCTGCTGGGGCTGACCGCCACGCCGTACCGGCTGGGTAAAGGCTGGATTTACCAGTACCACTACCACGGTTTCACCCGCGGCGACAGCGCCAGTCTGTTTCGCGACTGCATCTATGAGCTACCGCTGCGCTACATGATTAAACACGGTTTTCTGGTGCCGCCGGAGCGGCTGGATATGCCGATCGTGCAATACGACTTCAGCCGTCTGGAGGCCAGGAGCAACGGCCTGTTCAGCGAAGCGGACCTGAACCGAGAGTTGAAGCGGCAAAACCGCGTCACGCCGCACATCATCAGCCAGATTGTAGAGTACGCCGACGATCGCAAAGGCGTGATGATCTTCGCCGCCACCGTCGAGCACGCCCGCGAGATCCACGGCCTGCTGCCGAACGGCGAAGCCGCGCTGGTCAGCGCCGAAACGCCGCCCGCCGAGCGAGATGCGCTCATTGAGGCGTTCAAACAGCAGCATCTGCGCTATCTGGTCAACGTGGCGGTGTTAACCACCGGCTTCGACGCGCCGCACGTCGACCTGATCGCTATCCTGCGCCCCACCGAGTCCGTCAGCCTGTATCAGCAGATCGTCGGGCGCGGGCTGCGTTTGGCGCCCGACAAAAAGGATTGCCTGATCCTCGACTACGCCGGCAACCCGCACGATCTGTTTACGCCGGAGGTCGGCGTCAGCAAACCGCACGGCGACAGCCAGCCGGTGCAGGTGTTCTGCCCGGCCTGCGGTTTCGCCAACCTGTTCTGGGGCAAGTGTACCGAAAACGGCGACATCATCGAACACTACGGCCGCCGCTGCCAGGGCTGGCTGGAGGACGACGACGGCCACCGCGAACAGTGCGATTACCGCTTCCGGTTCAAGAGCTGCCCACACTGCGGCGCGGAGAACGACATCGCCGCGCGCCGTTGCCATCAGTGTCAGGAGGTGTTGGTCGATCCCGACGACATGCTGAAGGCGGCGCTGAAGCTGAAAGACGCGCTGGTGCTGCGCTGCGGCGGCATGGAGTTGCAAAGCGGCCGCGACGACAAGGGCGAATGGCTGAAGGCCACCTATTACGACGAGGACGGCACCAGCACCAGCGAGCGCTTCCGCCTGCAGACGCCGGCGCAGCGCAAAGCGTTCGAGATGCTGTTCCTGCGCCCGCACCAGCGTGCGCCGGGCGTGCCGTTCGCCTGGCACACCGCCGCCGACGTGCTGGCGCAACAGCAAGCGCTGCGCCATCCGGATTTCGTGGTGGCGCGCAAGCGCGGGCAGTTTTGGCAGGTGCGTGAGAAAGTGTTCGATTATCAAGGCCGTTTCCGCCGTGCCAATCAGTTGGCCTGAGCGAACGGCCCTCAATCTGGGCAGGTTTTCGTTGCCCTGCGGGCGGCTTTCCGTTAAAATGCCGCGCGCTTTACCTGGGCCTGCCCAGCGTTAAAGCGGAATTCCGAACTTGCTACTTGGGTCGCCTGTAGCAGGGTAAATTTTCTTTTAAGAGAAAAAACAATGTTCACTATCAATGCAGAAGTACGTAAAGACCAGGGTAAAGGTGCGAGCCGCCGCCTGCGTGCAGCAAACAAATTCCCAGCTATCGTTTACGGTGGCAAAGAAGCTGCAGTTTCCATCGAATTGGATCATGATTCTGTCAAGAACATGGAAGCTAAACCAGAATTCTACAGCGAAGCAGTAACTCTGGTTATCGACGGTAAAGAAACCAAAGTTAAGGTTCAGGCTGTACAGCGTCACCCGTTCAAGCCAAAACTGGCTCACATCGACTTCGTTCGCGTTTAATCGCTACGTTTTCGAACCTTTCGGGACGCCGAAATAAAGAACGCCGCAATTGCGGCGTTTTTTATTGTCTGCGATTCGGCAAGCTTACTTGCCGCTGCCGGTCCGGCGCTGCAGCTGATCGCGCAGGTTCGGCGGCGTGCCTCTGATGGTCAGCGTGTCGGTGGCCGCATCCCAGAAAATGCGCTCGCCCAGCAGCATGGCGTCGAAGTTCAGACTGATACCGCCGCCGCTGCCGGCGAATTTGGTCAGCTGGCGCAGCGTGCCGCGATCCGCCGGGAAGCTGTCTTCCAGCTGATAGCCTTGCTCGCTGGAGAACTGCATGAAGTCTTTCTCACCGACCGGCGACAGCTCCTGCGACAGCGCCTGCAGTTCGATCTCTTCGCCCGCCTGCAGCTGTTCGTTGCAGTAGCTGTACACCTGCTGGCGCACCGACTGGCGCTCATTCTTGTCCAGTTGCGCGTCGGCGCAGTAGTCGTCCACCGCCTGCAGCAGCCCGCGGTTTTGCGCCTTGGTGTCCAACCCTTCGGACGCCGCCAGGAAATCCATGAAGAAGTCGGCGACCTTACGGCCCACGCGCCCGCGCAGGAAGGTCAGATAGCGGGTCGATTCCGGGTTGGTTTCCCACTCGGTCAGATCGATACGCGCAACGATATCGGCGTTGTTGATGTCCAGATAGTGCGTAGTGTTGATATCCAGCTCTTCGTTGACGCGCATGCTGTTACGGCTGTTCAGCACCGCGATCAGCAGGTACTCGACCGCCAGATAACGGTATTGACCGAACAGCACCACGCCGCCTTCGGCGAATGGATACTTCGCCAGTTCGTCGCGCAGACGGCCGGTCGCCGCGCGGCTGAAGGCCAGAAAGTCCTTATCGTCCTTGCGGCAGGTGCGCAGCGCTTCCGCCAGCTCGCTGCCCTCGTTGAACAAGCCCAGGGCCTTGCTCTTGGCGCTGTAGACGCGATGCAGTTCCGCCATCATTTCTTCCACCGCCGCGTTGGTGGGAAGCAAGGAATCGCGCAGCACCACGTCCAGCGTTTGCTCGTCGCGTTTCACCAACTGGTGCAGAGCGATCTGGTCGATATCCAGACTCATGGTAAATCCTCCTGTTCTTTAGGCGCGTATTCAAACACTGAAGGCCCCGCCCTGCAATACTAAAAAACCGCGGCAAACCGGAAAGGCGCAGCGGTGAGCGGCCCCGTCGCGGGCGAACCCTTTACCGAATGACAGGAAGTGATAAAAGAGCGGAAAATCACTGTCCTATACGGTAAGATAGGGCACTTTGCAGATTACTAAGCGCAATTTTATGCCACAATCATCCCGTTACAGTGACGAACACGTTGAACAACTGCTCTCAGAGCTGGTCAATGTTCTGGAAAAACACCATACCCCCACCGATCTTTCCCTGATGGTGCTGGGCAATATGGTCACTAATTTGATCAACACCAGCGTTGCCCCCGCGCAGCGGAAAACCCTGGCGAGATCGTTCGCGGAAGCCCTGCAGGCTTCTGTCCGTGAAGATAAAGCGCATTAATATTTATTTATGGTGACAAACCGTCAGCGTTATCGTGAAAAAGTCTCCCAGATGATCAGCTGGGGGCACTGGTTCGCCTTATTCAACATCCTGCTCGCCCTTGGGCTGGGCAGCCGCTACCTGTTTGTCACCGATTGGCCCGCCTCGCTGCTGGGCCGGGTCTATGCCCTGGTCAGCCTGCTGGGGCATTTCAGCTTTATCGTGTTCGCCGGCTATTTGCTGGTGATCTTCCCGCTCACCTTCGTGGTGATGTCGCAGCGGCTGCTGCGATTTATTTCCGCCGCGCTGGCTACCGCCGGGCTCACGCTGTTGCTGGTCGACAGCGAGGTGTTCTCCCATTTCCACCTGCACCTCAATCCGGTGGTGTGGGATCTGGTGGTCAACCCGGATCAAAGCGAGCTGTCGCGCGACTGGCAGCTGATGTTTATCTGCGTGCCGGTGATCTTCCTGGTGGAGATGCTGTTCGGCACCTGGAGCTGGCAGAAACTGCGCAGCCTGAACCGCCGCCGTTTCGGCAAGCCGCTGGCGGCGCTGTTCATCAGCGCCTTTTTCGCCTCGCACCTGATTTACATCTGGGCCGACGCCAACTTCTATCGCCCGATCACCATGCAACGGGCCAACCTGCCGCTCTCGTACCCGATGACCGCGCGCAAGTTCCTCGAAAAACACGGCCTGCTCGATCAGCAAGAATATGAGCGCCGCCTGGTGCAGCAGGGCAATCCGGAAGCGGTGGCGGTGGAGTACCCGCTCAGCGATCTCAGCTACGGCGATAAGGGCAGCGGCTATAACCTGCTGATGATCGTGGTGGACGGCATTCGCGCCAAAGACGTGGCGCAGGATATGCCGACGCTGACGCGTTTCGCCCAGGAAAACGTGCGCTTCAGCGATCACTACAGCTCGGGCAACCACGCCGACACCGGGCTGTTCGGCCTATTCTACGGCATTTCCCCGACCTATCTGGACAGCGTGCTCGCCGGCCGCAAGCCGTCGGCGCTGATCAACGCGCTCGGCGAGCAGGGTTACCAACTGGGGCTGTTCTCGTCCGACGGCTTCAACGCCAGCCTGTACCGTCAGGCCCTGTTGACCGACTTCTCGCTGCCGACGCCGGCGCCGCAAAGCGACGCGCAAACCACGCAGCAATGGCAACGTTGGCTGACGGATCAGGGCGACAAAGAGCCGTGGTTCTCCTATATCAACTTCAGCGGCGCCGAGCCGGCTGAAGGCGCTAAAACTCCGACGTCGGCCGATTTTATCCAACGCTATCGCGCCGGCGCCCAAGACGTGGACGCCCAGATAGCCCAGGTGCTGGACACCCTGAAACAGCGCGGCCTGCTGGATAAAACCGTGGTGGTGATCACCGCCGAGCACGGCGTCGAGTTCAACGACAGCGGCAAAGGCCAATGGGGCGCCGGCACCGCCTTCAACCAGGCGCAGCTGCAAGTGCCGCTGGTGATCCACTGGCCGGGCACGCCGGCGCAGACCATCAACAAGCTGACCGGCCATAACGACGTGATGCGTACCTTGATGCAACGGTTGCTGCACGTGAAGACCGCGCCGAAAGACTATTCGCAGGGCGAAGACCTGTTTACCGCTCAGCGCCGCAACAACTGGATCGCCACCGGCGATGGCAACCAGCTGGTGATCACCACACCGACGCAGACGCTGATGCTGGACAACAGCGGCAACTATCGCGTCTACGATCAGAACGGCGATGAAATAAAAGACGAGAAACCGCAGCTTGCTCTGCTGTTGCAGGTGCTGACCGATGTAAAACGCTTTATCGCCAACTAACTGCTTAAAACTAAAGCAATCAAGTGGTAAGGCGCTTGCATAAACATCGAGAATCGGTAGTATGATTTTTTATAGCGTCGGCATGTAGCGCAGCCTGGTAGCGCACCGTCATGGGGTGTCGGGGGTCGGAGGTTCGAATCCTCTCATGCCGACCAAATTCAAGAAAACCTGCTGTTACAGCAGGTTTTTTTTCGTCTGCACACTGGGAGGATGAGAATCTCCGAAGGAGGTTTGAGCCGAGCGGAGTGAGACCACGTTGCTTTAGCGACGGCCCGCAGGGCGGGCATCGAAGATGCGTATAATCCTCTCATACCGACCAAATTCAAGAAAACCTGCTGTTGCAGCAGGTTTTTTTCATATGACGCTCACGCGGAAAGTGTGGCGATAGCCGCCGGAATCTCCTGGCGCACCGCCTTGCGTTTTGAACCGAAGAGAAAAGTACATTGCAGGCATGGCTACACCCTCTGAAGGGTCAACGAGGAGATGATGGAGAAAATGCAGGCCGCCAGCCAGGCGGAATTGGTGATTCAGCTGCAGGTTTTACCGCACGCCACGCAAGAGTGATCGCGTCATGCAAAATTCCGCGCCCCCCTCTTGCCAAGCGGCCCTCCTCAGGCCAGAATACTGTACATTAAATCAGTATTTACAGGTGAGTCATGTTTGTAGAATTGGTGTACGACAAACGCAACGTCGCTGGGCTACCCAACGCCGCCGAGATTATTCACAACGAGCTGGAAAAACGCGTGCACGTGCTGTTCCCGGAGGCGGAGGTGCGCGTGAAGCCGATGCAGGCCAACGGCCTGAACTCCGACGCCAGCAAAAGCGATCGTGAGAAGTTAAACCGAATGTTGGAAGAGATGTTCGAAGAAGCGGATCAGTGGCTGGTCACGGATATTTGACGGGGAAGAACGGTATTCGCAAGGAGAAGATTCCCACCCAGCGGGAACCCTGCATCGCAGAACGGGCAGTCGTTCTGCCCGAGCCTATAGGTGATAATGCCGACGCCGATGCAATAGGCGGCCAATAACCTGCTGCACCGGCATTATTTACCTGGCATCCACTTTATTTATGAAACCGAGTTGGTTTCCGATGACGCGTCATCGTTTGATACCAGCGCCTCCGGCGGCAATACTTCCACCTCTTCACGCACCGGCATGGCGAGACGCAGATCGATCCAGCGCCCTTCAGGGATATCCATCGCTTCGCCGGCCACAATCGTCGCGGTATCGATGTCAAAACGACGTTTGCTGATTTTCACCGTAATGACGCCGTCGTTATCGGTGGCGGTTTCCACAAAGCACAGGCGGTTGCCGTTCACGTCCTGCGGCACTTCGATAGTCCAGCCCTCCTTTGCCAGCCCCAGCGATCCATTCAGCTGATAAAGGCCGGTAGCGATTCGTTCCGCGCTCACCCCGGCCGCTTCGCCATTAACGGCGACATAGCCGGCCAAAGCAAAGCCGCCGTCCAGATAGTCCGCTTGCATATGCTGCGGCGCCGCGGACAATCTGGCGATCGGCGAGGCTTTCTTGATAAAGCCGTTGGCGTCAACGGTGGTGTTGGCTTCCGACCACATCCAAACCCAGGGGGTAAACGTAGCGCCATTCCAGCTGCGCACGGCAATTTTCCCCGATTGCGCCGCACTTACACCATAGCCGTAACAGGTTTGCACCGTCCGGTAACTGTCGTCGGTTCCCGCCTGCGTCACCGCCCACGATCGCGTATCGAGAAAGTGAGTGCCGACATCTTTGAAGGGATTGCCAATGGGATCTGTGCTCACATAACCCCGTCGGCTCTGCATTTGCGCATTGAAGTTGCCTTTGTTTGCGGCGGTAGCACCTTTACTCAAGCCCCAATCTTTCAGGTTTGCAATATCCGCGACGGTGGGTTGATCGGACGAGCTAAATAACCGCGACCAGGTGATAGCCGAAGGCAATGCGGTAGATGAACTCCCCACCCAAGCCTGCCGCGAAACCGATGTGGCAAAATACGCGCAAGATGGCCCGCCATCCACCGGCAGCGTTAATATGCCCCCGGACACGTTGCCCGGCCGATTGGCCGTCGCTACCGTGTAGCGCTGAATGGAGGATTTATTATCCTTCGCAAATGCATCCTCGGTATGAATTGGTCCGGTACCAAAACCACCGATAGCAGATTGGGCGACAGTAGCATAATCGGGTAACGCCTGGGATTGCGAAAACGAAACGCCCGTGCGCATATCAATTTTCATCACCCCGCTCGGTTCCACCGATTGCTTTACCGCCTTATGCTCCCAGCGCAAGCCGGCCGCGTTCGCGTAGGTGATTTGCTCAACCGTATACCAGCAGTTGATGGTGAAGGTATTCACTTTCACATAGATATCATAATTATCGCGACTGGATTCAATAACCTGAATATCCAAGATCGCCGTTCCGGTATCGTTAAGAAAGGTGCCGCCGATACGATTGGCCTTATTGGTCGTATCGCTGGCGCCAAGATTACCCGTTCTCAGCATCAGGCGTGACAGGCCGGCGTTATAAACAAATCCGTTATAGCCGTTCGAACCGTAGAAATTGAGCGCGATCCCGACACCATTTTGCCCTGCATTTTTAAACTGCCCCAACAGGAACCAAGTGGCGATATTGGTGTTGTTTTCCGGGAACTTGAACCGCACATTATCAAAGGCGGTCACCACCTGAGCGGCGCTCTTCGCCGCATTTTGCTCGCTGGTTTTCGCCGCCGCAGCGGAAGAAGATGCCTTGCCTGCGGAAGCGGCCGCCTCTGCACGCAAACGATCGACGGTTTGCACAATCTCCGGCGTGATATCGCTTTCCCCTGGCCGGCTCAGGAAATCATTGAGCGTGCCGGGCAAGGAATCGCTATACACCTCGATAGCCCCCACCCGTTCCGGCTGTGCGCCATAGACAGAGATGATAACCTCGTAAGCGCCCGGCTCCACGGATAGAGCGTATTTACCGCTGTCATCCGTCACCGATTGTGATTTAGCCAGGCTCAATACCGTTGACGAGGTTCTGACTGCGCGCAGGGTAATGGTTACGCCGGAACGAGGATCGCCATAAGGCCCTTTTAATACGCCGCTGATTAAAGTCATTGCACTTTCTCCATGAGTTCTTTGATTAATTCATCCTGGCGATCGATTCTATCCAGAGCCTGATTCAAGGCAGCCAAGGCCACATATCCCAACGTTGAATAATCGACGGATTTTACTCGAGTAACGGTTTCGCCATTTTGCAACTCTAAAGAACCACCTTCAGCAACAACCTGAGGAAGCTTCTTTTCAATTTCTTGTGCGATACCACCGATAAAGGGCTTGCCATCGCGCTTGCCGGTATAGAGTTTTAGACCACGAATGAGTGTTATGGGATCTTCAATTTCTTTTACTTCAGTTTTAATTCTAAGATCTGAGCCGGTCACCCAATTTCCAGTTAAGTTATTAAAGTCTCCGTTATTCTGTAGACGAACCTCATGCCAAACATTGGCATAATCCTTAAATGAAATCGCACCATAATCAGTTACACCAATTTCACGGCGACAAAACATTTGCATAGCTGTGACAACACCACCTGCAGTTGTCATAACCGATAGTAATGTCGGGCCATCTACAGTTCCGGTAGATCTAGTAAACGTCTTTTCAGCACGGACATTAGACGACCCCGTATCACCAGAGTTCAAATGAATCCCATTTCGCCCCATCATGGTATCATCAAATGTCGTTGACTTACGGAAGCGTGAATATCCCCCCACGTCAAGGTTTGCCGTTTGCCCTGTCACCAAAGAACCCTGTAAAGACAGTGAACCTTTAATTTCCTGGGCAGCGCTAATCGTCTTGTCTAATTTATTATTGAGTGAATCTGCAATATTATTCCAGGCTGGACCGGTATAGGTGCTGCCATCAGGGAGCGTTACCGTAATATTTCCGCTGCCGCTGAAGACCTGCTGCCAATTCTCTTTATCGGAATTCAACCCACGCAGGGCTTTCGCCGTCTCGGCAGCCAGCTGGGCAGTGATGGCGTTCATTGCATCGCGCGGTACAGCATTCCAGGCAACACCGACCTGAGTCGAGCCGTCATAGGCTTTAACCAGCGTTGCCTGCGTAGCATTATCAACGGTTTTAACCGGCAGCGTATAGGTTACGCCGCCGACCACGCTCACGATGAAATCACCGGCTTTCAGCTCGGTATTAAAGGCCGTTCCGGTACCTTTTACTATTGTGGAATTATTTGTTAGGGTGAGAGTGCCTGCTGGCATAAATATCCTCCTGAATTAGCCTGATAAAAACCTCGTTACGGAGATGATGGTTACTCCAGCCCAAAGGCTGTATATTGCGGAGTGGCAAAGATGTTCACAATAAAAGTCGTTGAGTGCGATTGTCCTTGGTCAAGCTCTCCTGCGGCAAGCTGCCAAAAGGCAGTCGAAGACTTTCCAATTAATGTATCGATATAAACGATGGATACTGAAGGTTGCCCGCTACTAGAACTGGAACTAACGGAAACCTCTGGCATATAGCCTCCGCCGGTTGTGTTTTGCCTAACCCCGCCATAACCGTGAGGATAGCCTCGTCCACTTCTTTTAATTTGAATCTGTCCAAAGACACGAACGGGAATAACATTATTACCGCCAAAGCGTAATAACCGACTCGCATTAGTATGATAACCCGTCCAGCTTAACATCGAGCCATCCATGATCGCGCCTTCGATATTCGCGGCGGAAAGTTTTCCCTCAATGGAGCAATTCTCAAGGATCCGGCAATTGCCAATCACGCCATTTTTAAACTCACCAGTGTCGGCATATATCGCTCCACGGGCGCTAATGTTATTGAATTGTGCCCCGCCATCTTTATTTATCGCCCAGCCACGCTGCCCACTTACCCAATTAGAAGACTGGATATGCTGTGCGATCTTTGCGCTATCGATAGTACCATTGCGAATAAACGCGTCGCTAATAAACACCTGCCCATCCACCACGGCAAACGGCGAATACTGATTGCTGTTGTTGCCGCTCATCAGCACGAACTGGTTGGCGTTAAAGCCCACGCGGGTGGTAACCGGCCTGCCGTTTTCCGCCAATACCGCGATCGACATGCCGGCGTTGTAGAAGGTGCCGTTCACCCGCACGCCCGCTTTCAACGTATGGATGGCCGTGGCGCCGTCGGCGTCTACCGTCGCCGTCAGTTTGTCTTCCAGCACCGCCGCCACGTCGTCAATCTGCGCCTGCACCTGGGTTTTCATCTCGGCCAGCCCGCGATCGACCTCCGCGATGGTGGTTTTCACCACCATAATATCGGCGCGCACCGTGCCGTACTGCGCCCATTGGTGACCCACCGTCGCGTTGTTGGCCAGCGCATTCTGCAAGATAGCGTCGATGTTGGTGTCGATATCGCCCACCAGCCGCTCGCCGTCTTTCGCGGTCAGGAGATCGTCGCCGATGTTCTCGAGATAATCGCCGGCGTCCGCGTTCGCCTGCCCAGCGGTCCAGCCTGTCCAGTCGCCCTGATTGCCGGTGCGGTCTTGCAACCGCGCGCGGAACCAGAACTCCTGCCCCGCCTTCAACCCTGTCATGGCGTGGGTGTGCAGCGGGTACGGGATATCGGCCAGCAGCATCGCGTTATTTCCGGCCGCGTTGTCCGCATACTGAATTTCGGTCTTGAGCGTATCTTCAGCGCCGCCAGGGAACGCCCAGTCGAGCTGGATGCCCCACAGCAAAGGCGATGCCTTGAAGCCAAGCGGCATCGGCGGTTTACCCTCTTTGCCCTTGAGGTAGGTTTCCATCGACGTCGCCCAAATAGACGATACGTCACTGGCGTTGATGGCTCGCACCCGCACCCGATAACGACCGGCGTAAATCCCCGGCACCTCGAAGCCGAGCGCCGAGGTGCGCGGCACCGACACCCAGTTGCCGTTATCTTTGCGCCATTCCGCCTCATAGGCGATGGCATTTTCAACCGCGCCCCAGGCGGCGCGCAGGGTGGTAATGGCGATACCCTGGCTCACCGAGGAGTAGCTGTCGATGGTGATGTTCTTCGGCGGCGCCTGCACGCCGGGCGGAATGATGGAGATCGGACGATCGTCGATACGCGCGCCGGTATCGATGCGGGCGTACTTGTTCGGATCGTGTTCCGCCGCGTTGACGGTATAGGTGTTGTCGCCGTTGTCGGCGATACCCACCACGCGGTAAAGCTGCACCGCCAGGTCGTCCGCGTCGATGGACCAGGCCGCTTCCGGCGCCGGCGTCTCGCTGTAGGCCGTGGTGACGGTCACTACGCGTTCATTCACCGCCTGCACGGTGCGCGCCTGCGCCCGGCCGGAAGGCAGGTTGACGATCAGGCGATCGCCGGCTTTGGCGCCCGGCGTCCTGTCCAGCGTCAGTTTACGGCCGTCCACGCCGCTGAGGCGCCCGCCAATCACCCGCCCGGCCAGCATCTGGTCTGCCACGCCGACGATATGCCCCGGCATGGGGATCATGCCGTCCAGCCCCACGGAAAAGCTGACCGTACGATCCTTGCTGTTAGTCAACAGCGCCCAGCGGCCGCGGCGGTTCGCTTCGCTCGGCGTGGTGCAGCCGATAGCCGTCAGCTCGGTCTGGTTCACGTCGTAGCGGCGCACCAGATCGCTGTCGAATACCGCCTCTATCGCATCGGCGTAATGGTTGCCCGGATCGGACCAGCTGACCATCGCGGTGCTGTAGCGGGTGCGTTCGCTGGCGGACGAGTAGGTAAACTTGCCGTCGATCACGTTGGCGCGGGTGTAGGTGAAGTCCATATCGCGCGGCATGTCCGCCAGGGCGACCATTTGGTTTTGCCCCCAATAGGTCATGCCGCGGAAGATGCCGGCCAAATCGCTCAGTACCGTCCAGGCCTCTTCCCGCGACTGCAGATAAACGTTGCAGGTAAAGCGCGGCTCCATGCCCTCGCCGCCGCGCCCGTCCGGCACCGGCTGATCGCAATACTGCGCGATGCGGTACAGTTCGGACTCGGAGACCTGGGAGGCGTCGATGCGATCGCCCAGGCCAAAGCGCTCGGCCAAAATAATGTCGTAAAACACCCACGCCGGGTTATCGCTGTAGGCCCACTTAAAGCCGCCGCTCCAGATGCCGGTATAGCTGCGCGTTTGCGGATCGTAATTGTCCGGCACGCGGATCAGGCGGCCGCGCGGTTTGCAGCTGATCTTCGGGATGTTGGGGAACTGCTTTGAATCAAACTCCACGTAAAGCAGCGCAGTGTTCGGATAGCGCAGCTTGGCGTCGATGATTTCGGTCAGCGCCTCGATGTTCATCCGGTCGGCGATCCGGGCGCTGTTGGCGTTAGGCGTCAACCGGCGCACGCGCAGCTGCCATCCCGTGGTGGCCTTCGGCAAATTGATGCGGTGCGAGCGTTCATACAGCGAGGTGGTTTTATCGTCGATCGCCGCCGTTAACACCTCCTGATAGCTGCCGCCGTCGGTCGCCACGTCGATGGCGTACTCGATGCGATAGCCGTTGACGTCGCCGTTGTCCGCCTGCTTTTGCAGCATGGGCCAACCCAGGCGCAGGCGGACGGCGGAAAGCTGCAGGTTAGAGACGGAGCGCACCCACGGCGCGCCGCTTTTCAGTTCGCTGCCGACCGAGATCTCATTTTCAACGGCGGGAATGCCCTGGATATATTCCTGCGCCTGCGAACCGGGGCGGAACTCCCAGCGGAAACCGGGAAAGTTTTCCGTGCCGTCGCTGCTCAGTACCGGCGTACCGTCAACAAAAATGTTTGTGCCATCCAGCCCGCCGGCAAATTCCCCTTCGCCTAATGCGAACAGCATCTTCGCTCTGGCGATCGACTGAATGCTGTCCGGCGATTCTACCGGCGTGTGGCCGCCACCGCCGCCGCCTTTTCGCCCACGGATCATGTTCTGTGCCATATTTCGCCCATAAAAAAAGCCGCTATTGCGGCTGTCTGTTCAAACGGATGTCGTTATTGCTGGTCTTCGGTATAAATGCCTGCGGAGATAATCGCCCCGCCAATTTCACGCGTGCCGTACAGCACGCCGACGGGGTTGCCCTGCGCCGTGGTGTTGACCGGCCCGCCAAAGGCATAGCTCGGTTTATTTTCCGGGCCTTGCCGCATGCGCAGCCCGCCCATTTGCGGGGAAAGCATTTGGACGACGCCGCCGAGGGCAAGGGAAGCACCCATCAGGCCAACGGAAGTGGCTGTGGTTGCCGACATCATTGCCGCTCCACCTATAACTGGGTTCCAAGCAGCCAGAGCAATTAATGCTATTCCTGCAATAGTTTGAAAAAGCCCTGCACGTTTACTTCCAATAACCACTGGCACCAGGTGAATGTCTTCCGTGCCTTTCGTCAGCTCCATCTCGTCTTGACCAACGTTACGTTTCCCCACAAATACAGCGAAGGTCAGTCCGCGCTTATGTGCTTCCAACATATATCGTTCAAATCCGTCTATTAGATTTTTCATAGCATCGATAGCTTTTGGAACATTGTGAGCACGATATTTAAAGTTTTTACCAAACAACCTAACCATCGGGCCGTGGAAGTGAACTACTCTTAATGGCACCTCGATAAAGCTCATATGACCCCCAATAAAAAACCCGCCTAGGCGGGTATATAGCGTGTAACCAAGATACTATTTACATGCATTAACTGCCGCCTCATAGAAGTCCATATCTCGTTTTTTATAAAATAAGAAATCGCTACCAGAGTCAGTCTTTTTCACGTCAATTAACATTACAACACCTCTAGACATATCATTTATCTGAGCTGTATAACCGCGCTCCGCAGGCTGTGGGCTAATTGGTGAGATGGTGTTTTTTTCATTCCAAACATTAAGAACACATCCAATATATACATCCGCTGCTTTAATTGTATGGCCTTGGATAGCCGGTGTTGTCAATCGAAGTTCGTTAGCCGTAGTTGAACAGCCAGACAAAATTACTGTGGCAATTGCAGCGATAATTTTCTTCATTACCTTTTCCTTAAGCTGAAAAGTGGAATGATAGCATCACATCAGGGCTTTGTAGCGCAACACCTTCACCGTTCGCTCTTTCCAATACCCACCGTAAGGCACCCGCTGGCTAAGCATGCCGTACATATGGTGCAGCAACAGGCCATCTGCCAGCAGAATGCCGGCGTGGTTGGCCACCGGCGCAGAAACCTGCATGATCGCCATGTCCCCCTGCTGCGGCGGGCCATCGAACTCGCGAAAGCCGCAGGCATGCCAGTTTTCCAGATAGCGGTTTTCACCTTGCTCCCACCACGGGTAATCAACGCGGTAATCCTGGAGCGTTATGCCGTGCTCCTGGCGGAAATAGCTCATGATCAGTCCCCAACAGTCGGTATGCCCCAGCACGAACTGGCGGCCCACCAGCGGCAGTTCGCCGCGCGGCAAAATGGTGCGCAAATCCCCCTCCGGCCAGCTGGCTATCGCCCAGGGCAACTCCATCGCGTCGCACTGCGCCTTGTCCAGTTCACTCGGCTGCGTGGTGGCGTCCGGGTGGCTGTGCACTATGAGGGTGATGGTGCCCCATTCGGCGGCGGCCACGTAGTCTTCCGGCGCCAGATGAAACTGCTCGGTGGGGTTGTCCGCCAGGTTGCGACACGGGAAATAGCGCTCCACGCGGGACTTTTGCGCCACCACGCCGCAACATTCGCGCGGATACTCGGCCCTGGCGTGCGCCATAATGGCTGCCGCGGTTTTTTCTTTCATGCTCGCCCCCTACTGCCGGATCAACGCCGCGCCGGGGAAGCCGCCGAACGGCAGCGGCTCGTGCTCGCCAAAGCGTTTTTGGCAGTCGCTCAACAGCCCGCCGCAGCGATCCTGGCTCGGGTCATCCACCGGGTTGCCCTTGTCGTCAAAGTAACGGCTACCGGCGTAATCGCAGCCCTTGCCGGTGCGATAGCCGCCGCGCGAGCACCAGGTGCAGAGGCTGTGGATTTGCCGGGTCGGGATGCGCAGTCCCCGCAGATCCGCCGGGCTGGAGAGCTCGAACTCCACCGCTTCGTCGCTTTCCGTCGCCTTGCGATCGATGTAGAACACCTGCAGCTTTTCCTGCAGCGGATCGGCCGAAGGGTTCCCCTGCGGGAAGTTGCGGGCGTCAAGGTAGTGCACCAGCGTGTCGTGGATCCGCACCTTGGCCTGCGCCATGTCCTCAAACTGCAGGCAGAGCGCGCTGATCAGGCCATTGATATTGGCGACCGACAGCTTGGGCGCATTGCCCTGGCTGTCGGCGGAGATCTCCAGCCCTTCGACGCTAAATGGCCACGGGCCATACTCCTGCCCCTGCCACCAGACCGATTTCGCCGGCAGTTTGGTTTCATCACCGCCGGCGGCGGCCAGCTCTTGCGGCGTAAAAGGCAGGGTATCGCAATGAAAGCGCAGAATATCGGCGCCAAATCGGGTGCCGTCTACCTCAATCAGGCGGATGCGGTTGCCCGGCTCCAGCTTTTGCAAATCTGAATTCAGCATCGTCTCCCCCGGTTAAACGTGGAAGGCCTCGGTAAACGTGGCCGTCAGTGAATAGTTGTCCCCGCCCATGGCGACCGGCTTATAACCCTCGCAGCGGTACAGGCCGGGAACCTGAGTTGGTGGCGTCCATTGGAAGGACTTCACCCCATGATGATTTTCCAGAAAGACGATGATCGGCGTGATGTAGTCATACTTGCCGACAAAGGTCAGATCCCAGGAGCGCACGATCGGGTTAATGCCGTCGCCGGAGACCTGCGCATAGCCATCGCCGAACTGCGCCTTTCTGACGCGAAAACGCATATCGCCGGCGGCATTGACGCGCGCCGGAAATTCAAATGTCTGAATGCCCATTACATCCCCTTGATTGCTTTCCAAATCGGCTGGCCAGGCATCAGGTTGCGGTTGATCACCTTCTGGCTTTCCTGCGCGGCGATATTGCCCATCTGTTTACCGAACTCGCCCCATCCCGGATCGGCCTGCGAGCTGACGTTGCCGCCGTTCTCGATGGTGATGTAGACATTCGGCGCCGCCGCAGACTGCTGGCCGCCGCCGATCGCCCGCACGCCGAGCGAACCGTCCGCGCCGCGTTTGAGCGGCATGATGGCCTCCGGCCCGGCTTCGCCCATCAAGCCGGCGCCTCTGGCGAACGCGAACAACGTGGGATTGCTGACGATCTGGCCGCTGAATGCGCTCAGCGAAGGCGAGGCGTACACGCCGCCCTTGGCGTTGGGGACATAGCCTTGCCAACCGGTCGGCATGCCCATCGCACCTGAACCGGCCGTGCCCGTGCCGGCGCTTGCAGCCCCGCCCAGCAAGCCGCTGCCGATATTCATAAAGGTGGAAAGAATGGTTCTGGTCAACAGCGCCTGCATCGCCAGATCGATCAGTTGCTGAATGATGGACTGCGTCATGGAGGTCATCAAACCGAGCATGCTTTGCTTAAAGTTTTGCGTCCCGGTCAGCAGATCGAACATCATGCCGGAGGTCCGTTCCCGCGTCATATCCACCAGCCCCAGCGCCATCTTGTGCACGCGGCTCTGCCCGCCGAACAGGCTCAGCGCCTGCTGATACTGAGCGTCCGACGATTCTTGCGTCGCCGCCTGCATCAGCTGTTCATAGCGCTCTTTATCCAGAATGCCTTGCTGGTAGTAAGCCTGGTACTGCGCCTGCTGCTGCACCAGTTGGTTGTTAAGGCGAGCGACCGGATCCACATCACCGGCAATGTTCATACGCGGCGCGGCAAGCGCATCGGTTTCAGCCTTCAACCGCTGGCGCGTCGTTTCTTGCTGCTGCATCCGGCTGGCGGTGTGGTACTCGCGTTCGGTCAACAGCCGCCCGTCATACAACGCCTTCAGCTCCTTGCCAACCTCTTGCTCTTTACGCACCGCCGCCTGCCCTGGCGCGTATTGTTCAGCGAGCTGTTGCCGCTGCCGCTGGTACTTCTCGGCGTTCAGCGCCATCGCACGCTGCACATCGGCCTGCCCGGCACCGGCCGCCTTGGCCGTTGACGCCAGCTTGGCCTGCGCACTTTGTTCATCCTGGGTGATTTTTTCGAGGCTGCTCAGATGCGCCTGCTCGATTTCCTGACGCAGTTGTTGGTACTGATCAAGAACCTGCTGTCGCTCACGTCCACGATTATCTGTATTTACAATATCCAATGTATAAGCAGGGGGCGGAGAGGGCATCAACTGCGCCTGCGCAGTTGCAGTAGCGGGCAAAATATTACCTGCTGGCTGATTAAAATGACGAGCAGCCCCTGTCAAAACAAGAAGGTTAGCTTGGTCAATATTTTGCATGCTAGTGCGAGTATTTTGAATCCCGATGTCTATTGACTCGAGAGCCGCTTCTGCACGCACCCGCGTAGCTTGCAACTGCTTTTCAACACCAAATATGTCACCCAGCCGACCTGGGTTACTCTGGATTCGTTCTATTCTCTCGTTTGCGTAATTCAACAAATTCTGCTGCTTATCTCGCTCACTAAGCTGTTCCTCGAGCTGCTCACTGAGATCTAACTTTCTCAGGGCAAGTTGCTTACTAGACAGTTTTATAAGCTCTGACGTGGTTAGAATCGCAGCATCTTTCAGACTCACCGCAGCCTCTTTGGCTTGCATTGTTTGCTCATAAAAGTATGCCATCCCCAATCCCGCCTGGATGGCGACACCGATCGGGCCGCCAAGCATCCCCAGCGCAACGCGAGACGCCGCGCCGACGCCTGATGTCGCCTGAGCCGCCCCGCGCGCCGCCGCCGCCTGATCGCGCCAGGCCGCCGCGCTGTCATTCAGGCCACCGGCCAGTTTCAGCATCTCCTCCGCGCGGCTGCCGCCTTCGCCGGAAGCGCTGCTCGCCTGGCGAGCCGCGTCGTCCAACTGCTTCATCTGCGCCGTCGCGGCGACGGTGATGGACGCAAGTTCGGTGAGCGCCTGTCCATACTGGCGCGAGGTGGCGGCGAGGCCCTGCAGCGACAATTCAACGCCGGCCAGCCCCGCCAGTTTCCCCGCCAGGCCGCCAAGCGTGCCGCCGATACGTTGATATGACTCGTCGGTCTTTTTCGCGTCCTGCTGAGCCTGGCGGTTAAATTTGGCGGATTGTTCCCCGGCGGTACGGTAAGCCGCCGTCAGTTTGTTTTTAAAGTTGGTGTCATTCAGTTGCAACCCGACGACCAACTGTGCGGTATCAGCCATTTCCCAGCACTCGCATAACGTCAGCACACTGCATATCAATACTGCTTTGCGCGGGCTGACCGGATTGATGAACGGGGGCACTCTCCGCCGCATCGGCCATCATGCCTTGCAGTTTGAAGTATGCCCGCCAGTGATTCAGGATGTGCGCCGGCATCGCGGCGATCTTGCGAGGATCCGACTCACCCCAGCGATCGGCCAGTTGGAACACCAACATCAGCCAGGGCGAGTCAGTCAGTTTTTTTCCGCTTCCTCCAGGCTGCCGACCGCATGGCGCTTGACGGCACCGATGGCTTCGACCAGCGTTGGGTTATCGTGCGCCGCCAGCAGATCGTCAACGCTCGGCAAGGCGCCGGCCGGGATACGTTTGCCGTCCGGCGTCATCAGGCATGACAGCAGCAGCTGCACGTTAAGCTGCGCGGCTTTGTTCATGTCACCGCTGTCGATGGCGGCCTTCATGCCGTCTTCGTTTTCCTGCAGCTCCGCCGCTTTCAGGCGGCGGATAAAGGCTTTGGCGCCAAAGATCTGCGTTTCAATCACGTGATCGTCGGATTTCAGCAGCGCCGCTTTCAGCGCTTTCAGATCGTATTTCTCAGTCATCGGTTTTTCCTTGTTCATATCATGTGCTCTGCATAAAGAAAATTGCCGCAGGCCACATGGCCCGCGGCGGAAACGATCGCGTCGAGCGCCCTCAGGCGTTAACCCAACGCGATCGTCGGTTCGTCACACCTTCGGGGTAACCGAGCCCCAGGTGTTGCTGTTTTGCTTGCCCTGAACGGTAATCTGAATGACTTCACTCGCCGGGGCGGTGATCTCATTCATTTTCCAGCCGGACAGCGACAGGATGGAGGTGGAAGTGCGGCCGTTCGGCAGCTCGACGTAAAACTGTACCGTTTCGCGCTTGTCCGCCGCATTCAGCAGCGCCGCGAAATCGGCGTTGGACGGATCGTCGATGAAACCGATGGATTTCTCCGCGCCTTCCGGCAGGTCGGAAATAAACTGCTTGGCGGTATCCAGCAGCGTGGTGCAATCGACAAAACCGCCGGTTTGCCCCATTTCACCCACCGCTTTACAGTTGGTCAGCGCCTTCATGGCCGTGGTTGCAGCCCCGACGGTGCCCCATTTGACGATAGTGCCGGCAGGCAGCATGGCGTATTCTGGCGAAGTTTTATCAGCCATAGTTTTTCTCTCTCTTTTTGATGAAGGATGGTAGCGGTCGCTACCGGTTTTCGATGCCATAGCGGACGTTAGCCGCCAGGATGCGTAACACTTGGTGCTTATGGTGATCCAGCGCAGGGCGAATAAACGGGGCGGCGGCTTGCGTTGCCGTGCCGTACTCCTGCGCCAGGGCTCGGTGGTAATGCTGTTTACTGGGACCGACGCGCAACGTCACCGCGTTCCATCCGGTAACGATCGGGCGTATCGCGATGCCGGCGCTCAGCGAGGGTTCGCTGTTTGGCGCCCCCCGATCGGCACACTGCCGCATAGTGCCAAGGACCGGGGTCAACGCGGCGTGGCCGGCTTCCGGCAGAATGTGGCTGGTGACCTCGCGCCGAATCGTTTCCAACCGGCGAGTCAATTCCGCCATGCCGGAAACGTTCATGGCGATCACACCGCCACCTCGGAATGCGTGATGAGGTAATCGCGCGCCATCCGATACTGAACGCGGTTATCCGCCAGGGGCGTGGCGCTCTGCAAAAGGGTGCTGCGCGTGACCGCCTGTACCGGCCATTGGCCGATATGGCCATGCCGAACCCCTTCCCAGGCATTCAAAACCGCCTTATCCAGAGCGATCAGCCGGGAGTAATCGTCGATCACGTACAGCACGATCTGAAAACGGCTCTGCACCAGCGAGCTGTCAACCAGACCGGTGTTCACTTTCAGATCGCTGATCTTCTGATAGGTCACGCCTTCTTGCTGAGGATCCGGCAAGATCAGCGGATGAACCGCCAGATGGGTTAGCGCGGCCAGCGAGCGTTGGATTTCATCTTCAATCATTTGGGCAAGGTCTCCGTCGTTTTGAGGGGGGAATCGTTGTGCAGACGCATTCGGGCATCAGGACAGGAACAGCGCGCGTTCCGCCGCGCGCCGGGCAACCAGCCCATCGAGCCGCACACCGCCCGCATTGACCCATCGGCCGAACTGGTCGGCCGCCCCCTGCCGATCGCCGACGTTCAGCCGACGCAGCAGCGTCGATTTCTCCAGCGCGCGCAGGCCCAGGTTATAGGCGAAGCTCACCAGCGCATCGAACTGCCCCTGCGTGATCGTCACCGTCACCAGCCGTTCGACGCCCTGTTCGAATTGAGCGACACCGCACACCAGCAAACGCTCGGCCGTTGCGGCATCGATCGCCATGCCGGCCCCGACTTTTCGTCCCGCTACCGGTTGAGTCCACCCGTAGCCGATGGTCCAAACGCCGACCGAGTCCTGATAAGCCTGCAACCGCAAGCCTTCAAAACGCTGAATCAGCGCCATGCCATCGTCACTTATCTTCATTGGTTTCCTCCTGACGCTTTATTGAGAAATCGGCGTTCCAATGCCTTGATCAGCGATGCTCCCGACCATCCTGCCATGCCGCATACGCCGCCCATCACCTCCGAAGGCCAGTCGTAATGCAGCGCAATCATCACCATGGTCAAACCGGCGAAAATAGAGACGAACAGCTGCAAAAACAGCGTCCTCCAGCTAAAGGTTTCGCCGTTCAAGACCTTGAAGGAATAGCTGGCGACCGCCCCCAGCAGCGTCATACCGAAAGCAAGCAGCATTGAAAGGATGTTTGGTTCATTTTTCCAAGGCATAGTCATCACCCTCCCCTTACCGGGGCATAGCCCGATCGTCGGGAGTCATGGAAAAGAGCGGCTAAATGCGGCGCCCCTCTCCGTCATTCCTGTTCCATTTAAATAAGCGGCCATTTACGCTGTCGAAAATGGCTTATCCGTTCTGCCCAACCTGAGCAGATAAATAAGGATTGCGCCGTTTTATAAAGGAGAAGGATTAGCCTCCCGCCGTGATCATTCAACGACAGTCATTATTCAGTGAGTGATTGACCGTTTTGACAAGGAGGCTAAAAATGAAAAACCCCGCCGAAGCGAGGTTTAGTTATCGTGCGGCGGCGCCGGCAACGACTCAGTTTTATCAGATTACGCGTTTATTTGCGTACGCGTGAGTCTTTTATTATAAAAAAACAAAACCCCGCCGGAGCGAGGTTTAGCTATCGTGCGGCGGCGCCGGCAACGACTCAGTTTTATCAGATTACGCGTTTATTTGCGTACGCGTGAGTCTTTTATTATAAAAAAACAAAACCCCGCCGGAGTGAGGTTTGGCTATCGTGCGGCAACGCCGGCAACAATTCAGTTTTATCAGATTAAACGCTTATTTGCGTACGCGTAAGTCTTTTATCATAAAAAATAAAACCCCGCCGGAGCGAGGTTTAGCTATCGTGCGGCGGCGCCGACAACAATTCAGTTTTATCAGATTACACGCTTATTTGCGTACGCGTGAGTCTTTTATTATAAAAAATAAAACCCCGCCGAAGCGAGGTTTAGCTATCGTGCGGCGGCGCCGGCAACGACTCAGTTTTATCAGATTACGCGTTTATTTGCGTACGCGTGAGTCTTTTTTTAAATTATTGCAACGCGCATACGCTATTGTTATTCCTGATGTCACAGTGAAACGAGAAATAAACCCTCATCAACTTCAACCGCAGCAGTTTCAGCGATCCATACTCAACTTTATATCCAACATCGCCAGGCATCCCCCGATGAATCCCTCCGCCGTTTGCATCTCTTTGCGTATCGTACCGTCTGAACATTTCCTTTTCAGGGCGATCTTACGCAGAGATATGCCATAAACATGGTGGGCAATGATGAGATCGAACTCTTCGGGTTTGTATTTCTTCAATCTGCCCACGCAACCGTCGATCACCAGGCCATCATCATCGCAGCAGGAACGCTCGCCTTTCGATTTATAGGACAACAGCCCTCTGAACCCGGCAGCAATGGGGGAATAATCGATGCCGCTATTATCCCTGGCCCATACGCCCCACCGCTCCAACACTTCATTCATATCTCTCATGCTTCCACCTCCTTTGGGCGTTTGCCACATCGCCAGGGCTCCATGTCGTTGACCGACGTTGGTCGAGCCGTTCTTCTGCTCGGCGTGCGCCAACACGCAACAACCGATCCGCCCGGCGGGCTCACCGAGGGACATCGCACAAAATACTGTATAAATAACCAGTATCAAGTATACCCAGAGGTATCTTTTTTTCAATAGCGAAAATCCATTTACCTGCAGGTAAATTTAGGTACGATGGCCTCATGAAAAACGAGCAAAAAATGTACCTGCAGGAGATGCGGCGAGAGCGCCTGATCATCCTGATCGATAACCTCGGCGTCGGGGGGCAAAAGCGCCTTGCCGAGGCGCTCGGTATTGCCGCAGACTATGTCTCTCGCCTGCTCTACCCGCCGGGCAAAAAAGGCAAAAAGGGCATCAGTGGCGACATGGCGCGAAGGATTGAACAGTACTTCGCCGTGCAAATCGGCTGGCTGGATGGCCTTGAGCAGACCGGGCAACGCCCCGTCAGGCAGAAGGCCGCACAGGCCTTGGGTAAAACGCTGCCGCTGCTGGCGTGGACATTGCCGTTGTCTCACGAGCAGTTGCGCAAAGGAACGACCGTCCACTACCCGTCGATGGTGCAATGCAGCGCTCAGGCCTACTGGTTGCCGGTGCGGGATAACACGATGAACGGCTCTGCCGCCGCCAATTACCCAAAGGATGCCTTGATACTTGTCGAACCCGTTACTGCCGGCATAACCGAGCTCGTGTCCGGCGATAAGGTGATAGCGAAACGCTGCGACAGTGCGGAACTTATCTTTAGAAGGTATGTCGAGGAAGCCGGGCATCGATGGCTTAAGGGGAACATGCCGGGTTGTCCGACGTTGAATGCCGATGAGTACATGATTCTCGGCGTGGTGCTCGGTGCCTGGCTGCCCTGACCTACCCGTTTGAGACGACATAAAGCAAAAAACCGCCAACCTTGCGGCTGACGGTTTTTTTTGGCACTCGGGGCGCCGGTACTGCTTTATCATGGTGCCGGCTACCGGAATCGAACTGGTGACCTACTGATTACAAGTCAGTTGCTCTACCTACTGAGCTAAGCCGGCTGAATTTGGCGGAAGGACAGAGATTCGAACTCTGGGAGCTGTTACACTCGACGGTTTTCAAGACCGTTGCCTTAAACCACTCGGCCATCCTTCCAATGGGCGCTGATATTAGCGATACCGTTATGAAATGTCTATCGTTTTGATGCAAAAAAATCACATCGGCGGCGCAGTTGCCTAAACTTCAGGCCTTAAACGCTTAAAAAATGAAAAGCCCCGCAAAAGCGAGGCTTTTATGTTCGGCTGAAAGGCGATTACTTCGGCTGCGAATCGTAGTCTGAACAGGTTTGATAGCCCTTGTTCATGACATGGCCCGTGTCGTTGTAGCTGACAAAATACGTTTGCACTTTGCCATCGCGCGGCGCGACCGCATAGGTGTCGCAAGTGCCCTGCGCATGGATCAGCGTGGCGGACGTCGACGGCGGACCGGCAATCGCCCGCACCTGCTGCTTGGTCATCCCTACTTTAACATCGCTGACCACCGGCTCATTGACATAACTGGTTGCACGGTCATAGGCGGTGCAGCCGGCAAGAATGGAAAATACCGCCGCAGTGCCGACGGCCAAAACCAACTTCTTCGTCATAGCTTGTCCTCTTGGAGTACGTTTGTTGTCCCCTAAGTCTAGAAGTGGAAAGGCTTTTCTACAAACTCCCCTTTGTCGATCGGTGCGCTTTTTCTCGCGATCGGCCGGCGCGGGCGCGACATCGGATTCAAAAGCCGAAATCGCTCAGCGCCAGGACATCGTCCGGGCGCCGACCCAGCGGCCAATGAAAACGCCGATCCTGTTCGCGAATCGGCATGTCGTTGATGCAGGCATGGCGGTTGATCATCAACCCTTCCTGATTGAACTCCCAGTTTTCGTTGCCGAAGCTGCGATACCAGTTGCCGGAATCGTCGCGCCACTCATAGGCGAAACGCACCGCAATGCGCGCGCCGTCAAACGCCCACAGTTCCTTAATCAGCCGATACTCCAGCTCTTTCGCCCACTTGCGTTGCAAAAATGCGACCACCGCCGCGCGGCCGTCGACAAACTCCGCGCGATTACGCCAATGGGTATCGAGGGAATAGACCTGCGACACCCGCTCAGGATCACGGCTGTTCCAGGCATCTTCCGCCAACCGTACTTTTTCGATGGCGGATTCACGGGTAAAAGGCGGCAATGGGGGTTTAATGCTCATGATCATCTCCTGCGTATAGGCAAGTAGACAACTCTGTCTACATCGTTACGCTAGCGCATGTAGACAGAGTTGTCTACAATCACTCGAAAATAGCCTGGGAGAAAAATGATGACCGTTGATCGCAACACCTTGCCCGCCCGTCAGCGCATCCTGCTGACGGCCCACGATCTGTTCTATCAGGAAGGGATCCGCGCCACCGGCATCGATCGCATCATCAAGGAGTCAGGCGTCACTAAGGTGACGTTTTATCGCCACTTTCCCAGCAAGAACGATTTGATTACGGCGTTTTTGGCCTATCGCCACCAGCAGTGGCTAACCTGGTTCAGTACCGCGTTGGCCAGGCATGTGGCGCAGAGCGGCGGGTTACTGCCGGCGCTGGCGCCCTGCCTGGCGGAATGGTTCGACGATCCGCGTTTTCGCGGCTGCGCGTTTATCAATACGGCCGTGGAGATCGCCGATCTGCTGCCGGAAAGCCTGCACCTCGCCGGCCGGCATAAGCAACAGATGACGGATGAACTGGCGCGCCACCTGCCCGCAGACCCGCAGCGGGAACAGCACGCCGCGATATTGGCGATGCTGATCGACGGCGCCATCGTCAGGGTGCAGATTGAGCGCCAGCCGCAGCCGGCGTTGCAGGTGCTGAATGCCGCGCTGGCGTTGTTGGCGCAAGGCGGGTTCGATCAGTAATTGGCCCAGATGCCCGGCGTCACCAGTTCCAACAGGTGGGCGTCGGGATCGCGGAAATAAATGCTCTCGCCACCGTGATCCCAACGCATTCTCCCCTCAATTTCCACGCCGTTGGCCGTCAGATGGCGCTCCCAGTGCGGCAGTTGCTCTTTCGCCACCGCCAGGCCGATATGCGCCGGCCCCACCCCATCGTGCGCGGGAATAAAGCCGGTCGGATAATGCGCCCCACGCAGCGAGTCGCCCTCGACAAACAGCAACAATACGCTTCGATCGCCAACGTTATAGGCGCGGAACCGCTCATTGGCGACCATCGCCGGCAGCTTCAGCACCTCTCGATAGAAAGCGTCCGCGCGCTCAATATCGCTGACGTACAGCACCGTTTCGATCACCTTATCGATCTTGAGCTCCATATCATCCCCCCTCTTTTTCTGTACTGATAGCGTAGGCTTAGAGGAGGAGAACCACGGTGCTTCCCGTGCCGATAGCGGATCAATCCGTGCTTTTACCGGTTTACAGGCAAAAAAAACGCGGCCCGAAGGCCGCGCGATGACGTTCACACTGAGGTGCTTAGAACTGGTAAACCAGGCCCACGGCAACCACGTTGTCGGTGTTGATACCGGCAGCGTCGGTGAAGTCGTTGTTGTCCATCAGGTTGATTTTGTAATCAACATAGGTAGACATGTTTTTGTTGAAGAAGTAGGTCGCACCCAGGTCGACGAATTTGACCAGGTCTTGATCGCCGTAGTCCTTGCCGTTACCGGCGCGGCCCAGGTCTTTACCTTTGGTCTGGTTATAGCCGACGAACGGACGCAGACCGAAATCGAACTGGTAGTGCGCATAGGCTTCGAAGCTCTGCGCCTTGTTGGCGTAGCCGTAAGCACCATCATCCTTGGCAGAGCTGCCGAAACGCGCCGCGTTGTAGGACTGGGTGAACATCACCGCCAGGTAGACGTCGTTGGCGTCATATTTCAGACCGCCGGAGTAACCTTCGGCCTTGTCGCCGCGGCCCATGATGTTCTGGTGACCGTTAGCGCCGTTCTGCTCGCTGGTGCGGCGAGAGTTGAAGAAGGCGCCCGCCGCGCTGATGCCGTAGCCCATGTCATAGCTCATGGACATACCGTAGCCTTCGCCGTTCTGGCCAAGGACGTCGCGACCGTTGTTGGTCTCTTCGCCATTGCCGTTTTTACCCTGGTACTGCAGGGCGAAGTTCAGGCCGTCAACCAGACCGAAGAAGTCGTTGTTACGGTAGGTCGCCAGGCCGCTGGAACGCTGGAACATGAACTGGTCGGCGCCGTAGGTCATACCGTCGAACTCAGGCTGCAAGTCGGTATACGCCGCGACGTCGTACAGCACGCCGGTATTACGGCCGTAGTCGAAGGAACCATAGTCGCCGAATTTCAGACCGGCGAAGCCGTAACGGGTGAAGTTCTTGTTGTCCTGGTTTTCAGCGTGGTTCAGGTTAGCCTGATATTCCCATTGGCCGTAGCCGGTCAGCTGATCGCTGATTTGCGTTTCGCCGCGCAGGCCAAAACGCATATAAGACTGGTCGCCGTCCACGCCGTTGTTGCTGGAGAAATAGTGAAGACCGTCGACTTTACCGTACAAATCCAGTTTATTGCCGTCTTTGTTGTAGATTTCCGCCGCGCCTGCTGTGCCTGCAACCAGCAGTGCGGGTACCATCAGAGAGAGTACTCGAAGTTTCATCGTTATTATCCTCATTAATTATGTCGAGCTACGGCCACTGCCCTTTTCGAGCATTATTAGCACGACTGTGCATTACCATTCTGGTAACAAGGGTTATATTAATCCAGAAAGAAAATGATACCAAGTATCCGATAGTGTTTCAGTGTAATTAATAAATGTTTCAAAATGTAAATGCGCGCGAACTTTCACAAAACATTACCGACAAACAAAATAAAGCACTTAAAGACAAAGAATAGATTAATTGATAAAAAATCATGCAGTTATACAAATCTTTAAGAAAAAAAAGCCAACCATACAATTGTACTGGACAATAAGCACATTGTGCCAAAACGCCGCCTGCACGCAGCCGCTATAATCACCTCGCTATCATCATTATTTTCATTATTACCTTCATTATCCGAAGATAATTTCTGCATACCTTTAACCGGCTTCTGGCCGGTTTTTTATTTTCCTCCACACTGTCCTCACAATTTCAATCCGCACAAATAGCACGCAAATAAATAACCTCGCGATATAGTTTCGCCAATTTACATCCGCACTAATTGCTAATCTTTTCTCTTATTTTGGTCTACAAATTGAATTTGTTTTTCATTTCGTGCTTTATCTCGCCGAATATTGTGCGTCACAGGCAAAATTGGCCGCAGAGTTTCACTTCTGGTAGCCTGAAAAAAAGCTCACCCTCAGCGAGTAAAGTCATGATGCCATTTCACCCAGAGGCGCTATGGCGGCGGCTGCAAGGCTCCCCCTTCCGCGCCCGTTTCCGTTTGAATCCCAAAGACCAGAGCTATCTTGACGACAAAGGCTTGCCGCTGATCCTCAGCCATGCCCGCGACTTTATCGATCGCCGTCTGGCCGCCGCCCACCCCAAAAACGATGGCAAGCAGACGCCGATGCGCGGCCACCCGGTGTTCGTCGCCCAACACGCCACCGCCACCTGCTGCCGAAGCTGCCTGGAAAAATGGCACGGCATACCGCAGGGCGTCGCGCTGGACGAACAGCAAAAAGACTATATTGTCCAGGCGATCGCCCTGTGGCTGGTGCGCCGAGGCGGCGCCAGAGAGGAATCAGGCGCGAATCTTTTCGACCCGGATCGCGGATTGTGATAAAAACTGTCAGTAACTTTCGCCACTCTTTTGACCCAAGATCCTGACGCTTACATGACAGCCACCTTGTGCAATGAACAGCAAACGCCCGGCGTTCCTCAACAGATCGCCACCCGCCTGGCCTTTTTCGTCGCCGGCCTCGGTATGGCCGCCTGGGCGCCGCTGGTGCCCTTCGCCAAAACGCGCATCGGCCTCGATGACGGCTCACTCGGCCTGCTGTTGTTATGTATCGGCGCCGGCTCCATGCTGGCGATGCCGCTGACCGGCTTCCTGACCGGCAAACTGGGCTGCCGCGCGGTGATCCTGATGGCCGGGCTGGGGCTGTGCATCGATTTGCCGTTGCTGGCGCTGATGGACTCCCTCGGCGGCATGGCCGTGGCGCTGCTGTTGTTCGGCGCGGCGATCGGCATGATAGACGTGGCGATGAACGTGCAGGCAGTGATCGTCGAGCGCAACAGCGGCAAGGCGATGATGTCCGGCTTTCACGGCTTCTTCAGCATCGGCGGCATTGCCGGCGCAGGCGGCGTCAGCGCGCTGCTGTGGCTGGGGTTGACGCCGCTGCAATCCACCCTGATCACCGTGCTGGCGGTGATCGTGCTACTGGCGTTCGCCAGCCGCCATCTGCTGCGTGACAGCGGCGCCGACGACGACGGCGGACCGATGTTCGTCTTGCCGCGCGGTTGGGTGATGTTTATCGGCATTCTGTGCTTTATCATGTTCCTGGCGGAAGGCTCGATGCTCGACTGGAGCGCGCTGTTCCTCACCACGCTGCGCGGCGTCGAACACAGCCAGGCCGGGCTGGGCTATGCGCTGTTTTCCATCACCATGACGCTCGGCCGCCTCAATGGCGATCGGGTGGTGAACTCGCTGGGCCGCTACCGGGTGCTGCTGCTGGGCAGCCTGTGCGCCGCTGTCGGTCTCAGCCTGGCTATCGCCTTCAATCACGCCACCGTTTCGCTGGTCGGCTTTATGCTGGTTGGCCTGGGCGCTTCCAACGTCGTGCCGATTCTGTTCAGCGCCGCGGGCAACCAACGCGATATGCCGGCCAATTTGGCGATCGCATCCGTTACCACCGTCGGCTATGCCGGTATTCTGGCCGGCCCGGCGCTGATCGGCTTTGTCGCTCAGTTTTCCAGCCTGACGGTGGCCTTCGCCTGCGTAGCCGCTCTGCTGTTGGCGGTGACCGCCAGCGCCAGGGCCGTCACTCGCTGATTCAGGAATGCGCAGCCACTATGCAAAATAAACAACTGACCATTAGCTCCAGCAATATCACTCGCTGCTTCCTGCTGTTTATCGTGCTGCTGACGATCGGCATCGGCCTGTATGGCTACAACTACACCAACGCCTGGCTGGCGGAAAAGAAGTACACGCTGAACAGCATCGCCGGTTCGCTGCAAAAGCGCATCGATACCTATCGCTACATGACCTATCAGGTCTATGACAAATTCGGCAACGCGCCGGCGCAGAATGTCGATCCCGGTTTGCAGGAAACCCGCCTGCGCCCCGACGTCTACTATGTCGAGAAGCCGCACAAGAAAACCGACGCGGTGATCTTCGGCAGCCATGACGAGAACACGCTGGCGATGATCGCCAACATTTCGGACTACCTGGACAACCGTTGGGGCGCCAAGACCGAGAGCTACGCCATGTATTACCTCAATGGTCAGGACAACAGCCTCAGTCTGATCACCACTCAGCCGCTCAAAGAGCTGGCTTCGCGCTTTAGGGAAAGCTACCTGACCACTTCGGCGGACGAACGCCGCGCTGAGATGCTGCAACAGGCCAATATGCTCGACGAACGCGAGAGCTTTTCCGATCTGCGCAAACAGCGCTTCCAGAACGCCTATTCGTTCTCGATTCGCACCACCTTTAATCAGCCGGGACATCTGGCGACGGTGATCGCCTTCGACTTGCCGATCAACGACATCATTCCTGCCAATCTGGCCCGCGCCAATTTCCTGCTGCTGCCGGACGATGTCGAGCTCGACGACAGCGCCATCCCGGCGGAAACCGCCCTCGGCGCCCAGGCGGCGATGAGCGGCGGCTGGGTGGAGTTCAGCGCCGCCCTGCCCAATGCGCCGCTGAAGGTGGTGTATCGCGTTTCGGCCATTAATCTGGCCATCGATCTGCTGCGCAACAACATCTGGCTGATCGCGGTCAACCTGCTGCTGTTGGCGCTCTCGATGCTGAGCATCTACTTTATCCGCCGCCAGTACATCCGCCCGAGCGAAAACATGGCGGTTGAGCTGGAGGCCGAGCGCGCGCTGAATCAGGAAATCGTCTCCAGCCTGCCCTCCGGCCTGCTGGTTTACAGCTTCGCCAACAATGCGGTGATCGCCAGCAACAAAATCGCCGAGCACCTGCTGCCGCACCTCAGCCTGCAAAAAATCGCCCATATGGCCGAACAGCACCACGGCGTCATTCAGGCAACGGTCAACAACGAGGTGTATGAAATCCGTATTTTCCGCAGCCAACTGTCGCCGGATACCTACCTGTTCCTGATGCACGATCAGGATAAAGAGGTCATGGTGAACAAGCGGCTGCAGCAGGCACGGCGTGAATACGACAAGAACGTGCAGGCGCGCAAACTGATGTTGCACAACCTGGGCATCGAACTGAATCAGCCGGTGCGCCAGATGCACGATCTGGTCGACAGCCTGCACAACCAGCCGGATGAGGAACAACAGCAGGCGCTGCTGGGCCAACTGACGGCGGCGTCGTCGTCGGTGCTGGGATTGATCGATAACATCACTCTGCTGACGCGGCTGGAAACCCAGGACTGGCAACCGACGCGCGAGCCGTTCAACCCGGCGGCGATGATCGACGAGTTGCTGCTGGAAGCCCTGCCCACCCTCAATCAAAAGGGGCTGGCGCTGTTCAAGCATTTTCAGTTGGACGTCGAACAGAACTACATCGGCGACGCCAACGCGCTGCGCAAAGTGATCTCACTGCTGGTGCATTACGCCATTATCACCACCGCCTGCGGCAAGATTTCTCTGGTCATCGACCATGAGCCCGAACACCCGGATCGCCTGATTTTCCAAATCAACGACACCGGCTCCGGCATCTCCAACGAAGAGATCAGCAATCTCAATTACCCGTTCCTCAGCCAGACGCTGGTGGACCGCTTCAACCACGGTTCCGGCCTCACTTTCTTCCTGTGCAATCAGCTGTGCAAAAAGCTTAACGGCCAGTTGGACATTCGCAGCAAAGTGGATATCGGCACTCGCTATACCATTCGCGTCGCCATGGAGATGGAGAGAAAAGAGCCGCAGGAACAGGAAAAGCTGCTCGACGGCGTCACCGCCCTGCTGGACATCACGTCAGATGAAGTGCGCGGCATCGTGACCCGCCTGTTGCAGGCTTACGGCGCCGACTGCCTCGTCGCCGAAGATCGCGCGGTCAACCGCGATTATGACGTGCTGCTGACCGATAACCCGCAGCGAGCCGATGATTACACGCTGTTGCTGGCGACCGATGAACCGGGTTGGCAAGCGCTGGATAAACGCTACATTCGGGTGAACTATAACCTGAACGGCGCATTAATCGACGCCGTGCTGATGCTGATCGAACAGCAAATGGCCGCGCTGGAGCAGGAAGAAAGTCCGCTTTCATTGAGCTCAGAAGATATCCAACTCTATGAAAAACAATTGAAATCAAGTGATTACTATGGGCTGTTTGTCGATACAGTACCCGATGATGTCAAAAAACTGTATACTGAGGCGGGCAGCAGTGATTTCAATGCGCTGTCACAAACCGCACACCGCCTGAAAGGCGTGTTTGCCATGTTAAATCTGCTTCCCGGCAAGCAGCTGTGCGAATCGTTAGAACAGCGCATCGCAGAAGGTGATGCGCCCGAGATCGAGAATAACATCAGTCAGATTGATTTTTTCGTCAGCAGACTGCTGAAGCAAGGTAGCCAACAACATGAATAACCTGAACGTAATTATTGCTGATGACCATCCTATCGTACTGTTTGGCATCCGGAAGTCACTTGAGCAAATTGAATGGGTGAATGTCGTTGGGGAGTTCGAAGACTCAACCGCACTGATCAACAATCTGTCCAAGCTGGATGCCAACGTGCTGATCACCGATCTGTCGATGCCGGGTGACAAGTATGGCGACGGCATCACGCTGATTAAGTACATCAAGCGTCATTATCCGCAGTTGTCGATCATCGTGCTGACCATGAACAACAACCCGGCGATCCTGAGCGCGGTATTGGATCTGGATATCGAAGGCATCGTGCTGAAACAAGGCGCGCCGACCGATCTGCCGAAGGCGCTGGCCGCCCTGCAGAAAGGCAAGAAGTTCACGCCGGAAAGCGTCTCCAAACTGCTGGAGAAAATCAGCGCCAGCGGCTATGGCGACAAACGCCTGTCGCCGAAAGAGAGCGAAGTGCTGCGTCTGTTCGCCGAAGGTTTCCTGGTGACCGAAATCGCCAAGAAGCTCAACCGCAGCATCAAAACCATCAGCAGCCAGAAGAAATCGGCGATGATGAAGCTGGGCGTCGAAAACGACATCGCCCTGCTCAACTACCTCTCGTCCGTCAGCATGACGCCGTTGGACAAAGACTAAAGCCCGCCTCACGGCAGGTTAACGCCAAACAGGCACGGCATCCGCCGTGCCTGTTTGCTTTTCAGGCCTCGCTGCGGTTGTAGCGTACCTGCTGGCTGTAATAAGCCAATGTCTGCTCCAGCGTCTCCAGCGTAACCGGTTTCGACAGGCAATTATCCATGCCCGCCTCGAGACAGCGCTGCTTCTCCTCCGCCAACGCGTTCGCCGTCACGCCGATCACCGGCGCGCTGAACTGCATCTCCCGCAGCGCCTGCGTCAGGCGATAGCCGTCCATGTTCGGCATATTGACGTCGGTCAACACAATATCGACGTGGTGCTGTTTCAGTACGGCGAGCGCGTCGACGCCGTCGTTGGCGGTCACCACCTGATACCCCAGCGACCCCAGCTGATCGGAAAGCAGACGACGGTTGATCGGATGATCGTCGACCACCAGCAGATGAATATCGCCGTTGTCCGCCGCGCTGGCCTTGGCGGGCACTGGCAGCTGCACCAGCGCCTCTGCCGCGCCGTTGCCGACGCCGAACAATCGGTTGATCAAGGTCAGCGTTTCACGCGGCGTAGAGGTGCTGTGCATCCAATAGCCTGGCCGGGTTTCCAGCGACGGGCCGATATGTTCGGTCGAGAACTGGATCTGAGCCAACAGCGGCGTGTTCAGCATCAGCGGATAATCGCTGAGCATCACCTCGTCGGCGGCGGTCTCCTGCCCCTCATAGCGCTGGATATCGGCGCCGTAGCCGCCCAGAATCGCCATCAGGTAGCTTTCCAGCCGCTGATTGCGGATATCCAGCCACAGCCGCCGGCCCTGCCAGGTATCGCTGGCCTGCGGGATCGGGAACTGGGCGTTAAACAATGGAATGCGAATGCTGAACAAGCTGCCCAGCCCCGGTTCGGACTCGACGGAGACGTCGCCGTCCATCAGGTTGACCAATTTCTCGCAGATCGCCAGCCCCAAACCGGTGCCCTGGAAGTGGCGCTGCACGCCGGTGCCCACCTGGAAGAACGGATCGAATAGGCGTGAGATCTCCTTCTCCGGAATACCGACGCCGGTATCGCGCACGCTGAATTCCAGGTAGCTGCCGCGGGTGCAGACCTGCAGCACGATGCAGCCGGTATCGGTGAACTTGATGGCGTTGTTCACCAGGTTGGACAGCACCTGCTGCAGCCGCACCGGATCGCCGAAGATACGCTCCGGCACGTTTTGCTCGATAAAGCAGTACAGCCCCAGACGTTTCTTCACCACCAACGGCAAATAGTTGCCGGCGATATGGGTGATCACCTCCAGGCAGGAGAACTCACGCGGTTCAATCTTCAGCTGCTCGGACTCGATTTTGGAGAAGTCGAGAATATCGCTGATGATTTTCAGCAGCAGCCCGGAAGAGTTGTTCATCGCATTGACCAGCCGATCGACCCCTGGCGGTAACGCCTTGGTCTGCAGCAGATCGAGGTTGCCGATAATGCCGTACAGCGGCGTGCGCAGCTCATGGCTGACGGTGGCCAGGAACATCGATTTAGACTGGCTGGCCTGCTCCGCCGCCGCCGCCATCTCCTGCAGCGACTCTTCCATTTTCACGCGCGCGCTGACGTCCACCAGCACGCAGATCGCCACCTCTTCGTTGCGGTAACGCGAATGGACAAAGCTGATCTGCAGGTTATTGTTGTTGCTGGTCATCACATCGACGAAGTTCGCCTGCTGTTCGCAGATGATGCGCGTAATGCGATCGCGATCTTCGTGGGTCAACAGGTTGATGTAGTTGTGCGCCAGTTCGTTACTCAGAATATTGGTGCCATCGCTGATGCGCAGGATACAGATGCCCACCGGCGCCGAGGCGACGATCTTGCGGTTGAACTGTTCGTGTTCTTCCAGCCGGAAGGCATTGTCCTCCGCCGGCAGGAACATCTTGCGCTCAAACAGCCACGCCAGCGTGAACAGCACGATAGCCGACAACAGGTTCAGCAACAGCGCATTGAGGATCAGCATCTTGAAGCGTTCCACCACGCTTTTCACCGGCAGCGCATAAACGATGCTCAGCGATGAAGGCGGCAGCGCTTTTTTCAGGATCAGATCGCGGTAGTTATCGACATAACCGAAGTAAGCATGCTCTTCGGGGTAGCTGTTGAGGGCAGCGGCATAGCGATCGCCATCCGCCAGGCGCAGTATCGGATCGTTGTTTTCATCCAGCAGCGTGACGCCGATCGGCAGGTTGCCGGCGGTGACGAAATCTTCCAGCCGGACGGTTTGCTCGATGCCCAGCAGAGCCTCCAGCTTGTTGCCGATATAGAGAGGCGTCAGCACATACAGATAACCGATGTCAGGCCGCTGCGCGCTGGGACTAATCCAATACAGGTTGTTGTCTTTGTCCAGATTCTTGGCGTTGCGGTATTTCAGAATGCGCTCGTGCAGCAGCTTCAGCATGTTTTCCCGGTTGGCGACCGCGTTGCCGCCGCCGAATTCCGCCAGACACAGGCTGTCGCCGCCGATGAAGAACACCCGGTTGAGATCGTAGGCCGCCACGAAGTTCTCTTTCCAATACTGGATCAGGCCGCTCAGCGAATCGAGTGAACTGCGGTAAGTGGCGCTCAGGGCGCAGTTAGACTCTGGATACAGCGGATAGAATTGCGGCGGGCTGCCCTTGCCGGGGATCACGCCGCTGAACATGTCCAGGCCGCTGACCGAACCGTTGAGGCGGTTTTCCGCCATGTACTTGATGTCGCGTATGATGTCGGCGGAATGGCGAATATAGCCCTGCGCCTGATCGAAATTGAGGTTGTACTCCTGGCGGATGTCCGATTCTTTCTGATGCAGGATATTCAGAATATAAAAGGTGGTGAGCAGCGCTCCCAACGACCACAGCAAAATCGCCAGCACCCGGAACAGATAGCGGGATATCTTCAGCGTAGTTCGAAAAGAGGCTAAATATTTCAATCGGATACCATACGAAAGTCAGTGGCGGCGCGCGTTGTCGCCGGCGCAGCGGCCGGCGGCTCGGTGCGCCAATTAAACCATATAACTGAAAAAGGGCCTAGCATCGCTGCCAGGCCCTTTTGTCTCAGTGCATTACGGTGTCGGCATGCCGACGCCCTCACCTTGCTTAAACGTTGTCGTCGTCCATCGGCTCAGCCGCGTCGTCGCCATCGTCCAGCGGCGTAGTGTCTTCTTCCACCGCTTCCGCGCCCGGTTCCAGGCTGTCCAGCTCTTCGTCTTCCACCGGCTCGGCCACGCGCTGCAGACCGACGACGTTTTCGTCTTCCGCCGTACGGATCAGCGTCACGCCCTGGGTGTTACGACCGACCACGCTGACTTCCGAAACGCGGGTACGCACCAGCGTGCCGGCATCGGTGATCATCATGATCTGGTCGCTGGTTTCCACCTGCACGGCGCCAACCACCTGGCCGTTACGCTCGCTCACCTTGATGGAGATAACCCCCTGGGTGGCGCGTGACTTGGTCGGGTACTCGGTGACTGCAGTACGTTTACCGAAGCCGTTTTGCGTGACGGTCAGAATGTCGCCCTCGCCGCGCGGCACGATCAGCGAAATCACGCTGTCGCCTTCGCCGAGGTTGATGCCGCGCACGCCGGTCGCGGTACGGCCCATCGAACGCACCTGCGTTTCCGGGAAGCGCACCACTTTACCGTTGGCGGAGAACAGCATCACTTCATTGCTGCCATCGGTCAGATCGACGCCGATCAGCTCGTCGCCCTCGTTGAGGTTGACGGCGATAATGCCGGCGCTGCGCGGACGGCTGAACTCGGTCAGCGCGGTTTTCTTCACGGTACCGCTGGCGGTGGCCATGAACACGTGACGCCCTTCTTCATACTCGCGCACCGGCAGAATGGCGGTGATACGCTCATCGGCTTCCAGCGGCAACAGGTTGACGATTGGGCGGCCGCGCGCGCCACGGCTGGCTTCAGGCAGTTGATACACCTTCATCCAGTACAGGCGGCCACGGCTGGAGAAGCACAGGATCGTATCGTGGGTGTTGGCCACCAGCAGGCGATCGATAAAGTCTTCTTCTTTAATGCGCGCGGCGGACTTGCCTTTGCCGCCGCGGCGCTGAGCTTCATAGTCGGACAGCGGCTGATACTTCACGTAGCCCTGGTGAGACAGGGTCACCACAACGTCTTCCTGGTTGATCAGGTCTTCGATGTTGATGTCGGAAGTATTGGCGGTGATCTCGGTGCGACGGCCGTCGTTGTACAGCTCTTTGACCGCCACCAGCTCTTCGCGGATCACTTCCATCAGGCGCTCTGGGCTTTCCAGAATAAAGATCAGCTCGGCGATGAAGTTGAGCAGCTCTTTATATTCGTCCAGCAGCTTTTCATGCTCCAGGCCGGTCAGTTTCTGCAGACGCAGATCCAGAATCGCCTGAGCCTGCTGCTCGGTCAGATGGTACTTGCCGTCGCGGATGCCGAATTCCGGCTCCAGCCACTCAGGACGGGCGGCGTCGTCACCGGCGCGTTCCAGCATGGCGCTGACGTTGCCCAGATCCCACGGCTGAGCCACCAGCGCGACTTTCGCTTCCGCCGGCGTCGGCGCACGGCGAATCAGCTCGATGATCGGGTCGATGTTGGCCAACGCGATAGCCAGCGCTTCCAGGATATGGGCGCGGTCACGGGCCTTGCGCAGTTCGAAGATGGTGCGGCGGGTGACCACTTCGCGGCGGTGGCGCACGAAGGCTTCGAGGATATCTTTCAGGTTCAGCAGCTTAGGCTGGCCCTGGTGCAGCGCGACCATGTTGATGCCGAAGGTGACCTGCAGCTGCGTCAGCGCATACAGGTTGTTCAGCACCACTTCGCCGACCGCGTCGCGTTTGACTTCGATCACGATGCGCATGCCGTCTTTATCGGACTCGTCACGCAGCGCGCTGATGCCTTCTACGCGTTTTTCTTTCACCAGCTCGGCGATCTTTTCGATCAGACGCGCCTTGTTCACCTGATACGGGATCTCGTGAACGATGATGGTTTCGCGGCCGGTTTTGGCGTCGGCTTCCACTTCCGCGCGCGCGCGCAGGTAGACTTTGCCGCGCCCGGTGCGGTAGGCCTCTTCAATGCCGCGACGGCCGTTGATGATCGCCGCCGTCGGGAAGTCCGGCCCCGGGATGTGTTCCATCAGCCCTTCGATGCTGATGTTTTCATCATCGATATAGGCCAGGCAGCCGTTGACGACTTCAGCCAGGTTGTGCGGCGGAATATTGGTGGCCATGCCCACGGCGATGCCCGACGAGCCGTTTACCAGCAGGTTCGGGATCTTGGTCGGCATAACGGCCGGGATCTGCTCGGTGCCATCATAGTTAGGCACGAAGTCGACGGTTTCTTTTTCCAGATCCGCCAACAGTTCGTGAGCAATCTTGGACATGCGCACTTCGGTATAACGCATCGCCGCGGCGGAGTCGCCGTCGACGGAACCGAAGTTACCCTGACCGTCCACCAGCATGTAGCGCAGTGAAAACGGCTGAGCCATACGCACGATAGTGTCGTAAACCGCGCTGTCACCGTGCGGGTGATATTTACCGATCACGTCCCCGACGACACGGGCCGATTTCTTGTATGGTTTATTCCAGTCGTTACCCAATACACTCATCGCGTAAAGAACGCGGCGGTGAACCGGCTTCAGTCCATCACGAACATCTGGCAGCGCACGTCCGACAATAACGGACATCGCGTAGTCCAGATACGAGTTTTTCAACTCGTCTTCGATGTTTACCGGTGTGATTTCTCTGGCAAGGTCGCTCATGGAGCTGCTATCCCTCTACTAATGATTCATCTGCCCGCTGCCATAGTGGCAAAGGTGTAAAACTATATCACAAAGCACGCTTTACGGGAAAATAACCGCCGCTGTTTCACGGAAATTGTACAGATTAGTGCGCTAAAAACGCATCGACGCAGACGATGCCGCGCCGGAACATGTATAATCCGCGCAACGAGAACAAGGAGCCAGACAAGCCCATGAACGCAGAATCATCCAGCCGAGTGCAAAACGTTGACCACCAGGAAATCGCCAAGTTCGAGGCCGTCGCCTCCCGCTGGTGGGATCTGGAAGGCGAGTTCAAACCGCTGCACCGTATCAACCCGCTGCGCCTGAACTACATCATGCAGCGCGCCGGCGGCATTTTTGACAAGCAGGTGCTCGACGTGGGCTGCGGCGGCGGCATTCTGGCGGAAAGCATGGCGCGCGAAGGCGCCGAAGTGACCGGCCTGGACATGGGCGGGGAGCCGCTGCAGGTCGCCCGGCTGCACGCGCTGGAAAGCGGCGTGAACGTGACTTACGTGCAGGAGACGGTGGAAAGCCACGCTCAGGCCAACCCCCAGCGCTACGACGTGGTCACCTGCATGGAAATGCTGGAGCACGTGCCCGATCCGGCCTCGGTGGTGCGCGCCTGCGCCCAACTGGTGAAACCGGGCGGCCACGTGTTCTTTTCCACCATCAACCGCAACACCAAAGCCTGGCTGATGGCGGTGATCGGCGCGGAGTACGTGCTGAAGATGGTGCCGCAGGGCACCCACGATCATAAGAAGTTTATTCGCCCTTCCGAACTGATCGGCTGGGTCGACGGCACGCCGCTGCGCGAAAAGCACATGATCGGCCTGCATTACAACCCGATCACCGATCATTTCAAGCTTGGGCGCAACGTTGACGTGAACTACATGGTGCACACCCAGCACGAAGGCTGAGCGCTGTAAACCGCGCCGGCCCTGCGTTATCGAGGTTCGGCGCCAACGCGCTGTTAGGAAAAATACCTAATTTCCGCGACTTCGATCAAAATCGTGGTTGTAGACAGTTTTTTAGAATATTAAATCAGATCAATATGCCGTTTTTTTCTAACGTTTAATAAAGCGCCAAACGATCGGTTTTTTCAGTTTTTCAGTAAAATCTGATCTCGCTTATTGACAAGCTTGTCGCGCCAGTCACGGCGCGCACTGCGAACGGCAAGTTACATTTCACCCCCAAGTTATCCACAAATTAGGCCGGTTTTGTTCACTTGCAAACGCCGTTTTTTCTCACTATCTTGTTACCTCACCGACATACAACCCCTATATATAGTGTTTACATACTGAGCAGAGCGACTACACTTCTGCTTAGGGGCACCATACGGACAGGTAAAACACCACATGAACCAAAGTCTGCTTGTAACTAAACGCGATGGCCGTAAAGAGCGCATCAACCTCGACAAAATCCACCGGGTCATCGATTGGGCCGCAGAAGGATTGCACAACGTCTCGGTTTCTCAAGTAGAGTTGCGTTCCCACATTCAGTTTTATGACGGCATCAAAACCGCCGACATTCACGAAACCATCATCAAAGCCGCTGCCGATCTGATCTCCCGCGATGCGCCGGACTATCAGTACCTGGCCGCTCGCTTGGCGATCTTCCACCTGCGTAAAAAGGCTTACGGCCAGTTCGAACCGCCGAAGCTGCACGCTCACGTGACCCGCATGGTCGAGATGGGCAAATACGATAAACATCTGCTGGAAGACTACAGCGCTGAAGAGTTCGAGCAGATGGACTCCTTTATCGATCACTGGCGCGACATGAACTTCTCTTATGCCGCCGTCAAGCAGCTGGAAGGCAAGTATCTGGTGCAGAACCGCGTCAGCGGCGAGATCTACGAAAGCGCCCAGTTCCTGTACATGCTGGTGTCCGCTTGCCTGTTCTCCAACTACCCGCGTGAAACTCGTCTGGATTACGTCAAACGTTTCTACGACGCGATTTCCACCTTCAAGATTTCGCTGCCTACGCCGATCATGTCCGGCGTGCGCACCCCAACCCGCCAGTTCAGCTCCTGCGTGCTGATCGAGTGCGGCGACAGTCTGGACTCCATCAACGCTACCTCCAGCGCCATTGTGAAATACGTTTCGCAACGCGCCGGCATCGGCATCAACGCCGGCCGCATCCGCGCGCTGGGCAGCCCGATCCGTGGCGGTGAAGCCTTCCATACCGGCTGCATCCCGTTCTACAAACACTTCCAGACCGCCGTCAAATCCTGCTCGCAGGGCGGCGTGCGCGGTGGCGCGGCAACGCTGTTCTACCCGATGTGGCACCTGGAAGTGGAAAGCCTGCTGGTGCTGAAAAACAACCGCGGCGTTGAAGGCAACCGCGTGCGCCACATGGACTACGGCGTGCAGTTGAACCGTCTGATGTACCAGCGCCTGATCAAAGGCGAAGACATCACCCTGTTCAGCCCGTCCGACGTGCCGGGGCTGTATGATGCGTTCTTCGCCGATCAGGACGAATTCGAGCGCCTGTACACCCAGTACGAGAAAGACGACAGCATTCGCCAGAAGCGCGTGAAAGCGGTTGAGCTGTTCTCGCTGATGATGCAAGAACGCGCCTCTACCGGCCGTATCTACATCCAGAACGTCGACCACTGCAACACCCACAGCCCGTTCGATCCGCAGATCGCGCCGGTGCGCCAGTCCAACCTGTGTCTGGAAATCGCCCTGCCGACCAAGCCGCTGGAAGACGTCAACGACGAAAACGGCGAGATCGCGCTGTGCACCCTGTCCGCCTTCAACCTGGGCGCGATCGACAGCCTGGACGATCTGGAAGAGCTGGCGACCCTGGCGGTACGTTCGCTGGACGCCCTGCTGGATTATCAGGATTATCCGATCAAGGCCGCGCACCGTGGCGCGATGGGTCGCCGCACCCTGGGCATCGGCGTCATCAACTTCGCCTATTATCTGGCGAAGAACGGCGTGCGCTACTCCGACGGCAGCGCCAACAACCTGACCCACAAAACGTTCGAAGCCATTCAGTACTACCTGCTGAAAGCCTCCAACCGTCTGGCGCAGGAACAAGGCGCTTGCCCGTGGTTCAACGAAACCACTTATTCGCAGGGCATCCTGCCGATCGACACCTACAAGAAAGACCTGGATGCGATCTGCAGCGAGCCGCTGCACTACGACTGGGAAACCCTGCGTAAAGAGATCCAGGAAACCGGCCTGCGCAACTCGACGCTGTCCGCCCTGATGCCGTCGGAAACCTCTTCGCAGATTTCCAACGCCACCAACGGCATCGAGCCGCCGCGCGGTCACATCAGCATCAAGGCGTCGAAAGACGGCATCCTGCGCCAGGTGGTGCCGGAGTATGAGCGTCTGAAAGACAACTACGAGCTGCTGTGGGAAATGCCGAGCAACGACGGCTATCTGCAGCTGGTGGGGCTGATGCAGAAATTCATCGACCAGTCGATTTCGGCCAACACCAACTACGATCCGACCCGCTTCCCGGGCGGCAAGGTGCCGATGAAGCAGCTGTTGAAAGACCTGCTCACCACCTACAAGTTCGGCGTGAAAACGCTGTACTACCAAAACACCCGCGACGGTGCGGAAGACGCCCAGGAAGATTTGCAGCCTGCCAAGGCCGGCGATGACGACTGCGAAAGCGGCGCCTGCAAGATCTAAAGTTTGACCTAGCGGGCCGGAATTTTCCGGCCCCTTCATTTAGCCACGTTACGATGGATTCAGGCTTATGGCTTACACCACTTTTTCTCAGACCAAAAACGACCAGCTGCAAGAGCCGATGTTCTTCGGCCAGTCGGTAAACGTTGCGCGTTTCGACCAGCAAAAGCATGAAATCTTCGAAAAACTGATCGAAAAACAGCTCTCCTTCTTCTGGCGCCCGGAAGAGGTTGACGTTTCCCGCGATCGCATCGATTACCAGGCGCTGCCGGAGCATGAGAAGCACATCTTCATCAGCAACCTGAAGTATCAGACCCTGCTGGACTCCATCCAGGGCCGCAGCCCGAACGTCGCCCTGCTGCCGCTGATCTCGATCCCTGAGCTGGAAACCTGGGTGGAAACCTGGTCGTTCTCCGAGACTATCCACTCCCGTTCCTACACCCACATCATCCGCAACATCGTCAACGATCCGGCGCTGGTGTTCGACGACATCGTCACCAACGAAGAGATCAAGAAGCGCGCGAAAGACATTTCCGGCTACTACGACGATCTGATCGAGATGACCAGCTACTATCACCTGCTGGGTGAAGGCACCCACCAGGTGAACGGTAAAACCGTCACCGTCAATCTGCGTGCGCTGAAGAAGCAGCTGTACCTGTGCCTGATGAGCGTGAACGCGCTGGAAGCGATCCGCTTCTACGTCAGCTTTGCCTGCTCCTTCGCTTTCGCCGAGCGCGAATTGATGGAAGGCAACGCCAAAATCATCAAACTGATCGCCCGCGACGAAGCGCTGCACCTGACTGGCACCCAGCACATGCTGAACCTGATGCGTTCCGGCGCCGACGATCCTGAAATGGCGGAGATCGCCGAGGAATGTCAGCAGCAGTGCTACGATCTGTTCGTGCTGGCCGCCCAGCAGGAGAAAGAGTGGGCGGAATACCTGTTCCGCGACGGCTCGATGATTGGCCTGAACAAAGACATCCTGTGCCAGTATGTGGAGTACATCACCAATATCCGCATGCAGGCGGTCGGCCTCGGTCTGCCGTTCGAAACCCGCTCCAACCCGATCCCGTGGATCAATGCCTGGTTGGTGTCCGACAACGTGCAGGTAGCGCCGCAGGAAGTGGAAGTGAGCTCTTACCTGGTTGGCCAGATCGACTCGGAGATCAACGCCGACGACCTGAGCGACTTCGAACTGTAAGCGATGGCGACGCCTACCGTAACGCTGCGCGCCGCCGGCACGCAGCTCTCTTGCCCTAACAGTGAAAACTGCCTGCTCGACGTGCTGGAACTGCACGACGTGCAGGTGGAGTACCAATGCCGCTCCGGCTATTGCGGCGCCTGCCGCCTGAAGCTGGTGAAAGGCGAAGTGGCCTACCGCCAACAGCCGCTGGCGTTTATCAACGCCGGTGAAATCCTGCCCTGCTGCTGCATGCCGCTGACGGATATCGAGCTGGAAATGTAAAGTCGGGTGCCGGAAACCGCGCCTGGAGACCAGAAGGCGGGGTTGCCCCCGCCCTAGGATCACCGCTTCACCTCACACGCCAACCTGATCAGGATAGTGATATTTTCCTGGTAGATTTTCAGCTCGCACAGCGAGTCTCTTATCATCCAGATAAATAACAAAACCGTAATACATACAACGGTTAGCGAGTGAAACACATGCCTTAAGCGCATGCTTGCCTCCTTGCTGTGAAGGGGCTACCATACCGGTGTCTAGGCGGTATGTGCAGCCCCATTCTGATTGAGAGTCAGTCTGGGGCTTTCATCTATCCGCCTTGTCACACAATGCCCAAGACGAACAGTCTCAAGCACCCGTCAAGAGAGTAACAGCATTCCCTCACCGCGAATATCCCCTATAAGATTATGATTAATCAGGGATATATAACTATCCTCAAAGTATTTCGCTTAGCGCCCCTTTCCCGCCGATGTGGAAAAATAACGCGCCGGGGAATCGCCGAAGGCTTTACGAAACATGGCGATAAAATTGCTCGGCGAGGCATACCCCAGCGCCTCCGCAATCTGCAGCACCGTTTCGCCTTCGGCCAGCTTCGCCAACGCATATGACAACCGAGCCTGCTGACGCCACTGGGCAAAACTCAACCCCGTCTCGCCGATCATCAGCCGCCGCAGGGTACGCGGCGACATCGCCCCCCATTCAGCCCACGCCTCCAGTGAACGTTCGCTCCCCGGTTGCGCCAGCAAGGCCTGCAGAACGCCGGCCAGGCGCGGATGGGACGACATCGGTAAATACAGCGGCTCCGTCGGCGCCAGCCGTATCTCGTCACGCATCACCTGCGCCATACGCTCCTGCTCCAGGGTAAGCGCGCTGCGTTTGTCCCAACCTTCCGCACGCTGAGCCAGCGCCTGTAGCACTGCGCTGATGCCGATAACGCAAGGTGTATTCGACAGATCGTGGCAGGCCTCCGGCGCCAGCAGTAAACTCCAGCCGCTCAGCGCGCCGCAAACCTGCACCCGGTGCTCCGTCGCCGGCGGGATCCAACCCGCCCGCTGAGGCGGCAGCACCCAATCGCCCTGCGCCGTGCTTACATGCAGCAAACCGCTTTCAACGCACAGCAACTGCCCGCGCACATGCTGATGCCAGTCGTATTCGCGCGTGCCCAACCGATACTCCCGGCCTGCCGCGTCACGGCCGCCAAGGGCGATCAACCAGGGGCCCGCCGACCATTCGCTGCAGTCAGCATCGAGGGCGTGAAGGTTCGCATTCATATTGGCCACTAATCACTATTTTTAGTCCAGATACCGTTATACCAACCTTTTCCAGCACCGACATAATGAAATGCTTCCGGCCGCGACCGTCTGCGGCCACTGACTCACGAGGGAACATGATGACAACACTCAGCATTGGCATTATCGGCGCCGGGCCCGGCGGCCTGTGTCTGGCTCAGGGACTGCGCCGCTTTGGCATCCATGCCACGGTGTTTGAACGCGACACCACACCGCAAGCACGCGATCAGGGCTACCGGCTGCGCATCGATCCGTCGGGCCAGCAGGCGCTGGCCGCCTGCCTGCCGCCGGCGCACTACCGCTTGCTCTGCGCCGGCAGCGCGCAAAACAGCGGCGAGAGCAATCTATGGGATCCGCAGCTTGCCCCGCTCACCGGCCGTCGCCCCGAGCACTGGTTGCCCTCCAGCCAGCACCAAACGCAAGAACCGGGCGGCGATCTCGGCATCCATCGCCAAACGCTGCGCGAGATCCTGCTTGCCGGCCTGCAAGACCGGGTGCGTTTCGGCCATACCTTGCGTGAATTTGCACAAACGCCGCAGGGTGTGGAGCTTCAGTTCGCCAACGGCGAACACGTGCGGGTCGATGTGCTGATCGCCGCCGACGGCGTCAACTCGCTGGTGCGGCGGCGCTGCCTGCCCGAGGCTGGGCCAGAAGACAGCGGTGCGGTCACCCTCTACGGCAAAACGCCGCTCGATGCGGCGACCCGGGCCCAATTGGCCCCTGAACTGCTGAACGGCGTATCAGTGATCTTCGCCGACGGCGTGTCGCTGGTGGTTGAACCGATGCGCTTTCAGGCCCCCATGGCGCAACTGGCGGCCGACTACGCGCCCGATTGCCGCCTCTCGCCGGTCGACGACTATCTCTATTGGGCCTGTATCGGATCGGCTGAACGTCTCGGCGGAGCCCCGGGACTGGAGGAGAACACCGCGTTGCAGGCGCGCGTACGGCATATCTCGCAAGGATGGGCGCCCGCCTTGCAAACGGCGTTAGCGCTGGCGGATCCCCTGTCGCTCAGCGTGCGGACGGTGCAGGTTACGGCGGCGATGCCGGAATGGCACAGCGAACGCATCGCCTTTCTCGGCGACGCCGTGCACGCCATGAGCCCGGCAGGTGGGCTCGGCGCCAACACCGCGCTGGTAGACGCCGCCAGCCTGGCGGCGCATCTGGCGCACTCAGACAGCGCCGCGCAGGCGCTCAGGAACTACGGTACAGAGCTGCAAACGCGAGGCGCGGCGGCAATACATCTTTCACGCCTGGCGTCCGAACGGCTACAACAAAACAGTGAGGCAGACAACTCAGCGCCATGAGCGTCACTCGATAATTTCCACCACCTCCAGCCAGGCGTTTTTACCGCACGCCTGGCCCCCATTCAGCCAACGGCGCAGCATATCCAGCGCCAGCATCGCCACCGACTCCTGCCGCAGCCGCAGCCCGTGGCGCGACGCGCGATAACGCACGGTCTGGCCAATCCCGCCGCGCGGCGTGTGCAGCGCAATGCTCACCTGCTCATCGCGCATGGCGCTGACCGCCAACGCCAACGGCGCGCCGGTCAATTCCGCCAGCGAGCGGGCGCGCGCCAGCGTCGTTTCCAGCGTTTCGATGCAGTGGGCCGGCAGCAGCTCTCCCCCCGCCAGCGGCGCGCCTTCGCTCTGCAGCTGCAGGTTGATCAAGCCGCCGCTGAATTGCTCGCTCAACGCCAGCTTCAGCCCTTGCTGATTCAGGCGCTGCGTCAACATCGCCGGCAACCCGACGGTGCCTTCGAAGATGCAGTTGTCCCCCGCTACCTCGCGCACGCGTCGCCAGACCAGCTCCATCTCCGCGCGCCGGCTTTCCGGCCCGGTCAGCTTCAGCTCAATGATCGGGCTGGACGAGCGGTAACCCAGCACCACGTCCGGCGGCAGCGGCAGGCTGTCCAGTTCGGCGGCCAGATCGCTCTCGGAGGTGCCGAACGTCGTCAGGCGCAGGCACAGCGGCGGCGCCGGCAAAGTGAAACGCTGGCGCAGATGCGGCACGATCTGCTGTTCGACCATCACTTTGAATTCCGAAGGCACGCCGGGGGTGAAGAACATCAGGCATTGGTTCAGCTGCAACGCGAAACCGCAGGCGGTGCCCACCGGGTTATCCAGCATTTCCGCATTGGCCGGGATCTGCGCCTGCTTGCGGTTGGAAGGGGCCATCGGCCGCCCGCGCTCGGCGAAATAGGCTTCCATGCGCGCCAGCCAGTCAGCCCGTTCAATCAGCTCTACGCCGCAGGCTTTCGCGGCGGCCAGCGCGCTCAAATCGTCACTGGTCGGCCCCAGGCCGCCGTTGACGATCAGCACATCGGCGATATGGCTGCGTTCCTGCAGGATCTCGATCAAAGCAGAGAGGCTGTCCCCTACCGTTTCCCGCCCGCTCATCGGCACGCCCTGCTGGAACAGGTAGTCCGCCAGCCAGGCGGCGTTGGTATCAATAATTTGCCCGTGCAGCACCTCATCGCCGGTGCTGAGCATCTCCACCCTTAACATTGATCTCTCCCACATTTTTTGGTCATTCCACTATAGAAGCCCGTAAATAACTTTTCACTAGCCGCCGTCGGATTATTTCCGCCATCGCGTCGTTCATCATGCGCCATGCCGCCCGCAAGGTTGTAAACTTTAATTTACAATTCGCGTAACGCCGGTTTGACACAAATTAGGGCTTCCACTATCCTGCCATCCTCATAAATCGTTACCTATAATTTTCAAAATCTTTCGGCTGGTAGAGAAAAAACGTGAAGAATCGCACTCTTGGCAGTGTTTTTATCGTGGCGGGCACCACCATTGGCGCCGGGATGCTGGCGATGCCGCTGGCGGCGGCCGGCGTCGGTTTCGGCGTCACGCTGGCCTTACTGGTCGGGCTGTGGCTGTTGATGTGTTACACCGCGCTGTTACTGGTGGAGGTTTACCAGCATGAGCAGGCGGATACCGGTCTGGGCACGCTCGCCAAACGTTATCTCGGCGGCGGCGGCCAGTGGCTGACCAGCTTTAGCATGATGTTCCTGATGTACGCCCTCACCGCTGCCTACATTAGCGGCGCCGGCGAACTGCTCGCCACCAGCATAAGCCAATGGACATCGCAGGACTTCCCGGTATCGCTCGGCGTCCTGCTGTTCACCCTGGTGGCCGGCGGCGTGGTGTGCATCGGCACCCACTCGGTCGACTTGTTCAACCGCATCCTGTTCAGCGCGAAAGTGGTGTTTCTGGTGGTGATGCTCGGCCTGATGTTGCCGAATATCCACCAGACCAATCTGATGACGTTGCCGCTGGAGCAAGGCCTGGCGTTATCGGCCATTCCGGTGATCTTCACCTCATTTGGCTTCCACGGCAGCGTGCCGAGCATCGTCAACTACATGGGCGGCAACATTCGCAAACTGCGTTGGGTGTTCATCATCGGCAGCGCCATCCCGCTGATCGCCTATATCTTCTGGCAACTGGCAACGCTGGGCAGCATCAGCTCCGACACCTTCGTCGGCATTCTGGCGCAGCAGGCCGGGCTGAATGGCCTGTTGCAGGCGGTGCGTGATGCAGTAGCTTCGCCGCACGTTGAACTGGCGGTGCACCTGTTCGCCGATCTGGCGCTGGCGACCTCGTTCCTCGGCGTTGCGCTTGGGCTGTTCGATTTCCTGGCTGACCTGTTCAAGCGGCAAGATAACGTGCGTGGCCGCCTGCAAACCGGCGCCATCACCTTCCTGCCGCCGCTGGCCTTCGCGCTGTTCTATCCGCGCGGTTTCGTGCTGGCGTTGGGTTTCGCCGCCATCGCCCTGTCGGTGCTGGCGCTGCTGCTGCCTTCGCTGCTGGTGTGGAAAACCCGCCAAGAGCATCAGGCGCAGTACCGCGTCTGGGGCGGCACCCCTGCGCTGGCGCTGGTGTTTGTCTGTGGGGTAACGGTGATCGCCATCCAACTGGGCATCGCCAGCGGCATGCTGCCGGCGGTCGGGTAAGCGACGAAAGACAAGCAATGATAAAGAGAAAGGGGCCGCAATGGCCCCTTTTTGCTGAGCGTCAGAAGCTCAGACCGACACCGACATAAGGGCCATCGGCCAGGGTGTTATCGCGACGCCCGTCTTTGCCTTCCATCTGCATGTAACGGTAGCCCACGTCCACGCTCAGCGGACGGAACTTCCAGCGCAGGCCGCCGCTGGCTTCGTTATAGGCCTTCACGCCGCTGGTGAAAGACTCAGGGGCAAAGTAACCTTCGCCGTGCAGGCTGAAGTAACGGTTAATTTCCCACTCCAGGCCGCCGCCCAGCGCCACCGCCCCGCCGCTTTTCCCGTCTTTCGGGCTGAGGTACAGCGCTTTGGCGCCCACGGTCGCCGTCAACGGCCCCAGCGGCACGCCGAAGTTCAGGCCCACGCTGCCGACGTTGCCGTCGTGGTCGCTGCGCGCCCAGTTGCCGGTCAGGCCCAGACCTGAAGAGCCGGTGCTCATACCAACGCCCAGGTTGGTGTAGTGTTGCCCGGCTTCGCCCGACACGCTGATGGCATTCGCCGCGCCGGTCACAAACAGCAATCCTGCCGCGCACGCGACCCAAGTCTTTTTCATCATCTTTCCCTCTGGTTTGTCATCCGTACCGAATGATCGAATCAACGCAAAATAATAACGTCATGAGTCTATACCAAAGCGCAATGAGTATTTAAGGGATAAAAGCGAAAAAATTCTTCAATAATCAAATAAATGTAAAAATTTGCAAACAAAAATCCATATTCGTCAAGGCGATGCCAACGATAACCGAGACCTATTTGCCGTCGCTCGGCAATAGGGCTACAACTAGTAGTGGCTTTGACCAAGGTCAGGGGAAGAAGCCCCGCCAAAGGACTATGCTGATGAACGCTTAAACCGCCCGAGTCTTTACTTAACTGCACTACGATAAGGAGCAAGTGATGAGCAAGAAAGGACTGACCACCGCAGCCGGCGCCCCGGTTGTCGATAACAATAACGTGATCACCGCGGGCAAACGCGGCCCGATGCTGTTGCAGGACGTGTGGTTCCTGGAAAAACTGGCCCACTTCGACCGCGAGGTCATCCCCGAGCGCCGCATGCACGCCAAAGGATCCGGCGCCTACGGCACCTTTACCGTCACCCATGACATCACCCGCTACACGCGCGCCAAGATCTTCTCCGAAATCGGCAAGCAGACCGACATGTTTATCCGCTTCTCCACCGTCGCCGGTGAGCGCGGCGCGGCCGACGCCGAACGCGACATTCGCGGTTTTGCCATGAAGTTCTATACCGAAGAAGGCAACTGGGATTTGGTGGGCAACGATACGCCGGTGTTCTATCTGCGCGATCCGCTGAAATTCCCCGATCTTAATCACGTGGTGAAACGCGATCCGCATACCAACCTGCGTAATCCGGTGTACAAGTGGGATTTCTTCTCTCACCTGCCGGAATCGCTGCACCAGCTGACCATCGACTTCAGCGATCGCGGCATTCCCAAGTCCTACCGCCACATGCACGGTTTCGGCAGCCACACCTTCAGCTTTATCAATGCCGCCAACGAGCGCTTCTGGGTGAAATTCCACTTCCGCTGCGAACAAGGCATTGAAAACCTGATGGATGAAGAAGCGGAAGCGATCATCGCCAAGGATCGCGAAAGCTCACAGCGCGATTTGTTCGATGCGATCAAACGCGGCGACTTCCCGCGCTGGAAACTGCAGATCCAGATCATGCCGGAGCATGAGGCCTCGCAGACGCCGTATAACCCGTTCGATCTGACCAAGGTCTGGCCGCACGGCGACTACCCGCTGATCGACGTCGGCTTTTTCGAGCTGAACCGCAACCCCGACAACTACTTCTCCGAGGTCGAGCAGGTGGCGATGAACCCCGCTAACGTGGTGCCGGGCATCAGTTTCTCGCCGGATAAAATGCTGCAGGGCCGCCTGTTCTCCTATGGCGATGCGCACCGCTACCGCCTGGGCGTCAACCACCATCAGATCCCGGTGAACGGCGCCAAATGCCCGTTCCACAACTATCATCGCGACGGCGCGATGCGCGTGGACGGCAACAGCGGCAACGGCGCAACCTACGAACCGAACAGCTTCGGCCTGTTCCAAGAGCAGCCGGACTTCAGCGAACCGCCGCTGAGCATTGAAGGCGCGGCCGACCACTGGAATCATCGTGAAGACGACGATTACTACAGCCAGCCGCGCGCGCTGTTCAACCTGCTGAGCGCCGAAGAGCACCAGCGCATGTTCACCCGCATCGCCGGCGAACTGTCGCAGGTGCCGGAACACATCCAGCGCCGTCAGGTCGAGCTGTTCACCAAGGTGCACCCGGACTACGGCGCCGGCGTCGCCAAGGCGTTGGGACTGAAATAACCCGCCGTCATCATTCGCTCAGCCGCCCTTTCGGGCGGCTTTTTTTATGCCTGACGCAGGCGCTCCGCCACCCACGCCTGCAACCGGCGGCGCGAAATCTTGATGCCGCCGTTTTTCAGCTCGTCAGGCAGCGGAAGCAATGCCGTCGGGCGTTGGAAATTGGCGAGCTTATCCTGCGACCAGGCGAGCAGCGTCGCCAGCGACAGCGACGGATCGCCGTCGATCACCGCCACCGGCCGCTGACCGAATTCGGCGTCCGCCACCGGCACTACAAACGCCTGCGTGATCTGCGGATGCGCCGCCAGCACGCGTTCGATATCTTCCGGCTGCACCCCTTCGCCGCCGCTGAAAAACAGGTTGTCCAACCGGCCGAGAATTCGCAGTTCCCCCTCGATCATCGCGCCGCGATCGCGGGTCGGGAACCAGCCCTGCTCATCGGCCAATGGTTGCAGATGGCCATGACGCCAGTAGCCAAGCGCCAGGCTGTCGGCGCGGATCCAGACCTCTTCATCCACCAGTTTTACTTCGCGACCATCGAGCGGCAGGCCGACGCCCGGCCGCGCATCGGCGCGCTTGGCGCAAACCGTGGAGGCCAGTTCGGTCAGCCCGTAGCCGCACCAGCAGCGGATCCCCGCCGCCTCCGCCCGCTCGGTCAGTTCCACCGGGATCATCGCGCCGCCGAGCAGCACCGCCTTCAGCGTCATGCCCGCCAGCGGTTGCGCCAGCAGCCGCCACAGCTGGGTCGGCACCAACGAGGCATGCGTGCATCCCGCCAACGCCTCGTTCAGCGGGTGCATCTCGCGCACCGCCAACCGGGCGCCCGCCGCCAGCCAGCGCCAGACAATGCCCTGTCCGGAGACGTGAAACAGCGGCAATGACAGCAGCCAGCAATCCTCGCGCTGAAACGCCATCAGCCCCAACACCCCGGCGGCGCTGGCCAGATGGTTGGCATAGCTGTGCGCGGCCGCTTTCGGCATGCCGCTGGAACCGGAAGTCAACGTCAGCGTCGCCAGACGCTGCGCATCCCACGTCGGCAGGTCTGGCCAACGCGGCTCGGTCGACGGCGGGGTCAATCGAATCACGTCTTCCGGCAACGCCGGCAACGAGTCCGGGCCGAAGACAAAGGTCATACCCAATTCCGGCAACAGCTGCGCCAGCAGCGGCGTCGGCAAGGCGGGATTGAGCGGCAACAGGCGTGCGCCGCACTGCAACAGCGCCAGATAGGCCAGCAGCAGTGGATAGCTGTTTTTACCGCACAGCGCCACGCCGCAGCCCGGTTCAACGCCCTGATGCTGGAAATCCGCCGCCAGCTCATCCACCTGGCTCTGCAACGCCAGCCAGCTCAGCGGTTGTTCGCCGAGCATCAGCGCCGTCGCCTGCGGCTGAGTGCGCGCCCAGTGTCGCCACGGCCAATCGTTCAACGGCGCCATAGGCACTCCAGCGCCGAGACATCCAGCAGCGGCAACGCGCTGCCCGGCCACGGGCGCAGCACCTGCGCCTGCATCAACCCCAGCGTGTCCAGGCCCGGCACGGTATCCGGCGTCAGCCAATGGGCGATGCGCGCCAGTTGGGTCAACCCCAGGCTGGATTCGAGGCTGGAGCTGATCACCGCCGTCAGGCCCACCGCGTGCGCCTGCGCCACCAGCGTCTGGCAACGCGCCAGGCTGCCGACCAGCGTCGGCTTGAGCACGATGGCCGCCACGCCCGGCTCGGCCTGCACCACAAAGTCCGCCTCCCGCACGCTCTCATCCCAGGCGATGGCGATACCGGTCGCCCGGGCGAAGTCGCGCGATTCATCACGGGTCTTGCAGGGCTCTTCCAGGAAGGCGATGCGATCGCGCCACGCCGGGTTAACGTACCTGGCGAAGCCGTCGGCCTTGGCGCGGGTCCAGCTGCGGTTGGCGTCCAGCCGCAGCCGCAGATCCGGCAGCGCCTCCAGCAACACGTTGACGATCATGCCGTCCCGCACCGCCTCATACAGCCCCACCTTCACCTTGGCGACTTTCTCACCCGGCAAAGCGTTCAATGTTTCGAACAGCTCATCCGGATCGCCGGTGCACAGCGGCGCCTTGCGAAAATCCGCCTGCATCGGCAAACGCTGCTCCAGCTCGGCCTGCGCACAGCTGAGCCCAAAGGCCACCGAGGGCAGCGGGCTGTCATCCGGTTCGTTGCCCGCCAACCAGGCCTGCAGCCAGCCCAACGCGGCCTGTTCGGCCTGCGCCAACGTTTCCCGGCTGAATTCCGGCAGCGGCGCGATCTCGCCCCAACCTTCACGCTCGCCCTGACGCAGCTGCACCACCCATCCGTCACGCGTTTTCAACCGTTGATTGCGCAGCACCACGCCCGCCTCCATCGGCAGGCTGTAACGGTATAGCGCCGCGCTGCGGTTTGCCCCGTTCATTACGGGTTACGCTTGAATTTGCTGAAGTCAGGTTGGCGCTTCTCGTTGAACGCGTTGCGCCCTTCCTGCCCTTCGTCGGTCATGTAGAACAGCATGGTGGCGTTGCCCGCCAGCTCCTGCAAACCGGCCTGGCCGTCGCAGTCGGCATTCAGCGCCGCCTTCAGGCAGCGCAGCGCCATCGGGCTGTTCTGCAGCATTTCGCGGCACCAGCGCACCGTCTCTTTTTCCAGATCGGCCAGCGGCACGACGGTATTGACCAGGCCCATGTCCAGCGCGGCGGCGGCGTCGTACTGGCGGCACAGGAACCAGATTTCGCGCGCCTTCTTCTGGCCGACGATGCGCGCCATGTAAGACGCGCCCCAGCCGCCGTCGAACGAGCCCACTTTCGGGCCGGTCTGGCCGAAGATGGCGTTATCCGCCGCGATGGTCAGATCGCACATCATGTGCAGCACGTGGCCGCCGCCGATCGAATAGCCGGCCACCATCGCCACCACCGGCTTCGGGCAGGTGCGGATCTGGCGCTGGAAGTCCAGCACGTTGAGGTGATGTACGCCGCTGTCGTCGCGATAGCCGCCGTAGTCGCCGCGCACTTTCTGATCGCCGCCGGAGCAGAAGGCCTTATCGCCAGCGCCGGTTAGAATAATGACGCCGATGCCGTCGTCGTAACGGGCGTTGGCCAGCGCGTCGATCATCTCTTTGACCGTTTGCGGACGAAACGCGTTGCGCACCTGCGGCCGGTTGATGGTGATTTTGGCGATGCCGTCGGCGGACTTGTGATACAGAATGTCTTCGAAATCGCCGGTGCAATCCTGCCAGGCGATAGCGGCATACAGCTGTTCTTCATTCGGATAAAGCATGTTCGGTTCCTTTAACCAGGGTTAACGAGAAAGGTCTGCAGCTCGGCGACGAAATCCTGCGGATTGGCCAGATGCGCGTTGTGGCCGGCCTGCGGCACGATGCGCAACGGCAACCCGGCGTCGCGCGCCAGCCGTTGAAATTTGGGGTCGTTCTCACCGCACAGCACCCGCAGCGGCACGGTCAGTTGGCGCAGCTGCGGCGCCAGATAAGGCTGTCTGCCGAGCGATGTGGCTTCGAGCATGTCGGCAATCGCCGGGCCGCTGTTGACCGAACGCGCGGCGATCAGCGCCTGGCGGTGCACATGGCTAAGCTCTTTGAACACCGGTTGCTGATACCAGTCCGCCAGGACTTCGGCAATCGCCTCACTGCGAAAACGCGCCGCCCATCGCGCATCCTGCTCGCAACGATCGCGGCGCTGTTGTTCGTCCTCAAGCCCCGGGTTGCCGCCCTCGACGATCACGCCTTGCAGGCCGTCATGGCGGCCGTGGCAAGCGTGATACATGGCGATGCGCCCGCCGAGCGAGTAGCCCACCAGCCAATAACGTTCAATATTGCGCAGTTGCAGGGTCGCGGCGATTTGCGCGCTGATGTCGTCGAAGCCGCGGCAGCTCACCGCCACGGAATCGCCGTGGCCGGGCAGATCGATGGCCAGCGACGGCCATTCCGGGCAACGCGCGGCGATCACCCTCCATTCATTGTTGTTGCCCAGCAGGCCGTGCAGCCATACCAGCCACGGACGCCCCGCTTCGCCCTGTTGCAAAATTCGCGTCGCCAGCATCATTGCACCGCCATCTGTTGCACCAGGTATTGCAGGCTTTCGGCCCCTGCGCTCGGCGACACCTGCAGTTCTATCAGCGTGGCGCCGCCGCGCCGCCAGCCTTGCTCAACCGCCTGTTGCAGTTGGCGCCAGTTTTCCGGCCGCGCGTAGCCAAGCTGGAACATCGCCGCCGCGTGGCTGAACTCGACGTTCTGCGGCATGCAGTAAAAGCGTTGGCGCTCCTCGTCCGGCGTCGGCAACAGCGAGAAAATTTGGCCGCCGTTGTTATTGACGACGATCAGCACCGTCGGCGCCGAACAGTGGCGCAACAACGCCAGCGCATTGAGGTCATACAACGCGGAAAGGTCGCCCACCACCGCCAACGTCGGCCTGGCGGTGGCGCGCTGTACGCCGGCGGCGGTGGAAATCAGACCGTCGATGCCGCTGGCGCCGCGGTTGCTGAATACCGGGTAAGCGACAGGCAGCGTGGTTAACGCGTCGATCAATCGCACCACCAGGCTGTTGCCGAGAAACAGCTGGCCGTTCTCCGGCAGCAGTTCCGGCAGGCGGTGCGCCAGCTGCGCTTCGCCAAAGTTATCGTGCAGATGCGTGGACGCCGCCGTCAGCGCCTTATCCGCCAAGGCCGCCAGCCCGGCGGCCCACGGCGCGCGCGGTTGCGCCGGATGCTGCGCCAACCACTGCGCCACCCCGGCACGCAGACGCCGCCCCCGGTGCTGGGCCGGATCGAGCCGCCCCGGCAGCTCGTCGATGACCCAATACTCTTCCGGCCGACACTGCGCCTGCCACTGCAGCAAGCGTTTACCGGTCAGACTGCCGCCGAACTGCACCACCAGCTGCGCGTCTTGCAACACGCGCTGCGCCTGCGGATGAGCGAGCCATAAATCGGCGCAGGGCAGCGGTTGCCCGGTCTGCGACAGCACATCGCCGATCAGCGGCCAGCCCAGCGTCTCGGCCCAGTCGGCCACCTGTGCGCCCTCTTCCGCGCTCATGCGGCCGGCCAGCACCACGCCGCGTTTTTGCCGCCAGAAGAACCAGTCCGGCTGCGGCGACGGCGCCGCACGCGTCTCACTTTCCTGCAGCCAAGGCCGATCGCTCTGCCACCAGTCGCCCAGCGCGGCGGACCAATCGGCATACTGACGTTCATCACCGCCGTACAGCGGTTCGGCGAACGGGCAGTTAATATGCAACGCGCCGTGCTGCAGGCGCGCCATCGCGCTGTCGACGCTGGAGGCCAGCCACGCGGCCGGAATATCCGGCGTAGGACGCGGCAGATCGATCGCCAACGTCGGGTGGCTGCTGTAGAGGCCGTTTTGACGGATCGCCTGATTGGCGCCGCAGTCGATCAGTTCCGGCGGCCGATCGGCGGTGAGAAACACCAGCCGCTCACCGGTCAGGCCGGCCTCGATTAAAGCCGGGTAAAGGTTCGCCGCCGCGGTACCGGACGTGACAATCACCGCTACCGGCTCACGCGCCGCCTTCGCCAGCCCAAGCGCCAAATGGCCAAGCCCGCGTTCATCAAAGTGGGTATGACAGATAAAAGATCGGTTGGCCGCAGCGGCCAGCGTCAACGGCGTGGAGCGCGATCCCGGAGCGATACAAACATGCCGCACCCCATGGCGGGCCAGCGCCTCGAGCAGCACAGCCGCCCACCGGCGATTAAAAACACTTGTCGACATAGTTCGCTCACAAGTCAGTTAGCAGAGATCGTCCCCGGCGCAGCCGACGGACGCCGCGCCTGTAGTTACGCTCTGTATTATATGAGGTGTTATTTTCACGGCTTTTGCGCCAGCGCAAAAACGCCGTATATCCCTGGGTGTTTACACCAGATAATTATTTGATTTAGAACAAAAAATAAACAATAAATACACAAACACTTTACACCTGCGGCGACATGGTCTCAATCCGTCCGCACAAAAAACAGGGGAATAGCGCCCCGCCTGCGGCGGCTAGCGGAAAGTATAGGCGGGATATGGAAGAACTATCGGAGAAACAGCGGGATGAAGAACACAGTCTGCAGAAAAGAACGAGGCGGCTTGCGCCGCCCCTGGGGCGTAATTTATTTGCGGGCCAGCAGCAGCCCCAGCACCAGCCCGACGGTGGCGCCGATGCCCACGCTGTGCCAGGGTTTATCCCGCACATAGTCGTCGGTGCGGTGCACCACTTCTTTGGCGCGGGCATAGTAGGATTCGCCGGTGTTCACCCAGCGCGCCTTGACCTCACTCAGCGCCTGCTCGGCGTGCGACTTGATGTCGATGTAGGCCTGATCCGCGCGATCGCCGCTGTATTGCAACACTTCTTCCAGCGTTTCGGTCAGCATTCTCAGATCGTCATCCAGCGTAGTTTGCTCAGCATCCGTATGTCTTGCCATCGTGAGATCTCCGTGGTTGAAAAATTAAGCGTTCCTACACTATAGACAACGATCGTCACCTGCGGCCATCGGACTTTTACCCTAAAACACTAATTGCACCTTGGCGGCCTGGCGCTTGTCGCCGGCAAACTCCAGCGCCTGCGCCAGTTGGTCCCCGGCGAACTCCGCCGACAGCAGCGGCAGCGGATCGACCACATCGCCGGCCAGCCAGGCCACCGCCAGCGCGAATTCCTCCACGAAGCGGAAGGAGCCGAGCAGATTCAACTCCTTGGCGATCAACAGCATCAGCGGGAAATCAGGGAAGCTGCCGCCCATCCCGACCTGCACGACGGTGCCCTTGGCGCGCGTGACTTCCAGGCAGCGCTGCAGCGACGTCGGATGCCCTGCTGCCTCGAAAGCAATGTCGAAATAGCCTTTGTGTTGCTGATATACGCTGAAATCGTCGTCTGCGGCATGCAGACAGCGGTCCGCCCCCATCTGGCCGGCGAGCGCCAGACAGCGCGGGCTGAGATCGGCGCAGACGATCTCGGCGGCGCCCAGCGCTTTCAGCGCCGCCACCAGCAAACAACCGATCGGGCCGACGCCGGACACGAAAACCGTTTTACCCTTCACCGCACCGGGCTGTTTCGCCGCGTGGATCGCCACCGCCAGCGGTTCGGCGAATACCATCACCCTGTCGTCGCGATCAGCGGCGTAAGGAATGCACTGCGCACTATCCACCACCTTGTATTGGGTGAAAGCACCGTCGACGTGCGGGAAATACATCGCACTGCCGAAAAAGCGCATGTCAACGCACTGATTGCTTTGCTGCGCCAGACAATATTTGCACTGCCCGCAGGGTTTGCTGGGATTGAGCGCCACCTTCTGCCCGATCGCCAGCTGCGGTGAATCGCTGGCGACCACCTCGCCGATCGCCTCGTGGCCCAGCACCATCGGCTGACGTACCTGAAAATTGCCGACCTTCCCTTCCTGAAAGTAATGCAGGTCCGAGCCGCAGATGCCGCCGCGGCGGATTTTCACCAGCGTGCCCTGCCCCTGATAATTCACTTCTTGCGCGATCACCGCCACGTCGCGTTTGCCGTTAACCATGCAGGACTGGGTTTGAATTTTCATCTCAACACTCCACGAAAGAGGGATTACACCGCGGCGGACATGCCGCCATCGACAAACAGCAGTTGCCCGTTGACGAAGCTGGAAGCGTCGGCGGCTAGGAACACCGCCGCGCCGATCAGCTCCTGTGGATCCCCCCAACGCGCGGCGGGCGTGCGCTGGGTCAGCCAGGCGGTAAAGGCCGGGTCGTCGGCCAACGCCTGCGTCATCTCGGTTTTGAAATAGCCGGGGGCGATGCCGTTGACCTGAATGTTGTAACGCGCCAACTCCACGCACATGCCGCGCGTCAGCATTTTCACCGCCCCTTTGGACGCCGCGTAAGGGGTGATGGTGTCCCGCCCCAGCTCGCTTTGCATCGAGCCGATATTGACGATCTTGCCGCGCCGGCGCGGCACCATGTAACGGGCCACGGTCTGCGACACGATGAAGACCGCCTTCTGGTTGACGGCGATGATGTCGTCCCAGTCTTGCTCCGGGAACTCGGTGAAGGGATGACGGCGCTGGATGCCGGCGTTGTTGATCAACACGTCTATCGCGCCGATGTCCGCTTCGATACGGCCGATGGCGGCATGCACCGCCTGAGAGTCGGTGACGTCGAACGCCGCCGCGTCGGCGCGCAGCCCCTCTTCGCGCAGGCGATCGGCGGCGTGCCGGGCATGTTCTTCGGTGGTGGCGTTGACCAGAATATGCGCGCCTTGCTGCGCCAGGCCGCGCGCCAGCAGAAAACCGATGCCGCGCGAGGCGCCGGTGATCAAGACGGTTTTGTTATCCAGAGAAAACAGGTTGTTCATGGTAATTCCCGGCCTTCAGGCCTCCAATCGGACAGGCCTCTATCTCAGCCGATTGTTACCGGTAAAAACGTGATGGAAATCACTGAAAATAATGTTACGAAACCCTGTTACCCTTAACGTGAACTCACGCAGACAGCAAGAGAACAAAGCCAATTTATCCAATTGAAAAATAGCCACTTTCAATAAAATCGCATGCGTTGTTATCACCAAATCGATTTGTTAACATACCGCTATCCACCCTTGCCGCGCCGCCCGTTAAGGCTACCGAATGAAACACCCCCGCGTAACGCTACAGGACATCGCGCAATTGGCCGGCGTGACCAAAATGACCGTCAGCCGTTTTCTGCGCACGCCGGACAAAGTGGCGGCCGACACCGCTGAACGCATTGCGCAGGTCATGCGGGAGCTGAACATCACTGACGCCGATACCGCACAGGCCGGCAGAAAACCGCGCATCGGCGTGTTGATCCCCTCTTTCAATAACCAGATTTTCGCCGATCTGCTGGCCGGCATCGAATCCGTCACCCAGGCGCGGGGTTATCAAACGCTGGTGGTGAACTACGATTACAGCCCGCAGCGGGAAGAAGAGCAGATTGCACAACTGCTGGCTTATCCAATCGCCGGGCTAATCCTCACCGATTCGGCGCACACCTTGCGCGCGGAGACCTATCTCGCCGCCGCGAAAATTCCCATCGCGCAGGTGATGGATCTCGACGCGCCGCCGGGGCGGATCGCAGTGGGATTTGACAATGAACAGGCGGGGTATGACATGACCGCCGCGCTGCTGGCCAGCGGCAAACGCCATATCGTTTACTTTGGCGCCATGTCCGACGCCCGCGACATTAAACGTTACCAGGGTTACTGCCGCGCCATGGCGGCTCAGGGGCAAACGCCGCGCCAGATCACGCCGCATCGAGTCTCATCGGTTTCGATCGGCGCCGACATGCTGGCGATGGCGCGCGAACGCTACCCGCAGTTGGACGGTATCCTGTGCACCAACGACGATTTGGCGGTAGGCGTGTTGCAGGCCTGCCTGCGTCTCGGCGTGCGCGTGCCGCAGGAGGTTGCGCTATCGGGTTTTCACGGTCTGGATATCGGCCAGGCGACCACGCCGGGCATCGCCAGCGTGATCACGCCGCGCTTTGAGATGGGTAAGGCCGCCAGTGAACTGTTGCTGCAGCGGATCGCGGGCGAGCCCTGCGCCGAGCGTCTCGATCTGCACTACCGCCTCTCACTCGGCGGCACCGTTTGAGCCGGCATGCCGGCTGACCGGCTGTGCGGCGCGGGCTTTTTCGCTGCGCGCCGCCCACCACAGCCCGCTGTTTTTCATCGCATAGCCGAATAGCAGGCCCACCAGCAAAGAGAGCGTCACCAGCGGCCAGTCGCCGCCGCCGGCGAAGGTCGCACAGGCGCCGATAAAGGTGCCGGGCACGAACCCCAGCCATTGCTGTTTGGCCTGTATGCACATCAAGAACGCCACGGCGCCGGTCAGCAGATACCCCAGCAAATTCCATTGCGGCGCCAGTTCGCTGCCGTGGATGATGACCATTGCCCAGAAAACGCCGCTGCAGCAGGTCAACGCGCCGATCAACAGCCCTTTCAGGCCGCCCTGCGGGCAGGCGAAATAGGCCGTGCAGCCGAGAAAACCGGCCCAACCGATCAGGCCCAGACTGACGGCAACCCATCCCCAAACGCCGGACAGGATCCCGGTGGTGACGGCAATGGCGAAAAGAACGTTCATAAAGTGACCTGCAGCAAAAAGAAAGCGCGCAGTTTACCCGAAAACAGGCCAATTTATGCTATACAAATCACATCATAAATGTAATTAAAGAATCATTAATTATAAAAAATAGATATTCATCACAAAATAATTAGCAAGGGAATCCCACCCGGGACGTTTTCCATGCCAGCAACAGGCACACTGCGCTGCTGCTCAAGAACAGCAAATGGGTCGCCTGCTGCAGATCGACGCGATCGACCACCACGCCCAGCAAGATCGGCACCCAGTTGGCGATATAAGCGATAACGTAAAACAGAGAAAGCAAACGCGCATGGCTGGTCGGCGGCGAAATCAAGTTAACCAGGGTCGCGCTGCCGACGAAAATGGCGCCGTAAGCATAGCCGGCCACCACCAGCCCCACCGCCGCCAGCCCCAGAGAATGCCACTGGATCGCCATGGCGAACACCACTGCCGCCAGCACCTGCGCCAGGCAACCGAACAACAGCGAATGACGGGCGTTAACGCGGCGGCTCAGGATCTGGCTGATGCCGGCGATCAGCAGATACACCGCAATCGCATAGCCAAAGACGCCACGCTGGTGCATGCCTAACAGCGTTTCCGCCACGCCGGGGCCGATTGCCAAAATACTGGCGGCCAGCGCCCAACAGACAAACAGCGCGCCGGCGCACACAAAGAATTTACCGCCGGTAGCGCGCAGGCCATCGAGCAGCGTGCTTTTTTCCTGTTCGGCCGGCGCAGCTCGGGCCGGCGACGCAACCTGGCCACGCGGCCACAGCAGCATGACGCCCAACGCCGCCATGGCGGCAATGGCCATGATGAAAACGAACGGCAGCGTCGTGGGATGAAAACCGGTCTGCAAAGCGATGCCGCTGAAGATCGGCCCCAGCGCTAATCCGGTGGTGAATGACAGCGTTGCGATTAACGCCGCGCTTTTACCGCCGTCGCGCGGCCCAAACCGCACCAACGCGATGTTCGCCGCGCCGGTCAGCGCCCCGGTGCCTACCCCGGCCAGCAGCCGCGCCATCAGCATCATGGCAAAGGTATCAGCCAGCGCGAACAGCAGCGCGCCGCTCAACACCACCAGCAACGCCGGCACGATCATGCTGCGTAAATCCTTTACTTTGCCGGCCAGATTGCCGACGCCGAACAAAGAGATCAGCACGCCGGCGGCATAGGCGCCGTAGATGACGGTCAGACTGACCGAGCTTAGCGCAAGCTGCTGCTGATACAGCGGATAAAGCGGCGTCGGCGCGCTGCTGTTCAGCAATGCCGACATCAAAGCCAGCGCCAGGAACAGTAAAATGGCCGTGCGCGACGCCTGTGCGTTTGCTGGCGCCGCGTCCTGGATGGCGGTATTTTCTGACATGCTTCCACTCCCAAAGTCGGCAGGCGGCGGCCTGCCATCGTCGTCTTTCCTCACCCGGTCTGCCGGGAACGGCGCTTATCATAGCGTTACGACGACGGGCGAAGTATCGTCAAGAATGAATCACCCTGATGCATTCTTGCATCACCGGAGAAATAACCGCCGATGTGCGTGCCGTTGACCGTCTTTCTCTCCCTCCAGGCGGAACAACGCTTTATGATAGATACCGGTATCGTTCGCCCGGCCCGCACTGCTCCCCTGGCGCCGACAAATCTGCAGAGAGGAAATGGCATGATGAATTGGGATGACGCGCGCTTCTTTCTGGCCGTCGCGCGCTGCGGCACGTTACGTAAAGCCGCCAACCAGCTGCAGGTTGATCAGGCGACCGTCGGCCGACGTCTCACCGCCCTGGAAAACTCGCTGGGTTCGAAATTGTTTATCCGCACGCCAAAATCCTTCTCCCTCAGCCCGCTGGGCGAATCCATGCTGGCGGACATGATGAAGATGGAAAATGCCGTGCAGGCGATCGCTCGCAAAGCCGCCGGCGGCGACGAAAGTCTGTGCGGCAACGTGCGCATCGCCACCACCGATACCCTGGCCGAAGCCTTCGTGATACCGGCGCTGCAAGATCTGCGGCAACGCTATCCGGCCATCACCGTCACGCTGTTGACGGCGCTGAACATCACCGATATCGCTTACCACAGCGCGGATTTGGCGATCCGCGGCGCGCGCCCCGATGACGATGAGCTGATCATCAAACGCTTAGCCACTATCGAAATGGGCCTGTACGCCAGCCCGCACTATCTGGCGCAACGCGGCATGCCGGTCAAAGGCGAGCAGCTGCGCGGCCACGATCTGCTGATGTTCCCGCGCGAACTGGTGCCGCGCCACTGGAGCAATTTCGGCGGCGAGACCCTGTACGAGCCCAACGCCGTGCTGCAATGCAATTCGCAGCTGTTGTTACGTTCGGCCACCCGCAGCGGGCTGGGCATCGGGCTGCTCTTGTCGTGCCTGGCCGACCACGACCCGGAACTGGTGCGCCTCTTTCCCGAGAGCAAAGACTGGGTGGATATCTGGCTGGTGCTGCACCCCGATTTGCAACGCGCCGCTCGCGTGCGCGCGGTGGTGCAGGCGCTGGAAACGTCGTTTAGCGCCCATTACGACTGAGTGCCGTTTCTCCATAAAAAAAGGCCGCCGAAGCGACCTTTTTACCGTCTGAAGCGTTATCAGAACGTCGGCTGAGCCATCTGCACCAGCGAAATCAGCGGCTGAGGATAAACCCCCAACAGCAGCACCAGCGCGGCTGAGATCAGCACCACGACGCCACCGGCGGTCAACGCCCAGTTGTTCGGGGTGTCGCGCTGCAGCGATTCCGGCGCGCTGAGGAACAGACTGACGGTCACGCGCAGGTAGTAATACAGGCCGATGGCGCTGCCTACCACGACTGCGCCGGTCAGCCACCACAGGTGCGCGCTGACGCCCATCGCGATCACGAAGAACTTACCGATAAAGCCCAGCGTCATCGGGATACCGGCCAGCGACAGCATCATCACCGTCATTACCGCGGACAAGATTGGCTTGTGCCAGAACAGACCACGGTAAGAGAACAGCGAATCCGCATCCGGGCCGCGGTATGGGCTGGACATCAGGCTGACCACGCCGAAGGCGCCCAGGCTGCTGAACAGGTAACCGGCCAGATAAACGCCGGCGGTTTCCAGCGACAGCTGATGGGTTTGCACCGCAATCAGCGCCACCAGCAGGTAGCCCAGATGAGCGATCGACGAGTAGCCCAGCAGACGCTTGATGTTGGTCTGGCTGATGGCCATCAGGTTACCGAACAAGATGGAGCAGAACGCGATGATCGACAATACCATGCGCAGCGCTTCGTTGTCGGCGGCCGGGGCATACAGGAACAGACGCATCACGACCGCAAAGATCGCGATCTTGCTGGCGGTCGCCAGGAAGGTCGAGACCGGCGCAGGCGCGCCCTGATAAACGTCCGGCGTCCACAGTTGGAACGGCACCAGCGACAGCTTGAAGCCCAGACCGACGATCATCATGCCCATGCCGGCCAGGATCAGCGGCTGGTGCATCATGTTTTCCTGCAGGCTCTTGCCGAGGCCGGCCAGCGACAAATCGCCGGATTCGGCGTACAGCAGCGCCATGCCGAACAGCAGGAACGACGACGCGGCGGCGGACAGCAGCATGTACTTGATGGCGGCTTCCAGCGGGCGCTTCTGGCGGTAGGCATAGCCCACCAGGCCGAACAGCGGCAGCGAGATCAGCTCGATACCGATGAACAGCGAAGCCAGATGGTTGGCGCTCGCCAGCAGGATGCCGCCCATGGCGGCGATCAGCACCAGCAGGTAGAACTCTTCGCGGTTATCCGGATAGCCGACCAGCCACGGATACGCGAAGGTGCAGGTCGCCAGACTCGCCAGCAGCACCAGCCCGGTGTAGAACATCGAGTAGCCGTCAACCCGCAGCAGCGGGGTGACGTCCATTGGGCCTGCCTGGCCGACAAAGTACAGCGAAAGCAGCGCCAGGTTGAGACCGATCACGGTCAGGGTGGCGTTGATAAAGTGGTCGCGTCGCCACGCAATGCCTAGCATCACAACCACCACCGTCAATCCGACGATCAACAGCGGCAGCAGTGCGATCAGTTGTTGAGGAGTTATTGTCATGGCGAATTACGGCCTTGTTGTTGAAATTGCTGAAACTGACGAACCAAACCAGTGTTGCACGTTGCTCATCGCCGCGTTGGAAGTATCCAGAATCGGCTGCGGGTAAACCCCCAGCAGAACCAGCAACACCACCAGCAGCAGAATGATGAACAGTTCGCGCGCGGTCATGCCCTGCAGCGGCTGGTCGGATTTAGGCGCACCGTAGTAAGCGCGCTGCATCATGATCAGCGAGTAAACCGAAGCGAACACCAGACCGAAGGTGGAGATCACGGTGATCACCGGCACCACCTGGTAGCTGCCGAACAGAATCATGAATTCGCCGACGAAGTTACCGGTACCCGGCATCCCCAGCGTAGCCACGGCGAAGAACAGCGACAGCGCAGGGATGAACTTGATGCGCCCCCACAGGCCGCCCATCTGGCGCATGTCGCGCGTATGCAGACGCTCATACAGCTGGCCGCAGATGATAAACATGCCGGCGGCGGACAGGCCGTGCGCGATCATCTGGATAACCGCGCCCTGGTAAGCCAGCTGGCTGCCGGTGTAGATGGCGATCAGCACGAAGCCCATGTGCGATACCGAGGTGTAAGCGATAAGGCGCTTAATGTCGGTCTGCGCGAACGCCATCCAGGCGCCGTAGAAGATGCCGATCACGCCCAGCCACATGGCGATTGGCGCGAACTCGTGCGAAGCCTCAGGGAACAGCGGCAGGCTGAAACGCAGCAGGCCGTAGGCCGCGGTTTTCAGCAAGATGCCCGCCAGGTCGACGGAACCTGCGGTTGGCGCCTGGCTGTGCGCATCCGGCAACCAGCCGTGCAGCGGCACCACCGGCATTTTCACCGCGAAGGCGATGAAGAAGCCCAGCATCAGCATATATTGCACGTTGTGGGACATCGGCGTTTGCAGCAGGTCTTCGTAATCGAAGGTCCACACGCCGGTGGCGTTGTAGTGCACGAACACCAGGCCCAGGATCGCAATCAGCATCACCAGACCGCTGGCCTGGGTGTAGATGAAGAACTTGGTCGCCGCGGTGATGCGGGTTTTACCGTCCGACGCCTTGTGACCCCACAGCGCGATCAGGAAGTACATCGGCACCAACATCATTTCCCAGAAGAAGAAGAACAGGAACATGTCGATGGCGAGGAACACGCCGATAACGCCGCCCAGGATCCACAGCAGGTTGAGGTGGAAGAAGCCCTGATACTTCTGGATTTCACGCCAGGAACAGAGGATCGCCAGCACGCCCAGCAGACCGGTCAACACCACCATCAGCAGCGACAGACCGTCCAGCGCCAGGTGGATGGAGATGCCGAAGCGCGGGATCCACGGCAGCAGGAATTCGCTCTGCCACTGCGGAATGCCTTTCGGCGTGGTCAATGTATAGCCGCCCTGCATCCACAGCTGCAGAGAGAGCGCCAACGTCAGCCCCATTGCGATCAGCGCTATCCAGCGCGGCACCTTAGTACCGAAGCGCTCAAGCTGCCAGCACAGCAGACCGCCGATAAAGGGGATAAGAATTAGCCAAGGTAATAGCATGGCGTTTTGTGTCCCTTATACGAATAATTTCAAACTTTGTACGTAGCGCCTGCCCGGCGCTACGCCCGAAAAATGCGTCTGTTTAAATTATTCAATTAAACCAAAATCAACAGAGCCAATACGACCACTGCACCCACACCCATAGACGCTATATACCAACGCACCTGACCGTTCTCGCTCACCGTCAGACCGCGGTTCCCCCAGCGGGAGAAGACGGCCGGCAGGTTCATCAGCGAGTTCAGCGGATCGCGTTGCAGCAGCTTCGCAATGCCCAGGTACGGCTTGACGAACACTTTGTCATACAGCCAGTCGAAGCCCCAGGCATGGAACCACCAGGTCGAGAAGAAACGACCCGGCGCGCTGTTGGCGATGCTGTTGACCAGGCTGCGTTTGCCCAGCCACAGCGCGGCCGCCAGCAGAATGCCGACGATAGCCACCACGCCGGAGGTGATTTCAAGCCGCAGCACGCTGCCGTGCGCCAGCTCGGTGGTCTCCGGCAGCACGCCCTGCAACGGCGGCACGATCATCGCGCCGACGAAGGTGGACAGCACCAGCAGAACCAGCAGTGGCAAGTGGTGAGTGATGCCTTTACCGGCATGCGCTTTGATTTTCTCTTCGCCATGGAACACGATGAAAATCATACGGAAGGTGTACAGCGAGGTCATGAACGCACCGACCAGGCCGGCAACCATCAGGTTGATGTGGCCGTTGGCCATCGCGCCCGCCAGGATCTCGTCCTTACTGAAGAAGCCGGCCGTGACCAGCGGCAACGCAGACAGCGCCGCGCCGCCCACCAGGAAGCAGACGTACACCAGCGGGATGCTCTTGCGCAGACCGCCCATCTTGAAGATGTTTTGCTCGTGGTGGCAAGCCAGGATCACCGAACCGGATGACAGGAACAGCAGCGCCTTGAAGAACGCGTGGGTCATCAGGTGGAAGATCGCCGCGTCCCATGCCTGCACGCCCAGCGCCAGGAACATGTAACCGATCTGGCTCATGGTGGAGTAAGCGAGCACGCGCTTGATGTCGGTCTGCACCAGCGCGGCGAAGCCGGCCAGCAGCAGAGTGACCGCACCAACGATACCCACCAGGTGCAGCACTTCAGGCGCCATCAGGAACAGGCCGTGCGTGCGGGCGATCAGATAGACGCCCGCGGTCACCATGGTCGCCGCGTGGATCAGTGCGGAAACCGGGGTTGGGCCCGCCATCGCGTCCGCCAACCAGGTTTGCAACGGCAGCTGCGCCGATTTGCCGACCGCGCCGCCCAGCAGCATCAGGGTCGCCCAGGTGATGGCCGTGTCGCCCACCGCCAGTTTCTGCGGCGCCAGGATCATCAGCTCGCGGATGTTCAGCGTGCCCAGCTCGTTGTAGAGGATGAACAGCGCAAACGCCAGGAACACGTCGCCCACGCGGGTGACGATAAAGGCTTTCATCGCCGCCGCGCCGTTGGCCGGATCTTTGTAGTAGAAACCGATCAACAGGTAGCTGCACAGGCCCACGCCTTCCCAACCCAGGTACATCAACAGCAGGTTGTCCGCCAGCACCAATACCACCATGCTGGCGATAAACAGGTTGGTGTAAGCGAAGAAGCGCGAATAGCCCTCTTCACCGCGCATGTACCAGGAAGCGAACATGTGGATGAAGAAGCCGACGCCGGTGACCACCGACAGCATGGTCAGCGACAGGCCGTCCAGCACCAGGGTCACGCCGATATTGAAGTTGCCGACGGCCATCCAGGTCCACAGGCTTTGCTCGAACAGCTGCACGCCGGCGGCTTTCTGGGCGAAGAAATCCATCGCCACATAGACCGTGACAAGCGCAGCCAGGCCGATAGAACCCACGCCGACGGTGGCCGCCGTGTTTTCAGACCAACGACCGCGGGAAAATGCCAACAGCAGGAACCCGATCAGCGGTAGCAGAATTGTTAAATATAATAGGTTCATCCGCGCATCTCACTGACAGTATCAATATTCAGGGTATGACGACGACGGTAGAGCTGCAGCAGCAGCGCCAGGCCGATACTGGCCTCGGCTGCCGCCAGGCTGATCGCCAGGATGTACATCACCTGTCCGTCCGCCTGGCCCCAGTAGCTTCCCGCCACGATAAACGCCAACGCCGCAGCGTTGATCATCACTTCCAGGCTGATCAGCATAAACAGCAGGTTGCGGCGCACCAGCAGCCCGGTCAGCCCGAGCACAAACAGGATAGCCGCCAGGATCAGGCCATGTTGAAGAGGGATCATGCTTGCTCCTCCGATTTTCTTCTCGCCATTTCGCCACTCGCCGGCGCGTTGCTCAGCACCTCGCCAGGCTTGTGCTCGCGGCCGATATGGAAGGCGACAACCAGACCCGCCAACAGCAGCATTGAAGCCAGCTCAACCGCCAGTACGTAAGGCCCGAACAGGCTGATGCCCACCGCCTTCGCGTCGACCATCTCACCGCTGATACCCTGATCGGATACGCTGCGGATCGCGACGATCAATACCACCAGCAGCGCCAGCGACAGCAGGCCAGGCCCGATCCACACCGTCGGCTTCATCCAGTCGCGCTCTTGCTGCTGCACGTTGCCGAGGTTCAGCATCATCACCACGAACACGAACAGCACCATGATGGCGCCCGCATAAACGATGATTTCCAACGCGGCGGCAAAGTAGGCGCCGAGAGAGAAGAAGACTGCCGAGATCGCCAATAACGAGACGATCAGATACAGCAGCGCATGCACAGGGTTGGTATGGGTGATCACGCGAATCGTCGCGGCCACCGCAATCAAACCTGCCAGATAAAATGCAATTTCCATGCTTGCTGGCTCCTTAGGGCAACAGACCTTTGACGTCGATCGGTTTGGCTTCGTTTTCGGCTTCGCCTTTGGCTTTGCCGTCAATCGCCATACCGGCCATCCGGTAGAAGTTATATTCCGGATATTTACCCGGCCCCGAGATCAACAGATCTTCTTTTTCGTACACCAGATCCTGACGCTTGTACTCACCCAGTTCGAAATCCGGCGTCAGCTGGATAGCGGTAGTCGGGCAAGCCTCTTCGCACAGGCCACAGAAGATGCAGCGCGAGAAGTTGATGCGGAAGAACTCCGGATACCAACGGCCGTCTTTCTGTTCCGCTTTTTGCAGCGAGATACAGCCGACCGGGCAGGCAACCGCACACAGGTTACAGGCGACGCAGCGCTCTTCGCCGTCCGGATCGCGCGTCAGCACGATGCGGCCGCGGTAGCGCGGCGGCAGGTAAACCGGTTCTTCCGGGTACATCTGGGTTTCACGCTTGGCGAAGGCATGCATGCCAATCATCCAAATGCTGCGCATCTGGGTGCCGAAACCAACCACTAACTCTTTCAATGTCATGGTTTATTCACCCCTTATTGAGCGTTGTACAAAATGACCGCGGCGGTTGCCAGCAGGTTCAGCAGCGTCAGCGGCAGGCACACTTTCCAGCCGAAAGACATCACCTGGTCATAACGCGGACGCGGCAGCGCGGCGCGGATCAGGATGAACATCATCATGAAGAAGGCCGTTTTCAACGCGAACCAGATGAATGGCGGCAGGAACGGACCCTGCCAGCCGCCGAAGAACAACGTCACAATCAGGGCGGACACGGTGACGATACCGATGTATTCCCCCACGAAGAACAGACCGAACTTCATGCCGGAATATTCGATGTGGTAACCGTCAGCCAGTTCCTGCTCAGCTTCCGGCTGGTCAAACGGGTGACGGTGACACACCGCCACGCCGGCGATCGCGAAGGTCACGAAGCCGAAGAACTGCGGAATGACGTTCCAGACGTGCGCCTGCGATTCAACGATAGCCTGCATGTTGAACGAACCCGCCTGCATCACCACACCCATCAGCGACAGGCCGATGAACACTTCGTAGCTCAGGGTTTGCGCGGAGGCGCGCATCGCGCCCAACAGCGAGTATTTGTTGTTGCTCGACCAGCCGGCGAACAGCACGGCGTACACCGCCAGGCCGGCCATCATCAGGAAGAACAGAATACCGATGTTGAGATCGGACACCGCCCAGGTCGGGCTGACCGGCACGATGGCAAATGCCAGCAACAGGGAAGTAAAGGCGATCATCGGCGCCAGGGTAAAGATCACCCGGTCGGAGAATCTCGGCACCCAGTCTTCCTTGAAGAACATTTTGATCATGTCGGCGACCAGCTGCAGCGAGCCGCCCCAGCCTACGCGGTTCGGTCCGTAACGGTTCTGGAACAGGCCGAGCAGGCGGCGTTCGCCGAAGCTCATGAACGCCCCGCACGCCACGACCACCAACAGGATCACGACCGCTTTAAGAACGGCGATCAGAATGTCGATCACCTCAGGGGTAAACCAGCTCATCGTGCCGCCTCCCGCAGATTGTCTACCTTAGCACCCACCAAAATCGGCGGGATCCCTGGCAAGCCGAGCGGCAAACCAACCTGGCCCTGGGTCAGGGTTTCACTCAGACGCACCGGCAGACGCAAGGTCTGGCCCGCACAGCTGAACTCCACCAGGCTGCCCGCGTTGACGCCAAGGGTCGCCGCGTCGGCCGGGTTGACCATCACGTAAGCTTCCGGCATGCGCTGCTGGATCACGTGAGAGCGCTGCGACATTTCATCGCTGCCGAACAGGTGGTAGTAAGGCGCGACACGCCAGCCGTCGTTCGGATTGAAGGCGGCTGGCACGCGGTCGAAGTAACCGAGGCTGCCCTCCCCCGCTTCGATCAGGCGCACGCCCGGATCGCCGTGGCGCAGTTTGCCGCCCACTTCGGCCTGGAACTTGTTCCATGCCTGCGGTGAGTTCCAGCCTGGCGCCCAGGCGAACGGGATCTGCTGACGATCGGCCAGCGGGCTGTTGTTCCCTTCCATCGAGAAGGCGAACATGGTGTCTTTATCCTGCGGCTGACGCGGCTCGTGCACGCTGATGTTGGCGCGCATGGCGGTACGGCCGCTGGAACGGTGCGGCGAACGCGCCAGCTTCTGACCGCGAATGCGGAAAGTCGCGTCCGGCGCGGCATCGACGATGCCCTGCAGCTGCGGCAACGCGGCGACGCAAGCGGCGATCACGTCATCGAGCTGAGTCCAGTCCACATGGCGGCTGGTGTAGGTGGAGTGCAGCGAGTGCATCCAGCGCCAGCTTTCCAGCATCACGGTGAACTGATTCTTCTTGGCGTCGTCGTAGTAAGCCGGATCGTATACCTGGAAGAAGCGCTGCGCGCGGCCTTCCTGGTTGATCAGCGTACCGTCGCTCTCGGCAAAGCTGGCCGAGGAGAGGATCAGGTTGGCTTTGTCCATGATCGCGGTGCGCTGGTGATCGGCGACGATCAGGTTGTTGACCTTGCCCAACGCTGCGTCCACCTGCGCCGCCGGCGCATGACGATAGAGATCGTTTTCCATCACGATGGCGGTATCGGCTGCGCCGCTCGCCAGCTGTTCCAGCGCCTGATCGAGCGAACCGCCGCCGATCATCGCCAGGCCCATGCTGTTGGCGGCGCCCGCCACGAAGGTGATGCCGACATCGGAACCGCGGCCCTTCAACGCTTTGGCGATGTTGGCCGCCGCTTCGATGATGGCTTCGCTGCCGGCGTTGCTGCCGGTAATGATCAGCGGTTTGCGTGCGCCGGTCAGCGCCTGCACGATGATGTCGACTTTCTTGTTCAGGCCTTCGGCCAGATCGTTCACCGCCGGCGCTGCGTTATCCAGCGCGTGCGCGATGGCGAAGCCGAAGCGCGCCTGCTCGTCAACCGGCGCGCGGTAGTTCCAGGCGGCGATGTCGTCCAGGCGGGTGTTGTCGACGTTGGTGGTGAACAGCGGGTACTTGGCGTGCTGGCCGATGTTCTGCACCGCCGCGATCTGCCAGTCGGCAACGCGCTGCGCCGCCGCCATCGCGCGGGCTTTACCCTTGACGGCCTGACGCACGGACAGCGCGATGCGCGCGCCGGTTTGCGTCAGGTCTTCGCCCAGCACCAGCACCGCGTCGTAATCTTCGATCTCACGCAGCGCCGGCGTATGAACGCCGCCGTTCTTCAGCACGTTCAGCATCAGCGCCAGGCGTGATTGCTCCGCCTGAGCGATACCGGTGTAGTAGTTCTCGGCGCCGACCAGCTCGCGCAGCGCGAAGTTGCTTTCCAGGCTGGCGCGCGGGGAGCCGATGCCGATGGTTTTCTTCGCCTGACGCAGGATGTCCGCCGCGCCCTGCATCGCCTGCTCGGCGTTCAGGGTGATCCAGTCGTCGCCGCGCAGCTGCTGCGGTTGACGCGGACGATCTTTCTGGTTGACGTAGCCGTAACCGAAACGGCCGCGGTCACACAGGAAGTAGTGGTTCACGCTGCCGTTGTAACGGTTTTCGATACGGCGCAGCTCGCCATAGCGCTCGCCCGGGCTGGTGTTACAGCCGATGCTGCACTGCTGGCAAATGCTTGGCGCGAACTGCATGTCCCATTTACGGTTGTAGCGTTCGGAGTGCGTTTTGTCGGTGAAAACGCCGGTCGGGCACACTTCCACCAGGTTGCCGGAGAACTCGCTTTCCAGCGTGCCGCTTTCCGGGCGACCGAAGTAGACGTTGTCGTGCGCGCCGTACACGCCGAAGTCGGTGCCGTCCGCATAGTCTTTGTAGTAACGCACGCAGCGGTAGCAGGCGATGCAGCGGTTCATCTCGTGCGAGATAAACGGCCCCAGCTCCTGGTTGTTGTGGGTGCGCTTGGTGAAGCGGTAGCGACGGAAGCTGTGGCCGGTCATTACCGTCATATCCTGCAGGTGACAGTTACCGCCTTCCTCACAAACCGGGCAATCGTGCGGGTGGTTGGTCATCAACCACTCGACCACGCTTTCACGGAACTGCTTCGCTTCGCCGTCATCGATGGAGATGAAGGTGCCATCGGATGCCGGGGTCATACAGGACATCACCAAACGGCCGCGCGTATCTTCCGCGTTTTGGTATTGCTTTACCGCACATTGGCGGCAAGCGCCGACGCTTCCCAGCGCCGGATGCCAGCAAAAGTAAGGAATATCAAGGCCGAGGGAGAGACAAGCCTGCAGCAGGTTGTCCGCTCCGTCTACCTCATACTCTTTGCCGTCTACATGAATCGTAGCCATAGTCAGCATGCTTCCAAGTGGCCTGCCTTGCGGCAGGCGTTAATCAAAAATTCTGGCCGTGTTCGGGCGAGTCGGCTTACCAGCGTTGCTTCAGCAGATTGTTCGGCTGAATGCCGCCAATCGCATGCGCGTTGCCGAAGTGCTGCACGGCGATACCCGCCTCGAACTCTTCACGGAAATATTTAATCGCGCTTTGCAGTGGCTCTACGGCACCTGGCGCGTGGGCGCAGAAGGTTTTGCCCGGGCCGAGGGAACGGCACAGCTGTTCGAGGGTTTCGATATCCCCCGGCTGCCCTTCGCCGTTTTCCAACGCGCGCAGGATCTTCACGCTCCACGGCAGGCCGTCGCGGCATGGCGTACACCAGCCGCAGGACTCGCGGGCGAAGAACTCTTCCAGGTTACGCACCAGCGGCACCATGCCGATCTCGTGGTCTACCGCCATCGCCAACGCGGTGCCGAGACGGCTGCCGGCTTTGCCGATCGCGCCGTATTCCATCGGCAGATCGAGGTGATCGGCGGTCAGGAAGTCGGTGCCCGCGCCGCCCGGCTGCCAGGCTTTGAAACGCAGACCGTCGCGCATGCCGCCGGCGTAATCTTCCAGGATTTCGCGCGCGGTGGTGCCGAACGGCAACTCCCAGACGCCCGGATTTTTCACCCGGCCGGAGAAGCCCATCAGCTTGGTGCCTTTGTCTTCACTGCCGGAGATGCCGGTGTACCACTCCACGCCGTTCGCCAAAATGGCCGGCACGTTGCACAGCGTTTCGACGTTATTGACGCAGGTCGGCTTGCCCCAGACGCCGGCGCTGGCCGGGAATGGCGGCTTGGAACGCGGGTTGGCGCGGCGGCCTTCCAGCGAGTTGATCAGCGCGGTTTCTTCGCCGCAGATGTAACGGCCGGCGCCGGTGTGCACGATCAGCTCGAAATCAAATCCGGTGCCGAGAATGTTCTTGCCCAGATAGCCGGCTTCGGTGGCTTCCGCGATGGCGCGACGCAGGTGCGCCGCCGCTTCGATGTACTCGCCGCGCAGGAAGATGTACCCGCGATAGGCTTTCAGCGCGAACGCGGAGATCAGCATGCCTTCCACCAGCAGGTGCGGCAGCTGCTCCATCAGCAGGCGGTCTTTATAGGTGCCCGGCTCCATCTCATCGGCGTTACACAGCAGGTAACGGATGTTCATGGATTCGTCCTTCGGCATCAGGCTCCACTTCAAACCGGTGGAGAAGCCCGCGCCGCCGCGGCCCTTCAACCCGGAATCTTTCACCAGGCCGACGATCTCGTCCGGGGCCAGGCCTTTGAGGGCCTTCTCTGCGCCGGCATAGCCGTTTTTGCTGCGGTATTCGTCCAGCCACAGCGGCTGCTTGTCATCGCGCAGACGCCAGGTCAGCGGATGCGTTTCGGGAGTGCGTACAATGTGCTTGGTCATTGATACTGCTCCAGTAGCGTCTCGATATCTTCAGGCTTCAGCTGACTGTGCGTGTCGTCATCAATCATCATGGTCGGCCCTTTATCGCAGTTGCCCAGACAGCAGGTCGGCAGCAGCGTGAAGCGGCCATCAAAGGTGGTTTGACCCGGTTTGATGTTCAGCTTCTTCTCGATAGCGGCCTGAATGCCCTGGTAACCGGTGATGTGACAAACAACGCTGTCACAATAACGGATCACGTGACGTCCTACTGGCTGACGGAAAATCTGGCTGTAGAACGTGGCCACGCCTTCTACGTCGCTGGCGGGGATGCCCAGCACTTCCGCGATGGCGTAAATCGCACCGTCCGGAACCCAGCCGCGCTGCTTCTGCACAATTTTCAGTGCTTCGATGGAAGCGGCGCGCGGATCCTCGTAATGGTGCTTTTCGTGCTCGATCGCATCACGTTCTTCCGCGCTCAGTACAAATGCATCAACGCCGCTCTGAGGAGCGGCTGCATTGATGGGCTCGAGCGCATCGTTGACTGCGTGATTGTCTTTTTGATCATGCATAGTTAGCGGTCCACATCTGACATTACAAAATCGATACTACCCAGATAGACGATCAGGTCGGAAACCAGGCTGCCTCGGATGACCGATGGGATCTGCTGCAGGTGCGCAAAGCTCGGCGTACGTACCCGGGTGCGGTAGCTCATGGTGCTGCCGTCGCTGGTCAGGTAGTAGCTGTTGATCCCTTTGGTGGCTTCAATCATCTGGAATGATTCGTTGGCTGGCATCACCGGGCCCCAGGAAACCTGCAGGAAGTGGGTGATCAGCGTTTCAATGTGCTGCAGCGTGCGCTCTTTCGGCGGCGGCGTGGTCAGCGGGTGATCGGCCTTGAACGGGCCTTCCGGCATATTGTTCAGGCACTGTTCGAGGATGCGCAGGCTCTGGCGCAGCTCTTCCACCTTCAGCATCACGCGGGTGTAGCAGTCGCTGTTGCCGTCGCCGACCGGCACTTCGAAGTCGAAGTTCTCGTAGCCGGAGTACGGGCGCCATTTACGCACGTCGAACTCGACGCCGGTGGCGCGCAGACCGGCACCGGTCACGCCCCATTCCAGCGCTTCTTTGGCGTTGTAAGACGCGACGCCGATGGAACGGCCTTTCAGAATGCTGTTCTTCAGCGCCGCTTTCACGTAGGAATCCAGACGCTTCGGCATCCATTCGAGGAATTCACGCAGCAGGCGATCCCAGCCGCGCGGCAGATCGTGCGCGACGCCGCCGATACGGAACCAGGCCGGGTGCATACGGAAGCCGGTGATCGCTTCCACCAGATCGTAGATCTTCTGGCGGTCGGTAAAGGCGAAGAACACCGGGGTCATCGCGCCGACGTCCTGAATGAAGGTGGAGATGTACAGCAGGTGGCTGTTGATGCGGAACAGTTCGGACAGCATCACGCGAATGGTGTCAACGCGCTCCGGCACCTTGATGCCGGCCAGCTTTTCAACCGCCAGCACGTAAGGCATTTCGTTCACGCAGCCGCCGAGGTATTCGATGCGGTCGGTGTACGGAATGTAGCTGTGCCAGGATTGACGCTCGCCCATCTTCTCGGCGCCGCGGTGGTGATAGCCGATATCCGGCACGCAGTCGACGATCTCTTCGCCGTCCAGCTGCAGAATGATGCGGAACGCACCGTGCGCAGACGGGTGGTTCGGGCCGAGGTTGAGGAACATGAAGTCTTCGTTCTCGGTGCCGCGCTTCATGCCCCAGTCTTCCGGCTTGAAGGTCAGCGCTTCCATCTCCAGATCTTCTTTCTGCTTGGTCAACACGAAAGGATCGAATTCGGTGGCGCGCGCCGGGTAGTCCTTGCGCAGCGGGTGCCCTTCCCAGGTCTGCGGCATCATGATGCGCGACAGGTGCGGGTGGCCGTCGAAGGTGATGCCGAACATTTCCCAGGTCTCGCGCTCATACCAGTTGGCGTTTGGGAACACCTTGGTGGCCGTCGGCACGTGCAGGTCTTTTTCAGACAGCGCCACCTTCAGCATGATGTCGCGGTTGCGCTCGATGGAAATCAGATGGTAGAAAACGGAGAAATCCGCAGCGGGCAGGCCGTCGCGGTGGGTGCGAAGACGTTCGTCCACGCCATGCAGATCGAACAGCATGACATACGGCTTCGGCTGTTTTCTCAGGAACGTCATTACTTCCAGTAACTGGTCAGGTTTAACCCATACCACGGGCATGCCGGTGCGGGTGGCCTGAACAGTAAAGGCTTCCGGCCCAAAACGGTTGCGCAGTTCGCCGATCACCGGGTCGTCAAGGTGATCTCGGGTCTGCCAGGCAGGCAAGGCGTCGTGCGTCGTCAAATCTGTCATAATTTTTTTTCACCACACTAAAGGGTTATTCGCCGCAAGTTTCACTTTTCGCTGTGTTAACCAATAGCGCACTAAGATGGACGTTAAATGAACGTCTTAAATCTCGTCAGGCGTCCGGAGGTTGGTCACCGCGATGCGCTCGCCGTGTTTACGCTCTCTTTCAGACTGCATATTGGCGCGGTAAACGCCCTGATCGCCGACAACCCACGACAGTGGGCGACGTTCTTTGCCGATGGATTCCTGCAGCAGCATCAGCGCTTGCATGTAGGCCTCCGGACGCGGTGGGCAGCCGGGAATGTACACGTCGACCGGCAGGAACTTGTCCACGCCCTGCACCACGGAATAGATGTCGTACATGCCGCCGGAGTTGGCGCAAGCGCCCATCGAGATCACCCACTTGGGCTCCAGCATCTGCTCGTACAGGCGTTGGATAACCGGGGCCATCTTGGTGAAGCAGGTGCCGGCCACCACCATCAGGTCAGCCTGACGCGGGGAGGCGCGCAACACTTCCGCACCGAAACGCGCCACGTCGTGAACGGCGGTAAACGACGTCACCATCTCCACGTAACAGCACGAAAGGCCGAAGTTATACGGCCAAATAGAGTTTTTACGCCCCCAGTTCACCATGTCATGCAGCGCATGCTCGAGTTTACCCATGTAAACCGTGCGGTGGACCTGTTGTTCCAGGGGATCGGCGACGATCTCCTGTTTTTGCAGGGGATAACGGTCGTTCTCACCGTTCGGGTCTATGCGGGTGAGCGTATAGTCCATCTTAATGCCTCGCTGTTACTGCGGATGACTGTTGGTGTTAGTGATCGTGCTCGGTTTGCTGCGGCGTTGGGAACGCGCCGGAGTCCAATCCAACGCGCCGATGCGCACCAGATAAACCAGACCGGCCAATAGCACCAAAATGAAAATGGCGGCTTCGATAAAGCCTACCCAGCCGCTCTCGCGAATCGAGACCGACCAGGCATACAGGTATAAGGCTTCAACGTCGAAAATAACGAAGAACATGGCCACCAGGTAGAACTTGGCGGACAAACGCATGCGCGCCGTGCCGACCGAGTCGATGCCTGATTCAAACGGGGTGTGTTTGGCGCGCGCCCGGGCTCTCCCGCCCAAGAAGAACGCGCCCAGCAGCATTAAGCCGCAGAGCCCGATAGCCACAACGAGAAATACGGCGAGCGCCCAGTGATGAGCGATAACTTCAGTGGTTGTTGACATACTCTATGCTTACTCATCAAAAGTGGCGTCGATCGCACTGCTCTTGTCACCGGCAGTTAGTGCGCCACATCGATTTAAGGGAAGGATAAATAACCACACAAACAAACTGCTTTTACAGCGAGTTAGGCAGCGTTTTTCTGTGGGCTTTTTACTCCTTTCTATAACCTTTTGTCAACTTTGACAAAAGTATCTACACACTAGTTTACATACGTATCATTTGATTAACATTTGATGCGCCAGGGACAGGCTAAATCGTGTCAGTTAATTTTTGTGTAGAAACAGATAGATATAAACCAACATGCACATTTCAGTTTTACTATACCATTGTCTCAGGAATTCCCTGTTCTTCCACTCACTACCTAGGGGTATTTTTTTGATCCAGGACACGTTTTCAGCATAAATCCTCAAAAAAAGTGTGGCCCTTTAACAATTTTCCTCAAATTGAGCCGCAAAAACGGCCGCTATAAGCTAACAAAATAACCCTGCTATTACCATGTCTTTAACCCATTCAATCTTATTGTTCAAAAAACGAACTTAGCGTATTAAACCCGGCCAAACTCTCTTTTCAGTAACGCTTAAAAGTTAACAAAACAGCCAACTCAATTTAAAAAACAAACCAAATACATATAAATACAATTTTAGGTAAAAAAAGGACAAAAAAAACCTCCGCCGAAGCAGAGGTTTTCATCAGATATCGCGCCGCAGCGTTATTCTTCTTCGTCCACCAGGCTGGCGTCATCCTGATCGCTCTGGAGACCGCCTTCCGCGCCGTTGAAGCCATAGCCGTCATTGCCGCCCTGCATCGCGCTGAAGATGGCCATCGCCAGCTCGTTGCTGCACTGCGCGTTTTTGCACAGCGCATACTGGGTATCCGGCAACGGCGGCAAACCTTCCGCCGCGCCCAGCACCCGCAGGTCAGGGCTCATCATCTCGATCGGCCGCGCGGTCACGCCCAGGCCGGCCTTGCAAGCCGCCCGCACCGCGGACAGCGTGGAAGCGACGTAGGCGATGCGCCACGGGATGCCGGCTTCGTCCAACTGCTTGATCGCCAGCGAACGGAACGGGCTTGGCTCGTCCATCACCACCAGCGGGATCGGCTCGCCGGCCTGGTAATGGTAATCGGCGGCGCAGTACCACAACGTCGGCGACGTGCGCAGCACGATGTGCGGATGCCCTTCGGGATCGGCCGTGGTCACCGCCAGATCGATCTCGCCTTCTTCCAGCAGATCGACCATCGTCGTGCTGCGCTTCACGCGCACGTCAATAGCCAGCTTCGGATAGATGGCGGTTACGCGGTTCAGCAGGAAAGGCAGAATGGTATCGGCGGTGTCGTCGGAAGCGCCGATGGTCAGAACACCTTTAATATTGTTGTACATCAGAGAGGTACAGGCTTCATCGTTAAAGCGCAGGATTTTTCTGGCATAACCGAGAAGCTGAATACCATGCTCAGTCAGAAGTTTGTTGCGCCCATGGCGGGCAAACAGTTCTTTGCCGACCAGTTGCTCTAATCGCTGCATTTGTTGGCTGACGGCTGATTGAGTACGGCAAACGGCGACAGCCGCCGCTGCGAAAGTATTCAAATCAGCAACCGCAACAAAGGTTCTTAGCAGATCGAGGTCGAGATTAAGTATCGGACGATTTGCAGTTGTCATAGTGTATTCTTCACTTTTTTAAATTCTAATTTACGAACTACTACCCTGGTGTGTTTCTCAGACGCCGTTGAAAAAGGACGGAGCCTGTTATGACAGTACCCCACTCATAAGTGGAGGGCAAAAAAATTACTTATGATTCGTTACCTCTATCGCTTTTTGAAATGCGATCTATCGATACTGCTTATAGAACGCGGGGGACTAAATGCCGGCATACGGGGAAAACCCCCACCGGGCCTGAGATTTTACTCATTCATACTGCCTAATTTCCACTCCATTCGTGCTACTGATAACCCTTATCAACTGGCGTTCAGACTGCATTTACGAGCAAGAAATATAAATAATTAACGGCACCGACTTCGTATCACCACGCAATGAATTTAATAAATTCAATCAGTAAGATTTTTACTTTAAATAATATTCTCATAACCACATAAACAATGCTTAAGATAAAATATAAAGTAAAGCTTATGTAAATATGCCATTTTTCTTAGTGTGGTGTGTCATCTGACAACCCGCTATCAGACAACTCCGGTATTATCGTTCCTTTACAGTTACTGAAAACCATTCTCCCTTATGGCTTATCAGTTCTCCACACCCAAGCGCTGATGCCAGCGCGTCGCGTTGAACGACACTCGATTTTACAGAACAAAACCCTAGTAAAATTATAGTTCATGAAATTATGAACCACAAAATAACTTTACCTTTGCTTATCATAACTAAAATCCCCCGTTACGACATGCATTTGCACCAAAGGCGTGCAAAACCCTTCAAAAGCAACTACGCCAGGAGTACATTGGGCGGGTTGCGGCGTCCCACGGTAGGAGCGCCCCTATCCCAGCAAAAGGCTCAACTTTTTATGTCCCCCATTGAGAAATCCAGCAAACTGGACAACGTCTGCTATGACATTCGCGGCCCGGTGCTTAAAGAAGCTAAACGTCTTGAAGAAGAAGGCAATAAAGTCCTGAAACTGAACATCGGCAACCCTGCCCCGTTCGGCTTCGACGCCCCGGACGAAATCCTGGTCGACGTGATCCGCAATCTGCCCACGGCGCAAGGCTACTCCGATTCCAAAGGCCTCTTCTCGGCGCGTAAAGCGATCATGCAGCACTATCAGGCGCGCAACATGCGTGACGTGACCGTTGAGGATATCTACATTGGCAACGGCGTCTCCGAGCTGATCGTTCAGTCCATGCAGGCGCTGCTCAACAGCGGCGACGAAATGCTGGTGCCGGCGCCGGACTATCCGCTGTGGACCGCCGCAGTGTCGCTGTCCGGCGGCAAGGCCGTACATTACCTGTGCGATGAGCAGGCCGGCTGGTTCCCGGATCTGGACGACATCATCAGCAAGATCACCCCGCGCACCCGCGGCATCGTGATCATCAACCCGAACAACCCGACCGGTGCGGTCTACAGCAAAGCGCTGCTTGAGCAGATCGTCGAGATCGCCCGTCAACACAACCTGATCATCTTCGCCGACGAGATCTACGACAAGATCCTGTACGACGAAGCAGAGCACCACTCTATCGCCGCGCTGGCGCCGGATCTGCTGACCGTGACCTTCAACGGCCTGTCGAAGACCTACCGCGTGGCGGGCTTCCGCCAGGGCTGGATGGTGCTGAACGGGCCGAAAAAGCACGCCAAAGGCTATATCGAAGGGCTGGAGATGCTGGCTTCGATGCGCCTGTGCGCCAACGTGCCGATGCAGCACGCGATTCAGACCGCGCTGGGCGGTTATCAGAGCATCAGCGAATTCATTCAGCCCGGCGGCCGCCTGTACGAACAGCGCAACCGCACCTGGGAATTGCTCAACGACATCCCGGGCGTCTCTTGCGTGAAGCCGCAGGGCGCGTTGTACATGTTCCCGCGCATCGATGCCAAACGCTTCAACATCCACGACGACCAGAAGCTGGTGCTGGATCTGTTGCTGCAGGAAAAAGTGCTGCTGGTGCAGGGCTCCGCGTTCAACTGGCCTTACCCGGATCACGTGCGCATCGTCACCCTGCCGCGCGTAGACGAACTGGAAATGGCGGTCGGCAAGCTGGGCCGCTTCCTGGAAGGCTATCACCAATAATCATCAGGGGCGCAGCGCCTCGCTGCGCCCTTCCCTCACAGCCCGGTTGCAAAATTCGCCGACACTGCTTCACAATGGGGCCCTCACTTGCCGTTAAAGAGAGCACCATGAGTCAGAGCCATTTCTTCGCCCATCTGTCCCGCCTGAAACTGATCAACCGCTGGCCGCTGATGCGCAACGTGCGCACCGAGAACGTCTCCGAACACAGTCTGCAGGTGGCCTTTGTCGCCCACGCGTTGGCGGTGATCAAGAACCGCAAATTCAACGGCAACCTCAACGCCGACCGCGTTGCGCTGTTGGCGATGTACCATGACGCCAGCGAAGTGATCACCGGCGACATGCCGACGCCGATCAAATACTACAATCCGCAGATCGCCCATGAGTACAAGAAGATCGAAAAGATCGCCCAGCAAAAGCTGCTGGATATGATCCCGGCGGAGCTGCGCAACGATTTTCGCACCATTCTCGATGAGCATTATTACAGCGAAGATGAAAAGCAGGTGGTGAAGCAGGCTGACGCGCTGTGCGCCTACCTGAAATGCCTGGAAGAGCTGTCTGCCGGCAACAACGAATTCACCCTGGCCAAGGCGCGGCTGGATAAAACCCTGGAACAGCGCCGCAGCCCGGAGATGGACTACTTCATGGAAGTGTTCATTCCCAGCTTCAGCCTGTCGCTGGACGAAATCAGCCTCGACAGTTCGCTGTAACCCCGCCGGCGCAGCCTCGCTGCGCCATTAAAAACCATAGAGCCACGGCACCACAATCACGCTGACCGCCATCACCAGCAGGGTGAACGGCACGCCGAGACGCACGAAATCGCCGAACTTGTAATTGCCCGGCCCCAGCACCAGCGTGTTGACCGGTGAAGAGACCGGCGTCATAAAGGCGGCGGACGCGGCGATGGCGATAATCATCGCGAACGGGTATGGCGAGACGCCCATTTCGCGCGCGGCGGCGATGGCGATCGGCGCCATCAGCACCGCCGTCGCGGTGTTGGAAATAAACAGCCCGATAGTCGCGCACAAGACGAACAGGCACAGCAGCATCACGCGCGGCCCCGCCCCGCCGGCGACATCCATCAGCCCGCTGACGATCAGACTGACCCCGCCGGTCTTTTGCAGCGCCTGCGCGAACGGCATCATGCCGACGATCAAAATGATGCTCGGCCAATGGATCGATTTATAAGCGCTCTCCATGTCGATACAGCGGAATTTGCCCATCAGCAAACAGGCGATCAGCGCCGCGATCGGGTTGGGGATTTCGTCGGTCAGCATCATCGCCACCATCAACGCCAGGCAAAACAGCGCGTGCGGCGCCTGTGTGATGGCCGGCGCCACTTCGTCCACTTCGGCCGGCAAGTTGAGCACGATAAAGTCATGGGTTTTGGCCTGCAGTTGACGGATCGCCTTCCAGTCGCCGATCACCAGCAAAATGTCGCCCAGCTCCAGCGGCTCGTCCACCAGTTTGCCGCCGAGCGTCTCGCCGTGGCGGCGGATGCCCACCACGTTCAGATCGTAGCGGCTGCGGAACGCCGCTTCGCGCAGGCTTTTGCCCAGCAGCGCCGAGTCAGGGATCAGCGAGACCTCCGCCATGCCGACGTTGCGCGACTGTTCCGAGAAGTAATCGCCGCGCAGCACCATCGGCTCCAGCCGCTGTTCGCCGCAGAATTCGCGCAGATCGATCTGGCTGTCCGACATGTCGATCAAGAGGACGTCGCCCTCGCGCAGCTCGGTGCTGCCGGAGGCGCTGACCATCACCCGCCGAAAGCGTTTCCAGCGTTCGATGCCCACCACGTTGGCGCCGTAGCGCGCACGCAGATGCAGTTCATCCAGCGAACGCCCGATCAGCGGCGAAGCGCTGCGGACAGCCAGCCGCCGCGCGCGGCCGGTCAGTCTGTAATCGCGGATCAGATCGCGGAAGGTGCGGCGCTGCCAGCCGTCGCCGGCTTTGCCCGTGTCACCGCTGCCCAGCCAACGCCGGGCGATCAGCATGTAGCCGACGCCCAGCGCCAGCACCACCAGGCCGATCGGCGTCACGCTGAAGAAACCGAAACCATGGATGCCTTCGCGCACCAGCTCGCTGTTGACCACCATATTGGGCGGCGTGGCCACCAACGTCATCATGCCACTGATAAGCCCGGCAAAGCTGAGCGGCATCATCAGCCGCCCCGGCGCGATCTTCATTCTGGCCGTCACGCTGAGCACTACCGGGATAAAGATCGCCACCACGCCGGTCGAGCTCATAAATGCCCCCAGCCCGGCGACCGTCACCATCAGCAGCATCAACATTTTGGTTTCGCTGCTGCCGGCCACTTTGACCAGCCAGTCGCCCACCTGATAGGCCACCCCGGTGCGCACCAATCCTTCGCCGATCACGAACAGCGCGGCGATCAGAATCACGTTGGGATCGCTGAACCCGACCGTCGCCTCCTGCAGGCTGAGCGTGCCGCTCAGCACGAAGGCGATGATCACCAACAGCGCCACCACGTCCATGCGCAGCTTGTTGGTGGTAAACAGCACGATGGCAATCAGCAGTAAACTCAGCACCCACAGTAATTCGCTGTTCAAAACGGCCTCATCCGGCAAATGTCCAAGGGCTTAAAAAATAGCATAAAAAAACCCCGCAAAGGCGGGGTCTAATCAATTAGGGTGAAGATAATGCCACTCAGGCCAGTAGGCGAACGATCGCGCCCTGCGCCGTTTTATCAACGGCGATCTGCGCCAGCGAATCCAGCCGCAGGTCAACCTGCTCCAGCTTCGGCGCGTCGGCCGGGGCGTTGACCGCAATCACCTGGCAGCCCGCCGCCAGCCCCGAAAGAATGCCGGCCGGTGCGTCTTCAACCACCACGCACTCGTGCGGCGCCAGCCCCAGACGTTCGGCGCCCAGCAGGTAGGCATCGGGCTGAGGCTTGCCGTGTTTAACCTGCTCGGCGGTGATGAACACCGCCGGCTGCGGCAAACCGCCGGCCTGGCGGCGAGCGCCGGCCACCGGCACCGAACCGGAGGTGACGATCGCCCAAGGGATGCCGAGCGCGTTCAGGCGCGCCAACAACGCGTTAGCGCCCGGCAGCGCGCGAACGCCTTCGGTATCCTGCGCTTCCACCTGCTCCAGCAGTTGGAACTCGCGCTGAATTTCCGCTTCGCTTTCACCCGGCATAAAGTGGCGCAGAGAAGTAATGGCCTGTTTACCGTGAATGAAGTCCAGCACCGCTTGCGGATCGACGCCGCGACGCTCGGCCCAGTGCGTCCAGGCGCGCTCTACCGCCGGCAGCGAATCCACCAGGGTGCCATCAAGATCGAACAGAAAACCCTTACACTCCACAGAAAACCTCTTTTTAATCAAGCATTGATGATTTGCGCTATCTCAACGGCGCTCAAGTGATACTGGCGCGGGCAGGCCAGCCAGATCGCCAGCATACGCTGGTATTTTTCCCACATTTTGGTCTGGGCGTTGAAACCGTGGCTGCCGGAATCGAAGTGAGTATAGCGCCCCTCGGTGTTGACCAGGAAACGCACATAGCTCAGGTAGCGCGCCTCGGTGGCGGCGTCGAAGCCGAGAAACGCCAGGCGGCGCTCGTCCAGCCCCTGCTTCTCTTTCAGATTGCCCCAGGAAACCTGCAGCGCATGGTGCATCTCCATCACGTTGATGATGGTGCGGCATACTTCTTCGCTCAGTTCGCCAAAGTCACGATCCAGCTCGCGCATTTGCAAGCCGAAGCCGCGTTCGACGATGGTTTGCAACCGGCGATAACGATCGCTGTTGTCCGGATCGAGTAGCGTCATCATCTTGTACTGATTCGACAGGATCAGGCGCTGGGCATGGGTCATTTCCATCAGGATTTCCTCATTTCTGTATGATGGCGGGAGCATCGCACAGCGCAAGAACGCAGGAAATCACAACTCGACCGTTCTTTGATTTAAACCGGGGTTATTGGCGCTTTGACGAGAAAGGCCGCATCAGCGCGGCCTTTTCATTACAGATCGTCGAGGAAGGTTTTATCCAACTGCTTGAAGGCGCGCTTAAGCAGATCGGCCAACGTCTGATAGGTGGGCGTGCCCTCGAGCGGCGCCACCGCCTGCCCGGCTTCCGTCAGCTTGTTGCGCACCTCATGGAACCATTGCAGCAGCGTCGGCGGCAGCGGCGTGACCGAGCGACGCCCCAGCCACCACAAGCCCTGCATCGGCAGGCTGCAGGCAAACAGCGCGGTGGCGATCGCCGGGCCGAGCTGGCCGCCCAGCGCGATCTGCCAGGTCAGCGTGAAAATCGCCAACGGCGGCATGAAACGGATAGCGAAACGGGTGGCACGCGCAACGCGGTTCTCCGGAAAGACCGGTGCCAGACGTTTGTCTGACGGCCAGGTTTTCATATAATGCTGCCCGCGCTGGAAGACCTGAAACCAGCTTACGGAACCGGACGGTTTGCTCGTCATTGCGTACCTCAACGTCACGTAAAGAAACTAAAAGCGTGCTGCCAGAGCCCATACTAAAAAATTTGAAGCTTTAAATTTATTTTGTGTTTGCACCGGGCTATCGGTATCCTAAGCCGGCCTTGTGGCCGGTAGAAGATGACGTAAATTTTGTCAACTTTTAGCCCTATAAAAATCAAGATTATTTAAACCGCAGAGAAATCATCGGTTTTTCCATCATCCTGTGATTTGTGCACTTCACATGATGTTAATCATAAATGTCATCGGCACTATGCGCTACGCTTGTTGTCTGATTGACGATTAATTCACCACGTGTGTTCGATTTTCTTTTAACAACACGACTATTTAAGTAGGTACTTCCATGTCGAGTAAGCTAGTACTGGTTCTTAACTGCGGCAGTTCTTCTCTGAAATTCGCCATCATCGATGCCGTTAACGGCGACGAATTCCTCTCCGGTTTGGCCGAGTGTTTCCACCTGCCTGAAGCTCGCATCAAGTGGAAAATGGACGGCGCCAAACACGAAGCTGCCCTGGGGGCCGGCGCTGCACACAGCGAAGCGCTGAACTTCATTGTTAATACTATTCTGGCACAAAAACCAGAGCTTTCTGCGCAGCTGACCGCTATCGGCCACCGCATCGTGCACGGCGGCGAGAAGTTCACCGCTTCCGCCGTGATCAACGACGAAGTTCTGCAGGGTATCAAAGATTCCGTGCCGTTTGCACCACTGCACAACCCAGCTCACCTGATCGGCATCGCGGAAGCGCTGAAATCCTTCCCTCACCTGGCTGACAAGAACGTTGCCGTGTTCGACACCGCGTTCCACCAGACCATGCCGGAAGAATCTTACCTGTACGCCCTGCCGTACAGCCTGTACCGCGACCACGGCGTTCGCCGCTACGGCGCACACGGCACCAGCCACTTCTACGTGACTCAAGAAGCCGCGAAGATGCTGAACAAGCCGGTAGAAGAAGTGAACGTGATCACTTGCCACCTGGGCAACGGCGGCTCCGTCACCGCAGTGCGCAACGGCCAGTGCGTTGACACCTCCATGGGTCTGACCCCGCTGGAAGGCCTGGTGATGGGCACCCGCAGCGGTGACATCGATCCGGCTATCATCTTCCACCTGCACGATTCTCTGGGCATGAGCGTTGACCAGATCAACAAGATGCTGACCAAAGAATCCGGCCTGCTGGGCCTGACCGAAGTCACCAGCGACTGCCGTTACGTTGAAGACAACTACGACAGCAAAGCCGACGCCAAACGCGCCATGGACGTGTTCTGCCACCGTCTGGCCAAATACGTCGGTGCCTACAGCGCGCTGATGGAAGGCCGTCTGGACGCGGTGATCTTCACCGGCGGCATCGGCGAGAACGCCGGCATGGTGCGTGAGCTGACCCTGAACAAACTGGGCCTGCTGGGCTTCGAAATCGACCACGACCGCAACATGGCCGCTCGCTTCGGCAAATCCGGCGCCATCACCAAAGACGGCAGCCGCCTGGCGCTGGTGATCCCGACCAACGAAGAGTTGGTCATCGCGCAGGACGCATCCCGCCTGACCGCGTAATGCTCTCAAAACACCGTCAGCCCAGGCTGACGGTGTTGTTTTAGCCTCATGTTAATCGTGAAGAGGACTATTCTGTGTCACGTACTATTATGTTGATCCCCACCGGCACCAGCGTCGGCCTGACCAGCGTCAGCCTGGGTGTCATCCGCTCCATGGAGCAAAAAGGCGTTCGTCTGAGCGTGTTCAAACCTATCGCTCAACCGCGCACCGGCGACAACGCACTCGACCAGACCACCACCATCATCCGCAGCAACTCCACCATTCCGGCGGCCGAACCGCTGCGCATGGACTACGTTGAGGGCCTGCTGAGCTCCAACCAGCAAGACGTGCTGATGGAAGAGATCGTGGCGCGTTACCACGAGAACACCAAAGACGCGGAAGTGGTGCTGATCGAAGGCCTGGTGCCGACCCGCAAGCATCAGTTCGCCAACGCGCTGAACTACGAGATCGCCAAAACCCTGAACGCCGAGATCGTCTTCGTGCTGGCGCTGGGCAACGACTCCCCGGCGCAGCTGAAAGAGCGCATCGAACTGGCGCGCACCAGCTTCGGCGGCAGCAAGAACAAAAACATCACCGGCGTTATCATCAACAAGCTGAACGCGCCGGTCGACGATCAGGGCCGCACCCGTCCTGACCTGTCCGAAATCTTCGACGACTCCACCAAGGCCAGCATCGCCCACGTCGATCCTGCACAGCTGTTCGCCAACAGCCCGCTGCCGGTTCTGGGCTGCGTGCCGTGGAGTTTCGATCTGATCGCCACCCGCGCCATCGACATGGCTCGCCACCTGAAGGCCCGCGTGGTCAACGAAGGCGACATCATGACCCGCCGCGTGAAGTCCGTGACTTTCTGTGCGCGCAGCATCCCGCACATGCTGGAACACTTCCGCCCTGGCTCCCTGCTGGTGACCTCCGCAGACCGCCCTGACGTGCTGGTCTCCGCCTGCCTGGCGGCGATGAACGGCGTGGAAATCGGTGCCATCCTGCTGACCGGCGGCTACGCCATCGACGAGCCGATCAAGAAGCTGTGCGAACGCGCCTTCCAGACCGGCCTGCCGGTGTTCATGGTTGACACCAACACCTGGCAAACCTCGCTGAGCCTGCAGAGCTTCAACCTCGAAGTGCCGGCGGACGACCACCAGCGCATCGAGAAAGTGCAGAACTACGTGGCCAGCCACATCAGCACCGAGTGGATCGACTCGCTGACCGCTACCTCTGAGCGTTCACGCCGCCTGTCTCCACCGGCGTTCCGTTACGAACTGACCGAGCTGGCACGTAAAGCCGGCAAACGCATCGTGCTGCCGGAAGGCGACGAGCCGCGCACCGTGAAAGCGGCGGCCATCTGCGCCGAACGCGGCATCGCGGAATGCGTGCTGCTCGGCAACCCGGACGAGATCCAGCGCGTCGCGGCAGCGCAAGGCGTTGAGCTGGGCAAAGGCATCGAAATCGTCGATCCGGTCGCCGTGCGTGAAAACTACGTGCCGCGTCTGGTTGAACTGCGTAAGAGCAAGGGCATGACCGAAGTGGTCGCGCGCGAGCAGCTGGAAGACAACGTGGTGCTCGGCACCCTGATGCTGGAACAAGGCGAAGTCGACGGCCTGGTCTCCGGCGCGGTTCACACCACCGCCAACACCATCCGTCCGCCGTTGCAGCTGATCAAAACCGCACCGGGCAGCTCGCTGGTGTCCTCCGTGTTCTTCATGCTGCTGCCTGACCAGGTACTGGTCTACGGCGACTGCGCGATCAACCCGGATCCGACCGCCGAGCAGCTGTCTGAAATCGCCATCCAGTCTGCGGATTCCGCCGCGGCCTTCGGCATCGAGCCGCGCGTGGCGATGATCTCCTACTCCACCGGCAACTCCGGTGCGGGCAGCGACGTAGAGAAAGTGCGCGAAGCGACCCGTCTGGCGCAGGAAAAACGCCCGGATCTGATCATCGACGGCCCGCTGCAGTACGACGCCGCCATCATGGCCGACGTCGCCAAGTCCAAGGCGCCGAACTCGCCGGTGGCCGGCCAGGCGACCGTGTTCATCTTCCCGGATCTGAACACCGGCAACACCACCTACAAAGCGGTACAGCGTTCCGCTGACCTGGTCTCCATCGGGCCAATGCTGCAAGGCATGCGCAAGCCGGTGAACGACCTGTCGCGCGGCGCACTGGTTGACGATATCGTCTACACCGTCGCGCTGACGGCGATCCAGTCTTCCCAGGCTGACGCTGCCGCCGCCAAGGCGTAATAAACCGTTAAAAAAAGCCAGTCAGGTAATCCTGACTGGCTTTTTTATGCCTGATATTCTTGGTGATGATGCTGTTTTAGACAATACCCGCCAAATCCGCAGCACCCACCATCATCGCCAGGCGCTGACGCCCCGTGCAGAAAAATCAATGGTAGGCATGATGGGGATTTGGCTATTCGTGGCATAGAAAAATGCCGAATTCGTAAAGGAATACACCTTCCCGGAAAAATTGATGGTGACGCGGTTGCCCTCGCCGCGGATAGTTGCATCAGCCCGATCCGCCGTCAAAATTGGCGCGCTTTGACTCAGCACGTTGATAGGGTCGCCATCCAGGCTTCCGTTCAAATAGTAACGATACACATCCGTGTCGGTGGCCCCCGCATTCTGGTACTCGGTGACATAGAGCCAAATCTCGTCGGTCAACTGCTTTTTGCTGTAGAGCTTATCGTCATAAGTATCGCGGGTGGCATACCAATACCCCGCAAAGCCAACGACAATAACCAACAAAACCGTCGTCAATAGCCGATGAGCCCATTTAGTAACCATGCCGAGTTGCATAATCAATTCCTTGTTTGATCCAATATTGATCCCGAGGGTCATCACCATACGGCGGGCGTTGATACCAATGACTCCATTCTAACCGCGATGTTCCTGCACGTGACTGAGCAAATCCAGCGCCCATCAACAAAATATCTGCGGGAATTCCAGCCGCGGTACCGGTTGCACCATAATTGAAATTACCAAAGTTAGCCAAGGCGCGATTTTGCTGTTTGTAATCCCAGGGGCCCCGATTTTTTACCTGATGGTAGAACCAATAGTAAGTACCAGGCAACGCCATGTTGCGCGGTTGCCCCTGCCTGCGCGCCTCGCGCAAGTTTCTGGCAAGAACAGTAAAACCGCCTGGCGGCAGTAATGGAACCACGGCCATAATCTCCTCCTTGAGAGCCAGATGTCATTTAATCATAGGGTTTATAAAAAATTCACACAGTGTCTTATTCACTGCACGTATGAATAAGACAGCATGACGAAAATCATTCACCAAATAAATTTAACACGTTGTATTTATTTGATTTATTTTCTCATTATCATATTTTATCCCTGTATTGACCAGTTATTATCAATGAAAAAAAAGTCCCCTAAGGGACTTTATAATGGATAGCATGTTGATAAACGTCTCAGGGCAGAACAACTCGCGGGTAATAACCAATTCGATTACCGATTAAGTATGCCGGTAATTCCTATTCTGCTTTACAATAACTGCCCGGCAGCCTCCAGAATGTGCTCGGCGGTCAGGCCGTACTCCTGCTGTAAAAACGCCTGGGTGCCCACCTGGCCGTAACGCTCCTTCACCCCCACGCGCCGCATCGGCGTCGGGCATTCCTCCGCCAATACCTCCGCCACCGCCGACCCCAGCCCGTTATGAATGCTGTGGTTTTCACAGGTGACGATGCGTCCGGTCTTGGCCGCGTAGGTTTTGATCAGTTCACGGTCAATAGGCTTGAGGGTGAACATATCGATCACCGCCGCGCTGACGCCCTGCCGCGCCAGCATCTCCGCCGCCTTCAGCGCCTCCGCCACCATGATGCCGTTGGCGATCAGCGTGATATCGTCGCCGTCGCGCAGCAGGTTACCCTTGCCGATGGTAAAGCGCGAGCCGTCCTGGTAGATGCGCGTCGCCTGCTTGCGGATGGTGCGCACCCAGTAGAAGCCGCGCAGATCCATCAGCTGGCGCAGAATGTCGGCGAACATGGTGGCGTCGGTCACTTCCAGCACCACCGAGTGCGCCAGCCCGCGCACGATGCCCATATCCTCGAACGACATGTGGGTGCCGCCGTTGTGGCAGGCGCTCACCCCAGCGTCGGAAGCGATCACCTTGACGTTGTTGCGCTGATAATCCAGCGACATGAACAGCTGATCGAAACAGCGGCGGCTGGCGAAGGCGGTAAAGGTGTGCACGAAAGGCACCCGGCCGGTCAGCGACAGCCCGGCGGCGACGCCGATCACGTTAGCCTCCATGATGCCGCAGTTAATCACGTGCTGCGGGTGATCCTTATGCACGCCGTCCATCGCCATGGAGCTCATCAGATCCGCCTCCAGCGCGATGATCGGCGCGCCCGCTTCAATCTGCCGCCGCACCGCGCCGGCATAGACTTTGCGCATTTCGACGGCGTCGTTTTCCAACTGCGTCACTACGTTAAACATGGGCGGCCTCCAGTTCGGCGATGGCTTTTTCAATCTCCTGCTGCACGTCCGGCGTCAGGCGCAGGTGGTGTGAGTTCGACAGGTTTTCCAAATAGGTCACCCCCTGTCCCTTGATGCTGTCGAGCACGATCGCCAGCGGCCGCTGTTCTCTGCCGCGCGCCGGCCTCACCGCCGCCAGCAGCGCCGCAATGTCGTCGCCCTTGATGGTCTGCACCTCAAAGCCGAAAGCGCGGAACTTGGCGGCCAGATCGAACGGTTGGATCACCTCGTCCAGCGCACCGTCCAGCTGCTGTTTGTTGTAATCGATAAACAGCGTCAGGTTGTTCAGATTGTGGTGGGCGATAAACTGGAACGCCTCCCAGCACTGCCCTTCGTTCAGTTCACCGTCGCCGAGGATGCTGAACACCCGATTGCGGCGCCCCGCCAGCCGATGGGACAGCGCCATGCCGGCGGCGATCGACACCCCCTGCCCCAGCGAGCCGGTAGTGGCATCCACGCCGCGCGTGCGCAGCCGGTCCGGATGGCTCGGCAGGCGCGTGCCGTTCTGATTGAGGGTTTGCAACTCCGCCAGCGGGAAGTAGCCCTTGATCGCCAGCGTGCTGTACAGCGCCGGGCCGGCGTGCCCCTTCGACAGCACGAAGTCATCGCGCTCCGGCCAGTCCGGATCCGCCGGATCGATGCGCATCACGCCGCCGTACAATACCGCCAGCGTCTCGACCACCGACATGCAACCGCCGTAGTGGCCGAACCCCAGCCCGGTCAACGCCTTCAATGTTTCCAGGCGGATGGCGCGCGCCAGGGCGCGCAGCTCTTCAATTTCCGTTTCGCTCGTTGTGTCGTTCATCACTCTGCCCTCATTATTTCTCGACGCGGTCAGCGGCCGGCGCGCCTTTGCGTTTTCCCAGGAAGTTATGCGCCACCAGCAGCGCAAACACGGCGACAATCGCCAGCATGATCATCTCTTTCGACATAAAGCGCGCCATGTTGCCCAGCAGGATGCCGATCGCGCCGAAGTCGGCGTCGGAGAAGGTGGTGTTGGCAAAGCCCAGCGCCCCCAGCACCGGCAGCAGCAGCACCGGCAGGAAGGTGATCAGCAGACCGTTGGCGAAAGCGCCCAGCATCGCGCCGCGCCGCCCGCCGGTGGCGTTGCCGAACACCCCGGCGGTAGCGCCGGTGAAGAAATGCGGCACTACGCCGGGCAGGATCAGCACCATCTTCAGTTGCCCCAGCAGGAACAGCCCGGCCAACCCGCCGAGGAAGCTGAACAGGAAGCCGATCAGCACCGCGTTGGGGGCATAGGGGTAAACCACCGGGCAATCCAGCGCCGGCCGCGCGTTAGGCACCAGCTTTTCCGAGAAGCCGGTGAACGCCGGCACGATCTCCGCCAGAATCAAGCGCACGCCCTGCAGGATGATGAATACCCCGGCGGCGAAGGTGATGGCCTGGATAATCGAATACACCAGGTAGTTCTGGCCGCCGCTGAGCTCGCTTTCCACATAGGCCCGCCCGGCACAGATCGCCAGGATCAGGTAGATGACGATCATGGTCATCGAGATAGAAATGGAGCTGTCGCGCAGGAAACTGAGGTTTTTCGGCAGGTTCATCTCTTCGGTCGAGCGCGAGTTTTTCCCCACTTTCGAGCCGATCCAACCGGACAGCACATAGCCCAGGGTGCCGAAGTGGCCGAAGGCGATATCGTCGTTGCCGGTGATGCGGCGCATATAGCGCTGGGCGATCGCCGGGAAGAACGCCATCACCAGCCCCAGGGTCAGCGCGCCGGTGAACACCAGCTGTACGCCCTCGAAGCCCGCCACCGTCAGGATGATGCCGATCATGCAGGCCATGTAGAAGGTGTGGTGGCCGGTGAGGAAGATGTATTTCAATCGGGTAAAACGCGCCACCACGATATTCGCCACCATGCCGAACGCCATGATCAGCGCGGTGGAAGCGCCGTATTTCTCCAGCGCGATGGAGACGATGGCTTCGTTATTCGGAATGATGCCCTGAATATTAAACGCGTGTTCGAACATGCCGCCCAGCGGATTGAGCGATCCGACCAATACCGTGGCGCCGCCGCCCAAAACGATAAAGCCGAGAATGGTTTTTACCGTGCCTTTCACCACGTCGGAAAACGATTTCTTTTGCGCCAGCAAACCGATCAGCGCAATAAGCCCGACCAGTACCGAAGGCACCTTTAATATATCCACCACAAACTTAAGCGTTTCCTGGATAAACATATCCACCTCGCCAATCGTTTTATTCAGATGATTGAGTGGGCTTCGAAGTAAGCGCGCAGCTTGGCTTCCAGCTCATTAATGTCGATGATGTTGCTGATCACCACCAGCTGCTCGGCCGGTACGCTGGCGCTGTCGGCGATGTCTTTCGCCATCACGAACACGTCGGCGGCGCCGGGAGTGGCGGACGACAGATCGGAGTGTTCGACCTCGGCCTCCACCCCCATCTTTTTCAGCACCTTTTTAATGTTCATTTCCACCATAAAGCTGCTGCCGAGACCTGAACCGCAAATCGCCATGATTTTCATGATATCCACCTGTTGAATTTAGCGTGTAGGGTAGCGCCGCCGGGAATATTCCCGACGTTATGGGCATTAATAATGTTCCTGGTGATTAAACGTTAATAGCGGGCGATAATATCCTCAATTTGCCGTTTATCTGTGGCGTGAAATAACGCCTCCATCGCCGTGTTATCGGAAAATAATTCCGCCAACTGCGAAATCATTTCAATGTGACTGTTGCCGTCGGGTGCGGAAAGCATCACCACCACCTGAACCGGATCGTTATCCGCAGAATGAAAATTCACGCCCTGGTGGATCTTCAACAGCGACAGCCCCAGCGCGTTGGCGCCCTGCTCCGGCCGCGCGTGCGGCATCGCGATGCCCGGCGCCAGGACGAAGTAGGGGCCAAGCTGCTCCTGCTGATGAAAGATGGCCGTCAGGTAATTCGGCGTAATCACGCCGCGTTGCAGCAGCGGTTGCGCGCTCAGCGTTACCGCCTGGCGCCAGTCCTCCACCCGTTTGCACAGCTGTATATGGTCGGCGGTCAGCCATTCTTTCAGCACGTTACCCTCCCAAGCGTTGATGGTTTCGGCCGGTGATTAATTCACCGATGACGGTAAAACTTTAATCAACCCCTCTCGGCTGCACAGTGATTGGCATCACAAAGATAGCGCTACCAAAGCGCTATCATGCAGAACTGTGATAGCGCTATCAAAACGCCATGCCGCGGCGCGGCGTTAACCACAATTTTTTCTCGCTCTTCCGGGTTACGGGGTAGAATGTGCCGCATACTGGGATCGTCGAAGCCGCGCCGTCGGCTTCCCACCATCACAATCTTTATGCGCCGCGCGCGCATTTCAGTCGGGATTAGGCATGTCGATCGGTAAAAAACGCCGCAGCACAGGCAGGGTGACGTTGGCTGACGTAGCGCAGCTGGCGGGCGTCGGCACCATGACGGTGTCGCGCGCGCTGCGCACGCCGGAACAGGTTTCGGACAAACTGCGCGAGAAGATAGACGCGGCGGTAAACGAGCTGGGCTATCTGCCCAACCTGGCCGCCAGCTCGCTGGCCTCGGCCTCGTCCTACACGATCGCCATGGTGGTGCCCAGCCTGTCCGAATCCGGCTGCGCCGAGATGTTCGCCGGGCTGCAGAAAGTGCTGCAGCCCGCCGGCTATCACATCATGCTGGCGGAGTCGCAGCACCACCTGGAACGCGAGGAGAAACTGCTGGAGACGCTGCTCTCTTACAACCTGGCGGCGGCGGTGCTGCTCAGCGTCGAGCATTCGCAAAATGCCCGCAACGCGTTGATCGCCGCCAACATTCCGGTGGTGGAGATCGGCGCCGTACGCGCCGATCCGATCGACATGAGCATCGGCATCGATTACGTGGCGGCCATGTATCAGCTGACGCAAACGGTGATCGCCAGCGGTTACCAGAATATCGGGCTGCTGTGCGCCAATCAGGAGCAGTGGATTTTCCAGCAGCACCTGCAGGGCTGGCACAAGGCGCTGCTGCGCAACCATATGTCGCCGCATCGGGTCATCAACGCCGCGCAGCCCGCCAGCTTCAGCACCGGCGCGCAGCAGCTGCCGGAATTCTTGCTGGCCTGGCCGGAGCTGGACGCGCTGGTGTGCGCGTCGGACGAACTGGCGGGCGGCGTGCTGTATGAATGCCAGCGGCGGCGCATCAAGGTGCCGGATAATCTGGCGGTGGTGGGCTTCGGCAACAGCGAGTTCAGCCGGGTGTGCCAGCCGCCGCTGACCACCATGACCATTCCGCATCGCGACATCGGCATTCAGGCCGGCCAGGCGCTGCTGGCGCGGCTGAACGAGCATCCCTGGCAGCCGCCAGGCTCCCTGCCCGCCACGCTGTGCCGCCGCGACAGCTGCTGAATCCGCCCGTAAAAAAAGCCGGTCGATGACCGGCTTTTCCATGCGCAGGCGGCTCAGTGATTGTCGAGCGGCTTGCCGTAATCCTGTTCATTGTTGCGCGTCAGCCACAGCGACAGCGCCTTCAGCGAATCCGGGGTAAACTCGTCACAGCGGGCGGTGATCTCTTCCGGCGTCAGCCAGCACACCTCGGCCACTTCTTCTTCCTGCAGCGCGAACGGCCCGTGCGATACGCAGCTGAACAGCGCCCCCCACACCCGGCACTGCTCTTCCTCGAAGTAGAACAGACCGTGCTCGGCGAAAGGCACGCCGGCGATGCCCAGCTCCTCTTCCGCCTCGCGGCGCGCCGAATCCAGCACGTTTTCACCGCTTTGCACTACGCCGCCCGCCGTCGCGTCCAGCCAGCCCGGGTAGAAGTCCTTGATCTCGGTGCGACGCTGCACCAGAATTTTTCCCATCCCATCATGCACCACAATATAGGTAGCACGATGACGCAGCCGCTCCGCCCGCATCTGTTGACGACTGGATTGAGCAATCACCTCGTTTTGCTCGTCGACGATATCAACCCACTCGGTATCTGCAGCCTGACCCTGTTCCGCCATCCTCTAAAACCTTCTATTTTGGCGCGATGCAATCCCGCGCGCTGGTTAATCAATGAGTGTTTTTCAAAGATTTTTATTGTGTGTGTATAAATTAGTGCGTTTAGCGTGTTAACGCCACCTCCGCGACGACCTTGCCGTCGTCGAGCGTCAGCACGCGCAAAGTGCCGCTTTCCAACATGCCGTAGCTGGCGGGAAAGCCCCCTTTCGGGATGCTGACCGAGCCCGGATTGAAGCAATAGATCTTACCCTGCCGCTCCGCCTGCGGCAGATGCGTATGGCCATAGGCCAAGACGTCACCGCAGGATAACGGCGGCAGTGCCGAGGGATGATAAAGGTGACCGTGGGTCAAAAACAATCGTCTTTTTTGCAGTAAAACCTGTTGCCAGGGCGCCTCGATGGGAAACGTCAGCAGCATCTGATCGACCTCGCTGTCGCAATTGCCGCGAACGGCGATGATCTTGTCGCTATAGCGATTCAATCGTTCGGCAACCTGAGCGGGCTGATACCCGGCGGGCAGCGCGTTGCGCGGGCCGTGATTCAGCAAATCACCCAGAAGAATCAACCAGTCGGCGCCGTGTTGTGCGAACAATTCCAGCACGCGTTCGGTAGCCGGCAGCGAACCGTGGATATCCGAGGCGAACATCAGCTTCATAACCTTGTCCTATAGAGGGAAATAATCGCCATTTTACCGCGCCGGCGCCGTGCGGCAAACCGCCGCCCGCCCCGGTGGAGAATTGTGATCCAACTGCGCAGATAGCATCGGACGAATCCCACATAGCCTGCTATCCTTAGCTGCTATTGTTGGATCTCTGATATACCTTTGTGCGCGGCGAAGACCGCAGCAACGTGTAATGAATTACAGATCACCTTACCGCAGGAGGCAACATGATTGACCTGTATTACGCGCCTACTCCCAATGGTCACAAGATCACCTTGTTTTTGGAAGAGGTCGGCTTACCCTACCGTATCCATCGCGTAAACATCAGCGCCGGCGAGCAATTCAAGCCGGACTTTCTGAGCATTTCTCCCAACAACAAAATCCCGGCGATCGTCGATCAGCAACCGGTGGACGGCGGCGCGCCGATCAGCCTGTTCGAATCCGGGGAAATCCTGCTGTATCTGGCGGAGAAGACCGGCAAGCTGCTGAGCAAGGGCCTGCGCGAACGCGCCGCTACCCTGCAGTGGCTGTTCTGGCAAGTGGCCGGATTCGGGCCGATGCTCGGGCAGAATCACCACTTTAACCACTACGCGCCGCAGCCGGTGCCTTACGCCATCGAGCGTTACCATCTGGAGACCAAGCGGCTGTACGGCGTGCTGGAAGCTGAACTGCAAAAACACCCGTACCTGGGCGGCGATAACTACAGCATCGCCGATATCGCCACCTACCCGTGGGTCGTGTCGCATCCGCGCCAGCGCATCGATCTGGCGGATTACCCGGCGGTGCGCAACTGGTTCGAGCGCATCAGCAATCGCCCGGCGACCGAGCGCGCCTACAAACTGGCCGAACAAGCCTAAGTGCCCCCCCGACTCCCCGTCGGCCGGGGAGTCACATCGTCCCTGCGTTATCATTTCCCTACTTTCCGTGTATTCTGAACGCTAATAATCAGACCTATGGAGAATCTCTGATGTCTTTCAGTCAACCCGACGCCGTTATTCGCATTAAAAATCTGCGGCTGCGCACGTTCATCGGTATCAAGGAAGAGGAAATCAACAACCGACAGGACGTCCTGATCAACGTGGTGATCCACTACCCGGCGGACAAGGCGCGCAACAGCGAAGATATCGCCGATGCGCTCAACTACCGCACCATCACCAAAGCGATCATCCGCCATGTGGAAGATAACCGTTTCGCGTTGCTGGAAAAATTAACGCAGGATGTGCTCGATATCGTAAAAGAACACGCCTGGGTGACCTATGCTGAAGTGGAGATAGATAAACTTCTGGCCCTGCGCTACGCCGACTCGGTTTCCATGACCATGAGCTACCGCCGGGACTAATTCAGGGAGGTCGACCATGCGGATCCTGATCACCGGCGCAACGGGATTGATAGGCAGCAGCCTGACGGCAAGACTGCTGGCGCTTTCTCACCACATTACGGTGCTGACCCGAGACGAACGGCGAGCCCGAGCCCGGCTGGGCGACCGGCCGAGCTATTGGCGAACGCTGGACGACCGGCAATCGCTGGATGAATTTGACGCGGTGATCAACCTGGCCGGCGAACCTATCGCCGACAAGCGCTGGAGCGCGCAGCAGAAAGAGCGGCTGTGCCGCAGCCGCTGGGATCTGACCGAACGCTTGGCGAAGCTGATCAAGGCCGGCAGCACGCCCCCCGGCGTGTTGATTTCCGGTTCCGCCGTCGGCTACTACGGCGATCAGGGGCAGGCGGTGGTGACCGAAGAGGAGCCGCCGCACGACGAATTCACCCACCAGTTGTGTCAACGCTGGGAAGCGCTGGCGCTGCAGGCGCAAAGCGACGCCACCCGCGTCTGCCTGCTGCGCACCGGCGTGGTGCTGGCGCCACAGGGCGGCGCGCTGGCCAAAATGCTGCCGCCGTTCCGCTTCGGGCTAGGCGGCCCGATCGGCGACGGTCGCCAATACCTGCCGTGGATCCACCTCGAAGACATGGTCAACGGCATTATTTATCTGCTGGATCACGCCACCCTGAGCGGCCCGTTCAACATGGTCGCTCCCTACCCGGTGCACAACGAGCAATTCGCCGCCCAATTGGCCAACGTGCTCGATCGCCCGGCGTTTCTGCGGGTGCCGGCGTTCGTCATGCGGCTGTTGATGGGGGAAGCGGCGGTGCTGGTGCTCGGCGGCCAGCGGGCGGTGCCGAAGCGCCTGGAAGAGGCCGGTTTCCACTTCCGTTATCTGGAGCTGGAACAGGCATTGGATGACGTTGTCAATCAGCGGGCCGAAGCCCGCTGATCTGAGGTTACTTCAACGCGCCGGACAGGAACTGCTGCAGGCGCGGGCTTTTGGGATTGCCGAACAGCTCGGCAGGCGGGCCCTGCTCTTCGATCAACCCTTTGTGCAGGAAGATCACGTGGTTCGAAACGTGGCGCGCAAATTCCATTTCGTGCGTCACCACCACCATGGTTTTTCCCTCCTCCGCCAGCTTCTGCATGATGCGCAGCACCTCACCCACCAACTCGGGATCCAGCGCCGACGTCGGTTCGTCAAACAGCAGCACTTCCGGCTCCATCGCCAATGCGCGGGCAATGGAGACGCGCTGCTGCTGGCCGCCAGACAGGTGCACCGGGTACTTGCCGCGCGCCCGCTCGTCGATGCCCACTTTATCCAGGTAGCGCACCGCGCGCTCGTGCGCGTCGGCCTTGCTCAGCCCCAGCACCTGCACCGGCGCCTCCATCACGTTCTCCAGCACCGTCATATGGCTCCACAGGTTAAAATGCTGGAACACCATGGTCAGGCGGGTGCGCAGCAGCTGCAGCTGCTTCTTGTCGAATACCTTCAGCTGGCCGTCCTTGTCGCGCACCATGCGAATATCTTCGTTGTTCAGGCTGATCGAGCCTTCGCTCGGCTTCTCGAGGAAGTTGATGCAGCGCAGAAAGGTGCTTTTGCCGGAGCCGGAGGAGCCGATGATGCTGATCACATCCCCGGCGTTGGCCGCCAGCGAGACGCCCTTCAGCACCTCGTGATCGCCATAGCGTTTGTGCAGTTCCGTGACGGCTAATTTATTCTCAGACATGGTTTTTCTTCCCGTCATTTATCAGTGACTAACGTGTGCCATCCAGCGTTTTTCAGCTTTGCGGAACAGGCTGATTAACACGTAGGAGATGATCAGGTACAACACCGCCGCAATGCCGAAAGCGTAAAACGGCTGATAGGTCGCGGCATTGATGTCGCGCGCAATCTTCAGCAGGTCCGGCACGGTGGCGGTAAACGCCAGCGCGGTGGAGTGCAGCATCAGGATCACTTCGTTGCTGTAGGCCGGCAGCGCGGTGCGCAGCGCCGAAGGCAAAATGATGCAGCGATACATCTTGAAGCGCGAGAAACCGTAAGCGTTGGCGGCCTCGATTTCACCGTGCGGCACCGAGCGGATCGCCCCGGCGAAAATCTCGGTGGTATATGCGCAGGTGTTGAGCGTCAGCGCCAGGATGGTGCAGTTGAGCCCGCTGCGGAAAAACGCGTTGAGAAACTCGCTGCCGCGCACGATTTCCAGGCTGTACATGCCGGAGTAGAACACCAGCAACTGCACGTACAGCGGCGTGCCGCGAAACACGTAGGTGTAGAGCCACACCGGGAAACGCACCCAGCGCAGGGAAGAGACGCGCGCCACCGCCATCGGGATCGCCAGCAGCCCGCCCATCACCACGGAGGCGATCAGCAGCCACAGCGTGACCGCCACGCCGGTGAAACGGTAGCCGTCGCTCCACAGCAGCGACTGCCAATACTGTTGCAAAATCTCGATCATAGCTCGGCCCTCTTGACGCCCAGTGAGTAACGCCGTTCAAGCCACAACAGCACGCCGTTGGAAACGGTAGTGAAAATCAGGTAAACCACGCCGGCTACGATGGCGAAGAAGAACGGCTGATAGGTGCCTTTCCCCGCCAACTGCGTGGCTTTCACCACGTCGTTCAGGCCAAGGATAGACACCAGCGCCGTCGCCTTCAGGATCACCTGCCAGTTATTGCCGATGCCCGGTAAGGCGAAGCGCATCATCGCCGGGAACAAAATGCGCCGAAAGATCTGCGCGCCGCTGAAGCCGTAGGCCGTCGCCGCCTCAATCTGCCCTTTCGGCACCGCCAAGTAGGCACCGCGGAAGGTTTCGGTAAAGTACGCGCCGTAAATAAAACCGAGGGTAATGATGCCGGCGCCGAGCGGGTCGATATCGATCTGCGAGAAACCGAGCAGCGTGGTGATGTTGTTCAAAGCGATTTGCAGGCCATAAAAAATCAGCAGCATCAGCACCAGATCGGGCACGCCGCGGATCAGCGTGGTGTAAGCGCCGAACAGGCCGGAAATAAGGGGGTTGTGGGAGAGTTTGCCGCCGGCGCCGATCAACCCGATCACCACCGCCAACAATACGGAACTGAGGGCCAACTCCAGCGTCACCAGAGCCCCCTCGAAAATCAGTTGGGAATAGCCTTGCAGCATCTACTTCACCCTGTCGTCTAGGATCCGAACCATCGGAGCCGGCGCACCGGCCCCGCAGTCACAGCATGGAACGGTTAGCGGATTAGCCGCCGTAGACGTCGAAGTCGAAGTACTTTTTCGCGTATTTATCGTAGGTGCCGTCTTTGCGCATCTCGGCGAAGGCTTTGTCCAGCGCCGCTTTCAGCTCGGTATCGGTTTTGCGCAGCCCCATGCCGGTGCCGACGCCAAAGAATTTGTCATCCTTCACCGATTCGCCGGCGAACGCATAGTCTTTGCCCGGCGGCTGTTTCAGGAAGCCATCGCTGCCCGCCACTTCATCCTGGAAGGCAGCGTCGATACGCCCGGAGGCCAGATCGGCGTAGACCAGATCCTGGTTCTGATAAGGCACCACGGTGACGCCCTTCGGCTGCCACATGGCATTGGCGTAGGCTTCCTGGGTCGTGCCCTGCAGCACGCCCACGCTCTTGCCTTTCAACGCATCCACGGTAGGCAACAGCTTAGACCCCTTCGGCGCGATCAGGCGGGCGTTGGCGGCATACAGCTTGTCGGTAAAGGCGATTTCCTGCTGGCGTTTTTCGGTGATGGATAGCGAAGAGATGATAGCGTCGATCTTTTTCGCCTTGAGGGATGGGATCAGCGCGTCAAAGTCGCTCTCCACGAAGGTGCATTGGGTATTTATGCGTTTGCACAGCTCTTTGGCCAAATCGATATCGAAGCCGACCAGCTCGCCTTTGGCGTTTTTGGATTCAAACGGCGCATAAGTCGGATCGGTGCCAATCTTCAATGTCGATGGGATAGCGGCGAATGCGCTGTTTGCGGCCGCCAAAGCCAAGACTAAAGGAAGAACCTTAACCAGCTTTTTCATAAATTACCCTCAAATTGATTTTTTTGATGCCACTACGGGCATTACTTTTCCCCACCAAATCAATTTGCAGTAATCGTGCCACATTAGGTGCTACGGGCGGAGGGAACGGCTCCGGCCTTCACAATACTGTTTCCTGGGACGATAACCGCAAAATTAAATCGGCCGCTCGGGGCCGCGCCACTGGCAGCCGCGACAGGACGGCGCCATGAAACAGTGAACGTGATGAAGTGGGATCATTATGGTGCATTAGCCGCCCTAATTCAGTGCGGTGTTGCACAAATGTACCAATTTGGGGATAGAAATGTTAATCAGCACCCTGCCAACGGGTGAACAGATCGGCCGGCAATTCGATATCAAACTGATCGATCACCCGATTGACGGTCTGATCGATGATGTCTTCCACGCTTTTCGGCTGGTGATAAAACGCCGGCACCGGGGGCATGATCACCGCACCCATTTCCACCGCCTGCGTCATCAGCCGCAGGTGCCCAAGGTGCAACGGCGTTTCACGCACGCACAATACCAGGCGGCGGCGTTCTTTCAGCACCACGTCGGCGGCGCGGGTCAGCAGCCCGTCGCTGTAGCTGTTGACGATGCCGGACAGCGTTTTGACTGAACAAGGCAAAATCGCCATGCCCAGGGTTTTGAAGGAACCGGAAGAGATGGCGGCGGCGATATCGCGCGCATCGTGAACCACATCGGCCAGCGCCTGCACTTCACGCAGACTGTACGGCGTTTCCAGCGCCAGCGTCTGCCTTGCAGCGTTGCTCATCACCAGATGGGTTTCCACCTCTGCGACGTCGCGCAAGACCTGCAACAGGCGCACGCCGTAGATCGCGCCGCTGGCGCCGGAAATGCCGATGATGAGTCGTTTCATGAAGAATGGCCTCTGCCGTAAAAAGTAAAAAATAAGATCAGGCAGACTTTGCCGCAATGGCGAGGGATAAGCAAGTTCACAGGAGCAAGGCGCACCGCCGCAGACGCGGCGATGCCCCCTGATGGATCAACGCAGGCGGTTAGCCTTCGTTATGCAGTTCCAGATTTTCCGCTTCGGTTTGTCCCCGCAGCGCCTTGGCGTCGTCGTTGCGCAGCGACTCCAGGTATTCCAGATAGCTTTGATCGACGTCTTTGGTCACGTAGATACCGTTGAATACCGAGCATTCGAACTGGGTGATGTCCGGGTTTTCTTCACGCACCGCTTCGATCAGATCGTCGAGGTCCTGGAAGATCAGCCCATCGGCGCCGATGATTTGGCGGATTTCATCCACTTCGCGCCCGTGGGCGATCAGTTCGTTGGCGCTCGGCATGTCGATGCCGTAGACGTTAGGGAAACGCACTTCCGGCGCGGCGGAAGCCAGGTACACGCGCTTGGCGCCCGCTTCGCGCGCCATCTCGACGATCTGCTCTGAGGTCGTGCCGCGCACGATGGAATCATCCACCAGCAGCACGTTCTTGTCGCGGAACTCGGCGCGGTTGGCGTTCAGCTTGCGGCGCACCGACTGACGACGCGCCTGCTGGCCCGGCATGATGAAGGTGCGGCCGACGTAGCGGTTCTTCACAAAGCCCTGGCGGTAGGGTTTGTCGAGAATGCGCGCGATCTCCAGCGCGATGTCGCAGGAGGTTTCCGGAATCGGGATCACCACGTCGATGTCCAGATCTTCCCATTCGCGGGCAATCTTCTCGCCCAGCTTCTGGCCCATGCGCACGCGGGCGCTGTAGACCGAGATCTTGTCCATAAAGGAGTCCGGGCGCGCGAAATAGACGTATTCGAACAGGCACGGATTGGTTTTCGGATTCTCTGCGCACTGGCGGGTGAACAGCTGGCCTTTGGTGGTGATGTACACCGCTTCGCCCGGCGCCACGTCGCGCAGGAATTCAAAGCCCAGGGTATCCAGCGCCACGCTCTCGGAAGCCACCATATACTCGCTGCGGCCATCTTCCAGCGTGCGTTTGCCGATCACCAGCGGACGAATGCCGTACGGGTCGCGGAACGCCAGCAGGCCGTGGCCGATAATCATCGCCACGCAGGCGTAAGCGCCGCGCAGTTGCTGATGCATGGCGGCGACCGCGGTAAAGATGTTGTCGGCCTCCAGCGGATAATGCGGGAAGCGGTCCAGCTCGCTGGCCAGCACGTTCAGCAGGATTTCCGAGTCGGAGGTGGTGTTGACATGGCGGCGGCCGCTTTCGAACAGCTTTTGGCGCAGCTCATGGGCATTGGTCAGGTTGCCGTTGTGGGCCAGCGTAATGCCGAACGGCGAGTTGACGTAGAAAGGCTGGGCCTCAGAGGCGCTCGAGCTGCCGGCCGTCGGGTAACGCACATGGCCAATGCCCATGTTGCCCTGCAAGCGTTGCATATGGCGCGCCTCAAATACATCCTTCACCAGGCCGTTGGCTTTGCGCAAACGGAACCCGTTGTGGGCGTCAATGGTGACGATGCCTGCGGCATCCTGGCCACGGTGCTGAAGCACCGTCAGCGCATCATAAATCGACTGGTTTACCGGCATAAAACCGGCGATACCGACAATACCGCACATGTTGTCTTTTCCTCATCAGCGCTACCGCCCCGGCAATTGGGTCGGCAAGAAACTCGACGTGCTCTGCAGGTAGTCAAAGAACCACCTGATGACGTAACTGAACTGGGGAATCAGCTGCGACTGTTTCCAGTCGGCACTTTGTGAAAAGCCGGTAAAGGTATCCAGGAAGAACAGGATCGCCGCAACGATCAACACGCCGCGCAATGCGCCGAAGCAGATGCCCAGCACCCTGTCGGTGCCCGACAGCCCGGTTTTCTCTACCAGTGAGCTAATCACATAGTTAACAATAGCCCCTACGATCAGGGTCGCGATGAACAAAATCGCGATCGCGATGCCGTTTCGCACCAGTTCATCTTCAAAACGAGTGAAATAGACCGCAAGGTAAGAGTAGAAATGGCTGGCAACAAAAAACGCACATCCCCATGTCACAAGTGACAATGCTTCGCGAACAAACCCTCGGATCAGGCTCACCAGAGCCGAAAATCCAATCACCGCTATAATGACGTAATCAATCCAGACCATGAACTATTCCAATGATGAATCGCCCCTGCATCCAATTCGCGGCGAATTCTAACAGAAAAAGAAAACGTTTGCGTAGGGGATTTCCTACCACGTTACAAATAAAAAGCGGCGATTAAAAAATTCCCAATCGCCGCGCCTACATAGGTGATTTCGCCTGTAAAAGGCGCGGTTTCTCTAGCGATCTCTCCACCACTCCTTAATTCAGGGGCGCATCCTGCTGCGCCCCTGCGGGGTTTAACGACCGTACGGCTTCACCTGCCCGCTCAGCCCGCTGATCGAGTTCAGCGACGGCAATGCCGCCTGCAGCTTCTGCTTGGAAGCATCCGGGCCGACGTAGATGCGGGTGATCTGCCCTTGCACCGGCGTTGATGGCACAGTGAAGGCGCGATAGCCCGAAAGACGCAGCGAAGCGACAATCTCATTCGCCTTGGCGGCATTCTTCAACGCCCCGAGCTGCACGACATAGGCTTGCCCGGCCGGCGCTTTTTCTTCCGCCGGTTTCAGCTGCGGTGCCGGCTCAGGCTTCGGCGTCGGTTCAGGTTTCGGCTCCGGCTTAGGCGTCGGTTTCACTTCCACCGGCTTCGGCTGCGGCGCCGGTTTCGGTTTCACCTCTACCGGTTTGGTTTCCACCGGTTTCGGCTTAGGCTGCTGCTGCACCGGCTGAGGACGCGTCTCGACCGGCGGCGGCGCCACCTGCGTCGGTTGCTGAGCATTCTGTCGCACCGCCTGTTGCGCCGCCGCTTCGTTGGCCGCCTGCTGCTCGACCAGCGCGCCCGCCCCTTCCGGCGGCTGCGCCGGCAACGGCTGCGTCACCGGCGGCAACACGTCGTTCTCTTCGACGTCGCCCGCCTTCGGCACCAAAGGAATGGCCGCGAATTCATCCTCGTAATGCTTCTTTTTGCCGTCCAGCAACCCTGGCAGGATGATCACCCCCAGCGCCACCAGAATCACGGTTCCGACCAGTCGGTTCTGAAATTTACTCGCCACTCACACTCCCCGCATCTCGTCTGACGCCGCCATCACCTGCGCAACGGTGTGGAACGATCCACAGACGATCACAATATCCTGTTTATCAGCATCCTGCATAGCCTGCCGCCAGGCAGTTTCGACATCATTAAAGCGTCGCGGTTCCGCCAGATGTTGCGCCAGCAGTTCAACGCTGGCGCCGCGCGGGCCGTCGAGCGGTGCGCAGTACCATTCATCCACCTGCTCGCTCAGGCAGGCCAGCGTACCGGCGATGTCCTTGTCCGACAGCATGCCCACCACCGCGCGCACCTTGCCGCCGTCGCGCGGCAGCTTGGCCAGACGCCCGGCGAGATAGCCGGCGGCGTGCGGGTTGTGCGCCACATCGAGGATCAGCATCGGCTCCCGCCGCACGATCTGGAAACGCCCCGGCAGCGTCGCCTGCTGCAGCCCGGTGAAGATCGCGCGCTCGTCGATTTCCAACGGGGAACAGTTCAGCGCCGCCAGCGCGGTAGCGGCGTTGGCCAGCGGCACGTTCGGCGTCGGCAGATCGGTCAGCAGCGTGTCGCCGCCCTGCCACTGCCAGCGATCGCCCTGCTCGCTGAAGCTCCAGGCTTCACCACGGCGATACAGCGGCGCGCCCAGCGTTTCGGCGACCTGGCGAATGCTGTCCGGCATGTCGGGTTCACCCACTACCGCCGGCTTGCCGCTGCGGAAAATGCCGGCCTTTTCTCGGCCGATGCTTTCGCGATCGTTGCCCAGCCAGTCGGTGTGATCGAGCGCGATGCTGGTGATCACCGCCACGCTCGGATCGACGATGTTGGTGGCGTCGAGACGCCCGCCCAGGCCGACTTCCAGGATCACCACGTCCAGCCGCGCCTGTTTGAACAGCTGCAGCGCCGACAGGGTGCCGAATTCGAAATAGGTCAGCGACGTTTCGCCGCGGCCGGCTTCAATGGCGGCAAACGAGCGGCTGTGCTCCGCTTCGCTCAACTCTTCCCCCTGAATGCGCACGCGTTCGGTGTAGCGCACCAGATGCGGTGAACTGTAAACGCCGACGCGCAGGCCGGCGGCCAGCAGAATGGCTTCAAGGGTGCGACAGGTCGTGCCTTTGCCGTTAGTGCCGGCAACGGTGAACACCGTGGGAGCGGGGGTCAGTAAGTCCAGATGCGCCGCGACGCGCTGTACGCGCTCGAGGCCGAGTTCGATCGCCTGGCTGTGCAGACGTTCCAGATAGTAAAGCCACGAGCTCAATGGCGACGTGGCTTGGGGAATTTGGTGGTTTTGCATGAGTCCCATCACTGAACTTGGGTTCATTAATCCATCAGGGCACCACCCTCACCGCGGTAAAGGCGATGCGCTTCGTCACTGCCGCCCACCTGCAAACCGCAACGTCATAGGCTGCGGCCGGCAGGGAACGGGCATCAGCCGTCACTTAGCCACAAAGTGGCGGCTGAACCCGGGCGGGATCCGTCTTTGCCTCAGGCGTCGGCCTGCTGCTCCGGCTCAATGACCGGCGCGGCCTCATCGAAATGCGGCTGCGGCTGGTTGGTCAGCTTGGACAGAATGCTCGCCAGCGTTTGGCGCATTTCCGGGCGGCGAACGATCATATCGATCGCGCCTTTTTCGATCAGGAACTCGCTGCGCTGGAAGCCCGGCGGCAGTTTCTCGCGCACGGTCTGCTCGATCACGCGCGGGCCGGCAAAGCCGATCAGCGCTTTCGGCTCGGCGATGTTGATGTCGCCCAGCATCGCCAGGCTGGCGGAGACGCCGCCCATGGTCGGGTCGGTCAGCACGGAGATGTACGGCAAGCCGCGCTCCTGCATTTTGGCCAACGCCGCGCTGGTTTTCGCCATCTGCATCAGCGACATCAGCGCTTCCTGCATGCGCGCGCCGCCGCTGGCGGAGAAGCACACCAGCGGACAGTTGTCCTCCAGCGCCTGCTCAACCGCACGCACGAAACGCGCGCCAACCACGGAAGACATCGAACCGCCGATGAAGGCGAATTCAAAGGACGCCGCGACGATCGGCATGCCGTACAGCGTGCCCTTCATCACCACCAGCGCATCTTTCTCGCCGGTCGCTTTCTGTGCGGCGACCAGACGATCTTTATAGCGCTTGGAATCCTTGAATTTCAGAACGTCTTTCGGCTCCAGATCGCTGCCCAACTCCACTTCGCTGCCTTCATCCAGCAGGGTATGCAGACGCGCGCGCGCGCTCATACGCATATGGTGGTCGCACTTCGGACACACTTCCAGATTACGCTCCAGCTCGGCGCGGTAGAGAACCTGGCCGCAGCTGTCGCATTTGGTCCAGACCCCTTCAGGAATGCTCGCCTTACGGGTTTGTGTGATATTGCTCTTGTTAAGAATTCGTTCAATCCAGCTCATCGATGACCTTTCTGTTTGAACCTGGCACACGCCAGTCCGCTGTTCATGCTTTAACAATCCCCCTGAAAACACCCCCAATGAAAAAATGCCCGTTCGCCGCGCGGCAAGCGCGCGACCGAGGCATCGGCTTCAGGGTTGTTCGCAGGAACAGACCATAATGTCGCTCATTAAACCATATCGGCCCGACGCTGTGGACAAAAAACTGGTCGAACCGACAGGTTGAGCGATGTTTTTATTGTTTTTGCTGGCGGGCGGCGGCGCGCTTGTGGCGCCAAATTTCAATCACGCCCGGCAGAATCGAAACGATGATGATCCCGACGATCAGCAGTTTCAGGTTCTCCTGCACCACCGGCAGATCGCCGAACAGGTAGCCAGCATAAGTGAAGAGCAGCACCCAAACCAGTGCGCCAATCACGTTGTAGGCGGCGAAGTGGCGATAGGACATATGCCCCATGCCGGCGACGAACGGCGCAAAAGTACGCACGATCGGCACGAATCGCGCCAGAATAATCGTTTTCCCGCCGTGCTTCTCATAAAACTGATGCGTTTTATCCAGGTAGCTGCGGCGGAAGATTTTCGAATTCGGGTTGCTGAACAGCTTCTCGCCGAACAACCGCCCGATAGTGTAGTTCACCGCATCACCGATGATCGCCGCCACGGCCATCAACGCCACCATGGTGTGCACGTTCAGATCGTTGGTCGGCAAAGCCGCCAGCGCGCCGGCGACGAACAGCAAAGAATCCCCCGGCAGGAACGGCGTCACCACCAAACCGGTCTCGCAAAACAGGATCAGGAACAGAATAGCGTAGACCCACATGCCGTATTGTGCGACCAGTTCGGCCAGGTGCACATCAATATGCAGAATGAAATCAATAATAAACTTGATGATGTCCATAAATTCTCTCATTGATACCGGGCGTTTCAATCACCCGGCAGAAGCACAAGGGAGCGACGCTTTCAGGCGTGCCGGCGTTTAATCGTCGGGTAAAAACAGCGGCCCCATCGGCGGCCGCGGGATGCCAAAGTGGTCGGGATAGTCCACGGAAACCAGATACAGCCCCTCGGCTCGCGCCGTCGCCGCCGCCAGATTGCGATCCTTCAGCGCCAGCAGCTCGGCCATCCAGTTCTCATCCTGATTGCCGCAGCCGATCTCCATCAGGCTGCCGACGATGTTGCGAACCATGTGATGCACGAAGGCATTCGCCTTGATATCTACCACAATATATTCGCCGTAGCGCGTAACCTTAACGTGTTTTACGCAGCGCCACGGGGTGCGCGACTGGCATTGCACCGCGCGAAACGAGGTAAAGTCGTTCTCGCCCAGCAATGCCTGCGCCGCCCGATGCATGCGGTCCGCGTCCAGCGGGTGATAAAAATGCGTCACCCCCTGTTGCAACACCGCCGGCCGGTAGCGATGGTTGAAAATAATATAGCGGTAACGGCGCGCGGTGGCGCTGAAACGCGCGTGAAAATCATCGGCGACGGGGCTCACCCAGCGCACCGCGATGTCCGGCGGCAAATGGGTGTTGACGCCCATCGTCCAGGCGGCGTCCTTGCGGCGCGCGGTGGTTTCGAAGTGCACCACCTGCCCGGTGGCGTGCACCCCGGCGTCGGTGCGCCCGGCGCACAGCACGTTGATCGGCGCATCCGCCACCTTGCTCAGCGCCTGCTCCAGCCGTTCCTGCACGCTGGCCACTTCTTGCTGCCGCTGCCAGCCGTAGTAACGGCTGCCGTCATATTCGATGCCCAGCGCTACCTTCAGCGTCGGCTGAGCGGGCGAGACCACCTCAGACATCAGTACATCTGCTCCTGCACCAGACGCTCGGCGGTTTCGATCGCCATCAACGCGCCGCCGAAGCGGACGTTGTCCGCCACCGTCCAGAACTGCAACAGCTCGGGGATTCCATAATCGTTGCGCAGACACCCGATGCTGAGCGCATCGCTGCCGGAAGCTTCGGTAACCTGAGTCGGGTAATCATCCTCTTCACTCAGTTGAACATCTTCGACCTCTTCAAGCTCGCTGCGCGCCTCTTCGGCGGACAGCGGACGCAGCGCTTCCAGGTGCACGACCTGCGCGTGGCCATAAAACACCGGCGACTGGATACAGCTCACCGAAATCGGCAACCCTTCGTCCTGCAGCACCTTGCGCACCTGATCGACGATCAGGCGTTCTTCGCGCACGCTGCCCTGCTCGTCGGCGACAAGCGGCAGCATATTAAACGCCAGCTGTTTAGTGAAAACGCCTTCTTCGGCCGGGATGCCGTTCAACAGCCGCGCGCTCTGGCCGGCCAGATCGTCCACCGCCGCCTTGCCGCGCGAGGATACCGACATCAGCGTCGTGACGTGCAGGCGCGACAGCCCCGCCTGTTCGGTCAGCGGTTTGATCGCCGTCAGCAGTTGGCTGACCATGCTGTCGGCCACCGCGACGATGTTGCGGTTGCGGTAATCCGCCAGCACCTGCGGGTTAACGCCAGGCACCACCAGCGGCACATCCGGTTCCATGGCGAACAGGCCGCTGGTGTCGATCACCAGACAGCCCATGTTGCCGGCCTCTTCGGCATAGCGCGCGGAAGCGTCGCTGCCGGCGACGAAGAAGGCCAGCTGCGCCTGCGACCAATCGAACTCTTCGGCGTTTTGCACCAGAATAGACTTGCCGTTGAAGCGCACATTGGCGCCCGCGCTGCGTTCGCTTGCCAGAGGATAGAGCTCACCCACCGGGAACTGGCGTTCCTGCAACAATTCCAGCAACGCTTCACCTACCGCGCCAGTGGCGCCGAGCAGCGCGATATTCCAGCCGTCAGACATTGGGTTTTCTCCAGAGTATTTCATTCATAAAAGCAGACGGGCAGTGCAGCCACCGCCCGATAATCTTTGCCGCTCACTGTAGCGGCGTTGGCTTAAGACAACCTTACGCGCTACGCGATGCTGAAGCCCAACTTGCCGAGCAGCTCGGCGCTGGCGCTGTCATCGCATTGCACCGCCAGCGAAGACCACTCGCGGCGTTCCTGGTAGTGCTTGCGCAGGCGATCGAACTCGCCCGGTTGCCCGGCGACTTTGCGCAGCGGCGCATCATCGCGGCGCACATCATACACCAAGTGCATCAATCGTTTTAACCGCGCTTCATCCAGCGGGCCGTTGAGACGGATCTGGCTGAACTCCGGCACCGGCAGCAGCGAGGCCAGCGCCACCTGTTGCGGCTGCCCCAGATGGCGGCTGAACGCTTCGAACACCTGGGTGGTGCCGCGCGCCTTGCCTTCCAGCGTATACCCGGCGATGTGCGCGGTGCCGATATCCACCCGCGCCAACAGCGGCAAGGCGAGATCCGGCTCCGGTTCCCACACGTCCAGCACCGTGCTCAGCTTTTTGCCTTTTTCCAGCGCCTGCAGCAACGCAGCGTTATCCACCACCGGCCCACGACAGGCGTTGATCAGAATGCGGTTGTCCGGCAACGCCGCCAGCAGATCGGCGTCCGCCAGATGCAATGAATGATACGGGCCGGATTTATTCAGCGGCGTATGGAAGGTCAGCACGTCGGCCTCGGCCACCAACTTCTCCAGTGGCCAGAATTCCCCGGCGTCGCCGCGATCGGCGCGCGGCGGATCGCACAGCAGCGTGCGCACGCCCAGCGCTTTGAGGCGCGCGTCCAGACGCGAACCGACGTTGCCCACGCCGACGATGCCGACGGTTTTATCCCGCAGCTGGAAGCCGTCGCGCTCGGCCAGCAGCATCAATGCGGAGAACACATACTCGACCACCGCGATGGCGTTGCAGCCCGGCGCGGCGGAAAACCCGATGCCCTGCCGTTGCAGCCAGGCGTCATCGACGTGATCGGTGCCGGCGGTAGCGGTGCCGACAAAGCCGATGCGGCTGCCGGCCAACAAGGCTTCATTGACCTTGGTGACCGAACGCACCATCAGCGCGTCGGCATCCGCCAGCGCCTCAAGCGGGATCGGACGCCCCGGCACCGCCCGCACGTCGCCCAGGCGGCTGAACAGCTCGGCCGCATACGGCATATTTTCATCAACCAGAATTTTCACTGCGTTCTCCGACGGTTTACGGCTATTTGTCTGCGAAATAGTGTGCCACTGAATCAGGCACGGCGAAAGCGCTCAGGGGTGGTGCCGGCGATCTGCTGGAACATGACGATAAAGGCCGACGCGGAGCTGTAGCCGACTTCCAGCGCCACGTCCTGCACGGTTTTACCCTGTTCGAGCAGCGACACGGCGTGCAGAAACCGCAGGCGCTGGCGCCATTCGCTGAACGGCATGCCCAAATCCTGCTGGCAGCGGCGAGACAGCGTGCGCTCGGTGGTGTATACCCGCTTCGCCCACGTCGCCAGCGAGGTGTTGTCCGCCGGGCAATGTTCCAGCGCTTCCAGCACCGGCGCCAAAAACTTGTCGTCCGACGACGGCAGATAGGTTTGCTGGCGCGGCGACAGATGCAGCTGGTCGATCAGCACCTGGCAGAGGCGCAAATCCGCCTCCGCCTGCGGAATGTACTGTTTGCGCGCATAGAAATCCTCGGCGATGGCGCGAAAGATCGGCGTCACATTGACCAGGCAAGGATCGGCCGGCATGCCGGCGCACAGCGCTGGCGCGATGTCCACCATGCGGCACTGCGCCAGCCGCTGGTTGTAACAGGAGTGTTCGATGCCCGCCGGCGTCCACAGCACGAACTCCGGCGGCGCCAGAAAGCGCTGCCCGCCGATGCGCAGCACCATCACCCCGGCTTTGACCCACATCAATTGGCCCCAGGTATGGCTGTGCGGCTGGAATTCGGTGCGGACGTTGAACTCCTCGCAACGAAACTGCACCGGGTTTGGCGCCGGGATCAGCGACTCGGGGAAATGGCGGATTTCTGGCATGGTTTCGTCCCGTGATTTGTCTTATTTACGCCGATTTTTGTCTGAATATCGCTATATATGATAAACCGGACACGCGTAGACTAGCCAGCATGTTGGACGCTATTGAGAATAATTGTCATGAATATGCTTTTCCCCCTGCTGGCCGTGCTGATTTGGTCGATTAACGCCGTCGTCAGCAAACTCTCCGCCACCGCCATCGATCCGGCGGCCATCTCGCTCTACCGCTGGCTGCTGGCGCTGATCGCCCTGACGCCGTTTGTGCTGCCGGGCGTGCTTCGCAACTGGGCGCAGGTGCGCGCCAACTGGTGGAAGCTGATGATCCTCGGCTTGCTCGGCATGGTGCTGTATCAAAGCCTGGCCTATTACGCGGCGCACAGCGTCAGCGCGCTGTTTATGGGCATCATCGTGTCGCTGATCCCACTGCTGACCATCCTGATCAGCATCGTGCTGCTGCGCATTGCGCCGACCGTCGGCGTGCTGCTCGGCAGCATTCTCTCCTTCTGCGGTTTGATCTGGCTGGTCAGCGGCGGTCAGCCCGGCGCGCTGTTGCAGCACGGTATCGGCAAAGGGGAATTGATGATGCTGCTCGCCACCGCCTCTTACGCGCTGTATGGCGTGTTGACCAAACGCTGGGCCATCGCGCTGCCGAACTGGCAATCGCTCTACGTGCAGATCCTGTTCGGCGTGCTGTTGCTGCTGCCGAATTTCCTGATGGCGCAGGATGTCGGCTTGAACGGCCATAACCTGCCGCTGGTGCTGTTCGCCGGCATTCCGGCCTCGATCATCGCGCCGTACCTGTGGATCCAGGGCGTCCTGCGCCTGGGCGCCAACACCACCTCGATTTTCATGAACCTGGCGCCGGTGTTTACCGCCGCTATCGCGGTGCTGTTCCTGCATGAGCAATTGCACGGTTACCACCTGATCGGCGGCGGCATCACCCTGCTGGGCGTGATCCTGTCGCAGCGGCTGCGCACGCCGCTGACGCGTAAAGCCAAAGCCCCGGCGGCAGGCGCAGATTCCTGCAAAGAACAGGCCTAAGCCAGCAACCTGAAACGCACCCGCACCAACAGGCCGCCCAGCGCGGCGGAGCTCAACAGCTCCGGGCGGGTGCCGTGATACGCGGTGATGTCCTTCACCAACGCCAATCCCAAACCGGCGCCCGGCTGATCGCCCACGTTGTCCAAACGATGAAACGGCTGCAGCGCCAACGCCTTGTCCTGCAAGGCGATGCCCGGGCCGCTGTCTTCAATCTCCAGCACCCCTTCCCCCGTTGCCTTATCCCGCGTAAGGTGAGCGGTCACCACGCCCTGGCGCGGCGTGTATTTCAGCGCGTTGTCCAACAGATTGGCGCACAGCTCGGCCAACAGCAGCGGCTCCCCCGCGACCTGACACGCCGCTTCACCCTCGAAACCGAGATCGATCTGTTTGCTGCGCGCCTGCGGCAAGCGAGAGAAACAGGCGTCGCGCAGCACCTGCGCCAGGTTGACCGGCTGCAGCTTGCGATCGGCGCTGTGCTCGCTGGCCTTCAGGCGCGAGAGGTGCAGCAGACGGTCGGTCAGCGCCACGGTATTATCCAGCGTCGCGCTCATCGCCTGCAGACTTTCGCGCCACTGCTGAGGCCGATCGCTGGCCAGCGCCACCCCGACCTGGGTCTTCAGCACCGCCAGCGGCGTGCGCAGTTGGTGAGAGGCGTCGGCGCTGAAGCGTTCCTGACGCGCCACCATCAGCCGCAGCCGTTCGATGTAACGATTAAATGCCACCAGCAGCGGCTGCATCTCCGACCAGGGAAGAACCCGCGGCAAAGGCGTCAGTTCGCCCGGATCGCGCCGCAGCATGATGCCGGAGAGTTTACGCATCGGCTTCAACACCCGCTTGAGCAACGCGAACGCCAGGGTCAGGGTCAATACCACCACAGTGCCCTGGCTCAACAGCGCCGCGATCATCATCTGCCGCGCCAGGTAACGACGCGACTCCAGGGTTTCCGCCACCAGAATGGTCGCCATGCCGCTCACGCCCGACTCGTTGACCGGTTGAAACAGCGCCGCCACGCGGATCGGCCGGCCGAGGTATTCCGCATCGTAGAAATGCACCAATGCCGGATAGAGGGTGGAGCGTGGAATGTGGGGCGGCAACGACGGCAAATCGTCATAGCCCGAGATGCTTTTCCCCTGCGGCGAGATCACCTCGTAATAAAGCCGATCGTTCATGTTGCGCTCGAAGCTGTCGAGCACCACATAAGGCACATCGACCGCCAGCTTGCCTTCGCGCACCACCAGCCGCTCCGCCACGGTGCGCGCCGACGCCAGCAGCGTGCGGTCATAGGCTAGGGTGGCGGCGCTCATGGCGCTGAAGTAGTGGGTGTAGATAGAGATGCCGCCCAGCGCCAGCAGCGGCAGGCCAAAAAATAGCAGCAGTTGATAAAACAGCGAACGCGGCGCGTTAAACCACCGCATTGCACAGTTCCAGGCTGTAGCCCAGACCGCGCAGCGTGACGATCGCCACGTCGCTGCCCTGCAGCTTTTTCCGCAAGCGGTGTACGTAAAGCTCGATGCTCTCCGGATTGGCCTCGTCAGACAGCGTAAACACCTGCTCAAACAGCTGCTGCTTGGCCACCGGGCGGCCGCGCCGGTGCATCAGCGCGGTCAACACCGCCAGCTCGCGCGGCGTCAGCGCCAGCGGTTTGCTCTCCAGCAGGAAATAACCTTCGTCATGATAGGTTAACGCGCCGTATTGCAACGCCGGCTGCGCGGCGCCGACGCTGCGGCGCAGCAACGCCCGAATGCGCGCCTCCAGCTCGTCCAGTTCGAACGGCTTGGTGAGGTAGTCGTCCGCCCCCAGATTCAGGCCTTTCACCCGGTCGGTCACGTCGGTGCGCGCCGTCAGCAACAGCACCGGCAGATCCTGCCCACGCTTGCGCAGGCGCGCCAGCAAATCGAGACCGTTCAGACGCGGCAACGCCACATCCAGCACCGCCAGCGCATAGCGTTCATTAAGCAACAGGTGGTCGGCGGCCACGCCGTCCGGCGCGACGTCGACGGCAAATCCGGCGCCGGTCAACGCCTTTTGCAACCAGTGAGACAGTTCGGGGTGATCTTCAACCAATAACAGTCGCATGTTCCCATTCCATTGATTTACCTGAACAACCAGACACCGACGCGGCGTCTGTTAACAGGTCGATAACAGAGAATGGCATGGAAAATAAGGGGATAAAAGAGCGCCGCGCCGCCAGTTTTGGGAGCTGACACACAATTATGCGTACTGGCGCGCGATCGTGTGACGGCGTCAGATCAGCGTGATGGGGCTATCGGCGAGAGCAAGATCCAACACCGGACGCAGCTTGTCGGCGGTAAACGGCGAAGAAACCAGCACGGAGCGGTTGTTGGCGGCAAACACCAGATCGATGCCGGTCACGCAGGCGGTCATCGGGCAAGCATACTTTTCACCGTCGGCGTTGACGAAATGCAGCTCAAATACGCCAATCTCAGGGCGCAGGCGCTTCACACGACACTGCCCGGCCTCTCCCGCCATCTCGGCGTAGACCTCTGGCAACCGTTTAATCGCACATACCTTGGCGCTGTCCCTGCCGCCAAACAATTTCCCTAACGAAAACATATCACTGCATCTCTATTCATTTTATTACAGATGATTTTATCGCGAATGACTATCGGCAATCCTGATATTACACAGGGTTTTGACCGGTTTTGCGCGCTGTTCTCTGCGCCCATTCTATGTTAGCGCACCCGCCGTTCGCTCGCGACAAGAGACCCTAATCACAGACTGGAAACTTTTCCGGCCACTGAAAGGTAAATGAAAGGTTGTTGTTTTAACAATTCCGCAACCGCATTCAGCGGGATTCACCATCAGCCAATACCGAGGGTAAGTCACAATGAAAAAAATAATGACCCGTACCTTTACCGCCGCCGCCCTGTTGCTGGCGGCCTCTCAGGCCTTTGCCGTGGAAGCGCCCAAACGCACCGAATGCATTGCGCCGGCCAAACCCGGCGGCGGCTTCGATCTGACCTGCAAACTGATTCAGGTATCGCTGCAGGACACCAAGGCCATTGATAAACCGATGCGCGTCACCTATATGCCCGGCGGCGTCGGCGCGGTGGCCTACAACGCCATTGTCGCGCAGCGCCCGGCGGAGTTTGGCACCGTGGTGGCCTTCTCCGGCGGCTCGCTGCTCAATCTGGCCCAGGGCAAGTTCGGCCGCTACAACGTGGACGACGTGAAATGGCTGGCGGCGGTCGGTACCGACTACGGCATGATCGCGGTACGCGCCGACTCGCCTTACAAAACCCTGAAAGACCTGATGGACGCTTTCCAAAAAGATCCCAACAGCGTGGTGTTTGGCGCCGGCGCCTCCATCGGCAGCCAGGACTGGATGAAAACCGCGCTGCTGGCGCGCGAAGTCGGCGTGGATCCGCGCAAGATGCGCTACGTGGCGTTCGAGGGCGGCGGAGAGCCGGTCACCGCGCTGCTGGGCAACCACATTCAGGCGGTATCCGGCGATCTGAGCGAAATGGTGCCTTACCTGCAGGGCGACAAGATCCGCGTGCTGGCGGTGTATGCCGAGCAACGTCTGCCAGGCCAGTTGGCCGACATTCCGACCGCCAAAGAGCAGGGATACAGCCTGGTGTGGCCGATCATTCGCGGCTTCTACGTCGGGCCGAAAGTCAGCGATGAAGAGTATCAGTGGTGGATCGACACCTTCCAGAAAATGATGGCGACCGAGGAATTCAAGCAGCAGCGCGATCTGCGCGGCCTGTTCGAATTCAACCTGACCGGCAAAGAGCTGGACGCCTACGTGAAGAATCAGGTTGCCCAATACCGTGAGCAGGCGAAAGTGTTCGGCCTGGCCAAATAACCGCAGGGGAAAACCATGAGCGATCGTATTTTTGCCGGCTTTTGGCTGCTGCTGTGTATCGGCGGGCTGTTCATCGGCTGGGGCATCCAGAGCGAATACAGCTATGAACCGCTGGGGCCGCGCCCGTTCCCGCTGGCGATCCTCAGCCTGATGGCGCTGTGCGCGGCGCTGCTGTTGCTGCGCCGCCCGCAGGCGGTGGAATGGCCGCACCACAAAGTGATGCAGCGGCTGCTGGTGCTGGTGATCACCCTAGTGCTGTATGCCTGGGGGTTTGAATGGCTCGGCTTCCCGCTGGCAACCGCGCTGCTGACGTTCAGCATCGGCCTGCTGTTTCAGGCCAGCCTGCCGGCGGCGGCCATCTCCGGCGTCATCATGGGCGCAGCGTTGTACTACGCCTTTGACCAACTTCTCGATGTCACACTGCCGCTCGGCGCCTGGCTGAGCTAACGGGAGCGATGATGGATACCTGGATGTATTTGACCCAAGGGTTTGAAGTGGCGCTGGTGCCGCAAAACCTGATTATCGCCCTGATCGGCTGCTTCGTCGGCACCATCGTCGGCCTGTTGCCTGGGCTGGGGCCGATCAACGGCGTGGCGATCCTGCTGCCGCTGGCGTTCGCTCTCAAACTGCCGGCCGAATCGGCGCTGATCCTGCTGGCGACGGTGTATATCGGCTGCGAATACGGCGGGCGCATCTCGTCGATTCTGCTCAACGTGCCGGGCGATGCGGCGGCGATCATGACCGCGCTGGACGGCTACCCGATGGCGCAGCAAGGGCGCGCCGGCGTGGCGCTGTCCATCTCGGCGGTCAGCTCGTTCGTCGGCTCGATGATCGCCATCGGCGGCATCATTCTGTTCGCGCCGCTGCTGGCCCGCTGGTCGCTGGCCTTCGGCCCGGCGGAGTATTTCGCCCTGATGGTGTTCGCCATCGCCTGCCTCGGCAGCATGATGAGCCAGAACCCGCTGAAATCGCTGCTGGCGGCGCTGATCGGCCTGGGGTTGGCGACGGTGGGCGTCGACGCCAACACCGGCGTTTACCGCTTTACCTTCGACAGCGTGCACCTCTCCGACGGCGTGCAGTTTATCGTGGTGGTGATCGGCCTGTTCTCGGTCAGTGAAATTCTGCTGATGCTGGAAAGCACCAGCGCCGGACAAAAGCTGGTGCGTAAAACCGGCCGGCTGCTGTTCAACCGCAAAGAGGCGGCGCAGTGCGCAGGCCCTACCCTGCGTTCGTCGGTGATCGGCTTCTTCGTCGGCATTCTGCCGGGCGCCGGCGCCACCATCGCCAGCGCGCTGACCTACATGACCGAGAAGAAAATCAGCGGCAACAGCGACACCTTCGGCAAAGGCGACATCCGCGGCGTAGCGGCGCCGGAAGCGGCCAACAACGCCTCGGCCTGCGGTTCGTTCATTCCGATGTTGACGCTGGGGGTGCCGGGATCCGGCACCACGGCGGTGATGATGGGGGCGCTGACGCTGTACAACATCACCCCCGGCCCGGCGATGTTTACCGAACAACCGGATATCGTCTGGGGGCTGATCGCCGCGCTGCTGATCGCTAACGTCATCTTGCTGATCATGAACCTGCCGCTGGTTGGCCTGTTCACCCGCATGCTGACCATCCCGCTGTGGTTCCTGGTGCCGGCGATCGCCGCGGTTTCCGCGGTGGGGGTTTATGCGGTGCACAGCACCACCTTCGACCTGCTGTTGATGGTCGGGTTGGGGGTGTTCGGCTATATCCTGCGGAAAATGCACTTCCCGATGTCGCCGCTGATTCTGGGCTTCGTGCTGGGTGAGATGCTGGAGCAGAACCTGCGCCGCGCGCTGTCGATCAGCAACGGCGAATTCGACATCCTGTGGAGCAGCAGCATCGCGCAAACGCTGCTGGTGCTGGCCGTCGCGGTGCTGGCGCTGCCGCCGCTGCTGCGCCTGATGCGCAAGCGCCGCCATCCGGCGGCCGAGGCCAAGGCCGAGTAACGCGAAAAGGGCGGGAATTTCCCGCCCGTTGTGTTTAACGGCACAAGGCCGCAATTCCCCTTTCCAACGCATCGATATCGTCATCGGCGAGCAAGGGCTGAATCACCGCAAAGTCCGCCTCGGACAAGTCATAGAGGCGCAAGGCGAGCAAGCGCGCGATGACTTCCGGCGCGAATCGCCAACGGATAAACCTCGCCGGATTGCCGCCGACGATGGCATAAGGTTCAACGTCGCCGGTCACCACGCTGCCGGCAGCGACGATCGCCCCTTCGCCTATCGATACCCCTGGCATCAACATCGCCCGCATGCCAATCCAGCAACCGTCACCCAGCCGGGTATCGCCTTTGGGGCGGTAAGCCTGTTTAATGGTTGCCATAAACGGGTACAAGCTCAACCAGTCGAGGCGATGGGTGTGGTTGCCCCCCATCAGGATCACCGCTTCGGCCGCGATGCAGACATAGTCACCGATCAGCAGGCGATCTATTTCACCGAGCGGCTGCCATTGCCGGCTGACCGCGTCGCCGTGCAGATAGCGCACCACCGAGCGTTCGAAACCGTTATCCCAGCAGTCGCTGTAGTAGCTGTGGGTGCCTTTGACGATAATATTCGGGTTGGTCACCGTCTGATGCAGCAGTTCGGTTTTGGACCAGTGTTTTTCGGACATGGCGTATTCTCTTGTTACGGGAATAAAAGCCACGGAACGGAATGTCTGTGGCCGTGTTGTCGTTCACTCAACACGGCCATTCAAGCGATAAGCGCTCGTTTCAATCTCGGGTTATTCATGATTACCGCCTCTCTTGCGAGGCGAAATGGTAACCGATCACGCCTCGGCGGTCTTGCTTTTCAATAGCAACACCCCACCCATGACCAACGCGCTGCCCAGCAGCTGCAACTGATTCATGTTTTCCCCCAGCAGGAAATAGGCGATCACCGCGGTGAAAACCAGCTCCAACGACAGGATCAGGTTGGCTACCGCCAGCGGCAGCGTTTTCAGGCTGATGTTATACAACCCGAAGCCCAACAGCGTCGGCCCGGCGGCCAGCGCCAGCAGCAACAGCCAGCCGCTCCACTGAATGCCCTGCGCGCCGTGCGACAGGAACCACAGAGAGCCGGCCATGCCGTGGAACGCCGCCAGCGGGAACACCGTCAGCGCCGCGTTGAACACCAGCTGATACAGCGCCGAAAAACCGAAAACGTACAAAATGGTGTTCCACACCGGATAGCCCCGTTCGCTGGCCACCCGCCCGCCGAGGGTATACAGGGTATAGCCGATGCCCGACAGCATCCCCACCAGCAGCCCCAACAAGTCGAAGTGCTGGTTGCCCATGCTGTCGCCGTTGCTGACCAGGAAGCAGCCGCCCAGGCTGATGGCGATCACCAGCAGTTGGCGCAGCGTCAGGCGTTCGCTGTACATCACCCAGCCGAGGAACACGGTAAAGCCCACCGAACAGTAGGTCAGAATAGTCGCCACCGATGCGCCGTTCAGCGCCACCGACAGCGTCCACAGGCTGTTGAACAGCGCCAGCAGCAGCCCGTAAAGCGCGTAGAACAATACCTGTTCACGGCGCAGGCGCGCCCACTGCGGTTTCACCAGCAACAGCAGCGGTAACAGCACCAACGCCACCAGCGCCGCGCGCCAGAACGCCAGCACGAAGGTCGGCAGGTGATAGTATTCGGTCAGCGCGCGGATGATGATGGCGGTAAAGGCCAGCAGCATGGCGCTGATAATGGCGATGACGTAACCCTGGCGGCTGCCCTGAAAGAGACGCGCGCCGGGCAGCAAAGGCCGGGCGGAAACGCCTGACGGTAATGACATGAGATCCTCGGGAAAATGGCGACATAAATGCTCAGGCGGACAGTGTAACGCGGCCATTTTTTCTCACTATAGCCACTTTACGGCGTTGTCATGCAGGCCACTTTTCTGCGCTTGAAGCCCTGTTGACATGGGGTATAGTAAAAATCACTCTCCCTAACCGGGCCAATTTCGCATGCATATCCCGTTGGATCGCGAGCAGGACGTTCCGCTCTATTTACAGATCGAAGAAGCGCTGCGGCGCGCCATCCTCACCGGCGTGTTCGTCGATGGCGACAAACTGCCCTCGACGCGCACGCTGGCGGCCGAACTGGCGGTCAGCCGTTTAACGGTGGACAACGCCTACGCTGAACTGGCGGCCAAGGGCTTTTTGCATCAGCGGCGCGGCAGCGGCGCCTATGTTGCGCACCCGCAGGCGCAGGCGCGCCCGGCCCGACCGAGCAGCGATGCCCCCTTCCCGCTGGAGAGCTTCACCACCCTCACCTCGCGGCTGGACGGCTACGCCGACGCCCCGCTGCCGGAGGGGCTGATCAACTTCGCCGCCGGCGTCGGCAGCCCTAAGGTGTTTCCGCTGGAGGCGTTTCGCAAAGTGCTGCTGTCGGTGCTCAGCCGCCATGCGGAAGAGGCCTTCAGCTACGGGGAATACTGCGGCTACTACCCGCTGCGCGATACGCTGAGCCGCATTCTCAGCGCGCAGGGCATCCCCACGCAGGCGGAACAGGTGCTGATCACCAACGGCTCGCAGCATGCCATCAGCCTGGTGGTGCAAAGCCTGCTGGCGCCGGGCGATACGGTGATCGTCGAAGAACCGACCTACGCCGAAGCGCTGGGCCTGCTGCGCCAGCACCGCATCAATATCGTCACCGTGCCGGGCGATCGCCACGGCATGCTGGTCGAACGATTGCCCGAGTTGCTGGAACGCCACCGCCCCAAATTGATCTACACCATCCCCAACTTTCACAACCCGACCGGCCGTTGCCTGAGCGAAGCTCGCCGGCGGCGCCTGCTGGCGATCGCCCAACGGGCCGGCGTGGTGATCCTGGAGGACGATTTCGTCGGCGATCTGCGTTACCAGGGCAAACAGCTGCCGTCGCTGCGTGCGCTGGCGCAGCCGGGCGCGGTGATCTACGTCAGCACCTTCTCCAAGATGCTGCTGCCCAGCATGCGCATCGGCTATCTGGTGGCGGACAGCGAGCACTATCAGCGCTTCGCGCGGCGCAAGCACGTTGACAGCTTCACCAGTTCCAGCCTGATCCAGCGGGCGCTGGACGCGTTTGTCACCGTCGGCCGTTACGACAAGCAGCTGCGCCGCGCCGGGCGCGTCTATCGCCTGCATCTGGAAGTGATGATCGACGCGTTGCAACGGCGGTTGCCGCCGGGGTGCCGTTTCGAAACGCCGCAAGGCGGCTTGTTTATCTGGCTGACGCTGCCCGCGACGGTGACCACCACCGAGCTGATGCCGGTGGCCTGGCGGCACGGCGTCACTTTCGCGCGCGGCGAATGCTTTTATGCCCAGGAACAGCTGGGCGCGCACAGTCTGCGGCTAAACTTCGCCGCCAACTCGCCGCCGCAGATTGAAGAAGGTATCGCCCGGCTTAGCCGGGCGATTGAGGAAGTGATAGCAGAGAAAAACGCCGGTTAGACGGCGGCCCACCACAGCCGCAGCTTCATCCCCCAGTAGCTGGTCCAGCCGGTGGTGCTGTGCACCACCTTGCCCTGCGAGACCACCACGAAGGTCGGCGTCACGCCAATCTGCCACTGCGCCGACAGCGTACCGGCCGGATCGTTGACCACCGGCAGCGCCAGCCGTTTGCGCGCCAGCCACTGTTTCACCTGGGGATCGTCGCCCGATCGCAGCGCGACGGTCAGCACGTTGCCGCCCGCCGCCTGCAAACGGGCGACGTCCGGCGTGGTGAAACGACAAACGCCGCACCAGCTGGCCCAGAAGTAAACCAGCAGCGGCCGCTCATGACTGAGCTGCGCCAACGACACGCGCTCGCCGTCCAACGTGGTCAGCGTCTGGGCATCGAAGGCCGGCGGCGCCTGCGGCGCGTTCAGCCAATCCATCACCGTGATCACCGCCAGTGCGATCAGCGCCAGCAGCAGCAACTCGCGCCCCCAGCGCTTGAGCTTAGCCATGGTTGGCCTTCGCCAGCTGCTGCTTCACCATCGTTTCCAGCTCTTCATAGGACACCGCCCCCGGCAGCATCCGATCGCCGATCAGCGTCGCCGGCGTCCCTTGTACGCCCAGTTGTTCCGCCAATTCCATATTGGTGCGCAGCGTGGTCATGCTCTGTTCGCTCGGCGCCACCGCCTTGACGCCGGTTTTCTCCTGCGCGGCGGCGATGCTGGCCTTGTCGTGGAAGCCCTTTTTCGCCATCAGCCGCTGATGCAAGGCCCAGAATTGCTCCGGGTGCTGCTGCCAGGTGGTGAGCGCCACGCGCGCCGAACTGACCGAACTTTCGCCCTTGAACGGCAACAGCTTCGCCACCAGTGCCACATCCGGGTATTGCTTGACGATTTTCTCCAGCATCGGATCAAACCGCTTGCAGTACGGGCAGTTATAGTCGGTAAAGGTCACCAGCGTCAGTTTCGCGTTGGCGGCGCCGAGGCGCGGGCTGGCCGGATCCTGATACAGCGTTTTGGCATTCTGCTTGATAGCCTGGCTGATTTGCTGGCTTGCGGTTTGCTGCTGCCAAGCGTCCACCGCCTGCGCCAGAATGTCCGGGTTGGACACCAGCGTTTCGCGGATCATCTCTTTGATACGCGCCTCTTGCGCCGGGGTGAAAGGCTCGGCGGCCCACACCGGGGCGGCGATGATCATCAGTAAAATCAGTAACTTTTTCATTGTTCGGTTCCTTTGGCATGGGAAAGCGTTTGCAGCACGGCGTCACGGGTCAACAGCGGGGATAGCACCACGCCGTCCGGGCTGCCGGGGCCATAGATTTGGTTGAAAGGCACGGCGACGCTGCCGCGCCTTTGCAGGAAGGCGCTGATGTCGGCCGACGGGCGGCTCCAGTCGCCGCGCAGCGCGACCACGTCATCGGCGCTCAACGCCCGCTGTACGTCATCGCGCAGCAGCACATTGAATTTGTTGGCTTTACAGGTCACGCACCAATCGGCGGTCACGTCGACGAACACCCGCTTATGCTGCGCCAGCGCCTCGGCGATCGCCTGTTCGCTCAGCGGTTGCCACTGCACCCGATCCTGCAACGGCTGGCGCCACAGACCGGCGGTCAGCGAGCCGGCCAGCAAGACGGCGCCCGCCAGCACCAACGTGCCCGCCGCCAGCTTGGCCGCCAACCGTGCCCCCTGCCGGCGCCACACCGCCAGCAGCAGTGCCAGCAGCGCCAACCCCCCCAGCCACAGCGTAGCCTGCACGCCGATATGATTGCTCAGCAGACTCAGCAACCACAGCGACGACGCCAGCATCAGCAATCCCATCGCCAGCTTGACGGTATTCATCCAGCGGCCGGGACGCGGCAACCGCAGCGCCAGCGAAGGCCAGGCGGCGATCAGCAGCCACGGCAGGCTCATGCCGATGCCGAGCGCGATGAACATGCCCCACAGCACCGGCAGCGACGCCGCCAGCGCGAAGGCCACCGCCGTGCCGAGAAACGGCGCCGAGCACGGCGTCGCCAGCAGCGTGGCGAACGCGCCCTGCCAGAAATGGCCGCTCAGACCGTGCCCGTTATGGGTCGCCAGCGAGGTATTCAGATCGGATGAGAGGCGCAGATGGAACAGGCCGAACAGGTTGGCGCTGAACAGCAGCGTCACCAGCACCATAAAGCCGATAAACCACGGATTCTGGAACTGAATGCCCCAGCCGAGCGCGTGGTTGCCGAGCCGCAGCAGCGTCATCAGCAGGGCCAACGCCATAAACGAGGCGACAATACCCAACGACGACGCCAGGAACTGCAGCCGTACGCTGCGCCGATCGCGCCGCTCCACCTGCAGGATGGAACCGAGCTTGATGCCCAACACCGGCAGGACGCACGGCATCAGATTGAGGATCAACCCGCCCGCCAGCGCCATCAATACCGCCTGCCATAACGGGAACGCCGCACCGGCCGGCGCGACCAGCGGCTCGCCGATCGGCAGCGTAATCTGCTGCGCCATGCCGCCGTCGTCGATCACCAGCGTCAGCGTTTTGCCGCGCAGATCCGGCGCCGCCTCTCCCCAGCCATCGCTGACCGGGACTCGCGCCAGCAACTGAGCGCCGTCGGTTTCAACCTGCGGCTTGCCGAGATCGGCATCCGCCAGCGTATCGAAGAACAGCGCAGGCCGCTGCCAACCGTCGGCGCGTTCAGCGGCAATCTGCAGCTCGCCGCTGCGATACCCGGCCTTGACATTCTCCGTCAACCCGGCGGCGATCGGCACCTGCCCCATCGCCTGCGCGAAGTCGTGATTAAACTGCGGATCGTTCGGCGCCGTCAGATCCAGACTGAACGGGTAGTCGGTCAGAATGCAGACGTTGCTGCAGGTGGACAGCGTCAGCGTACCCGCCAGCGGGCCGGACACCTGGCCTGGCATCACGATCGGCAGCGTGACCCGATCGTGATAGCCCTGGGTGGAAATGCCGGCCACCTCGAAACGCTGCGGCGTCGGCCAGTGCCAGGTCGCCGGCGGCGGGTGGCCTTGCCAGACGATAGCCGGCGCGATGCCGCCTTCGCCCGGGGAACGCCAGTAAGTTTTCCAGCCTTTTTGCAGCTCGACCGACAGCAACAGACGGGTCTCTCCCGGCTGTGACGTGTCGGCGCGCAGCCGCACCTTGGCATGATCGTTGGCCGGATTTTGCAGCCAGCCGCTGTCCGCCGCCTGCAAGGCGGGCAGCCACAGCATAAACAGGCAAGCGCAGGCCAGCCTGATAATTTTCAACATGTTAATTCTCCATAAATGATTAATTCACCGCGAAAAACGGGCGATTAACTCATTCACGGAAGACACATAATCGAAGGTGCACCCTGAGGGTGGGCGGAGAAATGGCGCGAGGAGGAGGAATGCGCAGACGCGCGGCAATGGTCGGCGCCAACAGCGCCAGCAGCAGACCCAGCCCGAACAGCACGGTTTCGAACATTACCGGCGGCGCGGCCAGCAATGATTTGGCGCTCAGTTCACAGGGCGTCGGCTGCGCTTCGGCGGCGGCGTCGCTGGATTGAACGGCGGTGGCGGCCGGGATCCCCAGCGTTTGCTGCAGCGCATGCAGGCCCGCCATGCGCTGGGTCATGCACGTCAGCACCACCAGGCAAGCCAGGCATAAAAACCATTTTGCAATCCGCTGCTGTTTAACCATGCCATCCTCATTTCAGATCTGGGGTTATCTTAGCGGCGCAGACGCGATTAGCAACGTTTTGTCGGTAAAGAAATGTCTGAGCGGCGGTATTGATGGCGGCGAATTACAGGTATCATAGAGGGTAAGCCTGCGCTTTTCGCCGGGTACGATGACGATTCTCTCCTCCAGACACACTGCGGGGATACACAGCGAAGGACTGGTGATATGCAACCTTTGAGTGGGCCGGGCACCCCAATCGCCGGCGAGCGCCCCCCTTCCCCGGGCAAAACGGCGGCCACTGACGATCAACCCCTCTCTCCGGCGCAGCGCACAACGCTGGAAAAACTGATCGTGAAAATCATGACGCTCAGCCCGGTAAAATCGGCGGAGATCTGGGCGTCTCTGCGTCACGATCTCGGCGCCGACAAAGGCGGCGAACTGCTGGCGCGCCATTTTCAACCGGCGGAACAGCTGCTGCAAACGCGCCTGACGCAGGCGCAGCAAAACCATGCCGGGCGCCAACTGCTGCAACAGCTGGCCGAGTTGCTGCCGCAGGGCAATAATCGCCAGGCGGTCAGTGACTTTATTCGTCAACGGTTCGGCCATACGGTGTTGAGCCAGCTAAGCCCACCGCAGCTGCAGCAGGTGCTGAATCTGTTGCAGACCGGCGGCCTGACCATTCCCCAACCGCAGCAAACCGCCACCAGCGATCGCCCGCTGCTGCCCGCAGAGCATCAAAGCCTGCAGCAGCAGGTCACCAAACTCAGCGCCGCGACCGGTGAAGCGCCGGCTAAAATTTGGCAAACGCTGTTCGATCTGGCGGGCGTGAAAACCAACGATCCGCTGCCGGCGCGCCACTTCCAACTGCTGAACCAGTTTTTACAGGTGAAGGTGGCGCTCAGCCCGCAGAACGCGCCAACGCTGAACAACCTGCTGGCGGCGCTCAAACAGCCGGCGGATGAGCAAGAACTGCAGCAGATGAACGACTATTGCCAGACGCGCTTTAACTGCGGCGCCAACGCGCCGCTGACGCATCCGCAAATGAGCGACGCCATTCATCAGCTGTTTGCCCGCCGTCTGGAGAAAACCGGCCAGGCGCAGCCGATCGCCAGCCCCCCTGTCGAACCGCAGCCGCTGCTCAACCCGCTGATCGCCGCCCTGCCTCTGCCGCTGCAAAAAGCGCTGAGCAAGCCCGCCGTGGCGCTGATCCTGCTGCTGTTGGCGCTGGCCGTCGTGCTGGCGCTGGTGTTTTAACGCCTCAGGCGCAGCCGCAGTCCGCTGCGGCCGCCCGGGAGCGCAGCGACCCCGGCAGTTCGCCGATGGCCAACGGATGGCCGTCGCGCAGCCAGAAATCCAGCCCGCCAATCAACTCCTTCACCCTGAACCCCAACTTCGCCAGCTTGTAGGCGCCTTTGGTGGAACCGTTGCAGCCGATGCCGTCGCAGTAGGTCACATACACCTTTTGGCGATCCAGGTGCGCCGTGCCGGCTTCATCCATCAGGCGATGCGGCAAGCTGAGCGCGCCGGGGATATGCCCGGCGGCGTACAGCGCCTCCGCACGGGTGTCGATCACCACCATCCCGTCCACGCCATTGCGCAAATCTTCCGCCACGTCCCAGGCATCCGCATAGCGGCTCAGCTTGGCCGCCAGATAGGCCAGGCTCTCTTCCGGCTCTGCCGGCGGAAAGGCCAGCACCAAGGATTCTTTCGACATATCACTCACTCCCGTTGATCAAGACAGATGACAATAGTGCCCGATTTTGGTCTTATGATTGATACCCATTTTTTACTCATGATAAGACCCATTATGCGGCACACGCTGATCACGCTGTTTCAGCAATCGCCCCAGGCCATCGGCACGCTGCGCGATCGTCTGTGTGCGGCATTGCGGCAGGCCATCCACCACGGCGCATTGAGCGTTGGGCAACGGCTGCCCTCCAGCCGAGTGCTGGCTGGGGATCTGAACCTCTCAAGGGTGACCGTCGAAGCAGCCTACGGTCAGTTGGAAGCGGAGGGGTATTTGCAGCGCCGCGTCGGCCAGGGCACATTTGTGGCTATCCGCATCGCCAAATCGCCGCCGCCGGCGACCCGCACCGCCATGCCGCGCCTTTCGCTGCGCGGCCAACAGATCGTGCACACCGGCGGCTGCCGCGATCCGCAGAACCCTCAGGCCTTCGCTGCCGGCTCGCCGGACCTGCGCGCGTTTCCGCTGGCCCTGTGGAAGCAGTTGACCGCTCAACGCCTGCGCCTGCAGGGGGAAAGCCTGCTGCGCTACGGCGATCCGCAAGGCTATCTGCCGCTGCGCGAAGCCATTGCCGCCCACGTCAACCAAACGCGCGGCGTAGTCTGCGATGCGAGCCAGGTTATCGTGCTGACCAGTTCGCAGCAGGCGCTGCAAATGATCGCCACCTTACTGTTGGACAGCGGTGATGATGTCTGGATGGAAGAGCCGGGTTACGCCGGGGCGAGAAACGCCTTTATCAGCGCCGGCGCCGCGCTGACGCCGGTGGCGGTAGACGGCGATGGCCTGCGAGCAGAACCTTCCTTGCCCGATCCGCGTTTGATTTATCTGACGCCCTCGCACCAATACCCGACCGGCGCGGCGCTCAGTCTGGCGCGCCGCTTGGCGTTGCTGACGCTGGCGGAAAGGCAGCAGGCCTGGATCATTGAGGACGATTACGACAGCGAGTTTCACTACGACGGGCTGCCGATACCGGCGATGCAAGGCCTGGATCGCCATGGCCGGGTGCTCTATCTCGGCACCTTCTCCAAATCGTTGTTCCCTTCGCTGCGGCTGGCGTACCTGATCGTGCCGCCCGCGCTGGTCGCCCCCTTCGTCACCGCACGCACGGTCTATGACGGCCACAGCGCGCAATTGATGCAGGCGGTGACCGCCGAGTTCATCCGCCAGGGGCACTTCGCCGCGCATATTCGTTACATGCGCCAGCTCTACCACAGCCGGCGCGATGTTCTGCTGACGGAAGTGAGCGAAAAGCTGAGCCACTTCGCCACGGCCGCTCCCGCCGCCGGCGGCCTGCAGCTCAGCGTTTGGCTGCCGCCCGGCCGGGAGGCGGCGCTCAGCCAACAGGCGCGGCGGCTCGGCGTCCTTACGCCCGGGTTAACGGCGCAATACCAAACGGTTCAGGCCCAGCGCGACGGCTGGCTGCTGGGTTTTTCGGCCCTGACGCCGGGCGAGATCCGCAGCGCCGTCGAGCGGCTGGCGCGGATCGCCGCGGCTTAGCCCTGCCCCGGAGAGACGCCGGCCGGCTTATTGCTCGGTCAGGCGCATCTCCGCCACCAGCGGCAGGTGATCGCTCACCGCCGGCCAGTGCACGCCGTTCCAATCGCCGCTGGCGTTCGGCACCGTCAGGCTGTCCAGATGCCAACGCTGCGCATTGCCGCTAAAGATGTAATCCACCTTGATTTCGGCGTTTTCCGCCGGCCAGCTGCGGCCGTCCTGCCCGTTGGGCATGATATCGTTCCAATAGCGGCTCAGCTCCAGCCAGGTGACGCTGCCCGGCACGTCGTTCATGTCGCCGAACAGCAGTTTGATGCCGCGCACTTCGATGGTGCGATCGTTCAGCTCCCGCACCTGATCCAGACGCATCGTCGGATCCTCCTTGGTGTCGAGATGGGTGTTGAACAGGGTAATCGGCGTCGGGAACTCCGGCACATCGACCTTGGCGCTGAAGGCGATGCGCTGCTCGCGCTGGCCGGACGGCAACGGATAGATCACGGCGTCGTGCAGCGGATACTTCGAGAGAAACGCCAGGCCGTATTCACCGCCGTCGAAATCGATCGCCCGGCCGAACACCGCCTGCATGCCGGTCAGCTTCGCCAGTTCCGCCGCCTGATCGACCCGCCCGCTGCGGGCGGTGAGTTTATCCACCTCCTGCAGCGCCACCACGTCGACGTTCATCGCGCGAATCGCCTTGGCGATAGCGGTCATGTCGCTGACCTTGCCGGCGGCGATATTGAAGCTGGCGACGCGGATCTTCGGCGCCTGTTCCAGCTCGTAGGTTTTGTTCTTCAGGCCGCCCAACGCGCTGGCCACCTCGCGGCTGTTGGCGTTGCTGTTGGCGTGCCCGGTATCGGCGGACGACCAGGCGCTGTGAGAGATGCCCAGGGACAGTAAGGTGATGAGCAAAGCGTGACCGGTGTGCATGAATTCTCCTTGAGGGACAGATAAGTGTTATGCGGGCGCTTCCCGGCCCACAGCTAACACCGATTTTGCCGCAGAAACCTGCGACTATTTCCTAGTTGCACCGCTATTTTTCGTTTCTGCGCGATGCTTCGCATTCTGGCGGTTTACGCATTGCGCCGTTGGACAATCGGCTGATTTCGTTTTAAAACCGGTAGATTGCCAACCGCGAGGAGTTCCGATGACCAGCCCGATTGCCGAACAGCTTACCGAACGTTTCTTCCGCTACCTGGCCGTCACCAGCCAGAGCAACGCCGCCGCAACCGCCCTGCCCAGCACGCCGGGACAGCATGAGATGGCGCAACTGTTGGCGGACGAGCTGCGCCGGCTCGGCCTGGCCGACGTTCAAATCGACGAGCACGCCACCGTGACCGCCCGCAAGCCCGGCACCCAACCCGGCGCGCCGCGCATCGGCTTCATCACGCATATCGACACCGTGGACGTCGGCCTGTCGCCCGAGATTCGCCCGCAGCGCCTGCGCTTCACCGGCGAGGATTTATGCCTGAATGCCGAGCAAGACATCTGGCTGCGTACCGCCGAGCATCCGGAGATCCTGCCCTACCGGAACGAAGAGATCCTGTTCAGCGACGGCACCAGCGTGCTGGGCGCCGACAATAAGGCGGCGGTCACCGTGGTGATGACGCTGCTGGCCAACCTGACCGCGGCCGATCGCCACGGCGATATCGTGGTGGCGTTCGTGCCGGACGAAGAAATCGGCCTGCGCGGCGCCAAGGCGCTGGATCTGCAGCGTTTCCCCGTCGATTTCGCCTACACCATCGACTGCTGCGAACTGGGTGAAGTGGTGTACGAGAATTTCAACGCGGCGGCGGCGGAGATCCGCATCGAGGGGGTGACCGCCCACCCGATGTCGGCGAAAAACGTATTAATCAACCCGATACGCATCGCCAACGACATCATTAACCGATTCGACGTGCAGGATACCCCGGAGCACACCGAAGGGCGCGAGGGCTATTTCTGGTTCACCGATCTGGCCGCCAACGCCAATCAGGCGACGCTGAAGGTGTCGATTCGCGACTTCGATCGCGCGGCGTTCGAGGCGCGCAAGGCCCGCCTTGAGGAGACGGTGCGCCAGGTGGCGGCCAACTATCCGCGGGCCAACGTCAGCTGCAGCGTCAGCGACATCTACAGCAACATCAGCAACGCCATCGGCGAGGACCGGCGCGCCATCGATCTGATCTTCGGCGCCCTCGCCGCCCACGGCATCCCGCCGAAGGTGATCCCAATGCGCGGCGGCACCGACGGCGCGGCGCTCTCCAGCCGTGGCATCCTGACGCCCAATTACTTCACCGGCGCGCATAACTTCCACTCGCGCTTCGAGTTTTTACCCGTCAGCGCCTTCGTGAAATCCTATCAGGTGACCCGCAGCATTTGCCTGCTGGCCGCGCGACAAAGCGGCCAACCGGCTTAGCTCATCACCCAGCCGAGCAACGCGGCCCATACCAACAGCGGCAGCGAATAATAGTGGAAGCGCAACCAGATCTTGCGCTCCCCCGCCATGCGCAGCGCAATCAGGTTGGCGAGCGATCCGATCGCCAACCCGAAGCCGCCGGCGTTGACCGCATAGGCCAGCTGAGCGCTGGAGGGCACATAGTTGAGCAACAGTATGGTGGCCGGCACGTTGCTGACGATCTGCGACAGCCCGACGCCCAACGCATACACGCTCCCCTCGCTCAGCCCGGCGATGGCGGCGAACGCCGGCTGAAGCGGCGGCAAACGGGTAAACAGGCCGACATCGATGAACATGGCGGCGAACACGAAAATCAGACTCCAGTCGATCTGCAACAGCACTCGGCGCGCCAGCAGCAAGAAACCGGCGAACACCGCCAGCAGCCCGTACAACGGCAGATCGAAATCGAGACACAGCAGGAAAACCGCATACAGCCCTACACAGCTCAGCAACAGCGGCCGCTGGTAGGGATACCCCTCGGTATTCGGCGTTTTCACGATGTCGCGCGCCGGGAAGCTGAACCAGGTCAGCGCCAGCAGGCTCAACATCATTGCGACGCCAAACGGCGCCATCTGGCCGATGAAACCGAGGAAAGAGAGGCCGGAGCGGCTCCACAGCAGGATATTTTGCGGGTTGCCGATCGGCGTCAGCAACGAACCGGCGTTCACCGCCAGCGCCTGGAAGATGATCAAGCGGCCAACCGGCAGCGCCGACAGCTTTTTTAGCGTGATGGTGAGCGGAATGACGATAAACAGCGCCACATCGTTAGTAAGAAACGACGACAGCAGCGCGGCGGAAAACACCAGGAACAGCGCCAGCCGCCGTTCGTTGTGCAAGCGGTTGATAATCTTGCGGCCGACAAAATCGAAGTAGCCGCTGACCTCCACCCCTTTGGTCAGCAGCATCAGCCCCAACAGGGTGATGAGGGTACGGCCGTCGATGAAACCACCCAGCGCCGACAGCGGCTGCGGATGAAAAGCGAACATCGCCACGCCGGCCAGCAGCAATGCATGCAAGAAGCGATCTTTGACAAAGGGGTGGATAAGCCGAGAAATGGCGGTTGAACTCATAGCGGCAGTGTGAACCTCACCGAAAAGAATGGGCAGACGTTAGCTCAGACGCGGCTTCAGCGCCAGCAAAATGCTATTTTACCTTTATCCGCTTTTCATTTGCCGCGCTTTACTTTATTTGTAGCGGCTTTCACGGTTTCAAAGGACATGTTATGGCTTCCCTGCTCGCCAAAGGGGCGTTGCTCAGCGCCTTATGCGCCCTGCTCGTCGCCTGCGACGATTCCGCCTCTCGCCCGCAAATCGATATCGATGGCAAGACCATGGGCACCTTCTACAGCGTTAAGGTCAGCGGTGACGTCGCGATCGGCAAACAAGAGCTGCAGCGGCAGATCGACACGGTGCTCGAACGGGCCAACGACGATATCTCTACCTACCGCGCCGATTCGGTGCTGTCGCGGTTTAACCGCAGCGCCAGCCTCGAGCCGCAGCCTATCCCGCGCGGCATGGCGGACATCGTATTGATGGCCCAACGCATCGGCCGCGATACCGGCGGCGCCATGGACATCACCGTCGGCCCACTGGTGAACCTGTGGGGGTTCGGCCCAGACAAGCATCCGGTCAAGGTGCCGGAACAGGCGCAGATCGACGCGGCGAAGCTGAACATCGGCCTGCAGCACCTGAAGCTGATCAGCGACAATCGCGGGGAGTGGCTGCAAAAAGATCTGCCGGGCATGTATGTCGATCTCTCGACGCTGGGCGAAGGCTATGGTGCCGATGAGCTGGTGCGCCTGATGAACCGTCACGGCATTACCAACTACCTGGTGTCGGTAGGCGGCGCGGTCTCTTCACGCGGCGTCAACGGCCAGGGCAAACCCTGGCGGGTGGCGATCCAAAAGCCGACCGACCGTGAAAATGCGGTGCAGGCGCTGGTGGATCTGCACGGTTACGGCATCAGCACCGCCGGCAGCTACCGCAACTACTTCGAACAAAACGGCCAGCGTTACTCCCATGTCATCGATCCGACCACCGGCAGGCCGATAAACCACCGACTGGTTTCCGCCACGGTGATCGCCCCGACCGCACTCGAGGCCGACGGCTGGGATACCGGCTTGATGGTGCTGGGCCCGGAGAAAGCGTTGCAGCTCGCAGAAGAGAAAGGGCTGGCGGTCTACCTGATCAGCAAAACCGACGACGGTTTCAGCGCCGTGATGACGCCGCAGTTCAAAGCATTTTTAGTGCAGTGAGATAAAAAAGCCCGGCGCGCAATGGCCGGGCTTATTCCTGTTCCGCGCCGATCACTTGGTCAGCGCGATGATACCGAGGGTCAGACCGGCAACCGCCGCCGCACCGCCGGCGATCGCGCCCGCGGTTTCCCAGTTATCCTGAGTGGTGCCCTTCATACAGGTGTTGGTGTGCACCAGACGCCCCTGGTCATCGTAGACCGGCACGCAGGGAGAATCGGTGGCGCATCCGGCCAACACGGCCGACAGTAACCCAACCGCAATTAACTTTTTCATACTTCTTGCCTCAATGTTCGATCACTTTAGAAAGCTACGCCGAGCGATAATCACGCTACCTGGCTATTGTATGCCCAACGCGTGTAATGGCGAGGTAATGATGTGTCAGGGGATGTGATTTGGGAAAACTCCGAGCGCCCGGCCGGTGGGCTTCGGGCAGTAAAAAGCCCGCGAAAACGCGGGCTTGTTGGCGGAATGACGCGCGGCGGGATTATTTCGCCAGTTTGCGCATCACCAGCGTGGCGTTGGTGCCGCCGAAGCCGAAGCTGTTGGACATCACGGTGGTCAGCTCGCGCTGGGTCGGCTGAGTCACGATGTTCATGCCGGCCGCCTGTTCATCCAGGGTTTCGATGTTGATGCTCGGCGCGATAAAGCCGTGCTCCAGCATCAGCAGGCTGTAGATCGCTTCCTGCACGCCCGCAGCGCCCAGCGAGTGGCCGGTCATCGCCTTGGTGGAGGAGATGGCCGGGGTATTGTCGCCGAACACTTCACGAATGGCGCCCAGCTCTTTCACGTCGCCTACCGGCGTAGAGGTGCCATGCACGTTGATGTAATCGATCGGCGCATCCAGATCCTGCATCGCCATCTTCATGCAGCGCACTGCGCCTTCACCCGAAGGGGCAACCATGTCGGCGCCGTCGGAAGTCGCGCCGTAGCCGACGATTTCCGCATAGATGTGCGCGCCGCGCGCCAGCGCGTGCTCCAGCTCTTCAACCACCACCATGCCGCCGCCGCCGGCGATGACGAAACCGTCACGATCGGCGTCATAGGTGCGGGACGCTTTTTCCGGCGTGTCGTTGTATTTGGTGGACAGCGCGCCCATCGCGTCGAACTCGCAGGCCATTTCCCAGCACAGCTCTTCGCCGCCGCCGGCGAACACGATGTCCTGTTTGCCCAGCTGGATTTGCTCAACCGCGTTGCCGATGCAGTGCGCGGAGGTCGCGCAAGCGGAGCTGATGGAGTAGTTCACGCCGTGGATTTTGAACGGCGTTGCCAGGCAGGCGGAAACGCCGGAAGCCATGGCCTTGGTCACCACGTACGGGCCAACCGCTTTCAGGCCGCGCGGGCTGCGCATCGCATCGGCGCCGAACACCTGGAAGCGCGGAGAACCGCCGCCGGAACCGGCGATCAGGCCCACGCGCGGGTTGTTTTGATACTCTTCTTCCTTCAGGCCGGAAGACGCGATCGCTTCTTGCATCGCCAGGAAGGCATAAATGGAAGCGTCGCTCATGAAACGCACCGCCTTGCGGTCGATCAGGCCGGTAGTGTCGAGCTTAACTTGCCCCCATACGTGACTACGCATGCCGGAATCTTTCAGCTCCTGGGAGAAAGTGATCCCAGAACGTCCTTCCTGCAGGCTTGCCAGGACCTCCTGCTGGTTATTACCAATGCTGGAGACAACTCCCAGGCCAGTAATCACTGCACGTTTCATTCAATACCTCTTCCACTATTTACCTACGGGATTTTGCATCGCACTTTAGCGTACAGATGTAAGCCGAACAAGTCCGATCAGCGTTTTTCAGCTTTATTGTTGTCCAGTTTGCGCCGGGGCGCCAGCGCCGTTAGAATTCGCGGCATCCCTTGAATTTCGAGCCATTGACCGTGAACCACGCCCCCATCCAAACCGCAACGCTAACCTGGAACGAACAGGGTACACCTGTTTCGAAACAGTTTGATGACGTCTATTTTTCCAATCAGGATGGGCTGGAAGAAACCCGCTACGTCTTCCTGCACGGCAATCGGCTGCCGCAACGTTTCGCCGCCCATCCGCGCTCGCTGTTTGTCGTGGCGGAAACCGGGTTCGGCACCGGGCTCAATTTTCTCACGCTGTGGCAGGCCTTCGCCGGCTTCCGTCAGGCTGAGCCGGACGCGACGCTGCAGCGCCTGCACTTTATCAGCTTCGAAAAATTCCCCCTCCAGCAGGCTGACCTGGCGGCGGCGCATGCACGCTGGTCGGAGTTGGCGCCTTATGCCGACGAGCTGCGCGCCCAGTGGCCGCTGCCGTTGCCGGGTTGCCATCGCCTGCTGTTAGCCGAAGGACGCATTACGCTCGATCTGTGGTTCGGCGACGTCAACGATCTGCTGCCGCAGTTTGACGCCAGCATGAATAACCAGGTGGATGCCTGGTTCCTCGACGGTTTCGCGCCGGCAAAAAACCCCGACATGTGGACCGATCAACTGTTCGCCGCCATGGCGCGCTTCGCCCGGCCGGGAGGCAGCTTCGCCACCTTTACCGCCGCCGGCTTCGTGCGCCGCGGCTTGCAACAGGCCGGTTTTCAGGTCAACCGCTGCAAAGGCTTCGGCCAAAAGCGTGAGATGCTCGCCGGCGAGCTCCCGGCCGATGCGCAGCCCGCCGCACATCCGGCGCCCTGGTATCGACGCCCGGCGGCGGACAACACCGCCGACATCGCCCTAATCGGCGGCGGCGTCGCCAGCGCGCTCACCGCGCTGGCCTTGCTGCGCCGCGGCGCCACCGTCACGCTGTACTGCGCCGATGAGCAGGCGGCCGAGGGCGCATCCGGCAACCGCCAGGGCGCGATTTATCCTTTGCTGAACGGCAGCGGCGACGCGCTGGAGAGCTTTTTCAGCGCCGCGTTTCCCTTCGCCCGCCGCCAGTACGATGCCCTGTTGCAACAAGGCGTCGCCTTTGATCACCAGTGGTGCGGCGTCAGCCAGTTGGCCTATGACGAAAAGAGCGGCGCCAAGATCGCCAACATGCTGAAAACCGACTGGCCGCAGGCCTTGGCGATGGCGGCCGACCGCGAGACGCTCAGCGAACGGTGCGGCGTCGATACCGGCTTTGGCGGCATCACCTACCCGCTAGGCGGCTGGCTCTGCCCGGCCGAGCTGACGCGCGGCGCTATCGCGCTGGCGCAGCGTCAGGGCTTGGTCTGCCACTACCGGCACGATGCACAGAGGCTGACGCAGGAAGAAAACGGCTGGCGCATCGATTTCGCCAACGGCGACAGCCGGCGCCATGCGACGGTGATCCTGGCCAACGGCCATCGGTTGGCCGAACTGGCGCCGACGGAGGCCCTGCCGCTGTATTCGGTACGCGGGCAGGTGTCGCATATTCCGACCTCGCCGGCCCTCGGTCAATTGAAACAGGTATTGTGTTACGACGGCTACCTGACGCCGGTTAATGCCAACAACGGCCACCACTGCATTGGCGCCAGCTACCAGCGCGGCGACATCGCCACCGACTACCGCGAGCAGGAGCAACAGGAGAACCGCGAGCGCCTGCTGCGCTGTCTGCCGGAGCAGGCCTGGCCGCAGCAGGTGGACGTCAGCGCTCATCAGGCGCGCTGCGGCGTGCGCAGCGCCACCCGCGATCATCTGCCGATGGTCGGCGCGCTGCCGGACTATCAGGCCACGCTGGCGCAGTATCAGGACTTGCAGCGGCAGAATCAGCGCGGCGAAACCGTCGCCGATGCGCCGGTCTATCCCGGTCTGTTCGCTATCGGCGGGTTAGGCTCGCGCGGCTTGTGCTCGGCGCCGTTGGCGGCGGAAATTTTGGCGGCGCAACTGTTCGGCGAACCGTTGCCGGGCGATGCGCGCCTGCTGGCGGCGTTGAATCCGAATCGGATGTGGGTGCGGAAATTGCTGAAAGGGCGTGCGGTTTAATCAACCTTGAGGGGCGCGGCGACGCGCCCCGGCATGACGATCAGGCGGCAGGGGTTGCAGCCTGATAGAGGTTTTCCCACATGCCGCGCACCAGGATCTGATCCGGCGGCGAGAGTTCCCCGGCGGCGATCGCTTTGTGCAGGCTCTCCTCCACCCGCGCTTTCAGCGCTTCGGCGGTGTGTTCGCCCTGCTCTTCCGCCTCGGCCACCGCCAGCGTCAGATGACCGCGCAGGTAGCCACCGGCAAACAGTTCATCATCGCTGGCGTGCTCTACCATGTCATCAATCAGCGCCAAAATGCGCGCTTCAAATTCTGCGATCATCAAATTTCCTCATTAAATAACGGGCTGTGGCGTCAGTTGAGATCTTCCGGATACGGAAAGTGCTCGGCCGCCAACGGTGGCGTATTGTAGAACGATTGCAACGCCTGAATAAAGCGCGCAGGCCTTGTGGGTATTCCCTGCTCCAGCAGCGCCAATACCCGGGCGCGCACCTTGCGTTGGAACGCGATGCGATCCGGCTCGCAGTCGCCGTTCAGGTTGTCGCAGCTGACGTTGAACGGGAAACCGGCCGCCACGCAGAACATCCATTCCAGCGCCTGCGGTTTGATCTCTACCGCTTCAAATTCGCTCTGGGTCTGCGCGTCCCGCCCATCCGGGCAATACCAATAGCCGAAGTCCACCAATTGACGGCGCGCTTCACCGGCGATGCACCAGTGCGAAATTTCGTGCAGGCCGCTGGCGTAGAAACCGTGGGCGAACACGATGCGGTGATACGGCAATTCGTCGTCGGCCGGCAGGTAGATCGGTTCGTCGTCGCCCTTCACCAGGCGGGTGTTGTAGTCATCGCTGAAGCAGCGATTGAAGATCTCGATCAACTGCTCATAATGATGGCGGGTCTGCGTGTCTGACATAAAAAACTCTATAACCACAAAAATAAAGAGGCCATTATACCCGATAACCGGCGGGGGGATACGGGCGCATAAACGGCGCCCATTTTCATCGTCAGCCGTGCACGAAGGCGGACAGCCACTGCTGAATCTCTGCGCCGTGATTGTCGTAAAGCAGCTTGAGGCTCATCACCAGCGAGACGATCACGATCATCGGCCGAATCAATTTCTGGCCACGGGTCAGCACCATGTGCGCGCCCAAACGCGCCCCCAGCACCTGCCCCACCAGCATCACCAAACCGATGCTCCACACTACCTTGCCGCCGATGATGAACAACGCCAGCCCGCCGACGTTGGAGGTAAAGTTCAGCACTTTGGCGTGCGCCGTAGACTTGGCGAGGTTGAAACCGCACAGCGTCACGTAGGCCAGCGCGTAGAATGAGCCGGCGCCGGGGCCGAAGAAACCGTCGTAAAACCCGACGCAACCGCCGGCTACCAGCCCGAACGGCAAGGCGCCGAGGCGGCGTTGACGATCTTCCTCACCCAGTCGCGGCATCAACAAGAAATAGAGACCGATGCCGATCACCAGCAGCGGCAACATCTGCCGCAGCAAATCGGCGCGCATGTGCTGCACCAGAATCGCACCGGCGATCGAGCCGATCAGCGTCAGAAAAATCGTCAGCTTCTGGTCGTTGAGGTTCACCGCTCGCCGACGAATGAAGTACAGACTGGCGGAGAAGGAGCCGCCGACCGACTGCAGCTTATTGGTCGCCAGCGCCTGCGCCGGAGGAACCCCCACTGCCAGCAAGGCCGGCACCGTCAGTAATCCGCCGCCGCCGGCGATGGAGTCGATAAACCCCGCCAGCAGCGCTACCGCAAACAACACCCCGAGCATTTCGGGGCCAATGACGAACCAGTCCATGTGTTATTCCGCTGAGAAATGGTGATCCAGCAATGCCTGACAGGTAGGCGGTAACGGCGGCGGCACGGGTTTGCCCGGCTTCGCGTTCGGCTGATGCGGTACGAACCAACTCGCCAGTTCGGCGCCGCAGCCATCGCCCGGCGGCGGCGTATCCTGCTCCTGGCACTCCAGGCTGCCGGCCGGACAACGCAGACGCACGTGCATGTGCGCACGGTGGCCGAACCACGGCCGCACCTTGTGCAGCCAGGCGCGATCGGCGCCGGCGTCCAGGCACAGACGCTGCTTGATCGCCGGGTTGACGAAGATGCGCGTCACGTCCGCATCCTGCGCCGCCAGTTTGATCAGCGACTCAATCTGCGGTTGCCATTGGCTCGCCACCACCTGTTTGCCGTCGCCCGACACCAGGTCGATCGGCTGCGGTTTGAGCAATTGCTGCGCGCTCCAGCGTTGGCGCGGCAGCTGCAGCCAGATGTCGACGTCGAGCCCAGACTGGTGGCTGGCGTGGCCGCTGCTGAAGCGCCCGCCGGCCGGCATCGCCATGTCGCCGATCAGCACCGTGCCCAGCGCTTTCTGGTTCGCTTTGCTGCTGAGGCGCTGTATGAACGCCAGCAGATCCGGATGGCCGAAATAGCGGCGCTGGTCGGTACGCATCACCTGATAGTCCGGTGAATTCAGCGGCAACGGCTGCGCGCCGATGATGCAGCCGTTGGCGAAACCGCCCACCGCCTGCGGCGCGCCGGCCACCGGATGGTCGATTTTCTGCCACGGCGTCAGCGCCATGGCGGAAGCGGAGGCCGTCAGGGCCACCAGGCCCAACATCCAGTTTTTCATGGCGATTACCAGCGAGGCACGTCGGAAACCACATCACCGTTTTGCGCACGCTGGCGCAGCAGGTGATCCATCAACACGATCGCCATCATCGCTTCGGCGATCGGTACGGCGCGGATGCCCACGCACGGATCGTGGCGACCGCGGGTCACCATTTCCACCGCTTCCCCGTGGCGATTGATGGTGCGGCCCGGCACCATGATGCTGGAGGTCGGCTTCAGCGCCAGATGCGCGATCACCGGTTGGCCGCTGCTGATGCCGCCGAGAATGCCGCCGGCATGGTTGCTTTGGAAGCCTTCCGGGGTGATTTCATCGCGGTTTTCGCTGCCGCGTTTGGTCACCACGGCGAATCCGTCGCCGATCTCCACGCCTTTCACCGCGTTGATGCTCATCAGCGCGTGCGCCAGATCGGCATCGAGGCGGTCAAACACCGGCTCGCCCAGGCCAACCGGCACGTTTTCCGCAATCACGCTGACCTTAGCGCCGATGGAGTCACCCTCTTTTTTCAGCGCGCGCATCAGTTCGTCCAGCGCTTCCAGCTTGTCCGGATCCGGGCAGAAGAACGGGTTCTGTTCGACCTGATCCCAGTCTTTCAGCTCGCAGGTCACGTCGCCGATCTGCGCCAGATAGCCGCGCACCTGCACGCCGAACTTCTGCTGCAGGTATTTCTTGGCGATAGCGCCCGCCGCGACGCGCATGGCGGTTTCACGCGCCGAAGAGCGGCCGCCGCCGCGATAGTCGCGCAGACCGTATTTCTGTTCGTAGGTGTAGTCGGCATGCCCGGGACGGAACACGTCTTTGATGGCGCTGTAGTCTTGCGAGCGCTGATCGGTGTTTTCAATGATCAGACCAATGCTGGTGCCGGTGGTCACGCCTTCGAATACGCCGGAGAGAATGCGCACCTGATCCGGTTCGCGACGCTGGGTGGTGTAACGCGAGGTGCCCGGACGACGGCGGTCCAGATCGTGTTGCAAATCGGCTTCGGTGAGCGGGATGCCGGGCGGCACGCCGTCGACGATACAACCCAGCGCCACCCCGTGAGATTCACCGAAGGTGGTGACGCGGAAAATCTGCCCAATACTGTTTCCTGCCATCACGGCTCCTTACCGTTAGTCTTTTATCGTTATGAGGCCCGCCATGCGGGCCTTGGAAATGCGGCTTAGCTGCGATAGAGGCTGAAGTGATCCTTGCAATCCACCAGCTGCTGTTTGGTCAGCATGAACACGCCGTCGCCGCCGTTTTCGAATTCCAGCCAGGTGAACGGGATGTCCGGATATTGTTCCATCAGATGTACCATGCTGTTGCCCACTTCACAAATCAGCACGCCGTCGTCGGTCAGGTAGTCCGGCGCGCACGCCAGGATGCGGCGCACCAGCTTCAGGCCGTCGCTGCCCGCCGCCAGCCCCAGTTCCGGCTCAAAGCGGAACTCCTGCGGCAGATCCGACATATCTTCCGCATCGACGTACGGCGGGTTGGTGACGATCAGATCGTACTGGATCGCGGGAACGTCGCGGAACAGATCGGAACGGATCGGGATCACCTGGTGCTCGACGCCGTGCGCCTGAATATTGCGCTCGGTCACCGCCAGCACTTCGCTGGAGATGTCCACCGCGTCCACTTCCGCTTCCGGGAAAGCGTAGCCACAGGCGATGGCGATGCAGCCGCTGCCGGTGCACATGTCGAGAATATGGCGCGGCGGGTGCGGGATCAGCGCGCTGAAACGATCGTTGATCAACTCGCCGATCGGCGAGCGCGGCACCAGCACGCGTTCGTCGACGTAGAATTCCATGCCGCAGAACCAGGCCTTGTTGGTCAGGTAGGCGACCGGGATACGCTCGTTGACGCGGCGGATCACGCGCTCAACGATGCGATGGCGCTCGCTGGAAGTCAGACGAGCGGTATGCATGTCCTCCGGAATGTCCAACGGCAGAAACAGGCTTGGCAGCACCAATTGCACCGCTTCGTCCCACGGATTGTCGGTTCCGTGACCATAATAGATATTGGCGGCGTTGAAACGGCTTACCGTCCAGCGCAGCATATCTTGAATGGTGTGCAGTTCGTTCACTGCTTCGTCGACGAAAATTTTGTCCAATTTGCCCTCCGGCAGGCGCTGTGTTTCATGATTTAGCCGCATAGTTTGCCATGAAGCCCGCGACAAATCACGCGCGCCCCTCGCGCTTTTCACTCTGGCCCGAGTTTTGCGTCGACAGCGCTCATTCACAAGGTAAACTAGCGAAATAAACGATTTCCGGTGAATGAAGCATGAAGAACAAGCTCCCTCTGAGCAAAGACGAACAACAGCTCTTCAGAGAGTCGGTGGCGGGCGCAAAAAAGCTGCGCCAGGACACCATCGTCCACCGCCCGCCGAAGCTCAAGGTCAAACAGGTCGCGCCGCAGCGGCTGCTGCAGGAGCAGGTCGATGCCAGCTATTATTTTTCAGATGAATATCAGCCGCAGTTGGAAGAGGAAGGCCCGACGCGCTACGTGCGCCCCGGCAGCAGCCCGTATGAGCTGAAGAAGCTGCGACGCGGCGATTATTCGCCGGAGCTGTTTCTTGATTTGCACGGCCTGACTCAGCTGCAGGCCAAGCAGGAATTGGGGGCGCTGATCGCCGCCTGCAAACGCGAGCATGTACACTGCGCCTGCGTGATGCACGGGCACGGCAAACACATTCTCAAACAGCAAACGCCGCTGTGGCTGGCGCAGCATCCCGACGTGCTGGCGTTCCATCAGGCGCCGAAGGAATGGGGCGGCAACGCCGCCGTCCTGCTGTTGGTGGAGCTGGCAGAATAGCCTCCCGCAGAAACGACTCAGGGCGATGTCAGACATCGCCCTGAGTTTATTCCGCACCGCATCCGCGGCTCACACTTTGGCCATCACCTGCGACGGGCTGACCTGCCATTCAAATTTGCCGTAGCTGCCGTCCGCCGGCAGATCGACGTTGGCGATCGCCGAGGTCGCGAACATCGGCGGGCACTCGCCCGGACACAGTTCCGCCACCAGATACCCCACCAGCGGCAGGTGCGACACGATCAGCACCGAGCTCACCCCTTGCATCGCCAGCGCCTGAAGATAGCTGCCGACTTGTTCGGCGTTCCCGCCCGGCGTCAGTTCGGGCAGCACTTCTTCGCCCTCCGGCAGCGTCAAGGCTTCACGCACCGTCGCCAGCGTCTGTTCGGCCCGCAGATAGGGGCTGACCAGCACGCGTTCAATATCCACAGACTTGGTGTTCAACCAGGCCGCCATCTGACGGGACTCGTCGCGGCCGCACAGGGTAAGGGGCCTTACCGCATCGCTGGCTGCCTCGAGCGCCGCCTCTCCGTGACGCATAATCAAAACTTGCATATTGCACCGCTGTTGTTGACAAAGTAACGCTATACAGAAACGCCGTGCGTGCTGTACCGCCGAGTTTTACAACCCCAAAGCCAAAGCTTTAAAACGATAACGCGCCGTCTCTTTATGGCGGCCGGGCATTTTGCCTGAAAGTTTGCGTAAAGAAAATGCTGTTTTTTACAGCAATCCTCCCCGAGCAAACCTCGATTGCTCATAGAACAATCAATTCAACGGGTTAAATTTTAACCTTTTCGCCATGAAAATTATTGATGGCGCTCAAGCTAACTTACCGCTGCCGCAGCCTTGCTGTACAGCCTCACGGGCTGACGCTGTCGCAAGGAGTGATGGCGATCACAACGCGGCCCTGTTGCAACTATAGTGCAAATCGGGCCGCCCTGCGTTCAACTCCCCAGCGGGTAAAAACGTTCGCCCTGCTGCGCCATGCGCTGCAGGCGCTCGCACGGTGCGAAGTGCTCGCCGTGCTGCTGACGCAGGTAGTCCAGCGTCTTCACCACTTTCTCGGCGCCGAGTTCATCCATATAGCGGAACGGGCCGCCAAGGAACGGCGGGAAACCGATGCCGAATACCGCACCGATGTCGCCGTCGCGCGCGCTGCGGATCACGCCTTCATCCAGGCAGCGCGCCGCTTCGTTCAGCATCATCATCACGCAGCGCTGGGCAATGGTCGCCGGCAGCATGTGCGCCTTCGGCGTGACGCCGAGCAACGTATACAATGAGGTGTCCGCGCGCTTACGCCGCTGACGCTGCTGCCCCTCGCTCGGGTAAAGATAGAAGCCGCGGCCGTTCTTGCGCCCTTTGCGCCCGTCCTTCAGCACCGCATCGAACGCGGCAGGCGCGGCGAAGCGCGGCCCCAGCGCCTCGACCAGCACAGGAATGATCTTGGTGCCGACGTCGATGCCCACTTCGTCCAACAGGGTGATGGGGCCGACCGGGAAGCCGAAGTCCACCAGCGCTTTGTCCAGCGATTCAATGGGCTCGCCTTCCAGCAGGCAGCGCGCCGCTTCGTTGATGTACGGCGCCAGGATGCGGTTGACATAAAAACCGGCGCTGTCGCCCACCACGATGGCGGTCTTGCCCTGCTTGTGCGCCAGCGCCACGGTGGTCGCGATAGTCTCTTCGCTTGTGCCGGCGTGCGGGATCACTTCCACCAGCGGCATTTTGTCCACCGGGCTGAAGTAGTGCAGACCGATCACCTGCTGCGGCCGCTGGGCCTGTTCGGCGATTTGACCGATAGGCAGCGAGGAAGTATTGGAGGCGAACACGGTATGCGGCGCGCAGTTCGCTTCGACCTCGGCCACCATCTTCTGCTTCAGCGCCAGATCCTCAAACACCGCCTCGACCACGATGTCCACCTGCTCGAATCCGGTGTAATCGGTAGAGCCGGAGATCAACATCATCTGCTTTTGCCGCTCCGCCGGGCGCATGCGCTTGCTGCGCACCCGCTTGCCGAGCACGTCCCAACTGTATTTCAGCGCATGATTGATGCCAGTTTCATTGATGTCTTTGATGCGAACCGGCAAACCGCCGCGCGTGGCGGTGACGCAGGCGATGCCGCCCCCCATCAGGCCGCCGCCGAGAATGCCGACGCGATGCAAGGCGCGCGGCTGAGCATCGCCGCCCCGCTCTTTTTTCAGCGCGGTGGAAGCGAAGAACAGGCTGCGCAACGCCGCCGATTGCGGCGTCATCGCCAGCTCGCCAAAGGCGCGCGCTTCGGCTTCATAGCCGCTGGCGCTGCCGTGATCCAGCCCGGTGCGCACCACCTGAATGATGCGCTCCGCCGCCGGGTAGTTGCCGTGCGTTTTCGCCAACGTTTTCTTGCGCACGATGCTGAACAGCAGATTTCTGCCCAGCGGGCCGTTGAGCAGACGATCCTGCCACGGCAGCTCGCGCTGATGCTTCCAGCCCTGTTTCACCCGCTCGATGGCGGTCTGCAGCAAAATCGATTGCGGCACGGCGTCGTCCACCAGCCCCATGCGCAACGCCTGGCGGGCGCGAATGTGCTTGCCGGTCAGGATCATGTCCAGCGCCTTGGCGGCGCCTATCAGGCGCGGCAGGCGCTGAGTGCCACCGGAGCCCGGCAGCAGGCCCAGCTGCACTTCCGGCAGACCGAGCGCGGTTTTGTCATCCAGCGAACAGACGCGGCCGTGGCAGGCCAGCGCCAATTCCAGCCCGCCGCCAAGGCAGGCGCCGTGGATGGCCGCCACCACAGGTACCGGGAAGGCGGCGATCTGCGCCAGCGTGCTCTGCCCTTTCTTGGCCAGCGTTTCCGCCTCTTTGGCGCTGGTGCAGGCGGCGATCATGGTGATATCGGCGCCGGCGATAAACGAGTCCGGCTTGCCGGAAACGATCACCAGCCCTTCCAGCGCAGTATGCTGCTGCGCGCGGATCAGCACGTCGTTAACCTGTTCGACGAACTCGGCCTTGAGCGTATTGACCTTGTCGCCCGGCACGTCGATGGTGATCACCCCGATGTTGTCGGGGCGGATCGTCAGTTGAAAGGCCGACGGTTTGGCGCGCTGCTCGTGCAATGCGTTTTCGACGCTCATCATTCCACCTCCACGATCATCGCGGCCCCTAACCCGCCGGCGGCGCAGGCGGTGGTCAGGCCCAGCCCGCCGCCACGGCGTTTCAGCTCACGCAGCGTCTGGGTAATCATGCGCGCGCCGGTGGCGGCGAACGGGTGACCATAGGCGATAGAACCGCCCAATACGTTGAATTTGTCCACGTCCACTTCGCCGATTGCCTGGCTGCGGCCAAGCTTCTCGCGGGCGAACGCTTCGCTGGCGAACATCTTCAGGTTGGCCAGCGTTTGCGCGGCGAAGGCTTCATGCATGTCGATGAGCGTCAGATCGGCCAGGCCGATGCCGGCGCGATCCAGCGCCAGCGGCGTGGCGTAGGAGGGCCCCAGCAGCATGTCTTCCCACACGTCGATGGCGGCGAAGGCGAAACTGCGCAGATAGCCGAGCGGCTGCAGCCCCAGCGCTTTGGCGCGCGATTCGCTCATCATCAGTACCGCCGCCGCGCCGTCGGTCAATGGCGTGCTGTTGGCCGCAGTGACGCTGCCGTGTTTGCGATCGAACGCCGGTTTCAGCTTGGCGTAGGAAGCCAGGCTGGAGTCTTTGCGGATATTGTTGTCTTCAGAAAGCTGAGCGCGGTAAGGCGGCACGTAGGCGGTCATGACCTCGTCGCGCAGCCACCCCTCCCGCCAGGCCTTGGCCGCCAGCTCATGGGAACGATGCGCCAGCGCATCTTGCGCTTCACGGGTGATGCCGTGGCTTTTCGCCATCTGTTCGGCGGTATCGCCCATGCGCAGGCCGGTGGAATACTCCGCCACCGCCGGCGGCACCGGCATCAGATCGCGGAATTTCAGCCGGCTGAACAATTTGAGGCGCTGCGACAGCGTGCGCGCCTTGTTGACGTCCACCAACGTGCGCGCCAGCGCCTTGCTGACGCCTATCGGCAAGACGGAAGAAGAGTCCGCCCCGCCGGCGATGCCGACGCTGATGCTGCCGGCCATGATGCTCTCCGCCACGTTGGCGATCGCCTGGAAACTGGTGGCGCAGGCGCGCGACACGCTGTAGGCGTCGGTATGGACGCTCATGCCAGTGCCAAGCACGATCTCACGCGCGATGTTCGGCGCTTCGGGCATTTGCACCACCTGGCCGAACACCAGTTGTTCGATCAGTTGCGGCTCGATACCGCTGCGCGCCAACAGCTCGCTCACCGCCGTTTTCCCTAAATCCACCGCCGGAATGCCGTGATAGGCGGTCGCCTGTTTGGCAAAGGGGGTACGCAGTCCATTCACAATCGCAATGCGGTCACCATGACGGGTCACCAACGGCAGTGCCTTACTCATAAATGCTCCTGAAGAAAATAACGTCAGCGCAATGGGCAGAAAGAGGTCTGACCTGATGAGGTCATTGTTAACCAAACGGTTACATTTGGCAAACCGGCAGAGATCAAAACTGCGAGCAGGCGCACTTTCTATCGGGAACGAGGCAGGGAAGGAAATCCCCGGCGCGCAGCAGGCGGCGCCGGGGGTAAAGCGGGGATTAACGCAGGCCGAGCTGGAAGATCAGGGTTTCCGCCTGGCAGGCGAAGGTAAAATCGGCTTCCAATTGTACGCCGCCGTCAACCGGTTTAATGCTACTGCTGATGTCACAGGGATCGGATTCGACCGCGCGCGCCTTTTCGCTCAGGGCCGCCAGCATCGCCTCCGCATCTTGTTGATTGCTGAACACCTGGCTGTAGGATGCGGTGCAATCGGTGTTATCCATCACGGTGCCGACATCCACGCAGCAACACGCGGCGGTTTCCTGGGCGCTGCATTTATTAATTGCATCTGACATGGTTGGTTCTCCTCAAGGGCCTCTGTTATCAGCCCAAATTGCCGTTTTATTCACCGGCGCAAAGCCACAAAATTCTGTGGGTATTTTACGCTCCCAAGCCGGCAATCACTAGCACTTACTTTTACTGGGTGTTTTAAGTGATGGAAATCACAAATAAAAATGAGCGCCTGCTAAGAAATGGTAAGAATTTTGTTATTTACCACTGTCTTTTTGTTAAGCAGATCTCTTTTTTGATATCAGAGTGGAAATATTTCAAAAACAAACTTGCAACATTTTCACAGGTCAGACCTATACTTCAGCCACTGGTCTGATTTGTCTGAACGATAACGGACCCTACAATCCCGCGCTCCTTGTTACTTCGTGTAACAATAGTTTAAATAATAAACACATAATGAGGTTTTGGTCATGAGCCAGAAAAACCTATTGACTAAATCAGCTCTCGCAGCTGCAGTGGCAATTATTTCTTCAAACGTGTCTGCCGCAGGATTCCAGCTGAATGAGTTCTCATCAGCTGGTTTAGGACGTTCGTATTCTGGCGAAGGCGCCATGGCGGATACGGCGGCCTCCGCAAGCCGCAACCCGGCGTTGCTGATGATGTATACCCGCCCGGAACTCTCTTTCGGCGCAGTCTTCATCGATCCGGACGTCGATATTTCCGGTACCTCGCCTTCCCGCGCCAGTCTGGATGCGAAAAACATCGCGCCGACCGCCTGGGTGCCGAACCTGCATTATGTTCACCCGATTAACGATCAATTCGCCGTAGGCGGCTCGGTCACCAGCAACTTCGGTTTGGCGACCGAATTCAATAACGGTTACACCGCAGGCGCTTACGGCGGTAAAACCGATCTGGAAACCCTGAACCTGAACCTGAGCGGCGCCTATCGTCTGGACCAACACTTCAGCTTTGGCCTGGGCTTTGACGCCGTCTACGCCAAGGCTAAACTCGAGCGTTACGCCGGTGAATTGCCTAAGCTATTGGCTGCTCAAGGCTTACAAACCGGTAGATTAACGCAGCAGCAAGCCGGAATGATCGCTCAAATCCCTGGCGATACCCAGATTTCTCACCTGAAAGGCGATAAATGGGGCTTCGGCTGGAACGCCGGTATTCTCTACGAAGTGGATGAAAACAACCGTTACGGCTTCACCTATCGCTCTGAAGTGAAAATCAAGTTCGACGGCGATTACAAGAGCAGCCTGCCGGCACAGTACAACCCAATTACCCAGGCGCTGGGCGTTGGTTTACCGTGGGGCACCAGCGGTAGCACCATTCCAGGTTCTCTGGATCTGAACCTGCCGGAAATGTGGGAGCTGTCCGGTTACAACAAAGTGGCGCCGCAGTGGGCCGTTCACTACAGCCTGGCTTATACCAGTTGGAGCCAGTTCCAGGAGCTGAGAGCCACCGGCAACAACGGCCAGACGCTGTTCGAGAAGCATGAAGGCTTCCGCGATGCCTACCGTATCGCATTGGGCACCACCTACTTCTACGACGACAACTGGACCTTCCGTACCGGTATCGCCTTCGATGACAGCCCGGTGCCTGCCCAAAACCGTTCGATTTCCATTCCCGATCAGGATCGTTTCTGGCTGAGTGCCGGTACTACCTATGCGTTCAACAAAGACGCCTCGGTTGACGTCGGCGTGTCCTACATGCACGGCCAGAAAGTCACCATCAATGAAGGTCCTTACACCTTCAACTCGGTGGGTAAAGCCTGGCTGTACGGCGCCAACTTCAACTACCGCTTCTAATCTCGCCTGAGATGGATGCCAAAGCGCCCCGCGGGGCGCTTTTTCTTTGCCTGTCGCTCGCAGCGGGCGTAAAAAAACCCGCCAGACGGCGGGTTTTCATGGGCATAAGGCCGGCGGTTACTGCGAGTCGATCTCGTCCAGATCGCCCTGAATCGCCTTGGCGTTCGGGTTCTCTTCCGGCTTGAGCGAACCGCCGTTGGCGATGAAGTCGTGGCGCTGGAAGTAAGCTTCGCGCACCATGACATAAGGATCGGAGGAGTTGCGCAGCAGGCCGTCGGAATCCAGCAGTTGAGCGCGAGTTTCGATACCCTCGACCACCCATTTGCCCGCCGACATCCAGAAAGTCAGGTAGCTCAGCATCGGATACAGCGTATCCGCAAAGTCGCCGCCGTCTTCACGCAGGGTAAAGCTGCCGTAGCCCGGCAGCATCACGTACGGACCGTAGCCCACATCGTAATGCCCCAACGTGCTGCCGAAACGGTTCGGCTCTTCGCGCGCCAGTTTCGGGTTGGCCATGCCGGCCACGTCGATCAGGCCGCCCATCCCGAGCAGGGTGTTCAGGAAGAAACGGTTGAAGTGGATCATCCCGCGGTAAGGATCGCCCTTCAGGAAGGCGTTGACCATGCTGGCCGGCTCTTCCAGGTTAGAGGTGAAGTTGCTGATGCCGTTACGCGCCGGCATCGGCACGTAGTCACGCCAGGCCACCGCGACCGGACGCAGGATATAAGGATCCAGGACGTTGTAGTTGAAGTCGAACATCGTCCGGTTAAATCCTTCCAGAGGATCGGAACGCCCTTGCGGCTCATTGTCTGGCGCGCTGGCACAGCCCACCAGTAATGCCGCTGCGAATGCCACCCCAGTCAGGCGAAAGTTCATATTTTTCTCCATAAAAACACGTTCGGTCTTATTTTTCAGGGACCTGCTTGTTTATCTGAACGCTAACCTGCTCTTTGCCGCTGAATGTCTGCAGCGAGCTTTCGCCGAACCAGTCCCCCGGCTGCGGCGTGGCCAATCCGTCCTGTGAGAGGCGCACACGCACCTGCACCTGATGCTGTGCCGAGAGTAGACGCTCGGGCATCATGGCGTTGCTGTCGTCCAGAGAGAAAGACAGCGGAAAACGGCTCAACGGCAATTGTTTTACCGCGACCGGCACCGGGCTGACGCCGTCGGTCACCGAGATAACCAGCGTCCCCTGCGGCGGCATGGCTTTCGCCGCCTGCGGTGACAGTGAAACAGTCACATTCAGTTTAACAGTTTCTCCGCCGGCCTGGGCTTTTGCTTGTGCAATACTGCGCTTTATCACTTCCGCGCGCGGATCGTTAGCCGGCAGCAGCTGCAGCATCACTTGCCAGGCGCCGATCGCCTGTTTGAAATCGCCCTGTTCGAAAGCGTTGAACGCCAACAGGCTGAGCACCCGCGGATCGCTGTGATTTTCCGCGATCATGCGCCGCAACAGCTGCGTCGCCTGCTTGTTATCCTCCGGATCGTTGGATCGCGTCAAGACCTCGGCATAGCCGAGCCGCACTTCCAGACTATTCGGATCCAATTGATAGGCATGAGCAAATGCCTGCGTGGCGGTGGTGGCGTTGTTCAACGCCATGCCGACGCGCCCCAGCATCATCCAGTCATTGATATTGCGATCGTCCTGCTGTAGCTCGGTGCGCAGCCCCAGCCCGAGGCGAGCGATCTCTTCCATGCTCAGCGGTTTGGCGCGCTCATTGGCGACGCGCTCACGCAATTCCGGCATTTGCGCCTGCACCAGACGCCAATCCAGCACCTGCGCCAACCCGCCGGTTTTCAGATAAAAGCCAACGGTCACCGCCAGCAATAACAGCACGCCCGGCACTAACGCCCAACGGTTGATCGGTTTCGCCTGCTCTGCCTGTTCGACGGGGATGTCGTTCAACAGGTTCTGTTGCAGCTCTTTAACCAGCTCCGGGCGCTCGGCCACCACGCCCTGCTGCTCGTCCTGCTCCAGTTCGCTGAGGCGATCCTGATAGAACGCCTTGTTCAGCGCATCGCGCGTAGCGGCGCTCTGCTTGCCGTGGCGCATCGCCGGCACCACCAGCAACGCGGCGGCGCCGGCCAGCAACACGCAAATAATCAGCCAAAAAGCCATTAGGGTTTCTTCCTGTCAGTCTCTTGCAACAACGCCGCCAGGCGCTGCCGTTCCCGTTCGGAGAATTCATCGTCCACCGCCGCGTCGGGCCGGCGACGGGTGCGCAGGATCACCACCGCCCCGCCTATCAGCACGAACAGCAGCGGGCCGATCCACAAGATCAGCGTCGCCGGCGTTACCGGCGGTTCGTAGGTGACGAAATTGCCATAACGCGCCACCATGTAATCGATGATCTGCTGCTTGCTTTGCCCCTGCATCATCAGCTCGTACACCTTGGTGCGCATGTCTGCGGCGATAATGGCGTTGGAATCGGCAATGCTGTTGTTCTGGCATTTCGGGCAGCGCAGCTGTTCGGTCAACTCGCGATACTGTTGCTCCTGCTCAACGGAGTTGAAGCGATAGGTATCGATCGCCGCAGCGGCGCTCCAGCTCAGCAATGCGGCGAACAGCAGGGCAATCAGCCTCATGCCTCACCCCCGTACTTTCTATACAGCGGCAGCACTTCCTGCTGCCAGACGCGCTCGTTCATGTCGCCGGCATGGCGATAGCGAATGATCCCCTGTCCGTCGATAAGGAAGGTCTCAGGCGCGCCGTACACCCCGAGATCCAATCCCAGCATGCCGTCGCCGTCGTACAGGCTGAGCGCATAGGGATTGCCGAGGGAATTAAGCCAGGTCACCGCCTTGGCGCGATCGTCTTTATAGTTCAGGCCGACCACCCGCACGCCGCGCGCCGCCAGCGTATTGAGATACTGGTGTTCCGCGCGGCAGGTCGGGCACCAGGTCGCCCAGACGTTGAGCAATATCGGCTTGCCGTCGCGCAGCACCGCCTGATCGTAGGTTTTGCCCGGCTGATCCAACGATTCCAGCCTGAAGGTCGGCACCGGTTTGCCGATCAGCGCCGACTCCAGCATGGTCGGATCTTCGCCGCCGGCGTTGCGCGTCAGTTGCACCATCAGGGCCGCCACCAGCAGCAGGAAGAGCACCAACGGGATAAACAGCAGCTTACGCTTCATGATTGCGCCTCCAGCTTGCCTTCACGCTTGAGCTTTTTGCTCATGCGATAACGCGGATCGAGAATGCACAGCAGGCCGCCGAGCGCCATAAAGACGCCGCCGAACCAGATCCAGCGCACGAAGGGTTTGTAATACAGGCGCACCGCCCAGGATCCGTCTTCCAGCTCCTCGCCCAGCGCTGCGTACAGATCGCGGCTGAACCCGCCGTCGATCGCCGCCTCGGTCATCATGCTGCGCGCCACGCTGTAGTAGCGTTTCTCCGCGTGCAGCGTCGCCTCCGGCTTGCCGTTGCGCGTGACGTCGATGATGCCGACGCCGCCGCTGTAGTTCGGGCCGCGAATGTCGTGCACGTCGCGGAACACGAAGTGATAGTTGTGGATATCCACGCTGTCGCCGGCCTTCATCCGTACGTCGCGCTCCACGCTGTAGTTCTGGCTGAAGGCGATGCCGATCACCGTCACCGCCACGCCGAGGTGGCCGAGCACCATGCCCCAGTGGCTGCGGGACAGCTGCCGCAGGCCGCGCCAGAAACCGTGACGATGGGTGGCGCGCTCATGCAGCTCCATCAGCGTCAGGATGATCACCCACAGCGCCATAATCAGGCCCACCACCGTCATGCCGGCGATGCTGTCCTGCAACAGCCACGGCAGCAGAATCGACAGCACCAGCGTCACCAGCAGCGCCACGCCGAGGCGGCGCCACAGCTTGCCCGGCTCATCGCGGCGCCAGCGCACCAGCGGCCCGATGCCCAACAGCAGCGCCAGCGGCGCCATCAGCCAGGTGAACATGGTGTTGAAGAACGGCTCGCCGATCGAAATGCTGCCCAGCCCCAACTGTTTGTGCACCAACGGCAGCAGCGTGCCCAACAGCACCACCAGCATGGCGGCGATCAGCAGCACGTTGTTGCCCAGCAGGAAGGTCTCGCGCGAGAAGGTCTCGTGCTGCACCCGGCTGCGCACCTGGCCGCCCTTGACCGCGTACAGCAGCAGCGAACCGCCGATGACGATCACCAGATAGGCGAGAATAAACATGCCGCGCGCCGGATCGGAGGCGAAGGAGTGCACCGAGACCAGCACGCCGGAGCGCACCAGGAAGGTGCCCAGCAGGCACAGCGAGAAAGCGGTGATCGCCAGCAACACCGTCCAGGCTTTGAACGTGCCGCGTTTCTCGGTCACCGCCAGCGAATGCATCAGCGCGGTGCCGGCCAGCCACGGCATAAAGGAAGCGTTCTCAACCGGATCCCAGAACCACCAACCGCCCCAGCCCAGCTCATAGTAGGCCCAGGCCGATCCGAGCACGATGCCCAGCGTGAGGAACACCCAGGCGGCGGTGGTCCACGGGCGCGACCAGCGCGCCCAGGCGGTGTCGAGCCGGCCGGCCATCAGCGAGGCGATGGCGAACGCGAAGGCGACCGAGAAGCCGACATAGCCCATGTACAGCAGCGGCGGGTGGAAGATCAGGCCGATATCCTGCAGCAGCGGGTTGAGATCGCTGCCGTCGATCGGGAAGTTAGGCAGCGTGCGGGTGAACGGGTTGGAGGTCATGATGATGAACAGCAGGAAGCCGGCGGTGATCATGCCCATCACCGACAACACCCGCGCCACCGCGTCCTGTGGCATCGCCCGGCTGCACAACGCCACCGCCAGCGACCAGCAGCTCAGCAGCAGCACCCACAGCAGCAACGAACCTTCGTGCGCCCCCCAGGTGGCGGCGATGCGGTAATACACCGGCAGTTGGGTATTGGAGTTGGTGGCCACGTAGGCGACGGTAAAGTCATTGACCACGAAGGCATGCACCAGGCACAGGAACGCCAGCGCAATCGCGGCGAACATGCCGTAGGTCAGCGGGCGGGCCACCGCCATCATGCGGCTGTCCTGCCGCGCCGCGCCCCACTGCGGGTAAATGCTCAGCAACAGCGCGATCGCCAGCGCCAGGCACAGCAGAAAACTGCCCAGTTCCGGCATCATGACTTGGCGCCCTCCGCCTGCGGCGCGTTATACGCTTCCGCCGGCCCTTTGTGATTCTCTTTCATCGCGTCGGCCACTTCCGGCGGGGTGTATTTCTCGTCGTGCTTGGCCAGCACTTCGCGCGCGTTGACCACGTTGCCCTCGCCCAGCACGCCCTGCGCCACCACGCCCTGCCCTTCGCGGAACAGGTCCGGCAGAATGCCGGTGTAGGTCACGCCGATCGCGCCGCGCGCATCGTAAATCTTGAAGCTGACCTGCAGCGTATTGGGATCGCGTTTCACCGAGCCGGGCATCACCATGCCGCCGATGCGCAGCCGCTGGCCGACCTCGGGCTTCTCATGGTTTTCGCCCTTACCCTGCAGGATTTCACCCGGGGTGTAGAACAGATCGATGTTGGAGCGCAGCGCGTACAGCATCAGGGTTGCGGTCAGCGCGATGCCGATCAGCACAACGATCGCCAGATAAAGGCGGCTTTTACGACGTGGATTCACAATGATTTCTCCCGCGGTGCGGCGGATTTTTGTTTTGATTGTTGCGCATGGCGAATGCGCCGCTCGCGCGCCTGACGGCGGCCGATCTCGGCGAGCAATAGCCGTCGCTGCCAGACGGTGTGCGCCACCAGCCCCAACAGCGAAATCAGCGTGACGGCGACCGCCAGCCAGACATAGAAGGCATAACCGCCCATGGCGAAAAACGCCGGCCAGGAATCGAACGCGGCATTCATGACTGACGCTCCTTATTCACCAGCCCGGCAACCCACGGGCGCTGGCGCTCCTGGAACAGGATAAGATTGCGCAGGCGCATCAGCGTCAGCGTGATGAACAACAGCAGATAGCCGAGGATCGCCCAGCGCAGCGGGGTGCGCATGCTTGGCGCGATGGATTGCTGCATGTTGGTCGAGCCCTGATGCAGCGTATTCCACCATTCGACGGAGAAATGGATGATCGGAATGTTCACCACGCCCACCAGCACCAGAATGCCGGCGGCCCGGCCCGCCAGGCGACGGTCTTCAAAAGCGTTATACAGCGCGATGACACCCATATAGAGGAACAGCAGCACCAGCTCGGAGGTCAGCCGCGCGTCCCATACCCACCAGGTGCCCCACATCGGCTTGCCCCAGGCGGAGCCGGTCACCAGCGCGATAAAGGTGAACACCGCGCCGATCGGCGCCATCGCCGCCACCACGGTATCGGACATTTTCATCTGCCACACCAGGCCGATAAACGCCGCCACCGCCATCGAGGCGTAGATGCCCATCGACCACATGGCCGCCGGCACATGAATATAAATGATGCGGAAGCTGTCGCCCTGCTGATAATCCTTCGGCGCGAAGCCAAAGCCCCATGCCCAGCCGAGCAGCAGGCAGGCCGCCGCCGCCAGCCCCAGCCAGGGGATAAAGCGGCCGCAGACGTGATACAGCCGTTCGGGCCGCGCCAGTTGATGTAACCATTTCCACATTGTCGTCAGTGCTCACGGTAATTTTTATGCGTCGGCCGCTCCGAGCGTTCGAAACGGCGAAAATCTTCTGCGGGGTACGCTCTTGTCGGCCTTGCCCCGTCTGTTCATTCAATACGTTAGCTAGTGCACGCTCACTCGCAGCGCCGCCGCGGTGGCAAACGGCGCCAATGTCACGCTGCCCGCCAGCATCGCGCCGAGTATCGCCAGATAACCGTCGATCGGCATGCCCATCGAGGCGGCGTCGATCGCGCCGGTGGCGAAGATCAGCACCGGGATATACAGCGGCAGCACCAGCAGGCTGAGCAGCACGCCCCCTTTGCGCAGGCCGACGGTCAGCCCCACGCCGATAGCGCCGATCAGACTCAGCGTCGGCGTGCCGAGCAGCAGCGTACCCGCCACCGCCAGCCAGGTTTGCATATCAAGCGACAGCAGCAGCGCCACCAGCGGCGACAGGATCAGCAGCGGCAATCCCGTCACAACCCAGTGAGCACACACTTTGCCCAGCACCGTCATCGGCAGCGGCGTCGGCAGCAGCAACAGCTGCTCCAGCGAACCGTCGAGAAAGTCGTCGCGAAACAGCCGCTCCAGCGACAGCAGCGAAGCCAGCAGCGCCGCCACCCACACGATGCCCGGCGCAATGCGCGCCAGCAGCTGCGGTTCAGGGCCAATCCCCAGCGGGAACAGCGTGATCACAATCAGGAAAAACCACAGTGGGTTGACGATCTCCGACCCTTTACGGCAGGCGATCTTCAATTCGCGACGCACCAGAGTCAAAAACATCACAAACTCCCCGCGTCGTGTTCCGCCAAACGAATTTTGCCCACCGTTTGGCTGACGCCGGCCAAATCCTGATGCGTAGTCAACAATACCATGCCGCCCCGCTGCGCATGTTGTTCAAAAAGGCTAATCAACTCGGCCACGCCCTGTTTATCGATTGCCGTCAAGGGTTCATCGAGGATCCACAGCGGCGCCGCGCTGAGCCACAATCGCGCCAGCGCCACCCGCCGCTGTTGCCCGGCCGAAAGCTGCGCCACCGGCAGATCTTCGTACCCCACCAACCCCACCTGCTCCAGCGCGCGCCAGATGGCCTGATGCTCGACCGCGCCGCGCACCGCCTGATAAAACTGCAGATTTTCAAAGGGTGTCAATACGGCTTTGATGCCCGGTTGATGGCCGATAAACAGCAAATCTTGCTGATACGCCGCGCGATCGCGCAACGTGTTGCGCCCGCGCCAGCACACCTCACCGCCGTCCGGCCGCGCCAGACCGGCGAGGATGCGCAGCAAACTGGTCTTGCCCGCGCCGTTCGGCCCTTCTACCTGAATGATATCGCCCGGCTGAACTGAAAAGCTTAGCTCGCTAAACAGGATGCGCTCATCGCGCACGCAACTCAGACTTTTGGCTTCCAGCATCAGGGAACTCATATTTTTCTTTGGGATAGCGAATCATAGCATAAGCCTTTCCCCGCACGCAGCCTGCGGCGGGCGCGCCGAGGGGCCAATATGGCGAGCAGGATCAAGAATGCGTGGAAAAAATCGGCGGATTTTAACTCTTGTTACCTTTTTCTGTATTTCGCCGCATTTAGACCGGGCAACTACGCTTAATGACGTGAACTCACCCTTATTGAGCAGGAGCGACAGCATGAACGAACAGCAACGCCAGGAGCACGAGCCGGATGAGACAATGCAGGTAGAGAGCGAAGAGCAGGAACAGGGCAAACGCGAAATCGAAGTCAGGGAAGAAAATTTGCCTTCGCGCGCGGCGGCGGTGCATGAACAGATCCGGATGGAAGGCGAAAAAGAGCTGGAGCGCGACGGGCTGGCGCTGCTGTGGTCGGCGATCGCCGCCGGGCTGTCGATGGGCGCCTCGCTGGCGGCGAAAGGCATTTTCCACGCCCGCTTGCCGGACGATCCCAGCCGCTTTTTCATTGAGAACCTCGGCTACACCTTCGGTTTTATCATTGTCATTATGGCGCGCCAGCAGCTGTTTACCGAAAACACCGTCACGGCGGTGTTGCCGATCATGCATAAACCCACGCCGCGCAACCTGCTTATCCTGCTGCGCCTGTGGGGCGTGGTGCTGCTCGGCAATCTGATCGGCACCGCGCTGGCGGCGCTGGCGTTTACCCATATGCCGCTGTTCGACGCCGAAACGCGCCGCGCCTTCATCAGCCTGGGCGAAGAGGTGATGCGCCATACGCCGGGAGAAATGTTCGCCAACGGCATCCTGGCCGGCTGGATCATCGCCACCATGGTATGGATGTTCCCGGCCGCCGGCGCGGCGAAAATCTGGGTGATCGTGTTGATGACCTACCTGGTGGCGATTTGCGATTTGACGCATATCGTGGTCGGCTCGGTGGAGATCCTGTATCTGGTGTTCAACGGCGCGATGGGATGGCAAGCATTCGTTTATCCGTTCGCCCTGCCGACGCTGGCGGGCAACATCATCGGCGGCACCTTTATCTTTGCGCTGATAAGCCACGCGCAAATCCGCAACGATTTGAGCGCCAAAAATAAGGCGGCGCGCCTGCAAGAGGAAAAACGGCGCCACGGCGGGGAAAAACCGTGATCGCCGTCGGTTAGCCGAGGAAATTTCGGCGCGAACTGGCGAGGTATTGAGCAAACGCGCCGCTAAGCGCTTATTCTGCGGGTAAAAAAAGGTATAATGCCCCGGCAGCTTCGGTTGCCGGTCTGCAGCGTCCCCGTAGTTAAACGGATATAACAAGCCCCTCCTAAGGGCTAGTTACTGGTTCGATTCCAGTCGGGGACGCCATTTTTCCTTATCGAGCCAATGCGCATCGACCGCCCGCGGCCCCTGCTCCAATCCCTTGTTCAGCCCTAATTTCATCCCTGCAGGTGCAGGCACGCCATCCAGGTCATTCCTGCCAACGCGATTGGCTGATGTTCCCAATTATTGGCCATCGCATTTCCTGAAAACATGAACAGAATAAATGCCAGCATGAATTGAATGGCCCGTTTCCCTAAACCGGCGACGATGATTCGGCCAAAGGCAGACAGCCTTAAATACAGTAGCAGGAGTGCGCGGTGCCGTTTATTCATCGAATCGGGGCGATTTTCTCTATCCATGACGTCTCCTTTTCCATCACTACGTCACAGGAATAAGTATATCGACATTGATAACTTTACTGTTTGAATTTTCATCTCTATATAGCTCGATAAAGAAGCTTTCCCTCATTTTGGCGTTGATAGCCGGCAAGTAAGCGTCATATATCCCCTCAAAAAAATTAACGTACTCAGGCAACTCGCCCATAAAGGGAATAACAATATACTTGCCCATTGGGATATAGAAGTTGAAGATGGAGTGAAAAACCGCCTGCTCCTTGCCGTTGGCATGGCATTTATTCCCCCTGCTTTTCTCTACATTATATGCCCCCCAATTTTTGCTTAGCCGTTTCTCATTAGTCTGCGCAATATCATTGGCATCTCTGTATTTCCTTATAGAATGGAAAATTAATGTTTTGTAATGCTTCAGCATCTCGATGTCATCCGGCATGACCGTATGATAGAAATAGGGTTTATTATCGTTGCCGTACGGGGGGATCTGCGTGGAAAAATCCCATCCCCGGCTGTTTCTAAAGCTGTTGGGCGTTTCGCCAAAGAAACGTTTGAATGCCCGGGTGTAGCATTGCTGAGAGGCAAACCCCGATGCCAAGGCGACATCCAATATGTTCCCTTGATGCTGTTTGAGCAAGACAGCCGATCGGCTCAGCTTTCTATTCCTGATATACGTCCCGAGCGTAATGCCAAAATAATGCTTAAACAACCGCTGTAAATGCCATTTAGAGTAACCCGAGATAATTGAAACCTTCTCAACCGAAAGCCCCTCCACAATATTCTTTTCCATATACTCCAATACTTGTAAAAGAATATCTCTTCTGTAATCCATGTGCGCTCCTTGCATTTATAAAATCCGTGTCCTTTTCATTAAAATCGTTAAGCAAAGAAATTAAGTCATTAAGATTAATCCTAAAAAATCACACCCTCTTCTTTTTATTCTCACACCCTCCAAGAGGTCATTATATAAATAACTGAAAATGATCATGTTATATAAATCCACCCACAAGAAAATCGAAAAACAAAATTTAACGACACAAAGTGCATCTATTGAAGGAGCACTTGCGCCGCCAGTGAGAATCACACTTCCTGTTAAATTTTTTATCTTAAAGTGTTTTTTATCGCATCAATTGCATGGCCGAATAGGAATTTCATCATCAGAAATTAAATCGCATTTTATAGCCTTGATTGTTGATAACACTTATTGCAGCTAATGGGTAAAGCCTGAGCCGTGGCTAAGGAAGCTGAAAGGAATAAACGCAAAGCCTGAACATCAGGCTTAATAATCACGTGTCGCAACAGTGAGTTTCTTTTTTATCTTTCCCTGCACAGAAAAAGCGGATGCATCAACAAATCATGTTAGAGGTCATATATTGCCTTCCCGTCCCGGGGGCATTGATGTTCCCGCACCGCGCCAGCCTCTCCGCCGTCAAGCGCCAAGCCGATACGCGCCATAGTTTGTTACCGTAACCGCCCGCTCCTCAAAAAAAAGCCCAGCACGCAAAGCTGGGCTTTTCATCCAATGAGCGGATTAGTCCGTCAGGTTGTCGATTTCTGCCGCTCTGTGCTTACGCAACAGATACAGCAGCAAGGACACCCGTCGCTCGGTCCGTTCCGGGGTATCCGGCGGCAAGTTATAGCGCAAGGTGTAGCGCTCGTTGTTCTCGTTGCAAAAATCGATGACCAGTACGGGCGCGGACGCTCCCGCCACTTTTCGATAATTCAGCGAGATGCACGACAGGTTTTTGCCCATCTCAACTCACCGCGACGCTACGGCGGGTTGACTCGGCAATTCGCCCCACGCCGGCGCTCAACGCAGCGCCCAGCAACAGTATCAGCAGTGAGCCCCACGCGGCGCGAGAGAGTTGCTTGGCCGCTTCATCAGCCGCTTCACGCGCTTTCAGCTCGGCCTCGGCCTTGAGTTTTTCCACCTTCTGCACCGCCTGCTGATAAGCCTGGGCGTAGTTATCGACGATTTGGCTCGCTTCATCACGGCTCTTGCCGGTACGCGCCGCAACAATATTCACCAGCGCGTCCTTATCGGCGGCGCTCAACGTCGGCTCACCGGACTGCTTAACGCGCTCGAACCACTGCTTAAGCTCGGTGGCGGCCTGCGCCGGATCGGCCGCGGCATCCACGGCCGACTGTTTGCCGTCGGCGGCCGCCCGATTGGCTTTCTGCTCCAACCGAGCCGGATCCAGCTCCGGCTTACCGCTCTGCTTAAGCGTTGCGTTCAACTGGCTTTCCAGGTTTCCCCAGTCCAGGCTGATGCCCTTTTTATCCAACTGTTGCTTCAGGCTGTCGCCCACGCTTGGCGCCGCCGCCGCCAGGCCGCTGCCCGCCAGCGAGAGCCCTTTGCCAACCGCGTTGCCAGCCAGCCCCACCACGCCGCTCGCCAGCGACACCATCAACCAGGTAGTCAGCAAGGTGGTGATCGCCCAGCTCAGCAGGCCATGCAAGCCGCCGCGATTCGGCGCGGTGCGGCCGGCGACGAATGCGCCCGCGGCCAGCGATGCCAGCGTTGAAACCAGCAGCCAGATCCCGGTGCCGGTGCCAAATCCGCTCAGCGGGTTGCCCTTTTGCATCATATCCACGGCCTGGGCGCCGATCGCCGTCCCCAGCACGCTGAATATCAGATAAGTCACCAGCGCCACGGCACTCCCGGCCAATATCGAGCCCCATGACACCTGAAACGCAAAGCGATTTGATTCATAGACAGTGGTCATCGTTGTTCCTTATATTTTCTGGACAAGTGATTGCAGGCACGGCAGAAAACCGCGCAGACAAATTCAGTCTGCCGCGCGGCATCATCGGCCGTCCCGGTTCATTTGCACCAGAACGCCTGGTGCATTCACACCCTGCGAATACGCACGTTATGCACTAAGCTGCTCAGCGAGTAGCGCAACCCGCGGCCCCTAGAGAGGCCGCTCCCCTTCTGTCTAGCGGAGAACACATGAGCCAATCCGTCTTGGCCAGCGAAACCAACCGCGGCCACCTGCAGCAAATCATCTCCGGCTTGTCCGACGGCGTGATCCTGACGGATACCGATCAAACCCTGCTATGGGCCAACGAGGCCGCGTTAGCCATGCATGGCGTGAGCCACCAGCAAGCCCTGGGGGCCAATGCCGGCGAGTACGCGGCGCGTTTTGCCCTGCGCTATCGCAACAACCATCCGCTGGCTTTGGAGCAGTACCCTTTGAACCGGGTTGCCGATGGCGAGACCTTCACCGATGTGGTGGTGGAAGTTCGCCAGGTCGACGATCCGGACAATTTCTGGGTGCACCGCCTGCGGAGCCTGATCGTCACCGATCCGCAGGGGCAGCCGGAGCTGCTGGCGCTGATCATGAGCGACGCGACGGAGTGGGCCAGCGCCGAACAGCGCTTTGAAAAAACCTTTAACGCCAATCCGGCGCCGGCGGTCATCTGTCGGCTCAGCGATCTGCGCTATGTCAAGGTCAATCAAGGGTTCCTTGATATGACCGGTTACCAACGTGAGCAGGTCTTGGGGCGTTCGGTTTATGAACTGGACGTCCTGCAACAGGCCGAGCATAAAGAGCTGGCCGTGCAGCGCCTGGGGGAAGGCGCCACCATTCCGCAGATGGAGGCCGAGCTGAAACTGCCCGACGGAGGCAGCAAGCTGGTGGTGGTTGCCGGTCAACCGTTGGACATCAATGAAGACGACTGCATGCTGTTCACGTTTACCGATCTCGAACCCCGGCGCCAGGCTGAATCGGCGCTGCGAGAAAGTGAAGAGCGGTTCGCCAAATCTTTCCGCCTGAGCCCGGTGCCAACGCTGGTGTGCACCGCAGACGGGCGGCGCGTGCTGGATGTTAACGAAGCCTTCACCCGCGCCATCGAATACGACGCCGAAGCCTTGATCGGCAAATCGGTCGACGAGATCCCGGTTTTTGACGATCCCGAAGCGGGCAGCCGTTTGTTTGCCGCCCTGGAAAAAACCGGCAATGTCGAAGGGATGGACATCCGGGTGCGCAAGAAAGGGAGCGAGTTAATCGACTGCGTGGCCTCAGCGGATGCCGTCAGCATCCATAATGTGCCCTGCTATCTGTTGGTGCTCATGGACATTACCGAACGCAAGCGCTCGGAGCTGGAGCTGGTGAACGCCATCGAGGAAGTGATGCAGGACGCCTCGTGGTTTAGCCAAACCCTGATCGAAAAACTGGCTAATGTGAAAAGCATCAATCGGTCCAACCAGACCGGGTTTGCCGCCAACGATCTCACCCCGCGCGAGCGCGATGTGCTGGGTTTGATCTGCGAGGGACTGCCGGACAAGAAAATCGCGGCGCGCCTCAATCTGGCGCTCAACACCATTCGCAATCATGTCGCGACGGTCTATTCCAAACTCGGCGTGCACAGCCGCAGCGAAGCCATCGTATGGGCCAGAGAACGCGGGCTGTTTACCGGCGGACCGGCCTCGATGAATGGCAAGTAGCCTGCAAATGCACTAGCCATACCGATGCAAACGCCCCTTATGAGCACCGAGTGAAGTGCATAACATGGCGGTGCAAATGCAGGCTTTCGCCCTGAGCGAACGCCAAACGGATCGAACCTAAGGAGCGCATCATAATGAACAGCGAAAAAGCCAATGGCATGATGGAAAAAGTGGCGGGCAAAGCGCAGGAAATCGCGGGCGACGTCAGCGGCAACGAACGTTGGCAGGCCGAAGGCGTCACGCGCCAGGCAGTGGGCGCGCTGCAAGAAAAATACGGCGACGCCCTGAGCTGCGCCGGCAGCATGATGAAGAAAAATCCCCTCGCCGCGTTGGCACTCGTTGCCGGCGCAGGTCTGTTGGCCGGCCTGCTGCTGCGTCGCCGTTGATGGGCGCCGACGAGCAAACCGCTTTTCCCTGAATGCCGTGTCCGGTGGGCAGCCACCGGGCACGGTTCTCTGGCCAGGCGGGGGATTGCTGCCTCCCTCTCGTTGGCATCCGGGCTTAACGCGTGCTCTGCGTCGCCATGCGACGGATTATTATGGCGAAACCGTTATATCCCGCATGGAACATGAGCCTTTATCGTTCAGGCTGTCGCACACCGCCTTTACTCGCGGCTTAACGGCACCTCTTTTATTATATTCGTCCTATTGCTGATTATCATCGCCCTCTCAGTCAACGCCCCCTGTGTCTGTTATTTCCGCGTGTTATGCCAGTAAGTTAATTTCCCCTCAAGATAACGAAATTCCTCGGCATAAAAACCGAATATATCAATCAGGCTGGGTTTATCCTCCGCACCATTAAATGTTAATATTGCCGGATTATGCGCACGGAGAAATAGCATGTTCCCCAGTAAAAAACATTCGCAGCGGGCGACCCCGCTGACCAGCTATCAATTTTCCAGGCTGCATACTTTCGAATGCGTCGCCCGTCATTTATCTTTTGCGCTGGCGGCACAAGAATTGTCGATCACCCCCAGCGCCGTGAGCCACCGCATTAATTTGCTCGAAAAGGAATTGGGGTTTCTGCTATTCCAACGCTTTCATCGCAGAATTACGCTGACGCCGGAGGGCGAGCGCATGCAATGGGCGCTGGACAGCTCCTTCAACACCTTGAATCAGGAAATCCTGGACATCAAAAATCGCGAGTTGACGGGGACCTTGACCCTCTACTCGCACCCGTCCCTGGTGCAATGTCTGCTGCTGCCGCGCATCGGCGACTTTATCGCCCAGCACCCCACCATTCATCTCAACATTCTGACCGGGCAGGAAATCATCAACCTGGCCAACCGCGGCGTGGATCTGGCGATGTACTTCGGCAAACTGCGCTCGGGGCGGCATCTGGAAGAAGCCTTTATGCAGGAATCGATGGTGCCGATCTGTACGCCGCAGTACGCCGCCGCACACAATCTGTATGATGCGCCGGAAAACCTGGCTCGCTGTACGCTGCTGCACGATCGCTACAACTCCGGCGAAGATGAGTGGCAAACCTGGTCACAACACTTTGCGCTGGGGCTGGATACCGACAGTAAAAGTATGGAGTTCGACCGTTCCGATCTCGCGGTGCTGGCCGCTACGCGGCACCTTGGCGTCGCCATGGGGCGGCTTAATCTGGTGCAGGACTGGATCAAAAGCGGCGAGCTGATCATTCCGTTCGCCGATATGACCGTGCCCTGCGAGCACTGCTATTTTACCTCGACCATCTCCGAGCGGCAGTGGCCGAAGATCCTCGCGTTTAAGCAGTGGATAATGAAAATATCCCCTCTGGTCTGATGGCCAGAGGGTTATCGCCATACTTTGGGAGAATAAGAGAAATGCAACGCGCAGGCATAGAGCCGGCCGGCCTTTGAATAAGAGATATATTTGCGATTTTTATCCCAGGTCAGCAGGGAATTATTGGCAAAGTAATAAACCTCCAGCGGCATTCCGTTAGCCAATTTCGACCAACCTCGGCTTCTTATCACGGTAAAGTCACCGTTATCGCTGAGCGTAATCAACGGCACGCCCCAGGCATAGCGGGATATTTGCATCTGAATAATGAATTGGCTTTCGCAGCTTATTTGGTAATTCTGTACATCAACATCCATAATTTATATTTTTGGTGCCACCCTACGGTCAAAATAAATAAGATATGAACAACTCACCACGATTAACCCCAGCACGATCAGCACGGCACCCAATACAAACTCAATTTGCAGCGGCTCGCCGAGCATGACGACGCCGGCCAGGATGCCGAATACCGGCGTCATAAAGGTGAGAATGCCCAGCGAGGACGCCTGATAACGACGCAACAGTGAAAACCAGATCAGGTAGCTGAAAAACGACACGATCACCGTTTGGAACAGCAGGCTGCTCCAGGCCACCCGGCTCAGAGCGACGTGCAAATTGCCCAACGCTATCGCCAGCAACGACAGCAGCACGCAGGCGCCCGTCAACTGGAACAGCAGCGTCTGTTTAGCCGGACACTCCGCCAGACGCGAGGTACGGATCACCAGCGTAGAACCGCCCCAGGCGATCCCCGCCAGCAGGCCGTAGAGATCGCCCTTCAACCGAGCTGCGTCGCCGCTGCCCTCAGCCATGCCCGATATGGCCAACACCACGCCGCCAAAGGCGATGAGCATGCCAAGCCACTGCACCGACGACAGGCGTTCCTGGCGAATCAGAAAATGCAGGCCGAGAGCGGAAAACAGCGGCGCGGTGTACAAAAACACCGCCATATGCGAAGCGCTGGTATAGCGCAGCCCTTCGGAGACAAAAAAGAACTCCAGCGCGAACAATGCCCCTACGCTCAAACCGGCGCTCAGCGTGGCACGATCCCAGGTGAAGCACTCGCCGCGGCAGCGCGCCAGCAGGTAAACCCCCAGGGCGGCAAGACCGGAGCGAATGGCAATTTGCAGCACCGCCGACACATCCGGTTCAGCGGCCTTGATCGCCACCTGCTGCATCCCCCAAATGGCGCATAGCATCACCATGGCGGCGGCAGCCCTGCCGTCGATACCGATTCTTGCATTCATAATAGGGTTCCCGCCGCCGTTGAAATAATCACAGGCTGCCGCCGCGTTATTCTTTATACACCACGATTTCCTGATAAAGCTTAATAACTTCGCCATCGCTGTCGACGGAGTCGGTATATTCAGTTTGCTGCGCCAGGTGAATCACCTTCCAGCCTTTTCGCGCCAATTCCGGGATCGTCAGGCGCCCCACGCCGCGGCAGAAAAACAGAGTGTCGTCAGACAACCTTAGCTTACTAACCTCTGCATAATCATAAGCTTGAGAATGGCAGACGTGCGACTCCGCCGCCATCGCCGGTAATGAAAACAGCCCCACCAACAACATTAACAGGTTTCTCATGGCGACCTCCCAATCGCTTATTCCTGCCAACCGATTACGCAAAAATGCCTCACGTTAATACGGCGGTGACAGGCTGGAATTAATTATCTCTTGCATGGCTGAAATTACAGGCTGGGGTTGGTGACTGACAAATGAAAAATATAAACCTTGGCGTTAAATGAATTCATCCGAGTGGAGAGAGAGGCAGAGCGGCCACTTTCACCGCACGAAATGGTCAAAAACCGGCCAATAATTAGCAAGAAAAGTAATTATTTATTTCACCGTTTATGCTACAAATGCCGCCCGCCGCTAAAACACCAAAAAAAACCGTCAAAATGCGCAAAAACGCAGCTTTCTGCGCAAAACATCGGCATGGCGGCGCTGATGAGGGCGGTCATACCTAAAACAGGGATAACACATGGCAATGAAATTGCGCGTAATGACTCAAGCGGTGGCGCTGGGTCTGGCGATCGGCAGCGCGTCGTTCGCCGCTCAGGCGGAAATCACCCTGCTGAAGCAAGATCCACAGGCCGGCGATCCGCTCAGCCGCCTGAACTTCACCGTTGGCGGCAGTATTCGTCCGCAGTTCAACAACATGACGGGCGACGGTGACAAGGGCTCGTACAAGCGTAACGGCTTCGACGGCGGCACCCGCTTCCGTTTCGCGGCGGACTACTATCTGTTCGACGATATCAGCTGGATCAGCTACTACGAGCTGGGCGTGAACATTCCGGCGCTGTTTGACTGGGATCATCACTATGCCGACGGCGCGAGAAACACCAGCCGCCGCATGCTGTACACCGGCCTGAAAAGCAACACCTGGGGCCAGATGACCTTCGGTCAGCAGAACAGCGTTTATTATGACGTGGTGGGCGCCAAGACTGATATTTGGGACTACGACATGCTGGCCCAGGCGCCGGGCAACGGCATTAACGGCGACTACGACGGCTCTTACCGTTCACGCAAAATGCTGAAGTACAAGAACCGCTTCGGCGATGCGGACGTTTACGCCTCGTACCTGTTCAGCGACAGCGACTATCTGCCGGGCAACGGCCTGCGCTACAAGCGCAAAGGCGGCGGCTCTCTGGGTGTGGATTACCACATTACGCCGGATCTGACCTGGGGCACCGCCTGGAACTACACCCGCGCCGAAATGCGCAACCCGTCCACCAGCGGCAGCAAAAGCTACGATCAGAACATTTTCGGCACCGCCATCAGCTGGAAACCGGACAACTGGACCCTGACCTTCGGCGGCGGTTACTACAACGACTTCCTGACCACCAAGAAAGCCGACGTCAATAATTACTTCGCCGGCGATGCGTGGGGTATCGAATACCTGGCCGGTTATACCGTGCCGGTAGGTCAGTACGCGGTGAAATCGGTGATGCCGTACTTCATGGGCGACCGCCTGGAATACATCACCGGCCGCAACTACCAGCGCATCGATAACGGCCTCGGGGTGACCGTACAGTTTGACTACGGTTTCCGCGTTGACGTGGAGCACGTGCTGACATCGAGCACCGACAACCTCGGCGATATGACCGTGGTGCGTCTGCGCTACGATTTCTGATTGCTCAGAATGCAAAAAAGGCCGCGCAAGCGGCCTTTTTCGTTTATTGACGCAGCGTCAGAAGCCGCCGCGCGCCGAGCGCCCGACCGCTTCGCCCAGTTGCCATACCGCCATGGCGTAATGGGTGCTGTGGTTATAGCGGGTGATGACGTAGAAGTTCGGCAGACCGTACCAATACTGGTAGCCGGTGCCGACATCCAGCCGCAGCAGGCTGGCCTCTTGGTTATCACCAAGCGAACCCTGCGGGCTCAGGCCGGCTTCGGCCAGCGCGGCGACCGAGTAGCGCGTCTTGAAGCCGTTTTCCAACCCCGGCGCCTGGCCGTTGGCCTGAATGGCGACCGGCTCGCCTTTGGACCAGCCGTGCGCTTTGAAGTAATTGGCCACGCTGCCGATGGCATCGACCGGATCCCACAGGTTGATATGCCCATCGCCGTTGAAATCGACCGCATAGCTTTTGAAGGAAGAAGGCATGAACTGCCCGTAGCCCATCGCACCGGCGAAGGAGCCGCGCAACTCGAGCGGATCGTCGCCTTCGGTGCGCGACATCAGCAAGAAGGTTTCCAGCTCACCGGCGAAGTAATCGGCGCGGCGCGGGTAGTCGAAGGCCAGCGTCGCCAGCGCATCGATAATGCGGGTTTTACCCATTACGCGGCCCCAACGGGTTTCCACGCCGATAATCCCCACGATAATCTCCGGCGGCACGCCGTACACCTGCCAGGCGCGCTGCAGCGCATCCTGATATTGATTCCAGAACACCACGCCGTTTTGCACGTTATCCGGGGTGATGAACTTGTTGCGGTAGCGCAGCCAGGAGCCATTCGGCCCGGTTGGCCCCTGGGTAGACGGCGTCGGCGCCTGCCTGTCCATCAGCCGCAGCACCGAATCCAATCGCCGAGCCTGCGCCAGCACGTCGTGCAGCTGCTGCCGGTCAAAACCGTGTTCCTGCACCATCTTCTCGATAAAGCGCGCGGTATTCGGGTTATTGGCGAAATCCCCACCCAGCGGCGCGCCGCTGTGCGCCGGGCTCAGCAAAAAGCCGCCCTTTACCGGGGTGCTCTGCGGCGTAGCGGTGGTACTGGGTTTCGGCGTGCTGCTACAGGCAGCAAGCAAGGTAATCAGCGGTAAAAGCGCAACCAGGTGACGCATCGGATATCCATATAGCCATGCAAGAGATAAGTGGGAGTTATGTTAATGCATTGTTCAACGCGAACAAACAGGATTATGCCGCCAATGACCGCGTCAGGTAGCCAAACGTGCCAAATTGTGACGTTTTGCACGGGCAAAGAACGCCCGGTGCGGCCGCGCTGAATCTCAACCGCAACTAAATGAGAAAAGTTATCACCTTGACGCCCACGTTTGCCCCGATAAAATGCTCACTGCTTGCCACCCGGCTATCGCCGCAATGATCACGACAATGGACTGTGATGGAATCTCTCGGACAACTCGCCAAAGACCTGTACCGTGGGCGCATCTCGCGCAAACCGTTTATTTTCTCGCTGGCGATCTTCGCCATCGGTATCGTGCTGCTGTCGTTTCTGTCGACCTATCTGGATAAAAACCATTTTCGCGCCCACGCGCACGGCGACGGCGCCGAATTCGTCTCGGTGCTGCTGTATCTGCTGTGCATTATGGTGTGGGCGTTGTTCTGTTTCGGCCTGGTCACGTGGTTCATGGCCAAAACCGCGTTCCGACTCAACGATATCGGCCTGCCCGGTTGGGCGTTGGCCGTAGCGTGCTATGTTTGCTCGGTGCTCAACAACTACTCCCCCGGCCCGGTAGCGCGCTGGCTGCCGCTGTTCAGTCTGGCAGTCATGGTCTGCGCCCTGCTGTTGCCGCCCGACGGGCTGCGACGCAAGCCGCGTGAACAGACTGATTGAGCGCCATTCCGCTCAAGGCTATGGCTATCCGCCGGCCGTGCCGTCACAATAGCGCCTCATTCAGGTTTTAATCAGGGATCGCCATGTTCAGCCATTACTTCGCCCATTACGCCTTCGATCGCGACAGCGACGCCTGGCAGATCGGTTTTCGCGACTTCCCCGAGTGGCAAACCGCCTGCTATAAACGCGAAGACATCGAACTGGAGGCGCAGGAAAGCCTGTTGGCCGCCATCGCCGCCACGATGGATGAAGGTTTGCCCCTGCCCGCCCCTTCCCCTCTGCAAGCCGATGAGTTGAGGGTACACCTGCCGGCGCTGGTGGCGCTGAAAATCGAACTGCACAACGCCATGCTGCGCAAAAACACCGGTAAAGCGGCGCTGGCGCGCAAGCTGGGTTTCAACGGCGGGCAAATGGAGCGGTTGCTGGATATCGGTTACGCCTCGAAGGTGGAAGCGTTGGAGCAGGCGCTGTATCTGTTGGGCTACGACGTGCGCGTGACAATAAGTGAAGTTTGCCAATAAGTTAGCAACAGGTAAGCAAAATATTATCCGCAGGGGCTAAATTTTCCTCCATTCGCGCCGATGTGATCGTTACCTAATCCTCTGTCGCAACAACGAAGGCTAAAAATGGAGTGGAGTCGCCGTCATATTTGGGCCGTTATTCTGCTGTCTTGTCTCGTTTTTTGGGTCATTCTGGCGACCGGCATCAACGCCGTCGCCTGAGCGCCTGCCGCTGCATTGTTTCATCCCTTATTTTACAGCCCGCCACGGCGGGCTAGTTCCTGTCGCCCGCCGATAAAAAGCGTTATAAAACAGCGCGCCCTGTTCAAAAAATAGCCTAAAATTGTGATCAAAAACACAGTATTGAAATCAGACCAGTATTGAGAGTACATTAGCGCCGATCCTGTCGCGGTTCGGATTTTACCTCACGGAGCATGAGGCGCGACAACCGGACAACCCGCGCGCGAGGACGTTGTTCTTTCGTTTGGAAGAACCCGCCCGACAAACAGGTTGCCCATAAAACACTCAGCACAACAATCGGGATCATTGCTGGCGAGGACTCCAGACAGGAGTTGTTCAGTGAAATATTTTTTGATGGGCGTGTCATTCATGCTGGTTGCCTGGGTTGGCACCTTCATGTTGATGGTTGCCTGACCGGGAACACAGCCAAAGGGACGCGCGAGCGTCCCTTTGTCGTTTCCGTCGTTCGCCGTTATTTGCCCGGCATCATGCGGCGCAGGGTGTCGTCCTTGCGCAGGTAGTGGTGATACAGCGCCGCCAGCGCATGCGCGCCAATGATAAAGTAGCCGATATTCGCCAGCGTCTCATGAACCGTTTTAACCAGCTTGCGCATCACCGGATCCGGCGTCACCCATTGCGGTACCGGCCACCCCAGTAAAGTCCACGATTTCCCGCCGTAGGCCAGGGTTAACACGCCCAGCAGCGGCAACATCAGGAATACCACGTACAGCAGCCAATGGAAGATCTTGGCGCCCACTTCCTGCCATTCCTCCAGCGGCGGCGTGGTCGGCGGCGTCGCGTGGAGGGTGCGCACCGCCAGCCGAATCAGCATCAGGGCAAAAACCGAAGCCCCAAAATTAAAGTGCAGATTTTTGACCAGCGGCGCCCACGCCTCCGGCACCGAATCCTTCAGCAACATCGCCGCGTAGGTGAGGATCACCATCAGCAGCGTCAACCAATGTAAAACGATTTGCGATCGCGCGTAGCGGTTGCTCATACACTCTATCCAAAAAATAAAATTCAGCGTAGTCGAGCATAATGGGGAAATAATGAAGAAAACCTTGGGACGGGAAAAAATAAGGCCGGACAAACGTCCGGCCTGACAGGATTATTTGGCGCCGCCGCCTTTGCCCGGCATCAGCAACCCGTCCGCGCGGAACATGGCCTTGATGCCGCGTACCGCCTGGCGAATACGGTCCTGATTTTCGATCAGCGCGAAGCGCACATGGGTATCGCCATAGTCGCCGAAGCCGATGCCCGGCGAAACGCAAACCTTGGCTTCCGCCAGCAGGCGTTTGGCGAACTCCAGCGAACCGAGATGGGCATAAGGTTCGGGAATTTTCGCCCAGACGTACATCGACGCCTTCGGGTTTTCTACCATCCAGCCGGCCTCATGCAGCCCTTTCACCAACACATTGCGGCGCTGCCGATACTGCTCGGCGATATCGCGCACGCACTGCTGATCGCCTTCCAGCGCGGCGATGGCCGCCACCTGCAGCGGCGTAAAGGTCCCGTAGTCGTGATAGCTCTTGATGCGCGCCAACGCGCTGACCAGTTCGGGATTACCGACCATGAAACCGATGCGCCAGCCGGCCATGTTGTAGCTTTTCGACAGGGTGAAGAACTCCACCGCAATGTCTTTCGCCCCCGGCACCTGCATGATCGACGGCGCTTTCCAGCCGTCATAGACGATATCGGCATAGGCCAGATCGTGGATCACCAGCACGTTGTACTGCTTGGCCAGCGCCACCACCCGCTCGAAGAAATCCAGCTCCACGCACTGCGCGGTCGGGTTGGACGGGAAGCCGAGGATCATCATTTTCGGGCGCGGAATGGTTTCGCGAATGGCGCGCTCCAGCTCGCCGAAGAAATCCACGCCGTCCACCAGCGGCACCGAGCGCACCTGAGCGCCGGCGATCACCGCGCCGTAAATGTGGATCGGGTAACTGGGGTTCGGCACCAGCACGGTATCGCCGTGATCGAGGGTCGCCAGCATCAGGTGCGCCAGACCCTCTTTCGAACCGATAGTGACGATGGCTTCGCTTTCCGGATCGATATCCACCTGATAACGATCGGCATACCAGCGCGAAATGGCGCGGCGCAGGCGCGGAATGCCGCGCGAGGTGGAATAACCGTGGGTGTCGTCGCGCTGGGCGACGGCGCACAGTTTTTCCACGATGTGCGGCGGCGTCGGGCCGTCGGGGTTACCCATGCTGAAGTCGATAATATCCTCGCCGCGACGGCGTGCGGCCATCTTCAGTTCAGCGGTGATGTTGAATACGTAAGGGGGAAGGCGTTCAATGCGCGTGAAACGGCGCTGTGGACTGTTATCAGCCATAGGGGATTCCTCGATAGACGTTAGCGCCCGGACCGTCCGAGCGACGCTGGCCAGCGAACTGACCGAATATCGAACATAGCGCAGCGCCGACGAGCTTGTCGATACCCGGCGCGATATTTTTATTTAGCGCTCTGAAACTCCGCCGCCAGCAGCCCGAACAGCCAGTCGTCGCACCACTGATCCGCCAGACGGTAGTTGTCGCGCAGCGTGCCCTCCAGCTGGAAACCGCACGACTCCAGCAGGCCGCGCGAGGCGACGTTACCGGCGGTCACGGTGGCGGTCAGCTTGTGAAAACCGCAGGCGTTCACCGCAAAATCCAGCACCGCCCGCAGCGACTCCTTGCCATAGCCCTTGCCCTGCCCGGAAGGCAAACTCCCATATCCCACTTCCGCCTGCCGATACGGCGCCCAGTGCGGGCGAAAGCCGGTAATGCCCACCGCCTCTCCGCTGTGCTTCTCACGCATCACCAGGCACAGCCACTGGTCGCCGTGTTTGTCCCAGACCGGCAGGCGCTCCTCGAACCGTGCGCGGATCTCCGCTTCGCTGCGCGGATCGGAGATGTAACGGATCACCTCGGGATCTTGGTACAGGCGCAGAAACAGCGGCCAATCCTCGGCGGTTATCGACTGTAACTGCAGACGTTCAGTGACCAGCTTCATAAAATCTCCGAAAAACGAAAAAGAGGAACTTACGAATGAAAGATATCTCTTTATTTTCCCCGATTGGTTGCCGATAATCATTTACGTTAAAACCACAAAACCATAACGTCTTGCCCGATTCCCTACAACTGCCCGCCGCCGTTACCCACGCGGCATCAGGAGAACACCATGGCCTCTTTAGTCATCGACGATATTCCGCAGGCGATCGTTAACGTCAAGCGTCAGCTGCGCCAGGCATTGCCCAACTATCGCGACGTATTCCAGGCGCTGGAAGAGAACATCCGCGGCCAGGTCGAACAGATTCGCCGTGAACTGGCCGCCGGCCACAACCCGGTGCCGCAAATTGACGCGGAAGATATCCTGCAGCAGCGCGTCACTGAACAACAAAAAGCGCTGATCAAACAACGCGGTGCCTGCGCTATTCGCGGGGTGTTTCCGCGCGCCAAAGCCGAGGGCTGGAACCGCGAAATCGGCGATTACCTCGATCGCAACAACTTCGTCGAGCGATTGAAGAACGCCGCCGAAGACAACTATTTCGGCAAGCTGGCCGCCAGCAAGCCACAGATTTACGGCATCTATTGGTCAAAACCGCAGGTTGAAGCGCGGCAGGACGCACGCATGCATGCGGTGCAGGTGTTCCTCAACAGCCTGTGGGCCACCGAAAGCAACGGCAAGCAGCATTTCGATCCGACTCGCGTCGCCACCTACGCCGATCGCACCCGCCGCCGCCCGCCGAACTCCTCGTCGCTGGGCCTGTCGCCGCACGTCGACAGCGGCACCATCGAGCGCTGGCTGGACGAGAACTTCCGCTATGTGTATCGCCACGTCTTCTCCGGCGACTGGCAGCAGTACGATCCCTTCGCCGCCGACGGCCGCACCGAAGTGCGCGAGATAGCCTCTCCGGCGGTCTGCTCGATGTTCCGCACCTTCCAGGGCTGGACGGCGCTGACGCCGCAGCGCACCAACGCCGGCACGCTGAACCTGGTGCCGATCGCCAACGCCATGGCCTATGTGCTGCTGCGCGCGCTGCAGGACGACGTCGCCGATGACGATCTGTGCGATGCGGCGCCGGGTCGCGCGCTGTCGATCTCGGAAAAATGGCATCCCCTTTTATTAAGCGGGATTTCCCCTATTCCCGATCTGGAGCCGGGCGACACGGTCTTTTGGCACTGCGATGTGATCCACGCGGTGGAGAACGAACATAACGGCGAGTTCGACAGCAACGTGATGTACATCGCCGCCGCGCCGGGCTGCGAGAAAAACGACGCTTATCTGCAGCGCCAACTGCCGAGCTTTATCGACGGCAGAACGCCGCCGGACTTCGCCCCCGACGATTTCGAGGTCGATTTCGAGGGCCGCGCCACCGTCGAGCTGCTGACGCCGCTGGGCAAAGCGCAGCTCGGCATGCGCTGACCGCCGCCCCCAGCCACGGGCCTCTCTCGCTGTGGTATACTGCCGTCATCCGTAGGCCGCAGCGAGAACCCGTCGTGCACCCTTTTTTTGAAATGCTGTTGGCGGTGTTTGATCGCGCCGCGCTGATGTTGATCTGTCTGTTTTTCCTGACCCGCACCCGGCTGTTCCGCCAACTGCTGCAAAAAGAAGACCATACGCCGCTTGAGCTCGGCATCGTCACGGCAATCTTCTCGCTGTTCGCGCTGTTCAGCACCTACTCCGGCATCAACGTTGAGGGCTCGCTGGTCAACGTGCGCGTCATCGCCATCATGGCCGGCGGCATCCTGTTCGGCCCCTGGGTGGGGATCGTCACCGGCATCATCGCCGGGGTGCACCGCTATCTGATCGACATCGGCGGCATCACCTCGGTGCCCTGCCTTATCACCAGCATCATCGCCGGCATCAGCGCCGGTTACATCAACCTCAAGGTCAAAAAAGAGCAGCGCTGGCGCGCCGGCATCGTCGGCGGCATGCTGTGCGAATCCCTCACCATGCTGCTGATCGTACTGTGGGCCAAGCCGACCGAGCTCGGGTTGGACATCGTGTCGCAGATCGCCCTGCCGATGATCCTCGGCACGGTGTGCATCGGCCTGATCGTGCTGCTGGTGCAGAGCGTCGAGGATGAGAAAGAAGTGATCGCCGCGCGCCAGGCCAAGCTGGCGCTGGATATCGCCCACAAGACGCTGCCCTATTTCCGCAACATCAACAGCGAATCGCTGGCCACCATCTGCGATATCATCCGCCAGGATATCCGCGCCGACGCGGTGGCGATCACCGATACCCATCAGGTGCTGGCTTACGTCGGCGTAGGGCGCGAAGCCTACCCGATCGGCCGCGAAGGGCTGAGCCGCGTCACTCGCGAAAGCATTCGCCACGGCAAAATCATCATCAAAAACAACCTGGAAAACCCGGCCGCGCCGCAGATCCATTCGCAGCTGGTGGTGCCGCTGTGGGAAAAAGGCGAAGTGACCGGCGCGCTGAAAATTTACTACTGCCACGCTCACCAGATCACCAACACGCTGAAGGTGATGGCGGTCGGGCTGTCGCAGATCATCTCCACCCAGATGGAGGTTTCGCGCATCGAGCACCTGCGTCAGATGGCGGATAAAGCCGAAATGCGCGCGCTGCAGAGCAAGATTAACCCGCACTTCCTGTTCAACGCGCTGAACGCCATCTCTTCCTCCATCCGCCTGAATCCGGACACCGCGCGCCAGCTGATCATCAACCTGTCGCGCTACCTGCGCTACAACCTGGAGCTGAACGACGAACTGATCGATATCCGCAAGGAGCTGCATCAGATCCAGGATTATATCGCCATCGAACAGGCGCGTTTCGGCGCCAAGCTGACGGTGATTTACGACATCGACGACGACGTCTCGGTGCGCATTCCGAGTCTGCTGATCCAGCCGCTGGTGGAGAACGCCATCGTGCACGGCATCCAGCCCTGCAAGGGCAAAGGGGTAGTGGTGATCGCAGTGAAAGATCAGGGCGACCGGGTGAAAATATCGGTGAAGGATACCGGCCACGGCATCAATCAGGAAACCATCGATCGGGTGGCGCGCAACGAGATGCCGGGCCACAATATCGGCCTGCTCAACGTACACCACCGCGTGTCGCTGCTGTACGGTGAAGGGCTGCATATCCGCCGCCTGGAGCCGGGCACCGAAATCGCGTTCTACATCAGCAAAAACGGCGGCAAGCTGCATCAGGAGCCGAGCGCGCCGCCGGTCGCGGAGGCCTCATGAAAGCCATTATCGTGGAAGACGAATTCCTCGCGCAGGAAGAACTCAGCTACCTGATCAAGAAACACAGCAATATCGATATCGTCGCCACCTTCGAAGATGGCCTCGACGTCCTCAAATACCTGCAGACCCACCAGGTCGACGCCATTTTCCTCGACATCAACATCCCGTCGCTGGACGGCGTGTTGCTGGCGCAAAACATCAGCAAATTCGCGCATCGCCCGTCTATCGTGTTCATCACCGCCTATAAAGAGCATGCGGTGGAAGCGTTCGAGATCGAAGCGTTCGACTATATCCTCAAGCCCTATCACGAGGCGCGCATCGTCACCATGCTGCAAAAGCTGGAGGCGCTGCATCATCGCCCCGCCGGCGCGACGGAGCCGGCCAGCGCGCCGAGCCGCGGCAGCCACAGCATCAACCTGATCAAAGACGAGCGGATCATCGTTACCGACATCAACGACATCTATTACGCCGCCGCCGATGAAAAGGTGACGCGGGTCTATACCCGCCGGGAAGAGTTCGTGATGCCGATGAACATCACCGAGTTTTACGGCAGGCTGCCGGAAGAGCATTTCTTCCGCTGCCACCGCTCTTACTGCGTTAACCTGGCGAAGATCCGCGAGATCGTGCCCTGGTTCAACAATACCTACATTCTGCGGCTGAGCGATCTCGAGTTTGAAGTGCCGGTCAGCCGCAGCAAGGTGAAAGAGTTCCGCAAGCTGATGCGCCTGTAAGCGCTTACCAGCGCGGGCCCGGACGGTAGTAATACCCCGGCGGCGGCGGTGGCGGCATGCGGTAATGCGGCCGGTCGCGCCAGTCGCGCCGCGGCGGCCCGTAGTAAATCACCCGGGGCGGCGGGCCGTAATAGTACCCGCGCGGGCGTTCATACCGGCGGTGATCGGCCCACCAGCGCGGATCGCGCCAGCGATAGCCGTCCCAGTAATGGCCGCGATTGTCGCGATCGCCGATATGCAACGACAGGCCAGGCACGTTCACGCCGATGGAGACGTCGGCCTGGCTCGCCAGCGGCAGCGCCAGCAGCGCAGCCAGTAACAACAGCGTTTTTTTCATTTCATGGCTCCTGCAGAGCGGACCTTGTCCGATCGCAGATAACATAGCCCCGCGCTCACCGCCGCTCTATAGGCGCAATGCCGATTTACGCCTTTCAGACGCATCCTTCACAATTCCACCACAATCGTTCACCGGCGATTAACAATAAATCGTTGATATCTTTGATGTAGATCACGTGCCACCCCCGGCATTTCACGGGCTTTCAGGCGCAAAAACGGCAACTCACGCCGCATAAAATGCATTTCATTCCTTCCGTCGTGCAACTCATTCCCGATCCGCCGCCCGCCGCAGGGGCCGGCCATATAATAAGCCCATACCGCGGGAACGCTGATTCACCCCGCAAATTTCAGCCAACGGCTCACGCCCGGCAACGCACACACAGGAAGGAGACCGGCCATGAACACCAAACCGGCAAATCGCAGCTTAATCGTTCTCGGCACCATCATCTGTCAGATGGGTCTGGGCACCATCTACACCTGGAGCCTGTTCAACCAGCCGCTGGTCGACAAGTTCCACTGGGGGCTGGCGGACGTCGCCACCACCTTCTCCATCACCAGCTTCTTCCTGGCCTTCGCCACGCTGTTCGCCGGTAAGCTGCAAGAACGCTTCGGCATCCGCAACCTGACGCTGTGCTCCGGCATCCTGGTCGGCCTGGGCCTTATCGCCAGCGCCCACGTCAGCTCTCTCGACATGATCTACCTGCTGGCCGGCGTGGTGGTGGGCTTTGCGGTCGGTATCGCCTACATCTCCACCCTGTCCAACCTGATCAAATGGTTCCCGGCCAACAAAGGCCTGATTTCCGGCATCTCCGTCGGCGCCTTCGGCAGCGGCAGCCTGCTGTTCAAATACGTCAACGCCGCCCTGATCGCCGACGTCGGCGTTTCCGGTGCCTTCTTCTACTGGGGTGCCATCGTGATGGGCCTGATCGTCGTCGGCTCCCTGCTGCTGAAAGAGCCGGTGCTGGCGACCAACGCCGCACAGCCAGGCGCCAACGGTCTGGGCAACGACTTCAGCGTGCGCCAGATGCTGGCCACCAAAGAAGCCTACCTGCTGTTCACCATCTTCTTTGCCGCCTGCATGAGCGGTCTGTATCTGATTGGCATCGTGAAAGACATGGGCGTTCAACTGGCCGGGATGGACTTGGCCACCGCCGCCAACACCGTGTCCGCCGTCGCCATCTTCAACACCGCCGGCCGCATCATCCTGGGGACGCTGTCCGATAAAGTGGGCCGTATGCGCGTCATCAGCTTCACCATGCTGGTTACCGTGCTGGCGATTGTCGCCCTGAGCTTCATGACCCTGAACCACACGCTGTTCTTCATCTGCGTCGGCGCGGTGGCCTTCTGCTTCGGCGGCAACATCACCGTGTTCCCGGCGATTGTCGGCGACTTCTTCGGCCTGAAAAACCACAGCAAGAACTACGGCATCATCTACCAGGGCTTCGGCCTGGGCGCGCTGGCCGGTTCGTTCGTCGCCAAATACTTCGGCGGCTTCCACGCCACCTTCATGGTGATTGGCGTCCTGTCCGCCGCCTCCTTGCTGATTACGCTGTTCATCAAAGCGCCGAAAGCCGTGGAAGTGGAAAGCGAAGAAACGGCACAGGCGGCAGAGTTGGCCAAAGCCTGATACCCCGCGAAAACGACAAGGGGCGCAACCTGCGGGTTGCGCCCCTTTTTTTATCGTGCCGCCGCGTTGCTTACAGCTGCATGCCCAGCGTCTGGCGCAGATGCGCGCCGGCTCCCAGCAGACCCGGTTGGCCATGGGTTATCATGAACACCGGAATGTCTCGCACATAGTCACGAAAACGCCCTTTATCTTCGAAGGCGGCGCGGAAGCCCGAGGCCTTGAAGAATTCCATAAAGCGCGGCACGATGCCGCCGGCGATGTACACGCCGCCAAAGGTGCCCAGATTCAGCGCCAGGTTGCCGCCGAAGCGCCCCATAATCACGCAAAACAGCGACAGCGCACGGCGGCAGTCGATGCAGCTGTCGGCCAGCGCCCGCTCGGTAATGTCCTTCGGCTCCAGTTTCTCCGGCAGGCGGTTGTCCGCCTTGACGATGGCGCGATACAGGTTGACCAGGCCCGGCCCGGACAGCACGCGCTCGGCGGAAACGTGCCCCACTTCACCGCGCAGCACCTCCAGAATAATGTCTTCTTCTTCGCTGTTCGGTGCGAAATCGACATGGCCGCCCTCGCCCGGCAGGCTGACCCAGCGGCGATCGACCTGCACCAGGTGGGCAACACCCAGCCCGGTGCCGGCGCCGTACACCGCGATCGGTTTGCCCGGCTGCACATCGCCGCCGCCAAACTGCAGCACGTCGTCCGGCGAGAGCATCGGGATCGCCATCGAGACGGCGGTGAAATCGTTGATCACTTCCAGATGACTCAACCCCAGGTTTGCCTTCATTTCTTTGATAGAGAACGCCCAGCTGTGGTTGGTCATCGCGACCCAGTCTTCCGTCACCGGGCAGGCGATCGCGATACAGGCGTCCTGCACCTCGATATCGCACGCTTTTAGATAGTGGCGGATCACCGCCTCCAGGCTGTCGAACTCCAGGCCGGAATAGGTTTTCGCCTGGGTAATCTCACCCGTCGCAACAGTGCACAACGCCAGGCGGGCATTGGTGCCGCCAACATCACCTACGAGGGCATAGGTCATTGATTTCGTCTCCGCAAAATGAAAAATAAAAAGCTGCCCACACTGTAAAATCCTGCTGCGAAAACAACAATCACCCGCCTCGGATCTGCGCCCCAATAGCGATCCGGATCACAAAAAACGTTTCAGCTGACCTGCCAAGCCGCGATTTGAAACAAATTGCGGCAAAAAACGCGCCGCCGCGACTGTTAACCGTCATCGACGCCGGGCAATATCAATGCGTGCCTGCTCGCCGATAGTCTGGCAAGCTGTGGTCACTGTCCAACCACCTGCTCTCCCTGCCCTGCATGGAGGCATCGACAAGGGATTATCCATGCTGCATCCGCGCGCCAATGCCATGTTGGCCTTTGCTTTGCCTGCGCTGATTATCGGTTCCGCCTCCAGTCTGGTGCTGCTGTTGATGATGAAAGTCGCCGCTACGCTGCAGCAATGGCTGTGGGTGACGCTGCCCGACGCGCTGAGCCTGGACGCCCAGGCACCCTGGTGGCCGCTCGGCATGCTGACGCTGACCGGCGTGGCGGTCGGCCTGATCGTGCGCTACATGCCGGGCCATGCCGGGCCGGATCCGGCGACGGAATCGCTGATCGGCATGCCGCTGCCGCTCTCCGCCCTGCCGGGGCTGGGATTGGCGCTGATCGTCGGCCTGGCCGGCGGCGTCAGCCTGGGGCCGGAGAACCCGATCACCGCCATCAATATCGCGCTGGTGGCGGCGGCGGGGGCGCGCCTGCTGCCTAAAGTGCCGCGCATGGACTGGATCATCCTGGCGGCCGCGGGCACCATCGGCGCGATGTTCGGCACGCCGGTCGCCGCCGCGCTGATCTTCTCGCAAACCCTGGCGGGCAATAACGAAACGCCGCTGTGGGATCGGCTGTTCGCCCCGCTGGTGGCCGCCGCAGCCGGCGCGGTCACCACCCAGCTGTTCTTCGTGCCCAATTTCGCCCTGCAGCTCGACGCCTATGACGTAACCCGGCTGCCGGACATCTTCAGCGGCGCCATCGTGGCGCTGATCGCCATCGCGCTCGGCATGGTGGCGCTGTGGTGCTTCCCGCACGTTCACCGCCTGTTCCATTCGATGAAGAATCCGGTGTTGATGCTAGGACTGGGGGGCTTTGTGCTGGGCCTGCTGGCGCTGGTGGGCGGAGAGATTACCCTGTTCAAAGGGCTGGATGAAATGAAGCGCCTCGCGGCAGACGGCAACTATTCGGTGCCGGCGCTGTTGGCCGTTACCCTGACCAAGCTGGCGGCGCTGGTGATCGCCGCCGCCTGCGGCTTTCGCGGCGGGCGCATCTTCCCGGCGGTGTTCGTCGGGGGGGCGCTGGGGCTGATGCTGCACCAGCACGTTCCGGCGGTGCCGGCGGCGATCACCGTCTCCTGCGCCATCATGGGGCTGGTGCTGGTGGTCACGCGCGACGGCTGGCTCAGCCTGTTTATGGCGGTGGCGGTGGTGCCGGATCTGCACCTGTTGCCGATCTTGTGCATCGTGATGCTGCCCGCCTGGCTGGCGCTGGCGGGCAAACCCTTGATGCTGGTGAACCGCCGGCAACCACCGCACGACGATTAGGCCAGCGCGAACGCCGCGGCGGCGCGAGCGTGGATCGCGGTGGTGTCGAACACCGGCACCGAGGCATCCCGCTCGCTCACCAGCAACCCTATCTCGGTGCAGCCGAAAATAATCCCCTGCGCGCCCTGCTGCTCCAGATCGCTGATGATCCGGCGATACTCGTCGCGCGAGGCGTCGCGAATTTTGCCGAGGCAGAGTTCGTCATAGATGATGCGGTGCACGATGTCACGATCGGCGCTGATCGGCGTCACCACATCGATGCCGTGCAATTCCTGCAGGCGGCCGCGGTAGAAGGTCTGCTCCATGGTAAAACGCGTGCCCAGCAGCCCGACGCGGCGAATGTTTTTCTCCCGCACCTGCAGCGCCGTGGCGTCGGCGATGTGAATCAGCGGCAGGCCGCTGGCCTGCTCGACCGCCTCCGCCACCTTGTGCATGGTGTTGGTGCAGATCACGATAGCTTCGGCGCCGGCGGCGCGCAACGCCACGGCGGCGGCGGCCAGCAGCCGGCCGGCGCCATCCCAATCGTCCTGGTGCTGCAAGCGTTCAACCTCCTGAAAATCGACGCTGTAGAGCACGATTTTGGCCGAATGCAGCCCGCCGAGGCGCGCCTTTACCTGCTCGTTGATGGTGCGGTAATACGGAATGGTGGATTCCCAACTCATGCCGCCCAGCAGACCCAACACTTTCATCCTTCATTCCTCAGCATTTTCCGACGATCCTCTGACCTTACCTGAGAATCGCCGGGCTGACGACGCCTTATTTGGCGCCGGAATTGATCGGCTGGCGCGCTTCGAACCAGCGCTGGCGCAGCGTGTCGTACAGCCAGTTGTAGGCCATGGTGTACGGCAGGAAGAACAGGAAGAAACCGATTTCCAGCATAAACGCCTGCGCCCAGGAAATGCTCAGCATCCAGGCGGCGATCGGCACGCCGATCAGAATAAAACCGGCTTCAAAGCCGACGGCGTGCAGCGCACGCACCTTCAGGTTACGCACCACCCGGCTGACCGGCCACAGGCGGTCGAACACCGTGTTGTAAACCATGTTCCACAGCATCGCGACGGTGGACAGCATCACCGCCAACGCACCGACCTGCACCATTGAGCGGTTCAGCAGCCACGCGCCCAGCGGGGCGCAAACCATCACGGCGATGGCCTCGAAACCGACGGCGTGGACGATACGTTCAATGAGAGACTTGTTTTGCAGTTGCATACATCACCTTTTTTTCAACAGTTGTTGCGAAAGCCAGGTGATTATCATCGCTTTTTTGGGTAGATTAAAAATAGATTCCATCTATAAAGTAGATATATGCACTATTCACCGGAAGCGTTACAGGCGTTCGTTGAAGCCGCCGCCCTCGGCTCATTTTCCGCCGCCGCGCGCAAGCTGCGCAAAAGCCAATCCACCGTCAGCACCGCCATCGCCAATCTGGAAGCCGACCTGGCATTGACGCTGTTCGATCGCAGCGCGCGCCAACCGGTGCTCACCGCCGCAGGCCGCAAGGTGCTGGGGCACGTGCAGGAGATCCTCGCCGCCAGCGAGCGGCTCGACGCGCTGAGCATTCAGCTGGCGGGCAATGTCGAACCGCGCCTGAGCATGGTATTTTCCGATACCTACCAGCCGAAGCATCACGACAGCCTGATGCAGCGGTTTGAACAACGTTACCCGGAGATTGAGCTGGAATGGATGATCGCCGAGGAAGGCGACGTCATCGATCTGCTGCAAAGCGGCCGCGCACAGCTGGGCATGGTGGAAGTGCAAAAAACCTATCCGCCGGATATCGCCTTCTCCCGCCTGCCTGAGCAGACCGAAATGGGGTTGTTCGTCGCGCATGGGCATCCGCTGGCGCAGGTCGCCGCGCCGACCCCGGAGCAATTATCCAGCACCCGTCAGCTGATCCTGAACACTTACACCGGCGCCGAAGCGGCCAGACAAGGCGGGCTGGTCTGGTCGGCGCCCAGCTATCTGCTGTTGCTCGAGATGGCGGAACAGGGATTCGGTTGGGCGGTGCTGCCGCACTGGCTGGTGCAACAATACGGCCACGGCAGGCTCACCCAGCTGCGCCCGCGCGGCTGGCCCAAACTGATTTCGGTGGATGCGGTATGGTCCAAACTGACCCCGCCGGGCCCGGCGGGGTACTGGATGCTGGAGCGATTGCTGGAAGACGACGCGGCTCAGGCGGCGGCGTTGCGCGACTGAATGACGCGCGAGATCGTATCGAGCAGTTCGGGAATATCCATCTTCGGCAGCATCACTTCGATGAAAGCCAGCCGGTCGCCCTGCGCCGCCTCACTCAGCGCCTGGCGCAGCGCCTCCGGCTGACTGACCCGCAACGCCGTCACCGGCCGCCCACCGGCCAATGCCGTTGGCAGCTGCGTCCAGTTCCACCGGGCGATGTCGTTGTAACTCTGCTCCGGCCCGTGGATAGCGCGTTCAATCGTGTAGCCCTGATTATTCAGCACGAAGATCACCGGTTTAAGCCCGTCGCGCAGCATCGATCCCAGCTCCTGCACGGTCAATTGCGCGGCGCCGTCGCCGATCAACAGCACCACCCGGCGCTGCGGTTCGGCGGTTTGCACCCCGAAGGTCGCCGGTAAGGTATAGCCGATCGAGCCCCAGAGCGACTGCACGATCATCCGGCTGCCGCGCGGCAGCGTCAAGGTCGCGGCGCCGAAACAGGCCGTGCCCTGCTCGGCCAGCACGATATCCCCCGGCCGCAGGAAATCCTGTATCTGCTGCCAGAAGGCGTGCTGATCCAACCCTTCCCCATCGCCTTCCGGCAGCGCCGGACGGCCGATCGTCGGCAACGGCCAGCGCGACGCCAGTGACAGAGTCAGGCGGTGCAGCGCCTGCACGGCGGCGCACATCGGGATGCGGCTGAACCGTTGACGACCGACCCAGGCTTCGAACGGTTGGATATCGATGCATTTTTCCGCCGGCAGATGATGTGTGAATCCTCCGGTAATGGTGTCGGTGAGACGCACGCCAACGGTGATCACGACATCGGCATTTTCAATCAGCGCTTTGGTCGCCGCAGCGCTGGCGCCGCCGCTGTAGGTGCCGACAAAACCGTCGCGGTTCTCATCCAGCACGCCCTTGCCGAGCAGCAGCGTGGCGTGCGGGATAGCCACCTCCTGCATCCAGTTATCCAGCGCCGTTTCAACGCCAAAGCGGTCCGCCAGAAAGTCCGCCAGCAATGACACTTGCCGTGCCGATTGCAGCTTTTCACGCGCTGCGGCGATAAACGCCTGCAATGCGCTCCGCGACAGCCTGGCCTGGCGCAGTATCAGCGGCGCCGGTTTGGCCGGCAGCGGCGCTTCCGCTACGTCGCTGGGCAGCATCAGATAAACCGGACGATGCTCCAGCAAGGCGGCATCGATCAGGCGGTCAATCTCCCTGGCGGCGTTGTCGGCGGTCAGGTTGGCCTGTGCGACGCTGACTTCTTTGGCTATCCGCGCAAAGTGAGTGAAGTCGCCATCGCCCAGCGAATGGTGCAGCAAATCGCCGGCGCGCTGGGCACGCTGCGCCGGTGTGCCCACCACGTGGATCACCGGCAGGTATTCGGCATAACTGCCGGCCACGCCGTTCAGCGCGCTCAGCTCCCCGACGCCGAAGGTGGTGAGCAACGCCCCGGCCGGTTTGCAACGCGCATAGCCGTCGGCGGCGTAGGCGGCGTTCAGTTCGTTGGCGCAGCCTACCCAGGTGATTTGCGGATGAGCGATGACGTGATCGAGGAATTGCAGGTTGTAATCCCCCGGCACGCCGAAGACGTGGCGGATGCCAATCTGGGCCAGACGATCGAGCAGATAATCGGCCACCGTGTAGATCTGAGTCATGATCATCACCTGTCTGCAGCTGAAGCGATTATCTTTAAGTATCGAAGATGCCGGTTAATTTTCGAACAGCGCTTTCCGTGTCGAGCGGCAACCTGGCGTTACATGCCGGCCTTGTGATCGCCCCCTCGGCGGCACGTTGTGAAAACGCATACACTCAAAACACGCCACTTCTTCGCCGACAAAGGATCACGATGTCCTACCCAGCCTCCCCCTCGCGTTATCAAGATATGGAATACCGGCGCTGCGGCCGCAGCGGATTGAAGCTGCCCGCCGTCTCGCTCGGGCTATGGCACAACTTTGGCGACGCCACGCTGTACGACAACGCCCGCGCCCTGATCCGCTGCGCCTTCGATCGCGGCATAACCCACTTCGATCTGGCCAACAACTACGGCCCGCCGCCCGGCGCCGCCGAGGAAAACTTTGGCCGCATTCTCAACGTCGATCTGCGGGCCTGGCGCGACGAGCTGATCGTCTCATCCAAAGCCGGTTACACCATGTGGCCCGGCCCCTACGGCGATTGGGGCTCGAAAAAGTACCTGGTCGCCAGCCTCGATCAGAGCCTCAGGCGCATGGGATTGGAGTATGTGGATATCTTTTATCACCACCGGCCGGACCCGGACACGCCGCTGGAAGAAACCATGGCGGCGCTGGATCTGTTGGTGCGCCAGGGCAAAGCGCTGTATGTCGGTTTGTCCAACTACCCGGCCGAGCGCGCGCGCCAGGCGTTCGACATCCTGCAGCGGCTCGGCACGCCGTGCGTGATCCACCAGCCCAAGTATTCGATGTTTGAACGCGGGCCGGAGGCGGAATTGCTGGATACGCTGGCGGATCATGGCGTCGGCGCGATCGCCTTCTCCCCGCTGGCGGGCGGCCTGCTGACCGATCGTTATCTGCACGGCGTCCCGCAAGATTCCCGCGCCGCCAGCGGCAGCCGTTTCCTGCAGCCGGAACAGCTGACCGCCGATCGACTGGACAAGGTGCGCCGCCTCGATGCGCTGGCGCGGCAACGCGGGCAGAAGCTGTCGCAGATGGCGCTGGCCTGGGTGCTGCGCGGCGATCGCGTCACCTCGGTGCTGATCGGCGCCAGCAAGACTGCGCAGATAGAAGACGCGGTGGGCATGCTGGCCAATCGTCACTTCACTGAAGAAGAGCTTGCGCAGATCGAGAAAATCTTATTGTAATCGCTTACAAATTCCGCCGCTCAATTGAGCGGCGATGCCCCAGAAAAATCTCAAATCTCGGCCTCCGGCGCCCTTTTCAGAGTGGCTCTCAGATTCAACCCCATGCGCCGGCGCTATGATGCCGATATTGCAGTAAAAATAACGATAAGGCCGTTTTTTTAAACTGATGAACGCGCTTCATAAAGTGATCAACGGCCAGGCCGCGCAAGCGGAAAGGAGAAGTCATGTTTAAACCTCTGCTCTTGGCCGCCATCTTGGCGGCGACGGTACTGCCCGCCGCACAGCAGGCGCACGCCGAAGGGATCAGCATCGATCTGATGCCGGGCGTTTCATTGCGCATCGGCGATCAGGACAATCGCGGCCGTTACTGGGACGGTTACGACTGGCGCGATCGCGACTGGTGGCAAGGCCATCAGGGACGCTATCTCGGCGATCGCAGCCCGCGCGGCTATTACTGGGATGGCTATCGCTGGCGCGACCGCGACTACTGGCGCAAACACTATTACTATCATGAAGGACGCTATCGTAAATACGACAAGCATTACGATAAGCACCATTGGAAGAAAGAGAAAAAACACCACCACGATCATGACCGCGATCGCTGGCGCCGCCACGGCGATGACGACCGCGATTAACGACAACGGGCCGGCGCAACGCCGGCCCGCACTGTTTTCGCCTACAGCACACTGCCGATCAGCAAGTAGCCATTCAACCCCACCACCACCAACACGATCAGCTTGCCCAGGTTTTGCACCACGGGGCCGTTAACCATCTCCCCCATCAGCGCCCGATTGCCGGTGAAAGCCAGCAGCGGCACCAGCGCCAGCGCAATGCCGAAGCTGAGCAGCACCTGGCTCAACACCAGAATGCGCGTGGCGTCCATTCCCAGCATGATGACGATAAACGACGGCAGCATGGTCACCGCTCGGCGCAGCCACAGCGGGATATGGAAATGCACGAACCCTTGCATCACCACCTGCCCCGCCAGCGTGCCCACCACGGTGGAAGAAAGACCGGCGGCCACCAGGCTCAGGCCAAACACGGTGGCGGCGGCTTGCCCGAGCAGCGGTTGCAGCGTCAGATAGGCCACGTCGAGATCGGCGATGCCGCTGTGGCCGCTGAAATGAAACGCGGCGGCGGCAGTGGCCATCATCGCCAGGTTGACGAAACCGGCGATGGTCATGGCGACGGCGACGTCGACTTTGGTGGCGGCATAGCGCTCCGCCTTATCGTGCTCACCGCCGACTTGGGTGAGCGACGAATGCAGATAGATCACGTGCGGCATGATGGTGGCACCCAATACCCCGGCGGCCAGGAATACCGCGTCGCCGTTGGGCAAATCGGGCAACGCCATGCCTTTCAGCAGCGGCGCAAACTGCGGCTGGGAAAACGCCAGCTCGACGATGTAAGCGGCGGCGACGAACAGCAGCAGGCCGCCGATCACCCATTCCAGCGGCTTTTGTCCACGCTTTTGCAGCATCAGAATTAAAAAGGTGGCGATGCCGGTCAGCACCGCGCCCTGCAACAAGGAGACGCCGAGCAGCAGCTTGAAGCCGATCGCCGCGCCGATGAATTCGGCCAGATCGGTCGCCATGGCGATAATCTCCGCCTGCACCCAATAGGCCCATACCGCCGGCCGCGGAAAGCGATCGCGAATATGCTCGGCCAGGTTTTTTCCGGTGGCGATCCCCAGCTTGGCGGACAACAGCTGGATCAGCATCGCCATCACGTTGGCCCAGACCACGACCCACAACAGGCTATAGCCAAACGAGGCGCCGGCCTGGATATTGGTGGCGAAGTTGCCGGGGTCGATGTAGCCGATAGCGGCGATGAAGGCGGGCCCCATCAGCGAGAGTTTGATTTTTCTGGCGGAGCGACCGGAGGTGGTTTCAACCACGCGACTGTTCAGCATATGTTGAACCCTTACTGAAATTACGTTTATCTCCACTCTATATAAATGATAATAATTATCAAGCGCATTTAGAGTGGTAAAACTTATCTCTGCAATAGCCAACATTAACGGTTTTATCGAAGGGTTCGACACCGAACTTGCCGATTTCCGTGCTTTTGGGTTGGGATTTTGGCTGCAATACCCCTGAAAGACAGGTTAGCACAAGAATACGAATTTCCTATGTCTGAGTTAACATCTTGATTTTTTATGCTTTTGCGCAACACTTTAGGAGAACTCCCACTATGATTTTCCATATTTGCAATAGAAGTCTCGTTTTTAAACGTAGCGTTACATAAAATGACAGCCGAAATTCAGCCTGCCTCAAATTTGGAGCAAACATGTCCCATATTGCGCACTTTGCGTTGGCGATAGTGGTGGTGGCGATCCTGGCCCTGTTGGTGTGCCGCGATCGCAAAAGCATCCGCATTCGCTATGTTATTCAATTATTGGTTATCGAAGTACTGCTGGCCTACTTTTTCCTGCATTCGGAAGCGGGTTTGGGCTTCGTAAAAGGATTCGCCGCGCTGTTTGACAAACTGCTCGGGTTTGCGGGACAAGGGACTGATTTCGTGTTCGGCGGCATGGGCGACAAAGGCCTGGCGTTCTTCTTCCTGAAGGTGCTGTGCCCGATCGTCTTCATTTCGGCGCTGATCGGTATTCTGCAGTACATCAAAGTGCTGCCTTTCATCATCCGCATTATCGGTACCGTGCTGTCGAAAGTGAACGGCATGGGCAAGCTGGAGTCGTTCAACGCCGTCAGCTCGCTGATCCTGGGCCAATCCGAAAACTTCATCGCCTACAAGGATATCCTGGGCAAGATGTCGGAAAAGCGCATGTACACCATGGCGGCGACCGCGATGTCTACGGTGTCCATGTCCATCGTCGGCGCCTACATGACCATGCTGGACGCCAAGTTCGTGGTGGCGGCGCTGGTACTGAACATGTTCAGCACCTTTATCGTGCTGTCGTTGGTCAACCCGTACGACACCAATAAAGAAGAAGAGCTGCACCTCGGCAACCTGCACGAAGGCCAGAGCTTCTTTGAAATGCTGGGCGAATACATCCTGGCCGGCTTCAAAGTAGCGATTATCGTCGCCGCGATGCTGATTGGTTTCATCGCCCTGATCGCCGCGCTTAACGGCGTGTTCAGCGCCATCTTCGGCCTGAGCTTCCAGGAAATCCTCGGCTACTTCTTCTATCCGTTCGCCTGGATCATGGGTATTCCTAAGCACGAAGCCCTGCAGGTCGGCAGCATCATGGCCACCAAGCTGGTTTCCAACGAATTCGTGGCAATGATGGAACTGCAGAAAGTCTCTGCCGAACTGTCGCCGCGCAGCCTGGGGATCCTGTCGGTATTCCTGGTGTCCTTCGCCAACTTCTCTTCCATCGGCATCGTGGCCGGTGCGATCAAGGGCCTGAACGAACACCAGGGCAACGTAGTGTCCCGCTTCGGTCTGAAGCTGGTCTACGGCTCTACGCTGGTCAGCATCCTGTCCGCTTCCATCGCGGGTCTGGTGCTGGGGTAAGCCTGAAATTTACAGCAATGATAAGGTGCCTGCGGGCGCCTTTTTTATTGGCTGGCCTTCGGCGAAGGTGAAATAACGCAAAGCAAAAAGCCGACCCTAAGGTCGGCTTTTCAAATGGTGGTGGAGCTAGACGGGATCGAACCGTCGACCTCTTGCATGCCATGCAAGCGCTCTCCCAGCTGAGCTATAGCCCCACAAAAGTGGTACGCGTTGACCGGCGTTACGGTATTCCCCAACCTCTCTGAGAAGAAGGTTGGTGGAGCTAGACGGGATCGAACCGTCGACCTCTTGCATGCCATGCAAGCGCTCTCCCAGCTGAGCTATAGCCCCGTTCCACAATCACTTTGTGCTGTGAACGGGGCGCATAATATGAAACCCGCTCAAAGCTGTCAACGGCTAAATTGAATTACTGAATCAAGCGTTGAAAAAGCCGCCAAATCAGCATCTTTGGCGCCAAAAAATCATCACTTTGCGCAGAGTTCATCCATTTTGCGCGCTACTTCTCAAAATGGCAAAAGACCCTGCATATCACGTTGATTTTTAATTAACGGAATGTTAGCGAAATGCGCTTGAGTCGGGCTCCCGAGCGGCATAGACTGCCCGCGCCATAAACTTTATTACTATAAACCGAGTCCGTCATGTCTTTGCATTCACCAAAAGAAATCGCCGCCCTCGCCGTTCAGGCCGGGGTAAACAAAAGCCGCGCCCCTCTCGCTAATCTGCTGATTCTGGGCTTTCTCGCCGGCGCCTTTATCGCCACCGGCTTCCTGCTGGATATTCACGTCATCGGCACCCTGCCGGCCGAATGGGGCTCTTTCGGCGCGCTGTTGGGCGCCGCGGTCTTCCCTATCGGTTTGATCCTGACCATTCTGGCCGGCGGCGAACTGCTGACCGGCAACATGATGACCTTGCCAATGGCCTGGTTCGCCCGTGAAATTCCCGCCATCGCCGTGCTGCGCAACTGGTTTTGGGTCACCCTGGCCAACTTCGCCGGCAGCGTGGCCGTCGCCTACTTCTTCGGCCACCTGCTGGGCCTGACCGAAGGCGCGTTTTTACATAAGACGCTGGCGATCGCGCAGGCCAAAGTGGATGCGGACTTCCTGCACGCCTTCATTTCCGGCGTCGGCTGCAACTGGCTGGTATGCCTGGCGGTGTGGTTAGCCTTCGCCAGCAAAGATGTGCCGGGCAAAGTGATCGGCATGTGGTTCCCGGTCATGGCTTTTGTCGCCATCGGCTTCCAGCACGTGGTGGCGAATATGTTCATCATCCCGGCGGCCATCTTTGCCGGCGGCATGGGCTGGGAGCAATATCTGCCTAATTTCGTCGCGGTATTTCTCGGCAATGCGCTGGGCGGCGCCGGCTTTGTCGGGTTGATGTATTTCCTCGCCTACCGTCCGGGTTTGCCGGCTAGCGAACAAGCCTGACAAAGCGCAATAAAAAAGCCCCGGGATCGCTCCACGGGGCTTTTTCTTTAAGGCGTATCAGCCTAATCAGGCCTGGGCTTCACGCTCGGCGATGTAAGCCAGCGCCATATCGATACGCTGCAGCGAACGCTTCTGGCCGATCGCATGTACGGTCACGTCCATGCCCGGCGACTGGCCGGCGCCGGTCACCGCGACACGCAGCGGCATGCCGACTTTACCCATGCCGACGCCCAGCTCATCCGCCGTGCCCTGAATGGCGTCGTGCACGTTTTCCGGCGTCCAGACGGTGATGGCGGCCAGCTTGGCGCGCACCGCTTCCAGCGGCTGACGCGCGACCGGACGCAGGTGCTTCTTGGCGGCGTCGGCGTCGAACTCGCTGAAGTCTTCGTAGAAGTAACGGCAAGACTCCGCCATCTCTTTCAGCGTCTTGCAGCGCTCGCCCAGCAGCTTGACGATGTCCTTCAGTTCCGGCCCGTTGCGGGTTTCAATGCCCAGTTGCTCAACGTGCCATGCCAGATGCACCGCCACTTCTTCCGCCGGCATATGGTTGATGTAGTGGTGGTTCAGCCACTGCAGCTTCTCGGTGTTGAACGCGCTGGCGGATTTGTTGATCGCTTCCAGCGTGAAGAACTCTTTCATCTCGTCGATGGAGAAGATCTCCTGATCGCCGTGGGACCAGCCCAGACGCACCAGGTAGTTCAGCAGCGCCTGCGGCAGATAGCCGTCGTCGCGGTACTGCATCACGCCCACGGCGCCGTGACGTTTGGACAGCTTTTTACCGTCGTCGCCGAGGATCATCGACACGTGCGCGTATTCCGGCACCGGCGCGCCCAGCGCTTTCAGAATGTTGATCTGGCGCGGGGTGTTGTTGATGTGGTCTTCGCCACGGATCACGTGGGTGATTTCCATGTCCCAGTCATCGACAACGACGCAGAAGTTATAGGTTGGCGAACCGTCGGTGCGGCGGATGATCAGATCGTCCAGCTCCTGGTTGCTGAATTCGATCGGGCCGCGAATTTTATCGTCGAAGATCACCGACCCTTCCTGCGGGTTGCGGAAGCGCACCACGTGCGGCTCGTCGTCGGTGTGGCTGCACTGGCTGTCGCGGCAGTGGCCGTCGTAACGCGGCTTCTCACCGTTTTCCATCTGCTTCTCGCGCAGCGCTTCCAGGCGTTCCTTGGAGCAATAGCATTTATAGGCGGTGCCCTGCTCCAGCATTTCGTCGATGACCGCGTTGTAGCGATCGAAACGCTTGGTCTGGAAGTACGGGCCTTCATCCCAATCCAGGTTCAACCAGTTCATGCCATCCATAATTGCGTCGATCGCGTCCTGGGTAGAGCGTTCCAGATCGGTATCTTCGATACGCAGAACGAACTCACCGCCCGCATGGCGGCTGAACAACCAGGAATAAAGTGCGGTACGCGCGCCGCCGACGTGAAGATAGCCGGTCGGGCTCGGTGCAAAACGGGTTTTGATTTTCATTGGGTTCACTGCCTTATTACGCAACGCGTGTCGGCGATGGCCGACGATTGCTCGGAATTGAAAAAAGAGTGGACGACATTGTATCACCACGCGCTAATTCCTCAACGCCGACACGATATTGCGCCGGTCGATTTCGCGCGTTTTGCGGCGAGTTTCGCATAGCGTTGCGCAAAGAATCGGCGCCGTTGGCGATAATTATCGCGCCCTGCCTAAATTTGCGGCGAACGATTGAAATCATTTTAAAAACCGTTGACTCACTTTGAACTATCCCTATAATGCGACTCCAACAAGACGGGGCGATTAGCTCAGTTGGTAGAGCATCTCCTTTACACGGAGGGGGTCGGCGGTTCGAGCCCGTCATCGCCCACCATCTTGTTGAGAAAAATGAGAACGAATGAGGGTGATTAGCTCAGTTGGTAGAGCATCTCCTTTACACGGAGGGGGTCGGCGGTTCGAGCCCGTCATCACCCACCATCATTCTCTCGTTTAGCAGTGCCTGGAAGTCCTGAAGTGGGTGATTAGCTCAGTTGGTAGAGCATCTCCTTTACACGGAGGGGGTCGGCGGTTCGAGCCCGTCATCACCCACCACTTCTGCGGGTCGTTAGCTCAGTTGGTAGAGCAGTTGACTTTTAATCAATTGGTCGCAGGTTCGAATCCTGCACGACCCACCAATTCAGAGAAAAGCGCCTTTTGGCGCTTTTTTTCGTTTCTGCACCATCCGACTCTGACTTCATCTCTCGCCGACAGAGTTCACCGGGTCGTGTAGGATGAAGAACCGTAGAGGTTCGAGCATCGCGCAGCGATACGACAACGCGCAATGTTGCCCGCAGGGTGAGGCCACAGGCCGAATCAATCCTGCACGACCCACCCATTCGGAAAAAAGCGCCTTTTGGCGCTTTTTTCGTTTCTGCCGTTCGCCTCCCTTTCTTCATTCGCCACGCGCTGAGATACGAATGGTTATCATTTTGGCGGCTTGAATGGTAAATTAGCGGGCATCCACCACGCAGCCAATCCGCCGCCGGATTGATACGCCTTAGTTCAAGGAAAGAAAGAGCCCGCTCATGACCCTATCCTTACGCCAGCTGTTCATTGCATTCATCGCCACTTCCAGCTTGTTGCTCAGCGGCTGTGGCCCGGACGACAAGAGCGACGGGCAGAAACCGTCAGCCCCCGCTGCCGACAGCAGTTGGCCGCGCACCATCGACAGCGCCAAAGGGAAGTTCACGCTGGAAAAACCGCCGCAGCGCATCGTATCCACCAGCGTCACCATCACCGGCACGTTACTGGCTATCGACGCCCCGGTGGTCGCCAGCGCCGCCACCAGTCCAAATCCCCTGGTGGCCGATCAACAAGGCTTCTTTACCCAGTGGAGCGAAGTGGCCAAACAGCGCCACGTCAAACGGCTGTATCAGGTGGAACCCAATGCCGAAGCCGTTGCCGCCGCCGCGCCGGATTTGATCGTCGTCGCCGCGACCGGCGGTGATTCGGCGCTGAAACTGTACGATCAGCTGTCCGCCATTGCGCCGACGCTGGTGCTCGATTACGGCGACAAAAGCTGGCAACAGCTGGCCAGCGAGCTCGGTGAGATCACCGGTCACGAAGCCGGCGCCAAACAGGCGGAAGATCGTTTCGAGCAGCGCGTGGAACAAGTGAAGCAGGCGATTACCCTGCCGCCGCAGCCGACCACGCCGCTGGTGTATGCCGACAACGGCCGCGAAGCCATGCTGTGGACGCCGGGCTCCGCCCAAGGCAAGCTGCTGACCCAGCTCGGCTTCCAGCTGGCTACCCCGCCGGAAAGCGCCAAAGGCAACGCCAGCATGGGTAAACGCCATGACATCATCCAGATCTCCGGCGAAAAAATGGCCGAAGGCCTGAACGGCAAAACCCTGATCCTGTTCGCCACCAATGAGCGCAAAGTGCAAGAGGTGCTGGCCAACCCGTTCCTCAAACATCTGGAGCCGGTGGAACAGCGGCACGTCTACGCCGTCGGCAACGATACCTTCCGTCTCGATTACTACAGCGCCACCAACATGCTGAACCAAATCGAACGGCTGTTCAAAAAGCCCTGAATCACGCCGTCGGCAGGCCAGTCCCCTGCCGACGCTTTTCGCAAACGGGGCAACCATTCACATTCAATCAATTGAAATATCAATAGTTATTAACATCGTCCACGCGCCTTCGCCACCAACCGGCGGGTGCATGCGGGCGTAAACTCGTGTTACTATTGCGCCCTTCACGAACGCAAATAACAATGAGAATAAAAATCATAAAGGAGTTACCGGTGTGAACGTACCCACTCCGACTGAGCGGACGCTTTCGTCCGCACCGCACGCAGCTTACGCCAGTGGCTTCAAACGCATCGCCGGGTTCGGTATCGGCTTGGCGTTGTTGTTGCTGTGCATCATTGCCAGCCTGATGCTGGGTTCCAAAGCCATCCCCTTCCATACCGTCTGGCTCAGCCTACAGGGCGCCGCGAGCGGCTCCGACAGCACCATCATTCTCAACGCCCGGGTGCCCCGTACGCTGGCGGGCATTTTGGCCGGCATGGCGCTCGGCGCCGCCGGCGCGCTGATTCAGGCGCTGACGCGCAACCCGCTGGCCGATCCCGGCGTGCTCGGCATCAACGCCGGCGCCAGCTTCGCCGTGGTGATCGGCATCATGTTTTTCGGCGCCGCCACCACCGAAAGCTATATGGCCTACGCCTTTGTCGGCGCCGCCGTCACCACCCTGCTGGTCTACCTGATAGGCACGCTGGCGGGCGGGCGCATCAACCCGGTGCGGCTGACGCTGGCCGGCGTGGCGATCGGCGCGGTGTTGCTCGGCATCACCACCGGGCTGTCGCTGATCGATCCGCAAACCTTCGACCAACTGCGCTTCTGGCAGGCCGGCACGCTGGATATCCGCACGCTGGCCACCCTGCCGGTGACCGCCCCCGCCATTTTGCTCGGCTGCCTGCTGACGCTGCTCATCGCCCGGCCGCTGAATACCATCGGCATGGGGGAAGATCTGGCTATCGCGCTCGGCGCGCGCGTAGTGCTGACTCAGGCGATCGCAGTGATCGCCATTACGCTGCTGTGCGGCGCGGCGACCGCCACCGTCGGCCCGATCAGTTTCATCGGCCTGATGGTGCCGCATATCGCCCGCTGGTGGGTCGGCCCCGACCAACGCTGGATCCTGCCCTACTCCATGCTGCTGGCACCGATTTTACTGCTGTGCGCCGACGTGGTCGGCCGCTTGCTGGCGGCCGGTGAACTGCGGGTTTCCATCGTGGCAGCCTTCATCGGCGCGCCGGTGCTGATCTGGCTGGTGCGCCGCAAGAAAACGCTGGGGGGTCTGTGATGAGTCTGCCGCACACGCTGTATATCGGCCGCCCGGACGGCGTCATCAACGGGCGCCTGCCGCTGCGCCTGCTGCTGGTCAACCTTTCACTGTTGGCGCTGTGTCTGGCGATGGCCGTCGCCGCCCTGTGCTACGGCACGCTGCAACTTTCGCTGGAGCAGGTTTTTGCCGCGCTGACCGGCGAGGCGCCGAAAAACCTGGTCACCGTGGTCACCCAATGGCGCTTGCCGCGTATCGCCATGGCGCTGCTGTTAGGTGCCGCGCTCGGCATGAGCGGCGCCATCTTCCAGTCGATTATCCGCAACCCGCTCGGCAGCCCGGACGTGATTGGCTTTAACATGGGGGCTTACACCGGCGCGCTGATCGCCATCACCCTGTTCAACGGCGGCTATTACTACATCGCCGGCGGCGCGCTGGCCGGCGGCATTCTCGCCGCACTGGCCATCTACCTGCTGGCCTGGCGGCAAGGCATCGCCGGCTTCCGGCTGATCATCGTCGGCATCGCCATCAGCGCGGTGCTGGTCTCCACCAATACCTGGCTGATCATCACCGCCTCGCTCGAGCGCGCCATGGACGCCGCCATGTGGCAGGCCGGCTCGCTCAACGGCATGACCTGGCAGAAAGCCCAGCCCGCCACGGCGTTCATCCTGCTGGCGGCCGCGGCCGCGCTGTTGATGGGCAAACGGCTGCAGCTGCTGGAAATGGGCGACGACACGGCGCGCGCGCTGGGCGTGAACGCCGAAGGCAGCCGGCTGTGGCTGATGCTGTTCGGCGTCACCCTCACCGCCGCCGTCACCGCCACCGCCGGGCCGATTTCCTTTATCGCGCTGGCGGCGCCGCAAATCGCCCGCCGCTTGGCCGGGCAATCCTCGGTCACCCTGACGTCCTCGGCGCTGATGGGCGCGGCGCTGCTGCTCGGCGCCGACGTGGTGTCCCAACATCTTTTCGCGCCGATCCAACTGCCGGTCGGGATCGTGACCGTCTGCATCGGCGGCCTGTACCTGATTTGGCTGCTCATCCGTGAGGCCCGCAGATAGATAATGAAGAGTGATAATGCCATGAGCCACCGCCTGCACGCCTCGCACCTGAAGCTGGGCTACGACAATAAAATCATCGCTGACGATCTGAGCGTGGCGATCCCCGACGGCGCCTTTACGGTGATCGTCGGGCCGAACGCCTGCGGCAAATCGACGCTGTTGCGCGCCCTGTGCCGCCTGCTGAAACCCAGCGCCGGCGAGGTGATGCTGGACGGCAAGAACATCAGCAGTTTCGCCACCAAGGCGCTGGCGCGCGAGCTTGGCCTGCTGCCGCAAACCTCGATTGCACCGGACAGCATCACCGTGGCGGACCTGGTGTCGCGCGGCCGCTATCCGCACCAGAGCCTGCTGAAACAGTGGACACAGGCCGATAAACAGGCGGTGGAAGCCGCCATGGCGGCCACCAACGTCAGCCAACTGGCGGATCGCAGCGTCGACGAGCTGTCCGGCGGGCAGCGTCAGCGCGTCTGGGTAGCGATGGCGTTGGCGCAGCAAACGCCGCTGCTGCTGCTGGATGAACCGACGACGTATCTGGACATCGCGCACCAGATCGAGCTGCTGGATCTGTTCCGCCAGCTCAACCGCGAGCGCGGTCAAACCCTGATCGCGGTGCTGCACGATCTCAACCACGCCTGCCGCTATGCCGATCACATCATCGCCATGCGCGACGGAAAGATCGTGGCGGAAGGGAAACCGGCGGAGATCATTACCGCCGAACTGGTGGAGCGGGTGTTCGGCATGCCGTGCATGATCATCGACGATCCGCTGTCCCACACGCCGCTGGTGATCCCCCGCGGCCGCTATCACTGCGACGCGCCACAGGCATGAAAAAGGCCGGGTTATCCCGGCCTTGTCGTTACTTCTCCAGCGACACCTGTTTGAAAATGTGTTTGCCGAACGGGTCTATCTCGTAGCCTTTCACTTCCTTGCGCACCGGTTCGAAGATGGTCGAGTGCGCAATCATCAACGCCGGCATCTGATCGTGCATCATCACCTGCGCCTGCTGATACATCGCCACCCGTTTGGCGTGATCGTTCTCTTCGCGCGCCTGCAGGATCAGCTGGTCGAACGGTTTATAGCACCATTTCGCCGAGTTCGAACCGCCGAGCGAAGCGCAGGTGAACAGCGGCCCGAAGAAGTTGTCCGGATCGCCGTTGGCGGTGGTCCAGCCCATCAGCGCGGTCTGGTGTTCGCCGTTTTTAATCCGCTGTAAATACTCGCCCCACTCGAAGGTGACGATTTTGGCGCGCACGCCGATTTTAGCCCAGTCGGCCTGGATCATCTCCGCCATGCGCTTGGCGTTGGGGTTATAGGGCCGCTGCACCGGCATCGCCCACAGATCGATGTCGAAGCCCTGCCCCAGCCCGGCCTCCTGCAACAGCTGCTTCGCCCGCTCCGGTGAATACGGGTAGTCTTCAAGCTGCGCGTTGCTGCCCCATTGGGCCGGCGGCAGAAGATTTTTGGCAGGCTGACCGGCGCCGTGGAACACCGCGTCGATGATCGCCGGCTTGTTGACCGCCAGCGCCAACGCCTGGCGCACCTTAACGTTATCCAACGGTTTCTTCTGGGTGTTGAACGCCAGGAAACCGATATTCAAGCCGGATTTTTCCATTACCTGAATGTTGCCGTCCTGCCGCATGCGTGCCAGATCCGCCGGATTGGGGAACGGCATCACCTGACATTCGTTCTTTTGCAGCTTGGCGTAACGCACCGCCGCATCCGGCGTGATCGAGAACACCAGCCGATCAAGCTTCGGCTTGCCTTCCCAGTAGCGGTCGAACGCCTTGTAGAGGATTTTCGCGTCCTTCTGGTACTGCACCAGCTGGAACGGCCCGGTGCCGATCGGATCGTTGTCCACCCGCTGCGGCGTGCCGGCCTTCAGCATCGCGTCGGCATATTCCGCCGATAAAATGGTGGCGAAATACATGCCCAGATCGGCGACGAACGGCGCCTCGGCGCGGGAGAGCTCAAAGCGCACGGTGTGGTCATCCACCTTGACGATCCGGTCAATCAGCGTGCCGAACTCCATCGACTCGAAGTTGGTGTAGGCGCCGTTGGAGACCTTGTGATATGGGTTGTTGGCGTCCTTCTGGCGCATAAACGAGAAGATGACGTCATCGGCGTTGAAATCGCGGGTGGGCGTGAAATATTTATTGCTCTGGAATGCCACGCCCTTGCGCAGATGGAAGGTATAGCGCTTGCCGTCTTCGCTCACCTCCCAGCTTTCCGCCAGGCTGGGTTGCAGCTCGACGGTGCCGGGTTTGAAATCCACCAGCCGGTTGTAGATCGCCGCCGAACTGGCGTCTACCGTGGTGCCGGAGGTGAACAGCTGCGGGTTGAAGCCTTCCGGCGAGCCTTCGGAACAGTAGACCAGCGTATTGGCCCGCGCGCCGCCGGCAATCGCCAACGCCAGCAGCCCGATCGTTATTGCTTTTCTTTTCATTGCTATCCCCAGTGGTGAAAAAACAGCCGAACGGATAGCAATAAATCATGCAGTTAGCGATGTAAAGGACAAATTCCGCGCATAAAAACGGGCAGGCGCGCAAGCAGCCTGCCCCGGTGAAACGGCGCGAGGATGATGAAATTAAATCATCTGGCTGAAGTTCATCTGCGCCATCAGCTTATAGTTATCGGCGTAGTCGACCGGAATGGCCACCACCACCGGCCCCTGGATCTCCATCGCCTTGCGCAGCATCGGCCGCAGATCTTCCACCGACTGCACGGCGAAACCGACCGCGCCGCAGGATTCCGCGTAGGCCTTGAAGTCGATCGGCCCGAACTCCACGCCGGATTTGCGCTGGTATTTGTTCACTTCCTGCATTTCCACCATGTTGTAAGCGTTATCGACCCAGATCACGTGCACGATGTTGTTTTTCAGCCGCACCGCGGTCTCCAGCTCCATGCTCGACTGCATGAAGCCGCCGTCGCCGGAGATTGACACCACCTTGTCGCCGGGGCGCACCAGCGCCGCGCCAATGGCCCACGGCAGCGCTACCCCCATGGTTTGCTGGCCGTTGGAGATCAACAGCTGGCGAGCGCGGAAGCTGTAAAGATAGCGGGCTATCCAGATGTGGAAACTGCCCATGTCCACGCACAGCGTCACGTCGTCGCTGACGATGTCCTGCAGCTCCTTGACGATGCGCAACGGATGGATCGGCATGCCGCCGCGGCGCGCGGCGCGTTCCGCCAATTCGGCGCGCTGGCGGCCGAGATCGGTCAGGATCAGTTCCACCTCCGCCGGGACGCAGACCGCCTCATTGAACGCTTCGGTCATCATGTTCAACGTGGCGCTGATGTTGCCCACCAGTTCGACATCCGGCCGATAGCAGGTGTCGATATCCGCCGGCAGCACGTCGATGTGCACCAGCTTCAGCCGCCCGTGGCTGTTCCACATGCACGGATCGTATTCAATCGGATCATAGCCGACGCTCACCACCAGATCGGCCTTCTGCAACAGCTGATCGGCCGGCTGGTTGTTGAACAGGCCGACGCGGCCGGCGAAGCGGGCAAAGTGATTGACGTCAATCACCCCCGCCGCCTGATAGGTGCCGACCACCGGCATATGGGTGCGGTACAGCAGATGGCGCACCGCCTCGCTGTTCTCCGGCCGGCTGGCCTGCAAGCCCAGCAGCAGCACCGGGCATTTGGCCTGGCGGATCAGTTTCACCGCCGCCTGAATGTCGTCCGCCGCAGCGGCCCCCATGCGCGGCAAGCGGCAGCCCGCCAGCACCGGCGCCGTGACCGGCTCATTGACGATATCCATCGGCAGGCTGACGAACGACGCCCCCGGCCGGCCGAACTCGGCGCGGCGGAAGGCGTTGGCGATCACCTCGGAAATCGCCGAACCGGCATGCACTTCGGCGCAGTACTTGGTCACCGGCCGGAACATGCTGACGGTATCCATGCTCTGGTGCGTCTGCTTCAGGCTGTCGGCGCGCTTCACCGCGCCGCCGAAGGCCACCACCGCATCCCCTTCCGAGGTGGCGGTCGCCAGCCCGGTGATCAGGTTGGAGCTGCCCGGCCCGGAGGTGACCAGCGCCACCCCCGCCTTGCCGGTCAGGCGGCCGACCGCCGCCGCCATAAAGGCCGCGTTGGCCTCATGGCGCACCACCACCGTTTCGATCGACGGCGCATCTTCCAGCGAATCGAACACCCGGTCGATCTTGGCGCCCGGAATGCCGAAAACGTGTTTGACGCCCTGCGCTTCCAGGTTTTTCACCACCAAGTCGGCGCCGCATTGCCAGTCATTGCCTGTTTTTTCCTGTGCCATGGTTCCACCTCCTAAGAAAACGATCGCCGGGATTAGCCCTCGGCGGAACGAATCGCGCGATCCAAATCCTCTGGACAGAGGTTGGCGCGCAAGAAATCCGCATCATGCGGCAACTGAAGATTGAGACGGGTGATGACGCCGAACTGCAGGCGGCCATGATCGAGCTGGTAATCCAGCACGTGGCCGCCGCCGCTGCGGTCGTCGGTAACGAAGTGTTCGTGATAGCCGGCCACGCCGATGCCCTGCATGTAATCGGGCGAGCGGAAGCCGACCAGCGTGCCGCGCCGCTGATGGAACGAGAAGGTCGGTTGCTCTTCTATCGCTTCCAGCATTGGGCGGTAAGGCCGTTCCTGACGCGGCACGGTGCGGGTTTCTACATGGCTGAACTCACCGTCGACCCGCACCGCGCAGAACAGGTTCGGCGAGGCGACCTGTTCATCGATGCATTGGTGCAGTTGCGCCTTGGTGATCGGCCGATCGAATTGCTGGCTGACGCTGGGCTGGAAAAAGGTGACGACGGCGAAAGGGGTTTTCTGTTGCAAACCGGCCGGGCGGGCGCTGCCGTCGGCGCGCAGCTGGTGTATTTCCTGATCGAACGCGATCAGTTCGCCATCCAGATGATTGAAGGTGCCGAGGCCGAAATCGCCGTGTTTCAGCAATTCGGCGATGGTGGTCTCCCCTTCATAAACCCCGTCGATGAGCGCGCTCATCAGCGAGATTTGATAGATTTCGCCCTCCCCGGCGTTGATCGACTGCCTGGCGAAACCCTGCGCCAAATGGCGCGCACAGGAACACCCGTGTTTTTCGTTCATGCTGACTCCTCCACCAGCGCGGAACTGCGGTTCCACGCGTTCAAAAGACCCGTCGACGGCGGGCCAAGATGCCCCTCAGGCGCGTTCATCAGTTGGAACGATTCAGCCTGAGGCGACAAAAAAACCGGCACGGCTGGCCGGCCGATATCCAGAAACAACAAGAAGATAAGTGAAAGTAAAGACTCACTAATCATTGAGGTTGAGTCGGATATCAAATTGAACGGTTAATCTGGTGTTGGAGCGACAATCAACGCCACAGGCGGCTGACGCAGCCTGGGAAAAACATCTGCTATTTGGTGCTAAACGCCGCGAGGTTTATGCGTTTTCTCTCTATGCGGCCGGGATGCGGCGGCGCTGAAGCCCGTCGTCAACCCGCAATCAGAGTAGCCGCAGCATCGCCAACAGAGAAGCGGGTATTCATAAGAAACGCTTTTGCATATAATGCAAAAATGAATGACGCCCGCTATGTAGAACATCTGCCAATCTTTCTCGACGTGGCCCGCCTGGGCAGCTTTTCCGCCGCCGCACGCCAGCTGGGTATGGTGCCTTCTTCGCTGGTGCGCCATATCGATGCGCTGGAAAGCGCGCTCGGCGCGACGCTGTTCGTACGCTCCACCCGCGGCCTGTTGCTGACCGACGCCGGCGAGCTGCTGCTGGCACGCGCCGCCGCGCTGATGACGGACATTACCGGCATTCGCGCCGAGCTGAACGCGCTGAACGAAACGCCGCAGGGCACGCTGCGCATCAGCTGCCTGCCGACCTTCGGCAAAACCTATGTGCTGCCGCTGCTGCCGACGCTGGCGGAACGCTACCCTCAGCTGTGGGTCGATCTCGATCTGACCGAACGCCAGACCGATCCGACCCAGGAACGGCTGGACGCCGCCATCCGCATCGGCGAGCAGAAGGACAGCGCGCTGTACGCCAGCCGCATCGCCACCCAACGCTGGGTGATGTGCGCCAGCCCCGGCTACGTCGCCCGCTATGGCCTGCCGAGCGATCTGGAGGCGCTGCCGCAGCACCGGCTGATCGCCCGCTACCACAAACAACAGCCGGCCTGCTGGGCGCAGATCCTCGACGCGGCGTTGATGAACCGCTGCACCATGGCGCTGCGTTGCGATGACTTCACCGCGCAGCGTCAGGCGGCGCTGCTCGGCCTCGGCATCGCCTTTCTGCCCAACTGGGTGGTGGGGCCGGACGTGCAGCATGGGCGGCTGGTGCAGATGCTGGAAGATCCGCGCCATGAACAGCAAGGCATCTATCTGCTGCGGCCGGTGGCGAAAGTGTCCGCCCGCCTGGCGGCCTTCACCGCCCTGCTGCAGCAAACCATCGGTCAACCGCCCAACTGGGCGTAAAGCGGGGTGACGCGGCCGCGCAGCGCCGGGTTGTCGCTCTCGTCTTTCAGTTCGACGCCGGTCAGCCTTCGCCGACACGCCTGTTCCAGCAGCCAGGCCAATTTGAACGCCGCCTGCGGATAATCCAGCCCCTCCGGCCGCACATTGGAGATGCAGTTGCGCTCTGAGTCCCTTCTGCGCGCGTTCGGCTCCCAGGTCAGGTAAACCCCCAGGCTGTCCGGCGACGACAGCCCCGGCCGTTCGCCGATCAGCACCGCCACCGCCCGAGCCTGCAGGCACTCGCCGATCTCATCCCCCAGCGCCACTCGCGCCTGATGCGCCAACACCACCGGCGCGATCGCCAGCCCCAACGTATCGAGATAGGGCCGCAGCGCCTGCAGCAGCGGCAATGCCTGGCGGTGCACCGCCTTGGAAGAGAGGCCATCCGCCACCACCAGCAGCAGATCGGTCCGGCGCGGCGGCACGCCGAGCAGCAGGCTGCGGCTGTCCGGCGCCAATCGCCGCCCCAGATCCGGACGGCGCAGATAGGCGGCGCGGTCAACGGCCTGGCTGTGCACCGCCAGCGTGGGCCAACCGGCATCGTGCAGATCCGCCGCCAGCCGTTCGCTCTCGAATGGCTGATGCACCGCGTCGCGCGCCTGGGCATGGGCCAGGCCGAAGCGCAGCAGCTCGTCGGTCGGCAGACTGGCGCCGGTGCGCCCCAGCGCGATGCGCGCATCGGTAAAGGCGCGCAGCGTGTCCCAACTGTTGACGTGAACCGGTTTGCTCATGTCCGTTCTCCCTGCAGCGCCAGCAACAGCGGGTGATTGGCGGCGGCGTCGCGCAGCCGTCCGCGTTCATCGGTGATGTTCATCGCCGCCAGCCAGGCGGCGAACTCCGGCGCGTGCTTCAGCCCCAGCAGTTCACGGATATAGAGCGCGTCGTGGAACGAGGTGCTTTGGTAATTGAGCATGATGTCGTCCGCGCCCGGCACGCCGATCAGGAACGTCAGCCCGGCGGCGGCCAACAGCGTCAGCAGCGTGTCCATATCATCCTGATCGGCCTCGGCATGGTTGGTGTAACAGACATCGCAGCCCAGCGGCAGGCCGAGCAGCTTGCCGCAGAAGTGATCCTCCAGCCCGGCGCGGATAATTTGTTTGCCGTCATACAGGTATTCAGGGCCGATAAACCCCACCACGGTGTTGATCAGCAGCGGTGAGAAATGCCGCGCCACCGCATAGGCGCGCGCCTCGCAGGTCTGCTGATCGACGCCGTGATGCGCGTTAGCCGACAGGCAACTGCCCTGCCCGGTTTCGAAGTACATCACGTTATCGCCCAACGTGCCGCGCTTGAGGCTCAGCGCCGCCTGCTGCGCCTCCGCCAGCAGCGCCAGACTGATGCCGAAGCCGCGATTGGCCGCTTCGGTACCGGCGATCGACTGAAACACCAGATCCACCGGCGCGCCGCGCTCCATCAGCCGCAGCGTGTTGGTCACGTGGGTCAGCACGCAGGATTGGGTGGGTATGGCGAAGCGCTGGATCACGTCGTCCAGCATGTAGTTGAGTTTTTCCAGCAGTGGCAGGCTGTCGCTGGCCGGATTGATGCCGACCACCGCGTCGCCGCTGCCGTACAGCAAACCGTCCAGCATGCTGGCGGCGATGCCTTGCAGGCTGTCGGTCGGATGATTGGGCTGCAGCCGCACGCTGAGGTGGCCCGGCAGGCCAATCGTATTGCGAAAGCGCGTCACCACCCGGCATTTCTTCGCCACCAGGATCAGATCCTGATTGCGCATGATCTTGCTTACCGCCGCCGCCATCTCCGGCGTAATGCCGGCGGCCACCTGCGCCAGCATGGCGCTGTCCGCCTGCTCGCTCAGCAACCAGTCGCGAAAATCGCCGATCGTGAGGTGCGAGATGGGCTCAAAGGCGGCGGCGTCGTGGCTATCGATGATCAGGCGCGTCACCTCGTCCTGCTCGTACGGCACCAGCGGCTGCTGCAGGAACGCCTTGAGCGGCACATCCGCCAGCGCGATGCGCGCCGCCATGCGCTCTTCGGCGCTTTGCGCCGCCACCTCCGCCAGATAATCGCCGGAACGCGCCGGCGAAGCTTTCGCCATCAGCTGGCGCAGGCCGCCGAAGCGATAGCCGCGTTGGCCCAACGTTGCCTGATACATAGCCCCCTCCCTTGCCCTGAGTGACGAGATAAAAGCCCTGCACCAAGTGTAGTCAGTGAAGCAAGAAAATTAATTTGCCTGCTATCGCCGCCATCGCGCATCCCCCCATTTCACCCGCCGCCGCTTCGGGTTACAGTAGCCGCGAAAACAGGAGGGGTGATGGATCCGCAACGGCAAATTATCGACTGGCTGCAACAAGATAGCGCGCGCATGGCCGCCCTGCGCACCGTGCGCCGGCTCGGCCTGAATGACTGGTGCCTCGGCGCCGGCTTTGTGCGCAACCTGGTGTGGGATCGGCGCCACGGCTATGCGGAGCCCACGCCGCTCAACGATATCGACGTGATCCACTTCGATGCGGAGCGGGCGGGCGCCGAACGCGATCGCATGCTGGAGGCGCGGCTGCAGCAGTGGCTGCCGCAGCCGTGGTCGGTCAAGAACCAGGCGCGCATGCACCTGCGCAGCGGCCGCGCGCCCTACCGCAACAGCGAAGAGGCCATCAGCTTCTGGACCGAAGTGGAAACGGCGATCGGCGCGCGCCTGAACGCCGACGACAGCATCACGCTGGTCGCCCCTTTCGGGCTCGCGGCGCTGTTCAACGACACCATTACCTTCAACGTGAAAAATGGCGATCGCACGGCCTATGCCCAGCGCGTGGTCGACAAAGGCTGGCTGCTGCGCTGGCCGCGTCTTCGGCAGGTAAAGATTTAGCCGCCGCTGCCGATACCCTGAACAGCGAGATCCAGACTCAGGGAGAGCAACCATGTCGACCACCATCACCATGATCGTACCGATCAAGAATACCGTCCCCGGCGTCAGCAACGTCTTCAGCGCGCCGGGCCATCAGGGCGAATTGCTGATGGCCAAACCGGTCAACAACCAGCCGCAAGGCGGCAAGATGGAGAAAAACGAACGCGCCAACGGCAATGACGAACCGGTTAACCTCAATGAAAGCCGCGCTTCGGCGCGCATCAAGGCGCTGAACCGGCAGATTCAGGCGCTGCAGCAAAAGCTGGTGGAACTGAAGGATTCCGACGCCGATCCCAAAGAGATCGAAAAGCAGAAACAGCTGATCGAAGCGCAGATCAAGATGTTGCAGGCCGAGATCGCGCGCATCCAGAAAGAAGAAATGGAAAAGCAGCAGCAGGAGCAAATGGAAAAAGCCGCGGCGCAATCCGGCGACGGCGTAAACCGCCCAACGCCGCTCAACGCGGTGGACGTCTATATCTGAGTCAATATGCCGCGTTTTCCCGCCGGCGCTGTTGCAGCAGCGCCGCCTGCTGACGCGCCACCTGCCAGATGGCCTCCGCCGCCGGCGTCAGTGAGCGGTTCTTGCGCCGCACCAGCATCAGCGCGCGGTTAATTTCCGGCACCAGCCGCCGCACCCTAAGCCGTCCCCCTTCCGGCAACGGCAGCGCCAACGCCGGGAAAATGCTGATGCCAATCCCCTCCGCCACCATCGGGAACAGCGTGGCCGGATGGCCGATTTCCTGCACCACCTGCGCCTCCACGCCCTGCTGTCTCAGCGCACTGTCGATCAGCGGTCGGCTGCCCGACGCATAATCCTGCAACACCAGGCGGCAACCGTTCAACGCCGACCAACGCACCGCCTGTTGCGCAGCAAACGGGTGATCGTCGCGGCACAGCAACAGGAAAGGCTCGTGCAGCACCGCTTCGCACTCCAGATCTACCGCCTGTACCGGATCGACCACGATGCCGAAATCCACCTCGGCGTTGCGCACGCTGTGCAGCACCTGCTGCTGCGCCTGATCGCGCAGCATGATGCGGATCTCCGGGTATTCACGCTCGCCGGCGGCGATGCACTGCGGCATCAGATGGGCGGAAATGGTTTGGCTCGTCGCCACCCGCACCGTGCCGCTGCGCTGTACGCCAAAGCTGCGCGCATCCAGCAAAGCGGCCTGCAGTTCATCCAGCAGCCGCTCGACCCGGTTGGCCAACCGCAGACCGGCGTCGGTCAACACCACTTCACGCGTGGTGCGATCCAGCAGCCGCACGCCGACCTCCGTTTCCAGCTCTTTCACGCTGTGGCTGATCGCCGATTGCGTCAGGCCGATCGCCTCACCGGCGCGGCTGAAGCTGCCGTGGCGGGCGATGGCGACGAACACCCGCAGCTGTTTGAGTGAGTAATTCATGTGTTTTATTCATATATGAATTAAATAAATCAATTTAATTATTATATGTCCGCGCGGGAGAATAGCCCTATCGATTTTCGACCCTGAGCGCACCGCCATGAGATTTCTGCCCGATCGTTTTACCCTGACGCTGATCGCTACCGTGCTGCTGGCGTCGTTCCTGCCGGCGCGCGGCGAGTTCGTCGGCTGGCTCAACGCCCTGACCATCGCCGCCATCGCCCTGCTGTTCTTCATGCACGGCGCCAAGCTGTCGCGCGAGGCCATCCTGGCCGGCAGCAACAACTGGCGGCTGCATCTGTGGGTGATGTGCAGCACCTTCATCATTTTTCCGGCGCTGGGCGTGCTGTTTGCCTGGTGGGCGCCGATCGACGTCAGCCCCGAGCTGTACGCCGGTTTCATCTACCTGTGCATCCTGCCGGCCACCGTGCAATCGGCCATCGCCTTCACCTCGCTGGCGGGCGGCAACGTCGCGGCGGCGGTATGCAGCGCTTCCGCCTCCAGCCTGCTCGGGATCTTCGTGTCGCCACTGCTGGTCGGCTTGTTGATGAATGTGCACGGCGATACCGGCGGCCTGCGGCAGGTCGGTTCGATCGTGCTGCAGCTGCTGGTGCCGTTCGTCGCCGGTCACCTGCTGCGGCCGCTGATCGGCGGCTGGATCGAACGCCATCGGCCGCTTATCGGTAAAACCGATCAGACCTCGATTCTGCTGGTGGTGTACGCCGCCTTCAGCGAGGCGGTGACGCACGGCATCTGGCATCAGGTAGGGATGGGCTCACTGGCGTTTATCGTCGGTGGCAGCATCGTGCTGCTGGCGATCGTGCTGGTGGTGAACACTTACATGGCGCGCTGGCTGGGGTTCAGCAAAGCGGACGAGATCACCATCGTATTCTGCGGTTCGAAGAAGAGCCTGGCGAACGGCATTCCGATGGCCAATATCCTGTTCCCGGCGGCGACGGTGGGGATCATGGTGCTGCCGCTGATGGTGTTCCATCAGGTGCAACTGATGACCTGCGCGGTATTGGCGAAAAGGTATCAGCGCAAGCAGCAGGCGCAACAGGCGGTGCCCAACGCGCAGGCGTCGCGCGGGTAAAAAAAAGACGGGCCAAGGCCCGTCAGTTCAGCTTTTCTTCAGCGGCTTGACCAGGTGGTCAAGCCCTTCGATTTTAATCGCCAGCGTCATCTCCATCAGCATGCCGAGCTTGCCTTTGGGGAATTCACCCTTGCGGGCGAACCACAGCAGGTACTCTTCGGGCAGATCGATCAGCACCCGCCCCTGGTACTTGCCGAACGGCATCACGGTATTGGCGATCTCCAGCAGGTTTTCTTTTTCCATCACTCACCCAGCAAGCGGATCATCTCCGCTTCGTCGATCACGGCGATACCCAGCTCCTGAGCCTTCGCCAGCTTGGAGCCGGCCGCCTCGCCGGCGATCACCAGATCGGTTTTCTTCGACACGCTGCCGCTGACCTTGGCGCCCAGCGCCGTCAGGCGATCTTTGGCCTCGTCGCGCGACAGCTGGCTCAGCGAGCCGGTCAGCACCACGGTTTTGCCGGCGAACGGGCTGTCTATCTCTTCCGCCGCCACCACCACCGGCGCCGGCCAGCGGATGCCGATCTCGGCGCCCACCAACTCGTTGATCACCTGCTGATTGAGCGCTTCATCGAGGAAGTTGCGCGTGTGTTTGGCCACCACTTCGCCGACGTCCGGCACCTCTTTCAGCGCCTCGATGTCGGCGGCGAACAGCTTCTCGAGCGATCCGAAATGCGCCGCCAGGTTGGCGGCGGTCGCTTCGCCGACCTCGCGAATGCCGAGCGCATACAGGAAGCGAGCGAAGGTGGTCTGCTTGGATTTCTCCAGCGCGTTGACCAGATTCTGCGCCGATTTCGGCCCCATGCGATCCAGGCCGGTCAGAATGCCGGCGGACAGCCGGAACAGATCGGCCGGGTTCTTCACGTACTCCTTGTCCACCAGCTGCTCGATGATCTTGTCGCCCATGCCTTCAACGTCCAGCGCGCGGCGGGAAACGAAATGCTTCAACGCCTCTTTGCGCTGCGCGCCGCAGATAAGACCGCCGGTGCAACGCGCCACGGCCTCGCCTTCCACGCGCTCAACGTCGGAACCGCACACCGGGCAGTGCAGCGGGAACACCACTTCGCGCGCATCCTGCGGCCGACGGTCTTCCAGCACGCCCACCACCTGCGGGATCACGTCGCCGGCGCGGCGCACGATCACCGTATCGCCGATACGCAGCCCCAACCGCTCAATTTCATCGGCGTTGTGCAAGGTGGCGTTGCTGACGGTCACCCCGGCCACCAGCACCGGTTCAAGGCGCGCCACCGGCGTAATCGCGCCGGTGCGGCCAACCTGAAACTCCACTTCGCGCACCACGGTGATCTGCTCCTGCGCCGGGAATTTGAACGCCGTCGCCCAGCGCGGCGCACGCGCCACGAAGCCCAGCGTTTCCTGCAGATCGATGTCGTCAATCTTGATCACCACGCCGTCGATATCGAAACCGAGCTGTGCGCGGTCCCGCTCGACCTGGCGATAGAACGCCAGCACTTCCTCGCTGCCGGTGCGGCGCTGGGCGCGATCGCTGACCGGCAGGCCCCAGGCCTTGAACTGCATCAGGCGTTCAAAGTGGCTGCGCGGCAGCTCGCCGCCTTCCAGCAGCCCGACGCCATAGCAGAAGAAGGTCAGCGGGCGTTTGGCGGTAATGCGCGGATCGAGCTGGCGCAGCGAACCGGCGGCGGCGTTGCGCGGATTGGCGAACACCTTACCGTCTTTGCGCCGCGCCTCTTCGTTCATCTGTTCAAACCCGGCCTGCGGCATGAACACTTCGCCGCGCACTTCCAGCCGGCGCGGGATGTTGTCGCCGGTCAGGCGCAGCGGGATGGCGCGAATGGTGCGCACGTTGGAGGTGATGTTCTCGCCGGTGGTGCCGTCGCCGCGCGTCGCCGCACGCACCAGCTCGCCGTCTTCGTACAGCAGGCTGACCGCCAGGCCGTCCAGCTTCAGCTCGCAGCAGAAGGTCAGCGGATCGCTGCTCTTGAGCCTGTCCTGCACGCGCTTGTAAAACGCCAGGAAGCTCTCTTCGTCGAACACGTTGTCCAGCGACAGCATCGGCACTTCGTGACGCACCTGGTCAAACGCCGCCAGCGGCGCCGCGCCCACGCGCTGGGTCGGCGAATCGGCGGTGATCAGCTCCGGATGCGCGCTCTCGAGCTCGCGCAGCTCGCGCATCAGGCGGTCATATTCCGCATCCGGCACTTCGGGCGCATCCAGCACATGATACTGGTATTCATGATGGCGCAATGTGGCTCGTAGTTGATTGATTTGTTGGATTATCGATTCCATGGCTCACCATCAAAGATAAAAAACCCCCGGCTAGCGGGGGCTTTGTTGTTACGGATGTTCAGTGCGCGCGGCAACCCGGTCAGGCGTTGTTTTCCAACACTTCACGGATACGCGCTTTGTAGGTTTCCAGCTTCTGCGGCGTCATCATGCGGCGCTCGTCGTCCAGCACCACACCGCCCACATCGTCGGCGATGCGCTGCGCCGACTGCAGCATCAGCTTGAAGTTCTGATTGGCGTCGCCGTAAGACGGCACCATCATGAACATCGACACGCCCGGCGTGGAGAAATCGGACATCATGTCAGGATCGAACGACCCCGGCTTGACCATGTTCGCCAGGCTGAACAGCACCGGGCCGCTGCCGGCCGGGCTGATATGGCGGTGGAAGATGCCCATCTCGCCAAACTGGAAGCCCGCCTGCAACACGCTCTGCAGCAGCACTTCGCCGCCGATCACGCCGCCCTGATGGGCCGCGACGTGCAGCACCAGCACGGTCTCTTTCAGTTTAGCCTGTACTGGCGCAGCGGCCGGCTGTTGCGGTGCAGGTTCCGACGCAGGCTTCACTTCCGGCGCTTGCTGCACCGGGGCGGGTTCGGCGTGGAAGGCCGGTTCCGCCGCCAGCGGCGCCTCATGTTCATGCGGCAGATCGTCAACGCGCGGCTCGCGGCGCGCGGCCGGTTGCGGTTGCTGCGGCTCGGCCGGTTCTTCGTCCGGCGCGTAGTTGTTCAGCAGGATGTCATCGTACTCCGGCCGCTGAGACAGCGGAGGCGGCGTCTGATGAGCAGCCGGCTGAACGGCGCGGGGCGCAGGCGCAGCCGCCGGAGCGGGCTTCGGCGCGGCCACGGGTTCTTCGCGTGCGGCATCGAAATGGCCGAATGACGGCTCGTCTTGCGGGTGAGCGGCGCGTACGCGCACCTCACCGACGCCTTCTTCGAGATCGTCGATCGGAGTTTGTTCACGTTCCTTTTGGGAACGTTTGGCTGGGCGATCGCGGAAGAGCGCTGACCGTTCTTTGCGACTGGTCCACAGACCGTGCAATAACAGCGCTATTATGGCGATCGCGCCAACAACGATTAATATCAGACGCAAATCCTGCATCATTGCTATCTCTGTTGTTCCAATACATTGCCACCGCGGCAAACATTCACTCTTTAACTCTATTTGCCCGCGCACACAAGTGCAAGTCCGTGCTGAACTTTATGCCAATAAAGATGATTATACTGCCTTTTTCTGCTGGTTTTTCAGCCAACCCTACCCTAGCCAGTGGAAAATCATCCCTATATGATAATGATGCCTGTTCAGACAACGAGATAACTTAAGATATGTCCTATACGCAGCCCCCTTCCCGTTCCACCAGCGGCATTCATTATTTCGCCGAAGGCTGGCGCCTGATTTCGCGCCCGGGGATTAAACGCTATGTGGTCCTGCCGTTGCTGGTCAACGTGCTGCTGATGGGCTCCGCTTTCTGGTGGCTGTTCAGCCGCCTCGGCGACTGGATCCCGGCGATGATGAGCCACGTTCCCGATTGGCTGCAATGGTTGAGCTACCTGCTGTGGCCGCTGGCGGTCATTTCGGTGCTGCTGGTGTTCAGCTATCTGTTCAGCACCCTCACCAACCTGATCGCCGCCCCGTTCTGCGGCCTGCTGGCCGAACAGCTCGAAGGCAGCCTGACCGGCAAACCGCTGCCGGACACCGGCCTGCTCGGCATCGCCAAAGACCTGCCGCGCATCATGGCGCGCGAATGGCGCAAGCTGATGTATTACCTGCCGCGCGCGCTGCTGCTGCTGGCGCTGTACTTCGTGCCCGGCATCGGCCAGACGGTGGCGCCGGTGCTGTGGTTCCTGTTCAGCGCCTGGATGCTGGCGATCCAGTATTGCGACTATCCGTTCGACAACCACAAGGTGAGCTTTGCCGATATGCGCCGCGCACTGCGCCAGCACAAAACCGACAATCTGCAGTTCGGCGCGCTGGTCAGCCTCTTCACCATGATCCCCATCCTCAACCTGGTGATCCTGCCGGTCGCCGTCTGCGGCGCCACCGCGATGTGGGTCGATCGTTATCGCACGCAATTCGTCCGATAATCGCCGTTTTTTACCGCCGACAGCGCGGGAATTTTCGACAGGGCGCGCATTTCGCGCCCTTATCATTGTGCTTAAAACTTATTTCCTAATAACATATAGATATACCAATTCTTTACTTCCCTGCCGGTACTGTTAGCGTATGCTTTCGATGTTCCCCACATTTTCATAGAGTTAAAGGACGGGCTATGAGCAAGATATATGAAGACAACTCATTAACAATCGGCCATACGCCGCTGGTTCGTCTGAACCGTATCGGCAACGGACGCATTCTGGCCAAGGTTGAATCACGCAACCCGAGCTTCAGCGTCAAATGCCGCATCGGTGCCAATATGATTTGGGATGCGGAGCAACGCGGCGTGCTGACCGCCGGCAAGGAACTGGTGGAGCCGACCAGCGGCAACACCGGCATCGCGCTGGCCTTCGTGGCCGCCGCGCGCGGCTACAAGCTGACGCTGACCATGCCGGAAACCATGAGCATCGAGCGCCGCAAGCTGCTCAAGGCGCTGGGCGCCAATCTGGTGCTGACCGAAGGGGCGAAAGGCATGAAAGGCGCCATCGCCAAAGCGGAAGAGATCGTCGCTACCGATCCGAACCGCTACCTGATCCTGCAGCAGTTCAGCAACCCGGCCAACCCGGCCATCCATGAAAAAACCACCGGTCCGGAAATCTGGGAAGACACTGACGGGGAAGTCGACGTGTTCATCTCCGGCGTCGGCACCGGCGGCACGCTGACCGGCGTCAGCCGCTACATCAAGAACACCAAAGGCAAAGCCATCACCACCGTGGCGGTCGAGCCGACCGACTCGCCGGTCATCAGCCAGGCGCTGGCCGGTGAAGAGCTGAAGCCGGGCCCGCACAAAATTCAGGGCATCGGCGCCGGCTTCATTCCAGGCAACCTCGATCTGGACCTGGTGGATCGCGTCGAAAAAATCTCCAACGACGAAGCCATCAGCATGGCGCGCCGTCTGATGGACGAAGAAGGCATCCTGGCGGGCATCTCCTCCGGCGCAGCGGTCGCGGCGGCGGTGAAACTGGCCGAAGAACCGGCGTTCGCCGACAAGACCATTGTGGTTATCCTGCCCTCTTCCGGCGAACGTTATCTCAGCACCGCGCTGTTTGCCGATCTGTTCACCGAGCAGGAATTGCAGCAGTAATTCCGGCACTGCACAAATCGCTAAAAAAGCACCCCACGGGGTGCTTTTTTGTGGACTGGATCAAACTTTATAGCAGTCCAAGATTGCTTTTGCCCGTCGCCTTTAGTATTTAACGGTGCATTATTTCGATGCGCAAAATTAATCACTCTCCGAGCCCGGTCAAGGCTGAATCGATTTACTCATCTGTCGCCGACGCGGCGAATCGGGCATAATGGGGAGCGGATTGGAACGACGTCAAAAGCCGAGTTTTTTGATCTGAAGTGCCTAACGCGTCGTTTTCTGTTGCATCAACGTTCGCCCCTGTCCATAGTCAGGCGCTATAACCAGACAAGCTAAAGTCAGGCCCCTGGGCTAAACTTTAGCTCCACAACATTAATCCAATAAGTTGGGGAAACATCAATGTTCCAGCAAGAAGTTACTATTACCGCTCCGAATGGTCTGCATACTCGCCCTGCCGCTCAGTTCGTTAAAGAAGCAAAAGGCTTCACGTCTGACATCACCGTAACCTCCAACGGCAAAAGCGCCAGCGCCAAAAGCCTGTTCAAACTGCAAACTCTGGGGCTGACTCAAGGGACCGTAGTGACCATCTCCGCTGAAGGTGAAGACGAGCAGAAAGCCGTTGAGCACTTGGTAAAACTGATGGCAGAGCTTGAGTAATCGGCCCGTCTTTTTAGTTAACACCAGTCAAGAGTAAGGTAGGGTTATGATTTCAGGCATTTTAGTATCACCGGGCATCGCTTTTGGTAAGGCTCTCTTGCTGAAAGAAGACGACATTGTCATCAACCGGAAGAAAATCTCTGCTGATCAAGTAGAGCAGGAAGTCTCGCGTTTTCTGGCCGGCCGCGCGAAAGCGTCCGAACAGCTGGAAGCGATCAAGACCAAAGCTGGCGAAACCTTCGGCGAAGAGAAGGAAGCTATCTTCGAAGGCCACATCATGTTGCTGGAAGACGAAGAGCTTGAGCAGGAAATCATAGCCCTAATCAAAGACGATCTGGCCTCCGCAGACGCCGCCGCCTACACCGTGATCGAAGGCCAGGCGAAAGCGTTGGAAGAGCTGGACGACGAATACCTGAAAGAACGCGCCGCCGACGTGCGCGACATCGGCAAACGCCTGCTGCGGAACATTCTGGGCATGCCTATCGTCGATCTGGGCTCCATTCAGGACGAAGTGATCCTGGTGGCCACCGATCTGACCCCGTCCGAGACCGCGCAGCTGAACCTGGACAAAGTGCTGGGCTTCATTACCGATCTCGGCGGCCGCACCTCCCACACCTCTATCATGGCGCGCTCCCTGGAGCTACCGGCGATCGTCGGCACCAGCGACGTGACCAAGCAGGTGAAGAACGACGACTACCTGATTCTGGACGCGGTTAACAACCAGATTTACGTTAACCCGACCGCTGACGTTATCGATCAGCTGAAAGCCGCCCAGAACCAATACATCACTGAGAAAAACGATCTGGCCAAGCTGAAGGACCTGCCCGCGATTACGCTGGACGGCCATCAGGTTGAAGTCTGCGCCAACATCGGCACCGTGCGTGACGTCGCGGGTGCAGAGCGCAACGGCGCGGAAGGCGTCGGCCTGTATCGTACCGAATTCCTGTTCATGGACCGCGACTCGCTGCCAACCGAAGACGAGCAGTTCCAGGCTTATAAAGCCGTGGCAGAAGCCATGGGCTCGCAGGCCGTGATCGTCCGCACCATGGACATCGGCGGCGACAAAGACCTGCCGTACATGAACCTGCCGAAGGAAGAGAACCCGTTCCTCGGCTGGCGCGCCATCCGCATCGCGATGGACCGCCGTGAAATCCTGCACGCCCAGCTGCGCGCCATCCTGCGCGCCTCGGCGTTCGGCAAACTGCGCATCATGTTCCCGATGATCATCTCCGTGGAAGAAGTGCGCGATCTGAAAGGCGAAATCGAGACGCTGAAGGCGCAGCTGCGCGAAGAAGGCAAGGCGTTTGACGAGAGCATCGAAGTGGGCGTGATGGTGGAAACACCGGCTGCGGCGGTCATCGCTCACCACCTGGCGAAAGAAGTCGACTTCTTTAGTATTGGGACAAACGATCTAACCCAGTATACTCTGGCGGTAGATCGCGGCAACGAGCTGATTTCTCATCTCTATAACCCGATGTCCCCATCAGTGCTTGGCCTGATCAAACAGGTTATTGATGCATCTCACGCGGAAGGCAAGTGGACCGGCATGTGCGGCGAACTGGCTGGCGATGAGCGTGCTACACTGTTGTTATTGGGCATGGGGCTGGATGAGTTCAGCATGAGTGCGATTTCAATCCCGCGCATCAAGAAAATTATTCGCAACACGAATTTCGAAGATGTGAAGGCGTTGGCAGCGCAAGCCTTGGCACAGCCAACGGCACAAGACCTGATGAATTGCGTCAATAAATTCATCGAAGAAAAAACGCTCTGCTAAACTTCCACGACACTGGAACGCCGCCCAATTTAATGCTTAGGAGAAGATCATGGGTTTGTTCGATAAACTGAAATCTCTGGTTTCTGATGACAAGAAAGACACGGGCACTATCGAGATCGTCGCTCCCCTTTCTGGCGAAATCGTCAATATCGAAGATGTGCCGGACGTAGTGTTCGCTGAAAAAATCGTTGGCGACGGTATCGCCATCAAACCGGCCGGCAACAAAATGGTTGCTCCGGTTGACGGCACCATCGGTAAGATTTTCGAAACCAACCATGCATTCTCTATCGAATCCGACAGCGGCATTGAGCTGTTCGTCCACTTCGGCATCGATACCGTAGAACTGAAAGGCGAAGGCTTCAAACGCATCGCCGAAGAAGGTCAGCGCGTCAAGAAAGGTGACGTCGTTATCGAGTTCAACCTGCCACTGCTGGAAGAGAAAGCCAAGTCTACCCTGACGCCGGTCGTTATCTCCAACATGGACGAGATCAAAGAGCTGATCAAACTGTCCGGCAGCGTGACCGTTGGCGAAACCCCGATCATCCGCATCAAGAAGTAATCGCGAATGAGCAAGATAAACGGCGCCCTCGGCGCCGTTTTTTTTATCTCCTTCGTCGTATCCCAATCTCGCTACGTTATGACGACCAGCGCGGGATACGCAGGGTAATGACCAGCCCCTCTCTGTCGCCGTTGCGCGCCTCAACCTGGCCGCCGTGCGCCAATACCACCTTGCGGGTAATCGCCAGCCCCAGGCCGTAGCCCTTGCCCGACTGCGCCGACTTCACGCGCACGAATGGATCGAAGATGCTCGACAGTTTCGACTCCTCCACGCCCGGCCCCTGATCGCTGACGGCGAGCTGGAACTGGTTGTCGATGCGCGACAGCGCCACCGTCACCCGCTGGCCCTGGCTGGAGAAGCGCAGCGCATTGCGCACGATGTTGTCCACCGCGCGCCGCATCAGCTCCGCATTGCCCTTGACGGTATACTCCACGTCCGACTCGGCCTGCAGCACGATCTCCACGCCGGGCACCTGCGCCTCGTAGCGCGCATCGCTCACCACCGCGTCCACCAGGCCGTACAGATCGAAGTACTCCTCGTCCGGCAGGCTGCTGTGTTCGGTGCGCGACAGCGCCAGCAGCTCGCCGATCATTTTATCCAGCCGCCCCGACTCATGTTCGATGCGCTTGAGCGAGGTTTCGACGTTGCCGGCATTCTGCCGCGCCAACCCGATCGCCAACTGCAGGCGAGCCAGCGGCGAACGCAGTTCGTGCGAGACATCGTGCAACAGCTGCTCGCGGGCGCTGACCAGCAGTTCCAGCCGCTCGGCCATGGTGTCGAAATCGCGCGCCACGTCGGACAGCTCGTCATGACGGCGCCGCATTTTCGGGAACAGCCGCACCGACAGATCGCCCTGCGCCACCCGATCCAGGCCGCCGCGCAGCTGACGCATCGGCCGGGTCAGGTTCCAGGCCAGCACGGCGCTGAACAGCAAACCGCCCAGCCCGCCGACCCACAACATCGGCGCAGGAATGTTGAAGAAATGGGAACGCCGCTCCGGCCGATACTCTTCCCGCAGCCCGCGCACGTTATAACTCAGCCAGTATCCCTGCCCTTCCCCGGTCTGCACCCAGGTGGAAATCGCTTTCGGCATCCGCCGCCCTTCAAACAGCGGTTCTTCCGGCGCGGGCGGCGGCGGTTGGGTCATCGGCGTTACCGACAGCAGACGCCTGTCGTCCTCGGGCCAGTCGCGCATCAGCGCTTCCAGCGCCGGCATGCCGCCGCTGCGCAATTGGGTGGCGGCGGAGGTCAGCTGCAGGCCGATCGCCCGCCGCGCCATGGCGTTCTCCGGCGGCACATAGCGATCGCCATAAAGAGAAAACGCCACCCACAGGGCCTGCGTCATGATGAGAAAGGTCAGCCAAAAGCCGAGCAAAATTTTCCAGAACAGTCTTCCGCGCATGTCAGGTTACCGGATGCGATAGCCGATGCTGCGCACCGTTTCGATGCTCAGCGTATTGCCGGCCAACGCGCTCAGCTTCTGGCGGATATTGCTGATATGCACATCCACGCTGCGGTCATAGGCTTCACGCGGGCGCCCCAGCCCCTTCTCGGACAATTCGTCCTTCGACACCACGCGGTCCGGCGCGCGCAGCAACAGCTCCAACAGATTGAATTCCGAAGCGGTCAGATCGAACGCCTTGCCGCGCCATTCGCTGCTGCGGGTTGAAGGGTTTAACGTCAGCTCGCCAACGCTGATGGCGGCCTCGTCGTCCGCTTCTTGCGGCCGTTCTTCGAAACGGCGCAGCACCGCGCGCAAACGCGCCACCAATTCGCGCGGATAGCAGGGTTTGGGCATGTAATCGTCAGCGCCCATCTCCAGACCAATCACCCGATCGATGTTGTCACCTTTGGCGGTCAGCATGATGATCGGCAGCCGGCTCTTTTTGCGCACGTCGCGCAGCACGTCGATGCCGCTCATATCCGGCAGCATGATGTCGAGGATCATCGCGGTATAGTCGCCCGACAGCGCGCCCTCTACCCCCGCCTTGCCGGTCAGCACCAGCGTGGCGTCGAAACCTTCGCCCGTCAGGTATTCGCTCAGCATGGTGCCAAGCTCCAGGTCATCGTCGACCAGTAAAATTTTCATGCCTTGCTCCTTCACCGATTTTCGTTATTTTCCCGCCAATTTCGCCGGTCCGCAGCCGGTTTTACTCAATCCTTACACATTGCTCTTGGCGTCTCGCCACCGTTATTGTGGTCGCTGCCGCGCGATTTCTCTACTTCAGTCATGGCATTGGCGCACGGGCAAGCGGCAGCCGCCGCAAGCGGGGCTGCCGTCTGTCGAAAGGAAAGGAGGAAAGGTTTTCCCGACGGAACACACCGCCGGGAGGGCACGCTCAGCCGAACACGCCGGTAGAAAGGTAGCGATCGCCGCGATCGCAGACAATCGCCACCACCACGCTGCCGGGGTGAGCCGCGGCGACGCGCAAGGCGCCGACCACCGCGCCGCCGGAGCTGACGCCGCAGAAGATGCCTTCACGCTGCGCCAGCTGGCGCATGGTCTGCTCGGCATCGCCCTGTTCGATATCCAGCACCTGATCCACCAGCTCCGGGCGGAAAATACCCGGCAGGTAAGCGGGCGCCCAGCGGCGAATGCCGGGGATGCTGCTGCCCTCCGCCGGCTGCAGGCCGATGATCTGCACCTGCGGATTCTGGCTTTTCAGGTAACCGCCCACGCCGGTAATGGTGCCGGTGGTGCCCATGCTGGAAACGAAATGCGTGATGCGCCCTTCGGTTTGGCGCCAAATCTCCGGGCCGGTGGTGGTGAAATGGGCGTAGGGATTGTCCAGGTTGTTGAACTGATCCAGTACCTTGCCCTGCCCCTGACGCTGCATCTCCAGCGCCAGATCGCGCGCCCCTTCCATGCCCTGCTCACGGCTGACCAGGATCAGCTCGGCGCCGTAGGCGCGCATCGCCGCCTGTCGCTCCAGGCTCATGTTCTCCGGCATCAGCAGCTTCAGCGTATAGCCTTTCAATGCAGCGATCATCGCCAGCGCAATGCCGGTGTTGCCGCTGGTGGCCTCAATCAGCACGTCGCCGGGCCTGATCTCACCGCGCAGCTCCGCCTGCTGGATCATCGCCAACGCAGCGCGATCCTTCACCGATCCCGCCGGATTGTTGCCTTCCAGTTTGACCCATACCTCGCTGCCCGCCTGGGCGGCCAGCCGTTGCAGTTTTACCAGCGGGGTATTCCCGATGCATTGTTCGAGCGTTGTCACGATCTTTGCCTGTGTGTTGGTGTGCGTAAAGTAAAAAGGCAACCCTGGGGTTGCCTTGAATAAAGGGCTGCTAAAACCTATCAGGCGCTTTTGGCTAACGCAACAGGTTGCAGCAGTTGATCGCCAGCATACAGCCGCGCATTGAGGCTGCCGACGTAATAACGGCCGCCGCGCACCGGCGTGGCGTTGCCTTCCGGCAGCACCACGCTGATCGGTTCCTGGTGCCAGCCGATCGGCTGCACCGTCAGCTGCCAGAAATGGCCGCGCGGACTGACTTCCAGCACCTGAACCGGCAGCGGGCAACGTTCGCTGCTTTCGGTCGCCACTTCCATTTCCCACGGGCGCAGGAACAGATCGACGCTGCCCTGGTGCATCGGCTGGAACGACAACGGCCACTGATGTGCGCCGACGAACAGCTGGGAGCCGCGAATTTCGCCGTTCAGGCGGTTCACTTCCCCCATGAATTCCAGCACAAAGCGGCTCGCCGGTTCGCGCATGATGTCGACCGGCGACCCGACCTGTTCGATATTGCCCTGGCTCATCACCACGATGCGGTCGGCCACTTCCATCGCCTCTTCCTGATCGTGGGTGACGAACACGCTGGTGAATTTCAGCTCTTCATGCAGCTGACGCAGCCAGCGGCGCAGCTCTTTGCGCACCTGCGCATCCAGCGCACCGAACGGTTCATCCAGCAGCAGAATCTGCGGTTCCACCGCCAGGGCGCGCGCCAGCGCCACGCGCTGTTTCTGGCCGCCGGACAGTTGCGACGGATAGCGGGTAGCCAGGTGGCCCAGCTGCACCATTTCCAGCAGCTGAGTGACTTTCTGTTTGATCGCCGCGGCGTTCGGGCGCTCGCGGCGCGGCAGCACGGTCAGGCCGAAGGCGATGTTATCGAACACCGTCATGTGGCGGAACAGCGCATAGTGCTGAAATACGAAGCCCACGCGCCTGTCGCGCGCGTGCATGTGGCTGACGTCGGTGCCGTGGAAGCCCAGCTTGCCGCCGCTCTGGCTTTCCAGCCCGGCGATGATGCGCAGCAGCGTGGTCTTGCCGGAACCGGACGGCCCGAGCAGCGCCACCATTTCGCCGGAAGCAATATCGAGCGAGATATCGTTCAATACCTTGGTGCGACCGAAGGACTTGTTGATGCCGTTAATCTCAATGCTCATGATTTTCCTCCCGCTCGAGACGCGCGTTTTGACGTTCCAGACGCCACTGCAGCGCACTCTTCAAAAATAGGGTAACGATCGCCATCAGGGTCAACAGGGCGGCGGCGGTAAAGGCCCCGACGGTGTTGTAATCCTGCTGCAACAGCTCGACCTGCAGCGGCAGGCTGTAGGTTTCGCCGCGAATCGAACCGGACACCACCGACACCGCGCCGAACTCGCCGATGGCGCGCGCGTTGGTCAGCACCACGCCGTACAGCAGCGCCCAGCGAATGTTGGGCAGCGTCACGCGGCGGAACATTTGCCAGCCGGACGCCCCCAGCAGAATGGCGGCCTCATCTTCCTGGCTGCCCTGGCTGAGCATCATCGGCACCAGCTCGCGCACCACGAAGGGACAGGTGACGAAAATGGTCACCAGCACCATGCCCGGCCAGGAGAACATCACCTGAATGTTATGCGCATCCAGCCAGCCGCCCAGCAGGCCGTTGCTGCCGTAAAACAGCAGATAAATCAGCCCCGCCACCACCGGTGAAACGGCGAACGGGATATCGATCAGCGTCAGCAGCAGCTGGCGGCCGGGGAAGGTAAAACGCGTCACCAGCCACGCCAGCAACGTGCCGAACACCAGGTTGAACGGCACGGTGATCAGCGCGATCAGGACCGTCAGCCAAATGGCGTGCAGCATGTCCGGCTCGAGCAAATTGCTCCACATCGCGCCGAATCCTTTGGAGAAGGCCTCGGCGAAAATCGATATCATCGGCACCACCAGCAGCAGCACCGAAAACAGCATACCGATGCCGATCAGCGTCCACTTGCCCCAGTTGACACGCGGGCGCTCTGCGCCGTTGAAGGCGGAAATATCAGCCATCAGTGCCCTCCTCCCAAACGTCTGCCGAAGCGGCTTTGCAATACGTTAATGCTGAACAGCAGCAGCAGCGACGCCGCCAGGATCACCGAGGCGATGGCGCTGGCCGCCGGGTAATCGAACTCCTGCAAACGCACAAAAATCATCAGCGAGGTCACTTCCGTCTTCCAGGCGATATTGCCGGCGATGAAAATCACCGCCCCGAACTCGCCCAGACTGCGGGTAAAGGAAATGGCGGTGCCGGCCAGCAGCGCCGGCGCCACTTCAGGCAGCACGACGCGGCGAAAACTCTGCCAGCGCGTGGCGCCCAGCGTCTCGGCCGCCTCTTCGTACTCCGGCCCTAACTCTTCCAGCACCGGCTGCACGGTACGCACCACAAACGGCAGGCTGGTGAACGCCATCGCCACCGCGATCCCAAGCCAGGTGAAGGTGACCTTGATGTCGAAGTGCGCCAGCCACTGCCCGTACCAGCCCGTGGTGGAAAACAGACCGGCCAGCGTCAGGCCGGCTACCGCCGTCGGCAGCGCGAACGGCAGGTCGATCAGGCCATCCAGCAGCGAACGGCCGGGAAAGCGGTAGCGCGTCAGGATCCAGGCCATCAGCATGCCGAACACCGCATTGAACAGGCTGGCGACAGCGGCCGCCAGCAGCGTCACTTTATACGCCGCCACCACCTGCGGGTTGGAAATCACTTCCCAATATTGCGCCAGGCTCATCTGCGCCAGCTGCATCACCAGCGCACTGAGCGGCAGCAGCAGGATCAAACAGGTATAAAACAGGCTGCTGCCGAGGCTGAGGCCAAATCCGGGCAGCACCCGCTTACTGGACGACAACGCCAACATTTACTTGCGCCCTGCCGCTAACAGCTGATCCAGCTCGCCGCCGGTGGCGAAGTGGGTTTTCATCACCTGCGGCCAGCCGCCGAATTGATCTTCCACGCGGAACAGTTGGGTGTCCGGGAATTGCCCTTTGGCCGCCGCCATCGCTTTCTGGTCATACACGCGGTAGTAGAAACTGGTGATCACCTGCTGCGCCGCCGGGCTGTAGAGATAGTTCAGATAGGCTTTGGCCGCCTGTTCGGTGCCGTTGCGCGCGACGTTTTTGTCGACCCAGGCCACCGGGAACTCCGCCAGAATATCGACCGGCGGCACGATCACTTCGTATTTGTCTTCACCGTATTGCTTGCGGATGTTGTTCACTTCGGACTCGAAGCTGATCAGCACGTCGCCCAAACCGCGCTCGACGAAGGTGGTGGTCGCGCCGCGGCCGCCGGTATCGAACACCAACACGTTTTTCAGGAAACGGGTCATGAAGGCGCGGGTCTTGGCCGCATCGTTGCCGTCGGCCTGGCTGGCGGCGCCCCAGGCGGCCAGATAGGTGTAACGGCCGTTGCCGGAGGTTTTCGGGTTCGGGAACACCAGCTTCACGTCGTCACGCACCAGATCGTTCCAGGTGTGGATGCCCTTCGGGTTGTCCTTGCGCACCAGAAACGCCATGGTGGAATAGAACGGCGAGCTGTTGTTCGGCAGACGCGACTGCCAGTCCGCCGGGATCAGCTGCCCGCGATCGTGCAGGATCTGCACGTCGGTGACCTGGTTGTAGGTCACCACGTCGGCGCGCAGGCCCTGCAGGATCGCCAACGCCTGCTTCGACGAGCCGGCGTGCGATTGTTTGATGGTCAGCTTGTCATTCGGATGCTGCTGATTCCACTGCTGTTCAAAGCCGGGATTCAGCGCGACGAACAATTCACGGGAAACGTCATAAGAGCTGTTCAGCAATTCCGCCGCCGACGCGGCGCCGCTCGCCAACAGCGCAGCCGCCAGCCAACCTTTCAGCACGAGATTTTTAACCCGGTTTTGTTTCATTCTGCACCTTATCACTGAGTCATTCCTTCAGGCTTTCGCCTTATTGACGACCAGTGTATTTATAACTCGGTGCGGAGCTGTAACGCTTTTATATACCGTTTAGTGATTTACAAGCATCAAACGCTATAAGGCAGGAAATGCGAGGCGTTTTGGGGCGGGAAAACAGACCGAAGCCGGACGCGCCGGCTTCGGCAACGGCGTCAAAGTGACAGCAAGCGCGTCAGCGATGGCGCAAAGTAGTAGCTGCCGGTGACCGCACGGCTGAAGCGCAACATCGCGTCGCGTTTGCCGTCCAGATCGCCGAACATGCTCAGCAGTTGCTGCTCGATATTGTGCAGGCGCGCGCAATAGGCGATGAAGAACAGGCCGTGCTTGCCGCTGGCGGTGCCGTAAGGCAGGCTCTGGCGCAGAATTTTCAGGCCTTTGCCGTTCTCTTTCAGATCGACGCGGCTGACGTGGGAGGTATCCGGGCGCCGATCCGCCGGCAGCTCTTCGCTGTCGTGCTTGGTGCGGCCGATGATCTGCTCCTGCTGTTCGGTGGTAAAGCGCTGCCACTGGCGCAGGTTGTGCTCGTAGCGTTGCACCAGCACGTAGCTGCCACCAGCGTCCTCTTCACCTTCGGCGATCGTCGCCACTGCCGGGCGTTGGTCGCCCTGCGGGTTTTCGGTGCCGTCGATGAAGCCGCTCAGATCGCGCTCTTCCACCCAGCGGAAACCGTGGGTTTCTTCCTCAATCTTGATGACGTTGCCGAACGCCGCCAGCGCGGCCTGCGCCAGCGTGAAGTTGACGTCGTGGCGCAGCGACTGGATGTGGATCAGCATATCGCGCTGGGTGGCCGGCGCCAGCCCTTTGCCGAGCGGCGTGAACGGCTTCAGCTCTTTCGCGCCCTGGCCGCTGGAGAGATCGTGCCAGACGTCGTAGCCGAAAGCGATCACCGCGCCGAGGCGCGCATCGGGGAACTGCTGCTGCAGCTCGCTCAGCGTCTGACAAAACTGTTTGCAGCCCTGGCGCAAATCGGCGAATTCGCCCTGTACGCTGGCTTCCATAAAAATGGCGAAACGGCAGTGCTCCAGCAGAATGCCGCTCTGAACCTGTGTCATGTTGTTATCCTCAATACCAGAATCCGGCAACAGGTAAGGTATGGCGGTTGACGCGCGGGGTCCCTGTTACAAACGCGCGCTATCATACCGCAAGCACAGGCGATTGCCTTGCAGCAGCGCAAAGAAAATAGGGGTAATGATTTGGACAAGCAGGCGCCGGGAACCGGCGCCCGTTGAACGCGTTACTGCTGCGGCTTGGCGTGCCAAATGATTTTGCTGACCGTCCAGCTTTTCAGGGTGTCGTCCGGCGGGATGATATCCTGCGCGCCGGCCCACTTGCCGCTGAAGATGTAGGTGACGTATTTGCTCTGCTCCGCCACGCACTCCACTTTACCGGCGTCTTCGCCGCTGCCCGGCTTACAGGAGCCGAACGCCTTGCTGTACATGTCGCCGAACGGCGTGCCGAGCTTGTTGCCCCACTCCGTCGCCACTTTCGGATCCAGCACGTCCACCCGCTGCAGGCGCCCTTTCGGTTCGCCGGTGATCACCAGCTTCACCTCGTCGCCGGACAGCGCCTGATAATAAGAGACGATCTGGCCGTTGTTGGTCGCCATGCCGCCACGCAGGCGGTAGTTGCCGTCCAGCCCGTCGTTGATGGCGCTTTCCGACATCGGCGTGCCGGCGTTGAGCTTGCCGACGCCCTTGGCGCCGACTTCCAGGCTGCTGCCGAACCAGTTGAACGGCGACAGGCTGGACCAGGAGAAATTGGACATGCTCGAACAGCCGGTCAGTAACAGCGGAAGCCCTAACAACAGGGGGCGAATATTCATCTCTAGCTCCTTAGACATCAATGGCACGGGGCGGGTCACCCGCTCCTGCCGCATTCGGCGTTTTGCTGCGTGCCAGCCTCTCACAACGGCCCGCACTACGCCAACGGTTGCCAGCTTGGAGTGCGGAAAATGCGAAAAGTGCCGCACTTCTCGGCAATTAGTCGGCGCGCTCCGCCGGCGCGAAACAGGCTTTCAGACGCGCGTTCAGCAGCAGATAGCTCAGCGCCAGCGCGTCGAGCAGCGCCAACGTCAGCTCCAGCCCCGGCGCATCGCCGTCCTGGCGCCACAGGCTGAACAGCGAGCCGCCGAACGACGCCAGCAGCGAGACAGCCAGCCCCCAGCGCCAACCGCGCCACAGCCGCGGCCATTGGTGGCGACGGCCGCTCAGCAAAAACGCCAGCGCCGCCGGCAGACCGAGCAGCATGCCGTACCAAAAGCGTTGGGTATCCGGATAAAACAACGCCAACAAGCTTTCGCCCTGCTCGCGCGAAGCGCCGGCCATCACGAACAACAGCCAGGTGCGCGCCTGCAAAATCAGCACGGCCCAAAATCCCAGCGGCAGCCGCAGCGCGCCGTGCTGATCGTAATCGTCCGGGGAAAACCGGGGTGAGAATGGCTTCAACGCTCGTTCCTTGCCAACAGAATAAAGACTATGGCTACAGATGGGCGCCGGCGATGGGAATTTCAATGCGTCGGCTTAAGAAGCTCTTAAGATCGGTGTGTTTTAATCCTTATCACTTAGCAAGCACCCGATATCAGCGGGATGTGATTTTCGATAACGATAAGGAAGCGCAACATGAAAAAACTGACTCTGGCCGCTCTGATCGCGCTGTGCAGCGCACCGGTACTGGCGCAACAAGGCGGGTTCCTCGATCCGGCCGCGCCGCAGGCTCAAACGCAAACCACCGCACAAGGTGGTTTCTCCGGCCCCAGCGCGGCGCTGACCACCGTGGACAAGGTGAAATCGCTGAGCGACGACACCTGGGTGATGCTGCAAGGCAACATCGAGCAGCGCATCGGCGACGATACCTACACCTTCCGCGACGCCACCGGCACGCTGACGGTCGAGATCGATCGCAAACGCTGGAACGGCCAAACCATCACGCCGAAAGACAAAGTGCAGCTGGAAGGCAAAGTGGATAAAGACTGGAGCAGCGTCGAAGTGGACGTGAAAACCGTCAAAAAGCTGCCGTAATGCGTTGCGGCGGGCGGGGCAACGCCGCCGCCCGCCGCTCGTTCAATATTCCTGATCTTCGATCAACCGCTTGCCCAGGCTGGTGATGCCCTGGATCTCGTAGCCGAGCTTCTCGTACATCTCGACCACCGTGTCGTTGTCTTCGCGCACCATAATCTGGATCTTCGGGCAGCCGCGGGCGATCAGCTTCTTCTCCAGACGATTGATCAACGCATTGGCGATGCCGCGCCCGCGATAGTCGGGATGCACCCCGAGGTAATACGCCGAGCCGCGGTGGCCGTCATAGCCGCCCATCACCGAACCGACCACTTCGCCGCCGACTTCCGCCACCAGGAACAGCTCAGGATCGTGGTTCAGCTTGCGCTCGATGTCCATTTCCGGATCGTTCCAGGGCCGCAGCAGATCACAGCGCTCCCACAGGGTAATGACTTCTTCAAAGTCGTCTTGTCGAAATACGCGAATTTCCATCGATGTTGGCCGCTGTTAATTAAGGTGTTTATCTGATTATCGCGTGATTATTCACTTACGCAATATCAAACTGCGATTTACCGCGCTATTTGCCCCGAAATCGCCGGTAACAGGCGTAATAAATGGAAATAGTTATCGGGTCGATTAATGATTATCAATACGATATAACGTCGCGAAATAGAATCGTCGATGGAGCGTTGCGTAATGAAAAAGCAGGGTAAACAATTCCTCAATTTTAAGCCGCTTGCCGTTTCCCCGACGCGACGCCAACTGTTGCTTTCCGGCCTGGCGGTAGCGCTGTTCGGCGTGAAAAACCCAAGCGCCAAGGCGGAAGGCATGCTGCGCAATCAGCACAGCAAACCGGCGGCGAAACCGGCGGGCGGCAAAAAGCGGGTGATGATCGATCCCGGCCACGGCGGCATCGACTCCGGCGCAGTCGGCCACGAAGGTTCGCAGGAAAAACACATTGTGCTGGAAATCGCCAACCACGTGCGCCGTTTCCTGCATGAGCACGATCACATCGAGGCGCGCCTGACGCGCGAAGAAGACGAATTCATTCCGCTGTTCCAGCGGGTGGAGATCGCCCACCAGCACCAGGCCGATCTGTTCATTTCCATTCACGCCGACGGTTTTACCAGCCCGTCGGCCTCCGGCGCTTCGGTATTCGCCCTCTCCAACCGCGGCGCCAGCAGCGCCATGGCGCGCTACCTGTCCAACCGTGAAAACGCCGCCGACGACGTAGCGGGCGGCAAATACAAGGATCAGGACAACTACCTGCAGCAGGTGCTGTTCGATCTGGTGCAAACCGACACCATCAACAACAGCCTGACGCTCGGCCGCCACGTGCTCGGCCAAATTCGTCCGGTACACCATCTGCACAGCGACAGCACCGAACAGGCGGCGTTCGCGGTGCTGAAATCCCCGTCCATCCCCTCGGTGCTGGTAGAAACCTCGTTCATCACCAACCCGAACGAAGAACGGCTGCTGGGCACCACCGCGTTTCGCGAGAAAATCGCCCGCGCCATCGCGGACGGCATCGTCAACTTCTTCGACTACTTCGACGCACACCAACGCAAACCCCGCTGATGCCGCGGGCGGCGAATAAGAGTATACTCAGCGCCTTGTTCAGCCAGACGCTATAAAGACCCCGCATGAGTTTACCTAACATCGCTGAAGTAAAATCCTTCCTGCTGGCGCTGCAGGATCATATCTGCGCGCAGCTCGCCCAGGCCGATGGCGGCGCCGTGTTCACCGAAGACCAATGGACGCGTGAAGAAGGCGGCGGTGGCCGCAGCCGCGTGCTGACCAACGGCGCGGTGTTCGAACAGGCGGGGGTCAACTTCTCGCACGTCTCCGGCGCCACCCTGCCGGCCTCGGCGACCGCGCACCGTCCGGAACTGGCCGGGCGCAGCTTCCAGGCGATGGGCGTCTCCCTGGTTATCCATCCGCTCAGCCCCTACGTGCCCACCAGCCACGCCAACGTACGCTTTTTCATCGCTGAAAAGCCGGGCGAAGCGCCGGTGTGGTGGTTCGGCGGCGGCTTTGACCTGACGCCGTTCTACGGTTTCGCAGAGGATGCCGTGCACTGGCACCGCACCGCGGCCGAGCTGTGCGCGCCGTTCGGCGACGAGGTCTACCCCAAATATAAACAGTGGTGCGACGATTACTTTTTCATCAAGCATCGCAACGAAGCGCGCGGCATCGGCGGCCTGTTCTACGACGATCTTAACACCCCGGATTTCGACCATTGTTTCGCCTTCACCCGCGCGGTGGGCCAGGGCTTCCTCGACGCCTACCTGCCGATCGTCGAAAAACGCAAGGCCTTGACCTGGGGCGAGCGCGAGCGCCAGTTCCAGCTGTATCGCCGCGGCCGCTATGTGGAGTTCAACCTGGTGTGGGATCGCGGCACGCTGTTCGGGCTGCAAACCGGCGGGCGCACCGAGTCCATCCTGATGTCGATGCCGCCGTTGGTGCGTTGGGAATATAACTACCAGCCGGACGCCGACAGCCCGGAAGCGGCGCTGGCGCGCGATTTCCTGCCGGTGCGCGACTGGCTGCGGGAGACGAAATAATGCAGATTTGGGTCGATGCAGACGCCTGTCCGAACGTGATCAAGGAAGTGCTGTTCCGCGCCGCCGATCGCACCACCATCACCGTGACGCTGGTGGCGAACCAACCGCTGCGCACGCCGCCGTCGAAATACATCCGTTCGCTGCAGGTGGCGGCCGGCTTCGACGTGGCCGATAACGAGATCGTGCGCCGCTGCGAAGCGGGCGATCTGGTGATCACCGCCGACATTCCGCTGGCGGCGGAGGTGATTGAGAAAGGCGCGGTGGCGCTGAACCCGCGCGGCGAACGCTATACGCCGGACACCATTCGCGAGCGCCTCAACATGCGCGATTTTATGGATACCCTGCGCGCCAGCGGCATTCAGACCGGCGGCCCGAACGCCCTGAACCAGCGCGACCGCCAGCAGTTCGCCAACGAGCTGGACAAATGGCTGCTGCAGGCGAAACGGGCGCAGTGACTGCGCCCTGCTCTGCTGCGGTTTAGAAGCGCACCTCCCCGCCGAAGATATAAGTCCGCCCACGGGCGGTGTTGGTCGGCGTCTCATACTGCGACTGCGACGGCAGCGAGTTCATCTTGTTCAGCGCGTCCGAATAGTCTCTGTCCATCAGGTTTTGCACGCTGAGCTTCAGCAGCAGATTGCGATTCACCTGATAGGTGCCGTACAGATCGATAATGGTCGGAATATGCGGCGCCGGCTCCTTCAGCAACTGCTCATTCTCATCGTAATCAGAGTCCGGCGACAGGCGCACCGACTTGCCGGTGTATTTCACCACCCCGCCCAGCGTCAGTTTTTCGTCCAGCAGGCGCACCCCGCTGTCCAGCGTGAAGTAGAATTCCGGCAGTTCGCTGATATCGCCCGCGCCGAATACGTTGCTGGCCTGGTTGGTCGGCTGGGAGGTATGCTCCTTGCTTAACGACAGTTTGGTGAAGGCGAAACCGGCGTCGTACAGCGCTTCAAGCTCCACCCCGCGCGTTTTGACCGGATCGGGAGCATTGCTGTACATGGTCATGCTGACGTTGATGTCCGCGTTATCCCACTCTTCCTGCGTCGCCTGCGAACGGTTGCACTTCTGACGGTTTTTACACACCAGGTAGGTTTGGCTGGATATGTAGTTTTTGATCTTGGTTTCGAAATAGACCGCTTTCAGTTGGAAGCTGTCCTGCTTGAACAACAGATCGTGGGCATTGGCGTTGAACCCGCCCTGCCAGGTCTCCGCTTTTTCACCCTTCAGGAACGGGTTCATCGACTGGCCGCCGCTGTTGGCGAAGAACACTTCCTGGATATTCGGCCCGCGCATCGACTTGCTGTAGCTGACGAACGGCTGCAGCCACGGCGTCACCTGCGCCGACAGCATGACCGACGGGTTGAAGCCGTGTTCGTTGCGGTTGATAGTGCCGGCGCCCTGAGGGAAGCACTCTACGCGCTCATCACAGGCCGGCTTGTAGCCGGAGAGGCGATAGGCGGTGTAGTTCAGATCGAAATTTCCCTGCCAGATGCCGTAGTTGGCCTGCAGGCCACTGTACAGGCTGGAAATATCTTGTTTGCCGGCAATGCCCACCGGCATGCTTTCCGCCTGATCCTGATCCGTCACCAGCCCGGATGCCTTTTTCTTATACTCGTTGCGCACCAGCTTGCCGCCGTAGCTGAAGGCGAAATCAATATCCCGCAGGCTGAAACGGCTGGTGTTGTTGATATCCAGCGCATCGGAAATGTTTTTCGCCGTGCTGTCGCTGAACCCCGCCATGTTGTTGGACATGAACTTCTGCTCACCGCGGCTGGTGCTGGCGGTCAATTTGAAATCGATCAGTTCCGAGAACGGCGCGTAGTGATATTTGAGGTAAAAATCGTCGCTGTCGATGTGGCGGCGGGTGATTTTATTCTGGTAGCTGCGCGCCGACAGTTCGATGCTGTTGAAGGCATCGGGCTTGATGTCCACTTTGAACAGCTGGGATTTCGGGTTCTGGCGGTAGGTTTTATCGACGTTGAACATCTCGCTGTCGAAACCGGCGCCGTTTTTGTAGTTGGAGGTGATGGAGCTGCCGCTGATCGCCGCCATCGCCCCCAGGCTGCCGCCGTCGGCAAAGGCGGCGGTTTTGGCGCCCACGGCGATCATGCCGCTGCGGCCGATGCCGTTATTGCCCACCGAGAACTTGGTGCGCACGCCGAAGGGGTTGTCGGAAAACACCACGTCATCGACGCCGATGGTGCGGAAATTGGCGCTGCCCGCCAAGGCATTCACCCCGTCGGAACCGGTGGCGTTGCCGCGCGCCACGTCGACGCCGACGATAAAGTTAGGATCGATCAGCGCCCCGAACTGGCTGGTGGGCATGCCGCCGTGCGCCGCGTCGCTCGGCGAGTTGCCGTAGTAGTTTTGCGTGATGCCGTCGACCATGGTGTTGACTCGGCCGAAGCCGCTCAGGCCGCGAATATTGACGCTGACCGATCCCTGGCCGGGGTCGATCTGGGTATAGGTGCCCGGCATGCTGCGCAGAATGCTGTCCACCGACTCCAGATTTTGGTTCTCGTCGCGCGAGCTGAACGCGCCTGGCCTCGCCAACGCGTCTTTTTCGCTGCTTTTGCCGCCGTCGGCGGCCGAGACGTTGAGCGGGCTGAACGCCACGCTGCCTTTATTGTTTTCCGCCTGTTCCTGCGCGGCCACAGCCTGCCCGTGCAGCACCAGTCCCGCGCCGATCAGGCTCGCTATCATTTTAATTTTCATATATCCCCAGAAATAGCCAATAAGGTTTGATGGCCGACAATGCCCAGCAAAAAGCCCGCCGAAAGCGCGGTAAAAGATTGTTATTGTTTTATTGCGCCGCAGCGTGCCGCGGCGCTGAAGGTTATTTCTGCGCCTGCCGATCCGCCGCCAAAATAAAGGCGTACTCCAGCGCGCCGTTTTCCAGCCGCGCCAGGCGGCCCGATTTGCCACCGTGGCCGGCGGTCATGTCAGTGGCGAGCAGCAACAGCGAATCGCCCTGTTTGAAACGCCGCAGCTTCGCCACCCATTTGGCCGGTTCCCAATACTGCACCTGCGAATCGTATAAACCGCTGGTGACCAGCAGGTTCGGGTAACGCTGTTTGCGCACATTGTCATACGGGCTGTAGGACTTCATCAGCGCATAGGCGGCCGGCTGGTGCGGGTTGCCCCACTCCTCGTATTCGCCGGTAGTGAGCGGAATGCTGTCGTCCAGCATGGTGGTCACCACGTCGACGAACGGCACCTGCGCCACCACCGCGTTGTACAGCTGCGGCGCCTGATTGATCACCGCCCCCATCAGCAATCCGCCGGCGCTGCCGCCCATGGCGTAGACGCGTCCCGGCTGGCCGTAGCCGCCGTTGATCAGCGCCTGGGTGGCGTCGATGAAATCGTTGAAACTGTTCGGTTTGTGCGTCAGCTTGCCCTGTTTGTACCAGCTCTGCCCCAGTTCGCCGCCGCCGCGCACGTGGATCAGCGCATAGACGAAGCCGCGATCCAGCAGGCTGATGCGGTTGGCGCTAAACGCCGGATCCATGCTCATGCCGTAAGCGCCATAGCCGTAGACCAGCAGCGGGTTATGGCCGTTCTTGAACAGCGACTTGCGATACACCAGCGATACCGGCACCTTCACGCCGTCGCGCGCCGCGACCCAGATGCGCTCGCTGTGATACAGGCTCGGATCGACGCCTTTCACTTCCTGCTGCTTGAGCAGAGTGCGCTCGCCCTTGTTCAGGTCCCACTCATAGGTGCGGGTCGGCGTGGTCATCGCCGAATAGCCGTAACGCAAACGATCGCTGTCCGGCTCCGGGTTATAGCCCAGCCAGGCCATGTAGCTGGCGTCGTCGAACGGGATGGCACGTTCGGTTTTGCCGTCCCAGCTAATTTGCCGCAGCTGCACCAGCCCGTTGGCGCGCTCCTGCACCACCAGCCAGTCGCGGAACAGGCTGAAGCTTTCCACCTCGTGCTGCGCCTGCGGCGCAATCAGCGTCTGCCAGGGGTTGCCCGCCGCCGCCGTGCGGTACAGGCCAAAGTTCGGATCCTGATGGTTGGAGCGCAGGTAGAATTCGCCGCGGTAGTGATCGAGGTAATACTCGCGGCCGTTCTGCCGGGCGGCGAACAGCTGCGGCTCGCACTGCGGCTGGTTGGCGTCGATCAGGCGCACTTCGGACGTGGTGTTGCCGCTGATGGTCAGAATCAGGTAATCGCGCGAAGAAGAACGGCCGAGGCTGAGGTAGAAAGCCGGATCGTTTTCCTGATACACCAGTTTATCTTCCGCCGGCGGCGTGCCGTACTGATGGCGGTAGACCTGGTACGGCAGCAGCGTTTGCGGGTGATTGCGCACGTAGAACAGGGTTTGGCTGTCGTTGGCCCATACCATGTTGCCGGAGGTGTTTTCCAGCGTTTCCGGCGACCAGCGTTCGCTGTCTATCTCGCGCAGGGAGATGCGGTATTGGCGGCGGCCCTGCATATCTTCGGCCACCGCCAGGCGGCGGTTGTCCAGGCTGACGTCCAGCGCCCCCAGGCGATAATAGGCATGGCCGGCCGCGCGCTGATTGGCGTCCAACAGGGTTTGCCACGGCGCGTCGGCGGTGAGCGCCTGGCGCTGATACCGCGCGAAATCTTTACCGGCGGCATAGCTTTCCTGATAGCGATAGCCGTTGAGCTGATACGGCACCGAACGATCGTCAGGGTTCATGCGGCCCAGCATCTCCTGATACAGCGTGGCGCGCAGCTTCTGGTACGGCGCCATCATCTGCTCGGTGTAGCGGTTCTCCGCCTTCAGGTAGTCCAGCACCTTCTGTTCTTTTCGGCTGTCGTCGCGCAGCCAGTAGTAATCGTCGGTACGCGTCTCGCCGTGGGCCGTCAGCGCTTTCGGCGCCCGTTCCGCCAACGGCGGCTGCGGTTGCGCCAGCGCGGCGCCGGCGATGCCTAAAGAAAGCCAGAGCGCGGCCGCGATGCGACGACGCGGAGTAAATAACAGCGGATTCATAATCCCTCACGAAGTTTGAAGAGGCGCACGACGGCGATGCGGCGCCTGCGGGCATTAACGGCGGGCATTCAGCTCCGCCAGATTGAAATCGATCGGCATCGTCACCTTGACGGCCCCCTGCTGCAGCATATCCGGCGGCGGCGGCGGCAACGGCTGGGCGCGCGACACCACCGCCACCGCTTCCCGATCCAGCGACGCGGTGCCGGAACGCACCTGCAGCATGACGTTCGAGACCCGTCCCTGCGCGTCAACGCTGAAACTGACCTGCGGCATGCCGCTGCGCCGCCGGCTGCGGGCATCCAAAGGGTAATCCTTGATGCGGTTCAGTTTGCCTTTCACCAGGCTCTCCCACGACAGTTTGGCCTGCGCATTGCTGTTGGCGTCGCTGTTGATCGGGGCGGCGGTCTGGTGGGAGATCGTCTGCGCCTGCGGCGCGGCGGCGCTGGACGCGGCGGCGTTGCGCGTCTCTTTGGCCTGTTCTTGCGGCTTCGGCTGCGCTTTTTGCGGGGGACGGTGTTCGGCGCGCTTCTTCTGCGCCGTCACGATTTTTGCTTTATCGGCGCGCGCCAGCTTGGGCAGATCCGGTTGTTGCTGCTGCTCCGCCGGCTGCGCCGCAGCGGATTCCGCCTGCTGCACGCCCAGCGGCAACGGTTTGCTTTCCGGTGCTTCAATCTGCGCCGCCCAGCTCATCATCACCGCCGGCGGCGGCAGCTCGACCGGCTCGAGCGCCGTCTGCGGCCAATAAAACAGCAGCACCAACGCCGCGTGCGCCGCCAGGGCGAGCAGCAAGCCGCGCGCCCAGCGCGGCTGCGGCAGCGCAAAGGCCGGAGGGGGATAAGACTGACTTAACATAGGGGCATTAGCTTACTTAATTGCGAATGATTGCAGATCACATTTACTAATGATAATCATTTGCAATTATAATTAACACCCCTTTTCACTGCCTTAACGTATTCATTTCACTGATGGTGTGATCCACAGGTAGTCCGCCGTGTGCGCGTCAACCTGTACGCCCGGTTCCGCCAGCATCAGCACCGTCGGCGCCGCCGCCGGTTGCAGATCCCGCACGTGCAGCGGCACGCCCACCGATTTGGCGGCGTGATAACCGCCGGCGATCAACAGCGCGGGCGTCGGCGCCGCCAGCAGGCGCTCCGCCATGCGCCTATCGCGCTGCTGCTGGATTGCCAACATCGCATGCAGCTGCGCGGCCTCAATCTGGCCGCCGTGCGAAGTGCGGATAGTCTCTTCCAGCGCCTTGCGCACCGCCGGCTGCGACGAGAGCTGCCCCGCCGGGAACTGCGGCTGCTGATAGAACGCCGCGATCTCGCTGCGATCCAGGTTGGCCGACCACAGCGGGTAAGGCGCGCGCATCGCCGCCATCGTCACCCCGCCATACAGCGCCCATTTCCAGCCCGGCTGCCAGGCGATCAGCTCCGCCACGCGGCCGTCACGCACCGTGGGATCGCTCTGCAGCCACTGCTTGACTTTGTCGACCTGCGCCTGCTGGTTCGGGTTGATCATCTCCATCAGCACGCTGCCCTGCGGCCGCCGTTGCGGCAGCTGCTGCACCAGCCATTGCTCAATCTGATGGTGGTAAGGATTGTCATGCTTTTCCCCGACGATCACCCGCGGCTGCTGAGCCAACCGCGTCAACAGCTGCTCGGGCGTCAGGGTCGCGCCGGTGTGCAGATCGGTGATATTCCCCATGCTCGCGACGTCGCTGGCCGGCGTCTTCACCGGCGTTTGGCTGCAGGCGCCGAGCGCCAACGCCGCCAATAAAATCAGATATCTCATCATGTTGCCCCATTAGCGAAAATGGCGACATTATAGATAATAATTATCATTTGCATATAGATCTGGCCTGACGATTTTTTTACGCGGCGATCGCCGGTGACGCATTGCGTTGAAACGGCATTGCGGGTATAACCAATAGCCATTCAGATATTTAGACGTCTATACGGATAGATTATTATGCACTCATCGGCGCCCGCCGCAGGGCAGTTCAAACGCAGCATGAAGGCCCGGCACCTGGTGATGCTGTCGCTGGGCGGCGTGATCGGCACCGGGCTGTTTTTCAACACCGGCTACATCATCTCCACCACCGGCGCGCTCGGCACGCTGCTGGCCTACCTGATCGGCGCGCTGGTGGTGTATCTGGTGATGCTGTGCCTGGGCGAGCTGTCGGTGGCGATGCCGGAAACCGGCGCCTTTCACGTCTATGCTTCGCGCTATCTGGGGCCGGCCACCGGCTATGCCGTCGCCTGGCTGTATTGGCTCACCTGGACGGTGGCGCTCGGCTCCAGCCTCACCGCCGCCGGATTCTGCATGCAGTACTGGTTCCCGCAGTCGCCGGTGTGGCTGTGGTGCCTGATCTTCTGCGCGGCCATTTTCCTGCTTAACGTGGTGACCACCCGCTTTTTCGCCGAAAGCGAATTCTGGTTTTCGCTGATCAAAGTGGTGACCATTCTGGCGTTCATCATACTGGGCGGCGCCGCCATGTTCGGTCTTCTGCCGATGAAAGACGGCACGCCGGCGCCGTTCCTGCATAACCTGACCGCTTCCGGCTGGCTGCCGCACGGCACGCTGCCGATCCTGATGACCATGGTGGCGGTGAACTTCGCCTTCTCCGGCACGGAGCTGATCGGCATCGCCGCCGGTGAAACCGAGAACCCGGAGAAAGTCGTGCCGCTGGCGATCCGCACCACGGTGATCCGCCTGATGCTGTTCTTTATCGGCACGGTGTTTGTGCTGGCGGCGCTGATCCCCATGGATCAGGCGGGGATCGTCAAAAGCCCGTTCGTGCTGGTGTTTGAACGCATAGGCGTGCCTTACGCCGCCGATATCTTCAACTTCGTGATCCTGACCGCCATCCTGTCGGCGGCCAACTCCGGCCTGTACGCCTCGGGGCGCATGCTGTGGTCGCTGGCCCACCAGCGCACCCTGCCGGCCTACTTTGCGCGCGTCAATGCGCGCGGCATTCCGATCAACGCCCTGACCTTCAGCATGCTCGGCGGCGTGCTGGCGCTGCTGACCAGCGTGATCGCGCCGGATACGGTGTTTGTCGCCCTGTCGGCGATCTCCGGCTTTGCGGTGGTGGCGGTGTGGCTGAGCATCTGCGCCGCCCACTATGCTTTCCGCCGCGCCTATCTGCGCAGCGGCCAGCCGATAAACGGCCTGAAATACCGCGCGCCCGGCTACCCATTGACACCGATCCTCGGCTTTGCGCTGTGCCTGCTGGCCTGCATCGGGCTGGCGTTCGATCCGGAGCAGCGCATCGCGCTCTACTGCGGCCTGCCGTTCGTCGCCTTGTGCTACCTCACCTATTTCCTGACCCGGCGCGCCGGGCAAAAAACCGCTTTGGGAGAACAACATGTCGGTTAATAACCCCGTCGCCCGCCTGCTGGCCGAACACCCCACGCTGATCCTGGACGGTGCGCTGGCTACCGAACTGGAAGCGCGCGGCTGCGATCTGGCCGATCCGCTGTGGTCGGCCAAGGTGCTGATTGAAAATCCCGAGCTTATCTATCAGGTACACCTCGATTATTTCAACGCCGGCGCCCAGTGCGCTATCACCGCCAGCTATCAGGCCACGCCGCAGGGCTTCTTGCGCCGCGGCCTGGATCAGGCTCAGTCGCTGGCGTTGATCGCCAAAAGCGTGCAGCTGGCGCAGCGCGCGCGCCGCGATTATCTGGCCACGCACCCGCAGGCGGCGCCGCTGTTAATCGCCGGTTCGGTGGGCCCGTACGGCGCCTATCTGGCCGACGGCTCGGAATACCGCGGCGACTACCGGCTGGCGCAGGATGACTTCATTGCCTTCCACCGCCCGCGCATCGCCGCGCTGGCCACCGCCGGCGTCGATCTGCTGGCCTGCGAAACGCTGCCGTCGTTTGCTGAACTGCAGGCGCTGCTAACGCTGCTGCAGGAATTCCCGACGCTCGGCGCCTGGTTCGCCTTCACCCTGCGCGACAGCCAACACCTCAGCGACGGCACGCCGCTGACGGAGGTCCTGTCCGCGCTGCGCGGCAATCCGCAGGTGTTGGCCATCGGCATCAACTGCATCGCGCTGGACAAGGTCGCCCCGGCGCTGCGTCAGCTGAGCGCGCTGGCCGACAAACCGCTGCTGGTCTACCCGAACTCCGGCGAGCACTACGATGCGGTGAGCAAAACCTGGCACGCCTGCGGCGGCGAACACGGCAGCCTGGCCGATCAGGCGACGGCGTGGCGCACGCTCGGCGCACAATTGATTGGCGGCTGTTGTCGCACTACGCCGCAGGATATTCGCGCCATCGCCGCGCGCTGCAAGGCATAAAAAAGCCCCCGGCGCCAACGGCACAGGGGGCCAGTCATTCAACCCGGGCTTACAGCGGTTCGGTCTGGGCTTCCACCACCGCCAGCGCCACCATGTTGACGATGCGGCGCACCGAGGCGATCGGCGTCAGGATGTGCACCGGTTTAGCCACCCCCATCAGCACCGGCCCGACGGTCACCCCTTCCGAGCAAGAGACGCGCAGCAGGTTGTAGCTGATGCGCGCCGCTTCCATGTTCGGCATGATCAGTAGGTTGGCCGAGCCTTTCAGCGGGCTGTCCGGCATCAGATCGTGACGGATGCTTTCCACCAGCGCGGCGTCGCCGTGCATTTCACCGTCGATCTCCAGCTCCGGCGCCAGCTCGTTCACCAGCTCCAGCGTTTTACGCATCTTGCGCGCCGCCGGGCAATCAGACGAGCCGAAGCTGGAGTGAGACAGCAGCGCCACCTTCGGCTCGATGCCGAAACGGCGCACGGTTTCCGCCGCCATCAGGGTGATCTCCGCCAGCTGTTCCGGCGTCGGATCGTCGTTGACGTAGGTGTCGGCGATGAAGGTGTTGCCGCTCGGCAGCAGCAGCGCGTTCATCGCGCCGGCGACGTGCGCGCCTTCACGGAAGCCGAACACGTTCTTCACTACGTCGTAATGCTCGTGGTAGCTGCCGATGGTACCGCAGATCATCGCATCCGCTTCACCGCGGTGCAGCATGATGGCGGCGATCAGCGTCGGGTTGCCGATCACCGCGCGGCGCGCCTGCTCTTGCGAAACGCCGCGGCGTTTCATGATCTGGTAGTACTCGCCCCAGTATTCGTTGAAGCGCGGATCCGACTCGTTGTTCACCACTTCGAAATCTTTGCCCGGCGTCAATTGCAGGCCCAGCTTTTTCAGGCGCATCTCGATCACGCTCGGACGGCCGACCAGGATCGGGAAGGCCAGCCCCTGCGACACCAGCTCTTGCGTGGCGTGCAGCACGCGCTCTTCCTCGCCTTCCGCCAGCACCACCCGCTTCACCTCTTTGCGCGCCTGGGAGAAGATCGGTTTCATGAACAGATTGGTTTTGTAGACGAACTCCGCCAGCTTCTCCACGTAGGCGTCGAAGTCTTCGATCGGGCGCGTCGCCACGCCGGAGTCCATCGCCGCCTTGGCCACCGCCGGCGCGATCTTGACGATCAGACGCGGATCGAACGGTTTCGGAATGATGTATTCCGGCCCGAAGGAGAGATCCTGATCGTCATACGCGGAGGCCACCACGTCGCTCTGTTCCGCCAGCGCCAGATCGGCGATGGCATGCACGCAGGCGAGCTTCATCTCTTCGTTGATGGTGGTGGCGCCCACGTCCAGCGCGCCGCGGAAAATGAACGGGAAGCACAGGACGTTGTTCACCTGGTTCGGGTAGTCGGAACGGCCGGTACAGATGATGGCGTCCGGGCGCACCGCTTTGGCCAGCGGCGGCAGAATTTCCGGTTCCGGGTTGGCCAGCGCCATGATCAGCGGATCGCGCGCCATGGTTTTCACCATATCCTGCGTCAGCACGCCCGGGCCGGAGCAGCCGAGGAAGATGTCGGCGTTCGGGATGGCGTCGCCCAGCGTGCGTTGGCCGTTATCCTCGATGGCGTAGGCGGCTTTGGTCTGTTCCATATTGGCGTCGCGGCCTTTATAGATGACGCCCTTGGAGTCGCAGACGGTGATGTTCTGTTGACGCAGCCCCAGCGCCACCAGCAAGTTCAGGCAGGCGATGGACGCCGCGCCGGCGCCGGACACCACCAGCCGCACGTCGGAGATGTTCTTCTTCACCACGCGCAGGCCGTTGAGCACCGCGGCGGTGGTAATGATCGCCGTGCCGTGCTGGTCGTCGTGGAACACCGGGATCTTCATGCGCTCACGCAGTTTCTGTTCGATGTAGAAACACTCCGGCGCCTTGATGTCTTCCAGGTTGATGCCGCCGAAGGTCGGTTCCAGCGCGGCGATAATGTCGATTAATTTGTCAGGGTTATGCTCATCCACTTCGATATCAAATACATCGATACCGGAAAACTTCTTGAACAAAACGCCCTTGCCTTCCATCACCGGCTTACCGGCCAACGCGCCGATATTGCCCAGACCCAGTACCGCCGTGCCGTTGGAAATTACCGCCACCAGGTTGCCGCGCGCGGTGTATTTGTAGGCCGCCAGCGGATCTTCGGCGATCTCGAGGCAAGGCGCGGCGACGCCCGGCGAATAGGCCAGCGCCAGATCGCGCTGGGTCGCCAACGGTTTGGTTGGGGAAACCTGGATCTTCCCTGGGACAGGAAACTGATGGAAATCAAGGGCACTCTGTTTGAGCTGTTCGTCCATTATGGATTCCTTTGTTTTTTGCTTTTATGTTGAGGTAAGGCTTTGAGGCTGCGCCCTGCCGTGGGCCATGGCGCCCAGGTACAATGACAGGGCACAGCCTTGAAGTATAGTGAGAGAAACATCACAAACTTTGAAGCGCGCCATAACCTTGGTCGAAAGACCGTTTTAAAAGTAAAAAAAGAAGGCCTGCGGGACAAGTCAGACAAGCGCCGCCGTCAGCGCGGCGGCAGCGTGGCGCGCCAGGCGTTGAGCGTCTCCACCTGGCCGGCGCAAATGTGTAACGAGGTTTGTAATGCCAGGGCATAGCTCACCGCATCGCCCCAGGTCTCCCCCTGCAACTGCGGCTGCTCACAGGGAGCGAATACCGACTCAGGGGGCAACAGCGGCATGGCCTGCGGCGCCGGTGGCCGGGCGCAGGAGCTCAAGCACAGTGCCAGGCAGAGGCCGAGCGGCGCAGGGATCGTTTTTAATCGCTTCACGGTATTTCCTCTGATAAGCCTCGTGTTGCTGGCGCAGCTGCTGTTCCTGCTGCTGCTGCGCCGCCATCAGCGCGCGGTTTTGCGCGTCCTGTGTCTGCAAGGTGGCGATAAGCCCCGCCTGCTGCGCCAGGCTTTTTTGCAGTTCCGCCGCCTGTTGTCGCGCGGACGCCAACTGGTGCGACAACAGCGAGCTGTAGCCGCCGAGGCAGATGGCCGCCAGCAACAACAGCAGCAACCCGCCCTGCATCAGTTTTTGCAGCCAGCCGCTCATGCCGGATAGTCCCGGAACGGCAGTTGGAAGTGCGGGCCATCCTTGAGGGTTTTCCACTCGCCACCCCATTCGACGTTGATGCCGCATTCACGCGCCGCGCGCCGCACCGCCACCGCAATTTGCGCGTAGTAATCCCACTCCCAGGAGACCACGCCCGCCGGCATCGCCACCACGTCCACCGCGTGTCCGGTCAGATGGCGGCTGCGCAGCGTTTGGCTGTTGCCGGCGCGCACCATTTCCCGCTGGCGCGCCATGCTGCGCAGCCCCTCGCTGACGGAAAATGGCACCAGGGAATAGCGCAGCGCCAGACGAATAACGCGCACCAGATCCGGATGCACGCCGCGCAGGTTCTCTTCGCTGCGGGCGGTAAAGCGAATCTCTTCGATGTCATTTAACATTTTTAAACCCCGTTTTTTTGCCGATGAATTTTTTAATTAAGGCGTTGATGTAATCCGCCCCCATAAAGCCAATCAATACGCTGGCCAAATTCGCCCAGTTTAATTCCAGGCCCATCAACGCCAGCGCATCGCGCACCGTCCAGGCCAATAACGCGCACATCGCCGCATTCAATAAACGTCGCCGAATACCCACGTTGCGATAGGCGCCGTGTAATAGCGCCATCACGCCGGCCAGAATGGCGTTCAATACCGGCTGAAGATATTCACATACTCGCTGGACTATTAAGCCAACAGCGTCAGGCTCTATGCTGGACATAGCTCATCTCCTTTTTTATTTTTAATTAAATGCCAATCACGGCCGGTGGGACATCGGATACTCAGAATCTAGTTAAGGATGCTATTACAAAGCAAATGAATAAATACAGGCCCTATGGTCGAATTCATTCATGCTGAATGCTGGCACAACACATAAACGCCAAGGCAGGCGGCAGTGAATAAAAAATTTATTCTTATCGTGATTTGTTTCGACTGTTATTTCTGCGAAAAATAAACATTAATGGCAACGGGAAATATTTCCCCATTCAAAAACATCCACTCTGGAGAAATGCCATGTCCACACGTAAAGCCGTTATTGGGTATTATTTTATTCCGACCAACCAAATCAATAATTACACCGAGACCGATACGTCTGTCGTGCCGTTCCCGGTTTCCAACATCACGCCGGCCAAAGCCAAACAGCTGACGCACATTAACTTCTCGTTCCTGGATATCAACAGCAATCTGGAATGCGCCTGGGATCCGGCCACCAACGACGCCAAGGCGCGCGATGTGGTCAACCGCCTGACCGCGCTCAAAGCGCACAACCCCAGCCTGCGCATCATGTTCTCCATCGGCGGCTGGTACTACTCCAACGATCTGGGGGTGTCGCACGCCAACTACGTCAACGCGGTGAAAACCCCGGCGTCGCGCGCCAAGTTCGCACAATCCTGCGTGCGCATCATGAAGGATTACGGCTTCGACGGCGTAGACATCGACTGGGAGTACCCGCAAGCCTCGGAAGTGGACGGTTTCATCGCCGCGCTGCAGGAGATCCGCACCCTGCTGAACCAGCAAACCGTCGCCGACGGCCGCCAGGCGTTGCCGTACCAGTTGACCATCGCCGGCGCCGGCGGCGCCTTCTTCCTGTCGCGCTATTACAGCAAGCTGGCGCAGATCGTCGCGCCGCTCGATTACATCAACCTGATGACCTACGATCTGGCCGGCCCCTGGGAGAAGATAACCAACCACCAGGCGGCGCTGTTCGGCGATGCGGCCGGGCCGACCTTCTACAATGCGCTGCGCGAAGCCAACCTGGGCTGGAGCTGGGAAGAGCTGACCCGCGCCTTCCCCAGCCCGTTCAGCCTGACGGTTGACGCCGCGGTGCAGCAACACCTGATGATGGAAGGCGTACCGAGCGCCAAAATCGTGATGGGCGTGCCCTTCTACGGCCGCGCCTTCAAGGGCGTCAGCGGCGGCAACGGCGGGCAATACAGCAGCCACAGCACGCCGGGCGAAGATCCGTATCCGAACACCGATTACTGGCTGGTGGGCTGCGAAGAGTGCGTGCGCGACAAGGATCCGCGCATCGCCTCCTATCGCCAGCTGGAGCAGATGCTGCTGGGCAACTACGGCTATCAGCGGCTGTGGAACGACAAGACCAAAACGCCTTACCTGTATCATGCGCAGAAAGGGCTGTTCGTCACCTATGACGATACCGAGAGCTTCAAATACAAAGCGAAATACATCAAGCAGCAGCAGTTGGGCGGCGTGATGTTCTGGCATCTGGGGCAAGACAACCGCAACGGCGACCTGCTGGCCTCGCTGGATCGCTATTTCAACGCCGCGGACTACGACGACAGCCAGCTGGATATGGGCACCGGGCTGCGCTACACCGGCGTCGGCCCCGGCAACCTGCCGATCATGACCGCGCCGGCTTATGTGCCGGGCACCACTTACGCGCAGGGCGCGCTGGTGTCCTACCAGGGTTACGTCTGGCAAACCAAATGGGGTTACATCACCTCGGCGCCCGGTTCTGACGGCGCCTGGCTGAAGGTGGGCCGCGTGGCGTAAGCCGTAAAAAAACCCCGTAGCCGAATGCTGCGGGGTTTTCATTGAGCTAACCGTTTGATTTTCGCGTCCCTTCGTCTCTATTCCTTCAGTTGTGGCACCAAGGATAACCGCCATCCCGCACCACTTCGCGGCCCATCAGGCTGTAGACATCGCTTTTGCGCGTCAGCCGCTCATGCCACCAGTTAAACCCGGCGCCCTTGCTGGCCGGGTGCCACGCCAGCCAAATCATTTCGTCCCCCTTTTGCATCTCCACCGGCACCGTCACCAGTTCACCGCTGGCCAGTTCCTTTTCAATCAGCGCAGGCGGCAGAAAAGCGTGGCCGATGCCGCGCTTGAGCAGCGCCAGATTGCTTTCCACATCGCATACCACCAACTGACGCTGCAAGGGCAGCGTGCCGTGATTGCGTTTGGGCAGCTCATGGCTGCTGTCGGCGATCACCACCACGATGTCGTTCAACCGCTGTTTCTTGCACACCGGCTTTCTCTGCGCCGCGAACGGGTGCGAAGGCGACACGCACAGCACAAAGTTGAGCTTGCCGAGCATCAGGGTTTTGGCCTGCACGCTGTCGGGAATTTGGCCGATGGCGATGATCAGATCCGCCCGGTTGTTCTTCAGCGCATCCCAGGTGCCGTTCAACGCTTCTCGCTGCACCGAGATACTGGCGTTCGGGCAATGCTGAATATAGTCGCGGATATCCTGCGTCAGGGTTTCCAACGGGAAGAAGGTGTCTACCGCCAGGCGGATATTATTGTCCAGCTTGGGGATGTTGCGCACCCGGCTTTCCAGATCCTGCACCGCATTTAATATCCAGCTGCCTTCCTGCAGGAGAAATTCCCCTTCATCCGTCAGGGTAATCATGGGGCCATTGCGATGAAAAAGTTTCACGCAGAGTTTGCTTTCAATATTGGAAACCCGATAAGAGATCGCCGAAGGCGTTTTATGCAGCGCCTCCGCCGCCATAGAGAAAGAACCGGTGCTCTTGATGGTGCTGATTATTTTAATCGCGTCCAGGGATAATCTAGTCATACAAATTCCTCTTTAAAATAAAATAAGAAAAATGACACTAAATTCCCAAGGTGGTGGCGCACAAAAATCGATCAAATCGAACAAGGGTACTCATAGCAACAAGCAATATACTTCATAAATGAGAGCGCTATCTTAAATACTATTCATCACGACCTGATATAAAATTCATCATAGCGCCCTACTTTTACACAGCGACAGTTAAATAAATTCAGCCTAACGATCAAAGATCGTCATCATAATAATTTTCGTTAATAGCCGTTAAAACATTCCGCTCTATCGCACGACCAGAATGATAAAAATAAAACAAGCCGACAAGAAGGGTTATTTCTAATTGCGTTATTAGTCTCTCATTTTGTCGGTGAAATACGCTCAACTTACAACATAATTTCAGTCAGGAGTGACTTATGAACAAAACTTCCCGTACCCTGCTCTCTCTGGGCCTGCTGAGCGCGGCGATGTTCGGCGTTTCGCAACAGGCGAATGCTCACGGTTATGTCGAGTCACCGGCCAGCCGCGCCTACCAGTGCAAACTGCAGCTCAACACCCAGTGCGGCAGCGTGCAGTACGAACCGCAGAGCGTCGAAGGCCTGAAAGGCTTCCCGCAGGCCGGCCCGGTTGACGGCCATATCGCCAGCGCCAACAAGTCCACCTTCTTCGAACTGGATCAGCAAACGCCGACGCGCTGGAACAAGCTCAACCTGAAAACCGGCCCGAACTCCTTTACCTGGAAGCTGACCGCGCGTCACAGCACCACCAGCTGGCGCTATTTCATCACCAAGCCGAACTGGGACGCTTCTCAACCGCTGACCCGCGCTTCCTTTGACCTGACGCCGTTCTGCCAGTTCAACGACGGCGGCGCCATCCCTGCCGCGCAGGTCACCCACCAGTGCAACATACCGGCAGATCGCAGCGGTTCGCACGTGATCCTTGCCGTGTGGGACATAGCCGACACCGCCAACGCCTTCTATCAGGCGATCGACGTCAACCTGAGCAAATAATCGGTCAAATGAGGAGATCGTTGAGGGTTCAGCCTGGCGCTGAACCCTTTTTTGCGGGTGTCGCTATTGCGACATATTGAGGATAGTGCGCACATTGAGCGCGCTGGTGGCGATAATGTCGATGGCGCCGGTGCGCAACGCGCCCAAAATCGCCAGCGCCTTGGTATTCTCGGAGGCAATGGCGATCACGCACGGAATTTTGCGCAGCTCATCAATGCTCAGCCCAATCACACGGTCATTCATCACCGTATCGACATGCTGCCCTTGGGCATTGAAAAAGTCATAGCCGGCGATGTCGCCGATCACGCCCTGATTAAGGCTGGCGTCGATAATCTCGTGCGGCGTAAACCACCCCAATTTCACCATATAACTGTTTTCATTCATGTCGCCAATGCCGACTAACGCCACATCGGCCTTACGCGCGCGATCCAACGTTTCCTTGATCGTGCCATTCTGCATGAAGGCGTCTTTCAGCGCGCGATTTTCGACGTAGGCCGGCGCGTAAAGCGTCTCGCTGCTGCCGCCGAACTTCTTCGCCAGACGCCGGCTGATATGGTCGGCGTTGATCGCATCGCCCGGACGGTGAGTGCCGCCGATGCCGCAGATGAACTTGCAGTTGCGCTCCGTCACGCTGCCGACGTGATCGGCGATCGCCGCCACGTTGCGCCCCTGCCCGACCGCCAACACCATATCGTCTTTCAGCGACATCGCCAGGTAGTTGGACACCAGCGCCGCCACTTGCCGACGCTGTTCCTCTTCGTCCTGATGATCGAGCGCGATCAGCGCGCGGCTGATGGGAAAACGTTCCATCATCTGCTGTTCCAGCCGGGTGCTGAACACCGGGTGATAACGCACGTTGATCTCGACGATGCCTTCTTCCTTGGCGCGCTTGAGCAAACGACCGACTTTGATCCGTGAGATGCCGAACTTTTTGGCGATCTCTTCCTGCGTGATCTCATCCTGATAATAAGCAACGGCGATTTCGGTCAGCAGTTCGTTATCCTGGGACACAGTTTGTTTTTCCATCCGTTAGACGTTTCCCCACGGCAGGCCGGTTAATCATGGCGGAGGGACGATACACGCCCCTCCGACAATGCTGAATGCCCGCTAGTATAACGCGATCAGGCGGCAACGGTATTCAGTCGTTGCTCCACCTCGTCCGCCAATCGGGTCAAGAGCAGACAGCAAGATACCGCGCCGGCATCCAATACGCCGCGCGAACGCTCGCCCAGGCGGCTGGCGCGGCCGATTTTCGCCACCAGCTCGCGCGTGGAATCGCGCCCGCGCGCCGCGGCGCTCCTCATCTGTTCCAGCGCAGCGGCGAAGTCGTCACCGCGCCCCGCCGCCTGCTCAAACGCCGCTACCGCCGGTATCAGCGTATCCATCAGACACTTGTCCCCCACGCCCGCGCTGCTGATGTCCTGCAGTTCGCGCAATCCGCCGTGCAACATCGCCAAAAATGCCTGCTTATCCAGCACGCTGCGCTCGCGCACGCTCTCCGCCATGCCCATGAACAGGCTGCCGTACAACGGCCCCATCGAACCGCCGATGCCCTCCATCAGCGCATCGGAAACCGCATCGAACGCCTGCGCCAACGTGAGCTCGCGGCCGCGAATGGCATCGCCGCACATCGCGAATCCCTTCGACATGTTAATGCCGTGGTCGCCGTCGCCGATGGCGCCGTCGATTTCGCTCAGGTATTCGCGGTTGCTGACAATGGTTTCTATCAGCCCCGTAACGATCTCACTGCCGTACCGGGTTGAAATTTGTTCCGTCATGATTCACTCCACCTTGGTTAAGCCTAAAGATTGCGCCGGCATGTCCAGCAGCGTTTTCAGTTCGTCATCCAGCGTCATCAGCGTCAGCGTCACGCCCATCATTTCCAGCGACGTGAAGTAATTGCCGACGTAGCGCCGATGCACCCGCACGCCTTTCGCCGTCAACCGACGCTCTATTTCGGCATAATAGATATACAGCTCCATCACCGGCGTGGCGCCAAGCCCGGAGATCAGCAACGCCACCTCCTGCCCCTGTTCCAGCGGCATGTCGTTGAGCACGAAATCGAGCATGGTGCCGGCCATCGCCGACGCCGACTGGATCGGCGACACCTCAATGCCCGGTTCGCCGTGATGGCCAATGCCGATCTCCATCTTGCCGTCTTCGATATGAAAATTGGGTTTGCCGACCGCGGGAATGGTGCAGGAACTGAGGCCGACGCCGATCGAACGACACCGGTCGATGGCTTTTTGCGCCGCGCCGATCACGCCGTCCAGATCGTATCCCTTGGCCGCCGCCGCCGCGCCGACCTTCCACATCAGAATTTCTCCGGCCACGCCGCGCCGTTTATCGATCTCACTGGCCGGCGCCGAGGCGACGTCATCGTTGGCCACCACGGTTTTCACCCGTATGCCGGCCGCCGTGGCCTTCTTGATCGCCATCTTGACGTTCATGTTGTCGCCGGCGTAGTTGCCGTACAGGCAAGCGACGCCCGCACCGCTGTCCGCCGCCTTGAAGGCATCGAGAAAAGCCCCCGCCGTAGGCGATGAAAAAATCTCGCCAATCGCGACGGCATCCAGCATGTTTTTGCCGACATAGCCCAGGAACGCCGGCTCATGGCCGGAACCGCCGCCGGTGACGATGCCCACTTTGCCGGCGATCGGCGCCGGCGGATATTTCAACACCCGCGCATTGTCGGTGGCGGCGTAATAGTCCGGGTGGGCCAGCCTATAGCCCTGAATGGCGTCTTCCACTACGTGATCGGGATCGTTAATGATTCTGTTCATCGCGGCCTCTCTGTCGCCTGAATAAGAAATTATTGAATGGTGTAACCGCCGTCGACCACCAGGTTGGCGCCGGTGATCATCGCCGCCGCGTCGCCGGCCAAAAACAGGGCGCTGGCGGCGATATCTTGCGGCTCGGCGAAGCGCCGCAGCGGGATTTTCTGCTTCATCTGCTCAGCCACCTCGCCAGACCAGGCCTTACGGCCCAGCTCCGTCAAAACGACGGTGGGTGAAATGGCGTTGACCCGCACGTTGTGCGGCCCCCACTCCAGCGCCAGCACCTGAGTCAACCCGATCACGCCCGCTTTGCTGGCGCAATAGGCCAGGTGATTCGGCAATGCCACCACCCCGGCCTGCGAGGCGAGATTGATGATGCTGCCGCCGCGCTGACTAATGAAACGGCGGCCCACCGCCTGGCAGGTAAGAAACACGCCTTTCAGATTGACCGCCAGGGTTGCATCCCACGCCGCTTCCGGCAGTTCCTCAGCGGGATGCAGCGCGACGATGCCGGCGCTGTTGACCAGCACGTCCAGCTGCCCGAAATGCGCCTCAATCTGCGCCACCGCCCGCTCCACCGACGCGGCATCGGTGACGTCGGCCACGACGCCCACCGCCGCCTCGGCGTCCAGCTGTCGCGCCACTTCAGCAACCTGCGGCGCACGATCGAGCAGCGCCACGCGCGCGCCGTTTTGCAGATAGCGTTCGGCGATAGCGAGGCCGATCCCCGCAGCACCGCCGGTAATCAGCGCCACCTTGCCCTTTAGCGAGAGCTCGCGCGGCGCCGTAGTTTGATGATTAATCATAAATTTCCCCTTAAAACTGTGAACTTCACCCTCGGTCAGGATATTTTCGCCAAACTCGCGCCGCGTTCTTCCTGCGCCGTCGCGCTTTCTTTCGGCAGCGTGACAAATTTCATCAGCACGCCGCTGAACAGGTACAAACCGGTAAAGATCCAGATCACGCCAACGGTGCCGAGGCTGCCGATAAACAGCCCCACCACCGCCGGGCCGACAAAGGTGCTCAGGCCGGCGCCCAGATTGAGAATCGACATCGCCGCGCCCTTATTGTCCGGCGCCAGCGACGGCATGATGGCCGACAGCGGCACGAACGCCGCCAGGCAGGCGCCGAACAAACCGGCGGCGCAAACGGTCAGCAGGTAGTTGGCGCCGAAGAATTGCGGCACGTAGTAGAACATCAGCGTGGTCAAGGCACAGCCGACGCAGCCAAACCACATCACCACATTGCGCCAGCCGAGCCCGTCGCTGATCACGCCGAAAATCAGGTTGAAAATGATGTTGACCGTCCACAGCGCGGCGTACATCTGCAGCCAATGCGTGCGGGTGAATCCCATATCCATCATGTACATGGGCATGAATACGACGAAGCCGTATGCCGCGGAGGTATTAATGGTGCGCACGATGCCGCCCAGGCCGATCTTCGGGTTTTCAAACGCGATGGTGATGCCCTTCAAGACGTAACCCAGCGACGCTTTTTCCCGGTTGCCGCTCTGTGCCGCGCCGTCGTCGCGATTGAGCATCAGCGCAATCACCGCGCCCAGCACGACGAAAATCAGCGCGCTCCACAGCGTGTGGATCTCGCCGAGATAAGGCAGCATGATGCTGGAATACAACACGCCCAGCACGCTGAGCCCGCCGCTGTAGACGAACCAGAAAATCCCCACCGCCGACCCCAGCCTTTCCGGCGGCGCCTCATACGCCACCCACACCAGAAAACCGTAGGCGAACAACGGATAACCCAAGCCGCGCAGCGCATAGGTCGGCACCATGATCGCCAGGTTGTTGCTCGGCAGGCCGAACGTCAAAAAGCACACCGAACCGAACAGAAACAGCAGCAGGCCGGCCAACATCACCCGCCGGGCGGTAAAGATTTCCGCCAGCACGCCGGAAAACCAGGCGGCGATCGCGGCCGCAAAGCCATAAACGCTGAACAGCAGCGCCGATTCCTGAATGCTCAGCCCCTTGCCGATCAAATAAGGCGACAGCCATCCTTGTTCCAGCCCTTCGCCCATCATGAACACCAACACGCCGGCATAGCCCAGCAGCAGTTTCGGTGACAGACCAATGCGATGAATCAGTCCATGCAACATAGAACACCCCAGCACATGTGATTATGGAGGCGCAGGCTCGCCCGCACCCGAAGAACGATGCAGGTTTCAGAGGTTTGGATTAAGCACCACTTTGATTGAACCGATGCCGCGCTTCATCAGCTCGAAGCCCTCGGCGAACTGTTCCAGCGGCAGCGTATGCGTCACCACGCCTTCGGTCGGCAGATCGCCATTGGCGATGCCTTCGATCACCAGCGGGTAGCAGTAAGGGCCGAGGTGCGAACCGAGCACGTCCAGCTCCTTGCGGTCGCTGATGATGCTCCAGTCGACGGTCACCGGATCCTTGAACACGGAAAATTCCACGAAGGTGCCGAGCTTGCGGATCAGCGTCAGGCCCTGTTCCACGGACTTTTGGGCGCCGGTCGCCTCGATGTAGATGTCGCAGCCGTAGCCGTCGGTCATCGCTTTAACCGCCGCGGGCACGTCGTCACGGGTCGGGTTCAGCGTCACATCCGCGCCGAAGCGCTTCGCCAGCGCCAGACGCTCGTCGGACAGATCCAGCACCACCAGCTTCGAGGGCCCGGACTTTTTGATCGCCCCGATCATGCCCAGCCCCAGGGTGCCGGCGCCGGCCAGCACCACGACATCGCCCAGTTTGATATTGGCGCGTTGCACCGCATGGAAGGAGCAAGCATAGGGTTCGATCAGAATGGCTTTTTCGATCGGCAGATCGGCCGGTACATGATAGTTAATCGCCTCTTTGGTGAACTTCATGTACTCGGCCATGCCGCCATTGACGTTTTTCTGGAAACCGTACAGGTCATGCTTTTCGCACATCCAATACTGGCCGCGGTTGCAGAAGCGGCATTGCCAACAGGGAACGATCTGTTCTGATATCACCCGATCGCCGAGATTGAAGCCCTCGACGCCTTCGCCGTATCCCACCACGTGGCCGATAAACTCATGACCGGGGATCATCGGCGCCTTGATGTATGCCGGTTGTTTTTCATCTCCCCAGAAGCTGGGCGCCCCTTCGAACGCTTTAACATCGCCGGCGCAGATGCCGCAGGCCTCGATCTTCACCAGGATCTCTTTCGGGCCGATCTTCGGTACCGGCACCTGTTCCAGGCGGTAATCTTTCGGGGCGTACGCCACAACCGCCTTCATGATCTCGGGGATACCGTCCGCCATTTTCGCCTCTGTCATGCAGGTCTGACACATAGCACTCTCCTCTGGTAGGGTGACTCTTTATGATCAATAACACAAACAAAGAACAAATGAACACTAACGTCACGCGTTCAATTTGCCCACAGAGAACTTGCCAAACTGTGATATCGCTCAAAAACCCGTCTACATGAGGATAAATAACGATTAAAACCTCTTTTTTAGTGACGAATGTCACCTTTTAAAGGGAGGAACAGAAAAATCAGGCAAAAAACAAAAGAACATCAATTGAACATTTGATTAAACAGGGATACGGTAATGAACGTGGCGCCACCGAGGATCGCCGCCCTTTTCGTTACCAATCAGGAGACCGCTATGCTGCCTATCGCCATCGGCGCCGACGATGCCGCCATTGAACTGAAGGATCTGATCGTCGCCCACCTGCAACGACGGGACATTCCCGTCATTGACTACACGACGGATCGCACCGCAGAAACGGGGATCTATCCCGATATCGCCTATCGCGTCGCGCAGGCGATACGGGAGGAAAAACATCGGCGGGGGATCCTGCTGTGCGGCACCGGCATCGGTATGAGCATCGTGGCCAATAAAGTGCCCGGCATTCGCGCGGCGCAATGTCACGATACCTACTCCGCCCAACGGGCGCGCAAAAGCAATGATGCGCAGATCATCACGCTGGGCGCGCGGGTCATCGGCGCCGAACTGGCGAAAACCATCGTCGATGCCTGGCTGGAATCGGAGTTTGAAGGGGGAGGTTCGGCGCCGAAAGTCGAGCGGATCGGCTATTACGAAAACGCGGTCGGTCGGCGTTAAACCGCCTGCAGTCTCGATGGCGGTCGCGCGCAAGCCGCGCTCCGCCTGGGTTTATTCGTCATTCATTGTTATTATCCATCGCAACAATCAGAAAAAGCGCATTTTCATTCTCGATCCGATGATGCAGTGTGTTCCCCCTATGATGAAAAAGGTTCTCATTTCCCTACGTTGAGCTTGGTCAAGGAGCTTATCAATGAATCAATTAGACGCACTCAAGCAGCTGACCACGGTGGTCGCCGACAGCGGCGATATCGAATCCATCCGCCAGTTCGAACCCCAGGACGCCACCACCAACCCTTCGCTGATCCTGAAAGCCGCCGCGCTGCCGCAGTACAAAGCGCTGATCACCGAAGCGCTGGAGTATGCCCGCCGCCAGGGCGGCAGCAAGGAAACCCAGCTGATCAACGCCAGCGATAAACTGGCCGTCAATATCGGCGTCGAGATCCTCAAAAGCGTGCCGGGCCGCATCTCCACCGAAGTGGACGCCCGCCTGTCGTTCGACCGCGGCATGTGCGTCGCCAAAGCGCGCAAACTGATCGGCATGTATCAGGAACAGGGCATCGACAAATCGCGCATCCTAATCAAGCTGGCTTCCACCTGGGAAGGCATCAAAGCCGCCGAAGAGCTGGAAAAAGAAGGCATCAACACCAACCTGACGCTGCTGTTCTCCTTCGCTCAGGCCCGCGCCTGCGCCGAAGCCGGCGTGTATCTGATCTCGCCGTTCGTCGGCCGCATCTATGACTGGTACCAGGCTAAACAGCCTGCCGCCGACTACGACGCCGATCAGGATCCGGGCGTGAAATCGGTGCGCACCATCTATGAATACTACAAGCGTCATCGTTACCAGACGGTGATCATGGGCGCCAGCTTCCGCAAAGTTGAGCAGATCCTGGCGCTGGCCGGCTGCGATCGCCTGACCATCGCGCCGAACCTGCTGGAGCAGCTGAAAAACAGCGAACAGCCGGTCGAGCGCAAGCTGACCCCGTCGACCGAGGGCTTCCACCAACCCGCTCCGCTGGCCGAAGCGGAATTCCGCTGGCTGCACAATCAGGACGCCATGGCGGTAGAAAAACTCGCCGAAGGCATCCGCCTGTTCGCCGTCGACCAGCAGAAGCTGGAAGACATGTTGGCCGCTCAACTGTAATCGCACTGGAGTTTCGTTATGTCTTCTCGTAAAGAGCTTGCCAACGCCATCCGCGCACTCAGCATGGACGCCGTACAAAAAGCAAATTCCGGCCACCCGGGGGCCCCTATGGGCATGGCGGACATCGCCGAAGTCCTGTGGCGTGACTACCTCAACCACAACCCGACTAACCCGCACTGGGCTGACCGCGACCGTTTCGTGCTCTCCAACGGCCACGGCTCCATGTTGATTTACAGCCTCCTGCACCTCACCGGCTACGACCTGCCGATGC